>NZ_JSFK01000014.1 GCF_000783395.1 Pseudomonas chlororaphis | reverse complement strand
AAGGCTGCGATCTTTTGATTCAAAAAAGACAAACAAAAACGGCAGCCTAAATGGGCTGCCGTTTTCATTTACCGCTGGACTTACTACAAGCTCGAGAGCATGTCCTTGGCCTCGCCACGCTGCTTCTCGTCACCCTCGGTCAATACTTCGTTGAGGATGTCGCGCGCACCATCGCTGTCACCCATGTCGATGTAGGCCTGCGCCAGATCAAGCTTGGTCGCGGCTTCATCAGTGCCAGCAAGGAAGTCGAAATCGTCTTCACCCAGATCACCCCCGATTGCCGCATCGGCTTCGGTGAAGGTCGGCTCGGCAATGCTCTGCGACAGACGATCCAGCTCGGCGTTGACGTCATCCAGCTCGGCCGCGAACGCATCCGGCTCAGCCGCTGGATTGCTGTCCATTTCGTCGGCCAGCGACAGATCGAAATCGGCCGGCAGCTCCAGATCATCCTGTGGCACGTCAGCCACCACCGGCGCCTCAACCGGCGGCAGATCCTTCACGCCTTCGTCCAGATCCAGCAGGAAATCGTCGTCCGCCAGATCAACCGCAGGCGCCGGCTCGGCACCCAAGTCCATATCCAGGTCGAAGTCCGACAGGTCGTCCAGGTTTTCTTTGATCTCGGTCTGCTGTTGCAGCACCGATTCAAAGCTCAGATCGTCGTCAGACGGAAATTCGTCCAGCTCGACCGGGACTTCAGGCTCAACCACTGGCGCAGGCTCTACCGGCGTGATGTTGTCGAGATCGTCCAGGCTCAGATCAAACGCGCTGTCCAGATCGTCGTCCGCTGGTGCCGGCGCAGGTGCTTCAGGCTCATCCAGCAGCAGATCCTTGACGTATTGCGCGTCCAGCTCGGCAGCCACGGCAGCCGCCGCCAGACCCGCAGCAGCCACCACCGCCATGGCCGGGAAGCGGCTCTTCAGTTCTTCGACCTTGGCGAAGTTGTCGCCATTGGCCACCAGTTGACGCTCCTGACCGACGAACGCATCGCGATCGCCCTGCAGACCGTAGACTTCCATCAGTTTCAGCCGCAGATCACTGCGCTGCGGCTCCAGGCTGACGCCCTCTTCCAGCAGCGCGGCAGCCTGATTCAGGCGACCGGCACTGATGTGCGACTGAGCCTTGTCGAGTACGTCATCGGAACGCTCGGCGGCCGGCGCCACCAGCGGCGCGGCGATCGGCTCGGCCATTACGATCGGCGCCACTACCGGAGCCACGACTGGAGCAGGAGCAGGCGCCGGGGTGTTGAGTTTGACGCTCGCCGCCGGAGTTTCCAGACCTTCGAAGCTGCTTTCCGGCAGATCCTGCTCGGCGGAGAACTCTTGTTCCTCAGACAGGGCTCGGGCCATGCGCAGATGTTTCTCGGCTTCCTGCTGGGCTTTGCGGCGACGCGCCAGCAGCAACAGCAGAAGCAACAGAACGACGGCGCCACCACCGATCAGACCCAGCAGGATCGGGTTGGTCAGCAGCTCGTTGAAGGTCTTTTCATCATCGGCGGCAGGCTTGGTTTCGACAACCGGCTCGACCACAGGCTCAACCGGCGTTTCGGCAGGCGGCGCAATGGCAGACTCTGGCGTCGGCGCTGCTTCTGCAGGAGTAGCCGGCGGTGTGGCAGCCAGCTCTGCCGTGATCGCCGGAACTGGTGCGACTGCGCCGTTCGCGGCCGGCGCAGCGCCCGCGCCTTCGGCCTGCAGTTTCGCGAGTTGATTGTTCTTCAGCTCGATGAGTTTTTGCAGCTTGTCCATCTGACTTTGCAGATCGGACATGCGGCTTTTCAGTTCCTCGTTGTCACGACGGGTCGTGTCGAGGTTTTCCTGAGTGACCGCAAGCTTGTTGCTCAAGGCTTGGGCGTCACCTGCCGGGCCTTTGCCGCGCGCCTTGGCACTTTCGGCGGAGACCAGGCTCAGATTGTCCTGGGCGTTCTGTGCGCCAGCGGTATTGCCGCGACCACGGTTGGTCGCATCGAGCTGCTGCTGACCGGTGCCGGGCTTGGCCACATAGCGACGGCCCGTGCGCCAGGCTTCGTTCTGCGCCGCGACCTCGGCAATCGCTTTCGACTGCGGCAATGCAGTGCTTTGCACCGAATCCGGCAGACGTAGCACCTGACCGGTTTTCAGACGGTTGATGTTACCGCCAATGAACGCATCCGGATTCAGTGCCTGAATAGCCAGCATGGTCTGCTGCACCGAGCCACCATTGCGCGCCTTCGCGGCGATTTCCCACAAAGTGTCGCGCGGTGTGGTGGTGTATTGCGTCGGGTGCGTAGCGCCAGTGGTGGGTGCGGTAATGGTCTGCGACGGCGCCGGTTGTGCAGCGGCATCAGCGGTCTGTGGCGAGAACTTCGAGGGATCGAGCAGCACGCTGTAGTCGCGCAGCAGACGGCCGTTCGGCCACATCACCTGCACGAGGAATTTCACCATCGGCTCCGACAACGGCTTGCTCGACGTCACGCGCAGTACGCTTTTGCCGCTGGCGTTGAGCACCGGGGTAAAGGTCAGATCGTTGAGGAAGGCCTGGCGATCGACGCCGGCCTTGGCAAAATCTTCAGGGGACGCCAGGCTCGGCACCACTTCGGCAGCGGTGAGATCCTTGACGTCGAGCAGCTCGATTTCAGCCACCAGCGGCTGGTTCAGGGTCGACTTCAGGGTCAGCTCCCCGAGCCCGAGGGCATGCGCCATACCGGAGGACAGCGCCGAGGCGGCCGCTATTGCTAACACCAGTTTGCGAACTTGAACCATAGCCTCATCCTTTGTTTGAACGTTCCTCGGCCAGCGAGAAGATATTGATTGTCGCTGCCGTAAGGCATTGCGCGCGACGACGACAGATGTCGCGCGCGATCATTTCTTTGATGCCCCGGAATGTCCCGGAGGGTGACACGTTATCAAGCAATCTGGGCAAGCATAGCGCTCACCTAGAATCAGTCGACAAATTGTTGCCAAGTATCTTTTACAGCAGGTCTTTTATCAACAACTCAGCCACCTGCACAGCGTTAAGGGCCGCGCCCTTGCGTACGTTATCTGACGTCAGCCACAGATTAAGTTCCGCCGGGTCGTCGACGCCACTGCGCACGCGACCGACATAGACAACGTCCTGCCCTACCGCGTCACCGACTGCGGTCGGGTAATCACCGGCTTCGACCAGCTCGATACCGGCCGCGTCTTCGAGTGCGGCGTTGACCTTTACCAGATCGACAGCCGACGTTGACTGCAAGGTCACGCTAAAGCTATCGCCAAAAAACACCGGGGCTTGAACGCAAGTTGGGGAAATCTTTAATAAAGGCTTGGCCAGCACCTGGCGCAGCTCGCGTACCAGGCGTTTTTCCAGCAGCGTATGGCCCTGTGCGTCGGGCGTTCCGACCTGCGCCAGCAGGTTGAAGGCCATCTGCCGATCAAAGAAGGTCGGTTCCAGCGGGCGCATGTTCAGCAGCTCGGCGGTCTGTCGCGCCAGCTCGGTCACGGCTTCACGACCCTGAGCGGAAACGGCCAGATTGGCGGTGACGTTGACATATTGCAGGTCGAGCAGGTCGAGCAGCGGCGCCAGCACCACTGCCAGCGAAGTGGCCGACGGGCTTGGGCTGCTGACCTGGAACGGCGCCTTCAAACCGGCGAGCACTTCGGCGTTGGCTTCCGGCACGATTTGCGGCGCCTGATCGGCCGGCAAGGCGCCGGACAAGTCGATCAGCGAGCAACCGGCGGCATGGGCACGGGCAGCGTAGCTCAGGGTAATCGCCGGGCCGGCGGCGAAGAACACCAGTTTGACCTTGCTGAAGTCGAACTCATCGACTTCACGAACGCGTACGTTCTTGTTGCGGAACAACACCGAGCTGCCGGCGGATTCGCTGCTCGCCAGCAGGTGCAGGTTGCCGACCGGGAAGTCGCGTTCTTCGAGAATCTGTACGAGGGTTTCGCCGACAGTACCGGTGGCGCCGATCACGGCAATATCTAGGGTCTGGGTCATGGTGCGAGCCTCTGGCGAAACGGGGGGAGCGGCACTTTACCGGGTGACTGGCGCACAGGCAATTTCTGTCCGGGATTTGCGGCGCCTCAACCGGCCTCATCGCTGGCAAGCCAGCTCCCACAGGTTTCTGTGTTGTGCATGAATCTTGTGTACAACACTGAACACTGTGGGAGCTGGCTTGCCAGCGATGAGGCCGGTACAAACACCCGAGAAACCTCAGGCATAAAAAAACCCGCACCTCTCACAAGGTACGGGCTCTCTCATTGCTGCAAGCGATCAACGCTCCAGCAAAATCCGCAGCATGCGACGCAGCGGTTCGGCCGCGCCCCACAGCAGTTGGTCGCCGACGGTGAAGGCACCGACGAATTGCGAACCCATGTTCAGCTTGCGCAGACGACCCACCGGAACATTCAGGGTGCCGGTGACCTTGGTCGGGCTCAGCTCCTGCATGCTGATTTCGCGCTGGTTCGGCACCAGTTTGACCCAAGGGTTGTGCTGGCTGATCAGCCCTTCGATGTCGGCGATCGGCACGTCTTTGTTCAGCTTGATGGTCAGCGCCTGGCTGTGGCAACGCATGGCGCCGATGCGCACGCAGATGCCGTCGACCGGGATCGGGCTCTTGAAGCGACCGAGGATCTTGTTGGTCTCGGCCTGAGCTTTCCACTCTTCGCGGCTCTGGCCGTTCGGCAGTTCCTTGTCGATCCACGGGATCAGGCTGCCGGCCAAAGGTACGCCGAAGTTTTCGGTCGGGTAGGCTTCGCTGCGCATGGCGTCGGCCACGCGACGGTCGATGTCGAGGATCGCGCTGGCCGGGTCGGCCAGTTGATCGGCAACAGCGGCGTGGGTCGCGCCCATTTGCTTGATCAGTTCACGCATGTTCTGCGCGCCGGCACCGGAGGCCGCCTGATAAGTCATGGCGCTCATCCACTCGACCAGTCCGGCCTCGAACAGACCACCCAGGCCCATCAGCATCAGACTGACGGTGCAGTTGCCGCCGATGTAGTTCTTGGTGCCCGCGTCGAGCTGCTGATCGATGACCTTGCGGTTGACCGGATCAAGAATGATCACCGCATCATCGTTCATGCGCAGGCTCGAGGCCGCGTCGATCCAGTAACCCTGCCAGCCGGCTTCGCGCAGCTTGGGGAACACTTCGCTGGTGTAGTCGCCACCTTGGCAGGTCAGAATCACGTCGAGGGTCTTCAGCTCGTCAATGCTGTAAGCATCCTTGAGCGGAGCAATGTCCTTGCCCACGGACGGGCCTTGGCCACCGACGTTGGACGTGGTGAAAAACACCGGCTCGATTAGATCGAAATCCTGCTCTTCCAGCATCCGCTGCATGAGCACGGAACCGACCATCCCGCGCCAACCGATCAGACCTACACGTTTCATCGCAACTACACCTTCTTGAAAAGTGGGCCGCTGCTTTGTATTGAATTTCGCAGCGGGCCCGAGAGATTACAGATTCCGCAGCGCGGCGACTACTGCGTCGCCCATTTCCTGCGTACCGACTTTGCTGCAACCGGCCGAATAGATGTCGCCAGTGCGCAACCCTTGATCGAGCACAACGCTAACGGCTTTTTCAATGGCATCGGCTGCATCGTGCAGATTGAAGCTGTAACGCAGCATCATCGACACCGACAGAATGGTCGCCAACGGGTTGGCAATGCCTTTGCCGGCGATGTCCGGAGCGGAACCGTGGCAAGGCTCGTACATGCCCTTGTTGTTGGAGTCCAGCGAGGCCGACGGCAGCATGCCGATGGAGCCGGTGAGCATCGACGCTTCGTCGGACAGGATGTCGCCGAACATATTGTCGGTGACGATCACGTCGAACTGCTTCGGTGCGCGCACCAGTTGCATGGCGGCGTTGTCGACGTACATGTGGCTCAGTTCGACTTCCGGGTAATCCTTGGCCACTTGCTCGACCACTTCACGCCACAGTTGGCTGGAGGCCAGCACGTTGGCTTTATCCACCGAGCAAAGCTTCTTGCCACGAACCATGGCCATGTCGAAACCGACGCGGGCGATTCGGCGGATTTCGCTTTCGCTGTACGGCAGCGTGTCGTAGGACTGACGCTCGCCGTTTTCCAGGGTACGGGTGCCGCGTGGCGCGCCGAAGTAGATGCCGCCGGTCAGCTCGCGAACGATGAGGATGTCCAGGCCAGCGACGATTTCCGGCTTCAGGCTCGAAGCGTCGGCCAGTTGCGGGTACAGGATCGCCGGACGCAGGTTGCCGAACAGGCCCAGTTGCGCACGGATTTTCAGCAGGCCGCGCTCAGGGCGGATGTCACGCTCGATGGTGTCCCATTTCGGGCCACCGACGGCGCCCAGCAACACGGCGTCAGCAGCGCGGGCGCGGTCGAGGGTTTCATCGGCCAGCGGCACGCCGTGCTTGTCGATGGCGGCGCCACCGATCACGTCATGGCTCAGCTCGAAACCCAGGCTGTACTTGTCGTTGGCCAGTTCCAGCACCTTGACCGCTTCGGCCATGATTTCCGGACCAATACCGTCACCTGGGAGAATCAGAATCTGCTTGCTCATGCTTTCCTCGTGTCTTCAGTCGGTGCGCCTTTACCGGCACGCCCGGAAAAATTCTTATCGCTCGGCCATCAGTACAATTACATCGGTACTGAACGAGCCGTCGGCATCAATCTCAAAATATTCACGCACTTCGTTGCCCATCGACTGCTGCAACTGGCGGATCGCCGCGCGCATCACTTCAGGCGTGCGCATGCGTTCAACCCAGCTTGTGTACTCCAAACGCAGACGCTGACGCGTGGTACTGCGCACGTGCAAACCGGCCTCGCTGACCTGCCGCAGCCACTCAGCGGCGGAATAATCGCGCACATGGCTGGTGTCGCGCAGCACTTCGACGCTCTGCAGGTAAGTGTCGAACAACGGACTGCCCGGTGACAACACATCCACGAACGCCGCCACACCGCCCGGCTTCAGCACCCGACGCACTTCGCGCAGCGCCACGCCGAGATCGCTCCAGTGATGCGCCGAATAACGGCTGAACACGAAGTCGAACTCGCCATCGGCAAACGGCAAGCGCTCGGCGGCGCCGTTGACCGTGGCAATGTTGGTGAAACCGCGATCAACAGCAGCGGCGGCGACCACGTCGAGCATTTGCTGTGACAGGTCGTAGGCGACCACTTCCCTGACCAGCGGTGCCACGTGGAAACTGACGTGACCGGCGCCGCAGCCCAAGTCCAGCACCCGCGCCTCGCCCTGCCCGGCCAGCTCAGCCTGTAGCAATGCGAATTCGGTGCCTTGCGCGTGAACGGCGCTGCTCAGGTAGGCGGCGGCCTGTTCACCGAATTGCTTTTGTACTACCTGAGTGTGTTGGGCGGTGCTGGTCATGGGGACTTCCCTTTGATCTTGTGGTGCCTGTTCCGGCCTCATCGCTGGCAAGTCGAATCGTCGCACCGCAGCTCCCACAGGTTTTGTGAACACCCTGTGGGAGCTGGCTTGCCAGCGAAGGGTCCGGCCCTGACTACATCAATCTCGAATCAATCAAGCGTCGCGGAACAACCAAGGCTGGCTAACCCGATGCTTGGCCTCAAACGTCGCAATCGCATCGCCGTCCTGCAAGGTCAGGCCGATATCGTCCAGACCGTTCAACAGGCAGTGCTTGCGGAACGCATCGATCTCAAAGTTGTACACCTTGCCATCTGGGCGGGTCACGGTCTGCGCTTGCAGATCGACCTGCAATTGATAGCCCGGCTCGGCCTCAACCTGCTTGAACAACTCATCGACTTCAGCGTCGCTCAAGATGATCGGCAGCAAGCCGTTCTTGAAGCTGTTGTTGAAGAAGATGTCGGCGTAGCTCGGCGCGATGATGCTGCGGAAACCGTACTCTTCCAGCGCCCATGGCGCGTGCTCACGGCTGGAGCCGCAGCCGAAGTTCTCGCGGGCCAGCAGCACGCTGGCGCCTTGATAACGCTCGGCGTTGAGGACGAAATCCTTGTTCAACGGGCGCTTGGAGTTGTCCTGATACGGCTGGCCGACATCGAGGTAACGCCACTCATCGAACAGGTTCGGGCCGAAACCGGTGCGTTTGATCGACTTCAAAAACTGTTTCGGAATGATCTGGTCAGTGTCGACGTTGGCACGATCCAAAGGCGCGACAAGACCAGTGTGCTGGGTAAAAGCTTTCATGCTGCGCTCCTTTAAATCAATTCACGAACGTCGATGAACCGACCGTTCACCGCTGCCGCCGCCGCCATGGCCGGGCTGACGAGGTGGGTACGGCCACCGGCACCCTGACGGCCCTCGAAGTTACGGTTGGACGTCGAGGCGCAATGCTCGCCGGACTCCAAACGGTCCGGGTTCATCGCCAGACACATCGAGCAACCCGGCTCACGCCATTCGAAACCGGCTTCAAGGAAAATCTTGTCCAGGCCTTCGGCCTCAGCCTGAGCCTTCACCAGACCCGAGCCCGGCACCACGATCGCCTGCTTGATGGTCGAAGCGACTTTGCGGCCCTTGGCAATCACTGCCGCAGCGCGCAAGTCTTCGATGCGCGAGTTGGTGCAGGAGCCGATGAACACGCGATCCAGCTGAATGTCGGTGATCGCCTGATTGGCGGTCAAACCCATGTATTTCAAGGCGCGGACGATCGAGTCGCGCTTGACCAGATCCATCTCTTTCGCTGGATCCGGCACGTTCTGATCAACGGCCAACACCATTTCCGGGGACGTGCCCCAGCTGACTTGCGGCTTGATCTGCGCAGCGTCGAGTTCAACCACGGTGTCGAATTTGGCGTCTGTGTCGGAGACCAGGTCTTTCCAGGCTTCGACAGCCATGTCCCATTCGGCGCCTTTCGGTGCAAACGGACGACCCTTCACGTAGTCGACGGTCTTCTGATCCGCAGCCACCAGACCGACGCGGGCGCCGGCTTCGATAGACATGTTGCAGATGGTCATGCGGCCTTCGACAGACAAGTCGCGGATCGCGCTGCCAGCGAATTCGATGGCATGGCCGTTACCGCCGGCGGTGCCGATCTTGCCGATCACCGCAAGAACGATGTCCTTGGCGGTCACGCCGAACGGCAACTGCCCTTCGACACGCACCAGCATGTTTTTCATTTTCTTCGCAACGAGGCACTGGGTGGCGAGCACGTGCTCGACCTCGGAAGTGCCGATACCGTGAGCCAACGCGCCGAACGCGCCGTGGGTCGAGGTGTGCGAGTCGCCGCAGACCACGGTCATGCCCGGCAAGGTTGCACCCTGCTCCGGGCTGATGACGTGGACGATGCCTTGGCGCACGTCGTTCATCTTGAACTCGACGATGCCGTACTCATCACAGTTGTCATCAAGGGTCTGAACCTGCAAACGCGAGACCTGATCGGCAATGGCTTCGATGCCGCCCTTGCGCTCCGGGGTCGTCGGTACGTTGTGGTCCGGGGTCGCGATGTTGGCATCGATGCGCCATGGCTTGCGCCCGGCCAGACGCAGGCCTTCGAAGGCTTGCGGCGAGGTCACTTCGTGAATGATGTGACGATCGATATAGATCAGCGCCGAGCCATCGTCGCGCTGTTTGACCAAATGCGAATCCCAGAGCTTGTCGTAGAGCGTTTTGCCGGCCATCAGACGGTTCCTCATCAGCTTGTTTCTATGCCCTGGGCTTATCAATAACCCTTTGGCTTGTGAGGCCGATCCTATGGGGTTAGATTAAATAACTCAAATTCATATTTTTTATGCTTTGGATAACCAACTGGAATACGAACATGGATCTGGCCAACCTCAACGCTTTTATCGCGATTGCCGAGACCGGCAGCTTCTCTGGCGCCGGCGAACGGCTGCACCTGACGCAGCCGGCGATCAGCAAACGCATCGCCGGGCTGGAGCAACAATTGAAGGTGCGCCTGTTTGATCGGCTGGGTCGCGAAGTCGGCCTGACCGAGGCTGGCCGCGCCCTGCTGCCGCGGGCTTATCAGATTCTCAACGTGCTGGATGACACCCGCCGCGCCCTGACCAACCTCACCGGTGAAGTCAGCGGGCGCCTGACCCTGGCCACCAGTCACCACATCGGTTTGCACCGTTTGCCGCCGCTTTTGCGGGAATTCACCCGCCGTTACCCACAGGTGGCGCTGGATATTCAGTTCCTCGATTCGGAAGTGGCCTACGAAGAAATTCTCCATGGCCGCGCCGAACTGGCGGTCATCACCCTCGCGCCGGAGCCTCACACGCTGGTCAAGGCCACGCCTGTCTGGGATGACCCACTGGATTTCGTGGTCGCCCCGGAGCATTCGCTGATCAATAACGGCGCCGTCAGTCTGGCGGACATCGCCGGTCATCCGGCAGTTTTCCCCGGCGGTAACACCTTCACGCACCACATTGTCCAACGTTTATTCGAGGCCCAGGGCCTGACGCCGAACATCGCCATGAGCACCAACTACCTGGAAACCATCAAGATGATGGTGTCGATTGGTCTGGCCTGGAGCGTTTTGCCACGCACCATGCTCGATGAGCAGGTGGCAAGCATCGTATTGCCGGGCATACAGCTCAGTCGCCAGCTAGGCTATATCCTGCACACTGAACGGACGCTCTCGAACGCGGCACGGGCCTTTATGGCGTTGCTGGATGCACAAATCGATCTGCCAGGGACTTGAGGCCAACTTGTGCTACTCCTATAGAGCCGCTACCCCTGTGCCTAACGCCACCATCAGCTCAAGGCCTGTCCACAATGCCGAAATCTGTTGACCGAATTCCGCCGATGCCGCGTATTCAGGCGATTGACCCGCGTCATTCCGAGCAGAGCTGGGAAAGCGCGCCGCAATTGCTGGCGGCGCTCAACGGCGCGCGGCTCGGCGCCTGGTACTGGGACATCGAGCGCGGGCAGATCAGTTGGTCGCGTGGTACGCAGGCATTGTTCGGCTTCGATCCTCGGCAACCGCTGCCAGAAGATCTTGAATACCTTGACTTGCTGCCGCCGGAAGACCGCGCAAAAACCGTGCGCGCCTTCCACGCGGTGATCGCCGGCGCGCCTCTGGAACAAGCGATGCACCACCGCATCCGCTGGCCTGACGGCAGCCTGCACTGGCTCGAGATCAGCGGCAGCCTGCTGCCGGACAAAAACGGCCGCCCCCGAATGATCGGGGTGATTCGTGAAATCACCCACCAGCGTCAGCGCGAACAGGCGCTGAGCAGCTCGGAGAAACGTTTCGCGACACTTTTTCACCTGTGCCCGAACATGGTCCTGCTGACCCGTCAGGAAGACGGCCTGATCAGCGAGGCTAATCAGTATTTTGAAAGCCTGTTTGGCTGGCCGGTGCAGAGCGCCATTGGTCGTACCACGCTGGAGCTGGGTTTGTGGGTGCATCCGGAGCAACGCGGCGAACTGGTGAAGAAGACCAACACCAAGGGCGAATTGATCAGCATGGAGGTGCAGTTTCGCGCCAGCAACGGGCAGATTCACGACGGCATTCTCAGTGCGCAGAAAGTCGAGCTCGAAGGCCAGCCGTATCTGCTCAGCACCTTCCTCGACACCACCGAACGCAAAGCCGCCGAACACGCCTTGAAGGACAGCCAGGAACGCCTCGATCTGGCGCTGGACTCGGCACAGCTCGGCACGTGGGACTGGCACATCCCCAGCGGCATGCTCTACGGCTCGGCCCGAGCCGCGCAATTGCACGGGCTCGAACCGATACCGTTTCATGAATCGTTTGAAGAGTTTTTTGAAGGCGTACCCGGCGAAGAGCGCGACAGCATGCGCGACGCATACCGCAGCCTGCGCGAAGGCCCGGCGGGCAATTATCAACTGACTTATCGCGTGCAACTGCCGGACGGCAGTTCGCGCTATCTGGAAAGCCGCGCCCGCCTCTACCGTGACGACAACGGCGCGCCGCTGCGCATGGCTGGCACCTTGCTCGACATCACTGATCAGGTCGAGCGCGAGCAGCGGCTGGTGGCCTCGGAAGAGAAATTCGCCACGCTGTTCCAGGTCAGCCCGGACCCGATCTGCGTCACCCGCCAGGACAGTGGCGAGTTCATCGAAATCAATAACAGCTTTACCCAGACCTTCGGCTGGAGCGCCGCCGACGTGATTGGCCACACCGCCGAAGAAATCGGCCTGTGGGACGCCTCGGCGAAAAGCCTGCAACGCATTGAAAGGGTGATTCGCGAACAAGGCCTGAGCAATGTCGCGATCATCGTCCAGCACAAGGACGGCCAGTCGCTGACCTGTGTGATTTCCAGCCGGCAGATCAGCGTCGGCGATCAACCCTGCATCGTTACGACCCTGCGCGACATTACCCAGCAGCAGCGCTCGGAAGCGGCGCTGAAAGCCAGTGAAGAGAAATTCGCCAAGGCGTTTCACTCCAGCCCCGACGCGATCACCATTACCGAACGCGACACCGGACGTTATCTGGAGGTCAACGACGGTTTCTGCCGCCTCACTGGCTATCGCGCTGAAGAGGTCGTGGGCAAAACCGTGTATCAGGTGGGTATCTGGGCCGAGGAAAAACAACGTTCGGCATTACTCGCCGAGTTGCAGATCAAGGGCCGCGTACACCATCAGGAAATGCTCGGGCGCAACAAACGCGGGGAAATGCTGACGGTGGAGGTCTCGGTCGAGCCGATCACCCTCAATGAAACGGCGTGCCTGCTGCTGACCGCGCGCGACGTCAGCCTGCTGAAAAACGCCGAAGCGCAGATCCGCCATCTGGCCTATCACGACCCGCTGACCAACCTGCCCAACCGCGCTCTGCTGATGGATCGCCTGAGCCAGCAGATCGCCTTGCTCAAGCGTCACAACCTGCGCGGTGCCTTGCTGTTTCTCGATCTCGATCACTTCAAGCACATCAATGACTCCCTCGGCCATCCCGTCGGCGACACGGTGCTGAAGATCATCACCGCGCGGCTCGAAGCCAGTGTGCGCATGGAAGACACGGTCGCGCGCCTCGGCGGCGACGAATTTGTCGTGCTGCTCAGCGGTCTCGAAGGCTCGCGCAATGAAGTCAGCGCGCAGGTGCGCAACCTCGCCGACACCCTGCGTGAATTGCTCTCGGAACCGATGTTCCTCGACGGCCAGCGCCTGCAAGTGACGCCGAGCATCGGCGTGGCGCTGATTCCCGATCATGGCTCGACGCCGACCGACCTGCTCAAACGCGCCGACATCGCCCTGTATCGAGCCAAGGATTCCGGGCGCAACACCACGCAGATGTATCACAACACCATGCAGAAAGCCGCCAGCGAGCGGCTGCGCATGGAGACCGACCTGCGTCTGGCGCTGTCGCGCGGTGAATTCAACGTGCACTTTCAGCCGCAGGTCGATGCCCGCGACAACCGCATCATCGGCGCCGAAGCGCTGGTGCGCTGGAATCATCCGGAACTGGGCGCGCAGTCTCCTACCGAGTTCATCAAAGTGCTGGAGGACAGCGGCCTGATTCTCGAAGTCGGCACCTGGATCCTCGACGAAGCCTGCAATGCCTTCAAACAACTGATTGCGCTGAAACTGGTCGACCCGCTGAATTTCAGCCTGTGCGTGAACATCAGTCCACGGCAGTTCCGCCAGAACGATTTCGTCGAGCGCATCGAACACAGCATGAGCAGCCATGGCCTGCCCTGCTCGCTGCTGAAACTGGAAATCACCGAAGGCATCGTCATCCAGAACCTGGAAGACACCATCAGCAAAATGCGCCGCCTGAAAAAGCTTGGCGTGAGCTTCGCCATGGATGACTTCGGCACCGGTTATTCGTCGCTGACCTATCTCAAGCGCCTGCCGGTGGACACGCTGAAAATCGATCAATCGTTTATTCGCGATGCGACGACCGATCCGAACGATGCCGAGATCATTCGCGCGATTGTCGCCATGGCGCGCAGCCTCGAGCTGGAAGTAATTGCCGAAGGCGTGGAAACCCCGGAGCAGCTGGCGTTCCTGCAAGGTCTGGGCTGCCATTTGTATCAGGGTTATCTGCACAGTCGACCGGTTGCGCTGGAGGATCTGAAAAAGCTCCTGCCATAACCGGTGCACGTTGCAACAGACGCGCAATTGCCACGGTTTGCGGCAACCTGTAGGGTCGCGTTTTTTGCGCCGCTTCGAGATCTGTCATGCAGGATGCATCCCTCCCCCGCCCGGCTCTGCTGGGCATCGACCTTGGCACCACCAACAGTCTGATTGCCGTCTGGCAGGACGGTCAG
The DNA here is from genome assembly GCF_000783395.1 of Pseudomonas chlororaphis. GTDB lineage: Bacteria > Pseudomonadota > Gammaproteobacteria > Pseudomonadales > Pseudomonadaceae > Aquipseudomonas > Aquipseudomonas chlororaphis_H. The sequence continues at coordinate 61,423 of NZ_JSFK01000014.1, read as the reverse complement.
GCCCGCCTGATTCCCAACGCTCTGGGCGATGTGCTGACTCCCTCGGTGGTCAGCCTCGATGAAGACGACACGATTCTGGTCGGCAAAGCCGCCCGCGCCCGCCTGACCACGCACCCGGAGCGAACCGCTGCAGCATTCAAGCGTTTCATGGGCAGCGATAAACAAGTCCAGCTCGGTGCACGTCAGTTCAGTCCGGAAGAGTTGTCGGCGCTGGTGCTCGGCTCACTCAAGCAGGACGCCGAAGCCTTTCTCGGCCACCCGGTGTCGGAAGCGGTGATTTCCGTGCCGGCGTATTTCAGCGACGAACAACGCAAACGCACGCTGTTTGCCGCTGAACTGGCCGGGCTCTCGGTGACGCGTCTGATCAACGAACCGACCGCCGCCGCCATGGCTTACGGACTGCATGAGCAGAAGTTCGAACGCACGCTGATCTTCGATCTGGGCGGCGGCACCTTCGACGTCACGGTACTGGAATACGCGTTGCCACTGATCGAAGTGCACGCCTCCACCGGCGACAACTTTCTCGGCGGCGAAGACTTCACTGCCGCGCTGTTGCAGGCCTGCCTGAAACACTGGCAACTGACCCCAGCCATGGTCGATGCGCAAAGCATGGCCAGCCTCGGTGATGCCCTTGAGCAGCTCAAATGCAAACTCGGCGAAGGCACTCAACACCTGAGCTGGCGCCACGCCGACAAAACCTTCGAATGGTCACTGGACGAAGCCGCCGCAGTAAAGATCTGGGAACCGTTGCTGGCGCGTTTGCGCGCGCCGATCGAACAAGCCCTGCGCGATGCCCGACTCAAGCCCCGCGACCTCGACAGCCTGGTGCTGGTCGGCGGCGCCACGCGCATGCCGGCGGTGCAGCAAATGGTCGCCACGCTGTTCGGGCGCCTGCCGTACCGGCATCTTGATCCGGATACCATCGTTGCGCTGGGGGCGGCGACGCAAGCGGCGTGCAAGGCGCGCGACGGTGCGGTTGAAGAGTTGATTCTGACGGATGTCTGCCCGTATACGCTGGGGATTGCGGCCATGCGTGGCGAAGACATCAAAGGTGCCTTCTCGCCCATCATCGAACGTAACACCATCATTCCGACGTCAAGGGTGGAGCGCTATTACACCACCCAGCCCAAGCAATCGCTGCTGCGCATCGCCGTCTATCAGGGTGAACGGCCGTGGGTGTGCGACAACATTCTCATTGATGCTTTCGATGTCACCTTGACGCCCACCGCGCACATCCAGGCGCTGGATGTGCGCTTCAGTTATGACATCAACGGTTTGCTCGAGGTGGACGTCACCCTGCTCGAAACCGGCGACCGCCACAGTCACAGCATAGACCGCAGCCCCACCGGTCTGGACGAGCAAGCGCGCCGCGACAGCCATAACCGGCTGTCGACGCTGAAGGTCCATCCACGCGATGCACTGCCCAACCGCACATTGCTGGCTCGTCTGGAGCGGGCATGGATGCAGAGTCTGGGCGAGCAACGCGAGCACATTGCCGAATGGCTGCACAACTTCACTACCGTGCTCGGCGGCCAGCAACCCTCGGAGATTGCCAGCCATCGCTCAGAGCTGAACAAGGCGCTGGATCAACTGCGTCTCTAGCCGTTGAGCCGCCGCAAGGCAGCCTGCAGGCCGCCGGACAGCGTCTCGCTATCGCCGCTGTCCGGCGGCACACCATAGCGGTTGGGCAACTTGTCACCGGGAAAGCCGAACAGCAGCAACGGCAGGAATGGCAGAACCGGCGTCAGCGCCATGAAGATCAGCAACGTCGGAATGCCCCGGCCCATGTCGTGCAAGCGGCGCAGAATAGCGCCGAACACCAGCAGCACGCCCAATAGCAGGATAAGAATGCCTGCGCCCGTAGTGCCACTGATCAGCCCTGCCACTGGCGCAATCACCACACACCCCAAGACCTGAGCGATAAAAGCCTTGCGCCCCAACCGCGAGCCGAGACGCCAGATCGCTCTCGCCGGTACCGGCTGAACATCGCTTTTCGCCAACAGCAAACGTTCCGACCAGGACAGCAATGCGCATAAGGCCAGGCGCAGACCGACGCCGTTCTGCACATCGTCCTTGCCCTGCTGCAACTGCCGCAGAACCCGGGTTTTCGGCACGCCAGCAGCGCCATAGCGAATCAAGCCCTTGAGCGCATCCAGCGCTTCATACGCCAGCAGTTTGTCGACACCAAAATCGGTCAGCACTTTGCGCGGCGGCCACACCGGTTCGCCTTTGATCAAACCGTCGCGGAAGCCTTCGAACCAATCGTCTTCACAACTGATCGCAGCGATCGATTGCAACAATGCGCGATGCTGCTCGGCACTCAAACTCGGGTCGTGATAGAGCACGCCGCAGAACATCATCAAACCCAGCAAATCGTCACCACAGGCCGCACGATCGCTTTCAAGGCAGGTGTAAAGCAGGGTATTGGCCGGCAACCGGATACTGTCGAGTGCCTGCTGTACGCTGAACAATTGCTGCACCAACAAACCGTGCACCGGATCATTGCCTTGCAGCCATCCGAGCAAACCGTTGCAATTGCCTTGCTCGCGCAGCAAGCGCCGCAACAGTGGCTGCAGTCGACTCAAAGGATGGGTCGGATTGAATGGCAGGCGCTCCACGCACTGCCCATCAATCATTTGCAGCCAGCGTTCGGGCTGGTCCAGCAATGCCAGCAAAAACAGGGTCTGAGCATGCCATTCCCAAGTGGCCTCCCCCAGCCCGACCGGTGGCAACTGAATCCCGCGACGGCTCAACTGCAGAATCAAATCGAGTTCGGACAAGTCGCAATCATCTTTGACCGCGGCCAGCTTGAACGCGTCTGCCAGTCGTTCCAGCGCAGCGTCGCTGTAAGGCCGCAAGCGGCGCAACCATAGACGACAGACCTTGTGCGGCTCGCCTTGCGTCAGTACCTGCGGCAAGGGCCGCGCACTTGAATCCGCGTCACTGAAAGCGCCCATGGCCAGTGCAATCGGTGCCCTGCTCAGCCAGCGCAGGTGTTGCTCAGCCTGATATTTGAATCCGCTCATCACCAGGCTTTCGAGGGCATCGATCGGCAGCGGTGCATCCACAATCTGCTGCAACAACACCGCTTCCCCCCGATGCAGTGCCCAGGCATGCCGGTACAGATGCAGCAATCGGCTGTCGGCATTTTCGCCGAGCAATTGCGCGAGCAATGGCAGTTCATCACCGCTCATGCGCCAATCGACAAAACTTTGCGCAAGGCTCTCAAGCTTCAACCGGCCGACACCCAGCCAACGGTTCAGCGTCTCGGGGTGTTGTGACGGACAGCCATACACCTGGGCGTCATCGCCAAGATCCTCTGGCCAGTCCGAAATTCCCTGCAGGCGATCGAACGCCTGAATCAGCAGGGGCAGAAAAGTCGGCTGGCGCTTGGCACACAGCTCCAGCAGACGACTTTCCGCCATCGGATGGCGATGCTCGTTCCACAGCCGGATCCAGCACGGCAATGCCTGATCGTCCCGCCCCAGCAGACTGTTCTGACACGCCAACAGGTAAAGCCAGTCGACATCATCCGGTGCGGCAAGCTGCTGTTCGATACAGCACTGCAAAAACGTCGGCCCGCCAATACCTGCCTGAGTGAACTGCACCAACAGACGCTTGAGAAACGCGGCATCATCCGGCAACGGCAGACAGGTGTGCTGACTGGCGAAGTCGGCGAACTCCTGCAGTGGGCGCTGGTTGAAGATGAAGTCGAGGCTACGGGCGTACCACAGCGATTCAGTCTGGGCTGCCTCTGACCATGTGCTCATCAGATCCGTATCAAACGGGTCCGGCGTTTCGATTCGCTGGAGAAAGAACCCCACCTGATGTGCGTCGTCGAAGCCCAGATCCAGCAACTGTTGATCCCAGGCCATACGCTTGGCCAACAGATTCGCGCAACGGTAAGACAACGGACCGGCGTCGGCCATCCGGTGGTACAGGCCCCAGCTGACTTCATCGAGCACGTCCAGCGACAGCTCATCCAGCCTCCGGACAAATGCCTGCCACGCAGCGAAATTGAACCGGCGAGCAGGATCATCCAGCAGCTCGCAGAACTCCCCGAACACTGGAGGGACCTCAACGACAGTCTGTTCTGAGGCTTGGGACTCGTACTCGTCCTGGGGCTCTTCTTCCTCATCTTCACGCGCCAGACGCAGGGCGTTTTCGTAGGCCATGCGCAGCGCCTGGAAGCCTTGCGGGTCAGTCTCCGGGTGATGCGCCGGCAAACGTGCACGGTAGGCGTTGCGGATAAGGTTTTCGTCGTTAGTAGGCTCGATGCCCAGGCGGATCCAGCAACTCATGACCAGTCGAACTCCTTGAGCGATGCCGGGCGTGGCGGTAAATCGATTTCCATATGCCACGGCAAATCAGCAAGGAACTGGGGAATGTTCTCCGCAAGCCCACGGGCAATCCGCACGTTAAGGGCGTTGGCGCCTTGTCGATCGAGTTCGCGCGCCAGCTCATCGTCGCTGGCGCTCAGGCAGGACCAAAAGGTCCGGCCCACGACAAAGCCGTCGAAGTAAGCCATCCAGCTACCGTAGTGAAATTGCGCTCTGAGGGCCAAACGACTGTGCAGCCAGTTGCTTTCGTCCAGGTCGACCCACTGATTGCGCACCGCACAGCGCAAGAGAAAGCCCATGCGGCCATAGTCCCAGGACAATATCCCGCCCGGCCCACAACTGCCGAACGTGCGACTGGCAAACTCATGCAGGATGCGTTCGCGGGGACTCAGGTCGTCGAGCAAGGCCTGCCACTGACTCGGCAGACAGCGCTGCCACGCCAGATAGGCCGCGCTGAGGTGCTTGGCATGGCCATCGTCGGTCATCCGTTCGAGCATGTCGAACAGTTGCCCACGGTCGTCGATACCCCAACTGTCTTTCAGGTCGATGTAGCGATCGTCGCAGAACGCGGGGTCATCGTAGCTGGCGCCGGTATTGATAGCCGCCATGGGTGCAGACAGGGCGCACAGCCAGCGCTGTTGAATCTCGTCCATGAAAAAAGGCTCCAGGCCGACCGGTGAGGAATGGGGGTCGGCAAAACTGCGGCGGATTGTAGAGAAACCACCGCCAGCGGCAAAGTCGCACAGCGGTTTTCTTGCGCACACAAAAAAGGCCCCGACGTATCGGGGCCTTCATTCAGCGGCTCATCGTCCGTTCAGACGATTGTGTTGCGACACATGACTCAGTGCTGCAACGCCGGCTTCTGCGTCCCGTTGATCGGGATGCGTTTGGCTTTCGCCTCTTCCGGGATCACGCGCAACAGGTCGATGCTCAGCAGACCATTGCTCAGATCCGCCGCCTTGATCTCGATGTGATCGGCCAGGCGGAAGGACAGCTTGAATGCACGCTGGGCGATGCCTTGGTGCAGGAAGGTCACGCCTTCGTTGGCATCACGCTTGCCACCACTGATGGTCAGCACACCTTTTTCGACTTGCAGTTCCAGGTCTTCTTCCTGGAAACCGGCTGCCGCAACGACGATGCGGTACTGGTCATCACCGTGCTTTTCGACGTTGTAAGGTGGGTAGCTGCTGCCCGGCTCGTTGCGCAGTGCGGTTTCGAACAGGTCGTTGAAACGGTCGAAACCCACCGAGGAACGGAACAGCGGCGCGAGGGAAAATGCAGTACTCATGGTTCAAATCTCCTGAAAACAATCAGCAAGGTTTTTTGACTCCGCGACCCGAATTCGGCATCGCGTAACCCTTAAATAGGGACCACTGAAATGATTTCAAGAGAGTATTTGCAGATTTTTTCAGGCCGCTTCGGCCACCGGCAGACCGAGTAAACGCGAAACATGATCCGGTTCGGTCTCACGGCGCAGGACGGTGAACAGCTCAGCCGCCTCGGGATAATTGCGTGTGAGCATGGCCAACCATTGCTTCAATCGGCCCGGCGATTGGCGTGCAGTCATCTGCGCTTTGGCTTGCAGCCAGAAGTCCTGGATCAGCGGCATCAGCTCGGCCCAGGTCATCTCGACGACTTCTTCACCAGCGCGGGCGGCAGCGATCTGTTTGGCCAGATCCGGGCGCGAGACCAGTCCGCGACCGAGCATGATGTCTTCCACGCCACTGATTTCGCGGCAACGACGCCAGTCTTCAACGCTCCAGATATCACCGTTGGCGAACACCGGGACTTTGACCACCTCTTGTACGCGCGGGATCCACTCCCAGTGTGCGGGCGGTTTGTAGCCGTCCATTTTCGTACGGGCGTGAACCACGATGTGCTCGGCGCCGCCCTCAGCCAATGCCGTGGCGCAGACCAGCGAACCGTCGGGGCTATCGAAGCCCAGGCGCATTTTCGCGGTCACAGGAATATGCGCGGGTACGGCGCGGCGCACGTGCTCGACGATCTGGTTGAGTAGTTCTGGTTCTTTGAGCAGCACGGCGCCGCCACGGGATTTATTGACGGTCTTGGCCGGGCAACCGAAGTTGAGGTCGATGACTTCGGAGCCGAGTTCGCAGGCCAGTGCAGCGTTTTCCGCCAGGCATACAGGATCGGAGCCGAGCAATTGCACGCGCAATGGCACGCCGGACGCCGTGCGGGCGCCGTTGAGCAACTCAGGGCCGAACTTGTGAAAGTAAGCCGGAGTGAGCAACTGGTCGTTGACCCGAATGAATTCGGTCACGCACCAGTCGATGCCGCCAACGCGGGTCAGCACGTCGCGGAGAATGTCGTCGACCAACCCCTCCATGGGCGCCAGAGCAATTTGCATGGGGAAAACACTACTTATGGAAAAAACGTGCGGCAGTTTACTGGATATCGCGCAAATCCGCAGATCCCTTGTAGGATCGGGTCAGGCTAGTGCCAGGATCGCCGGGCCATAGCCCTCGATGAACTCAGCCGGCATACGCTTCGGTTTACCCGTGGACAGCTCGATACACACAAACGTGGTTTGCGCACGCAACAGCGTGGTGTTGTCACTCGGGCGCTTGAGCTGAAAATGCCGGGTCATTTTCAGGCGCTGATCCCAATCGACGATCCACGTCGCCAATTGCAGTTCGTCGCCTTCATAGGCTGCAGCGAGATAATCGATCTCGTGGCGCACTACAGCCATCGCCCGATCCAGTCGCCGGTACTCGACCAGATCCAGACCCAGCCGCTGCGAGTGACGCCAGGCGCAACGCTCGAGCCAGGTGACGTACACCGCGTTGTTCGCGTGGCCCAGCCCGTCGATGTCCTCGGCGCCTACTTGCAGATCAATGGTAAACGGCGTTGCCCGATCCCAGCCCATGCCCCACTCCCGGTCAATGATTCAACCGGGGCAGTGTAACGGAGCTCACGCCGATTGGCGCGCCTGAAGGCTGCGGCCAGCCAGCAGTGATAACACGCCATCAATCACCCGAGGATCGGCCAGCACGCGCTGGTGGCCGCCGCCTTCAAGGCGCAACAGGCGACTGTCGAACCAGGACTCGTGGATCAGTTGCGACTCCTTGACCGAGACGAAGTTGTCGTCCTCGGCGTGCACGATCAGGCCGGGCATATCCAGTTGATAGTGCGCAACGTCGAGAGTCGCGGCGCGCATGCCGACATCTTGTTCGACCTGGCGAATGAAAGCGGAACGGGCCCGAGGCGGCATACCAACGTAGCGGGCAAACCCGCGCAGTACGCCGAGGATTCGAGCAGGTGCGGCAATGCTGACGAGGGTTTCGGTGCGCAAGCCCAATTGCACGGCGAGCATGGCGCTGGCGCCGCCCATCGAGTGGCCGATGACCGCTTGCAATGGCGGCAACTCGGCAGCGGCTTCAAGCATCGCCCGAGCGAACAACACGACATTGGCTTCACGCCCCGGCGAACGCCCGTGGGCCGGACCATCGAGCGCGACGACGGTATAACCGGCGTCAACCAGTGCGGTGATCAGCGCGGCGAACTGGGTTGGCCGCCCTTCCCAACCGTGCATCAGCAGCACCGTCGGGCCCTGACCCCAGCGCAGCGCCGAGAGGCCGAAGCGCAAAGTGATGCGTTCGGAACTGGCCAGCAGCGGCAGCTCCCAATCGCGCAGTGGCAGCGCGCGCGGCGTCATGAACGCCAGACGCATTTTGCTCGCCACGCGTTGCGGTGCAATCCAGCCCAAGGTGCCATTAACGCCACGAACCCACTTCAACGTGTTCATCGCTCTCTCCTCAGGCGTGTTGCCTTCAGGTCAACGCACCGCCGACTTGGCAGCGCGCAGCAATCGATCGGATAAATCCCCCGGGCCCAGCGCCCTTGCGAGCGCCAGACCACCCACCATCAAGGCCACGTCGGCCAGGGCTTTGTCGGTGTCCTCAGGGCTGGACGCCAACTGCGCAACCATCAACTCCAGGTGCTCGTTCAGCGCGATGCGGAACGATTCCGGCAGACGACCCAACTCGCCGATCGAAGCTGGAATCGGACATGCCGCGTCGCTGGAATCACGGTGCTTGCGCGACAGGTAGAACGCGGCGACCAAGGCGCGACGCTCTTCACCGGTCAATTCGGTATCCATGTCGGCAATCAGGTCGCGGCGGCGACCGAGCAATTGCTTGAACGCTTCGAGCATCATTGCGTCCTTGCTTTCGAAGTGCGCATAGAAGCCACCGACGGTGAGGCCGGCTGCGCCCATCACTTCGCCCACGCTAGGGTCCGCCGGGCCGCGTTGAATCAGTGCGGCGCTGGCAGCCTTGAGGATGCGTTCGCGGGTTTGAGCTTTTTTATCGTTCATCGTTGCCTCCGAATATTACGACTAGAATATTATTCGCATAATAATATTCTGCAAGTCAAGGATATGACCGCTGGTCTGAAGCACAGTGTAAGGAAAAAGGAGAATTGGCCAAACGCCAGACAAACAAAAGGGCCATTCAATAATTGAATGACCCTTATAAAATCCCGCAGAGCGGGTAATCGTGGCGTCCCCTAGGGGACTCGAACCCCTGTTACCGCCGTGAAAGGGCGGTGTCCTAGGCCACTAGACGAAGGGGACACAAACCTTCTATACAACTGATCAGTGCTGAGATCTGATCGATTCAAGGCCGGTGTGGCCAGACCTTGAACTTGTAAAATTGGTGGAGCTTAGCGGGATCGAACCGCTGACCTCCTGCATGCCATGCAGGCGCTCTCCCAGCTGAGCTAAAGCCCCGGATTTTTCGCCTCGCGGCGGAGTGACATCTTGCAACATCACTTCTGTAAAACTGGCGTCCCCTAGGGGACNNNAGGCCACTAGACGAAGGGGACGCAAACCCTTCTATACAACTGATCAACGCTGAGTGTTGATCGCTTCGGAGCCGGTGTGGCCAGGCTTCGAAGTGTAAATTGGTGGAGCTAAACGGGATCGAACCGTTGACCTCTTGCATGCCATGCAAGCGCTCTCCCAGCTGAGCTATAGCCCCTCATCGTTGATGTCATCGCTGAGGACGGGGCGAATCTTAAGGGCGTATCGAAAGCCTGTCAAACTTATTTTTGAAATTTTTCAAAGTTTTTCGTCGGCATAACAATCACTTACCGCCCTCCCCCGTAAATTCGGGGGGAAAAACGCCGAAGGCCGGAATCAAAAGATCCCGGCCTTCGGTGGTTCCTGCAGAGTCAGGCGTGCTTAAGCGATCGCGCCCAGCAGCTTTTCCCACTCTTTGTTTTCTTTCTTCGACACGCCGCCCAGCAGATCAATTGCCTGACGCAGACGATAACGGGTCAGATCCGGGCCAAGGATTTCCATCGCATCGAGCACCGACACCGAACTCGCCTGACCAGTGATCGCAGCGAACATCAGCGGCATCGCATCGCGCAATTTCAGCTCAAGGGATTCAACCACCGCCTGAATCGTCGCGGTGATGGCGTCCTTCTCCCACTGACGCAGGCTTTCCAGCTTCCACAGGATCAACTGCATCAGTTGACGAACCTGATCACCCGAAAGCTTCTTCGATTCGAACAGCTTGGCATCCGGATTGACGCCACCAGCGAAGAAGAAGCCGCCCAGCGGTGCAACCTGGCTGAAGGTTTCAACGCGACCCTGAACCAGCGGCGCGATCTTCATCATGTATTCCGGGTTCAGCGCCCAGGTCTGCAGACGGCTGGCGAACTCTTCCACCGGCAGATCACGCAGCCACTGGCCGTTGAGCCACGACAGCTTCTCGATGTCGAAGATCGGCCCGCCCAGCGAGACACGCTTGAGGTCGAAATTGTCGACCATTTCCTGCAGCGAGAACTTCTCGCGCTCGTCCGGCATCGACCAGCCCATGCGACCGAGGTAGTTGAGCATCGCTTCCGGCATGAAACCCATGCGCTCGTAGAACGTCACCGAGGTCGGGTTCTTGCGCTTGGACAGCTTGCTCTTGTCCGGGTTACGCAGCAGCGGCATGTAGCACAGCTCTGGTTGCTCCCAGCCGAAGTATTCGTACAGCAAAATCAGTTTCGGCGCCGATGGCAGCCACTCTTCGCCACGCAGCACGTGAGTGATACCCATCAGGTGATCGTCGACGACGTTGGCGAGGAAGTACGTCGGCAGGCCGTCGGTCTTCATCAGCACTTGCATGTCCATGCGATCCCACGGGATCTCGACGTCGCCACGGAGCATGTCCGGCACCACGCAAACGCCTTCGCTCGGCACTTTCATGCGGATTACGTGGGGTTCGCCAGCCGCCAGACGAGCGGCGACTTCTTCTTTCGACAGCAGCAGCGCGCGACCGTCGTAACGCGGGGTTTCGCCGCGCGCCATTTGCTCGGCGCGCATCTGATCGAGTTCTTCAGCAGTGCAGAAGCATGGGAACGCGTGGCCCATTTCAACCAGTTGCTGGCAGTACTTCTGGTAAATGTCGCCGCGCTCGCTCTGGCGATACGGGCCGTGCGGGCCGCCGACGTCCGGGCCTTCGCTCCAGTCGATACCCAGCCAGCGCAGGGCGTCGAAGATCTGCTGTTCGGACTCGCGGGTCGAACGCAACTGGTCGGTGTCTTCGATCCGCAGGATGAACTCACCGCCATGCTGCTTGGCAAAGCAGTAGTTGAACAATGCGATGTAAGCGGTACCTACATGGGGATCCCCGGTAGGCGATGGCGCGATGCGAGTGCGGACGGTGGTCATGGCATGTCTCGAAAAGAATGAAAAGCAAAACAATCAAGCGGCGAATGGTAACAGGCGACACCCGCCCCGCTCCAGTGGGCAGGGCATTTAAGCCAAGTTTGCGCCTGTAACGCCCGTAAGCCGTGGTGAATGGGCAATAATCAACGGATGGCATTTACCGTTTATCGGCTGTATGCCAGATTCGCCTGCTGATAACTTTCCTTACAATTCCTCGACTACAGTTTGCCCATGCCTGCCCAACTCAAGCGTCGCCTGTTGATTTTCCTGCTGCTCGTCCTGTTGATTGCCGGGTGCTTCTTCGCCCATTGGTTTTTCAAGGGGCGCTTTTATGAAAGCACCGACAACGCCTATGTCCAGGGCGAAATCACCCGCGTGTCGAGCCAACTGAGCGCGCGCATCGATGAGGTGCTGGTGCAGGACAATCAGCACGTGGAAAAAGGCCAGTTACTGGTACGCCTCGAACCGAATGATTTCCGTCTGGCCATTGATCGCGCCAATGCCGCCCTCGCCACCCGCGAAGCCGAGCGCCTGCAAGCACAGAGCAAACTGACTCAACAATCGAGCCTGATCGCTGCCAGCGACGCGCAAGTGGCGACCACCCAAGCGACACTCGGCCGCTCGCAGATGGATTTGTCGCGTGCCGAAACCCTGCGCAAACCCGGCTATGTTTCCGAAGAACGGGTGACCACCCTCTCCGCCGACGCCCATATTGCTCGTTCGCAAGTGGCCAAGGCGCAGGCCGACGCGCAAGGCCAGCGCCAGCAGGTCAACGCCCTGAACGCGGAAATCAAACGCCTCGACGCACAGATCGCCAACGCCCGCGCCGATCTGGCGCAAGCCGAACTCAACCTGACCCGCAGTGAAATCCATGCGCCGATCAGCGGTCTCGTCGGCCAGCGCGCCGCGCGCAACGGCCAAGTGGTGCAGGCTGGTGCCTATCTGCTGTCGATCGTCCCGGACGAAGACATCTGGGTGCAGGCCAACTTCAAGGAAACCCAGATCGGCCATATGCAGCCCGGGCAAAAAGCCGAGCTGACCTTTGATGCGTATGGCGACACGCCAATCGAAGCGCGGGTCGACAGCCTGTTCGCCGCGTCCGGCGCGCAGTTCAGCCTGCTGCCGCCGGACAACGCCACCGGCAACTTCACCAAAGTCGTACAGCGGATTCCGGTGAAACTGACCTTCAAGGCCGACAACCCACTGCACGGCAAGATCCGTCCGGGCATGTCCGTCACCGCCACCGTGAACATCAAAGACGCCCCGGACAATGGCCGGTGATTCGCTGATCCGCCCGGTCGGCGAACCGACCCGGCGCGATTGGATTGCGGTGATGAGCGTGATGCTCGGCGCCTTTATGGCCGTGCTCGACATCCAGATCACCAACTCTTCTTTGAAGGATATTCAGGGCGCCTTGTCGGCGACGCTGGAAGAAGGCTCGTGGATTTCCACGTCGTATCTCGTCGCGGAAATCATCATGATCCCGCTGACTGCGTGGCTGGTGCAGTTGCTCTCAGCGCGACGCTTGGCGGTGTGGGTGTCGCTGGGGTTTCTGGTTTCCTCGCTGCTGTGCTCGATGGCCTGGAGCCTGGAGAGCATGATCGTCTTTCGCGCTATGCAAGGCTTCACCGGCGGCGCGCTGATCCCGCTGGCGTTCACCCTGACCCTGATCAAACTCCCGGAACACCATCGTGCCAAAGGCATGGCGATGTTCGCCATGACCGCCACGTTCGCGCCGTCGATCGGCCCGACGCTGGGCGGCTGGCTCACGGAAAACTGGGGCTGGGAGTACATTTTCTATATCAACATCCCGCCGGGGCTGATCATGATCGCCGGCCTGATGTACGGGCTGGAGAAGAAAGAAGCGCACTGGGAGTTGCTGAAAAGCACCGACTACACCGGCATCCTCACGCTGGGCATCGGCCTTGGCTGTTTGCAGGTGTTTCTTGAAGAAGGCCATCGCAAGGACTGGCTGGAATCGAGCCTGATTGTGATGCTGGGCAGCATTGCGCTGGTGAGTTTGATCACCTTTGTGATCGTGCAGATCTCCAAACCCAATCCGTTGATCAACCTTGGCATTCTGCGCAATCGCAACTTTGGCTTGTCGAGCATTTCCAGCCTGGGCATGGGTGTCGGGTTGTACGGTTCTATCTATTTGTTGCCGCTGTACCTGGCGCAGATTCAGAACTACAACGCCCTGCAGATCGGCGAAGTGATCATGTGGATGGGCGTGCCGCAGCTGTTCCTGATTCCGCTGGTACCGAAGCTGATGAAGTTTGTCTCGCCGAAATGGCTGTGCACCATCGGCTTCGGGTTGTTCGGGCTGGCGAGTTTTTCTTCCGGCGTGCTCAACCCGGACTTTGCCGGGCCGCAGTTCAATCAGATTCAGATCATTCGGGCACTGGGGCAGCCGTTGATCATGGTGACGATTTCGCTGATCGCCACGGCGTACATCCTGCCGCAGGATGCGGGGTCGGCGTCGAGTCTGTTCAACATTCTGCGTAACCTTGGCGGTGCGATCGGCATTGCTCTGCTGGCAACGCTGCTGGATGCGCGCACCAAGACTTACTTCGATTATTTGCGCGAGGCGGTGGTGCCGACCAACCCGCAGGTGGCTGAGCGGCTGGCGTCGATGACTGATCGATTTGGCAGTGATACGGCGGCGTTAGGCAAGCTGAGTGAGATCGTCCATCAACAAGCGGCGATCATGGCTTACAACGATGCGTTTCACTTCGTCGGGATTGCGCTGGGGGTCAGCATGCTGGCGATTTTGTTGACCAAAAAACTGCCGCAAGGGCTGAAGGCCGGGGAGTCACACTAACTGCAACTGATCGTTCCCATGCTCCGCGTGGGAATGACTCCGGTGACGCTCTGCGTCACAGCGGACGCGGAGCGTCCGGGGCTGCATTCCCACGCAGAGCGTGGGAACGATCCTCCTTACACAGCCAAAAGCCGCTCGCGCAGTTTGGCAATCTCATCACGCATCTGCGCCGCCGCTTCAAATTCCAGATCCCGCGCCAGCTGATACATCTTCTCTTCCAGCGCACGAATACGCTTGGTGATCTCGCTCGGCGAGCGCAGTTCGGCTTCGTACTTGGCGTTCTCTTCGGCGGCCTTGGCCATGCCTTTGCGCTTCTTGCTGCGCGAGCCCGGCACGGTGGCGCCTTCCATGATGTCGGCGACGTCCTTGATCACACCGCGCGGGGTGATGCCGTTTTCCAGGTTGAAGGCGATCTGCTTGTCGCGACGTCGCTCGGTCTCGCCGATCGCGCGCTCCATCGAACCGGTCATGCGATCGGCATAGAGAATCGCCCGACCATTGAGGTTACGCGCCGCGCGGCCGATGGTCTGAATCAGCGAGCGCTCGGAACGCAGGAAGCCTTCCTTGTCCGCATCGAGGATCGCCACCAGAGACACTTCCGGCATGTCCAGACCTTCACGCAGCAAGTTGATCCCGACCAACACATCAAAAGTGCCGAGGCGCAGATCGCGGATGATCTCGACCCGCTCAACCGTATCGATGTCCGAGTGCAGATAACGCACGCGCACGCCGTGATCGGCGAGGTAATCGGTGAGGTCTTCGGCCATGCGCTTGGTCAGCGTGGTGACCAGCACCCGCTCTTCGACCGCCACGCGTTTGCTGATTTCCGAGAGCAGATCGTCGACCTGAGTCAGCGCCGGGCGCACTTCTACCTGCGGGTCGACCAGACCGGTCGGCCGCACCACTTGCTCGACCACACGCCCGGCGTGCTCGGCTTCGTAATTGCCCGGGGTCGCCGAGACAAAAATGGTCTGCGGGCTGACCCCTTCCCACTCATCAAAACGCATCGGCCGGTTATCCAACGCCGAGGGCAGGCGGAAGCCGTATTCAACCAGGGTTTCCTTACGCGAACGGTCGCCCTTATACATCGCGCCGACTTGCGGCACGCTGACGTGGGACTCGTCGATCACCAGCAACGCATCGGCCGGCAGGTAGTCGTAAAGGGTCGGCGGCGCGGCACCGGCCGGACGCCCGGACAGGTAGCGCGAGTAGTTTTCGATGCCGTTGCAATAGCCCAGCTCGAGGATCATTTCCAGGTCAAAACGGGTGCGTTGCTCAAGGCGCTGAGCTTCCACCAGCTTGTTGTTGCTGCGCAGGTATTCGAGGCGTTCCTGCAATTCGACCTTGATGTGTTCGATGGCGTCGAGCAGGGTTTCCCGTGGCGTCACATAGTGGCTCTTCGGATAAAAGGTGAAGCGCGGCATCTTGCGGATGACTTCGCCGGTCAGCGGGTCGAATGCGGAAATGCTTTCGACCTCGTCATCGAACAGCTCGATGCGGATCGCTTCCAGATCGGATTCCGCCGGGTAGATGTCGATCACATCGCCGCGCACACGGAAGGTCGCGCGGGCAAAATCCATGTCGTTGCGGGTGTATTGCAGGTCGGCCAGACGCCGCAGTAATGCGCGCTGATCGAGTTTGTCGCCGCGATCGACGTGCAAAACCATTTTCAGATAGGTTTCCGGGCTACCCAGACCGTAGATGCACGACACCGTGGTGACGATGATCGCGTCCTTGCGCTCGAGCAACGCTTTGGTCGCGGACAGACGCATTTGCTCGATGTGGTCGTTGATCGACGCATCCTTCTCGATGAAGGTGTCGGACGACGGCACATAGGCTTCCGGCTGATAGTAGTCGTAGTAGGAAACGAAGTATTCGACGGCGTTGTTCGGGAAGAACGCCTTGAACTCGCCGTACAACTGCGCGGCCAAGGTCTTGTTCGGCGCCAATACCAGCGTCGGGCGCTGAATCTGCGAGATGACATTGGCGATGCTGAAGGTCTTGCCCGAGCCGGTCACACCGAGCAGCGTCTGGTGCGCCAGGCCGGCCTCGATGCCCTCCACCAATTGGCGGATGGCTTCTGGCTGGTCGCCGGCGGGCTCGAAGCGGGTGACGAGCTGGAATTCGGACATATACACCTCTGGGATCGCGGCATTCCGAGCAAAGCGGAACACCACGGGGACGACCGCAAACGACCGATGTCGCGCAAGAAAAAACCTGGATTGTGCTCAATGTGGTGGCGATTGCCTCACCTTTCAAGGCAAACGTCCTACATCCGGTAAAGACTCTGACACGGGCAGTCGACTAACGGTCAAGAAATAATCGGAAAAACTTACCCTAAAACCCGAATCGCCTGTCGCCATTGTTCAGTAATGGCCTCTATACTAGCTCCCCGTTTGTGCACCGCTCTAGTGCATCCGGCTGGAGCGCGACACGTCCCTCCATTCTCCATTCAGAGCCGCCGCAATAATGAGCCTGTTCTCCGCTGTCGAAATGGCACCCCGCGATCCAATCCTGGGCCTCAACGAAGCATTCAACGCCGATACCCGGACCACCAAGGTCAACCTGGGCGTGGGTGTTTACTGCAACGAAGAGGGGCGAATTCCACTTCTGCGCGCCGTGATCGAAGCCGAGACGATTCGCGTCGCTCAACACGCTTCGCGCGGTTACCTGCCGATCGATGGCATCGCTGCCTACGACCAGGCCGTGCAAAAGCTGCTGTTCGGCAACGACTCGCCGCTGATCAGCGCCGGTCGCGTCATCACCACTCAGGCCGTCGGCGGGACCGGCGCACTGAAAATCGGTGCCGACTTCCTCAAGCAACTGCTGCCGAACGCTGTCGTGGCGATCAGCGACCCGAGCTGGGAAAACCACCGCGCGCTGTTCGAAACCGCCGGTTTCCCGGTGCAGAACTACCGTTACTACGACGCTGCCACCCACGACGTTAACCGTGCCGGCATGCTCGAAGACCTCAACGCCCTGCCGAACGGCTCGATCGTTATCCTCCACGCTTGCTGCCACAACCCGACCGGCGTCGACCTGACCCCGGCGGACTGGAACAACGTGCTGGAAGTGGTCAAGGCCAAAGGTCACGTGCCGTTCCTCGACATGGCTTACCAAGGTTTCGGCGACGGTATCGACGAAGACGCCGCTGCCGTGCGCCTGTTCGCCGAGTCTGGTCTGACGTTCTTTGTCTCGAGTTCGTTCTCCAAGTCGTTCTCGCTGTACGGCGAGCGCGTTGGCGCCCTGTCGATCATCAGCGAATCGAAAGAAGAAAGCGCGCGCGTGCTGTCGCAAGTCAAACGCGTGATCCGCACCAACTACTCCAACCCGCCAACCCACGGTGCCAGCATCGTTGCTGCGGTGTTGAACAGCCCGGAACTGCGCGCACAGTGGGAAGCCGAGCTGGCTGAAATGCGTCTGCGCATTCGCGGCATGCGCGAGCAGATGGTTGCCCTGCTGGCGGAAAAAGCCCCGGGCCGCGACTTCAGCTTCGTTGGTCGCCAGCGCGGCATGTTCTCCTACTCCGGCCTGACCACTGAACAAGTGCATCGCCTGCGTAACGAGTTCGGCATCTACGCCCTGGACACCGGCCGCATTTGCGTGGCTGCGCTGAACCAGAGCAACATCAAGGCAGTGACGGATGCGATTGTTCAGGTCATCTGATTTCGCTGCGTGATGAAAAACGGGAAGCCTTGGGCTTCCCGTTTTTATTTGTCCGAAGGAATGCAACATTCCCTCTAAACTGCACACAGATTTAATTGTGGATTTTGTGTACACCTCAGAATTTTGTGAGAAGCCAAATGAAAAACGACAACCTGCGCGCCGACCGTGACGATCTGGATGATTTCATCCCCCGCGCCTCAGCCAAACGCGAAAAAAGCCTGGTGCTGCAAGTAGCGGCCGGGGTGTTTCTCGGTGGCCTGGCGCTGTGGCTGGTGCAACTGGCGGCCACCGCGGCTTACGCCAAACTGATGATGGGCACTATCACCTTCGGCAGTTAAGCCAGTTCGGTCGCGCGCTGAGTCGCGGCATCGTCATAAACGACGTACAGCGATTCAGCGATCTGGCTTTTGATCGCCTTGGTGCTTTCCAGCCCAAGGACGAACCCTTCAGCCTTGCCACCGGCGCGATTGAGTTCTTCAGCGCTGCTGGCCTGGGTAATTGCGTCGAAAAGTTTCTCGGCGTGTGGGCCGACCCCTTTGGGCAGGCTGATTTGCGCGATGCTCATGCGAACACCTCGTTGTTGCGGTTTGAATGATTCATGACGCGGACCTTTTTCGGCGAATGGCCGGCAGCGCGTGTGACCACTTCCGGGCGGCCATGGTAGACCTCTGCTACGGTTCTGGTAACCGCCAATCGCTGACAAACCACCGTTCATCCCGATGATTCACTCAATTTTGCAACCGGCGCTTGACTTCTCTTTTTGAATCAGTAACATACGCACCAATTCCGCAATAGCTCAGTTGGTAGAGCAAATGACTGTTAATCATTGGGTCCCTGGTTCGAGTCCAGGTTGTGGAGCCAAATAGCAGAGCCCCTGAATCGAAAGATTCAGGGGCTTTTTTGTGGCCGCTCGAAAAGATCAAACAAAAAAGGCCGATCTGCTCTTAACAGATCGGCCCTTTTTCATTCAGTCGCAGTCGTCAGACGTGCTCGCTGGGTCTCACCTGCACCTTCGGCGCACCGTGCCCATGGTCGTGATCATCCGGCTCGATCACCGGCACTTCATTGCCATCGCAGTCATGCAGTTTGCCGTCGCTGAAGTAATCGCCTTCGCGCAGCGCATCCAGATCGCGATAACGCAAAGTCCGCTCCTCCGCCGCCGCAAACACCGATTGCTGATCCGAGTTACCGGCGGTGAAGTGATTGAAGGCCAAGTTGAGCAGGATCGCCATGATCGCCGACGAGCTGATGCCCGAGTGGAAAATGGTCGCGAACCAGCTTGGGAAGTGATCGTAGAAATTCGGTGCGGCAATCGGGATCATGCCGAAACCGATCGAGGTGGCGACGATGATCAGGTTGACGTTGTTGCGGTAATCCACCTTGGACAGCGTACGGATACCGCTCGCCGCCACCGTACCGAAAAGGACGATACCGGCGCCGCCAAGCACCGAAGTCGGCACTGCAGCGATGACCCGGCCCATGAACGGCAGCAGGCCAAGGATCACCAGGAAGATACCGCCAGTAGCCACCACGTAACGGCTCTTGATTCCGGTCACCGCCACCAGCCCGACGTTCTGGGCGAAGGCGCTCTGGGTGAACGAACCGAAAATCGGCGCAAACATGCTCGACAGCATGTCCGCCCGCAGGCCATTGCCCAGGCGCTTGGAATCGACTTTGGTGCCGATGATTTCACCGACCGCCAGAATGTCCGCCGACGTCTCCACCAGGGTCACCATGACCACGATGCACATCGACAGAATTGCGGCGAAGTGGAAGGTCGGCATGCCGAAGTGGAACGGCGTCGGGAAGCCGAACATCGGTCCGGTGGTGACGTTGGAGAAGTCCGCCATACCGAGGAATACCGCCAGTATCGTACCGATCACCATGGCCAACAGGATCGACAGACGCGAGATGGTCGAGCTGCCGACCTTGCTCAGCAGCAACACCAGCACCAGCGTGACCGCCGCGAGACCGATGTTCTGCATGCTGCCGAAGTCCGGCGCATGGCTGTTGCCGCCCATGGCCCAGCGTGCGGCCACCGGCATCAGCGTCAAGCCGATGGTGGTGATCACGATGCCGGTGACCAGCGGCGGGAAGAACTTGGTGATGCGCGAGAACACCGGTGTGATCAACAAGCCTATCAAGGACGCGGCAATCACTGCGCCAAGCACCGACTGAAAGCCGCCCTCCCCGCCACTGCTGACGATCGCGACCATGGTTGCCACGCCTGAGAACGACACGCCCTGTACCAGCGGCAACTGACAGCCAAAAAACGGTAGACCCAGGGTTTGCAGCAGCGTCGCCAGCCCCCCCGCAAACAATGAAGCAGCAATCAGCAAACCTATGTCAGCCGGCGATAGGCCGGCCGCCTGGCCGATGATCAGTGGCACCGCAACGATACCGCCGTACATGGTCAGAACATGTTGCAGGCCGTAAGCCATATTCGCGCCGACCCCGAGATTTTCGTCCTCGGGCCGTTGGTGTGAAACATGGGGCGTTTTCATGGTGGGGGGTTCCCTGGTTTTTGTTATGCGCACACTGTATTCAATACTCACGACAAATGTCCATAGAGTTGTATACAACTTGTCAGTCACATAATGGATAGGTAGCCACCCAACCTTCTAATCCGCCGGTTCCATCCCCCACAAATCCGGCAACACATGCGCTTCTGTGTCTGCGCCAACGCCCACTAGGCTGAAGTGTTCATGGCGACCAGCGGCGCAGTCGCACTCTTTTTTATACATATAAAGTATGCATAATGAAGTCATTCACTATTCAGTACGACAAAAGCAAGAACGCAGCCAACAAACTCAAGCACAAAGGCGTCAGCCTCGCCGAAACTGAACCGGTCTTCCACGACGAACAAGCACTGACGGCCGAGGACAACGACCATGACGAACAGCGCTGGATCACTATTGGCCTCAACGGCAAAGGGCGCTTGCTGGTCGTTGCTTACAGTTACCGGGATGCGAATGTCGTTCGAATCATTTCTGCACGTGTCGCCACACCGAGCGAACGTTGCGCTTATTTTCTGGAGGCTTGACCGATGAAAGACGAATATGACTTTTCTCAGGGCAAACGTGGCGCAGTGGCGTCAAACAAAGGCAAAACGCGCATCACCATCATGCTCGACGATGCCGTCATCGAAGCGGCGCGTACGGTCGCGGAGAACGAAGGGTTCGGTTATCAGACGGTGATCAATAACACCCTGCGTCATGCGTTGCTGGATGCCGCTGCAAAACCGGAACAAGTCGAATCGAGCGGACAATTCAAGAAGGGCATCACCGCCGCCGACCTCAAGAGCCTCGAGAAAAAGCTGTCGGCAGCGGTTGGGGAAATCCGTCGAGTGCTGGAGCCCGACGTCAAACCCTAGACGGAGACCGGCGCGATTATCCGCGCCAAAGACTGCCGCACGTGAGGTACATCGGCCAGGTGCAGATCAAACTCGCGCGCCAGCAATTCCATCAACTCACCGACTTCCGTCATCTCGCGCCGCTCACTGCTGGCGCCCATGCGATGGATGGCGAAACTGCCGTTGTTCAGGGTCTTGCGCCAGCCCTCCCCGGTGCGCGCGACCATCAGGCGCTGACTGAACGGTGACTCAGGATGGGTCGAGACGTACCAGTTGCCAATGGTGTAATCGATGTCTTCCTGGCGTTGCAGATCGAACAGGTACATCGATCGCCATTCACCCGCCACATTGGCACGCAGCATGTAGCCGTCGGCCTGCTGTTCTATGCGATAGGGTTCGTGCGGGGTGGCCTGCTCGGCCTCAGTGTCGAGGAGCAGCGGCGCGGTGGGCACCATGCCGCCAAAACCTACGTCCGTGATGTAGCGCACGCTGTCGATGGTCACCAGACTCAAGCGGTGCGTGCGTGCCGTCCAACTGCCTTCCGGTTGATTCATCACTACACGCCCGCTGATAGCGCGTGCGTCGAAGCCCAGCTCCAGCAACAGGGCAAAAAACAGATTGTTCAGCTCATAGCAGTAGCCACCGCGACCACCGAGCAGAACTTTTTCTTCAATGGACGGCAAGTCGATCAGAACCGGCGCCCCGGTGATCGTCGCCAGGTTCTCGAAAGGAAACACGCCGGTGTGGCGCAGTTGCAACAATCGCAAGCTATCCAGCGTGGGCACCGGCGGGGCATCAAACCCGAGACGTTGCAGGTACAGCTTCAGATTCGTCAGGCGTGGCTCACTCATTGCTAGGTCCTTGTGCATGGGGCCGCAGTTCACTGCGTTGATGGTCGCCATGTATACGGGATCGAGCACTGTTTTCGACAATTGATTTCGCCAATCGCTTGCTAACGTTTCTTGCGTGAACCAATACGAATCCACGTCGGCGCATGGTCACTGGCATGAGGTTCATTGCGCACCCAGGCGTCTACCCCGGCCTCATGCAAATACGGACTCAGCGCCGGATTGAGCAGGAGATGATCGATGCGCAGACCGGAGTTGGTTTGCCAGTGCTGGCGGAAGTAATCCCAAAACGTATAGAGCCGATCCTCGGGATACAGATGCCGCAGCGAATCGGTCCAGCCCTGATCGAGCAAGCGCTGATAACACTCGCGACTCTCAGGTTGCAGCAGCGCATCCTTGAGCCAGGAGCGGGTGTTGTAGATGTCCATATCAGTGGGCACGACGTTGTAGTCACCGGCCAGCACCACCGGGTGATCGCTGCTTTGCAGGTCTTTTGCGTAGCTGATCAATCGTTCAAACCAGGCCAGTTTGTAGTCAAATTTTGGCCCCGGCTGCGGATTGCCGTTGGGCAGGTACAGGCAGCCGACCAGCACGCCGTGCACCGCCGCTTCCAGATAACGGCTGTGCTTGTCATCGGGATCGCCCGGCAGACCGCGCCGACTCTCCAGCGGCTGCGCATCACGGGCGAGAATCGCCACGCCATTCCACGCCGCCTGCCCCTGCCATATCGCGCCATAACCGGCGGCTTCCAGTTCGGCGGCGGGGAACGCCGTGTCGACAGACTTGAGTTCCTGGAGGCAGGCGATGTCCGGTTGCTCGCGTTTGAGCCAATCCAGCAGATTCGGCAACCGCGCGCGCAGGCCGTTGACGTTGTAGGTGGCGATCCGCAGGTTTTTCATCGGCTGAGGCTCCTGCCCATGGGCTGTGAAAATTGTGACCTCGTGAACATCGCCACGGTTGCATCGGATCCACCCACTGCGGCGTAATAGACATTCGCCATTCGCCATTCGCCCGTTCCGCCGAGACCTGAATCCCATGCCAACCACGCTGCAAGGTCAGCGCATCCTTTTGCGCCCGCTTCAGTATTCAGATGCCGCCGCCCTGCTCCACGCTGCCGCCGACGGCGAGTTGTGGAACCTCACCGTCACGGTCGTGCCGTCGGCCAGCACCGTCGACAGCTACCTGAAAAAAGCCCTCGATGGCCGTGACGCCGGCACGGTGATGCCGTTTGTCATTGTCTTGAAAGACAGCGGCGAAGTGATCGGTTCTACGCGCTTCTGGAAGATCGACCCGCTCAATCGCAAACTGGAAATCGGTAGCAGCTGGATCTCCGCGACCTGGCAGAAATCCTTCGTCAACACCGAAGCCAAGTACCTGATGCTGCGCCACGCCTTCGACGTGCTCGATTGCGTGCGTGTGCAGTTCACCACCGACGAGAATAACCAGAAGTCACGCAATGCGATTCTGCGCCTTGGCGCACAGCTGGAAGGCATCGTCCGCCACGAGCGGATCATGCCGGACGGACGCAAGCGCAACTCGGTACGTTTCAGCATCATCGACGACGAGTGGCCACAGGTGCGTCTGCACCTGGAACAGAAACTCGCTGCCCACGCATAACCATCAGGCGCGGCTGCGCAGCCATTGCAGGAAGCCTTTCTTCGGCGCCACCACCGGCGCTTCCTCGGTCAGCGATTGCGCCTTGTGCAGGCGGTAATCGAGCAAGGTTTTCATGGCATCGCTGATATCGTGGCGAGCGTCCAGACACGGCTTCAGGTAAGTCTTCTCGATGCGGTACAGGGCGCAGAAGGTTTTCGCGGCAAACTTGGCCGGCACAGAAGAATCGGAAAGTATGCCGGCCTCGCCGATCACTTCGCCAGGCCCCATGCGCCCGGACTCGAACGGCGTACCATGGCGGGTCAAGGTCACCGTGACCACACCCGACTCGATGATGAACAAGTGATCGCTGACCTCCCCCGCCTCAAGAATCGTCTCGCCGGCACGGAAGGTTTGCAGGGTCATGTTCTGGCTGAAGGTTTCCTTCTCTTCCTGGCGCAACGTCGAGAAAATCGGCGAGCTGTCGAGCAATGCCCGTGGCCGCGAAAGGTTGGCCGGCGCACCGGTTTCATTGCTCGACAGCAAACTCACCCCGGACGCCTGCAAGTGCCGATAGGCCAGATCGAACAACTGATTGCGCACCACGCGCTTCTCGCCCATCGAGGCGACGAAACCGCTGATCTCGTATTCCGCACCGCTGCTGCCGGAGCTTTTCAGTGCGACGCTCGGTGCAGGTGTGTCGAGCAACTGACGACAGCCCTGCATCGCCCGCTCCAGTGCATCGATCACCGAACTGGGCCGCGCATGCGGGCTGACCTGCACGCTGACCGCGACGCCGAACATATTGCTTGGCCGACTGAAGTTGATGATCTTGGCCTTGGCTGCCAGCGAGTTGGGAATCACCGCCATGCTGCCCTGACTGGTTTGCAGGCGCGTGGCACGCCAGTCGATGTCGGTGACCCGACCTTCGGTGCCGTCGATGGAAATCCAGTCATCCAGT
The DNA here is from genome assembly GCF_000783395.1 of Pseudomonas chlororaphis. Lineage (GTDB taxonomy): Bacteria > Pseudomonadota > Gammaproteobacteria > Pseudomonadales > Pseudomonadaceae > Aquipseudomonas > Aquipseudomonas chlororaphis_H. The sequence goes on along the minus strand of NZ_JSFK01000014.1, from coordinate 37,160 downwards.
TGATAAGGCTTGGTGGTATTGAGGACGATCCCGGAAAACACATCGCTGAGCGTACTCTGCAAGGCCAGACCGACGATGATTGCCAAGGCGCCGGAGGTGGCCAGCACACCTTTGACCGGCAGATCCAGCACGTAGGCCAGCGCGGCAATGATCGCGATGAGGAAAATTACCGCGCCGAGCAAATCCTGCAACAGCCGCCCGGTGTGCCCGACCCGCTGCATCATTACCGCGCCGATCAACACCGTCAGGGTGCGCGCACCGAACAACCACCAGCCAATCTGCAGCCCGGTCGCCGCCAGGTGCAGCGGCACGTTGTCGGCCCACGGCGCCGGCTCCATCGGGTTGAGACCTTCGTTGAACAACAGCACGCTGAACAAGGTAAAAATCAGCACCCGCACCAGCAGCTTCCACTCGCTGCCATGGGAGCTGATCAAGCGCCACAAGCCCAGATCGAGAAGGATCAGGATCAACGCGCAGAACAACGGATGTTCAGTGAGCAGAGACAGCATCAAACAACTCCGACGGGGGGGCCAATCGCGAGAAGATCGCACAGATTGGGCAAGTGTAGGAGCAATTGATTTCAGAGGATGAACGCCCGCGCAAAAACACCGCAAAACCAAATGTGGGAGCGAGCCTGCTCGCGAATGCGGTGGATCAGTCAAAGGTGCATCGACTGACATGACGCCTTCGCGAGCAGGCTCGCTCCCACAGGGGGGACTGCGTGTGGCCTGGGTTATTTACCGTTGCTCAGGCTGTTGTAGCTGGTGAACAGGTTGCGGTAGTCCGGGATATGGTTGGAGAACAGCGTGCCCAGCCCTTCAATATCGTTGCGCCAGTCGCGGTGCAGTTCGCAGGCCAGCCCGAACCAGGTCATCAATTGCGCGCCAGCGCTGGACATACGATTCCATGCCGAATCGCGGGTCAGTTCATTGAACGTGCCGGAAGCATCGGTGACCACAAATACATCAAAGCCTTCCTCCAGTGCCGACAGCGCCGGGAATGCCACGCACACTTCCGTCACCACGCCAGCAATGATCAACTGCTTCTTGCCGGTCGCCTTGATTGCCTTGACGAAATCCTCATTGTCCCAGGCGTTGATCTGGCCTGGGCGGGCGATGTACGGCGCGTCCGGGAACAGCGCTTTCAGCTCCGGCACCAGCGGGCCGTTGGGGCCGGTTTCGAAACTGGTGGTCAGAATCGTCGGCAGCTTGAAGTACTTGGCCAGATCGGCCAGTGCCAGCACGTTGTTCTTGAACTTGTCCGGATCAATATCGCGTACCAGCGACAGCAGCCCGGCCTGGTGGTCGACCAGCAGCACTGCGGCGTTGTTCTTGTCCAGACGTTTGTATTGAGTGGTCATAGCAGTAATCCTCGCGGGTGGTAGAGGCCGACGGGGGTCGGCCTCAGGGGACTCGATCAGCGCTGGGAATCCAGCACTTCGTGTTCGTTCGCGACTTGCTGAGCCTTGAGGTAGCTCTCGATCAGCAATTGATAATGCGGCATGGCCTGGGCGTAGACCGCCGCCCACTGTTCGGCATCGGGACGGTTCCACGAGCCTTGCAGCTCGGAAAGCGTAGCCATGATGTCGATCGGCACCACCCCGGCCTGGGCCAAACGGGCAACGGTCAGATCAGTGGCGAGTTTTGAGTGATTGCCGGACGCGTCGACCACGGCAAACACCCTGTAGCCTTCGTGCACGGCAGCGATCGACGGGAACGCCAGACAAACGCTGGTCAAGGTGCCGGCGATCACCAGGGTTTTCTTGCCGGTGGCTTTGACCGCTGCGTGAAATTCCGGGTTGTCCCAGGCATTGATTTCGCCTTTGCGCGCCACGTATTGCGCATGCGGCGCCGCTTCGTGAATCTCCGGGATCAACGGCCCGTTCGGCCCTTGCGGCACGGAGGCGGTGGTGATTACCGGCATCTTCAACAGGGTCGCGGCTTTGGCCAGCGCAACGGCATTGGCGCGCAATTGCGGCACGTCGATGTCCTTGACGATCTGGAACAGACCGCTCTGGTGGTCGATCAGCAACATCGCTGCGTCGCTGGCATCGATGGTCGGTTTCTGGCCGTCGAAGTTCGCTGCATTGACAGTGTTCATGTGCGTGTCCTCTTTTCTATAGGCGACAGCCATCCCTGGCCTGCGAACCGGCCTACGCGTCCTGTGTAGAGCGGAGTGGTGGTGCGTTAAGCGTGCATCTGGCCGAAGCGGCCGGACTGGAAGTCGGCGAAGGCCTGGTGGATTTCCTGCTCGGTGTTCATCACGAACGGGCCGTGGCCGACGATCGGTTCGTCGATCGGCTCGCCGCTGAGCAGCAACACCACCGCGTCCTGGCTGGCTTCGAGCGTCATCTGATGGCCATCGCGTTCGAACAGCGCCAACTGCCCTTCGCGCACCGATTCCACACCGTTGACCTGCACCGAGCCTTTCAACACCACCAGTGCGGTATTGCGGCCTTCATGCAGATCGAGCGTCAGCAACTTGCCGGCGTTCAGGCGCAGATCCCACACGTCGATTGGCGTGAACGTGCGCGATGGGCCGGTGTGGCCATCGAACTCACCGGCGATCAGCCGCAGGCGGCCGGCATTGTCCTTGAGCGCGATGCTCGGAATGTCGCTGTCGAGAATGGTCTGGTAGCCCGGCGCGGCCATTTTGTCTTTGGCCGGCAAGTTGACCCACAACTGGACCATTTCCAGTTTGCCGCCGGTTTTGGCGAAGTTTTCCGAGTGAAACTCCTCGTGGAGGATCCCGGAAGCGGCGGTCATCCATTGCACATCGCCCGGGCCGATCACACCGCCACTACCGGTCGAATCGCGGTGCTGCACTTCGCCTTCATACACGATAGTCACGGTTTCGAAACCACGGTGCGGATGCTGACCAACGCCACGCCGTTCGGTGGTCGGGGTGAAATCGGCAGGGCCAGCGTGATCGAGCAGCAGGAACGGGCTGATGTGTTTACCCAGGTTGTCGTAGGAAAACAGCGTGCGAACCGGGAAACCATCGCCGACCCAATGGCCGCGCGGGCTGGTGTAGATACCGATGATGTTTTTCATGGTCGTCTCCAATTTGGGTGAGTGACGCGATGGATTAAGCTTAAATCCATGACCATTAATGCACTAGACTGCAAAAATCAGTCTTAGCGTTCTATCTGGAGAACGATGGTGGAAGACCTCAACACCCTCTACTACTTCACCCAAGTGGTTGAACACCACGGTTTCGCCGCTGCCGGGCGCGCACTGGACATGCCGAAATCGAAGCTCAGCCGGCGTATTTCCGAACTGGAAGAACGTCTCGGCGTGCGCTTGCTGCACCGCACCAGCCGCCATTGTTCGTTGACCGAAATCGGTCAGGCCTATTACCAGCGCTGCCTGGCCATGCGCGTCGAAGCCGAAAGCGCCGCTGAGCTGATCGAACGCAACCGCTCCGAACCGCAAGGGCTGGTGCGCCTGAGTTGCCCGACGGCGCTGCTCAACTCCTGGGTCGGGCCGATGCTCACCCGCTACATGCTCAAGTACCCGCTGGTGGAGTTGTTTATCGAGAGCACCAACCGCCGCGTCGATCTGCTGCACGAGGGTTTCGATATCGCCCTGCGCGTGCGTTTTCCGCCACTGGAGAACACCGACATGGTCATGAAGGTGCTGAGCAACAGCACGCAATCGGTGGTCGGTAGCCCGCAGTTTGTCGAACGCCTGTCGGCACCGCCCTCGCCCGCCGATCTCAACGGTTTGCCGAGCCTGCATTGGGGTGCGGCGCAGCGCGAATATCAGTGGGAGTTGCTGGGGCCGAATGACAACACGGCGCTGATTCGCCATAAGCCGCGAATGGTCACCGATGATTTGATTGCCTTGCGCCAGGCGGTGATTGCCGGGGTTGGCGTGGCACATCTGCCGAGCGTGGTGGTGCGTGAAGATATCGCCGCCGGGCGCGTGGTGGAGCTGATTCCTGGCTGGGCGCCGAAGTGCGGAGTGGTGCATGCGATCTTTCCGTCGCGGCGCGGGTTGTTACCGTCGGTGCGTACGTTGATTGATTTTTTGGGCGAGGAGTTTGCCCACAGCGACATAGCCTGAATCGGCGGCGCGCCCTTCGCGAGCAGGCTCGCCCCCACATGAGCACGCATTCCAATGTGGGAGCGAGCCTGCTCGCGAAGGGGCCAGTCCGGTCAACACAAATCCTGAAAATGATTCATGACTTCCGGTCAACATTGCTTTGTCCCAGCGACGGTTTTTCTCAACGATGCAGACACGGATACTCCTGCCCATTCCCACTGCAACCACTGGAGTCTTTCATGTCTGTTCCCGCTTTAGGTCTCGGTACGTTTCGTCTGCAAGGCCAGGTGGTCATCGATTCGGTAACTACCGCCCTCGAACTCGGCTACCGAGTCATCGACACCGCGCAAATCTACGAAAACGAAGCCGATGTCGGCGCGGCCATTGCGGCCAGCGGCATCCCGCGCGACGAGCTGTTTATCACCAGCAAGATCTGGGTCGCCAACTTCGCCAAAGATCGTTTGATCGACAGCCTCAAGGAGAGCCTGCAGAAATTGCAGACCGACTACCTCGACCTGACCTTGATTCACTGGCCGTCGCCGGAAAACCAGGTCCCGGTCGAAGAATTCATGGGCGCGCTGCTGGAGGCCAAGCGCCTGGGCCTGACGCGGCAGATCGGTGTGTCCAACTTCACCATCGAGCTGATGCAGCAGGCGATTGCCGCGGTCGGTGCCGAACACATCGCGACCAACCAGATCGAACTGCACCCGTACCTGCAGAACCGCACAGTGGTCGAGTTTGCCCGCAGCCAAGGCATCCACATCACCTCGTACATGACCCTCGCCTACGGTGAAGTGCTGAAAGATCCGTTGCTCCAGCAGATCGCCGAACGCCTGCAGGCGACTCCGGCGCAAGTCACCCTGGCCTGGGCCATGCAGTCGGGTTACGCGGTGATCCCGTCGTCGACCAAACGCGACAATCTGCAAAGCAACCTTGCCGCCACCGCACTGACGCTAAGCGACGCCGATATGGCGCTGATTGCCACGCTTGATCGCGGCCATCGCCTGACCAGCCCGAAAGGCATCGCGCCGCACTGGGACTGACCCGACCCGCATCAGATGTGCAGACGTTGCGCCAGGCTGGCCATGGCCTCGCGCAACGTTTCGCTCGCCACGTCCAGCGGCGCCGCGTGCGTCTCGCGACACGCCTGCTCCAGCGCAACACACGCTGCCACTACCCGCGCCGCACCGACCATCTGCGCCCCGCCCTTGATGTGATGCGCCAGTTCACGCAGCCCTGCGCGATCCTGCTCTCGCTGCAATACTTCCAGACGTTGCAGATCGAGCTGCAAGCTGTTCAACACTTCCTTGCGCAACTGCCCGATCAAGGCACGATCTTCCCCGGCCATTTGCTCCAATGTGCTCAGGTCGATTTCCACCAGCGCCGGCACCTCGCCAGGGTCTAGCGTCATTTCGCAATGACTGGCCGTCGTCAACGCCTGCGCGAGGTCGTGCAAGCGGATCGGCTTGAACAGACATTCGTCCATGCCGGCATTCAGGCAACGCGACCGCTCCTCAGCCTGCGCGTTGGCGGTAAAGCCTAGAATCAGACAGGGTTGGCGACCGGCAAGCATCTCTTCATCACGGATCGCCCGCGCCAGTTGATAACCGTTGCGCCGCGGCATGTTGCAATCGGTGATCACCACATCGAATGCCTGCGTGCGCCATCGCTCCAGGCCCTGATCACCGTTCTCGGTGTCGACCGTGCGATGGCCGAGTTCACTCAACTGCCAGCACAGCAGCAAGCGGTTCACCGGATGATCGTCCACCACCAGCACCTTCAGTGAACAGCTCGCAGCCACCACGGCTTGCGCGGTTGCAGCGGGTTGAGCGAGGGCGGCCAACAGCGGCAGTTCAAGACTGACTTCGACTTGCGTTCCCTCACCCGGCGCGCTGTCGAGTCGCAGCGTGCCGCCCATCATTTCGCAGAGGCTGCGACTGATCACCAGCCCCAGTCCGGAACCGCTGCGGGCCGACTGCGAGTGATTGCTCGCCTGCACGAACGGGCTGAACAGCCGTCGCCGATCATCGTCGCTGATCCCCACCCCACTGTCTTCAATGACCACCTTGACGGCCAGTCGCTCGGCCGTCGCTGCGGTCACCACCAGCCGCAGACTGACCTCGCCCTCCTCGGTGAACTTGATCGCATTGCTCAGCAGATTCGACAGCACTTGTTTGAAGCGCGTCGGATCGATCAGCACGTCAACATTGCTGCGAGCATCCAGTTCGATGTGCCACAGCAAACGCTTCTGCCGCGCCAGCCCTTCGAACACCCGGCACACCGACACCACCAGTTCACGCAGATTGGCGCGCTCCGGCGCCAGGGACAAATGCCCGGCCTCGATCCGCGCGATGTCGAGAATGTCGCCGATCAGCGCGAGCAATTGTTGCCCGGCGTTGGACGCCACTTGAATCGCCAGACGATCAGTCACGCCTTCCTCGGCGCGCTTCAATGCCAGCTCGAGCATGCCGATCAGGGCATTCATCGGTGTACGGATTTCATGGCTCATGGTCGCCAGAAACGTGGTTTTCGCCCGATTGGCGTCGTCCGCTGCGTCCTTGGCTTCCTGCAATTGCTGCAACCACTGCTGACGCCGGCGAATCTGCTGGCGCTGAAAAACGATCCAGGCCAGTGCCAGCGCCAGCAAAACCGCTGCGCCGGCAAAGCCCAGAAGAATCTCGCGACGGTGCTGTAACCAGTAACTGTCATCCACCACCACATCGTGGCTCCAGCGCTCAACCAGCTCATCCATCTGTTGCGGGGCGATGCTCAGCAAGGCCTTGTTCAGGATCGAATGCAGTGCCGGCATTTGCGGCGCCGTCGCCAGCGCAATGCGTGCCGGTTGATCACCGACCGTGCCGCTGATGCGCAGCCGCTCGCGGTAGTGGCGGGCGATCAGAAAGCGTGCCACCAGCAACGAGCTGACCGTAGCGTCGACCTGGCCTTTGGCAATCAACGCCATGCCTTCGGCAGGGCTTTTGACTTCGATCAGACGGATGCGCGGCACGCGCTCCAGTAGGTATCCGCGCAACGGGTGGCCGCGATAAATCGCCAGCCGCTTATCGTTCAAATCATCAAGGTTAAGCGGCCCCTGCGCAGTGATTGGACTGACCAGCACAAACGGATTGTTCAGATAGGCGCGGGTAAATTGCAGTTCGGTTTCGCGCTCGCTGCTCGGCGTCACCACCGGCAACACATCCAGTTCGCCGGCCTTGAGCTGTTCGATCTGGCGATCCAGCGACGTACCGCGCACGACTTCGAAATTCAGCCCGCTACGCTGACTGATCAGGCTCAGCAGTTGCGCCGACAACCCGCTGAAGCGGCCATCGGCATCAAAAAACGTCAGCGGCGCGAAATCTTCGACAACACCGACACGCACCCGAGGGTGCTGATCCAGCCACGCCTGTTCACTGGCACTGAGCTGCACCCGCGACTGCTCAGCCATCTCGGCAAGGCCAGCGCTCCAGCGCTGTTCGATACGTTGGCGACGCTCCATGGGAATGGCCGCCAACGCTTTATCGACGATGCGTTTGAGGCGCGCGTCGCTGCGCAACAGGGCAAAGCCGAACGAATTGGCGTCCAGTCCCGCCGGGCCGGCTAACTGCAGGTCGTTACGATAATTGGTGTTGATCAGGTAGTTGGCACTGATGAAATCGCCCAGATAGACATCATCCGCACCAAACGCCACCGCCCCGAGCGCATCCATCGCCGAAGGGTAGCGCTGCACGCTGACCAGGGGATAGAACGCTTGTACGCTCGCCAGTGGCAGATAGTCCTCGACCATGGCCAGGCGCTTGCCAGCCAGATCGCTCGGCAACTGCTCTTCGAGTCGAGTCACCAGCATCGGTTGATCTTCGGCGTAGGCACGGGACAGGATGAAGTCCGGATCGGCGGCTTCAAAACTGTTGGAGGTCCCCAGCAGATCGAGATCGCCGCGCTTGAGTGCCGCCATCACGGCATCGCGGTTGGCAAAACGCTGCACTTCGATGCGCACACCGAGCAACTGCGCCAGCAGATCAGCGTAATCGGCCGTCAGCCCTTCGAGTTCATGCTGATTGCGGGTGATCTCGAACGGTGGGTAATCCGGGCCAGAAATACCCATGCGCAGTACCGGATGCTGACGCAGCCATTGCCGGTCCTGTTCGTCCAGGCGCAACCGAACGTTTTCCGGCCCGGTGCGGGTCAGCACTTGCAGCACTTGTGGCGTGTCACTCGCCCAGCAGATGGCTATCAGACTCAGCCACAGCCAGAAAATCTGCCATCCCTGCTTCATGTCCGCTCGCTCAGATCACATGATTGCGCTTGGCAAAATCGCGCAAGTGCACCGCTGAGCCGACCCCGAGTTTCCTCATCAAACGGGTTTTATAGGTGCTGACGGTTTTGTGGCTCAGGTGCATGTCCTCAGCAATCGCCTTGTTGGACTTGCCCTGCCCCAATTGCTGAAAAATGCTCAACTCACGATCGGAAAGCAGATCGATCATCTGTTTTTCCGTGGTTTGCACGGCATTCAGCGTGCTGAAACTGTCCGGGAGCGAAGAAAAATAGGTGTGGCCCGACATCACCGCTCGAATGGCGTTGCGCAGTTGCTCCAGTTGATTGGTTTTGGTTACGTAAGCCATGGCCCCGGCACGCACGCAGCGGTCCTGATAGAACATGGGTTCGTGTGTGCTGAACACCAGCACGCGGCAAGCAAAATCATTGGCCTTGATCCGGGCAAGAACCTCCAGCCCGCCGAGTACCGGCAAATTCAGATCGAGTATCACCAACCGAGGCTGGTGTTCCCGAATGAGCGACACCACCTCGTTGCCTTGAGACGCCTCGTATATCAGCTTGAATCCTGCTGCTTGCAACACGATCCGGATGGCGGCGCGCACCACCGGATGATCGTCGACGATCAGCGCTGACTTCATGGCCACTCCCGGTGCAAAGTCTGACGAACAGGCCACCGATGGGGGCTGATCCAGACTCAGTGGCTGCGCCGGGACTGTTACACGTAACGGAGAGCAAATCACCTGTCAGGTCTGACAGTTGCGGTCAGTGTTTTTTTATGCATGAGCAGCGTTTTGCATCGACGGGTATGGCTTTCGCGCAGTCAACTCGTGCAGCCTGGCAGGTGCTTCAACCAGCGCCATCAACTGACTTATCGACTGCTTTGAGGGCAGAGGCAAATGGCTGATCTGGACATTTTCCTGAGCAAATCCCGAAGCCGGCTGCAACGGTGCCGTGCCTTCGTTGTAAATCAACGCCTGACGAACCTGCGGGTTATCGAGGAAAAACCCTAGCAGATCCAGCGAACCTGCCGCCAGTTCGGCATTGATGACCACCACATCGAACGGCTCGCAACCGTAGTCCACCAGGGTCAGCAGCTCGGTGAGGTTCTGCACCGGTGCAATGCGGTAATAATTGAGGCCGTTGAACAGCCGCTCGATTTTCATCCGGTGAAAATGCTGAGGGTCTGCGATCAGGATGCGCAGGGCTTTATTGATCATGATCGATCTCCCGGGTTCACGGTTTCTGGGTGCGGCAAGACTACGCAAGACACTAGGCAGGTTCTGTAGGACTTTTCCTAAAAAAGTGATCACCCATCCGAGTCCTGCCTATCACCGTGCCGTTGTAACCAATGCAACAACTCAGTCCCGGCCATCGGCCGCGCGTACCAGTAGCCCTGCCCTTGAGAACACCCCAAGGCCAACAGTTCACGGCGCTGCGCATCGGTTTCGATCCCTTCGATCACCACATTCATGCCGAGGGTTTCGCCTAATGCCAGCGTGCTGCTGATCGCCGCCCGGCATCGCGGTTCGTGCTCAAGATTACGAATGAATTCGGCGTCGAGCTTGATCTCGTTGAACGGCAACTGACACAAGCGTTGCAATGAGGAGAAGCCGGCGCCGAAGTCATCGATCGACAGGCGACAGCCCATCATCCTCAGGCGGACGAGACTTTCAAGGCTGGTGGCCGGGGCTTCGAGCAGGCCGCTTTCGGTCAATTCGAAAGTCAGGCCCGCACCACAAGCGCCCTGCTGCGCCAGCAGGCTTTTCAAGGTGGCGGTGAGTTGAGCGTTGGCCAATTGAACAGCTTGCAGATTGAACGCGACATTCAAGGTAAAGCCCTGCTCGCGGGCACTTCGCTGCACACCCAGCGCCTGTTCGATCTGCGTGAAAAGCAACTCGTCGAGCAACCCGCAACGCTCCAGCACAGGCATGAACAGCGCGGGTGAAAGGATGCCATGAGTCGGGTGGAGCCAACGGCAGAGCACCTCTACACCACAGACCTCACCGGTCTGCAGGTTGAATTTGGGCTGATACCAGGCCTGCAATTGCTGCTGAGCCAGCGCTTGGCGAACCGCCGCCTCACTGGCCAGCGTCACGGCAGCGGCCGTTGGTTGCGCCAGAGCAGGCCTGTCGAGGGATTTGCCCAGCAAATTCGCCAGCACCTGCACATGCAAAGGCTTGCCTACATCGCCAAGCAGTTCCAGGCCAAGCAACGCCACCATCTGATGCACCGCGCGGCGCAGGTCGGCCGACAGGGAACTGCTGATGATCACCGACTTGACCTGTCCTGACGCGCCGACCCGCTGCAGAAACTCCAGCCCGTCCATCCCCTCCATCTGCAAATCGCACAGGGCGACATCGACCGTACCGACTTCCTGCAAGAGCGCCAGCGCCTCAGCGCCGTCACTGGCTTCGAAGACTTCGCCACAACCGAGCGTACGCAGCATGTTGACCGCCACCGAGCGCTGGAATGCATGGTCTTCCAGCACCAGCACACGCAGCGGCAGAGCAGGCACGGCGATTGAATCGGCGATGCCGGGAGCACGGTGTGTCGTGGCCAATCGCGTACTCGATCCGCCAGCAGAGGTCTCAAAGGTTGTGGGATTGTTCCTGAACATCGAGGTGCTCCAGCAGAGGGCCGAGGGTGTGCCGGTCCGGGGTGCGGATCAGCATCAATTGTCGTCGGTGGTTGGCATAAATCGTCTGAGCCTGTGGATGACCACGAACGGTGTCATGAATCACGCCGTGGCGAATCTGCGCATTGCTTGCAAAGAACCGCACGCAATCCACGCCGGCGGCAGCAAGCATCTCAGCGTTGATGATCATCAGGTCAAAGTGCTGGAAGGGTTCGCTGGAGTAATGGGTCACGCCCAACAGTTCACGAAACGAATGCACCCGCGTCAGTTCGCGACAGCCCAGTTCTTTAAAAATCTTGCCGATTCGGGCGTGCAGCGCAGGCTGCCCGTCAGCTATCAGAATTCGCCAGCATTTGTAGGACATTGGTTTCGACAGTGATGGAAAGTGTCGCCACTCGGGGCGTAAGAGGCGACACACTAGGCAAAACAGTCGCCAAATCATGTAGGACGAGTCTGAAAAAACACCCAGAAAGCTCCGGCGACCTTTCAAGATCAACGCCACGCCGGAAGGATCCGACGTGGCAACCCGACTCACCAAAGGTAGCGATAGCCCAGGCTCACTCCGAATGGCTGTTCGATGCCATTGCCCTTGGCGTACTCGGCATCCAGCGAGATCTTGCTTTTCTCACTGACCTGCAACACGCCGCCGAAGCCAAGTTCAACGCGGTTGCCCGGCAGCTCGGCATCGAGCTTGTTGCCATTGACGCTGACCTTGCTGCTGCCGGCATGCTCGGTGATGTACGACGCTTTGACATACGGCTGGGCCTTCATGCCATTGCTCAGCTCCAGGCTGCGACCGAACAGCGAACCGACACGGCTTTGCAGTGAATCCAGATCATCGGACTTGACGCGCAGGCCGTTGCTCGCGGTGTAACTGGCCCCCTGCGTGCGAGTCGCAGTGATTTCCAGTTGCGGCTCGACGAACCAGCCATCCTTCAGATTGATGCGTTTGCCAACCTCGATGTCAGCACCAACGCCATTGGTGCTGTAGGAACCTTTTACCGCTTGCCCCAGATTGTTCGGCGTCTTGATGTCCGTATCGAAACGGCTGTACTTCAAGACGCTGTCGACGTACACGCCATTGTCGTTAAGGTAGGTGGCGTAAATGCCGAACATGCGGCTGTCGATATCGCCCGAAGCCCCTTCGCCGAAGTCCAGATCAGAACGCGCAGTACCGAACATGCCACCGACGTAAACCTTGCCGCTGTCGAGAGCGATGGATTTATCGGCGCCGACTTCCAGGCCAGTGATGTCCTGGCTGTAGGCCCGGCTAGAGTGCTCGCTGACATCGAAACGCTTGCCGATGGCGCGGGTCCACAGACCACCGTCATCCTCGCCCATGCGCAACTCGCCGAGGCGCTTGACCAAAGCGTTCATCTGCGCGTTCCACAGGCTGGCGCCGGCAGTGTGAGCGGCGATGGCGGCGTTGGCACCTTTGGAAAGGTTTTCCGGCACCGGGTCGATCGGGCGCGGTGGCGTCACAGGATCCACCGGATTGACCGGATTGACCGGATCAACAGGCGCCACCGGATCCACCGGATTGCCAGGGTCCACTGGCGTCACCGGGTCGACCGGTATTGCTCCCCCGCTCGCCAATACCCAGTCATCGCCCTGTTGGTGCAAGGTATAACGGAATGCACCGGCATCGACGTGGCCACCATACAAAGCGAATTTCGCGCTGCCGCCGTTCGTATCGACCAACAGCAAGCGGCCATCGGAGGTCGTCGGTTCATGACCGGTATCGCCGACGATCAGCGTGTGATCACCGCTGGCCATGCCGACGCCTTGCACGATCAGCAGATCATCACGCTGATTGGCGATATCGGTATTCATTAAAATGCTGCCGCTGCCGGACAGGGCATTGACCGTAAGCGTCTTGAACGTACCGTCGCTGCTGGGCACAAACGCCAGACGACCGCCATTGAGGGTCAGCGAGTCCAGCGTTTTCACGCCGTTCTCCATGACATTCACCGTGCCACCAGCGTCTGCCACCAGACCATTGGCTTGGGCGCCCGTGTAGAGATTGACCTGACCGCCATTGCTGACCGTGCTGTTGTTGGCCGTGCCGGTGTCGTAGACGCTTTGCGTACCGCCCTGAACGCGCGTGTCATAGGCCACCGCCCCGCCGATCAAGCCACGGCGAAGTGTTTGCTCACCGCCAGCTTCAATCACGCTGCCGTTGGCTACCGCCATGTTGATCAGGTTTTGTGTGCCGCCAGCACCGACCTGGGTATCGTTGGCAATCGCCATGACATCCAGCGTCTGTACGCTGCCTGCATTGATCAGCGTGCGGTTGGCCGTGGAACGCGTGACGGTCTGCTGACTGGCATTGAGCACGGTGTCATTGGCGATACCGCTGGTGCCCACCAGTTGTGTGCCGCCGTTATTGACCACCGTGCCATGACTGACGCCACTGGAAACGTTTTGTGTCGCACCGTCCACCACGGTGTCGTAGGTCACACCGTTTTGAAATACGCTCTGCGAACCACTACCGCTGACCGTGGTGCGATGGGCTGTGCCGTTGGTTCCGATCGATTGAAGGCCTGTGGTGACGCTTTCGTCATAAATCACCGCCCCGCCATTGACTGAAGGTGTATAGGCACTGGCGTGCAGCGGCAGCAAAAACGCAACGGCGACGGCCACGGCGACAGGGTTGCGCAGGAACAACGGGGAACAGGCTTTCATCAACAGAACCTCACGTGCGCCCTCTTGGGCAACGGCGTAAATCGAGTTGAGTTCGAACCTCTGAGGGAACCGGTTCGCACTCGGGGAACCGGCAATTTAGAGAAGCGAAGGGATTTTCTGAGTAGGATTTTTCCTTGTCTTTGTAGGAAATTTCCCAAGAGCATTGATCGGTTTTGACCCATGCTCAAATGCAAGAAAGCGAGCCCGTTGCAGGCTCGCTTGATTGATCTTCAGCCGCGTGCGCCCACCACGCTGGAACCGTAAGAGATGATGACCTCCACCCGACGGTTGAGCTGACGGGAGCGGGCATTACCGTTGTCGGCAATCGGGAACTGCTTGCCGTAGCCCTTGGTGATCAGCCGATCAGCGCCGATGCCCATTTGCTTGAGCGCGAACGCCACGGCGTCGGCACGCCGCTCCGACAAACGCTGATTGAAATCGTCACCGCCAACATCGTCGGTAAACCCTTCGATGCGTACCTTGCGTTCAGGGTTGGCCGTCAGGTACTGCGCCAGTTGTTCGAAGTTGCGCTGGCTGCCGTACTTGAGATCGGCCTTGCCGGTGTCGAACAACACATCGCCGAAAGTGACGACTTCACCGCGCTGGGTTTTCTGCGCTTTCATCGCTTGCAGCGCCTTGAGCTGTTGAGTGCGCACGTCGAGTTGCACCTGAGTGCGCTCGGCGTCGATTTTCTTCAACCCCGCCTCAGCCTGACGACCGATGATGGTCTGCTCGGCCAGAGCGATTTTCTGGCTGGCCAGATATGCCAATTGATCGATCTGCGGTGCCTGACGGTCCTTCTGCGACGCTTGGTCGGCCGTGTTCAACGCAGTGAATGCAGACTGGGTTTCGAGAGCTGCGAGGGTGTTGGCTTCAGGCTTGTTTTGCAACGCCGCGAACTGTTCGCGCGCTTGCAGCAGTTGCGGGTTTTCCGGCGGCGTGGCGCAACCGGCCAGCGTCAGAGCGATCAGCGAAGCAACGGGCAACAGTTTGAAATTCGACATGAACAAGTCCTTATTGAGCGCTGGCGGGCGGATTGAAACCGGTGACCGGGTCTTGCAGCATTTCCTGCTTGAGCACCTGAATGCCGCTGCGTGCATCGGTCAGTTGTTTCTGCCATTTCACCGCGCGAGATTTACGTTCGGCGAGGTTGGCGTCGGCTTCGATCTGCTCGGCCAACAATTTGGCTTGCGGGTAGTTTTTCTCACCGAGGGCGCGTTCCATCTGGAACATTTTGTCTTGCGCTGCCTTCATCTCCAGCGGTGCGTATTGCGTCGCTTCGGCCGAGACCGCACGGTTGACCGCATCCTTGGCCAAGCCGAGCTGTTGTTCTGGAATCGGCGCACTGGCGCAGGCACTCAAGGCCCCGGTCATGATCAACAGGCACGCCGACAGGCGCGCGCGCGAAGACACACGTTGAATACTCATCTAACACTCCTAACAGTGAAGTCCGGGCCCGGTCGTTATTGATCTATAGGCCCGCACGGGTGGCGCTCAAACAAGTCGGTGGTTCAGTAGTAATTGATGGTGAAAGTCGCCGTGGCATTGGCCGGGCCGGCGGTGATGCTGTCGCCGGTCTGGATGTAGCGGGCCTTCAACGGGATGGTGTAACTGGCGCCCTCGACTGCGCGCGGCGTGATGCCGCTGGCGCGCAATGTCGCCAGTGGCAATGGCGTGCCATGGCTGTCGGCGATTTGCAGGCCGACACCGGTGGCGGCCGGGTCTGCGCCGGGCGCGCTCGGGTTCAGGCTCATGATGCCGAGGTTGGGGGTGATCGCCGTGCGGGTCGGGTCGAGGCGCACTTGCAGCACGTTGTTTTTGCGTGAGTCGAGGTTGCTCGATGTACCGTCACTGGCCCAGCGCGGGCCGGTGTTCTGGTAGTAGCCGTTGAACGCCGGGCAGTTGTTCAGGGCGATGGAGAAATCCTGCCACTGGGTGAACGTGTTCTTGCCGGAAAACTCATTGAGCATGTGCGTGCCCATCGGCACCGAGACGTCCGGAGTCTGGCAAGTGCGCGAGACGATGTTGATGCTGCCCGAGAAGTTCACACGACTGACTTCGATATTGTTGCTGGTCACCCAGCGCTGATCAGCCGTAGGTAATTGGGCGCCCTGAATGGTGCCCGGAGAAACATCGCCAATTTTGATCAGGGACATATCAAAAATCAGTGTGTTCTGGATAGTCCAGTTGCACACAGCGGTGCCATTCCCGCAGTTGGTGCCGTTGCCGGAAAACGGCAGTGCATTACTGCCATACCAAATGGCAACGCCAATGCCGGGAACCCCGCTCTGATAAACATTTCCTGCCCAAGGCGTTCCAGCCCAAGAGGACAAGCCCAGCGGCTTGTTCGGCAGACCCCGGCGGGTCTCAATGTTGTACAGACCGGCGCTGCACGACAGTCTGACAAATGTCGCCGCCTGGAAGGTCTGCCGGTAAATCTCTGCACCCAACGGTACATCGCGCCCCACCGTCAGATTACCGCCCAACAACGGTTGGGTTCTGACCATGGTTGATGTCCCATCAATGAAATTACAGTCAGCCAACGCCGCGCCAGCCGACAACGACAAGCCCGTCAACAGCAGACCCGACTTGAACGCTCCGATTATTTTCATCACTTGTACCCCTGTGCGCTGTTCACAGAAGCAACGCGATTGTCTGAATGATTCACCGCACACACCACGTCCACCTGACGCAGTGACTTGCCCTCGTTTTTACCCGGCGGCAACGGCAACGCACATTGCTGACCGGCCTGCGTACCCCAACTGATCAACAGCCGGCGTGCGTCTTCCTTGACCCGGGCGTAGAGCTGCCCGCCCTGACCGACCACACCCACCGAGACGCCACGGTCATCGACCACACCGGCACCGAATGGCAGCGCACTGCCATCGTCCAGCGTGACGTTGAGCAACACCGCCTGACCGTTTTGCGTGCCGTACTTGAGCGCCACCACGGCACCGGCGCGCGGCGCGACCTGCTGGCTGGTTTCGCTCAACTCGACGTCGAGCGACGTGCCCAGCGGATCGATGGCCACTTCGTTCAATTCGTACGGGCGCAAGTACGGCACCACCGCGTTGCCACGGCTGTCGAGTTTCAAGCCAGGGAAGCCGACGACTTTCGCGCCTTCGGCACCCTCGGCGGTGATCACCGCCATGGTTTCGCCGCGATACGGCGTCAGCGTCACGCCGTTCGGGTGCGCGACCACGCTGCCGCTGGCATTCAGCGACAGGCTGTCGTAACCCTCACCGCGGCTGACGGTCGCGCCAACAATGGCTTTCGGGCCGATGTACTGGCCGTTCACCGAGGTGCTGTTGCTGCGGCTCGCGCCTTCGTGGCCGGCAGTCACGCCATAGTTGTATTGGCGGTCCGCACCGGCGGTACCGCTGAGGGTCGCCTGCTCGCTGTAATTGCCGTCGGTGTCACGCATGACCCGCGCCGACAGTTGCGGACGGTTGACCGAGGAGCCGAACTCCAGCGGCATGCTCACGGTGAACAGCAGACTGCTTTCCATCTCGCCGACACCGCTGCGCGCACGGTTGGCGCTGACGCCATAGCTGACCGAACCCACCTGCTTGTTGTAGCTGAACTGGTACTGCACATCGCTGCCCGGCAGGTTCCAGTAGTTCTGGGTAAAACCGTTGAACGCGACCTGGCCCCAATCGCCCAGGCTCTGGTTGGCAGTCAAAGACAGACGACTGCGCGGACGCCCGAACAGGCTGGTATCGAGGCCCTTTTGCTCGGCATCGATGAGTTGCACGGCGTTGCTGAAATCGAGGTAGTTTTCCGTGGAAAACCGTGTCGCCGCCACGGCAAAGTTACTGCCGGTTTCGAGAATATTCTTGCTGTAGCTCAGGCGTGCACTCTGGCCGCTGGCAGTCCCGCTTTTCAGGTCGGTCTGCGCCTGCGTGACGTCCACTGCCACCGCACCGAGCGGCGTGCTGAACGCCAGGCCGCCGAGGGCCGAGCGATAGTTGTCACTGACTTGCGCACCGCCATAACCGGTAAAAATATTGTTCAGGCCACGCTGGTAGGTGCCCTGAAACAGCTTGGCCTGGCTGTCGATGTAGTTGTTGCGGGTTTCACCGGCAGTGACGCTGAAACGCGAGGTGCCCGGACGCAGCAATTGCGCGGTCGAGGCAAACGGCACGATGAAGCTCTGCTCACTGCCATCGGCTTCGTAAACAGTGACGTCGAGGTCGCCGCCATATCCGGTCGAGTACAGGTCATCAATGACGAAGGCGCCCGGCGCTACCGTGGTTTCATACAACAGATTACCGGCCTGACGCACTGCCACCCGCGCACTGGTGCGGGCAATGCCACGGATCACCGGCGCATAACCGCGTTGGGATTCGGGCAACATGCGATCGTCAGTGCCCAGTTGCACACCGCGATACGCCAAGGTGTCGAAAATCTCGCCACTGGTGTTGGCTTCGCCGAGGGTCAACTGGCTCTTGAGCGAGGTGATGTCGCGCTGGGCATAGGTGTTGAGGACTTGATAATCCTGGCCGTTGAATTTGTCCCAACTGGCCGAGCCGTTGTGGCGCAGACGCCAGTCACCAAGGTTCAGCCCGGCGTTCAGACCGAGGTAGGCCGAGTCGTAATTGCCGGTGTCGGTCTTGTTGTGGTTGGCGTTGAAGTTGTAGCTCAGGGTGCCAGCCGTCACACCACGATCCCACAGTTCAGGGCTGACGTAACCACGGGCATCGCGACGCAGGGCGACCTGCGGAAGGCTGATATCCAATTGCTGAGTGGACGGCGAAAACATCGCCGTCGCGCCTTCGATCAACTGCGCGATGTCGAGGCACGAAGCACCGCTCTCCACGCTGGCCGTAGCTTCGCCGGACAACCGGCGGAAATCTACGCCGATCAACTCCAGCACGCCGCGACTGAAACACACGGTCGGGTGGCTGCCATCGGCGTCGGCATTGATGCGGATGTCTTGACGGGTCACCAGTTTGCCATTGACCGCGACGTCAGCGCGGTACTCGCCGGGCAACACCGGGTTGCCCTGCTGGTAGGCGGTGAGATCCAGAGTCTGCGAATCCTCGGGGAGGAACGCGTCGTTGAACTGCACGTCTTCGGCGAAAGCCGCCTGGGCCGCAAACACCGCAGAAACCCCGGTCAGCGCCTGGAACACCAGAACGGCCACGGGATTCAAGGCAAAGCGAGGACGAGCCTGTGGGCGCGCCCCCAGGCGTGGAAGAGTTTTCATAGGTTACTCGTGCGCTAAAACGTTCGCGGAAAGATCAGGGCTTGAGCGGTTGTTTGGTCGGCACTAGCGCGCCGTAGTCGTTGATCGCATTGAACTCGACCTGTGCGCCGGCACCGGGCATCGACTTCAGCGATGGCAACGCAAACGTTTTGGTTTCGCCAGGGCCGACCATGCCATTCTCACTGTCGAAACGTTGGCTGCCGAGCGTCAGCGCCAGCTCGACCTGAGACACATGGAACGCCGTCGGGTTGAACGCTTGCAAGGCGTAACCCTTATCCGCCGCGACGACTTTCCACTGCACTTGCTGCGGCGCATCATTGGCATTGCCCGGCAGGCCATCGGGGCGGTAGAAAATCTTGATCCGCGAACGAAAGGCCATCTGCAGCACGTTCATGTCCGTCGGGCCATCGGCCTTCGGCGGAATCTCCAGCACGTTGAGCCAGAACACTGACTCTTTGCTGCTCGGCAGTGCCGCCCCGGTGAACATCAGGCGCAGGCTCTGGCCCTTGCTCGGGTCGATACGCGAGACCGGTGGCGATAGCACAAACGGCGCCCTGGAACTGGTCGGGCTGGACTGCAGGTCGCCGTCGTCGACCCACGATTGCACCAGCACCGGACGGGCGCCGTTGTTGTTCAATTTGACGGTGACTTCCTTCTGACTCGCCGGATAGACCAGACGCGTCCCGGTGATCACCACACCGGCCTTGGCTTGCGAATACATCAGCGTGGAAAGCATCAGTATTGCGCCGATTCGAATAACACCTGAAAAACGCATGCGCACCTCTTTGCCCACACGTTGACGCGCCGTTGCCCCCCTGGCCGGGCGCGTCATCGTGAAATCGGCTTACTGGTAATCGACGTTGTAGGTCACGGAGCTGACCACAGTGCCCGGCGTGGTCGCGCCAGTGGCGAAGTACTGCACGGCGTACGGCATGTTGGCCGCGCCAGTGCCGTCGATAGTGTTGCGGGTGGTGTTGGCGATCTGGTTGGTGTTACCCGCCTGGATCACTGCGCCGCCCTGCTGGTCAACCAGTTGCAGTTGCACGTTATTCGCCGAACCGGTCATGTTCTTCAGGTTGCCACTGATCGGGTCAACGGTTGCACCGGAGTTGAAGAACGCCGCTGCCGTGGTGGCGGTGCCGACGCAGTTGGTCAGCTGAATATTGAAACCGGTCTGACCTTCAACCTGGCCGGCGGCGGTCAGCAGGCCGGTAGAAATGGTTGGCAGGGTCACGGTCGCAACGGCTGGCGAAACCACGCCATCAACGGCGATGGTGCAGGTCTGGTTGACCAGTTCACCGTTAAAATTGATGGTGCCGTCAGCAGCATTGGCGAATTGAACGCCGGACGCGGAAACCAGTACGGCGATGGCGAGAGCTTTGCGATTCATGGGACAACTCCAAAAGTAAGTGACGAATCTGTCGCGAAAGTCCGGATGGTTGTCCGACGCGGAATGCGTCGTGTGTTAGCAGCCATCTGCCTGGGCGACGAAACAATCTTGGTCTTTTGGGTGAGCGGTTCCTGTAGGCGCATTCCCTGCGCCGTGTAGGATATTTCCTAGCGATTGAACTTAAGTCGTCTTAAACGAGCAACGGTTCCAACTGCTCGGCCAAGCGCTCCATGGCTTGCTGCAAGGCATCCACTGCGATGGTCAGTTGATTGGAATCCAGCCCGTTGCAGGCCGCTTCCAGTTGTTCGCAGGCTTTGATCAAGGCATCAGCCTTGATGATCCGTGCGCCGCCCTTGACCCGATGCGCAAGATCCGCCAACCCCGGCAGATCATGCTGAGTGAACAGGCGCAGCAACCGCGCCATGTCGTCGTCATTGCTGCTGGCCAGATCGCCGAGCAGGCTTTTGATCGATGCCGGATCGCCTCGGGTCAATTGCTCAAGGCTGCTCAGATCGATGTCATCGGCAGACGCAGCAACCGCTGCTTGCGCAATGTCTGCGACAGGCTGCGGCGTGGCTTGCGCCAGCCGGGCATTGAGGTCTTTGAGACTGATCGGCTTGAACAGGCAATCGTCCATTCCGGCCGCCTGACAACGACTGATCTCCTCAGGTTGTGCATTGGCGGTAAACCCCAGAATCAGACACGGCGTCAGTGCTTTCGCCGCCTCTTCTTCGCGAATGGCCCGCGCCAGTTCATAGCCGTTCATGATCGGCATGTTGCAGTCGGTGATGACCACATCGAAAGTCTCGTTGCGCCATGCACGCAGACCGTGCGCGCCATCTTCGGCGTCTTTGACGCGGTGCCCGAGGTAGCTCAGTTGCTGCGACAACAGCAGCCGATTGGCCGGGTAATCGTCGATCACCAGAATGTTCAAGGCAAACCGGGCAACGGCCGGTTCCGCGACCTGCGCCGGCACCTCGATCAATGCCGGCAAAGTCGGCAACGCCACTTCGACTGCGATTTGCGTGCCCTGCCCCAGCGTGCTGTGCAGACGCAAATGGCCGCCCATCATTTCGCATAACGTACGGCTGATCACCAAGCCCAGACCGGAACCGCTGCGTGCCGATTGCGTGTTGTTACTGGCCTGGGTGAACGGGCTGAACAGTCGCTGCTGGTCTTCCACGCTGATGCCGCTGCCCGTGTCCTCGACCCGCAGAGACACGGCCAGACGTTCTTCGTCGGTGCCCGGATTGACCTTGAGGCTGACGCGCACCTGGCCTTTTTCGGTGAACTTGATGGCGTTGCTCAACAAGTTCGACAACACCTGCTTGAAGCGCAGCGGATCGACCAGCACATCGCGGTTCGCCGCGGCGTCCAGTTCCAGTACCAGGCGCAACTGTTTTTGCCGCGCCAGGCCTTCGAAGATGCGCACCACCGACTCCAGCAGTTCGCGCAGGTTGGCCCGCTCCGGCGTCAGGGACAGGCGCCCGGATTCGATACGGGCGATGTCGAGAATGTCGCCTATCAGGTCCAGCAGGCCACGCGCAGCACCGGACGCGACTTCGATGGCGAAGCGATCCATGATGCCCTGCTCGGCTTTCTTCATTGCCAGTTCGAGCATGCCGATCACCGCATTCATCGGCGTGCGGATTTCATGACTCATGGTGGCGAGGAACGTGGTCTTGGCGCGGTTGGCGTCGTCGGCGCCCTCCTTCGCTTCACGCAGGGCTTCGAGCAAGCGCTGGCGTTCGCTGACGTCAATCCAGCCGCCGATCATGCCGCTGACTTCACCGTCGCTGCCGCGATACGGCAGCATCCAGTGATAAATGGTCAACACGTTGTCACCCATGCTCAGGCTGCGATCCTGCACGCGCGGCAAGCCTTCGCTCATCACTTGCAGGTAATCATCGTGATAGGCCTGGGCTTCCGCAGAATTTTCCAGGACACCTTCAAGCACCGTCTTGCCAATCACCGCTGCACGCTCGACCTGGAAGACCTGCAAGTAGCCTTCGTTGCACACCAGCAGCTTGCCGGCGCGGTCACGCACGTAGATCGGATGTGGCGTGCCGTCGATCAATACGCGCATGAATTCGAGTTGATCGTTGAGAGCGATTTCCGCCTGCCGGCGTTTGCGCATCAGCAGACGCAGATAGGCGATCCAGCCGAATGCCAGCAGCAACAGGACCGCCGCGAGGGCAAAGCCCTGAATGATCGCGCTGCGATTGCGCAGCCAGTAACTGTCATCGACCACCACTTCACTGCGCCAGCGATTAGTCACCTCATCCAGCTCTTCCGGGGGAATGCTCAGCAACGCTTTGTCGAGGATCGAGTACAGCTCCAGTGCCCCACGCGCGGTGGCAAACGCCACTTGCGCCGACTGCGTACCGACGGTGCTGGTGATGCGCAGCCGATCGCGATACTGCCGGGAAATCATATAGCGCGCTGTGATCAGCGAATTGACCGCCGCCTCGGCTTGACCATTGGCGACCATGGCCATGGCTTGCTGGGCATTGTCGGCATCGACCAGCGTCACCCGCGGATATTGCTCGACCAACATGTCGCGCACCGGATTGCCGCGAATCACCGCCAACCGTCTGCCGACCATGTCATCGAGGGTTCCGGGGCTGTTGGCATCGGTGCGGCTGACCAGCACAAACGGCGTGCTCAGATACGGCCGGGTGAAACGCAGGGTGTCCTCGCGTTCGACACTCGGGGTCAGGGTGATCAATACGTCCGCCCGGTTGTCGCGAATCTGCTCGAGTAGTTCCGGCACCGATTGCGCGCGTTGCACATCGAATTTCAGACCGGTGCGCAACGCGACCTTGGCCAGTACATCGGCGCTGATCCCGCGAAATTCGCCGTCCTGACCGTAAAACGACAGCGGCAGAAAGCTGTCATCGATGGCCACGCGCAAGCGCGGATGCTGGGCCATCCAGCGCTGTTCGCTGGCGCTGAAATGCAGCGCCTGCTGCCCAGGCATGCTCGCGCCGCCTGCGCTCCAGCGGCGCAGAATGGTCATGCGCTCTCCGGGTGGAATACTCTCCAGGGCGGCGTTGACGATGCGCAACAACCGCTCATTGCCACGGTGCACTGCGAAGGCAAAATTCTGCACTTCCATTTGCGAGAAGTCGGCCAGTTGCACGTTGTTCAGGTAGTTCTTGTTGATCAGGTAATTGGCGCTGATCGAGTCGCCGAGATAGACGTCGGCACTGCCGAACGCCACAGCACCGATGGCACTCAGCGTCGAAGGATAAAGCCGCACATTGGCGTGCGGGTAGAACGCCTTGACCTGCTCCGGCGGCAGGTAGTGATAAAGCATCGCTACCTGCTTGCCGGCGAGGTCCGGCGACAGGTTCTGACTGTCGCCGACGCGCGTTACCAGCGTCGGCACATCGTCGGCATAGGCTTGGGACATTGCCAGATCCGGGTCGGCGGCTTCGAAACCGTTGGACGTGCCGAGCATGTCCACTTCCCCGTTTTTCAGCGCCGCCAGCACTTCGGAGCGCGAGGCATAGCGGCGCACTTCGATGTGGATATTCAGCAGTTGACTGAGCAACTCTGCGTAATCGGCCGTCAGCCCTTCGTAATCGTTACCGTTGCTGGTGATCGCGAAGGGTGAATAATCGGGGGCCGAGGCACCCAGGTGCAACGTGCCTTTGCTGCGCAACCAGGCCCAGTCCTGACCATCGAGCTGGACGCTGTAGCCGTCGACAGTCGAACGGCCGAGCACATGCAGGGTTTGTACCGGCGTTGCCAGCGCCGTGTTGACAAAAACGGCCAGGCCGAGCAGCCAGCATCGCGTGAAATGGCGCATTCAGATCAGGTTATTGCGTTTGGCAAAATCGGCGAGGTACACCACCGACTTGACGTTGAGTTTTTCGATCAGGCGCGTCTTGTAGGTGCTGATCGTCTTGTTGCTCAGCAGCATCGCTTCGCCGATTTCCTTGTTGGTCAGACCGTTGGACAACTGCTGCAGAATGGTCAGCTCACGGTCGGAAAGGCTCTGGATCAATTCCAGATCGCTGGCCTGCGAATCACTGCGGCGCACACTGCTGGTCGAAAGATTGGGAAAGAACGTGTAGCCATCCATGATGACCTTGATCGCTTTGATCAACTCATCCAGCTCATTGGTCTTGGACAGGAAGCCTGCGGCGCCGGCCTTCATGCAGCGCGCTGAATAGAACAATGCCGACTGCGAGGTCAGCACCAGAATCTTGCTCTTCACACCGAGTGCACAGATGCGGCTGATCACTTCCAGCCCGTCGAGTTTGGGCATGGCGATGTCGAGGATGATCAAGTCGGGTGTGAGCTCGCGCGTCAACTGCACGGCATCGGCACCGTTGTCGGCTTCGCCCACCACCTCGAAGCCTTCCAGTTTAAGGAGCATCCTGACCGACGAGCGAATGAACGGATGATCGTCTACAACCAACGCTTTAAACATATGAACCCCTGTAGGACCCGCCGAAAGACTCGGAAATGCAATCGTCCATGGCCTGGAAGAAACTCGAATGAATGACGGTTCGGAGCGTGGCTCAAAATACACCAGACTTCGCACAGTGTAGGGACTATCTTGGCCTTTTCCGCATGCTTTGCGTAGCCGCTCAATCCAGTTGATCGCGAGACGTCAGCCACTGCAACAAATCATGCCCGGTCATGGGCCGGGCGAGGTGAAAACCCTGACCAACCTCACAACCCAGCCCGATCAGTGCCTCCTTCATCGAGCGGCTGCTGACACCCTCAATCACCAGTTGCATATCCAGCGAATTGGCCAGTGCTCGCGTAGTGGCGATTATGGTTTGCCAACAGGGCTGGTACAGATGCTGGACCCGTTCGGCGTCGAACTTGAGCTGATTGAAGGGCAACTGGCACAGCAGTTTCAGCGAAGAAAAGCCGGCACCGAAATCATCGATGGCCAGGCCACAACCGAGCAAACGCAAGCGCAACAGGCTTTCTTGCGTGCCGGGCGGCATTTCCAGCAACCCGTTTTCACTCAGCTCAAACTGCAAGACCGAACCGGTAAACCCGTGACGCTGCAATGCGCTCTGGATATGCCCGACCAGTTCGTGGTCGGCCAGTTGCGAGGCATGCAGGTTGAATGAGAGTTCCAGGTGCAGCCCCTGATGGCGCAAGATTCCCAGCAGGCACAAGCCTTGCTCGAGCAACTGTTTGAACATCGGATTGATCAAGTCATAGGCGACCAGCGCGGCGAGAAACTCGCCCGGCAACAACACGCCGCTGGCCGGGTGTTCCCAGCGCACCAGCGCCTCGGCGCCAGCAACCTGGTTGCTCGCCAGATAGAATTTGGGCTGGAACCAGGCACGAAATTCACCCAGTGCCAGTCCCCGAAGCAGCTCGTCTTCGCTGGGCAATTCCCGTGGCGGCACCCGCACATTCAGCGCCGGATGCGGTGTCCGGTAGCGATGCAACGCGCGGTGCAAAACGCGTAAAGGCACCGGCGGTTGAATCACGCCCAGCAACTGCAAGCCCGCCAGCGTGTCCATCTGCCCGAGCGTACGCTGTAAGCGCGGGCGCAATTCGCTGCTGAGGATAACGGCGCGGACCATACCGGTTTCCCTGGCATGGCCAAGAAACCCCAGACAGTCGAGGCCTTTATCGAGCAAATCGCAGACCACGATGTCGACCCCGCCCGACAAATGCATCTGCACCAGCGCCTGCTCGCCATCACTGGCCTGCAACACATCGCGCACACCGAGGCGGTGCAGCATCCTGACCATCACGCTGCGTGCGAACGCATGATTTTCCAGTACCAGAACACGGGGTGAGGTCATCTTTCATCCATCGCTGCGCAGACCTGAGAGACGGCATAGTGGCGTCGGATAAGGCATTGCATTGACAGATTAATCCTGTCGACTTGTAGGAAATTTCCCAAGCCAACACTGAATAAAGGGTTACTCGGTGGTACTCGGACTCCAGAACGCCTGCACCACCAGCGCTGACGTCGAAATCCGCGCCACCAGCGCGTCGAGTTCATCACCGTCGACCGACGTTGTCGCCAATGTCGCTTCGATTTCGATTTCATCAGCGCCGAACGCATGCACATCCACGTCGCTGGCCGGGTAGTTGCTGCGTTCAAGCTCGGCTTCGAGCAAAGCGAACACGGCGGTTTGCTGGGAGCGGCGGGCGATGACGTAGACGATGTTGGTGACTTCCGCCGAGACCACGTCCAGCGGCTGGCGGTTGATGTTGTTGACGATCGGCCGCAGCAAGGTGTTGGCGGCCAGAATGAACAGTGTGCCGAGCACGGCTTCGGCGAGCAGGTCGGCACCCGCGCAGGCGCCGACTGCGGCGGAAGTCCACAGGGTCGCGGCGGTGTTGAGGCCGCGCACGTTGCCCTCTTCGCGCATGATCACGCCGGCGCCGAGAAAGCCGATGCCGGAGACCACATAGGCGACCACGCGTACCGCACCTTCTGCGCCGGCGAGACGGTTGGCCATGTCGACGAAAATCGCTGCACCGATGGCGACCAGTACGTTGGTGCGCAGGCCCGCCGTGCGTTGCCGGTACTGGCGTTCGAAGCCGATCAGACCGCCGAGGATGAACGCAGCGCTGAGGCTGACGAGGGTGTCGAGCAGTGAATCGAGGTTGAGGTTGTTGATGGCTTGCATAGTCAAATCTCTTAAAAACACAACAATCCCTTTGGTAGGGTTTGCTTGAAATCCAGGTGAAACGAACACTCCTGTAGGAGCTGCCGAAGGCTGCGATCTTTTGATCTAAAAAAAGCAGAATCAAGAGATCGCAGCCTTCGGCAGCTCCTACAGAGGGGCAGCGGTGTTGCTGTTATTGCCAGCCGAACCGGCGGATGTAGAAGCCTTTCACTGCCTGGGTCAGCGCCATGTAGGCCAGCAGGATCACTGGCAGGAACACGAAGTAAAGCGACGGCAGCGCCTGCAATTTGAAGTAGTGCGCCAGCGGCCCCATCGGCAGGAAGATGCCGACCGCCATGATGATTCCGGTCATGACCAGCAGCGGCATGGCGGCGCGGCTTTGCAGGAACGGAATCTTCGGCGTGCGGATCATGTGCACGATCAGCGTCTGCGTCAGCAACCCGACCACGAACCAGCCGGACTGGAACAGGGTCTGGTGATCCGGGGTGTTGGCGTCAAACACGTACCACATCAAGGCGAACGTGGTGATGTCAAAGATCGAACTGATCGGGCCGAAGAACAGCATGAAGCGCCCGACATCGCCCGGCTGCCAGCGTTGTGGTTTTTTCAGCATGTCCTCATCGACGTTATCGAATGGAATCGCAATCTGCGAAATGTCGTAGAGCAGGTTCTGCACCAGCAGGTGCATCGGCAGCATCGGCAGGAACGGAATGAACGCGCTGGCCACCAGCACCGAAAACACGTTGCCGAAGTTGGAGCTGGCAGTCATCTTGATGTACTTGAGCATGTTGGCGAAGGTGCGCCGCCCTTCGAGCACGCCCTCCTCCAGCACCATCAGGCTCTTTTCCAGGAGGATGATGTCCGCCGCTTCCTTGGCGATGTCCACGGCGCTGTCCACTGAAATGCCGATGTCGGCGGTGCGCAGCGCTGGCGCATCGTTGATGCCATCGCCCATGAAACCGACCACATGGCCGTTGCCTTTGAGGATGCGCACGATGCGCTCCTTGTGCGACGGCGTCAGTTTGGCGAAGACATTGGTGGTTTCCACGGCTACGGCCAGTTCAGCATCGCTCATACGCTCGATGTCATTACCCAGCAACAGCCCCTGTTGCGCCAGGCCGACTTCGCGGCAGATTTTCGCGGTGACCAGTTCGTTGTCGCCGGTCAGCACCTTCACTGCCACACCGTGCTCAGCCAAAGCCTTGAGCGCTGGCGCGGTGCTTTCCTTCGGCGGATCGAGGAACGCCACGTAACCGATCAGCGTCAGTTCCTGTTCATCAGCCAGGCTGTAAATCTCCCGACCTTCAGGCATCGAGCGGGCGGCCACGGCTACTACGCGCAAGCCTTCAGCGTTGAATGCTGCGGTGACCTGACGAATCCGGGTCAGCAATTCATCGCTCAAGGCTTCGTCGACTTCGCCGTGACGCACGCGGCTGCACACCGCCAAGACTTCTTCCACGGCGCCTTTGCAGATCAGTTGATGTGGCTGGCCACGGCCTTCGACCACCACCGACATGCGTCGGCGATTGAAGTCGAACGGGATCTCGTCGACCTTGCGAAACGCCGTGCCGACTTTCAGTTCACGGTGGACTTCCACGTGCTCCAGCACCGCAACATCCAGCAGGTTTTTCAGGCCCGTCTGGTAGTAGCTGTTGAGGTAAGCCATTTCCAGTACGTCATCGGAATCGGCACCCCAGACGTCGACATTACGCGCGAGGAAGATCTTGTCCTGGGTCAGCGTGCCGGTCTTGTCAGTGCACAGCACGTCCATGGCGCCGAAGTTCTGGATCGCATCGAGGCGTTTGACGATGACCTTTTTGCGCGACAGAAACACCGCGCCTTTGGCCAACGTCGAGGTGACGATCATCGGCAGCATTTCCGGGGTCAGGCCGACGGCAATCGACAGTGCGAACAGCAGCGCTTCAGTCCAGTCACCCTTGGTGAAACCGTTGATGAACAGCACCAGCGGCGCCATGACGAACATGAAACGGATCAACAGCCAGCTGACTTTGTTGACGCCTTGCTGGAACGACGTCACTGCACGATCAGTCGCTCCAACTCGTTGCGCCAGCGCACCGAAATAAGTGCTGTTGCCGGTGGTGAGGATCACTGCCACCGCCGTGCCGGACACCACGTTAGTGCCCATGAACAGGATGTTGTCCAGCTCCAGCGGATTGCGCGTGTCGCGATCCTGCTGATGTGGAAACTTCTCCACCGGCATCGATTCACCGGTCATCGCCGCCTGACTGACGAACAGGTCCTTGGCGCTGAGCACACGGCAATCGGCGGGAATCATGTCACCGGCCGAGAGCACGATCAGATCGCCCGGCACCAGTTGTTTGATCGGCAATTCGCTGCGCGGCGCATCACGGCGCATCACCGTGGCGGTGTTGCTGACCATGGCTTTCAGTGCATCGGCGGCCTGGTTGGATTTGCTTTCCTGCCAGAAGCGCAGCAGCGTCGACAGCACCACCATGGAGAAAATCACTACGGCCGCCTTGAGGTCTTCGGTCAGCCACGAGATCACCGCCAACAGGGTCAGCAGCAGGTTGAACGGGTTTTTGTAGCAGTGCCACAGGTGCGTCCACCATGGCAGCGGCTGCTCGTGTTCGACTTCGTTGAGGCCGTATTGCGCACGCAGCGCATCGACTTCGAAATCGGTCAGGCCATCGGAGTGCGTGCCCAGTGAAGACAGTAATACGCCGCTGTCGCACTGCGCGGCATCGACCAAGGTGTTGGCCAAAGTCGGCGGGACTTCACGGCTGACCGTGGTGTCGTTGATCGATTCCAGCAGCGCCAGGCGACGGAAGTGCCGGGCGATGTGGCGGGTCCGCAGAAAACCTGCGAAGAATTCCTTGAGCGTAAGTTTCATGGCTGTTGCCCCTATGGTCAGCCGGGAAACCGTCAAGCAGGTACGGCCGCGCCTCGTCCGCCGGAAAAACCGGCACGGCAAGGCCTGGCGCGCCGGTCAGAAAAGACAGGCGTGTCGATAGGGCTGCGATCACAACAATAAAGTCGCAATCACGCTCTGTTCAGCGTCGATGAGAAGGACGTCGAGACATGGCCCAGGACGGGTCATGCACGGGATGCCGCTGCTCGCTTTTACGGCGAGACAACGACAGAGAAAATCTGCGCGTTATCTTGCCGAGAATCTGCCGGTTACCGAGACCGGCCGACAACTGTCACTCGAACAAGTACCCACTGTGGGTCTCCGCTATTGATGAAAACGCGCGAAGCTTACGCCCCGATGATTGGAGAGTAAACCCGCAAAAGGAGGTGTGTCGGGGAATATGGGGGATGTTCAGGAAGGGTTCAGGATGATCGTTCCCACGCTCTGCGTGGGAATGCCTCAACGGACGCTCCGCGTTCGGCCTTCGATAGGGACGCGGAGCGTCCCGGGCTGCATTCCCACGCAGAGCGTGGGAACGATCTGGCCTGGAAATCGGCGTTAGCTGGCAGTCGCCAACAACAGATCCGCCATCGAACGATGCCCGCGATTCTTGCCATGCTCATACAGCGAGCCGGCAATCTCGTCCGCGCGAATCGGCAACACCGACAGCAGCGTATCGCTCAGACCATGGCTGGCCTGGCAGAAGCCCTGCATGTAGAGGCCGGCCTTGCAGCGCTCGTCGGTGATCAGTTTGTAGTTGCGATCGACCTCGAAGTCACCCAGGTACTCTTCCAGCGGCGCCAGCAGTTTGCGGTGCATCTGCCGCTCGTAACCGGTGGCCAGAACAACGGCGTCGTAGTTGCGCACGGTGACTTCGCCAGTAGCGTTGTTGCGCACGGCCAGTTCGATACCGTTGTCGGTGGCGATGGCTTTCTCGACGGTGGTCAGGGTGCGGAACGCGTGACGGGCAATCCCGGATACTTTCTGACGATAGAAGATACCGTAGATGCGCTCGATCAAGTCGATGTCGACCACCGAGTAGTTGGTGTTGTGATACTCGTTGACCAGACGCTCACGCTCGGCGCTGTTCTGCTGGAACACCAGGTCGGTGAACTCCGGCGAGAACACTTCGTTGACGAACGGGCTGTCGTCCGCCGGTTTCAGGGCCGAACCGCGCAGGATCATGTCGACCTGCACCGACGGGAACGAATCGTTCAGATCGATGAACGCTTCTGCCGCGCTCTGCCCGCCACCGATGATCGCGATGCTCATCGGCTGATTGTTCACGCAAGGTTGTTTGGCCATTTGCGACAGGTATTGCGAATGGTGGAACACGCGACTGTCGCCCTTCAGCGCTTTGAACGCCTCCGGAATCCGCGGGGTGCCGCCGGCGCTGACGACAACCGAACGCGTGGTGCGCACGAATTGCTGGCCATCGGCGCCACGGGAGATAACGCGCAGCGCTTCAACCTCATGGTTGTGCAGCACCGGCTCGATGGTCAGCACTTCTTCGCCATAACGGCTCTGCTCGGTGAACTGCCCGGCGACCCAACGCAGGTAATCGTTGTATTCCATGCGGCACGGATAGAAGGTGCCGAGGTTGATGAAGTCGACCAGGCGACCGTGGTACTTCAGGTAATTGACGAAGGAATACGGACTGGTCGGATTGCGCAGAGTCACCAGATCCTTGAGGAAGGAAATCTGCAACTCACTCTGGGTCGACAGGGTGTTGCCGTGCCAGCTGTAGTTGGCCTGCTTGTCGAGGAACAGCACATCCAGCTCGCCGTGGGTCGGCCCGCGCTCTTGCAGAGCGATGGCCAGCGCCAGGTTCGAAGGGCCGAAACCGACGCCGATCAGGTCGTGAACGATGGGCGATGCAATTGCCTGAGTCATTTCCAGTGTCCTCTGGATGAACCCCTCAACAAGGGGCAAGGAGAGCCTAAGTGACCTGACCGGCCTTGAGCAGGACGGCAGGTCGTCTGTTGAGTAGGAACGAGGACAGTGAAATAAAATTTAACGAAGTCGGCTCAATGGGCATCCCATTGCTTGATGCGCAGGCGGCAATGTTTCATGGCATTAACGATGTGCTTTTCCACCAGAGCCTTGGAAATGCCCAGCTGCTCAGCGATTTCCGGGTGCGACAGGCCTTCGATTTTGCGCAGTAGAAAACTTTCGCGGCACAGCGGTGACAACTCGGCCAGCGCGCGCTGAAGCATCTCCAGACGCTGGCCATGATCGAGGGTGCCGTGGGGCGACGGGGTGAAATAGCGCTCTTCATTATCGAGTACGTCGAGTGATTCGACCTGGCGCAAAGCGTTGCGCCGGTGGTCATCGATGACCAGATTGAGCGCGGTGCGGTAAAGAAAGGCCCGGGGTTGCTCGATGGGTGTCTCGCTGGAACGTTCCAGCACTCGCAGATAGGCGTCATGCACCACATCTTCGGCAACCTGACGGTTGCCGAGCTTGGCGTTCAGGAAACACACCAGCTCGCGATAGTAGTTTTCCAACATGACTCCCGGCCGCAAACCTGCGGGTTCTGTCCTTGAGCTCACTGAATGCCCCCTGCGCAAAATGCAGTAGCAAGATAGTGGCAACTTGAGGTGCGTAATTTATAGTAATTCTCATATAGATTTAAAGTAGTGTTTGCCGTTGACCGACAAATAGTGCTGCTCTATAGCTGTAACTTCGTGTGTCCGCAGTTAAATTCCCCTGCACTTCCATCGTTTACAGGACAGCTCCCCGTGTCTGTCGCACCTTGCGACAGCGTTCCGTGCTGCCCGAACCTGTGTGCCAGCCGAACGACGGGCCGATTTCCACTGGCCGGAACCCTGCATGAAACGTCCCCGCCCCGCCCGACGCGCCCTGCTCGTAGTCCTTTGTCTGATCCCCGTTGTCGCGTACGCCGCGTGGCAGATCCTGCCGCCAGGCCGGGATAAATTCGCCACCGTGCAAGTGACCCGTGGCGATATCGAAAGCAGCGTTACCGCACTCGGCACCCTGCAACCGCGTCGTTACGTGGATGTCGGTGCGCAGGCTTCCGGGCAGATCCAGAAAATTCATGTCGAAGTCGGCGACGTGGTCAAGGAAGGCCAACTGCTGGTGGAAATCGATCCATCGACACAAAAGGCCAAACTTGACGCTGGCCGCTTCTCGATCGAAAACCTCAAGGCGCAATTGCAGGAACAACGCGCCCAACATGAACTGGCGCAGCAGAAATATCAGCGCCAGCAGAATCTGGCCGCCGGCGGTGCGACGCGCGAGGAAGACGTGCAGACCGCCCGCGCCGAACTGAAAGCCACGCAAGCGCGCATCGACATGTTCCAGGCGCAGATCCGCCAGGCCGAAGCCAGCCTGCGCAGCGATCAGGCCGAACTCGGCTACACGCGAATCTATGCGCCCATGGCCGGCACCGTGGTCGCCCTCGACGCCCGCGAAGGCCAGACTCTCAACGCGCAACAGCAGACGCCACTGATTCTGCGCATCGCCAAGCTGTCGCCAATGACCGTGTGGGCCGAGGTTTCCGAGGCGGATATCGGCCATGTCAAACCGGGCATGACCGCTTACTTCACCACCCTCAGCGGCGGCAACCGGCGCTGGAGCAGCACCGTGCGGCAAATCCTGCCGGTGCCGCCAAAACCGCTGGACCAAACCAGCCAGGGCGGCGGCAGCCCGGCCAGCAGCAGCAAAAGCGGCAGCGCCCGCGTGGTGCTCTACACCGTGCTGCTCGACGTCGATAACGCCGATAACGCCTTGATGGCCGAGATGACCACCCAGGTGTTCTTTGTCGCCAGTCAGGCGAAAGACGTTCTCACCGCTCCGATCGCCGCACTGCAAGGCAGCACCAGCGCCGATCTGCAGACGGCCCGGGTGATTGCCGCCAACGGTGACATCCAGTCCCGCGAAGTACGCACCGGTATCAGCGATCGCTTGAAAGTACAGATTATCGAAGGCCTCAACGAAGGCGATCACTTGCTGATCGGCCCGGCTGTCGGCAGCGGAGGCTGAATGCAAACGCCTCTGATCGACCTGCAGGACATCCGTAAATCCTACGGTGGCGGCGACGCGCCCGAAGTTCATGTGCTGCGCGGTATCGACCTGTCGATCCACGCCGGTGAATTCGTGGCGATTGTCGGCGCCTCAGGCTCCGGCAAGTCGACGCTGATGAATATCCTCGGGTGCCTCGACCGACCGACGTCCGGTGAATACCGTTTCGCCGGCGAAAACGTTGCTGGCCTCGACAGCGACGAACTCGCATGGCTGCGCCGCGAAGCCTTTGGTTTCGTGTTCCAGGGTTACCACCTGATTCCGTCCGGCTCGGCCCAGGAAAACGTCGAGATGCCAGCGATCTACGCCGGCACTCCGGCCGCCGAGCGTCACGCCCGCGCCGCTGCCCTGCTCGACCGCCTCGGCTTGGCCTCACGCACCGGCAACCGTCCGCACCAGCTCTCCGGCGGTCAGCAGCAACGGGTGTCGATTGCCCGCGCCTTGATGAACGGCGGCCACATTATTCTTGCCGATGAGCCAACCGGCGCCCTCGACAGCCACAGCGGCAAAGAAGTCATGGCGCTGCTCGACGAACTGGCGAGCCAGGGCCATGTGGTGATCCTGATTACCCATGATCGCGAAGTGGCGGCGCGGGCCAAACGCATCATCGAAATCAGCGATGGCCTGATCATCAGTGACAGCGCCAAGGACAACCCCGACGCCCAGACCAGCGCCAACCCCGGCGCCTTGCAAGCGGTCGATCTACGCAAGCGTCTGACCGAGGGCGCCGAAGCCACCGGGGCATGGAAAGGCGAACTGGTAGACGCTTTGCACGCCGCCTGGCGGGTGATGTGGATCAACCGCTTTCGCACCGCGCTGACCCTGCTCGGCATCATCATCGGCGTGGCCTCGGTGGTGGTGATGCTCGCCGTCGGCGAAGGCAGCAAGCGTCAGGTCATGGCGCAAATGGGCGCGTTCGGCTCGAACATCATTTACCTCAGCGGCTCGGCGCCCAACCCGCGCACACCACCGGGGATCATCACCCTCGACGACGTCCGCGCACTGGCGAGCCTGCCGCAAGTGCAACGGATCATGCCGGTCAACGGCGCCGAGGCTGGCGTGCGGTTCGGCAATGCCGACCATTTGAGCTACGTCGGCGGCAACGACACCAACTTCCCGGCAATCTTCAACTGGCCGGTGGTGCAAGGCAGCTACTTCACCGAGGCCGACGAGGCGAACGCTGCCGCGGTCGCGGTGATCGGCCACAAAGTGCGAAGCAAACTGCTCAAGGATGTGATCAACCCGATCGGCCAATACATCCTGATCGAAAACGTGCCGTTTCAGGTGGTCGGCGTGCTCGCGGAAAAAGGCGCCAGCTCTGGCGACTCCGACAGCGACAACCGCATCGCTATCCCCTACTCGGCCGCCAGCGTCAGGCTGTTCGGCACGCGCGATCCTGAATACGTGGCCATCGCCGCCACCGACGCGCGCAAGGTCAAGGACGCCGAAGAAGCCATCGAGCAGTTGATGCTGCGCTTGCACAACGGCAAGAAGGATTTCGAGCTGACCAACAACGCCGCAATGATCCAGGCCGAGGCGCGCACGCAAAATACCCTGTCGCTGATGCTCGGCTCGATTGCCGCGATTTCCCTGCTGGTCGGCGGTATTGGCGTGATGAACATCATGCTGATGACCGTGCGTGAGCGTACCCGCGAGATCGGTATCCGCATGGCCACCGGGGCGCGGCAGCGCGACATTCTGCGCCAGTTTCTCACCGAGGCCGTGATGCTCTCGGTGGTCGGCGGCATTGCCGGGATCGCCTTGGCGTTGATCGTCGGCGGTGTACTGATTCTCAGCGAAGTGGCCGTCGCATTTTCGTTGCTGGCGGTGCTCGGCGCTTTCGGCTGCGCACTCGTGACCGGCGTTGTCTTCGGCTTTATGCCGGCCCGCAAAGCTGCCCGGCTCGACCCGGTCACGGCCCTTACCAGTGAATGATCGATCTATGAAACCGCGCCTCAGTTTGTTGACCGTGTGCCTGATCCTCAGCGCCTGCGGCAGCCCCGTTCAACGCCCAGACAGTGGTGTGCAAGCGCCTGCGAGCTGGCAATCGCCGCACAGCGCGAGCAGCGCCCGCAACAACCTGCAGTGGTGGACGCAGTTCGGCAGCCCCGAGCTGGATCGCCTGATCGAACAGGCTCGCGTCGGCAGTTTCGATCTCGCGGCCGCCGTTGCCCGCGTACGTCAGGCGCAGGCCGGCACGGTGATCGCCGGCGGCTCGTTGCTGCCGGAGATCAAGGCCGGGCTCAATGCCAATCGGCAGAAACTGCTGCGCGGCAATGGCTACAGCCAGCTCGATGCCAACAGCAGCAACAAAGCCGTGGACTACTTCGACACCAATCTGAGCGCCACTTACGAAATCGATTTCTGGGGTGGCAAACGCGCCTCGCGGGACAGCGCACAGTTCACCTTGCAGGCCAGCGAGTTCGACCGGGCAACCGTCGAGCTGACATTGCTCAGCGGCGTGGCCAGCACGTATGCGCAAACCCTGTCGCTGCGCGAGCAGAGCCGCATCGCCGAACTCAATCTGGCCAACGCACAAAGTGTGCTGAAACTGGTGCAGACGCGCTTTGATTCAGGCTCGGCGACCGCGCTGGAACTGGCGCAGCAGAAAAGTCTGGTCGCCGCCCAGCAGTGGCAATTGCCGCGCGTGCAACAAGAGGCCCAGGCAGCGTTGATCAGCCTCGCCGCCCTGCTCGGTCGACCGGTGCAGCAACTGTCGCCGAGCGAGTCATTCGATCACTTGCAATGGCCAGACATCGCCGCCGGCGTGCCCAGCGAACTGCTCAGTCGTCGTCCCGACATTGCTCGCGCCGAAGCGCAACTGGCCGCAGCCGAAGCGGACGTAAAAGTCGCCCGTGCAGCGATGTTGCCAGCACTGACCCTGACCGCCCAGCTCGGCTCCGGCGCCAATCAGTTCGACGATCTGATTCGCAGCCCGTTCTACAACCTGACCGCCGGACTGGTCGCGCCGATCTTCAACAACGGTCGCCTCGGCGCCGAACGTGACAAGGCCACGGCACGCCAGCAAGAACTGCTGGAAAGCTACCGTGGCGCGATCATCAACGGCTTCGCCGACGTGGAAAAAGCCCTCAACAGCATTCGTCGTCTGGACGAGCAGCGGTTGTGGCAGAACGAAGAATTGAATCAGGCCCAGAGCGCTTTCAACATCGCGCAAAGTCGCTATGAGGCCGGCGCCGAAGACTTGCTCACGGTGCTGGAAACCCAGCGCACGCTGTACGCCGCGCAGGATCAGAACGCACAGCTGCGGCTGGCACGGGTGCAGGCGAGCATTGCGTTGTACAAGGCGCTGGGCGGTGGGTGGCAGACGTTGTAATCGAATCAACACAACATCCCTGTGGGAGC
>NZ_JSFK01000013.1 GCF_000783395.1 Pseudomonas chlororaphis | reverse complement strand
ATGCTGGTGCTGCTGGTGGTGTTCATCGTCACCGCGCCGCTGATGACCAACGCAATCAAGGTCAACCTGCCGAAAACCGACGCCGTCGCCCCCGCCGAAAAGAAAGACCCGGTGGTGGTCAGCGTCGATCAGGACGGCAAGTTCTATCTGGCCAAGACCGAGCTGGCCCCGGAATCACTGGAAGCCAGCCTCAAAGAGGTCAAGGCCAAGGACGCCGAGGTGCGCGTGCAGTTGCAGGCCGACTCGGCCGTCAATTACGGCCAGGTGGCCAAGGCTATGGCGTCGATCGAACGCTCGGGCATTACCAAGATTTCGGTGATGACCACCCACTGAGTGCGGTGGCGGCCGCGTCTTGAGAGACGCGCCCGCCACCGCCCGCTGAATCCTGTCGCAATCAGCCGACCGAAAAAACGCCACGCGTCTTCGGAGGGGATCGGCTTGCTTGAAGAAAGTGGTTTTCCGCACGCGGTATCACCGATAGCGGAGCAATGAGGGGCTCACAAGGCCAATTCGATAACGTCTAAAAAGTCGGAAATAACCATGCTGATGAACACTCCACGCTTCACGCTCAAACCTTTGGTGGCCACGATTTCTCGCCACCGTTTTGTTCCGTTGTATCTGGTGGCCATGGGGATGGGCGCCGGGACTGTGCAGGCAGCCGAGGACGACAACGCTAGCGTCCCGGCGGCTGCGGCGGTGGTTGCGCCGACCACGCAACTGCAACGGGTGGAAGTGACCGGTTCGGCGATTCGCCGGGTCGATGCGGAAACGGCAGTGCCGATCACCATTCTCAAGGCCGATGAGCTGCGCAAACAGGGCGTGACCACCACCGCCGAACTGGTGCAGCGCATCACTGGCAGCCAGTCGATCAACAACAGCGCAGGCTCCGTGGGCGCGGCGACTGGCGGCGCCTCGTTCGCCGACATGCGCGGCATCGGCGCGAACAAGACGCTGGTGCTGCTCAACGGCCGACGCCTGGCCAACAACGCCTTGTCGGGGACCAACTCGGCCGGCGGCGCGGTGGATCTGAACATGATCCCGTTTGCCGCCATCGAACGCGTGGAAGTGCTGCGTGACGGCGCCTCGGCCCTGTACGGCACCGACGCCATCGGCGGTGTGATCAACTTCATCACCAAGAAATCCCTGACCGACGGCCAGTTGACGCTCGGCGGCGAAACCCCGACCCACAGCGGCGGCGGCCAAACCAAAGACATGAGCGCCAGTTGGGGCTACGGCGATCTGGAAGAAGACCGCTTCAACGTGCTCGGCGTGTTCAACTACAACAAGCAGCAGAACCTCGACGCCAACGATCGCTCGTTCGCCACCGACTACGCCCCCGGTCGCGGTCTCGATCAGACTTCGGGCACCGCGTTTCCCGGCAACTACAGCCAGAACGGCAACGCCACCAACCCCTTGGCCAACAGTAATTGCAACGGCCCCAACCTGATCGCCCGCGACGGCTTGTGCCGCTTCAGCACCCGTGAATACATCGACCTGGTGCCGCAGACCGAGAAGACTTCGTTCTTCGGCAAGACCACCGGCAAACTCGGCGACGATCACAACGTCAACCTCGAGTACTTCTGGTCGCGCAACAACAACGCCACG
This sequence comes from Pseudomonas chlororaphis, assembly GCF_000783395.1. Classification (GTDB taxonomy): domain Bacteria; phylum Pseudomonadota; class Gammaproteobacteria; order Pseudomonadales; family Pseudomonadaceae; genus Aquipseudomonas; species Aquipseudomonas chlororaphis_H. Next base: position 43,506 of record NZ_JSFK01000013.1, on the reverse strand, counting down.
GCGATCGGCCCTGCGCCGTTGACCGGTCTGAGCCTCGATTCCTCGTCGCCCTACTATCCCGGCAACGGCATCACCCCGGCGCCCACCGATTTCGCCCTCGACCCGACCCAACCGGTGGACGTCAACTGGCGTGAAACCGCTGCCGGCCCGCGTGAATCGAAAGACCAGAACACCAGCCAGCGCTTCCTGCTCAGTTTCGATGGTCTGGTCGCCGGCTGGGATTACAACGTCGGCGCCTCGTACAACCAGAACAAAATCGTCTCCAGCGTCACCAATGGCTTTGTCAGCGATCAGGCGATGATCAATGGTCTGGCCAGTGGTTTGCTCAACCCGTTCGGCCCGCAATCCGCTGCCGGACAGCAGTACATCGACGACGCGGCGTACCACGGCGCCTACTCCACTGCCGTTGGCCGTGTGGCCGGTTTCGATGGTCGTATCAGTCGTGAAATCGGCGACTGGTTCGGCGCCGGCCCGTCCGGTCTGGCGCTGGGCGGCGAGTACCGCAAAGAGAAATTCCATCAGGACTTCGAGTCGTTCGCCGGCGACATTCAGAGCCTCGGTATCGACCCGGCCGGCAGCGTTGAAGGTGATCGCAGCGTCAAAGCCGCCTACGCGGAAATCAACGTGCCGGTGCTCGACAGCCTCGAACTGTCCGCCGCCGTGCGCCACGACAAATACAGCGACTTCGGCAGCACCACCAACCCGAAATACTCGTTCCGTTATCAGCCGTTGAAAGAGCTGGTGGTGCGTGGCGCCTATAGCGAAGGTTTCCGTGCGCCGTCGCTGTACGAGCTGTATTCGCCGCGCAGCATCACCTTCACCCAGGGCTACTACAACGACCCGGTGCTGTGTACTGGCGGCGTGGTGCAACCGGGCGGTAACGGCGGTCGCGATTGCGGTCAGCAGTTCCTCAACCAGATCGGCGGCAACGAAGACCTGGCCCCGGAGAAGGCGCGCAACGTGACGCTGGGCTTCGTGTATCAGCCGATCAACAACCTCTCGGTGGGTCTGGATTTCTGGTGGATTCACATCTCCAACCAGATCCAGCCATTCCCGGAATCCACCGTGTTTGATCAGGCCGGCTCCTACCCGGACCGCTTCGTGCGCAACGCCGACGGCACGCTCAACTACATCGTCACCGGCAATGCCAACCTTGGCATCGTCGAAACCAACGGTGTCGATGTGTCGCTGGATTATCGCTTCCCGAACACGCCGTACGGTCAGTTCGGTCTGGGCCTGCAAGGCACTTACGTTGACGAGTACGACTTCCAGAGCACCATCAAAGGCCCGTTCACCGACAAGGTCGGCGACTTTCAGGGTGACGGCGTGATCGCGCGCTGGAAGCACAACCTCACCGGCAGCTGGACCTTCGGCGCGGCGCGGGCGGCACTGACCAACCGCTTCACCACGGGTTACAACGACTACGACCGCGACACCCACGCGCGCGTGGCGTCGTATTCGGTGTGGGACCTGTCGGCCGGCTACACCTTCAACAAGGTGCTGGATGTCGATGCCGGGATGAAGAACGTGTTCGACCGCAACCCGCCGTTCTCCAACCAGGCCTACAACTTCCAGAGCGGCTATGACCCGCGCTACACCGATCCGTTGGGCCGCACCTTGTTTGCGCGCATGACTTACCACTTCTAAAGAGCGAGCACCGCAAAACCCTGTGGGAGCTGGCTTGCCAGCGATAGCGTCGTATCAGTCGACATTTACTTCACTGACATACCGCTATCGCTGGCAAGCCAGCTCCCACATGGGGACCGGGTTCCTTCAGGGATTTTCAGGAGTGACTTCATGAGTTTTTTGCGCAACATGGCGGGCCTGCTGTTAAGCAGTGCGCTGCTGTGCACCGGCACCTCGGCGCTGGCCGGCGGCAGTTATGCGCTGACGGTGTACGGCGAGGCGCCGAAATATCCGGCGAACTTCCAGCACTTCGATTTCGTCGATCCCAAGGCGCCCAAGGGCGGTTCGCTCAGCCGTGCGTCGATGGAGATCGGCCAGTACAACTACATCAGCCCTTATGCCGATCAGGGCATTTCCGTGGTGCAGGTCAACGACTGGGTGTACTCGCCATTGGCGTTCCGTTCGCTCGACGAGCCCTACACCGTTTACGCACTGGTCGCGCAACAGATCGAGCGCGACCCCGAAGGCTTGTGGGTGCGTTTCACCCTCAATCCAAAAGCACGCTTCGCCGACGGCACGCCGATCACCGCCGAAGACGTGCGCTACACCTTCAACCTGCTGATGACCAAGGGCAGCCTGAGCTATCGCCAGCAATACGCCGATGTGCAGGACGTGCTGATCGAAGGCCCACGACAGGTGCGCTTCACCTTCAAGAACAACCTCAACCGCACCTTGGCGCTCGACCTGGCGACGATGCGCGTCGTTCCCGAGCACTGGTGGCAAACCCGCGACTTCGCCAATGGCGGCGGTTTCGAGCCAGCGCTGGGCAGCGGCCCGTACCGGGTGAGCAAGGTCGACGCCGGGCGCAGCATCAGTTTTCAACGCGATCCGGACTGGTGGGGCAAGGACCTGCCGGTGAGTCGCGGGATGTACAACTTCGACAGCCTCACGGTGAATTTCTACGGTGACACCGACGTCGCCCGGCAACTGTTGCAGGCCGGCGCGTTCGACTACAACCGCGAGTTCTCCTCGTCTGGTTATGTGGTCGGCTACGACAGCCCGGCGTTGCGCGACGGTCGCTTGCAGCAGTCGATCCTGGCGCCGGAGAAACCGACGGCGGCGCAAGGATTCGTGTTCAACCTGCAGAACCCGTTCTTCAAGGATCGCCGCGTGCGTCAGGCGATCAGCCTGCTGTGGGATTTCGAGTGGACCAACAAGCAGATGATGCGCGGCTTCTACGTGCGCCAGAACAGCTTCTGGCCAAAGAGCGAAATGGCCGCCACCGCGCTACCTGATGCCGAGGAACTGAAGATCCTCGAACCACTGCGCGGACAGATTCCCGACGAAGTTTTCACGACCGTGTATGAGGCACCAAAAACCGATGGCAGCGGCTACATCCGCGACAAACAACTGCAAGCGCTGAAGCTGCTCGCCGAGGCTGGCTGGACGCCGCAACACAATCGTCTGGTCAACGCTGCTGGCGAGCCGCTGGAATTCACCTTCCTCGACGGTCAGGGCGGCTTCGATCGCATGCTGCTGCCGTTCAAACGCACCCTCGCGCAGATTGGCATCACGCTGAATTTGCGGCGCATCGATTCGGCGCAATACATCAACCGCCTCAACGCCCGCGACTACGACATGATCGTCGTCGCTTTCCCTCGCAGCGGCGATCCGATCGTCTCTCCCGGCCGCGAGTTGTACAGCCTGTACGCCTCGCAAAGCGCCACGCAAGTCGGCAGTTCGAACTCGATGGTGCTGGCCAACCCGGCGGTCGATCAATTGATCGACGGACTGGTTCAGGCCAACACCCGCGAGGCCATGGTGCATTACGCCCGCGCCCTCGACCGGGTGCTGCAATGGGGTTACTACATGATTCCCAACTACTACTCCAAAGGCACGCCGACGGTGTATCAGAACCGCTTCGGCATGCCGCCCGTGCAACCGGCGTACGACGAAGGCCTCAACACCTGGTGGGAGGTCTCGGCCAAGGCGTTGACCACCCAGCAGATGCACACTCAGCTTGCGGGGGGCCAGTGACATGCTGCGTTATCTGAGTCGACGTTTGCTGCTGATCATCCCGACGCTGTTGTGCATTCTGGTGGTGAATTTTCTGATTGTGCAGGCCGCGCCGGGCGGGCCGGTGGAGCAAGCCATCGCCCGCTTGCAAGGCTTCGGCGGGCACAGCATGGGCGGTGGTGGCGAGGTTACTGCGGTTGGCGGCGCGGGCCGCAGCAGCCGTGGCCTCGATCCTGCGTTGATCGAGGAGATCAAACACCATTACGGCTTCGACAAGCCGATGCACGAACGCCTGTGGCTGATGCTGAAAAACTACGCGCAGCTGGATCTGGGCAGCAGTTTCTTTCGCGGCGCCAAGGTCACTGATCTGATCGTGCAGAAGTTGCCTGTATCACTGTCGCTAGGCTTGTGGGCGACGTTGATCACCTACCTGATTTCGATCCCGCTGGGCATTCGCAAAGCGATCAGGAACGGCAGCGCGTTTGATGTCTGGAGCAGCACGGCGATCATCATCGGCTACGCGATGCCGGCGTTCCTGTTCGCGATTCTGTTGATCGTGGTGTTCGCCGGTGGCAGCTACGTCAACTGGTTCCCGGTACAGGGCCTGGTCTCGGATAACTTCGACAGCCTCAGCACCTTGGGCAAGGTCGGCGATTACCTCTGGCACTTGGTGCTGCCGGTGACGGCGTTGGTGATCGGCGGCTTTGCGACGTTGACGATCCTCACCAAAAACAGCTTCCTCAACGAGATCAGCCGTCAGTACGTGATCACCGCGCGGGCCAAGGGTTTGACCGAGCGCCGCGTGCTCTACGGCCATGTGTTTCGCAACGCCATGCTGTTGGTGGTGGCCGGTGTGCCGTCGGCGCTGATCGAAGTGTTTTTCGCCGGCTCCCTGCTGATCGAAACCATCTTCAACCTCGACGGCCTCGGGCGTATGAGCTACGAAGCGGCGGTGTCGCGCGACTATCCGGTGGTGTTCGGTGCGTTGTTCCTGTTCACCCTGTTCGGCCTGTTGATCAAGCTGATCGGCGATCTCTGCTACACCCTGCTCGACCCGCGCATCGACTTCTCGGCGAGGACTGCCTGATGTTCACTCTTTCCCCTCTTGGTCAACGTCGCGTTGCGCAGTTCAAGGCCAACCGGCGCGGACGCTGGTCGCTGTGGCTGTTTGTCGGCCTGTGCCTGATTTGTCTCGGCGGTGAGCTGATCGCCAACGACAAACCGTTGGTGATTCGCTATCACAACGCTTTTTACTTCCCGATCCTCAGCGATTATCTGGAAACCGATTTCGGCGGCGAGTTGCCGTTTCAACCGGACTACGCCAGCAGTTACGTACACAAACTGATCGAGGATCAGGGCGGCTGGATGTTGTTTCCGCCGATCCCGTTCAGCTATGACACGGTCAATTACGACCTCAGCGAACCGGCGCCGAGTCCACCGTCAGCAAGCAACTGGCTGGGCACCGATGATCAGGCGCGCGATGTGTTGGCGCGGGTGATTTTCGGCACGCGGATTTCGATTCTGTTTGCGCTGATCCTTACCGGTATCAGTGCGCTGATCGGCATCGTTGCCGGGGCATTGCAGGGTTATTACGGTGGCTGGGTGGACTTGCTCGGGCAACGGGTGCTGGAGATCTGGTCGGGGCTGCCGGTGCTGTACCTGCTGATCATTTTGTCTGGCTTCGTCTCGCCGAGTTTCTGGTGGTTGCTGGGGATCATGGCGCTGTTTTCCTGGCTGGCGCTGGTCGATGTGGTGCGCGCCGAGTTTCTGCGTGGGCGCAATCTTGAATACGTCAAAGCCGCGCGGGCGCTGGGCCTGACCGACAACGAGCTGATGTGCCGGCACATCCTGCCTAACGCGATGACGTCCACCCTCACCTACCTGCCGTTCATTCTGACCGGCGCGATTGCCACGCTGACTGCACTGGATTTTCTTGGCTTCGGTATGCCGGCCGGCACTGCGTCGCTGGGCGAATTGATCGGTCAGGCCAAGCGCAATCTGCAAGCACCATGGCTGGGGCTGACGGCGTTTTTTGCCTTGGCGCTGATTTTGTCTTTGTTGGTTTTCATCGGTGAAGCCTGCCGAGATGCCTTTGATCCGAGGAGCTGACATGCAAGACAATTTGATCGAGATCCGTGACTTGCGCGTCGCCTTCGCCGGGCAGCAAGTGGTGCACGGTTTGAACCTCGATATTCGCCGTGGCGAATGTCTGGCACTGGTCGGTGAATCCGGCTCGGGCAAGTCGGTGACGGCGCATTCGATTCTGCGTTTGTTGCCGGGCAAGAACGTCAGCAGCAGCGGCGCGATCCGCTACAACGGCGTGGATTTATTGCACGCCAGCGAGCAGCAGATGCGCGGCTTGCGCGGCAACCGCATTGCGATGATTTTTCAGGAGCCGATGACCTCGCTGAACCCGCTGCACACGGTGGAAAAGCAAGTCAGCGAAGTGCTGGAGATTCACAAAGGTCTCAAGGGCCGCGCTGCCCGCGAACGGACTCTGGAGCTGCTGGAACTGGTCGGCATCCGCCAGCCGTCGCAGCGTTTGAAAGCCTATCCGCATCAGCTCTCGGGCGGTCAGCGGCAACGGGTGATGATTGCCATGGCGCTGGCCAATGAGCCGGAGCTGTTGATCGCCGATGAGCCGACTACGGCGCTGGATGTGACGGTGCAGCAGAAGATTCTCGAGCTGCTGATCGAGTTGCAGCAACGCCTTGGCATGTCGCTGTTGCTGATCAGCCATGACCTCAATCTGGTGCGGCGCATCGCGCAACGGGTGTGCGTGATGCGCCAGGGCGAGATTGTTGAGCAGGCCGATTGCGAAACGCTGTTTCGGGCGCCGCAGCATCCTTACAGCCGTTTGTTGATCGAGGCGGAACCGAGCGGTGCGCCGGTGCCCAGTGAGTACGATCACAACCTGCTAGAAGTCGATGATTTGAAGGTGTGGTTTCCGTTGCCCAAAGCATTGTTCAGTCGCCAGCAGGATTACATCAAAGCGGTGGACGGCGTGAGTTTCACTCTGCAACGGGGCAAGACGTTGGGGATTGTTGGCGAGTCGGGTTCAGGCAAGTCGACCCTGGGTCAGGCGATCCTGCGGCTGGTCGAATCGGAGGGCAATATCCGCTTCGGCAACAAGCAATTGAGCTTGCTCAATCAACGTTTGATGCGGCCGTTGCGGCGGCAGATTCAAGTGGTGTTCCAGGACCCGTTCGGCAGCCTCAGCCCACGGATGTCGGTGCAGCAGATCATTGCCGAAGGCTTGCTGACCCATGGCATCGGCAGCGAGGCTGAGCGCGAGGCGGCGGTGATTCGGGTTCTGGAGGAAGTCGGCCTCGACCCGCAGAGCCGCCATCGTTATCCCCACGAGTTTTCCGGTGGCCAGCGCCAGCGCATTTCCATCGCCCGCGCACTGGTGCTGGAGCCGGCGCTGATTCTGCTCGATGAGCCGACATCGGCGCTGGATCGTACGGTGCAGAAACAGGTGGTGGAGTTGTTGCGGCAATTGCAGATCAGGCATGGGCTGACCTATTTGTTTATCAGCCATGACCTGGCGGTGGTGCATGCGCTGGCGCATGACTTGATGGTGATCAAGGATGGCAAGGTGGTTGAGCAGGGTTCTTCACGCGCGATTTTCGCCGCGCCCAAACACCCCTACACCCAGGAACTGCTGAACGCCTCCGGCCTCAAGCCCGACACAAAACCCTGTGGGAGCTGGCTTGCCAGCGATGGCGCCGGGTCAGTCGACATCCCCTTCGCTGACCCACCGCCATCGCTGGCAAGCCAGCTCCCACAGGTATAGAAGTGATCCAAAAAATACTTTTCAGGCACTGCATCCAAATGCCTCCGCCACGGGTAGTCCCTGTAACAGCCCTCTTCGGCTGTCAGCGGTCTACCCTTTTCGGAGATAACACTGATGAACATCACCCAGCTGATTGGCCTCACCGGTTTGCTCGCCCTGTCCTCGACCACCTTCGCCCAAACCAGTTACCCCGACGCGATCAAAGTCCCTGATGGCCACAAGATCGCGATGGAAACCACCGGGGTCGGCGAGATCACTTACGAATGCCGTGACAAAGCCAATACTCCAGGGCAGACCGAGTGGACCTTCGTCGGCCCGAAAGCGGTGCTCAATGATCGCAGCGGCAAACAGGTCGGCACCTACTTCGGCCCGCCGGCCACCTGGCAGGCCAAGGACGGTTCGAAAGTCACCGGCACACAATTGGCCGTAGCGCCGTCGACTCCGGGCAACCTGCCCTATCAACTGGTCAAGGCCAATCCGGCCGAAGGCAAAGGCGCGATGAGCGGCGTGAGTTACATCCAGCGCGTCGCGCTCAAGGGCGGCGTGGCGCCGGGCAGCGAGTGCACGGCGGCGAACAAGGGCAAGCAGGAAGTGGTGAAGTATCAGGCCGATTACATTTTCTGGGCGGCGAACTGATTCCTGGCACCACTGATAAACCCTGTGGGAGGGAGCTTGCTCGCGAAGGCGGAGTGTCAGTCAACACAGTCTTCTCTGACCGGCCGCCTTCGCGAGCAAGCTCGCTCCCACAGTGGACAATGTGTTCTGGATGTTTGCGGAATGTGAGCTAGATTGCACGACATGCCTTTAGCCGAATCCGCGTTCGATTACGAAGCCCGCCTCGCTGCCTGTGCCCGTGGCGAGCGGTCGGCCCTGCGCGATTTGTATGTGCAGGAAGGCCCGCGTCTGCTCGGTGTGGCCAAGCGGCTGGTGCGCGACACGGCGCTGGCGGAGGACGTTGTTCATGAGGCGTTTATCAAGATCTGGAACGGCGCGGCGGGGTTTGACCCGGCGCGCGGTTCGGCGCGGGGCTGGATGTTCACGGTGACGCGGCATCTGGCGCTGAATCTGCTGCGCGATCATGGCCGGGAAACGCCATTCGACGAAGCTCACGAAGTGGCTACAGACGATGACGGCTTCGACGCCCACGCTCATTCGGCGCGTATCCACCGTTGCCTTGAGCAACTGGAGCCGCAACGCCGCCACTGCATCCTGCATGCCTATGTCGACGGCTACAGCCACGCGCAGATTGCCGCGCGCCTCGACACGCCGCTGGGCACCGTCAAAGCGTGGATCAAACGCAGCCTCAACGCCTTGCGGGAGTGCATGGGATGACCAGCGAATCAGCGCAAGACCGCGATGAACTGGCCGGCGAGTATGTGCTTGGCACGCTTTCTTTTGAACAGCGGATCGAGGTGCAAAGGCGCTTGCCGAATGATCCTGAATTGCGTGCAGCAGTGGATGCCTGGGAGCGGCGCCTGCTGGAATTGACTGATCTTGCCCCCTCGCAGCAACCGTCTGCGCTGTTGTGGCCGCGCATCGAACGCAGCCTCGACCGACTCACGGCAAAAGCGCCGTCGACTTCATGGTGGAACCTGCTGCCACTCTGGCGCGGGTTGAGTGCTATCGGATTGGCCGCCACGTTGATTTTGGGTTCGATCCTGTTGACCCAGACCACGCCGAAACCAAGCTTTCTGGTGGTGCTGGTCGCCCCGCAGGACAAGGCGCCGGGCTGGGTGATTCAGGCAAGCGATTCGCGGGAGATTCAGTTGATTCCATTGGGCGTGGTTGAGGTGCCGGCGGACAAGGCACTGGAATTCTGGACCAAGGCTGATGGCTGGCAAGGGCCGGTTTCGCTGGGGCTGGTCAAACCCGGGCAGGCCTTGTCGGTGCCGCTGGACAAGCTGCCGCCGCTGCAACCCAATCAGTTGTTCGAGCTGACACTTGAGGGCGCCAATGGCTCGCCGATCGGTAAACCGACCGGGCCGATTCAGGCGATCGGGCGCGCTGTGAAGGTGTTGTAAGGCTCTGATCTGCGGGTTTCGGCAACCATCATCGGCGTCGATGTTCACCATCACGGCAATGAAGTTCTCATAAAAAATCTCCGGCGTAACATCGGCTCCATACCAACCAACAGCACCCCGGAGCACACCATCATGAAACGCCAAACCCTTCTCGGCATCGCTTTCTCGGTCTTCGCTATCAACGCTTTCGCCGCCACCCCGGCCCACACCATGATCGCCGAAGGCGGCTCGGACAAACTGATCGAAAGCCGTTTGGCCGAAGGTGGCTCGGATCGTCTGATCGAACGCCGCGTTGCTGAAGGTGGCTCGGATCGTCTGATCGAACGCCGCGTTGCTGAAGGTGGCTCGGATCGTCTGCTGGAACGCCGTGTTGCCGAAGGTGGTTCGGATCGTCTGATCGAACGCCGTGTTGCCGAAGGTGGCTCGGATCGTCTGATCGAACGCCGTGTTGCTGAAGGTGGTTCGGATCGTCTGATCGAACGCCGTGTTGCCTGAATGCATGGCTTCAAGCGCAACAACCCAGAGAAACCCGGCTCCCTTGGCCGGGTTTTTTATGTCTGTGTGTTTTACCCGGCCTTGGCCATGCAGCGCTTGTAGCGCTCGTCCACACGTTTGGCGAACCATGCCGTCGTCAGTTTGCGGGTGATCTTCGGGCTTTGCAGCACGATCCCCGGCAACACCGCACGCGGCAGCTTCTTGCCCTCCGCTTGCTCCGCCAGTTCGAATACCCGCTGATAGAGTTTGGTCTCTTCGAATTCCAGGGTTTTACCCTTTTCCAGTTGATCGCGAATGGTCGGATTACGCATGCCCAATGACTTGCCGAGGGTGCGCACCGCCAGTTCCGTGCCGCCGGGCATGATCGAGTCGTAGCGGATCAGGTCGCCATCGAGCGCCAGTGGAATGCCCGAGGCGCGGCTGACCGCATTCTGAAACGCGGCATTGCGACTGGCGTACCAGCCTGCGTTGAAATCGGCAAACCTATACAGCGGCTCGCGATAACTCACCGGATAACCGAGCAAATGCGCGATACCGAAATACATGCCACCGCGTCGACTGAACACTTCACGGCGGATCGTGCCGTCCACCGGATACGGATAATCCTTGGCGTGCTGTTCGGCAAATTCAATGCTGACCTGCATCGGCCCGCCGGTGTGCACCGGGTTGAAGCCGCCGAACAGCGTGCGGCCCATCGGCACCCGACCGATGAAGTCGTCGAAAATGCCACTGAGTTCTTTTTCACTGCGCGCTGCGTTCAAGCGCTCGCTGTAGGTCTTGCCGTTGGTTGAGCGCACTTGCAGCGCGCCGCTGACCAACAGGCTGGGGATGTGCACTTTGGCCGCACGGCGATCGATTTCGTCGCGGGCGATTTTGCCCAGGCCGGGCACGGTTGGGTCAGCCTGAAAGGTGGATTCCTGTTCGGCAACGGCCAGCACCGAGCAAAGATTTTGCGTGGTCGGGCTGATGTTCTGCGCGGCAAACGCGGCGTAGATGTCGGTAGCCCAGCCTTGGCGATCAGCGATCTTGGCCGGCATCAGCCGCACGATCTCAGCTTTTACTTCAGCAGGCGCGCGCGGCACCGGTTCCTGACTGCGCTGCCCTGCGCAACCGGCGAGCACCAGTAGTGCCGCAAGCGTGATCGGTAATCGAAAGTTGTGCATGAAGCCTCATCCAGTCTGTTGTGCCGGGTTCACCATACGATCAATGGTGTGGCGCAGGCTAGGACTGCGGTGAGCGGACCCTGTTCCCTTGATGCTCATCTCCCAGTGCCACCAAGTCCCCCGAAATAGAGCTTTCCAAGACTGATGACAAACTGATTGCAAAACGTTACTGAGAAAATCTATCATTTGCGCCTGGAGTCGCATTTGCGCAAGGAGTTCCCGCGCCGCCCTTATTTTTCTCACTGGCCGTGCGCCTCCAGGTATCTACATGCCCGCTTCAGCTCGACTCGCCGTCCCGTTTCGCCCGACGCTCCTCGCCCTGCTGTGCTCCCTGACTGTCACCGCGCACGCCGCTGAAGGCGATACCAAAGCGCTGGTGCTGGACGACGTCAACGTCAATGCTCAGGCCCCGACACCCAACGCCTTGCCCCCGGTTTACACGGGTGGTCAGGTCGCCCGCGGTGGCCAACTCGGCGTGCTCGGCAATCAGGACATGATGGACGTGCCGTTCAGCGCCGCCTCCTATACCGAACAACTGATCCAGGATCAGCAGGCCGAAAACGTCGCCGACGTGTTGCTCAACGATTCGTCAGTGCGTCAGGCCTCGGGTTTCTCCAACCAGGCGCAGGTCTTCATGATTCGCGGCCTGCCGCTGAACGGTGACGACATTTCCTATAACGGCCTGTACGGCGTGCTGCCACGGCAGATCATTTCCACCGACGCACTGGAGCGCGTGGAAGTATTCAAAGGCCCGAACGCCTTTATCAACGGCGTGACCCCGACCGGTTCCGGCATCGGCGGTGGCGTCAACCTACAACCGAAACGCGCCGGTGACGTGCCGCTGCGTCGTTACACCACCGACATCAACAGCGAAGGCCGTATCGGTCATCACTTCGACATCGGCCAGCGCTTCGGTGAAGACAACCGCTTCGGCGCCCGGATCAACCTGTCCCAGCGCGAAGGCGACACCGGTATCGACCACGAGAACCAGCGCTCGAAACTGTTCGCCATCGGCCTCGACTATCGCGGTGACGCCCTGCGCATTTCCGGCGATTTCGCCTACCAGAAAGAACGCGTCAACGGTGGCCGCAGCTCGGTCAACCTCGGCACTGCCACGCACATCCCTGATGCACCGTCGGCCGACACCAACTACGCGCCGAAGTGGGGTTACACCGACATCGAAGACACCTTCGGCATGCTCCGCGCCGAGTACGACCTGAACGACAACTGGACCGCTTATGCGGCCGGCGGCGCCAAGCACACCCGCGAAGTCGGGCGTTACAACTCGACCACTCTGGTTGGCAACAGCGGCGCTTCGTTTACCACAGGTTCGTTCGTCCCCCACGATGAAGACAACACCAGCGTCATGGCCGGCCTCAACGGTAAATTCAACACCGGCCCGGTCAGCCACAAGCTCAACTTCGGCCTGACCGGAATCTGGGCCGAACAACGCAGCGCCTATGATTTCGACCTGACCCAGTACGCCAACAACATCTATCACCCGGTGCAAACACCGTCGCCAGTGGGCAATTTTGCCGGTGGCGACTTGAATGATCCTGGGATCGTCGGCAAGACCTTCAACCGCAGCATCGCGATTTCCGACACCCTCGGTTTCTTCGATGATCGCCTGCTGGTCACCGCCGGCCTGCGTCGCCAGCAACTGGTGGTGCAAGGCTACAACTACGCCAGCTGGGGCAGCGGCGACCGCAAGTCGAGCTACGACGAATCGATCACCACACCGGTGTACGGCGTGGTGTTCAAGCCATGGGAACATGTGTCGTTCTACGCCAACCACATCGAAGGCCTGGCCCAGGGCCCGACCTCGCCGACCAGCACCGGCGGCTTCCGTGTGACCAACGGCAACGAAGTCTATGCACCGGCGCGCTCCAAGCAGACTGAAGTCGGGGTGAAAGTCGACATGGGCACTTACGGCGCTAGCCTGGGTGTTTATCGCATCGAACAGCCGAGCGATGGTTACTGCGAAATCGACAGCGCCACCACCTGCACCTACGTACGTGAAGGCGAGCAGGTCAACAAAGGCGTAGAAATGAACGTGTTCGGCGAGCCGATCCAGGGCCTGCGCCTGATCAGCGGCCTGACCCTGATGGACACCGAACTGAAGAACACCCTTAACGGTGCCAACGACGGCAACCACGCGATTGGCGTGCCGACCTTCCAGTTCAACGCTGGTGCTGACTGGGATGTACCCGGTCTGCAGGGCGTAGCGCTGAATGCGCGGATGCTGCGTACTGGCGGCCAGTACGCCGATGCGGCGAACAATCTGAGCCTGCCGACCTGGAACCGTTTCGATGCGGGCGCGCGTTATGCGTTCAAGGTGTCGGAGAAGGACGTGACGTTGCGTCTGGGCGTGGAGAATCTGGCGAACAAGAAGTATTGGGAATCGGCTCAGGGTGGTTATCTGACTCAGGGTGAACCGCGGGTGGCCAAGTTGTCCGGGACTATTGATTTCTAACGCTTAAAAGCCCTCACCCTAGCCCTCTCCCAGAGGGAGAGGGGACTGACCGTGGTGTTCTTGCAAGTTACACCGACCTGAAATATCGAGTCGAACTCAAGTCTTAAAAAACACACAAATAGGCTCCCTCTCCCTCGGGAGAGGGCTGGGGTGAGGGGCCCGGATCTACGCAGCACAACAGCCCTCCCGCCGAACACCCGAAAAAGGCCCCACAGCCTCACCGCTGCGGGGCCTTTTTCCGTCTGGCCGATCAACTGGCCACCCTCTCCTGCTGATCCATACTTGCTGCACAGCAAACGGAGGACAGGCCCATGAACCGCAGCGACGTCCTGATCATCGGCGCCGGCCCGACCGGTCTGGTGCTGGCCCTGTGGCTGAGCAAACTCGGCATACGCGTGCGCATCATCGATAAAACCTCCGCGCCCGGCACCACTTCGCGAGCGCTGGCAGTGCAGGCGCGCACCCTTGAGTTGTATCGCCAACTGGATCTGGCCGACACCGTGGTGCGCAACGGCCATCGGGTGGCGGTGGCGAATTTCTGGGTCAATGGCAAACCTGTCGCGCAATTGCCGCTGAACCGCATCGGCGAAGGCCTGACGCCCTACGCGTTCGTCGAAATCTTCCCGCAGGACGAGCATGAACGCCTGCTGATCGAACGCCTCGAAGATTACGGCGTCACGGTCGAACGCAACACCACGCTGGAAAGCTTCGAGGAAACCGGCGACGGCCTCACCGCGCATCTGCGCCTGCCCGATGGCGAGCAGGAAATCTGCCAGGCCTGTTATCTGGCCGGCTGTGACGGTGCCCGCTCAGTGGTGCGCAAAACCCTCGACACCGGTTTCCCCGGCGGCACTTATCAGCAGATTTTCTACGTCGCCGACGTCAAGGCCAGCGGCCCGGCGATGAACGGCGAGCTGCACCTGGATCTGGATGAAGCGGACTTTCTCGCCGTGTTTCCTCTCGCCGGTGAAGGCCGCGCAAGGCTGATCGGCACCGTGCGTGATGAACGCGCGGATCGCGCCGAAACTCTGGAATTTTCCGATGTCAGCAGCCGCGCCATCGAACACTTGAAAGTGCATATCGAAGATGTCCATTGGTTCTCGACCTACCGCGTGCATCACCGCGTGGCTGAGCACTTTCGCAGTGGCCGCGCGTTTCTGCTCGGCGATGCGGCGCATGTGCACAGCCCGGCGGGTGGTCAGGGCATGAACACCGGCATCGGCGACGCGATCAATCTGGCGTGGAAACTCGCCGCAGTGCTCAGCGGCGCCGCTGAACCGAGCCTGCTCGACAGCTACGAAACCGAACGCAAGGCCTTCGCCCGTCGGCTGGTGTCGACCACCGACAAAGTCTTCAGTTTCGTCACCGCCGAGGGGCGCATGGCCGATCTGCTGCGCATGCGCGTGGCACCGTTTCTGATCCCGAAAATGGCTTCGTTCGAGGCCAGTCGCGAGTTCCTTTTTCGCACCGTATCGCAAGTCACCCTCAACTATCGCGGCATGCCGCTGAGCCAGGGCGCGGCCGGCCACGTGCATGGCGGCGATCGCTTGCCGTGGGCGCATGATGGTGAGGGGGATAATTACGAACCGCTAAGGCAACCGTGCTGGCAGGTGCATGTGTACGGCGACACCAGCGACGAAATGATCGCCTGGTGCAATGAACATCATTTGCCGCTGCATGTGTTCGACTGGCGCCCGGCGTTTGAAACGGCGGGATTGGGGCGTAACGGCTTTTATCTTCTGCGCCCGGATACCTATGTGGCGATTGCCGAAAACAGCGCGGATCCGAAAGTGATTGAACGCTACTTCCGCGATCACGGCATCCGCCCGTTCTTCGCCTGCCCCTGACCCAAGAACACTACAAGAACCTGTGGGAGCTGGCTTGCCAGCGATGGCGTCAGCACAGTCAAAATCAATGTTGACTGATGCACCGCTATCGCTGGCAAGCCAGCTCCCACAGGGTGGTGCGGTGGTCTTTAGATCCCGGCCAGTGCCAGATCCATCGCAAAGTAAGTGAAGATCAAATCCGCGCCTGCACGCTTGATCGCACCCAGGCTTTCACGCACCACGCGATCCTCATCAATCGCCCCTGCCTGTGCGCCGAACTTGATCATCGCGTACTCACCGCTGACCTGATACGCCGCCAGCGGCAGGTTCGAGGCTTCGCGAATATCGCGGATGATGTCGAGGTACGCCCCCGCCGGTTTAACCATCAGCGCATCCGCGCCTTCCTGCTCGTCGAGCAGCGATTCGCGCAGGGCTTCGCGGCGGTTCATCGGGTTCATCTGATAGCTTTTACGGTCGCCCTTCAGCGCGCTGCCACCCGCCTCGCGGAACGGGCCGTAGAGTGCCGAAGCGAATTTGGTCGAGTAGGCCATGATCGGAATCTGGGTGAACCCGGCCGCGTCGAGTGCCTGACGAATCGCCCGCACCTGACCGTCCATCGCTGCCGACGGCGCGATCACGTCCGCACCGGCGCGGGCCGCTGCCACAGCTTGTTTGCCGAGGTTGATCAGGGTCTGGTCGTTGTCGACTTCATGGTTGTGCATCACGCCGCAGTGGCCGTGATCGGTGTATTCGCAGAAGCAGGTGTCGGACATGACGATCATTTCCGGCACGGCATCTTTGGCAATGCGCGACATGCGCGAAACCAGACCGTCTTCGCGCCAGGTGTCGCTGCCGTTGCTGTCCAGATGGTGGGACACGCCGAAGGTCATCACCGAC
Organism: Pseudomonas chlororaphis; assembly: GCF_000783395.1. Lineage (GTDB taxonomy): Bacteria > Pseudomonadota > Gammaproteobacteria > Pseudomonadales > Pseudomonadaceae > Aquipseudomonas > Aquipseudomonas chlororaphis_H. Next base: position 27,193 of record NZ_JSFK01000013.1, on the reverse strand, counting down.
TTGATGCCGGCGCGGGCATAGCGCTCGATTTCGCTGGCCAGTTTGCGCTCGGGAATGCGCATCACCCCGGGCATGCTGTTGATCGGCACGAAGTCGTCGATTTCTTCTTCAACGAAAATCGGCAGGACCAGATCGTTCAGGCTGAATTCGGTTTCCTGGAACAGGCTGCGCAGGCTCGCATTGCGGCGCAGACGGCGGGGACGTGCTTCGGGAAACTGACTGGACATGAGGGCCTTTCCTGAAAACGGCAGATGAGACGAAAGTCGTAGGGGGCGAAGCTTATGCCTTGCGGGGGTTGGGGTACAAACCTGGATCAATCAAGAGTGCATTACTGGGGGTGTAACAATCTTTCAGAACACTGTAAATCCCTGTGGGAGCTGGCTTGCCAGCGATGGCGGTGGTTCAGTCAACATAGATGTCGACTGTGCCGGCGTCATCGCTGGCAAGCCAGCTCCCACAGGGTTATGTGTGTAGTCCGAAAATTACGAGGGAATGGTCAGGCCGCGAATGACTGCCGGACGCGCGAGGAAACGCTCAAGCACACGGGTGACATTCGGGAAGTTGCTGATGCCAACCAGATCACCGGCCTCATAAAATCCGATCAAATTACGCACCCACGGAAATGTGGCGATATCGGCAATGGTATAGCGCTCGCCCATGATCCAGTCACGGCCCTCGAGCCGGCCGTCGAGCACCTTGAGCAGGCGCTTGCTTTCGTCGACGTAACGATCACGCGGGCGCTTGTCCTCATAATCCTTGCCGGCGAATTTGTTGAAGAAACCGAGCTGGCCGAACATCGGGCCGATGCCGCCCATCTGAAACATCAGCCATTGGATGGTTTCGTAGCGCAGCGCGCCTTCCTGCGCCAGCAACTGGCCGCTTTTGTCGGCCAGATAAACCAGGATCGCACCGGATTCGAACAGCGGCAGCGGCTGATCATCAGGGCCATGCGGATCGAGGATCGCCGGAATCTTGTTGTTCGGATTCAGCGACAGGAACTCGGCGGACAACTGATCATTGCTGTCGAAAGCGACCTTGTGAGGCTCGTACGGCAGGCCTATTTCCTCGAGCATGATCGAGACTTTGACGCCGTTGGGCGTCGGCAAGGAATAGAGCTGAATCCAGTCAGGGTACTGCGCCGGCCACTTCTGGGTGATCGGGAACGTGGACAGATCGGTCATGGGAAGCATCCAGTCACAATTTAAAGCCAGATCATAATTCAGAGCCGCCGCAGGCTGTGATCTTTCGGCCGCTGCTCGTTCGCATCAGTCATCGATAAGGCTATCAAACCGCACGTATTCGATTTTGCTGCGATACCACGTTTGCAGGCTTTTGGCCGCAAAAAAAATGCTGTCGGCATTGTTCGCGGCCATGTGCGCGCGCAGTTGTGAATTGGCATTGAACAGCCCAACCGCCTCATCAAGCTCCACATCGTCGACAATTCCCAGGTAATCGCTGACACCGAACAGGAAGCTGTCGTGATAGTCACTGGTGGCTTTCATGTAATCGACCGTCAACCCACCGCGCATGATCGCGTCGGAAACGCTACGCTCCGAGACGTCGTAGGCAATCCGCGAATCCGAAACCAGCAAAGTCTGCAGATTATCGTGCAGATAGAAAAAATCGGCAGCGTTTGGCCCGATGGCCTTGAATCGATCGACTCTGTTGGTGTGCAACATTTCATGCCCCAACGACACACTCAACATACCGCGACTCATGAACTTGCGATTGATGAAGAACCGACCATGAAAATCCCTTTTGTACATCCATGCCGAGCTCTGGTTGTCGATATCGACTCCGATGAATTTATCTGCGCCCCAAACACCTTGATACTCCCTGGAAAGCGCCAGGCCGCGTGAGACTGAATCAGCGAGTTGCGCGGCAATGATCCGGTGGTCAGCTCCAAAAAAGCTTTCGTAAACCGTATCGACGTCTGGCAGCTTCATGCCAATGACGTCGTTGGCGTCAGAGAAGACGGTTTCGACCACTCGCAACTCCGAACGAATGAGTTCGGCCTGTCTGGGCGAAAACTGGGTCAACCCACGCGCAACCAGAGTTACATCCATTAACGTATCGCGCTCAATCGAGTCGTCGTTACCATCATGAGCCCGGTTTTTTTGCGGCGAATCATTACTGAAGCCGCGAATCAGCTCATCAACATCGATATCAATGACGTCGCCCTTGTCAGGGGACGATTGAGCGCCCTTGAGCTTCCATATCCGGTTTTGCAGATCATAGGCCAGCGCCGGTCCCGAAGCGGTCAACTCAGACGTCAACGTCGCCCGATACTCGCCGGTTGTCGCGGTTTGCCGAACCAGAACGATCTCGCCCGGGGCGATATCTGCGTACAGGCGGTCCTTGTAGGCCCTCAAGCCCTGTGCGTTGGCCGCAGGCAAGCTGGCGGGCGCTCTCAAGCGATAGTTTTCAAGTGACTGGACCACGGAACGAACCGGCAAAATCTCGGCAGACTTCAATGGAGAAAGCCTGACATGGGCAAGCGATAGTTCCGGTTGATTGGCAGCACGCTCCTGCACTTGATTGTCATCAAGGAGAGAAGTCTTGCTCGCTGGCCCGTTACCGGGGAGCACGCCGCGGCCTCTTTTACGACCCGGGCTTGCGTCTACCGGTCCGAGGCCGGGCGACGATAAGGTGGCGGTTTTACGAACGATGACCATGAAAATCCTTATTCAAGAAAGTTGCCAAACGAAAAGCCGGGCAGACGTCGCGCTAATCGCTAATCGCTAATCGCTAATCGCACATGCGCCATTGCAGTCGATTACAAATCGCCAAGTGCGGTACATATGTATTGCACCTGCGTGGTCGTTTTATGCGTACTTGTGGATAAGGATCAAATAGTCGTCTACAGCCGCATCGAACCGTAACATCCTGTCGCTAACCTGTGCCCAAGCCGTAGAAGTTTGCCGCTAAAGTGCCACGCACTCGGATGGATCGAACCAAATCGGCCTCAGGGGACTCTGAGCTATGCCTTTATTGCAAAGGAAGCCGTTCATGACAGGGAAAACACCCGGTGCTGGGAGCCCGCGGTGTAAAGGTTTGTCAGCCTTAACCGAATTTGCTGAAGAACCTTTTATTTCATGACGATCCTTATGCGATTCGCCAAACGCTTCAAACACCGTGCGTATGTGGCCCTGCCTTCCCTGCTGGCCGTCAGTGCGCTGTTTCTGTCGCTGGAGTCCAGCGAAAGCCGCGCACAACCGGTGGACGGCACCCAGACGCTGGTGTTCCTGCGACATGCAGAGAAACCCGAAGGCGGTCTCGGCCAGCTCAACTGCCAGGGTTTGAACCGCGCCATCGACCTGTCGACGCTGCTGCCGGAAAAATTCGGCAAGGCCGATTACGTGTTCGCCGCCAATCCGACCCGCAATGTCGAGGAAGGTGAGCTGGACAACTCCTACAGCTACATTCGCCCGCTGATGACCATCAGCCCTGCCGCGATCAAGCTCGGCCTGCCGGTGAACATCGAGTTCTCGGCCAACGACACCAGCGATCTGGCCCGCGAACTGCTGGAAGACAAGTATCACAACTCGACGATCTACACCGCCTGGTCCCACGGCTACCTGCCGGAGCTGATCAACAAGGTGGCGGGCAAAGCAGTCGGCGAGAAGCAGAACATCACCGAGGACTGGGCAGGCAACGACTTTGACTCGCTGTATGTGCTGACGCTGACCTGGCACAACGGCAAGGCCAGTCTGCAGAGCCACAGTTACAAGCAGGGACTGGATCATGGCAAGGAAACCTGCCCGACCTGAGTCATCTTCTGTCTGAACCGGCCCCATCGCTGGCAAGCCAGCTCCCACAGGGTTCCAGGGTGTACACAAAATCCATGTACATCCGCAATAACTGTGGGAGCTGGCTTGCCAGCGATGAGGCCAGCAAAATCACTATCAAACCTTCTGATTCACCCGCTCACGCAGATACTCAAGCACCGCCCCACGCCCCCCGGCAAACTCGATCCGCCCGCCCTTCTTCTCGCGCTGAAATACATACATCGGGTCGTAATACTCACGCAGCAACCCTTCGATCCAGCCGCGATGCAAGTCCACCGCCCCACTTCGGCCCTGCTCGGCCAACGCGTCTTCCATCAAAATCAGCATTCGCCGATGGCGCTCGCCACCCAGACGTTTCTGCACATTGTTCAGGCTTTCCAGCAGGCGTTCCGAGAACAGCGTAAAGCCCTCCTCGCCATGCACCGCAGAGAACTCCGCCGACAGGTCCACCACGTAATCACGCAAAATCCGTTCGACGCGATCGTCAAAACTGTCCTCCAGCCAGACCATCGGGTACTGCTGCATGCCCTGATACAACGGCAGCGGCAAGGCACAACTGCCGACCACCCGGCTCTCGTCCTCCAGTACAAACTGCGCGAAACCCGCGTCACGTTTCTTGAGAATGTCGATGGCCAGGCGGTTTTCAAAATCGATGTTCGACGGCTGCCCGGTGGCGCGTTTGCCGAAGCTGGAGCCGCGATGATTGGCGTGCCCTTCCAGGTCCAGGCCGTTTTGCAGTTGCACCAGCACTTCAGTTTTGCCGGTGCCGGTCATGCCACCCAGCAAGACGAAATCACATTGCGCAATGGCCTGCTCAAGGGTGTCGATGAGGAAGTTGCGCATCGCCTTGTATCCACCGCCGACACGCGGATAGTCGATGCCGGCCTCGTCACGCAGCCATTGCTGAGTGATCTGCGAACGCAGGCCGCCGCGAAAACAATAGAGATAACCGTCAGGATGGGCCTGAGCGAAATCGGCCCAGGCCTGGATGCGCTCGGCTTTCACCGTGCCCGAGACCAATTGATGGCCCAACTCGATGGCCGCCTGCTGACCGTGCTGTTTGTAGCAGGTGCCGATCTTCTGCCGCTCGACATCGTTCATCAGCGGCAGGTTGATCACGCCGGGAAACGCCCCCTTGTGAAACTCGATCGGCGCGCGGGCATCCATCAGCGGCCGGTCGTTGAGAAAAATGTCACGGTAGTCAGTGCAGTCGCGGAGCATCAAATCACCTCGACTGCGTTCGTCTGTCGCTCAACCAGTTCGCCGATTGGCGCAAGGTTCAGGCCCAGTTCGGCGGCGACAGCAAGGAATTCTTCATTGCCTTCAGGCGTCACGGCGATTAGCAGACCACCGCTGGTTTGCGGGTCGCAGAGCACGCGTTTATGCAGCTCCTGCACACGGCCGACCTTGCTCGCGTAGCTGTCGAAATTGCGCAGCGTACCGCCGGGCACACAGCCCTGATCGAGGTAATACTCGACGCTGTCCAGACGCGGCACCCGGTCATAGGCGATGCGTGCGGTGAGCTTGCTGCCGTCCGCCATTTCCACCAGATGCCCGAGCAGACCAAAACCGGTGACGTCGGTCATTGCCGTGACACCGGCGAGTTTGCCGAAGCGGCTGCCGGGTTTGTTCAGGGTGCACATCCAGTCGCGGGCTACGCCGACATCGGCGGCACGCAATTTGCCCTTTTTTTCGGCGGTGGTGAGGATGCCAATACCCAACGGTTTGGTCAGGTACAACAGGCAACCGACGGTGGCGGTGTCGTTGCGCTTCATGTGGCGCTTTTCCACCAGTCCGGTGACGGCGAGGCCGAAGATCGGCTCCGGCGCATCGATCGAGTGCCCGCCCGCCAGCGCAATGCCCGCCGCGTCGCAAACGGCACGACCGCCGCGAATCACTTCACGCGCCACTTCCGGCGCCAGCACATTGACCGGCCAGCCGAGGATCGCGATGGCCATCAGCGGATCGCCGCCCATCGCATAGATGTCGCTGATCGCATTGGTCGCGGCGATGCGGCCGAAGTCGAACGGGTCGTCGACTATCGGCATGAAAAAGTCCGTGGTCGAGACCACACCGCGCTCGGCATCGATCTCGTACACCGCCGCGTCATCACGCGAGGCGTTGCCGACCCACAGTTTCGGGTCGAGGTTCTGCGCACCGCTGCCGGCCAGAATCACTTCCAGCACCTGCGGGGAAATCTTGCAGCCGCAACCGGCGCCGTGGCTGTATTGGGTCAGACGAATCGGCTCGCTCATGGGGAAGTCTCAGGCTGTTGATGGGGCCGATTCTAGCAGAGGTCCAAATCAGCTCGGCGGTGTCAATCCCTCTTAAGATAACTGAAGGCATATTGACATCACCCCTCAACCAGGGAGAATCGCGCAACGCTTCATTCAAAGTCAGGGACTACTATGAAACAACGCGCCTCCAAACCAACCGAAACTGGCTCCTTTATCGATTCTTGGCGACGCGAACCCGAGCCCTTTTGTCCAGAAAGTTTCAACACGACATTTATTTTCTCCTCTATCACCAGCGCGGTCGGCCGCGCATTCGATGCGACCCGCGAGACCGTTGCAGAAGCCGCTGACATCGTTGGAGACAAAGTCGGCGATCTGTATGGCGCCACCGTCGAAACGATTTCCGATGCCGCCGATGCGGTGACTGACGTCGTGACTGAAGCAGCCGAAAAGGTTGGCGATGCCGTATCCGATGCCTACAACTCCACTTTCGAAACCGCCTCCAATGCCGCCGACGTTGTGGCAGACGTTTACACCACGGCCGTTGAATCCGTTGTGGACGCTGCTGACAAAGTGGGCGATGTCCTGAGTGAAGCTTACGATTTCACCCGCGAAACCATCACCAGCGGTTACGACAGTTCCCGGGACTATGTAGCCGACTTCGGAACCTCGATGGCGACCTATTGGAATGCCAAAAAAGAACTGGAAGAGCGCAAGGAAAAAAATGCTGAAACTCGCGGCGAGAACCGCGAAAAGGCGAAGAGTGAGGTCAGGGAAAAGCGCTTCTCCGAGGCGCTCGCAAAAGCCAAGGCGTGCATTGACAGCCATGAAGCCTATTTCCGCATGCTGATTGCCATGCAAGCCGTTGCACAGGCGAGCGCCGCGTGCAATGGCGGCGCCAGTGAAGAGGATAAGCAGCAAATCAATGAGTTCCTGCTGGGCATGGGTGGCGACTTCCTGCCCGCCAAAGTTCAAGCAGCGATGAATCTGCTCGCTAGCAATCCTCCGACGCTCAAGGAGGCTTTCATCCGAGCGCGAAAAACCGGAATCGAGGCGCAAGCGTTGTTCGATGAAATCATCGATTTCGTCACGACGCTGAACGGTGAAATGAGTGAGCCGCAGAAAGCGTTTCGCTCGGGATGGGCGCAGTTGTCTGCCGCTGCTTGAAAGGAGAACTGCCATGACGGATCGAATCGAACGTTTCAAAGCCCGGCAACGCCAGCAAGCAACGGTTGCCAGTGCGACCCGCCTCGTCGGGTTGCCCGAGGCTGACCTTGCTCGACAATTGCTTGAGGAGCCCCTGAGCCCTCTGCTGTTGGAGGACCATTTTCTTGCCACTGATTTTTCGGTGGAGCTTGACGTCACGGATGATGAAGCCCAGGAAGCGCTCAAAGGCTACTCGCAAGCGTTCAATCAGGAACGTTTCGAGCAACTCATCGGGGACAGTAGACGCGAGGTGTTGCAGGCTATTGCGGTACCTTTCGGGTTGGGTCGAGTGCTCGCGGTTTACGATAAAAAAGGCGGCAACGTCGACACCATCAATAACGCGAGGAATGAGGTGTACGCCAGCGATGCTGCTGCCAGGAAGTACACCGACTTGCCTGTTTATGATTCGGACAAATTTCACAAGGACAAGGCTTACACCGACAAAAACGCCAAAGACACGCTGGCTCAGCAATCGGGCACCCTCAAGGACGCCTACACAAACGAGACCTTCGGCCAGAACAAGAAGCAGGATCCGCGCAACCTCGACCACACCATTTCAGCCAATGAAATTTATACCGATCCGGGACGAGTGCTGGCCGATCTCGATGCACCGAAACTGGCAAATGTCGACTCCAATCTGAATCCGACGAAGAAAGCGCTTAACCAGTCAAAAGGTAAATTGAGTGCCACCGAACTTGTTGAAAAGCTGCAGACGCAGTCGGTCAGTCGTCGGGAGGAAATGCAGCGGCTGTCGGAGAAAACCGAACTGACGCCTAAAGAAGAAAATCGCCTCAATCTGCTCAAACAGCATGAAGCCATCGCGCAGAACCCTGATCTGCTGCTGGCGAAGGACAAGGCAGCACGTGCCGAGTATGAAAAGAAACTCAACGACGCCTATTACAAAAGCGACAAGTTCAAAGCGGACCTTGCCAGGACCAGCCTCAAGGAAGGCGGCAAAATGGCGTTTCAGCAAGCCTTCGGCGTCATGCTGATCGAGTTTTTCAGCGCAACGTTCGACGAACTGATGGACCTGTACCGCCATGGCCGAAGCCACGAATCGTTGGTCCCGGAGCTACGCGCGCGCCTCGGGCGCGTTGCCAAACGAGTCGGCAATCAATGGCAAACGGCGCTGGCTGCCGGTGGCGCAGGCTTCGTGGCCGGCGTACTGGCCAACCTGGTCACCACCCTGATCAACGTCTTTGTCACCACGGGCAAACGTGCTGTGCGCATGTTCCGTGAGGGATTCCTGTCGTTGCTCAAGGCACTGAAGACACTGTTGCTGCCTCCTGAGGGACTCACCCTGCGTCAGGCAGCACACGAGGCGATCAAGATCACTTGCGCCGGAGGTGTGATCATTGCCGGTGTCGCACTTGAAGAAGTCATCGAAAAACAAATGCTGCTGATTCCCGGGCTCGGCACTGTGGGGGCGATTTTGTCTGCGGTCATCGTCGGCGCACTGACAGGGCTGGCCAGCACTTTTGTTGTTTACCTGGTGGACAGGCTTGATCCTCTAGGCGTGAACCGCGACCGCGAAATCATCGAGGTGGGTGAAAGGCTTGACCGGAGTCTGGCGCAGGCGATGGAAGAAAATGACCGGTTGCTGCTTGAGTTGGAAAGCAGTCTGGCGACTTGAACACTTGCTGTAGCGATCCGGGATGGAGAGTCATCACTTCTTCCGGATCGTTCGTTACCTCTTCGCATCTGCGGATTGGACAACTTACCCCACCGACAATCCATGGCAGGAAATACAGTGTCTGAATTACTGGACTACATTAACAAACAAGGCTCATTTGCAGCGAAAGCCATCATTACCCTTGGCGTTTTAGTCACGTGGGGATATTGCGCGTTTTCTATAAACTTTTTCCCCACAGGTCTTAACCTTGCGGACAGCTTGGTATTTATCTTCATCGCACTGGGGTTCGGTTTACTGTATTGCACCTGGTTATTGTTCGGATTCATGTCTTTTTACTTTGGTTACTCCGCTTTCACCGAAAAGGGAACATCTCGATTTCTTGACGGTGCCGCCTGCCTTTCATTTTTGTCAATTGTATTGTTTATCGCTTACTGGCTGGGTAGTCTAGAAGCCACCATCGCGCCTCTACTGAGTGGTTTTTTATTGCATCTTGCGCTGGTCCAATGGAAGCCGGATGCCCCCGACATTGATGACAAAAACAAACGAAGCCGCGCACGCATGCGAGGGGCAATAATTTTTACTGCCATCTTCATAGTTCCAACAATTGCACTTCCAGTATTTGGAAAATTCATCGATGGGAGCTTTGGATTAATCGGAATCCAACAAAAAAATGTCTCTCTTGCGTTGAACGAAAGCAATCAAAAAATCGTCAGCGATGTAGCAAAGGAATTCAACCTGTCAATTTACGGCTGCGTCAAAGACGGTGACAAAACCAATATAGTTCATCATTTCAATGTTCTTTGGCACGGCTTGGGCGAGCGTAGCCTGGTACAACTACTTGCATATGAAAAAAACAACTGGGTAGCTAAGGCCAAGATAGAGCTGGACCGTAGTGGTTTGAATGTTCTCACCCCTGCCGATAAAAAGAACAGCTTCAAAACCTGCCTGACAGTCAATACCGACACGCTCTTCGATATTTACGAAGACAAAATCAGCGACAACGGAAAGCTCCAGCTTGCCAATTTTACTCAGGAAACCAAACACAAACTGGAAGCCGACAATCTGCAAATCCTGTCTGCCACCATCACCGGTCACACCGACAGAATTCCAGTGCTAAAAACCGGAGACTCCAACATGGCCCTGTCTATTCGACGTGCTGACAGTGTGTATGCCGAGATCAAGAATCTGTTTGCCGATTTGTCGGATGCACAGGTGAAACGTTTGGGCCAAGGCTCTCTAGTGCCTAAATCGAACTGCCCCAGAGACCTGTCACCTCCAGAACAGAAGGAATGTCTGGCGGTCGATCGACGGGTTGAAATCGAACTGAAAGTTCAAATCAAAGACAGGAAAAACTGAGCGCTGCACCCAGATTCCTGATTGAGGAATGAGCCACCCTTTTGCCCTAAAAAAAAACCGCCCTTACGGGCGGCTAAAAGTGCTTCGACCCTAAATCAGAAGCCAAGGCTGAAGCTGATGGTCATCGCATGGTCATTGCTGTCGTTCGACAGTTGTCCGGAATAGCCGACCCCGAGTTTGCCGGTCGGGCTGATCTGGAAGTCGACTCCCGCTTCAACGATGGCGCTGTCCTTGGCGATCGGCACACCTTGGGTGCTGAACGAGGCGCCGCCGTCGATGAAGGTCAGGTCGGCATCAGGCTTGGTGTCGCCGAAGGCATGGCGCCAGCCGATGGCCGCGCGCGGGGTGAATTGCCCGCCGTTGGCCAGGGTGATGACTTTGCCGGCACGCACGCCGAGGGTCGAGAAGGTGATGTCCTGATCGGCATCGGCTTCCAGGCGCCCTACTCCGCCTTTCTCCTTAGCCTTGTCGGTGTCGTAGTTGACGTAGGCGAGCCCTGCGAACGGCTCAAGGGCAATGCCACCGGCTTCAATGGTGTAACCGACTTCACCGAACACCTGCGCGCTGCGTGCGTCGTAGTTGGCTTTCAAGCGGTCGTTGTAGCTGCCGACGCTGACGTTGCGTTTGGTTTCGATGTCGTGCCAGCTGTAAGCCGCGCCGAGGCGCACCGCCAGGGCATCGAACTGCGAGTTGAGGTACGCCGCCAGGTGATAGCTTTCGACGGTGGCATCCGAGCGACGGTCATGGGCATCGAGGTCGCTGCGGGTGTAACCGGCGGCCATGCCCACGCGCCACTGGTCATCGAGTTGCTTGTCGGTGCCGAGCATGAAACCGCTGAGGTTGCGGTCGAGCTTCGCCGCGTTGCTGTCTCCATCCGACTCGCCCCATGCGCCGAGTGCACGGGCCCAGCCGACCATTTCGCCGTGGCAACCGTTGCTGCTCAGTTGGTTGCCACTTGGCGCCAAGGCGCGGCGTGGATCATCCGCCGCGCTGCATGACGGTTGGCGCATGCGATCGTTGACCGCGTCACGCACGTAGCGCGAATCCTCAAGGATGGCGCTGGCGGTGCTGGCGTGGATCTCACCGGACAGACTGTCGAAGGCGTTACGCGCGCCGGCGACACTGAGGTTGACAATCTCGTTCTGCAACGCCGCACCGGCCGGGCCGTTGTTCGACAGCGCGGTGGCGGTCCGGAACTGGTTGCCGGTGGCGGCGACGTCGGCGAACGAGTTGCCATTGCGGCTGACCACCAGGTTCACTGCATTGGCGTCATACACCAGTGCGGTATTGAGGAACGCGTATTGCGGCAGATCCGCAGCGCTGAAGGTGCCATTCACGCCACCGCCCGCGGTGATCAGCGAGTACGTGGTGTTGCCGGTGAACGGTGCCAGCGAGTTGACCTGCAGGCCACCGCCCAGGGTCGCCGTGCCACCGATTGCCAGTGGTGTAGCGGTTGGCGAGCTGACCGTCAGGGCCAGCACACCGTCAGATGCGTTGGTCAGATTACCGGCCACGCTCAGGGTGCCCGCTTCGGAGCCCGAGGTGACAACGCCATGGTTGACCACCGAGCCGACGCTGCCGTTACCGCTCAACCCCGCACCGTTGGCCACGGTGACTTGCCCGCCCAGCGAGGCGCGCGCCGCGAGGCTGCCGACTTGCAGCACACCTTGATCGACCGCAACCGTGCCGCTGAACGGATTATCACCGGTCAACAGCAAGGTACCGGTACCGCGTTTGAGCATCGCGCCAAGTCCGCGCAGCGATCCGTTGAACTGACCATTGAAGTTCTGCAAGAAGAGCAGCGATGCGTTGTTAAGGATGTTGCCCTGCAGGCTGGTGGTGTTACCGACCAGCGTACCGCCGCTGACCGTGGTGCCACCGCTGTAGGTGTTGGCGCCACTGAGCACCAGCGTGCCGGAATCGAGTTTTTCGATGCCGCCCGTGCCCACCAGCGGTGCGGAGATTTCCGCACTCCCACCGGCATTGACCCGCACTGGCGCGAGACTGCCATCCGCGCCGTTGACTGGCGTCAGCGTACCGCCAGCCCCCGGAACCAGGCTGTAGCCGCCGGAGAGGAATTGCAGGCCGGTGAAGTTCTGATTGCCCTGCACGGTCACCGTACCCGCCTGGCCACCGAACACCGCGAACTGACCATTTGAAGCCAGGGCCTGAGTACCGCTCGGATCGGTCCAGTTGGTGCCTGGGCCCCATACACCACTGCCGCCACCGATGCTGCCGTCCGGATTGGTAGTGCCACCGTTCCAGAACTGCACCTCACCCGGCGTGCCTTGCACCAGCAGGTTGATCTGGTTGGCGATGGCGGTTTGCAGGGTCAGATTGGCCGCCGACACCGGCAGGCTGCCATACACCAGACCGTTGTCGGTCAGGCTGCCGCCGTAGCTGAACAGTTGATAGACGCCGGTGCCGAAACCGCCGGCATTGCTGATGTTCAGCGTACCGTCGAGGGTCAGGTTGCCGGCGACGTTGACCACGGTGGTCGAACTGGCCGCCGAGCCGAGGCTGAAGTCCAGATTGGTTCCCGACGACAGGGCCAGCGAACCGACTGACAACGGCGTTGCGGTGCCGCCACCGGCCAGCGTCGCACCGTTGGCCAGTTGCACGGCGCCACCGAGCTGGCCGCCACCGCCGATACTCGCGCCGCTGGCAACGTTGACGTTGGCGCTGTTGAGCACACCGTTGACGATCAAGTTGCCAGCCTGCACCGAGGTGTTGCCGGTGAAGGTGTTGTTGCCGGTCAGGAGCAATTGACCGGTACCGGTTTTATTCAGCGTACCGGCGCCGGTGAGATTGCCGGTGTAACTGCCATCGGCGTTTTGCTCGAAGGTCAGCGTCGCGTTGTTGACGATCGCACCTTGCAGGCTGCTGGTATCACCGCGCGTCGTGCCGCCGTTCAGCGTGGTGCCGCCGCTGTAGGTGTTGGCACCACTGAGGACGAGATCACCGGCACCATTTTTCAGCAGACTGCCGGTGCCGGTCACCGCACCGATCAGCGTGGTGTTCTGGTTGCCGGCGAGGGTCAGTTGCGCGCCAAGGTTGATGGCGTTGGCCAGTTGCAGCGCCGAGGTGCTGTCGAGCGTGCCGTCACCGGTCACGTTAAGCGCAGCGCTGCTGAGTGCACTGTTGTTGCCGAGGATCAGCGTACCGCCGGCGAGTTGAGTACCACCGGTGTAAGTGTTGCTGCCGTTGAGGGTCAGGCTCGATGCGCCGGCCTTGATCAGGCTGCCGCTGCCGCTGACCACGCCATCGAGGGTCAGGGCGTTGGAACCGGCAACGGTCAAACCACCGTTGACGACCACGTCGTTACCCAAGGTCACGGCTGCATTACTGTCCAGCGCGGTGCCGTCCGCCGCAGTCAATACGCCAGTGCCGAGCGCCGCGTTGTTGCCAACCACGATCTTGCCGCCGTTGAGCGCGGTGCCACCGGTGTAGCCGTTGGCCGCGTTGAGCACGAGCGTACCGGTGTCGTATTTGCCCAGCGTGCCGCTGCCGTTGAGTGCGACGCCAATGGTTGCCGTGGCGTTCGGGTCAACCCGCACCGTGGCATTGCCCAGCGAACCGTTGACCAGATTCAGCGAGCCCGCCGTGCCATTCACCAGGCTGTAGCCATCGGTGACGAACTGCATGCCAGTGATGGTTTGTGCGCCATTGACGGTGACCGTGCCGGCCGCGCCCTGGAACACCGCGAAGCTGTTGGTCCAGGCTTGGTTGGTGGTGCCGTTGACGTCGGTCCAGTTGGTGGTGCCGGTGCCCCAGGTGCCGCTGCCGCCCTCTACAGAACCGTTGGCCACCAGTTGATTGCCGTCCCAGAACTGCACGGTGACGCCCGGTGCGGTGACCAGCAGGTTGATCTGATTGGCCAGCGCAGTTTGCAGGGTCAGATCGCCCGGGCTGACGCTGCCCGGCAGTGTGCCGAAGAGCATGCCGTTGTCGGTCAGGCCGCCGGTGTAGTCGATCAGGCGATAGACGCCGCTGCCAAAACCACCGATGTCGCTGACATTGAGGGTGCCGTCGAGGGTCAGGTTACCGCCGACGCTGACTAGCGCATTGCCGCCACCGGACACCGGTGTGCCGAGGCCAACGTCGAAGTTGGAATTGCCGTTGAACAGCAGCGAACTGACGCTCAGCGTACTGCCGGTGACGCCCGCCAGATGCCCGCCATCGGCCACCGTCACGGCACCGGTCAACGTGCCGCTGCCACCGAGGGTGCCGCCGCTGTTGACCAGCACGTTGCCACTGGCCAGTGAGCCGTTGACCTGCAAGGTGCCGGCGTTGACGTTGGTGTCACCGGTCAGGTCGCTGATGCCGCTGAGGGTCAGGGTGCCGCTGCCGAGTTTGCTCAGGCTGCCGTCGCCGCTGAGGATGCCGGCGAAGGTGCTGCTGACGTTGTTGCCACCGAGGCTCAACGTATTGCCAGTGCCAATCAGCGCCGTGCCGCTGCCTGTCAGGCTGGCGAGGCTGCCGGAAGCACCGAGATTAAGCGCCGCGCCACCCGCGAGATTGACCGTAGCGTTGTTGCCCAGCGCTGCGCCACTCAGTGTGGTCAGGCTGCCGGACGCCACATCGAAGGTGCCGCTGAAGGTGTTGTTGCCGCTCAGGGTTACGTCGGCCAGACCGTTCTTGGTCAACGTGCCGGCGCCGGCAATCACACCGCCAAGGGTCAGGTTGTTGTTACCGGCCAGAGCCAGATTGGCATTGACGCTGAGGTTGTTGGCCAGCACCAGAGGCGCGGAATTGTCGAGGGTGGAAGCACCGGCCACGGTCAGCGCGCCGCTGCCCAGAGACGCGCCCGTACCGAGGGTCAGCGTGCCGGCATTCAGCGTGGTACCGCCGGTGAAGGTGTTGATGCCGTTGAGTGTCAGGTTCGACGCGCCGTCCTTGATCAAGCCACCCGCGCCGCTGACCACACCCGCGAGGGTCAGATTGTTGCTGCCGGTGTTGCTCAGGTTGGCGTTGAGCACGACGTTGTTGCCCAGGCTCAGCGCACTGTTGCTGTCCAGCGCCGAGGCGCCGGCTACGGTGAGATTGCCCAGACCCAGCGCCGAGTTGCTGCCGGCGGTCAGCGTGCCGGCGTTGAGGGTGGTGCCACCGAGGAAGTTGTTATTGCCGCTGAGAGTCAGGTTGGCGGCGCCGTTTTTGCTCAGGCTGCCGGCGCCGTTGACCGTGCCGGACAAGGTCAGATCCGCCGTGCCGCCAATGCCGAGATTGCCGGCCAGATTCACCGCGTTGTTCAGCGAAACTGCAGTGCTCGCATCCAGCGTGGTGCCGCCCGCCGCGTTCAACGTGCCGGAGCCGAGCGCCGAGTTCGACGCCAGAATCAGTCCGCCGGCGTTCAGCGCCACCGGGCCGAGAAAGGCGTTGTTGCCGCCGAGGGTCAGGTTCGCCGTGCCGGTTTTGATCAGGCCGCCAGTGCCGCCAATCACGCCGTTGAGGGTCAGTGCATTGCTGCCGACCACGGTGAGGTTGCCGTTGAGCGTCGCCGCGTTGGCCAGTGTTACCGCCGCGTTGCTGTCCAGTTGCGTACCGGCATTCGCCGTCAACGTTCCGGTGCCGAGCGCGGTGTTGCTGCCGACAATAATCTTGCCGCCGTCCAGTTGTGTGCCGCCGGTATAGGTGTTGGCACCGCCGAGCGCCAAGGTGCCGGCGTCGAGTTTATTGAGAATGCCGCTGCCATCGATATTGGCATTGATGGTCGCGGTCACGCCCGGATCGACGCGCAACGAAGTGGTGCCGCCGGTGCCGTTGACCGCCGTGAGTTGCCCCGCCGCACCGTTGACCACGTTGTAGCCATCGGTGAGGAATTGCATGCCGGTAAACGCTTGGGTGCCGTTCACCGTCACCGTGCCGGCAGTGCCCTGGAACACCGCGAAGTCGCCGGCCCACGGCTGGTTGACCAAACCGTTGGCGTCGGTCCAGTTGGTGCCGACCGCGTTCCACGTGCCGCTGCCGCCATCGACCACGCCGTTGGCGATGGTCTGGCTGCCATCCCAGTAACGGATGTTGCTGTTCGGCGCGGAGACTTGAATGTTGATCTGATTAGCCACGCCGGTTTGCACCAGCAGATCGCCGAGGCCGTAACCGACCGGCACGCTAGCGACATCCAGACCGAGGTTGGTCAGGGCGCCGGTGTAGTTGAACAGGCGATACACGCCGACGCCAAAACCACCGGCATCGGTGACGTTGAGATTGCCGTCGAGGGTGAGATTGCCGCCGACGTTCATCAGCGACGCGGTCGACGGTGTGCCCAGTGCCACATCAACGTTGCTGCCGGCGCCAAGAGTCAGAGCACTCGCCGACAAGGTGTTGCCCGACGACAACGCCAGATGCCCACCGTTGTTGATGTTGACCGCGCCGAGCGCAGAGCCGGTACCGGTCAGCGTGCCACCGGTATTGACGTTGACTTGCGCACTGCCCAGCGAACCCGTGAGATTCACGATACCGCCATCGATCGCGGTGTTGCCGGTAATGCCGTTGATGCCAGTGAGGTTCAAGGTGCCGGTGCCGACTTTGACCAGGCCGCCGCTGCCGCTGAGATCGCCGTCAAAGATGCTGGTGACGTTGCCGGTGCCGACGGTCAGCAGATTGCTGCCGGTGAGCTGCACACTGCCGCTGCCGGTCAGCGCACCGAGGCTGGCGTTGCTGCCCAGATTCAGCCCGGCGCCGGCGCTGATGTTGACGCCGGCGGTGTTGCCCAGCGCGTTGCTGTTGAGGGTGGTAACGCTGCCGGAGATGATATTCAGCGCACCGGTGAAGGTGTTGTTGCCGGCCAGAGTCAGGTCTGACAAACCGTTTTTGGTCAAGTTGCCGGCGCCGTCGATGATGCCGTTCAGGCTCAAATCGTTGTTGCCGGCAACCGTCAGCCCGGCGTTCAAAGTGATCGCGTTGCCGATGCCGAACGATGCACTGTTATCCAGTGTCGCCGCACCGCCGACGATCAATGCGCCACTGCCCAGACTGTTGGCATTGCCCAAGGTGAGTGTTCCGGCATTGAGCGTGGTGCCGCCGCTGAAGCTGTTGTTGCCGTTGAGGGTCAGGTTGGCTGCGCCGTTTTTGATCAACTGGCCAGTGCCGCTGGTGATGCCGCCGAGGGTGAGATTCTGCGTGCCACCCACGGTCAGCGCGGCGTTCAATGCGACCGCGTTGTTGAGGCTGACCAGCGGCGAGTTGCTGTCCAGCGTTGCGGCGCCTGCGACGGTCAATGCCCCGGAACCCAGCGCCGAACTGTTGCCGACGGTCAGTGTGCCAGCGTTCAGCGTGGTGCCGCCGGCGTAGCTGTTGGCGGCGTTGAGAATCAGATTGGCCGCGCCGTTTTTCACCAGACTACCGGCGCCGCTGACCAGTCCGGTCAGGGTCATATTCGCCGTGCCGCCGATGTTCAAGGCACCGGCGAGTGCCACGGCATTGTTCAGGCTGACCGCCGTGTTGGCGTCCAGCGTGGTATTGGCCGCTGCGTTCAACGTACCGGAACCCAGCGCGGTGTTGCTGCCGACAATCAATTTGCCGGTGTTCAACGCGGTGTTGCCAAAATACGTGTTGGCGCCACTGAGGGTCAGGTCGGCAGCGCCGTTCTTGGTCAGTCCACCGATACCGGCGACCACGCCGCCGAGGGTCAGCGCATTGGTCCCGCCCACAGTCAGGGTGCCGGCGAGGTTGACGTTGTTGGCCAGCGTCGCGGCGGTACTGGCATCGAGGGTGGTGCCGTTCGAGGCGTTGAGTGTGCCGGTGCCAAGGGCGGTGCTGGAACCGACAATCAGTGAACCGGCATTCAGCGCCGTGGTGCCGGTGTAGGTGTTGTTGCCGGTGAGGGTCAGGCTCGACGCGCCGGTTTTGATCAAGCCGTTGCTGCCACTGATCACACCGCCAAGGGTCAGCGCGTTGGCGCCGCCAGCGGTGAGGTTGGCGTTGAGAATCACGTTATTGTTGAGGGTCACGGCGGAGCTGCCGTTGAGGGTGCCCGCGCCTTCCACCGACAAGGCGCCGGTGCCCAGTGCTGCGCCGTTGCCAACGGTCAGGCTGCCGGCATTCAGCGTGGTGCCGCCGCTGTAGGTGTTGGTGCCGTTGAGCGTGAGGTTGGCGGCGCCGTTTTTCACCAGTTGGCTGGCGCCGCTGATCACCCCGCCGAGGGTCAACGCGTTGCTGCCGCCTATCCCCAGGCTGTTGTTGAGAATGACCGCGTTGTTCAGGGTCACTGCGGCATTGCTGTCCAGAGTTGCCACGCCGCCAACGGTGATGTTGCCGCTGCCGAGCGCCGCGTTGGCACCCGCCGTAATCGTGCCCGCGTTCAACGCGATGGCACCGAGGAAGGTGTTGGCGCCATTAAGGATCAAGTTGGCCGCGCCGTTTTTGGTCAGCCCGCCGCTGCCGCTGACGATGCCGCCGAGGGTCAGGTTGGCGCTGCCGCCGACAGTCAGGTTACCGCCAAGGGAAACTGCGTTGGTCAGTGCAACTGCGGTGCTGGCGTCGAGGGTGGTGCCTGCCGCCGTGGTCAAAGCACCGGTGCCCAGCGCGGTGTTGGAGCCGACAATCAGCGTCCCTGCATTCAGCGCGGTACCGCCGGAGAAGGTGTTGTTGCCGCTGAGGCTGAGGTTCGCCGTGCCGTTTTTGATCAAGTTGCCGGCGCCGCTGACGACACCGCTCAAGCCCAACGCCTGCGTGCCACCGATGGTCACGCCTCCCGTCAGTGCGACGGCATTCGCCAATGTCACCGCTGTGGTCGCATCCAGCGTGGTGCCCGCCGCCGCATTCAGCGCGCCGGTCCCCAGCGCGGTGTTGCTGCCGACGAACAGGCTGCCAGCGTTGAGCAGCGTGTTGCCGCTGTTGGTGTTGTTGCCGCTCAGGGTCAGGCTGGCGCTGCCGGATTTGGTAATCCCGCCGGTTCCGGACAACACACCGCCGAGGCTCAGCGCATTGCTGCCGAGCACGTTGAGCGCGCCGGTCATCGCGATGTCGTTGGCCAGAGTGACGTTGGCGGTGCTGTCGAGACTGGTACCGGCGGCCGTGTTCAGCGCGCCGCTGCCCAGCGAGTTGTTGTTGGTCACCAGCAGGCTGCCGGCGCTCAGGGTGGTGGTGCCGGTGAAACCGCTGTTGACGCCACTGACGGTCAGGCTGCCGCTGCCGGTTTTGGTCAGGCCGCTGCTGCCGCTGATCAAACCGCCAAGGGTCAGCGCGCCAGTGCCGCCGGCGGTCAATGTGCCGCCGAGGCTGATGGCATTGGCCAGGCTGATCGTGCCCGGTGCGCTCAGGGTCGTCGCGCCGGTCACATTGAGCGTGCCGGTGCTGAACGCCTGATTGTTGCTCACCTGCACGGTGCCGCCATTGAGCGTGGTGTTGCCCAGATAGGTGTTGGCAGCGCTGAGGTTCAACTGGCTGGCGTCGAGTTTGGTCAGGCCACCGCTGCCGGAAATCACCCCGCTCAGCGTGGTCGCGTTAGTGCCTTGCACCGTCACGCCGCCGGCGCCGAGGGAGATCAGATTGCTGATGTTCAACCCGGCGTTACTGGCCTGCAGGATCCCGCCGTTGGAGGTGATTACGCCGCTGCCGAACGTGGCGTTGTTGTTGAAATTCGCGATACCGCCGTTGAGCGTGGTCGCGCCGCTGACCAATGGCCCCTGCAAGGTCCAGGTGCCACTGTTGAGGGTCAGGTTGTTGAAGTTGACGTAGGTGGCGCTCGAGGCCGTGCCAGTCCCGGTGATACCGCCGCCGACGCCGGCCGGGTTTTGCAGGATCAGACTGTTGGTGCCGCCCAAACCACCATCGACCGTGCCGGTCGGAGCGAACGTCAGGTTGATGTTGATCAGGCCGCCAAGCCCGACACTGACTTGCACACCGTCACCGACCTGCACCGAAGAACCGGTCACCGCGGTGAAGGTGTTGGTGCTCGCCGCGCCCATCGACACACCGCCGGTAATCGCACCGGCGTTAGTGAAGGTGTTGCCCGCCGCCGAGGTTTCGAAGGCGATCCTGCCGTTGATCACACCGGTGTTGCTGTTGGTCATGTTGACCTGCGAACCACCGTAGACGCCGATCACCGGGGTATCCGCCAACGTGATGCCGCCGATCGAGAGTCCTGTCGAGGTGATGGTGCCGTTGTTGGTGATGCTGGTGGTGCCCGCTGCTGCGTTGTTAACCGAAAGGGCCAAGCCATCGATGCTCGTCAGGTTCAGCCCCAGCAACATCCCGGTGCCACGCATGATCGCGCCAGCATTGTTGAGCACGCTGACCGTGCTGGTAGCGCCGCTGCCGATGAATGCCCCGCCACTCAAAACCGACACCAGACCGAGCACTGCCGGATCCATGATGCCGGAGTTGTTCAGGGTAATGTTGACCCCCGTCAGGTCCATGACATGCCCGCCAAGGGTCGCATTCATCTGCGCGCCGCTGTTGACGTTGACCGTCAGGTTGTTAGAAGCACTGGCAAAGTCGTTGGGAACCAGTGGCAGTGGTGGCACTCCCGTACACGTCACGATTGAACCGGCCGTGGAGCACGTGGCCAGCGCAGGTGCGCTGACGCCGCCGAACAACAGCCCGGCGACACTCAGATGCACAGCAAGGGAAAGAGGGGAAAAGCGCGAAACGAGGGCGACACCAAACCTTGCTTCCACGGGCTACTCCTTGTCGTGGCCAATTTCTTCCTTGAGGGCGCGCAGAGACGTGCTTATTCCACACGCGAATCAAGACTGCGACGGTCATCACAAAACCGAGTTATTGGGGACAACGCTAGTAGACGCCCGGCAATGGGGCACGGATTAAATGGTGTTAATACTTTAATACTAGAGGCGTCTGGAATCGGCGTTTCAGCCCGCATTCATTGCCTGTAAAGAGATTAAAAACTGTGGGAGCGAGCTTGCTCGCGAATGCGTTGTGTCAGCTTGCGGATACTTTTCTGATGCCCCGCCTTCGCGAGCAAGCTCGCTCCCACAGGGAACCGCAGGTTCTGCAAACCCGCGCTTGACCGATCCATCAGGAAATACTGAAAAAGGACAGAATTTTCAGCCCTTTGAAGGTTTTGGTACGCCTTGTGCAAACGTTTGCGTAACGTCAATACCAACGTTTTCGTAACAAAACCGTACAAGCCCACGGAACACGGGCCTCGATCCGCAAAAAAGGACTTTGAATGGCCATTGCATGCCCTTTTCGCGCACCTTTCTCGTGCACGTTTGCTGTTTCCTTGCTACTGACCGGCGTTACCGGACTTCTCAGCCACAGCGCTGTGGCGCAACCGGCCGCCAAGGAAGAATCCGCCCAGGGCGAAGCCCTCAGCCCCGAAGCCAGCCCACCGAAAAAAGGCGCCTATCTGTCGGACTGGTACAACCAGGACCTGATGTTGATTGGCAGCAAAGACATCAGTTTCGGCCCGCAACCGGCCGATGACATCTATCTGGAGTACGAGTACTTCGGCCGCAAAGGCCCGTTCGAACTGTACGGCTACGTCGACATCCCGAAGATCTTCAATATCGGCAACAGCCACGACAAAGGCGTGTGGGATCACGGCTCGCCGGTGTTCATGGAGCACGAACCGCGCATCTCCATCGACTACCTCGCCGGCCGCAGCCTGGCCATCGGTCCGTTCAAGGAATGGTATGTGGCGTTCGACTGGATCTACGACCACGGCAGCCGCAAAGAGAACCGCGCCAACACCCTGTACAGCGGTTTCGGCACCGACATCGACACGCATTCGCGGGTCAACCTGTCGGCCAACCTCTACGGTCGCTATCAGTGGGAAAACTACGGCGCCAGCAATGAGTATTCCTGGGACGGCTATCGCGCGCAGCTCAAGTACATCGTGCCGATCGACAAATTCAGCAACGGCGCCTCGCTGACCTACATCGGTTTCACCAACTTCGATTTCGGCTCGGACATTCACAAGGACAACCCGGCACGCACGGCCAATGCGACGGTGGCGACCAACGTCCTGCTCTACTCGTTCACGCACCTACGCTTCACCCTGGTCGGCCGTTATTTCCACAACGGCGGCAATTGGGAGGATGGCAGCGAGCTGAATTTTGGCGACGGTAATTTCCGTGCGCGTTCCAATGGCTGGGGTTACTACGCCGGCGTCGGTTATCAGTTCTGAATCAAGGAGTTTTTCATGCAAGCAATGATGCGTTTGACCTTGGCCGGTGCGGCCCTGCTCTCCTCCACCGCGTGGGCGGCAGAGGCGCCGATTCAACCGAAAGTCGTGCTGATCACCATGTTCGCCCCCGAGGCGCAACACTGGATCGACCGCCTGGAACTGAAGCAGGAAATCCGCGTGCCGGGCCTGTCCGCCGAGTACCCGAGCATCCGCTGCAACACGCAGCAGGTCTGCCTGCTGACCACCGGTATGGGCCAGACCAACGCCGCCGCTTCGACATTGGCGTTGGCACTGTCGCCGAAATTCGACCTGCGTAAAAGCTACTTCCTGATCGCTGGCATTGCCGGCATCAGCCCGAAACACGGAACCATCGGCACGGCTGCGTGGGCGCATTATCTGGTGGAATTCGGCACGCAATGGGAGATCGATTCGCGTGATGCGCCGTCGACCTGGCCGACCGGCTATCTGGGCATCAACACCAAGGGGCCGAACGAGAAACCGCCGCTGGACTACAAGACCGAAGTGTTCGAACTCAACCCGAAGCTGCAGACCAAGGCCTTTGCCCTGAGCCACAAGATCGAACTGAGCGAGAGCAAGGAATCGGCAGCGTGGCGCCTGAAATATCCGTCGGCCCCGGCCAATCAGCCACCGGTGGTGACGCGCTGCGACACACTGGCGGGCAACACCTGGTTTTCCGGCACGCGCCTGAGCGAACGGGCCGAGGTCTGGACCAAACTGCTGACCGACAACAAGGGCGAATACTGTACGACGCAGCAGGAAGACAACTCGACCTATGAGGCTCTGCTGCGCGCCAGTCGCGAAGGTCTGGTCGATGTGCAACGTCTGGCCGTGGTGCGCGCCGGCTCCGACTTTGACCGCCCGGAGCCGGGCGGCAGTGAAGTGGACAACTTGCTGAAATACGCCGATCAGGGCGGCTTCGTGCCGGCGCTGGAAAACCTCTATCGCACGGGTAATCCGTTGGTGCAGGACATCCTGAAAAACTGGTCAGCCTGGGAAAACGGCGTCCCCGCCTCTTAAGAACACCGAAAATCCCTGTGGGGCCAGCGATGGCGGCGGAACAGGCAAAGAAGAAGTTGCCTGAACTGACGCTATCGCTGGCAAGCCGGCTCCCACAGTTTGCTAGGTGTCAAGGAGATCTAAGGTGTATCAGGGAATAAGGATGATCTTGTCGCCGCTGCCCTGATTGACGTCGGAGTAGCGCGCGAGGCCCTCGGCCAACGGCACCTCGACCAACCCTTGCGGCAAAGGCAGTGAGCCTTCATCGAAGAACCGACCAAACTGCTCAAGCATCGCTGCACACGCTTCAACGCCATACAACAACGAATTGATCCCGACCACCGAACCGCCCTTGCGATACAGCGCCAGTGCCGGCAGTTGCACATGCCCGTCCACCGGCGCGGCGATGATCGCGATCCGTCCGAACGTGGCCAATGCCGCCACCGAAGCCGGCAGCCAGAAACCAGTGGTGTCGAAAATCACATCAGCGCCACCGCGATACACAGCGTTGACCTGCGCGCCAAGGTCTTCGGGCTTATCCAGTTGAATCGTCTGATAACCCTGCGCCTGCAAATCCGCGACCTGCTCGGGGCGACGCGCCGCTGCCAGCAACTGCGCACCGCGCACTTTCGCCAGCGCCAATGCTGCGGTCGCTACTGCCCCGCCGCCGATCACCAGCAAACGCGTTTCGGCCGTTACGAGGCTACGTTCCAAAGCATCCCAAGCCGTGGTGTACGGCACGCCGAGGCTGGCCGCCTGAGTGAAACTCAGGTGCGACGGTTTGCGCGCCACGCCGCTGGCCGGCAGTTTGACGAACTCTGCGTGGGAGCCATCGGCGAAAAAGCCCAGTTCACGACCTGTTCCCCAGACTTCCTGACCGATCAAGCCCTGCGGGCCTTCGACGACGACACCGGCGAAATCCCGACCGGGAATCCGTGGCAGCGTGGTGTATGGGAAGCGGCCGAGGACGTTCTTCACGTCGCTCGGATTCAGACCTGCCGCTTTGATCTGCACCAACACTTCGCTTGCGCCAGGAACAGGGGTCGGCACCTCGACGAAGCGCAGGGAAGACAGGTCGCCGGTTTTATCGAATTGCAGAGCTTTCATGAACACATCCACCGAAGGAGAAAAGGGAATTCAGGACAACCAGCCAGACACCAGTTGCCGGCCCATCGGCCACAGCTGCTCACCGGCCAGCATGCCGAGTAAACCGACCAACGCGATGGCCGGTGGCGCCGGAGAACGGAAATCCAGCGCGCCGTACAGCAGGCCGACGCCCAGACCGATGGCTAGCGAAATCAGGTAATTCATGGGGAGCAACTCCGCCCGTGGAAAGGAATGGGCAAAGTTTAGGGAGTCGGCGAGGTTGGCATCGGCCAAGGACTTCTGAATTTCGGACAAACCAGCCACAGTCACCACAAAACCCTGTGGGAGCTGGCTTGCCAGCGATAGCGGATTGTCTAAGACGATGATGCTGGATGTGCTGACGTCATCGCTGGCAAGCCAGCTCCCACAAGGTTCTGTGTAGGTTCAGGATATAGCGTCGTTACAGAGTGAATTGTGAGGGCGCCACGCCAAGTTCGCGGCGGAACATGTCACTGAAACTGCTGGGCGAGTAGCCGAGCTCCCGGGCAATCACACTCACCGCCACGCCCTGAATCAACTCTGCCACCGCCGTCGCCAGTTGCACCTGCCGCCGCCACTCGGCGAAGCCCATCCCGAGGCTGTCCTTGAACAACCGCGCCAACGTGCGCACGCTGGCCCCGGCATTTTCTGCATGCTGCTCGAATGGAATCTCCAGCGACGGCGCCGCCATCACCGCCTGACACAGGCTCATCAAGCGCCGGTCGGAGTCATCCGGCATCGGGATCTTCAACTGTGAACGCCGTGCGCGTTTCAGCTCCAGCAAGGCCAACCCGACCAGCGCTTCGTAATACGCCGGATCACCGCTATCACCCTGTTCCACCAGGCCGACGATCAACTCGCGCAACAAACCGCCGACCTCGATCACCTGCACCGTTTGATCCAGCGTCGCCGCCAACGCCGGGCGCAAGTAGATATTGCGCATCTGCAGATCCGACACCACGCGAATCCCGTGCGGCACACCCGGCGGCAACCACACCGCGCGTTGCGGCGGCACCACCAACGCCTCGTGCGGGGTTTCTACCCACATCACCCCGCTCATGGCATACAGCAACTGCCCCCAGACATGCTCATGCGGCTCGATAAACAAGCCACGCGGATAGGTACGCGCCAACGGTTGCACGGGCACATCGGTATCGCTGAGATCAGGGGGTGCGGCAAGGGCCATGGCGAGCATTCATTGGGCTTGGCGGGAACACCATGGTAACCAGTGCGAAACGGCGTCGCCAACGATAGATACCGTCGGACAATCCGAGTGAATTTTCCCGGTGCGCCGCGATCCCTCTATTACCACAGGGAGGAATACGGGCTTTATGAACAACGCAAAACTCTATGTCATCGAATACACCCTTCATGGCACGCCCAAGTCGTTCATTATCCGCTCGGACAAAATGGACAACGCCGAGGCGTGGCACTGGGCGAGCTGCGACGCCGGGGTCGGCCGCATCCCGCGCTTCGGCCGTGAGAAGGTGCAGAAGACCAGCAAACCGATGGCGGAAAAATTCGGCGTGGAAAACGTCGTGTGGCGACCGACCAGCTAAGCTCTGCCTGGCGATCGGCATCATTCGGGGGAATGCACCATGAGCAACATCATCAGCCCGGCGCATCTGGACTACGGCCTTGATACGCTGTTCGGGCGGATCACCAAAAGTGTGGACTGCCGCGTTGGGCTGGAGGCGGTCGAGGATGATCCGTATCGCTTTGCGCTGCGGGTGCCGGCACCGCTGCCGGAGGACCTTGATCAGGCGAAAACCGTGGTGGTCAGGGTTGAAGGGCGACGGCTGCAAGGTACGGTGCGGCATGCGGAGCGGCTGGATGATGAGAGCCTGAAACTGGAAGTGGAGCCTGATTAGGCTCCACTTTTTTATGGGTGCTGTTATTTGGGATGCGCGCAGTGGCAGCCTTTGCTTGAGCATTCCTCGCCACTCTTGTGGTGGTGGGCGCAGGCCTCGCAGCAATAGTGTTTGCCGTGAACTGCGTAGGAATGCTCGCCTTCCTTGATTGTGCACTTGCATCCGGGGCAATCGCATTTTCTATCGGGCATGGGACAGACTCCTTGGATGGTGGTTGTCTGGGGCTTGATGGGCAAGCCTTAACACCCAGTGTAGGAGCTGCCGCAGGCTGCGATCTTTTGATTTTGTTTGGGATTGGGACTGGGATTGGGGGCATATCCGTTGCTGCGGGTGTTGCCGCTGACGGTTTCGCTCTTACAGCGAGTCACCTTTTCCAAACGCCGAAAAGGTAACCCAAAAGGCTTTGCCCCGGCGTACGGCACTTCGCTGAGGCTCAGTGTTCCCTCGCTACGGTGTCCATCCGGGGGCATCGCCTACGGTTTGCTTCGCTGCACCTCCTCTCGATGAATGCGGCTGCGCCGCACGGCGCTACGCGCCTACCCCCGGATGAACACCTCCGCTCGGCCTGCCGAAGGGGCAAAAGATCGAAAGCCAAAGCCAGATCAAAAGCCAGATCAAGAGCCCCTCACCCTAGCCNNGAGAGGGAACTGACTGCGGTGTTTGGGGGAGGTGCGCCGACGTGCGATATCGAGTTGAACTCAGGTTTTGAAACGCCCGAAAATCGGCTCCCTCTCCCTCGGGAGAGGGCTGGGGTGAGGGGCAGCCCTACCACAGAATCAAAGCCGAGCACGCTGTGCTCCTCACCACTCAACAGGATGAGCGTTAGCTCGGCTGCGGCTTTTGATCTGTAAGGCGACGTCGGAAGGCTGAGT
>NZ_JSFK01000012.1 GCF_000783395.1 Pseudomonas chlororaphis | reverse complement strand
AATCTTGTTGACTATCAGTCTGACTCCACAAGCACCCACACGAATTGCTTGATTCAGTTGTTAAAGAGCGGTTGGTTAAGATCTTTCGTCTCAACCGAGGCGCGCATTCTACAGCAGCCTCATTTGCTGTCAAGTGATTATTTTCAGAAGCTTTCGAAGAATTCTTCAACAACTTCAACCACTTGCGCTTCCGATCTCTCGTCAGCGGGAGGCGAATTCTACAGCGTTACACGCTGCTGTCAACACCTCTTTTTCAACTTCCTTTCGGCTTCGATAAACTGAAGCAACTCACTGCCGAAAACTACATAACTCATTGAATCTCAAGGAGTTTTCCGTTTCGACTGCGCCGGAAGTGGGGCGAATTATAGACATCTGAAATTCGCCGTCAACACTTATTTTCGATATCACTCAGATTTCAGCGTGATACGCGCAAAAGCCTTCTTGCCTGCCTGACAAACGTGGGTCGCGCCCAGTACATATATAAAGGAGCGATCAACCACTTCACCATCGACACGCACCCCCCCGGAAGCCAACAGGTCACGCGCCGCCGCCGAGTTCTTGACCAGCCCCGCCTTATTAAGGACAGCAGCTATCGGCATATCCTCAGCGGAAGCCAACTCGATCTCTGGCAGATCATCAGGCAACTCACCATCCTTCATACGGTTACCCGCCGCGCGGTGAGCATTGGCCGCAGCCTCCTCACCATGGAAGCGCGCGACGATCTCTTCCGCCAGTTTGATTTTGACGTCACGCGGATTGGCACCGGCCTCTACATCAGCACGCAGCGCATTGATCTCATCCATCGAGCGGAAGCTGAGCAACTCGAAGTAACGCCACATCAACGCATCCGGAATAGAAACCAGCTTGCTGTACATGACACCCGGCGCCTCCTGGATACCCACGTAGTTGCCCAACGACTTGGACATCTTCTTCACGCCATCCAGACCTTCGAGCAGCGGCATGGTCAGAATGCATTGAGCCTCTTGACCATATCCACGCTGCAACTCACGCCCCATCAGCAAGTTGAACTTCTGATCGGTACCGCCCAACTCAACGTCCGCACGCAAAGCCACCGAGTCGTAACCCTGAACCAGCGGATAGAGGAACTCGTGAATAGCGATTGGCTGATTGGTGGTATAGCGCTTGTCGAAGTCATCACGCTCAAGCATGCGCGCGACTGTGTACTGCGAAGTCAGGCGAATGAAATCCGCCGGCCCCATCCTATCCATCCAGGTGGAGTTGAACGCGACTTCAGTTTTCGCCGGATCGAGAATCTTGAAAACCTGAGTCTTGTAAGTCTCGGCATTTTCCAGAACCTGCTCGCGAGTCAACGGAGGACGCGTAGCACTCTTGCCGCTCGGATCACCGATCATCCCGGTGAAGTCACCTATAAGGAAGATCACCTGATGCCCCAGCTCCTGGAACTGGCGCAGCTTATTAATAAGCACCGTGTGACCCAAGTGCAGATCCGGAGCGGTCGGATCGAAACCAGCCTTGATACGCAGCGGTTGGCCGCGCTTGAGCTTCTCGATCAGCTCGGACTCGACCAACAGTTCTTCCGCACCACGTTTAATCAGCGCTAGCTGCTCTTCAACCGACTTCATAACAGACCCGCAAGGCTCAGATTCAAAGGGAACCAACCATACAAGATCGCGCACCAATTACAAGTTTTGCCCGGCGCACGGACACCAATCCACAGACACGATGTCTGTAGACTTGCTTCAGAGATGATTTGGTTATATTTTATACAGTTATTTCATCTTCATCATGTCATTCATCTTTTCCAATTCATCATTTTTCAAAGTCAAAATTACCTATGACCACAGAACCGTCTAAAGCGCCGCCGCTTTACCCGAAGACCCACCTGCTTGCCGCAAGTGGAATCGCCGCCCTTCTCAGCCTGGCACTCCTGGTATTCCCTTCCAGTGATGTTGAAGCCAAAAAGACGACCCTGAGCCTTGAACTGGAAAGTCCTGCTGAACAACTGACACAAGATCAAGACGCTGCTGACGCCACTCAAGCCACAAATGAGCCAGTAGCTTCTCCGTTTGCTCAAATCGAAAACACTGACGAAAGCACCGCACAAACCGCAGAGGCCGTACCTGCGCCAATCGCTGAAACACCGAAAGCCCCCGGGCATCGTGAAGTCATCGTCGCTAAGGGCGATACTTTGTCGACCTTGTTCGAAAAGGTCGGCCTGCCGGCGGCCTCCGTCCACGAAGTTCTGGCCAGCGACAAGCAAGCCAAACAGTTCAGCCAGCTCAAACACGGCCAGAAACTCGAATTCGAATTGAACCCGCAAGGCCAACTGACCAGCCTGCACAGCAAGGTCAGCGACGTCGAAACCATTACCCTGACCAAGAATGACAAGGGCTATGCCTTCAACCGGGTTACCGCAAAACCGACCGTCCGCACTGCTTACGTCCATGGCGTAATCAACAGTTCGCTTTCACAATCCGCAGCCCGCGCCGGCCTCTCCCACAGCCTGACCATGGATATGGCCAGCGTCTTTGGCTACGACGTCGACTTCGCTCAGGACATCCGCCAGGGTGATGAATTCGATGTGATCTACGAGCAGAAAGTAGTCAACGGCAAAGCGGTCGGTAATGGTCCGATCCTGTCCGCCCGCTTCACCAACCGCGGCAAGACCTACACCGCCGTGCGTTACACAAACAAGCAAGGCAACAGCAGCTACTACACCGCCGATGGCAACAGCATGCGCAAGGCGTTCATCCGTA
Organism: Pseudomonas chlororaphis; assembly: GCF_000783395.1. GTDB lineage: Bacteria > Pseudomonadota > Gammaproteobacteria > Pseudomonadales > Pseudomonadaceae > Aquipseudomonas > Aquipseudomonas chlororaphis_H. The sequence goes on along the minus strand of NZ_JSFK01000012.1, from coordinate 168,857 downwards.
CGCCGGTGGACTTCGCCCGCATCAGCTCGAAGTTCTCGATGGGCCGCAAGCATCCGATCCTGAACAAGATCCGCGCTCACAAAGGCGTTGACTACGCTGCGCCACGCGGTACGCCAATCAAGGCTGCCGGGGACGGTAAAGTGCTGCTCGCCGGCCGCCGTGGCGGCTACGGCAACACCGTTATCATCCAGCACGGCAACACCTACCGTACGCTGTATGGCCACATGCAAGGCTTCGCCAAGGGCGTGAAGACTGGCGGTACCGTGAAACAGGGCCAAGTGATTGGCTACATCGGCACCACCGGCCTGTCCACCGGCCCACACTTGCACTATGAGTTCCAGGTCAACGGCGTTCACGTAGATCCGCTGGGCCAGAAGTTGCCAATGGCTGACCCGATTGCCAAAGCCGAACGCGCTCGCTTCCTCGCACAGAGCCAACCGCTGATGGCGCGCATGGATCAAGAGAAGGCCACCATGCTGGCTTCGAGCAAGCGTTAAGCCATGGCCCTGTATATCGGCGTGATGTCCGGAACCAGTCTCGACGGTCTGGACATTGCCCTGATCGAACAGACCTCGGCGATCAAACTGATCGCCACGCACTACATTCCCATGCCTGAATCCCTGCGCACGGAGCTGCTTGGCTTGTGCGCCAGCGGCCCTGACGAAATCGCCCGCTCGGCAATTGCCCAGCAGAACTGGGTAGAGCTCGCGGCGCAGGGCATTCATACCCTCCTCGATCAGCAGCAGCTCAAACCACGAGACATTCGGGCAATTGGCAGCCACGGCCAGACCATCCGCCATGAGCCGGCACGCGGTTTCACTGTGCAGATTGGCAACCCCGCTCTGTTGACTGAGCTGACCGGTATCACAGTAGTCAGCGACTTCCGCAGCCGCGATGTCGCCGCCGGCGGCCAAGGCGCTCCATTGGTTCCTGCGTTCCATGAAGCTTTGTTTGAAGAGCGTACCGGTAACCAGGCAGTCCTGAATGTCGGCGGTTTCAGTAATCTCAGTCTGATAGAGCCGACGAAGCCTGTAGCCGGTTTCGACTGTGGACCGGGGAACGTTCTGATGGATGCGTGGATTCACCAGCAGCTCGGTAACAACTACGATCGCAATGGTGACTGGGCCAAAACCGGCACGGTTGAGCCGACCTTGCTGGCAGCACTACTCAGTGACCCATTCTTCCTGACCAAAGGCCCGAAAAGCACCGGACGGGAAGTGTTCAACCTACCTTGGCTGGAGCAGCATCTCTCCCGCCTACCGACCTTCGCTGCTGAAAACGTGCAGGCAACGCTGCTCGAGTTGACGGCACTAACCATCGTCGAGTCCCTGCAAAACGCTCAGACTGATACTCAGGAACTGCTGGTCTGCGGCGGCGGCGCGCACAACGCCACACTGATGAAGCGTCTGGCCGACCTGCTGCCAAACACAACGGTCGCCAGCACCGCCACTCACGGCGTTGAACCGGACTGGGTCGAGGCCATGGCCTTTGCCTGGCTGGCCCATTGCTGCCTCGAAGGCATCGCTGCCAACCGTCCAAGCGTTACCGGCGCCCGCGGCTTGCGGATACTGGGAGCAATCTACCCCGCTTAAACATCACGCACAGCAAAACGCCGCAGAACCGTAAGGCTCTGCGGCGTTTTGTTATCTGAAGCGCAGTGCGATCAGATCGAGAACGAAGACCCGCAACCACATGTCGTGGTGGCGTTCGGGTTCTTGATCACGAAACGCGAACCTTCCAGACCTTCCTGGTAGTCCACTTCAGCACCGGCCAGGTACTGGAAGCTCATCGGATCTACCACCAGACTCACGCCTTCGCGCTCGACGATGGTGTCGTCCTCGGCCACATCCTCATCGAAGGTGAAACCGTACTGAAAACCCGAACAACCGCCGCCCGTAACGAATACGCGCAGCTTCAAGCGATCATTCCCCTCTTCATCGACCAGGCTCTTCACCTTGTGCGCGGCACCGTGGGTGAATTGCAAAGCCGTGGGGGTGAAGGATTCGACGCTCATGCTGACTATCTCCCGGCGTTACGCCGCCATAATGCGTGATGACGCGCATTATCCGCTTGTCCTAGAAAATCGGTCAACTATTGTTACGGTATATCAATAAAGCCGACGAGCTGTTCACAATGCAAAAAGGCCCGTTCGACGGGCCTTTTTGCTATGCGACTTAAAGTGTTACGGCAGCATACCGGCGTGGGACAGACCGAAACGCTCGTCCAACCCGAACAGGATGTTCATGTTCTGCACCGCTTGACCCGACGCGCCTTTGACCAGGTTATCAATCACCGACAGCACCACTACCAGATCGCCATCCTGCGGACGGTGAACGGCGATACGGCAAACGTTGGCGCCACGCACGCTACGGGTTTCCGGATGGCTGCCGGCCGGCATCACGTCGACGAACGGCTCGTTGGCATAGCGCTTTTCAAACAGCGCCTGCAGATCCACCGAGCGATCAACCACCGTCGCGTAGAGCGTGGAGTGGATGCCACGAATCATCGGGGTCAGGTGCGGAACGAAGGTCAGACCGACATCCTTGCCCGCTGCGCGACGCAGGCCCTGCCGAATTTCCGGCAGGTGACGGTGACCTTTCACCGCGTAGGCCTTCATGCTTTCCGATGTCTCGGAGTACAGCGAGCCGACAGCCGCACCGCGACCGGCACCACTGACACCGGATTTGCAGTCAGCGATCAAACGCGAAGTATCCGCCAGACCGGCTTCGAGCAATGGCAGGAAACCCAACTGGGTAGCGGTCGGATAGCAACCCGGTACCGCGATCAGGCGAGCCTTCTTGATTTGCTCGCGATTAACTTCCGGCAGACCGTAAACCGCTTCGTCCAGCAACTCCGGTGCGCCGTGCGGCTGACCGTACCACTTGGCCCACTCTTCAGCATCTTGCAGACGGAAGTCTGCTGACAGGTCGATGACCTTGGTGCCCGCCGCCAGCAATTCACCGGCTAATGCGTGAGCCACACCGTGCGGCGTGGCGAAAAACACCACGTCACAAGCGCCAAGGGTCTTGATGTCCGGGACGCTGAAGGCCAGGCCGTCGTAGTGTCCGCGCAGGTTCGGGTACATGTCAGCCACGGCCAGACCGGCCTCGGATCGGGAAGTGATCACCACCACTTCTGCCTGCGGATGCTGCGCCAACAGACGCAGCAGTTCGACACCGGTGTAACCCGTGCCGCCGACGATACCGACCTTGACCATAACCTGCCCTCAAAGAACCCACTGGAAAGCCGTCGATAATAGGGGCCGCGCGGCCCTGCGACAACCGTCAAGGTGACGTGCGGACGCTCAAGCCTCTACTATCCGGCTTACCGTGAACCTGGAATAACTAAAAATGCTCTATCTATGGATCAAAGCTTTTCACATTGTCAGCATCGTTTGCTGGTTTGCCGGGCTGTTCTACTTGCCGCGTCTGTTCGTGTATCACGCGCAAAGCGAAGACACGATCAGCAAAGAACGCTTCAGCTTAATGGAACGCAAGCTGTATCGCGGCATCATGGGCCCGGCGATGATCGCCACACTAATCTTCGGCGGCTGGCTGATCTACCTCAACCCGAGCATCTTCAGCATGGGCGGCTGGATTCACGCCAAGCTGACCCTCGTCGTGTTGCTGATCGGCTATCACCACATGTGCGGCGCGCAAGTAAAACGTTTTGCCCGTGGCGAAAACACCCGCAGCCATGTCTTTTATCGCTGGTTCAATGAAGTGCCGGTTCTGATATTGCTGGCTATCGTAATTCTGGTCGTGGTCAAGCCGTTCTAACTTCTACAACTACAGATCTTTGGGGTATCCATAATGTCGCTGCCCGCTTTGCTCGAACAACGTCTGCGTCTGCCTGTAGTGGCGGCGCCGATGTTTCTGATTTCCAACCCTGAGCTGGTGCTCGCCTGCTGCCGTAATGGCGTGGTCGGCAGTTTTCCTGCGCTGAACCAACGCGAAAGCAGCGGATTCAAAGCCTGGCTGGAACAAATCGAAGCGGGCCTGGCGACACTGGACAACCCGGCGCCGTACGCGGTGAACCTGATCGTGCACAACAGCAACCCGCGCTTGCAGGCAGACCTGAACATCTGCGTCGAACACAAAGTGCCGATCGTCATCACCAGCCTCGGCGCGGTGAAGGAACTGGTCGACGCGGTACATAGCTATGGTGGCCTGGTCTTCCACGACGTGACCACCCGCCGCCACGCCGAGAAAGCCGCCGAAGCCGGTGTCGACGGGTTAATTGCAGTGGCGGCTGGCGCCGGGGGCCATGCTGGCACCTGGAGTCCTTTTGCGCTGATCGCCGAGATCCGCCAGTTCTTCGATAAAACCCTGCTGCTTGCGGGATGTCTTAACCACGGTCATGAGATTCTCGCCGCACAGCTGCTCGGCGCGGATTTGGCCTACTTCGGTACGCGATTTATCGGCACCACCGAAAGTCATGCGCCTGACGCCTACAAGGAGATGCTGCTGACAGCCAAGGCTACGGACATCATCCATACTCCAGCGGTGTCGGGAGTGCCGGCGAGTTTTATGCGTCAGAGCCTGGAGGCGGCCGGTTTCGATATGGCGGCTCTGCAAGGCAAGGGTGAAGTCAATTTCGGTGACAAGCTCAAGCCGATCAATGATGAAGCCAAAGCCTGGAAGACTGTGTGGTCGGCCGGTCAAGGCGTAGGGCAGATCGATGACCTGCCGAGCGTGGATCAATTGATCGCACGGCTGGACGCCGAGTATCGCCAGGCACAGGAACGCGCAGCCCAGCTACCGCAACGCTGGCCACGCTAAGAAAAATCAGGCCAGCCCCAATCGACTGGCCTTACACTGCTGACCTTTCAATCTATTCGCGACAAGGATGCCTCGGCCATGAGCGAACCCCGTTACAAGATCGTGTTCGACGGAGCTCTACAGCCCGGTGTCGATATCACCACTGCCAAACTCAATTTGGCAGATCTGTTCAAAAGCGATGTGGCCGCGATCGAACGCCTGTTCAGCGGTCGCAGCGTCGCACTCAAGCGTGATTTGTCCCACAGCGATGCGCAGGCCTATCTGCAAGCGCTGAGCAAAACCGGAATTGATGCACGCATCGAAGCTGAAACGGCAATCGAGCTGAACCTGGCGGACGTCCATGAGCACACCGCCGTTGTGGCCGAACCGGACTCGCCGTATGCACCGCCTCGCGCAAGTGTTGGCGAAAGTCTGTCAGCGTTCGCCACGCTCAAGCCGTTCAGCGTCGAAGGCCGAATCGGACGCCTGCGCTTTCTGGCGTGGACAATGGTGCTGAGTCTGGTGACCTTGCCAATTGTTGGCGTGTTCGCTCTGCTGGCTCTGGGGCTGGTCGCGGGCGACTCCACTACCGGCCTGATCATCGGCGGGATCTTCGCCTTCTTCCTGTTTATCGCCTTCCTGATTGTCAGCATTCTGTTCAGCGTTCAGCGTCTGCACGATATCGGCTGGTCGGGCTGGCTCTGGTTGCTGAACCTGGTGCCGTTCGTGGGCAGTTTCTTTCCGCTGGTGATCATGGTCGTACCGGGCAATACCGGCGCCAATCGCTATGGCCCTCCCCCGCCGCCCAACAGCACCGCCGTGAAAGTGCTGTGCTCCCTGTGGATTGTGTTCTTCGCGCTTATCTTTGCCGGTGGAATGCTCGGCGGGATCTCGGCCATCCAGCAGGAATATGAAAGCAATCTGGAAAGCAGCTACGAAAGTGGCTCGGTGACCACTGATGAAGTCGAAGTAGAGGTCCAAGCGCCAGCGGAATCCGCCGACGAGGCAGCCGAAGCGGCGCAGGCCCCTGTAGACTCTGCGAAAGAATGAACAGCGCTCCCCGCCGTGACACCCGCGTCGCCGGCGCGGAGCTGTTGCGATGGAGAATTGCATGACCCGTTACGCACTGATCACCGGCGCCTCCAGCGGCATCGGCCTGGCGATGGCCGAAGCACTGGCCCGGCGTGGCCGCAGCCTGATTCTGGTGGCCCGACAGCGTGATCAGCTGGAAAGCATTGCGATCGAATTGACCCAGCGTTTTGGCGTCGAGGTACTGTTCCGCGCCTGCGATCTGGGTGAGCCATTGCGTCTGTCCGGCTTCCTGCTGGAACTGGAAGAAGGTGACCGGCAGATCGACTTGCTGGTCAATTGCGCCGGCATTGGCACCTGCGGCCCGTTTCTCGCACAGGACTGGATGACCGAGCAGGACCTGATCGAAGTGAACATCCTCGCCCTCACCCGTCTCTGCCACGCCATCGGCAACAGCATGGCGCTGCAGGGTGGAGGGCAGATTCTCAACGTCGCCTCGGTGGCCGCGTTCAATCCAGGCCCGTGGATGAGCACTTACTACGCCAGCAAGGCGTATGTTCTGCACTTCTCCGAGGCCTTGAGGGTTGAGCTCAAACAAAGCGCGGTGAAGGTTTCGGTGCTCTGCCCCGGCCCGACACGCACGGCATTTTTCCGCACTGCACAACTCAACAGCGACAAACTCAAAGACAGCAAATCGCTGATGAGCCCCGAGGAAGTCGCGCTGTACACCGTACGCGCCCTCGATAAAAACCGCGCAATCATCATTCCCGGACGACGCAATCGCTGGTTCGCGTTTTTACCGCGGCTGGGTTCGCGCTGGCTCAACCGTACCATTGTCGGCATGGCCAACAAGGCTTACTGCCCGCGCTGAAATGCCCTACAGGTAAAACACTGGGCGGGATAAGCCGCCCTGAGTACACTCAGACCAGCCCAAACAACGGAGAAAACAGCAGTGGATACTCTGTTCACCAAGATCATCAACCGGGAAATTCCGGCCAAGATCATTTACGAGGACGACCAGGTTCTGGCGTTCCACGATATCGCCCCTCAGGCACCGGTGCATTTTCTGGTCATCCCGAAAAAACCGGTGCGCACCCTCAATGACCTGACCGAAGACGACAAGGCACTGGCCGGGCATATCCTGTTCACTGCGCAGCGTCTGGCACTGGAACTGGGTTGCGAAGAAGGTTTCCGTGTCGTAATGAATTGCAACGAGAAGGGTGGGCAGACCGTCTATCACATTCATATGCACGTACTCGGTCAGCGTCAGATGAACTGGCCACCGGGCTAATATCCAGCAAACCTGTGTAGGAGCCGCCGAAGGCTGCGATCTTTTGATCTTCGAGTATCAAAAACAGATCAAAAGATCGCAGCCTTCGGCGGCTCCTACATAAAGCAAAAAGCACATCCAGTGTGACTGATGACCCAGCGCAAACCTTCCCCGGCCGATTCGGTTAAACTGGCCGTCGAGATTCTTCCCGGAGGTCAGCATGACTACCCAACGTCACTACTCGCCGATTGACCGTCTTTTGCTGCAAGCCGATGCTGCGATGCGTACCCTGCTGCCCTTCAGCGGCCAGCCGTACCGTCCGTCGCCAGCGATTCTGCAGCCGGATACGCAGATGAGCGATGAAGACACCCGCCACGTCGCCGGCCTGATGCGCATTAATCACACCGGTGAAGTCTGCGCCCAGGCGCTGTATCAGGGGCAGGCGCTGACCGCCAAGCTGCCACAGGTGCGCGAGGCCATGGAGCACGCCGCCGAAGAAGAAATTGATCATCTGGTCTGGTGCGAACAGCGCATTCACCAGTTGGGCAGCCATACCAGTGTGCTCAATCCGTTGTTTTACGGGATGTCGTTCGGGATTGGTGCGGTGGCCGGGTTGATCAGCGACAAAGTCAGCCTCGGTTTTGTTGCGGCGACCGAACATCAGGTGTGCAAGCACTTGAATGAACACCTGGAGCAATTGCCGGCAGAGGACGAGAAGTCCCGGGCGATTCTGGAACAGATGCGCATTGATGAAGAACATCATGCCGAAAGTGCTTTGGAGGCTGGCGGCTTCCGTTTTCCGGCGCCGGTGAAATTCGGGATGAGTATTCTGGCCAAAGTGATGACCAAGAGTACTTATCGGATTTGAGAAGTGTATTGCCGGACAAGGCCCCATCGCTGGCAAGCCAGCTCCCACAGGGGTCTTTGTTTCAACAATAAAAAAGGCGACTGTCCTGAGACAGTCGCCTTTTTTTGTGCCCGGGAATCTTAGGTCGGCATATTGCGCGCGTAGAAGATTTCGAGCATTTCGTGTTTCACCCGGTCGGTCACCTGAGCACGCTGCTCGGGGGACAGGTTGCTGGTGGCGTCGCCGAACAGGTAGTTATCCAGTTCGAAGTTCTTCAGCAGCATTTTGGTATGGAACAGGTTTTCCTGGTACACGTTCACGTCGGTCATCTGGTACGCGTCGCGAGTGTCTTCGGAAAGGTAGTTCTGGATCGAGTTGATCTCGTGATCGATGAAGTGCTTGTTGCCTTCAACGTCACGGGTGAAGCCGCGCACACGATAATCCACAGTCACGATGTCCGAATCGAACTGGTGAATGAGGAAATTGAGCGCTTTAAGCGGTGAAATGACACCACAAGTCGACACATCGATGTCCACACGGAAGGTTGCAATACCGTCGTCCGGATGGATTTCCGGGTAGGTGTGCACCGTGATATGACTCTTGTCGAGGTGGGCCAGGATAATTTCGGGCAATGGACCCGGGGACTCTTCAATCTGGCTTTCAGTCGGGGTTACCGGCTCTTCAGAAATCAGAATCGTGACGCTGGCGCCCTGAGGTTCATAGTCCTGACTGGCAATGTTCAGGATGTTGGCACCAATGATCTCGACAACTTCTGTGAGAATCTGCGTCAGGCGTTTCGCGTTGTACTCTTGATTGATGTACTCGACGTAAGCCTGCTGGTCTTGCGGGGTTTCCGCGTAGCAGATGTCATAGATGTTGAAGCTCAAGGTCTTTGTCAGGTTATTGAACCCGTGGAGCTTGAGTTTGCTTTTCACCGTTAAAAACTCTCTATGTATGCGGCCCGGCCGCGTGATCAAGCATGCCCGTCAAGTGCGAACGACGCACCTGCGTAGGACGGTTAACACCTCTTCGCGATGGCGATTTTGGTTATCTGTTCAGGCGGCTGACCCGTCGGCTGACCGATCACTGCCCTGAAAAAAGTGGCGCATTATGCAGACGTCAGCGGGGGATCGCCAGAGTCTGCACTGCTTTTATGATAGTTGAATGTCGGTTCAACCGAGTTCGACGATTTCGTAGTCGTGGGTGATCGCAACGCCAGCCGCGCCGAGCATGATCGAAGCGGAACAGTATTTCTCGGCGGACAGCTCGATGGCACGCTTGACCTGGGCTTCTTTCAGGCCGCGGCCCTTGACCACGAAATGCATGTGGATCTTGGTGAACACCTTCGGATCTTCAGTCGCGCGCTCGGCTTCAAGGAACGCTTCACAGCTTTCAACGGCCTGGCGGGACTTCTTCAGAATGCTGACCACGTCGAAGTTGCTGCAACCGCCTACGCCCAGCAGAAGCATTTCCATCGGGCGAACACCCAGATTACGACCACCGGCGTCCGGCGGACCGTCCATCACCACGACATGACCGCTACCGGATTCGCCGAGGAACATGGCTTCGCCAGCCCATTGGATGCGTGCCTTCATCGCCCAGACTCCACTGTAAAAAAAGGGTCGCCAGCTTAGCACAGGGCTTCGCCCGGACAGCGAGCCACGTTCCTAGGACGGATGCCTCCGCGACGTAGGTAATTTCTCGAATTTTCGACGAAGTGTCTGTTAAGCTGGCGCCAATTCGCTGGCGCCCATGCCAGCTGTGTAGCGACCGCCTTCAGCGCCTCATAAAAAAATCAAACATCACCGTGCAGTCTTTTCGGGATACAACCATGGTTGCTATTACCCCCACACCCAAAATCAAGAACCTCGACAAGCTGTTGATGCATTGTCAGCGCCGTCGCCATGCGGCCAAGAGCAACATCATCTGTGCGGGTGATCGCTCCGACACGCTGTACTTCATCATCAAGGGCTCGGTGACGATCCTGATCGAAGATGACGACGGCCGCGAGATGATCATCGCTTACCTCAATGCCGGGGATTTCTTTGGCGAACTGGGCCTGTTCGAACAAGCCGGCCAAGAACAAGAGCGCAGCGCTTGGGTGCGGGCCAAGGTCGAGTGTGAAACAGCAGAAATCAGCTACGCCAAGTTCCGCGAATTGTCGCAACAGGATCCGGACATTCTTTACGTACTCAGCGGACAAATCGCACAACGCCTGCGCAACACCACGCGCAAGGTTGGCGATCTGGCGTTCTTCGATGTAACCGGTCGAGTCGCGCGTTGCCTGCTGGAACTGTGCAAACAACCGGATGCGATGACCCACCCGGATGGCATGCAGATCAAGGTGACCCGTCAGGAAATCGGGCGGATTGTCGGTTGTTCGCGGGAGATGGTCGGGCGCGTCCTCAAGGATCTTGAAGAGCGCAACCTGGTCGATGTGAAAGGCAAGACCATGGTGGTCTTCGGTACCCGCTAAGCGTACATCTGCGCCAGCATCAAACGAAACAGCTCATCCAGACGCGCCAAGGCCTGTGGCGCGTTGAATTTCTCATGCAGGGCGATGTGGCTTTCAGCCCGCACGCGTTGCTCCAGGCCGCACGCTTCGTTGAAGCGATTGACCGCGGCGACCATCGATTCGCGCTCGTTATCCATCAGCATCGCCCCGTGCACCAGACCGACCGGACGCTGGCCGCCCTGGCTCTGACGCCAGCGCTGGGCGGTGCCGACCATTTTGCGACCGTCGAGATTGACGTTGAAGCGACCGTCGCAGAACGCACCGTCGATTTCACCCAACGATGATGTGCCACCTAACTCATCGAGCAACTGACAGATCGGATCACACAGACGGCGGTAGCCGGTTTCGATGCGATTCAGATCGCCTTCGCTGCGCGGTGGTGCGTAGACCAGAGCGATGTTGATAGTAGCGGCAGATTGCGGCACGGGTTCGCCACCGGTTTCACGCAGCAGGACGGGCCAGCCAGCGGCGGCGGAGACTTCGCAGGCGTGGTCGAAACCGGGGAGACGATTGAGGCGGCGAGGCATGACCAGGGCGCGATCGCTGGGTTGCCAGAACAGCAGGCCGAACTCTGCGTCGCCGGCGCAGACCGAGGCCAGCAAATCCTGTTCGGCTTGCAGGCCGGCTTCGATGGTCAGCGGGGTTGGCAGCGACATGGAGAACTCCGGCAGATCTGAAATCTTTAGGGATTTTGAGGGCCTCTTCGCGAGCAGGCTCGCTCCCACAGGGGAAGTGCATTCCAATGTGGGAGCGAGCCTGCTCGCGAATGAGGTCGACTCGGTCAGTCGAGGGTCGAACCGCTGATCGACACGCCACGCTCCGGGAAGAACAGTCGCTGCAGTTCAGTGCCCGGATTCTCCGCACGCATGAACGCTTCGCCGACCAGGAACGAATACACGTCGCTGATTTCCATCAACTCGACATCGGCACGGTTGAGAATGCCGCTTTCAGTAATCACCAGCCGATCGCGCGGAATGCGCGGCAGCAGGTCGAGGGTGGTTTCCAGGCTGACATCGAAGGTGTGCAGATTACGGTTGTTGACACCCACCAGCGGCGTATCGAGGGTTTTCAAGGCGCGCTCTAGCTCATCGCCATCATGTACTTCGACCAGCACATCGAGACCGACGCTTTTGGCGACGGCGGCCAGCTCGGCCATTTTCACGTCATCCAGTGCGGAGACGATCAACAGCACGCAGTCGGCGCCCAGCGCACGGGCTTCAACGATCTGGTAAGGGTCGATCATGAAGTCCTTGCGGATCACCGGCAGGCTGCACGCGGCGCGGGCCTGTTGCAGATAAGCGTCGGCGCCCTGGAAGTAATCGATATCGGTCAGTACGGAAAGGCAGGTCGCCCCACCCTTCTCGTAACTTTTGGCGATGTCGGCGGGAACGAAGTCCTCGCGGATCACGCCTTTACTTGGCGAAGCCTTTTTTATTTCGGCAATCACCGCAGGCTGCTTCTTCTTTGCCTGGGTCAGCAATGCCTGGGCAAAACCACGGGGTGCATCGGCCGCCTTGGCCAGACTTTCCAGCTCGCCCAGGCTGACGCGAGCACTACGCTCGGCGACTTCCTGAACTTTGCGCGCCAGAATGTTTTCCAGAACCGTCGGTACACTCATCCCTCATTCTCCACTTTGAATACCGCGGTAAAGGCACCCAGCTCCTCGAGTTTTTCCCGAGCGAGACCGGTGTGCAGAGCGTCGTGCGCAAGCTCGACGCCCTGTTTCAAACTACTGGCCACGTCAGCGGCATACAGCGCTGCACCGGCATTGAGCACAATCATTTCGGCGGCTTTCTGGCCGTTTTCGGTTTTGCGCTTGCCGAGAGCATCGCGGATCAGCGCCAGCGAGGCTTCCGGGCCGTCGACCGACAGGCCGTGCAGGCTCTGGCTTTTCATGCCGAGGTCTTCCGGCTCGACCCAATATTCGCTGATCTCGTTGTTCTTCAGCTCGGCGACAAAAGTCGGCGCGGCGAGACTGAACTCATCCAGACCGTCCTTCGAATGCACCACCAGCACATGCTTGCTGCCCAGACGCTGCAAGACTTCGGCCAGTGGCCGGCACAGCGCTTTGTTGAATACGCCCACAACCTGATGCTTCACACCGGCCGGATTCGTAAGCGGGCCGAGCATGTTGAACAGCGTACGCAGGCCGAGATCGCGGCGCGGGCCGGCGGCATATTTCATGGCTTTATGGTGGGTCTGGGCGAACATGAAGCCGATGCCGACGTTGTCGATGCAACGCGCGACCTGAACCGGCGTCAGGTTCAAATAGATACCGGCGGCTTCCAGCAAGTCGGCGCTGCCGCTCTTGCCCGAGACCGCACGGTTGCCGTGTTTGGCCACGGTGCAACCGGCTGCCGCGACGACGAACGAAGAAGCCGTGGATACGTTGAAGATGTTCGCGCCGTCACCGCCAGTGCCGACCACATCGACCACGCCGTCGAGGGTCTTCAGTTCAACCTGGTCGGCCAGCTCACGCATCACCGACACGGCGCCGACGATTTCATCGATGCTTTCACTCTTCATGCGCATGGCCATCATGAACGCGCCGATCTGCGCGTCAGTGCATTGGCCGGTCATGATTTCGCGCATCACATCGCGCATTTCATCGGTGCTGAGGTCGAGGTGTTCGACGATACGGCTCAGGGCTGTCTTGATATTCATGGGAAGTCCTTAGCGCGTGCCGCCGGTTTGTTTGAGGAAGTTGGCAAACAGTTCATGACCCTGTTCGGTCAGGATCGACTCGGGGTGGAACTGTACGCCCTCGATGTTCAGGGTCTTGTGTCGCAGGCCCATGATTTCGTCGACCGAACCGTCATCGTGTTGCGTCCACGCGGTCAGCTCCAGGCAATCAGGCAAAGTGTCGTGCTTGACGATCAGCGAGTGGTAACGGGTAACCGTCAACGGATGATTCAGACCCTGGAAGACGCCCTTGTCCTCGTGGAATACCGGACTAGTCTTACCGTGCATTACCTGACGCGCGCGCACTACATCGCCGCCGAAGGCTTGGCCGATGGACTGGTGGCCGAGACAGACGCCGAGGATTGGCAGCTTGCCGGCAAAGTGCTTGATGGCTTCGATGGAGATGCCGGCTTCAGTCGGCGTGCAAGGGCCGGGGGAAACCACGATGCGCTCTGGCTTGAGGGCTTCGATTTCAGCGATGGTCAGTTCATCGTTGCGCACCACTTTGACTTCGGCACCCAGCTCGCCAAGGTATTGCACAACGTTGTAAGTAAAGGAGTCGTAGTTGTCGATCATCAGCAACATGGCGTGTCGAACCTCTTGAATTCTGATTTGAAAACAGCCTTCAGATCACTTGCCCGCAGGGCGCTGCACGATGTCGGACGCAAATAGATGCGTCGGCACAGCGGCATTTCAAACAGGCAAGGAAGGCAAAGCGATACAGATCCGGCGGGGCCGGCAGAAAAGATTCAGGCGCGCCAACGCCAGCGGGCGTGTGCCTTGATGACTTGATCCAGAAGTTTGCTGGTGATCAACACGGGGAAGGTCTCGTTCATACGTTCCGGCACAGTAACTTAGCTGGGCGGGGCGTGCAATATGGCCGGGGCTTTGGGGAATAAATCCAGGGGAGGATTCGCGACCGATGGCAAAACGCCGGGAGTTTTTGGTACTGTCGTTTCGTTCACCTACAACAATAAATAAACGGACTTGCTCATGATCAAACAGACGTTGTTTGTACCGCTGGCTGGCTGCCTGCTCGCACTGGCTTGTGCTCAGGCCAATGCTGCACCCAATCCCTATTCGAATTTCATAGTTTTCGGCGACAGTCTGAATGACGCCGGAACCTTCGCCGACACTGGCGGACCGGCCGGCTCAACCGAGCGTTACACCAATCGGACCGGGCCGGTGTATCAGGATGGCAGCGGTGAACTGTATTCATTGAATTCCACGCAGTTGCTCGGCGGACGGCTTGGTTTTTCGCCAGACCAGACAGCCTCTTCCAGCTCCGCCGTGCGCGCCGAAAACGGCCAGCCGGACGGCAACAACTGGGCGGTTGGCGGTTATCGCACCGACCAGATCCTCGACTCGATCACGACGCAATCCGCCACCGGTGAACGCACCCGTGCTGGTTACCTGCCATCGAACGGCTTTCGCGCCGACCCGAATGCGCTGTATTACATCTCTGGCGGCGGTAACGACTTCCTGCAAGGTCGTATTCTCAGCCTGCCGCAAGCCAACGCCGCCGCCGATCGACTGGCTGACAGCGTGCAAACCCTGCAAACCGCCGGCGCCAAATACGTGATGGTCTGGCTGTTGCCTGATGTGGGGCTGACGCCGGCCATCAACGGTACGCCACTGCAAGCCTTCAGCAGCCAGCTCGCCACGCAGTTCAACAGCCAGTTGGTCACACGCCTGCAAGGCATCAACGCCGAAATCATTCCGCTGAACATTCCGGTGCTGTTGTCGGAAGTGTTTGCCGACCCGGGACGTTTTGGCCTCGCAACCGATCAGAACCTGACCGCGACTTGCTTCAGTGGCAGTAGCTGCACCGAGAACGCTCGTTACGGGATCAACAGTGCGACACCCGACCCGAGCAAGCTGATCTACAACGACGGCGTG
This sequence comes from Pseudomonas chlororaphis, assembly GCF_000783395.1. Taxonomy (GTDB): domain Bacteria; phylum Pseudomonadota; class Gammaproteobacteria; order Pseudomonadales; family Pseudomonadaceae; genus Aquipseudomonas; species Aquipseudomonas chlororaphis_H. The sequence continues at coordinate 153,855 of NZ_JSFK01000012.1, read as the reverse complement.
CACCCGACCGAAACCGGACAAAAGCTGATCTCCGACTACGCCTACTCCCTCCTCGCCGCACCTTGGGAACTGACGCTGTTGCCGGAAATGGCCCACGCCACCGTGCGCGCGCACCAGGACGAACTGCGCAACCAATGGCAGGCGGACTGGGAGAATTGGCAAGCGGTCGGGCAATGGCGCGCGATTGTCTCGGCGGGTGGCCAGCATCTGGATGTTGACAGCCAGAGCAGCGGCGCCAGCGCCGATGGCAGCGGATACAACCTCAATGTCGGCGGCAGTTATCGCTTGAATGAAGCCTGGCGCGTCGGTGTGGCGGGCGGTTTCTACCGGCAGAATCTGGAGGCCGGTCATAACGATTCGGACTACAAACTCAACAGCTACATGGCCACGGCATTTGCCCAGTTCCAGCAAAACCGCTGGTGGGCTGACGCAGCGTTGACCGGCGGCAAACTCGACTACGACAACCTCAAGCGCAAGTTCGATCTGGGCGTCAGCGAAGGGGCTGAAAAAGGCGATACCGACGGTAGCCTCTGGGCCTTCAGCGCCCGTATCGGTTATGACATTGCCCAGCCGGGCAGCGAGTGGCACCTGTCGCCATTCGTCAGCGCCGACTACGCCAGCGTCGATGTCGATGGCTACTCCGAAAAGAGCAACCGCGCCACGGCGCTGACCTTCGATGATCAAACCCGCGACTCGAAACGCCTGGGGCTGGGCTTGCAGGGCAAGTACAACATCACCCCGCAAACCCAAGTGTTCGGCGAATACGCCCACGAGCGTGAGTACGAAGATGACGTACAAAAGGTCAACATCGCGCTCAATACCTTACCGGCCAACGACTTCACACTTGAGGGCTATACGCCGCAAAGTCATTTGAACCGATTGAGTCTGGGCGTGAGCCACAAGCTGACGGCTGATCTGGCGCTGCGTGGCGGTTATTCGTTGCGCAAGGATGATGACTTTACCCAGCAGGGTGTGAATGTCGGGGTGGTTCTGGACTTCTAAACCGCAGGCACAAAAAATCGGCGCCCTCACAGGCGCCGCTTTTTTATGCCTGAACACAGATCAAATGTAGGAGCGAGCTTGCTCGCGAAGAGGGTGTATCAGTCGCCATTAATGTTGACTGACACACCGCTTTCGCGAGCAAGCTCGCTCCCACAGGGGATCAGTGATCAGTCCGGGGTTTGCTCGGCCAGGGCCACGGCACGGAACATCGCGCGGCGTTTGTTCAGGGTTTCTTCCCATTCCAGCGCCGGCACCGAGTCGGCAACGATTCCGCCACCGGCCTGCACATGCAGTTCGCCGTTCTTGATCACCGCGGTGCGAATGGCAATCGCGGTGTCCATGTTGCCGTTCCAGGCGAAGTAACCGACCGCACCGCCGTACACGCCACGCTTGACCGGTTCCAGCTCGTCGATGATTTCCATCGCACGAATCTTCGGCGCGCCCGACAAGGTGCCGGCCGGCAGAATCGCTCGCAACGCGTCCATCGCCGTCAGCCCTTCTTTCAACTGACCGGTAACGTTGGACACAATGTGCATCACGTTGGAATAACGCTCGATGACCATTTTCTCGGTGAGCTTCACCGAACCGATTTCCGAAACACGACCGGTATCGTTACGGCCCAGATCGATCAGCATCAAGTGTTCAGCGATCTCTTTGTCGTCCGACAGCAGATCTTCTTCCAGCGCCACATCGGCTTCTTCGGTGGCACCACGTGGGCGCGTGCCGGCAATCGGACGCACAGTGATCAGGTTGTCTTCGACCCGCACCAGCACTTCCGGCGAACTGCCGACGACGTGGAAGTCGCCGAAGTTGAAGAAGTACATGTACGGCGTCGGGTTGAAGCAACGCAGCGCGCGGTACAGATCGATCGGTGCAGCCTTGAAGTCGATCGACATACGCTGCGACGGCACAACCTGCATGCAGTCACCGGCCAGGATGTATTCCTTGATGGTGTCGACGGCTTTTTCGTAATCGTTCTGGGTGAAACTGGAGCGGAACACTGGATCAGCGGATTGCTGCTTGCTGAAATCCAGGCCTCGGCGCGGAGTGATCGGCTGGCGCAGTTTCTCGAGCAACGCCTGCAATTGCGCCTGACCTTGTTCGAAGGCATCCGCCTGCGCGGGGTCGGCCAGCACGATCGCGTGCATCTTGCCGGCGAGGTTGTCGAACACCACAACGGCGTCAGAAACCATCAGCAAAATGTCCGGCACGCCCAGCGGATCCGGGTTCGGGCACTTGCCCAAGCGCTTCTCGACATAACGCACGCAGTCGTAACCGAAATAACCGACCAGACCACCGTTGAAACGCGGCAAACCGGCAATGGTCGGCACGTTATAGCGCGCCTTGAAGGTTTCGACAAAGGCCAGCGGGTCTTCAACGTCGTGGCTTTCGGTCTCGACGCCATCAACGGTGATGCTGACGTGATGGTCGTGAACTCGCAGCACGGTGCGGCACGGCAGACCGATGATCGAGTAACGGCCCCATTTCTCGCCGCCCTGCACCGATTCGAGCAGGTAGGAGTTGGGCTGGTCGGCCAGTTTCAGGTAGATCGACAGCGGCGTGTCGAAGTCGGCCAGGGTTTCGCAGGCCAACGGAATGCGGTTGTAGCCGTCAGCGGCCAAGCGCAGGAATTCTTCGCGGATCATAAGGTGCCTCGTGGTGTGAGGGGCAAATCAGTCAGGTATGCAAACGCGCCGGCAGGCCGGCCAGGAACAAGTCAGGCGCGCCAACGCCAGCGGGCCAAGGCCTTGATGACTTTCATCCAGAGTTTGCGAGTGACCACCACGATGGCGTTTCCAGAATGGGATTGAGCAGCGTCGGGCAACGTTATCTCAGCGGCCGAACCGAGGCAACCGGGAATTAGCTTGCGCAGATCGTCGATCACCAGCGCCGGGGATTCCTCGGCAATCGGTCGGCCATGGTTGTAGCCGTAACTCAACGCCACGCATTTGACCCCCGCCGCTTTCGCCGCCAGCACGTCGCTGCGCGAGTCACCGACGAACAACGATTGCGAGGCCGGGATGTTGGCCATTTTCATCACAAAGAACAGCGCCGCCGGGTCAGGCTTCTTCTGCGGCAAGGTATCGCCGCCGATGATCCACTTGAAGTAGCGGCCGATTTTCATCTGATCCAGCAGCGGCGCGACGAAACGCTCCGGTTTGTTGGTGATCAGCGCCATGGCCACGCCTTGCTTGTGCAGCCACTTGAGAGTGTCGCGCACGCCGGGATAGACCACGGTCAGCTCGTGGCTGGCGCCGTAGGCTTGCATGAACACTTCCAGCGCGTGCTCGGCCTCGACGTCATCCACCGCCGAATGATCGATACCACCGGCCAACGCACGGCGCACCAGTACGGGCGCGCCGTTGCCAACCCACTCGCGCACCGAATCGATGCCCGCCGGTTGACGGCCGAGGGAGAGCAGCATGGTGTCCACCGCGGCTGCCAAGTCTGGAACCGAGTCGATCAGCGTGCCATCCAGATCGAACATCACCAGCCGTGGCAGTTTTCCCGGGAACAGCTGCTCAAAACCGCTCATGGGCGCGCCAGCGCCAGTTCGGAACGCATCTTGTCGATGACTTCCTGATAGTTCGGCGCATTGAAGATCGCCGAGCCGGCAACAAAGGTGTCAGCGCCAGCCGCGGCGATTTCGCGGATGTTGTTGACGTTGACGCCACCGTCGATTTCCAGACGGATGTCACGGCCCGAGGCATCGATGATCGCTCGCGCTTCGCGCAGTTTGTCGAGGGTGCCGGGAATGAATTTCTGCCCGCCGAAGCCTGGGTTGACGCTCATCAGCAAGACCATGTCGACCTTGTCGATCACGTACTTGAGCACGTCCAGGGGCGTCGCCGGGTTGAACACCAGACCGGATTTGCAGCCGCCTTCACGGATCAGTTGCAGCGAACGATCAACGTGCAGCGTGGCTTCCGGGTGGAAGGTGATGTAAGTCGCGCCGGCTTCGATGAAGTCGCCAACGATACGATCCACCGGGCTGACCATCAGGTGCGCATCGATCGGCGCGGTGACGCCGTACTTGCGCAATGCCGCGCAGACCATCGGACCAATGGTCAGGTTAGGCACGTAGTGGTTGTCCATGACGTCGAAGTGGACGAAGTCGGCGCCAGCGGCAAGAACGTTGTCTACTTCCTCGCCGAGGCGGGCGAAGTCGGCGGAGAGAATCGACGGAGCAATTACGAAGGGCTGCATGACGCACCTTTTCTGAGCTAAATCACGATGGCGCGCATTGTATACCTCAAGTTTCCAAGCGCGCACCGTGACCGCGATGATTGGGTTGTGCCATGACGGAGAACGGGCGCTGACTCAATACGCCGCGCGGTAGATCTTCTCGATGTCCCCAGCGCTGAGTTTGCGCGGATTGTTGCGCATCAGCCGCTCAATGCCCGCCGCTTCCACGGCCATCGCCGGGATCGCGTCTTCCGGGACACCGAAACTGCGCAGCCCGGCCGGGATCTCCACGGCCGCGCACAAATCGGTCATCGCCTGAACGGCCTTGTCCGCCGCTTCGGCGGCACTCAGATGAGCGGTCTTCACCCCCATGGCTTCGGCGATATCCTGCATGCGCTCGACGCAGGCCATCTTGTTCCAGGTCATGACATACGGCAGCAGCAAGGCATTGCTCACGCCATGGGCAATGTTGAAACACCCGCCCAGCGGATACGCCAGCGCATGCACCGCGCCGACCCCGGCATTGCCGAACGCCATACCGGCCATCAGGCTGGCGGTGGCCATGTCTTCGCGCGCTTGCAGGTTGGCGCCGTTGGCATAAGCCTTGGGCAGCGCTTTGGCGATCAGTTTGATAGCGCCGATGGCCAGCGAGTCGGTGATCGGCGAGGCATTCACCGACAGATAGGATTCGATGGCGTGCACCAAGGCGTCGACGCCACTGGCAGCGGTGACGCTGCGTGGGCAGGTCAGGGTCATCTGCGGGCTGACCAGCGCCACGTCCGGTAATAGAAAGTCGCTGACGATGCCTTTCTTCAGTTGCGCGACTTTGTCCGAGAGGATCGCCACGTTGGTAACTTCGGAGCCGGTGCCGGCGGTGGTCGGGATGGCGATCAGCGGCGGGCCTTTGCGTGGCACCTGGTCGACACCGAACAGATCTTCCAGTGCGCCGTGGTAACCGGCATACGCCGCGACACTTTTGGCGATGTCGATGGCGCTGCCGCCACCGAGACCGATCAAGCCGTCATGCCCGCCCTCACGGTAAACGCGCATGCAGTCTTCGACGATGGCGATTTCCGGGTCCGGCAGTACGCGGTCGAAAATCTCGTAATCGCGCCCGCCGAGTTGCACCAGCGCCAGCTCCACCGTGCCGGATTTGACCAGCGCGGCGTCGGTGACGATCAGCGGGTTGTCGATGTCGAGGCGTGTGAGTTCGGCGGCCAATTGCTCGATGGCGGCGGCGCCGGTGATCAGTTTGTGAGCGATTTTGAACTGGGACAGACTCATCGTGCGCAGCCTCTTATAGATGTGGGAGCTGGGCACAAGATTAGCTGGGGATTTGGGGTTGTCTGCTATTCAGGTGGTGAATGACCTATCGAGGGCAAGAGCAAGAGCCCCTCACCCTAACCCTCTCCCAGAGGGAGAGGGGACTGACCGAGTTGTACTCTCGAAGTACACCGACCTGAATTACCGAATCGAACTCAGGCCTTGAACAGCACGAATATCTGCTCCCTTTCCCCCTCGCCCCCCCTGGGGGAGAGGGCTGGGGTGAGGGGGTAAGCTTTTGATCTGGCCCTTAAACCTGAGCAGTGCGCAGTTTCTCGCTGCGCCCACGCAACCATTCCAGGGTCAGCAGCAGAATCACCGAGAAAGCGATCAGCAAGGTCGCGGCAGCGGCGATGGTCGGGCTGAGGTTCTCCCGAATCCCGCTGAACATCTGTCGAGGCAACGTCGCCTGCTCAGGCCCGGCAAGAAACAACGTCACCACCACCTCATCAAACGAAGTCGCAAACGCAAACAGCGCCCCGGAAATCACCCCCGGCGCAATCAACGGCAGCGTCACCCGACGGAACGCAGTTAACGGCGATGCACCCAGACTCGCGGCAGCCCGCACCAGATTATGGTTAAACCCCTGCAACGTCGCCGACACCGTGATGATCACAAACGGCACACCCAACACCGCGTGCACCACAATCAGCGAGAAGAAGCTGTTACCCAATCCCAGCGGCGCAAAAAACAGATAACTCGCCACACCAATAATCACCACCGGCACCACCATCGGCGAGATCACCAGCGCCATCACCAGCGCTTTGCCGGGGAAGTCACCGCGAGTCAGGCCAATCGCCGCCAGCGTACCGAAGATCATCGCCAGCACCGTCGCCGCCGGGGCGACGATGATGCTGTTCTTCAGAGCGCGCATCCATTCCGCCGAGGCGAAGAAGTCGTGGTACCACTGCAGCGAGAAACCCTGCAGCGGATAGACCAGAAAACTGCCCGAGTTGAACGACAGCGGAATGATCACCAGCACCGGCAGAATCAGGAACAACAGAATCAGGCCGCAGAGGATCCGCAGGCTGTAGAACCACACCCGTTCAATGGGTGACATGTAAGGACTCAGCATCTCGAATTCCCCTTAGCTCAGGCGCAGGCGACTGGCGCCGACCAGCCAGCTGTAAATCAGATAAAGCACCACGGTCGCCAGCAGCAACAGCCCGCCCAGCGCGGTGGCCATGCCCCAGTTGATGCTGGTGTTGGTGTAGAAGGCGACGAAGTAGCTGACCATTTGATCGTTCGGGCTGCCGAGCAGCGCCGGGGTGATGTAGTAGCCGATGGCGAGGATGAACACCAACAGGCAACCGGCGCCAACACCGGCATAGGTCTGCGGGAAGTACACACGCCAGAAACTGGCGAACGGGTGGCAGCCGAGGGAAATCGCCGCGCGCATGTAGGTTGGCGAAATGCCTTTCATCACGCTGTAGATTGGCAGAATCATGAACGGCAGCAAGATGTGCACCATCGAGATGTACACACCGGTGCGGTTGAACACCAGTTCCAGCGGTTTATCGATGATGCCCATGGCCATCAGGCCGCTGTTGATCAGCCCGCCCGATTGCAGCAGTACGATCCAAGCGGCGACGCGCACCAGAATCGAGGTCCAGAACGGCAGCAGCACCAGAATCATCAGCAGGTTGCTTTGCCGCGATGGCAGGTTCGCCAGCAGGTAGGCCAGAGGATAGGCGAGCACCAGGCAGATCACGGTGATGACCAGACCCATCCAGAAGGTGCGGGCGAAGATGTCGAGGTAGATCGCCTGATCCGGGGTGGCCGGGGCGATTTCGCCGAGGTCGTCGATGCGGTGATCGACTGCCGCCAGCAGGTAATACGGGGTGATGCTGCTGGTGTTGCGTTTGACCGCTTGCCAGTAAGCCGGGTCGCCCCAACGTTCGTCGAGAGCTTCCAGCGCTTCTTTATAGGAGGCCGGTTCGCTGGCGAACGGCAGCGCCCGGGCGGTTTTGGTCAGCAGGCTGCGATAGCCGGCCAACTCCATGTTCAAGCGCTTGGACAGATCGCCCAGCGTCTGGTTTTTGCGCGCTTCGGCGAGGTCTTCGCCGGCGGCTTTGTAGACCGGTTCAGCGGGCAGGCCGCGGCCGTCCCAACTGGCGATGGCCGCCACGGTGCGCGGCATGCCGCCGACCACTTCGGGGTTGCCGACGCTTTTGTAGAGCAGCGCCACGATCGGCACCAGAAACACCAGCAACAGAAACAGCACCAGCGGCGCAATCAGCGCTTGAGCCTTCCAGCGGTTGACCCGCTCGGCGCGCTTGAGCTTCTGCTTCAAGGTGGGGCTGTTGCCCTCGTTCAGGGGAACGGCGATGGCCATGACGTACTCCGCAAATCTTTGATCGTTACAGAGGTGGCGAACCACCTCTGTTATTGATAGCTACACATGATCGTTCCCACGCTCCGCGTGGGAATGAATCCAGTGACGCTCTGCGTCACACAGGGACGCGGAGCGTCCCGGGCGGCATTCCCACGCAGAGCGTGGGAACGATCATCCGGAAAGCCGTCGGCCCGTATGCTCGGGTTATTTCGCCGCCCAGGAATTGAAGCGCTGCTCCAGTTGCTCGCCGTTGTCAGCCCAGAAGCTGACGTCGATCTGCACCTGGTTGGCGATGTTTTCCGGGGTGGTCGGCATGTCTTTCAGGACATCCTTGGCCAGCAGCGGCACAGCCTGTGTGTTGGCAGGGCCGTAGGCGATGTTTTCCGAGTAGGTCTTCTGCTGCTGCGGCTGTACCGAGAAGGCGATGAACTTCTTCGCCGCTTCCGCGCGTTTGGCGTCCAGACCTTTCGGAATGGCCCAGGCGTCGAAGTCGTAGATGCCGCCGTTCCACACCACTTTCAGGTTGGATTCTTTTTGCACGGCAGCGATGCGACCGTTGTAGGCCGAGCTCATCACTACGTCACCGGAAGCGAGGTATTGCGGCGGTTGCGCGCCGGCTTCCCACCATTGGATGCTCGGTTTCAGCTCATCAAGTTTCTTGAACGCGCGATCCTGGCCCCCCTTGCTCGCCAGTTCCTTGTAGACGTCTTTCGGCGCCACACCATCGGCCATCAAAGCGAATTCGAGGGTGTACTTGGCACCTTTACGCAGGCCACGTTTGCCCGGGAATTTCTTGGTGTCCCAGAAATCCGCCCAGCTGGTCGGTGCGGTTTTCAGCTTGTCGGCGTTGTAAGCGAGTACGGTCGACCAAACGAAGAAACCTACGCCGCACGGCTGAATTGCGCCTTTGACGTAATCTTCGGTTTTGCCGAACAGCGCCGGGTCGAGTTGTTCGAACATGTCTTCGTCGCAGCCACGGGACAGCTCTGGCGATTCAACTTCGACCAGGTCCCACGACACGCTTTTGGTGTCGACCATGGCTTTGACCTTGGCCATTTCGCCGTTGTATTCGCCGGCGACGATCTTGCCGTTACCTGCCGCTTCCCACGGTGCATAGAAGGCTTTGACTTGCGCCGCCTTGTTCGCCCCGCCAAACGACACCACGGTCAAATCCGGGCCGGCGGCCATCGCGCTGGCCGCACCCATCAGGCCCAGGGTCAGGGCGGTGAACTTCAGGGATCTCAACATTTATTGTTCTCTCCACGTGCAGGGTTGGTGTTGGTATTGCCGGGGCGATCAGTTCGCCTCTAGAAGAGGATCGAGTGCGCGTACGTGCTCGACCTGCCAGCCAAGCGGAACCACGTCGCCGACAGCGAGCGCAGGATCGAGCTCGGCAATCGGCTGTTTCACGAAGAAGTCGGTCTTGCCGCAGACTTCCAGGCGCACCCGGACGTGGTCGCCCAGATAGATGAATTCCGCCACCCTCCCTGAGAAGCGGTTAACGCATTGATCGCTCGAACCGTTGAGGCTGACGCGCTCCGGACGGATCGACAAAGTCACCGGTTCGCCGGTCTGGCCGACGTTGACCGCCAGCGCCTCGACCTTTTCGCCACGACCCAACTCGACCACGCAACGCTCACCGCTCTGGCTGAGCAGGCGACCGTTGAGGCGGTTGTTCTCACCGATGAAGTTGGCGACGAAGGTATTTTTCGGTTCTTCGTAAAGGGTGCGCGGTGGGGCGATCTGCTGGATTTCGCCTTGATGGAACACCGCGACGCGGTCGGACATGGTCAGCGCTTCACCCTGATCGTGGGTCACGTAGACCACGGTCACGCCGAGGCGCTGGTGCAGGTGTTTGATTTCCATCTGCATGTGTTCACGCAGTTGTTTGTCGAGGGCACCGAGGGGTTCGTCCATCAGCACCAGTTGCGGTTCGAACACCAGCGCGCGGGCCAGCGCCACACGCTGTTGCTGACCACCGGACAACTGCGCCGGATAGCGCGAAGCGAACGCGTCGAGCTGGACCATGCTGAGGACTTTCTTCACGCGATCGCTGACGTCGCTCTTGTTCAGGCCACGCACGGTCAGCGGGAACGCGAGGTTTTCGGCCACAGTCATGTGCGGGAACAGCGCGTAGTTCTGGAACACCATGCCGATGTCGCGCTTGTGCGGCGGCACGTTGTTGATAGAGCGGCCGGCCAGCAGAATCTCGCCAGCGGTCGGCGTTTCGAAACCGGCGAGCATCATCAGGCTGGTGGTCTTGCCGGAACCGGACGGCCCGAGCAGGGTGAGGAATTCGCCTTTGCGAATGTCCAGGTTGAGGTCTTTGACGATCAGGTTCTCGCCGTCGTAGCTCTTCTGCACTCCACGAAAGCTGACCAGCACATCACTGGCCCCTGCGTTTGTATCGACCTGGCTCATACCCACACCTTTGTTGTTGATGACTGCTTGTGGGTTAAGCCTAGTGGCTGCTGACAGCCACGCAAATCGGGGCGCAGGAGAGAATCGCCTCAGCCGGATGGAAGGTTGGGGGTAGGGATTGCCCTACAAGGATGGCGCTAATGGATAAGGCAGTGACAAGCGACAAGCTGCGAGCCACAAGAACAAGCAAAAGCGCGTGTCGCTAACAGATATGCCCACAATCCAGGGTTAAACAACGAAACCTGTGGGAGCTGGCTTGCCAGCGATAGCGGTGGGTCAGCCGACATTGATGTGATTGACATGCCCTCATCGCTGGCAAGCCAGCTCCCACAGAGTTTTGTGGTGCATTTAGAGGAGCTTGTGTTCCATCGCGTATTTGACCAGTTCGGCCAGCGAGGTGATGTTGAGCTTCTGCATCAGCCGCGCCTTGTGGGTGCTGATGGTTTTGCTGCTCAGCGCCAGTTGCTGGGCGATGTCGTTGACGTTGGCGCCCTGGGCCAGGCGTTCGAACACCGAGAACTCGCGTTCGGACAGCAGCGAATGCAGCGGCCGCGCATCGGTCAGGCCGACTTCAAACACCATGCGATCCGCCAGATCCGGATCGATGTAACGCCCCCCCGCCGCGACTTTGCGAATAGCGGTGAGCAACAGCGCCGGATCACTGTCCTTGGTCGCATACCCGGCTGCGCCGACCTTCAGCGCCCGCGCGGCCATCTGCGCTTCGTCGTGCATCGACAGCACCAGAATCGCTGGCGGATTGTTCAGCGCACGGATTCGCGGGATCGCCTCCAGGCCATTGACCCCGGGCATGGAGATGTCGAGCAGCACCACTTCGCACGGAATATGGCGCAGGGTCTCGAGCAATTGCTCGCCATTGCTCGCCTCGCCCACCACTTGCAGATCCTTGGCCAGGCCGATCAATTGCTTGATGCCTTCACGGACGATGGTGTGGTCTTCGGCTACCAGTACACGGATCACGTTTTTCTCCATTGTTCTTGTTTAGAAACCAAGATTCGCGAGCAGGCTCGCTCCCACAAGGAAATGCATTCCAAGGTGGGAGCGAGCCTGCTCGCGAAGAGGCCAGCATCAACACCACCCGACCATCAGACCTCACTCACCGGCACCCGCACCACCAGACTGGTGCCCTCCCCCGGCTCACTCTCCAACACCAACCGCCCGCCCATGATCAGCACCCGCTCACGCATGCCCACCAGTCCAAACGACGTCGGCCGACCGGCAGCGGGGACAAATCCTACGCCATCATCACTGACCGTCAGACACAATTCGTCGCCTTCCAGCGCCAGCGTCAGTTCCACAGTATGCGCCTGAGCATGGCGCATCACATTGGTCAGCGCCTCCTGCAAAATCCGAAACAGCCCGATGGCCTTGGCATCACTGAGCGCCGGCAGATTGTCCGGCACCTGCACCAGACACGGAATCTGTGTGCGCGCCTCGAACCGCCGCGCCTGCCACTCGATTGCCGACGCAATCCCGGCATCGAGAATCGGCGGACGCAATGCCGTCGCCACATCGCGTACCAACTGGAACAACTGCGCGATCAGGCGTTTCATGCTGTTCAGCCGCTCGTTCAGACCGGGATCGAGTTGCGCGTAGGCCAATTCGCACATGGAAGTTTCCAGTTTCAGCACCGTCAACATCTGCCCAAGTTCATCGTGCACCTCACGGGCGATCCGCGCCTTTTCTTCTTCGCGCACACTCTCAAGGTGCGCCGACAGTTCGCGCAGTTGCTCGCGCGATGCCGCCAGTTCCAGCTCGATACGCTTGCTCTCGGTAATGTCCCAGACGATGCCGTCCCACACATAAGCGCCATCCTCCAGTTGCCGGGTGATCGCCTTGATCTCGGCCCAGCGCTGCTCGCCCTGACGCGTGAGGATTCGGCCCTGCCACGACCAATCACTATCGGTGTCCAGCGCCTGATCCTGAGTGCGGTGATAACTGGCCTTGTCATCGGGATGCACCAGGCTGCGCAGGCCCATGTCGCGATGGGCCAGGGTGGCCGGGGCGTAACCGACCAGACTTTCGCTGCCCTCACTGATATAGGCAAAGTCGATCTGCCCGGTCACCGGCGCCCGCTCCAGACGGAACACCAACCCCGGCACATTCGCCGCAATGCCTTGCAGACGCGCCTCGCTTTCCTGCAACGCCGCCAGGGCGCGACGGCGCTCGGTGACGTCGGTGAGGTAAACCACCAGATACTCACTGTCACGAAAACGCAAGAAACTCAGCGAGACATCCGCCGGCAAAACACTGCCATCGGCACGCACGCAACTGGTCTCGAAACTCAACGGCCCTTCTTCACTGGCCCGCGCGCGCTTCCACAGATTGAGCCAGCGGTCCATGTGCAGACCCGGCTCGAAGTCAATCAATGGCCGTTCGATCAGTCCGCCCGAGGGATAACCGAGCATGATTTCCGCCGCGTGATTGGCGTAGCGCACATGGCTGTCCCAGTTGACCCAGAGGATGCCGACGGTGCTTTGATCGATGGAGAACTGCGTCAACCGCAGCGCTTCTTCGCTGGCCGCGCGCAAGGCGATGTCTTCCCGGGCGGCGAGCAAGCGTTGTTCAAGGCTGTGCTGTTGGCGACGCTGCCAGAACACGATCGCCACACAACTGAGCAGCATCACTGCAAACAACAGACTGAGGTTCTGCCAGAAGCCGGGCGACTCCGACAGTCGCGGGTATTTCGGTTGCAGCCATTGGTTGTGCAGTTGCTCCAGATCCTTGGCCGGGATTGCACGCAGCGCACTTTGCACGATGCCGGCCAACTCTGGCCAATCGCGGCGCGAGCCGACGCGCAGCAGTTGCGGCAGGCCAATATCGCCGACCACCACCAGTTCGGCGAACTCAGGCTCTACCGACAAGCGTCCGAGCTGCGCTTCATCGACCACGGCGTAAGCGGCCTGCTGACTCAATAGCAACTGCAACGCCTGACGCTCCAGCGGCACGCCTTGCAGATTCAGATGGGGGTAATTGCCGCGCAGGTAATCGGCCGTGCTGCTGGGCATGCGCACGGCGACGCGAACCTGGCTGTCGAGTTTCTCCAGATCGACCACGCCACTGGCCTTCTGGTCGCTGACGACCAGTTGCGGCACACGCATGTAAGGATCGGAAAACTGCCACAGACGCAACGCACTCGGGGTCTGGCTCAGACCCGGAGCGATATCGACCTCGCCCTCGCGCACGGCGGTTTCCAGCTGCCCGAGGTCCTGAAAGTTGCGCCAGCTCAGCTCGACATTGAGCGTCTTGGCCAACAACTTCATCAGCTCGACGTTGGCCCCCGACAGCCGCTGCAAGCGCCGGTCGTATTGCGCATACGGCGCTTGCAACACCAGGCCGACGCGCAATTCATTGTGTTGCGCCAGCCATTGCTGCTGGCTCGCCGACAACTGTGCGAGATGTGACGGCGGCGCAGGCGCCGCCCAGCCCATCAAGGGAAAGCACAAACAGCCGATAACCCACAGGCAGCAAAATCGCTTCATTGAAGTCTCATACACTGACAAATTCTGACCAACCCATTAGGCTGCCGGGATACTTTCTGGCCTGGAATAACCGATGCCCTCTGTTTACCGCCTGGCAATGCCAGCATTGTGCCTGTCGCTGATCCTGCCTTGTGCGTTTTCCGTCGAAGCCGCCGACCCCGCCCCTGCGGCGGAAAAACCGGCAGAAGAAAAACCGGCCGAACGCCAGCCACTGCTTGAGCGTAGTCAGGAAGAGGCCGCCGCACTGGAACGTAAAGTCCCGGCGCAAGAACAGCAACAGTTGCAGGCCGGCAGCGACACCTTCCTCGCCCTGTGGAAACCGGCCAACACCGCCGAACCCAAAGGCGCGGTGATCATCATTCCCGGCGCTGGCGAAACCGCTGACTGGCCACAGGCGATCGGCCCATTGCGACAAAAACTGCCTAACGCCGACTGGAGCAGCCTGAGCATCACGCTGCCAGATCTGCAAAGCGACGCCATTGCCCCGCGTGTAATTGAGCCCGCCGCAGCGCCGAAAGCACCGGAAAGCGGCAGCAAGGATGCCACCACTGCACAACCGATCGAACAGGCGGCGGGCGGTGAAGCCGAAGTGGCCGATCAGGTCGTTGCCGAGACCTCCGAAGAACAAGCCAAGGCCGATGCCGAGCGTATCTTCGCGCGGATCGACGCGGCGATTGGCTACGCCGAACAGCAAAGTGCGCGCAGCATTGTCGTACTCGGCCACGGTACCGGTGCCTACTGGGCCGCGCGGTATCTGACTGAAAAACAAACCGCGCAGATCGAAAAATTTGTCATGGTCGATGCGCAGGCACCGGCCAAAGCCAAACCGGCACTGGCCGAACTGACGCCAACGCTGAAATTGCCGACCGTAGATATTTTCTATATGGACAAGCCGCTGGATCGCAACGCTGCGCTGGAGCGCATGCAGGCGAACAAGCGCTTGAAGACCTCGGCGTTCAGCCAGGTCGCGCTCAAGGCTTTGCCGGATAACAAGGCTGAACAGGAACAGTTGTTCCGCCGGGTGCGTGGCTGGTTGAATCCGCAGAGTACGGACTGACCGCAAGACCGAGTCGCCCCCTTCGCGAGCAGGCTCGCTCCCACATTGGATCTGCGTACACAATCCACTGTGGGAGCGAGCCTGCTCGCGAAGAAGCCTTTACAGACGAAGCCTCTCTAACGACTAGCGAAAATCCCGCCGCTCACGAATCAATGTGTAGGCACTGTGCAACTCGCGGGTTTTTTCGGTCGCCTCACGCACCTGCGCTGGCGTCGCCCCCGTACCGGCAATCTTGTCCGGATGATGACGACTGAGCAGACGCCGATAGGCTCTCTTGATCTGCGCCGGCTCGCTGGACGACGACACCCCGAGCAACCGCATCGCGTCCTGATAGCTCACCGCTGCACTGACAATCGGTCGTTTGCCCGGCTCGTAATCACTGGCCAGCGCCTGTACCTGATGCGACGTCCAGCCCAGCCATTTACCCCACTGCGCCAACAGCTCCCGCTCGCTGACGCCCGCGCGGCCATCGGCCCATACCATCCGCCAGCACGCGCGCAACACACCTTCGGCCGCGTGGGGTTGCGCGCTCAGGCGCCGCAGATAGCCGCGCAGATTGTCATTTTCCGACTTGCCGCGGTTGAACGCAGCAATGGCGCGGCGCGTCGCCGGCTCACTCATCTCCAGCGCGCGCATCTCGTTACGTGCCTGCTGGATATGCCCGTCGGTGACTCGCCCGTCACTTTTGGCCAGACGGCCGAGCAACACAAACAACAGCTCGTCGTTACGCAACATCGGCCGACCGCCGAGTATTTCCCGCAGATGCCCCCAACTTTGCAAGTGCAGACGCCGATCCAGCGCCTGCCCCAACAATGCCCCAAGCATGGCCCCCGGAATACTGGCGATCGCAAAACCCGCACCGGCTCCAATCAGAGTCCCTGGCCACAACATGTCAGCGACTCGCTTCTATCAAGGTTTCAGCTTCGGCCAGACGCTCATGCGTGCCGACATCCACCCAGTGACCTTTAAGACGCTCGCCCGTGACTTCGCCAGCCGCCATGGCCTTGCGCAGCAGCGGTGCCAATTTGAAAGCTCCGTCGGCGCAGCCGTCGAACAGTTGCGGATGCAATACGGCGATGCCGCTGTAGGTCAGGGTCGTGGCGTCTTTTTGGCCGTCGATCACCTGACCATCGAGCAACGTGAAATCACCGTCCGGGTGATGCGCCGGGTTGTCCGCCAGCACCAGGTGCGCCAGACCGTTGATCGGCTGGTGCAGGACGCTGAAGTCGTAATCGGTCCAGATATCACCGTTGACCACCAGAAACGCATCATCGCCAAGCAACGGCAGCGCACGGAAAATCCCGCCGCCGGTTTCCAGTGGCTCACCTTCCGGCGAGTACTGAATGCTCACGCCAAACTTCGAACCGTCGCCCAGGTAATCTTCGATCTGCTGACCGAGCCAGGCGTGATTGATCACGATCTCGTTGAACCCTGCGGCCGCGAGCGCGCGCAGGTGATATTCGATCAAGGGAACGCCGCCGGCACGCACCAGTGGTTTCGGCGTGGTCAGGGTCAACGGGCGCATGCGCTCGCCTTTGCCTGCCGCCAGAATCATTGCCTTCATGCTGTTGCTCCACCCCGCAGGCTGGTGAACAACGCTTGCAGCTCCGCCAATTCGGGACGACGCGCAATCACCGCTTCTATATAAGAGAAGAAACGCGGCACGTCGGCGAGGTAACGCGGCTTGCCGTCGCGGTGGCAGATACGCGCGAAGATGCCGATGACTTTCAGGTGACGCTGCACGCCCATCAGGTCACTGGCGCGCAGGAAGTCTTCGAAGTCCGGCTGCACCGGAATGTTCAGCGCCGAGGCTTGCTGCCAGTAACTTTCCAGCCAACCGCGCACGCGCTCTTCAGGCCAACTGAGGAAGGCGTCCTTGAACAGGCAGGTCACGTCGTAGGTCACCGGGCCGTAGACCGCATCCTGGAAATCCAGCACGCCGGGGTTCGGCTCGCTGAGCATCAGGTTGCGCGGCATGTAGTCGCGGTGCACCAGTACTTTCGGTTGGGCGAGTGCACTGTCGATCAGCAGATTGCTGACCTGCTGCCATTGTTGTTGCTGAGTCGAATCGAATTCGATGCCGAGTTCGCGTTTCACATACCACTCGGGAAACAATTCCAGCTCACGACGTAGCAAGGCTACGTCGTAGCTCGGCAATGGCGCGACCATCGGCAACTGCTGAAAAGCCAGCAGCGCTTGCAAGGCATCGTTGAACAAAGCGTCGGCATTTTCGCGATCGATCACGTCGAGATAGGTCTTGTTGCCCAGGTCATTGAGCAAAAGAAATCCACGCTCGAGGTCTTCGGCATAAATTTTCGGCACATTTATTCCGGATTTCGCCAGCAAAAAAGCGATATCCACGAACGGTTTGCAGTTTTCCTGGGGCGGCGGAGCGTCCATGACAACAAAGCTTTTGCCCTCGCCCTCCCAACGGAAGTAACGGCGGAAACTCGCGTCGCTGCTGGCCGCAGTCAACGTGGCCGGGGGCACGGCGCCCCAGCCCTGATCTGCAAACAGGATTGCCAACTGCTCATCGAGCCAAACTTTCAGGTGTTGCAAGCGTACATCTTGGTCAGGCATTGCAAGGGTCTCCGACGGCGCTAGCCGTCAAGCGGGTCATGCTTTATTATCCAGCATCTTTTTCAGACCATCGAGAGGCGTGCGGCCCACCACCGCGGGCAGATGGCACGCAGGAAGCCCGGACTAATAAGATGGCATTGAAATCCCCCGCGTTTCGTAAAAAATTTCCGTTGTTGGTAACCGGCAGTCTGCTGGCTATGCAACCTCTGGCCAGTCAATTCGTTGTTGCCGCCGAGCAGTATGACTGCTCCGTCTCGGCTTCGGGTGGTTGGGACTGTGCGCCCAAATCACCGGCTGCTGCGTTGCCGCCGCGTCCGGTGCATGACGGCAGTGCCGTCAGCGCCGCTGGCGAAGCGCCAACCGAGAACGGTTCGACTACCGACACTGGCCCGAAAACGGCACTCGTCACCGAAGCCAAGGGCCGCGGTTTGAAATCCCGTAGCGAAGACTTCAGTCACCTCGACTGGGTTCCGCGCGAGAAGCTCACCGCCGCTCAATTGGCCGAGACCGGGCCTTACTGCTCTGGTGCCTATATCGAACCGATTCGTCCTGGCATGAATGACAAGACGAATAAAAGCGATGCTCCGACCTTTATCGGCGCAAAAGCCTCGCGCTATAACACCGATGATCAAGTCGGTACGCTGGCCGGCGATGTCGTCCTGCGTCAGGGCAGCATGCAGGTCGAATCCGACGAGGCCAGCCTGTATCAGGCCGAGAGCCGCGCCGAACTCAATGGCGATGTGCGTATCCGTGACAACGGCGCGCTGATCGTTGGCGACCACGCCGATGTGCAGCTCGACACCGGTGAAGCAAAGGTCGACAACGCCGAATACGTGATGCACAAATCGCGTATCCGCGGTAACGCGCTGTACGCCAAGCGTGCCGAGAACGCGATCATCCGTCTGAAGGACGGCACGTACACCACGTGCGAACCGAACAGCAACGCCTGGCAGCTCAAGGGCAACAACATCACCTTGAACCCGGCCACCGGCTTCGGTACCGCTACCAACGTGACGCTGCGCGTCAAAGACATTCCGATTCTGTACACGCCGTACATCTACTTCCCGATCGACGACCGTCGTCAGTCGGGTTTCCTGCCGCCGACCATCGGCAGCGGCAGCGACACCGGCTTCATGCTGGTTACACCGTACTACTTCAACCTGGCGCCTAACTACGACGCCACGTTGTACCCGCGTTACATGAGCAAGCGTGGCATGTTGGTGGAGGGCGAGTTCCGTTACCTGACCAAGTCGAGTGAAGGTCAGTTTGGTGCGGCGTATCTCAATGACGAGGACGATGATCGCAAGCGTCAGTCCGACTACAGCGAGACTCGCTACATGTACAACTGGCAGCACAAGGGCGGTCTCGACTCCCGCGTGCTCACCCAGGTTGACTACACCAAGATCAGCGACCCTTATTACTTCCAGGATCTGCAGACCGATCAGATTGGCGTGAAATCCGAAGACTTCGTCAATCAGCAGGGTTCGGTTACCTATCGTGGTGACAGCTACACAGCTCGTCTGAATGCTCAGCAGTACCAACTGGCTACGGTTTCGAACATCACGCCGTATGGCCGTCTGCCGCAGATCACCTTCAATGGTCAACTGCCGTATCACCCGGAAGGTCTGAATTTCGATTACGAGACCGAGCTTGTCCGTTTCGACCGTGACCTGAGAAGTGGCACTTTTGTGCAGGAAGACGGCGTCACTACCGAGTCGCGCCTGGACAACAACATCACGGGTCTGGCACGCGCCAATGGCGACCGTTTGAATCTCAAGCCGGGTGTCAGCCTGCCGATGAACTGGACTTATGGCTTCTTGAAGCCATCGCTGAAATACCAGTACACCCAGTACCAGCTGGATCTGGACAACACCGGTAAATCGCAGATCGATGCGATGACGGCTGAACAGAAAAAGCTCAACGGCGAATTCGACAGCAACCAGAACCGTGGTGTACCGATCGCCAGCATCGACGGCGGTCTGTATTTCGACCGCAATACCCAGTACTTCGGTAAAAACTACCGTCAGACCCTGGAACCACGCCTGTTCTACCTCTATGTACCCGAGGTCGACCAGGAAGACATTCCAGTATTCGACACCAGCGAATACACCTTCAACTACGCGTCGCTGTTCCGCGACAACCGTTTCTCTGGCTCTGACCGCGTCGGCGACGAGAACAAACTGTCGCTGGGCGTGACCAGCCGCTGGATCGAAGACAACGGTTTCGAACGCCAACGCATCAGTGTTGGTCAGGCGTTGTATTTCAAGGATCGCAAGGTTCAATTGCCTGGCATCGCATTCAATGATCGTGACGACGCGAAATCCGACGTTTCGCCATACGCTCTGGAATACGAATATCGCTGGAACCGCGATTGGCGCACCACGGCCGACTACAACTGGGACCCGGACAGCCGCAGCCCGCGCTCCGGCAGCGCGATGTTCCACTACCAGCCAGAAGACAACCCGAACAAGGTCGTCAACGTCGGTTATCGCTATCGCAATGACCAGGTTCGTTACGATCAGAACACCGGTAAATGGACCGTGGGTGGCGGCGACTACGGCACCCCGGGCACACCTGGCTACGTGAAGGACTACTACAAGATCCAGCAGCATGACTTCTCGGTCATCTGGCCGATCGTTCCGCAGTGGAACGCGATCAGCCGCTGGCAGTACGACTACAACCGTAACCGTACCCTGGAAGCCTTCGGTGGTTTCGAGTACGACAACTGCTGCTGGAAACTGCGCCTGATCAACCGTTACTGGGTTTCCTATGACGAGTTCAGCCAGGAAGCTCCGCAAAACGAAAAAGGCGACCATGGCGTCTTCCTCCAAATTGTTCTGAAGGGACTCGGCGGCCTCACCGGCGCCAAGGTAGAGAGCTTCCTCGACAAAGGCATTCAAGGTTATCGTGAACGTGAAGACCAAGCTTTCTGATTGTCTGCGCCCGCTGATGCTGGGCGCGCTGTTCCTGGGTACTGCGGCTAACGCCGCGGTACAGTCCATCGACAAAGTGGTAGCAATCGTCGACAACGACGTGGTCATGCAGAGCCAACTGGACCAACGCGTCCACGAAGTGCAGCAGACCATCGCCAAGCGTGGCGGCGGCTTGCCGCCTCCTGGCGTACTGGATCAACAGGTGCTCGAGCGCCTGATCGTCGAAAACCTGCAACTGCAGATCGGCGACCGCTCCGGCATCCGCATCACCGATGAAGAACTGAACCAGGCAGTCGGCACCATTGCCCAGCGCAACAACATGTCGGTTGAGCAGTTCCGCGCGGCTCTGGCTCGCGACGGTCTGAACTACGACGACGCCCGTGATCAGATCAAGCGCGAGATGATCATCAGCCGTGTGCGTCAGCGCCGCGTGGCAGAACGCATTCAGGTTTCCGAGCAGGAAGTGAAGAACTTCCTCGCTTCTGACCTCGGCAAAATGCAACTGTCCGAAGAACTGCACCTGGCCAACATCCTGATCCCGACGCCGGAAAGCGCCAACTCTGACGCGATTCAGAGTGCTGCCCGTCAGGCCATGGAGGTTTACCAGCAACTCAAGCAAGGTGCTGACTTCGGCCAGATGGCCGTTGCCAAATCCGGCAGCGACAACGCTCTGGAAGGCGGCGACATGGGCTGGCGTAAAGCCGCGCAACTGCCACCGCCGTTCGACCGCGAGTTGAGCAGCATGGCCGTCGGCGACATCACTCAGCCTGCGCGCACACCGGGTGGTTTCATCATCCTCAAGCTGCTGGCCAAACGTGGCGGCGAAGCGCAGATGCGTGACGAAGTGCATGTCCGTCACATCCTGGTCAAACCGAGCCCGATTCGCGACGAAGCCAAGACCAAAGCCCTGGTGCAATCGCTGTATGAACGCATCCTGGCCGGTGAAGATTTCGCCACTCTGGCGAAAAGCTACTCCGAAGACCCGGGCTCGGCGCTCAACGGCGGCGACCTGAACTGGATCGACCCGAACGCACTGGTACCGGAATTCCGCGAAGTGATGGCCAAGACCCCACAAGGTCAGCTGTCCAAGCCGTTCCAGACCCAATACGGCTGGCACGTTCTGGAAGTCCTTGGCCGTCGCGCCACTGACAGCACTGAACAGGCCCGCGAGCAGCAAGCCATGACCGTACTGCGTAACCGCAAATACGACGAAGAGCTGCAAACCTGGCTGCGTCAGATCCGTGACGAAGCGTACGTAGAGATCAAACTCCCTGGTGCAGACCAGGCAGCGCAGTGAAACCCCAGCGTTTCGCGCTGACACCCGGCGAACCAGCCGGCATCGGTCCCGACCTGTGCCTGCTGCTCGCCTCGCAAGCCCAGCCACATCCCCTGATTGCCATCACCAGCCGCGACCTGCTCCTTGAGCGGGCCGCGCAGCTGGGGCTGGCTGTCAATCTGCTGGATGTCGCGCCCGATCACTGGCCGGACGCTCCGGCGCCCGCCAACAGCCTGTACGTCTGGGACACACCGCTCAGCGCCCCCGTGGTGGCTGGGCACCTGGACAAGGCCAACGCAGCTTTCGTCCTCGAAACCCTGACCCGTGCCGGCAATGGTTGCCTCAGCGGTGACTTCGCCGGGATGATCACCGCCCCTGTGCACAAGGGCGTGATCAACGAGTCTGGCATCGCCTTTTCCGGACACACGGAATTCCTTGCTGATCTGACCCACACCGCCCAAGTGGTGATGATGCTCGCCACCCACGGTTTGCGCGTCGCACTGGTCACCACTCATCTGCCCCTGCGTGAGATCGCCGATGCGATCACACCAGAACGGCTGGAGCGGGTGACGCGGATTCTGCACAGCGACCTGCGACACAAATTCGGCATTGCCCAGCCACGCATTCTGGTGTGTGGGCTCAACCCGCACGCCGGTGAAGGCGGCCACTTGGGCCATGAAGAAATCGACATCATTGAACCGACATTAGAGCGCCTGCGCGGCGAGGGCATGGACCTTCGTGGCCCGCTGCCTGCCGACACTCTGTTTACCCCCAAATATCTGGAGCACTGCGATGCAGTGCTGGCGATGTACCACGACCAGGGCTTGCCTGTGCTCAAGTACAAAGGCTTCGGCGCTGCCGTCAACGTGACCCTTGGTCTGCCGATCATCCGCACCTCGGTCGATCACGGCACTGCCCTGGATCTGGCCGGCAGCGGCAAGATCGACACCGGCAGCCTGCAAGTCGCCCTGGAAACCGCCTACCAGATGGCCGAGACCCGTTTATGACCGAGCAATACCAACACAAGGCGCGCAAACGCTTTGGCCAGAACTTCCTGCATGATGCCGGCGTTATCGACCGCATCCTGCGCTCCATCAGCGCCAAGTCTGAAGACCGCCTGCTGGAAATCGGCCCGGGCCAGGGCGCACTGACCGCCGGCCTGCTGTCCTCCGGCGCACAACTCGACGTAGTGGAGCTGGACAAGGATCTGATCCCGATCCTCAACCAGCAGTTTGCCGGCAAGAGCAACTTCAACCTGCATCAGGGCGATGCGCTGAAGTTCGACTTCAACACGCTCAATGCCGCGCCGAACAGCCTGCGCGTGGTCGGCAACCTGCCGTACAACATCTCGACGCCGCTGATTTTTCATCTGCTGAACAACGCCGGCATCATTCGCGACATGCACTTCATGCTGCAAAAGGAGGTTGTCGAGCGCCTGGCCGCAGGCCCGGGTGGTGGTGACTGGGGTCGTTTGTCGATCATGGTTCAGTACCATTGCCGCGTGGAACATCTGTTCAACGTCGGCCCAGGCGCGTTCAATCCGCCGCCTAAAGTCGATTCGGCCATCGTCCGACTGGTGCCGCACGCGGTACTGCCGCACCCGGCCAAGGATCACAAGTTGCTGGAGCGCGTCGTACGCGAAGCCTTCAACCAGCGTCGTAAAACATTGCGCAACACCCTCAAGCAATTGCTCAGCAACGCTGAAATCGAAGCCGCCGGCGTCGATGGCAGCCTGCGTCCGGAGCAACTGGATCTGGCCGCGTTCGTACGCCTGGCCGACCAGCTCGCGGTACAAGTCCCGGCCTCCCCCGCCGCCGACTGATAAACGATGAACGCTATCGGGCAGGACGCCACTCTGGTTTACTGCCCGATACTTGCCTAGACTGATCCCCCATCAGCTACGCCCCGCGTTCCGCTTCGTTTAAGGCCTCTTGCATGTCCGATTCCCGTTACCAGGTCGATGTCAGCGTCGTTACCCGCTATCTGGCAGACCAATCGCAACCCGAGCACGACCGCTTCGCCTTCGCCTACACCATTACCGTTCAGAACAATGGCGAGCAGCCCGCACGCCTGATGTCGCGACACTGGGTGATCACCGATGGCGACGGCCATGTAGAGGAGGTGCGCGGTGCAGGCGTGGTCGGTCAGCAACCGCTGATCGATGCCCGCCAGAGCCACACCTACAGCAGCGGCACAGTGATGACCACCAAGGTCGGCACCATGCAGGGCACCTACGAAATGGTCGCCGACGACGGCAAACATTTCGACGCCATCATCAAGCCGTTCCGCCTCGCCGTTCCCGGATCTTTGCACTGATGGCGACGTATGCCGTCGGTGACCTGCAGGGCTGCCTTGAACCGCTGAAATGCCTGCTCAAGCAAGTGGCGTTCGACCCAAAGCTTGATCGACTGTGGCTGGTCGGTGACCTGGTCAACCGTGGCCCGCAATCACTGGAAACCCTGCGTTTTCTGTATGGCATGCGTGAATCGCTGGTCTGCGTGCTCGGTAACCACGACCTGCATCTGCTGGCAGCGGCTAGAAATATCGAGCGCTTGAAGAAGTCCGACACTTTGCGCGAGATTCTCGATGCCCCGGACAGCGCCGAGCTGCTGGAATGGGTACGCCAGCAAAAGCTGATGCACTACGACGAGACGCGTGATGTCGCTATGGTCCACGCCGGCATTCCACCACAATGGTCGCTGCGCCGCGCCTTGAAATGCGCGGACGAGGTCGAAACCGCCCTGCGTGATGACAACCTGTTTCCCGCCTATCTCGACGGCATGTATGGCAATGAGCCGGCGAAATGGGACAACGATCTCAAAGGCGTGGCCCGCCTGCGCGTCATCACCAACTACTTCACGCGCATGCGCTTCTGCACTGCCGAAGGCAAGCTCGACCTCAAGAGCAAGGAAGGCCTCGACACTGCCCCGCCCGGCTATAAACCGTGGTTCCAGCACCGGGATCGCAAGACCAAAGGCCTGCGGATCATTTTCGGCCACTGGGCGGCACTCGAAGGCAATATCCATGAGCCAGGCATCTCGGCACTGGACACCGGTTGTGTCTGGGGCGGCAGCCTGACCCTGATGAACGTCGACAGCGGTGAACGCTTGTCCTGCAAATGCGATGAACACGGCGGCCTCGCCCCGACCGTCGCACCACTTATCCCCGAAATTTCGCCAGTCAGCGCACCGCGTTAGACTGCGCTTTCAGCCGAGCAACAGGAACCCGCCATGAGCGAATTCAAACGAATCCCCCCACAACAGGCCCAAGCCCTGCGTGAACAAGGCGCCGTTGTCGTCGACGTTCGCGACCCGGCGACTTTTGCCGCCCTGCATATCAGCGGCTCGAAGCATCTGGACAATCATTCCCTGCACGCCTTCATCCAGGGCGCCGACCTGGATGCGCCGACTGTGGTCGTCTGCTATCACGGTAATTCCAGCCAGGGCGCTGCGGCGTACCTGATCAGCCAAGGCTTTTCTGACGTCTACAGCATGGATGGCGGCTTTGAGCTGTGGCGTACGACTTATCCTGCAGAAACCGCGCAAGGCACCGCCGAATAATTTTTTTGTCACGCGCAGGCCCCGGCTGCCGTGGGCCTGCGCGGGCAGACGAACGGTCTTGCCACACATAATTACGTATCTCGCCTTTACCTCCTGAATTCCCAACTATCCTTAAGCCCAGGCCATCCAAATCAGGGGAGAGCCGGTACACCGGCGCACGGGTCATCGGGAGTGACTTTCACGATTGTCGATCGTGGAAGTGTTCTGGGGGGTAAACAAACAGCTGCCAAAACGGTTGTTTGCCAGCATCGACTGAGTGATCCGGCGTCGGCTCCACGTATCGAGCGAGGTGACGTCATGAGTATCTTTAGCCACTTCCAACAACGCTTCGAGTCCACACGCCAGGAAGAACTCTCACTGCAAGAGTACCTGGAGCTGTGCAAGAAAGACCGTAGCGCCTACGTTTCCGCCGCCGAGCGTCTATTACTGGCCATCGGCGAGCCGGAACTGCTCGACACCTCGACCAATTCGAGGCTGTCACGCATCTTCTCCAACAAGGTGATCCGTCGCTATCCGGCCTTTGAAGACTTCCACGGGATGGAAGAATGCATCGACCAGATCGTCTCGTATTTCCGTCATGCCGCCCAAGGCCTGGAAGAGAAGAAACAGATCCTTTATCTGCTCGGTCCCGTCGGCGGTGGTAAATCGTCCCTGGCCGAGAAGCTGAAACAACTGATTGAAAAAGTGCCCTTCTATGCGATCAAGGGCTCGCCGGTATTCGAATCGCCTCTGGGTCTGTTCAACGCCACCGAAGATGGCGCGATCCTCGAAGAAGATTTCGGCATTCCACGGCGCTACCTGAATACCATCATGTCGCCATGGGCGACCAAACGTCTGGCCGAATTCGGCGGCGACATCAGCCAGTTCCGCGTGGTCAAGCTGTACCCGTCGATCCTTAACCAGATCGCCGTGGCCAAGACCGAACCAGGCGACGAGAACAACCAGGACATTTCCGCACTGGTCGGTAAGGTCGACATCCGCAAACTCGAGGAATACCCACAGAACGACGCCGACGCTTACAGCTATTCCGGTGCGCTGTGCCGGGCCAACCAGGGCCTGATGGAATTCGTCGAAATGTTCAAGGCACCGATCAAGGTGCTGCACCCATTGCTGACCGCGACTCAGGAAGGCAACTACAACAGTACCGAAGGCCTCGGCGCGATTCCGTTTACCGGGATCCTGCTCGCCCACTCCAACGAATCGGAGTGGCACACCTTCCGCAACAACAAGAACAACGAAGCCTTCATCGACCGGATCTACATCGTCAAAGTACCGTACTGCCTGCGCGTCAGCGACGAAGTGAAGATCTACGACAAACTGCTGTTCAACAGTTCTCTGGCCAAAGCGCATTGCGCGCCAGACACCCTGAAGATGCTCGCGCAGTTCACTGTGCTGTCGCGTCTCAAGGAGCCGGAAAACTCCAACATCTATTCGAAGATGCGCGTCTACGACGGCGAAAACCTCAAGGACACCGATCCGAAGGCCAAGTCGATTCAGGAATACCGCGACTCGGCCGGTGTCGACGAAGGCATGAACGGTCTGTCGACCCGCTTCGCCTTCAAGATCCTCTCCAAGGTTTTCAACTTCGATCCGCATGAAATCGCCGCCAACCCGGTGCACCTGCTCTACGTACTTGAGCAACAGATCGAACAGGAACAATTCCAGGCCGAGACACGTGAGCGCTATCTGCGCTACCTCAAGGAATACCTGGCACCGCGTTATATCGAATTCATCGGCAAGGAGATCCAGACCGCGTACCTCGAGTCTTACAGCGAGTACGGCCAGAACATTTTCGACCGCTACGTGCTTTACGCCGACTTCTGGATTCAGGACCAGGAGTACCGCGACCCGGAAACCGGCGAAATCCTCAACCGCGTCGCGCTGAACGAAGAACTGGAGAAAATCGAGAAGCCGGCCGGCATCAGCAATCCGAAGGATTTCCGCAACGAGATCGTCAACTTCGTACTGCGCGCACGGGCCAACAACAACGGCAAGAACCCGACCTGGCTCAGTTACGAAAAACTGCGGGTGGTCATCGAGAAGAAAATGTTCTCGAACACCGAAGACCTGCTGCCAGTCATCAGCTTCAACGCCAAGGCCAGCAAGGAGGACCAGCAAAAGCACAACGACTTCGTCACTCGAATGGTCGAACGTGGCTATACCGACAAACAGGTACGACTGCTGTCCGAATGGTACCTACGGGTCCGGAAGTCGCAGTGAAGCAGCAGCAAGCTTCCAGCTACAGGCTGCAAGAACAAAGCGCGTAACCCAGTGATCCCCGGGAACCTGCTTTTACTTGCAGCTTGAGGCTCACAACTTGAAGCTGCCCGGAGGGCTTCCTATGAGTTATGTGATCGACCGACGTCTCAATGGCAAGAACAAGAGCACGGTAAACCGCCAGCGTTTCCTGCGGCGCTACCGTGACCACATCAAGAAGGCCGTCGAAGAGGCGGTCAGCCGGCGTTCCATTACCGATATGGAGCACGGCGAACAGATCAGCATTCCCGGTCGCGACATCGACGAACCGGTGCTTCACCATGGTCGCGGCGGCAAACAGACCGTGGTTCATCCGGGGAACAAGGAATTCACCGCTGGCGAACACATCGCCCGGCCGCCGGGAGGTGGCGGCGGGCGCGGCCCGGGCAAGGCCGGCAATTCCGGCGAGGGCATGGACGAGTTTGTCTTCCAGATCACCCAGGAAGAATTTCTCGAATTCATGTTCGAAGACCTTGAGCTGCCGAACCTGGTCAAGCGCAACCTCAGCGGTACCGACACCTTTAAAACCGTGCGCGCCGGGATCAGCAACGAAGGCAACCCGTCGCGCATCAACATTATCCGCACCCTGCGTTCGGCCCATGCACGGCGCATTGCCCTGTCCGGCAGCAGCAGGGCAAAACTGCGCGAAGTCAAAGAAGAACTTGAGCGCCTGAGACGCGAAGAGCCAGACAACTTCGGCGATATTCAGGAACTCGAGGCGGAAATCGAAAAACTCAGCGCGCGCATCCATCGCGTGCCGTTCCTCGATACCTTCGACTTGAAATACAACCTGCTGATCAAACAGCCGAATCCCAGCTCGAAAGCGGTGATGTTTTGCCTGATGGACGTTTCCGGCTCCATGACCCAGGCGACCAAGGACATCGCCAAACGCTTTTTCATCCTCTTGTACCTGTTCCTGAAACGTAATTACGACAAGATCGACGTGGTGTTCATCCGCCATCACACCAGCGCTCGGGAAGTCGACGAAGAGGAGTTTTTCTATTCGCGGGAAACCGGCGGCACCATCGTTTCCAGCGCCCTGAAACTGATGCAGGAGATCATGGCCGAGCGTTATCCGAGCAACGAGTGGAACATCTATGCGGCCCAGGCTTCCGACGGCGACAACTGGAACGACGACTCGCCGATTTGCCGCGACATCCTGATCAACCAGATCATGCCGTTTGTGCAGTACTACACTTATGTGGAGATCACCCCGCGCGAACATCAGGCCTTGTGGTACGAGTACGAACGCATCGCCGAAGCCTTCTCTGACACTTTTGCCCAGCAGCAACTGGTCTCGGCCGGAGATATCTATCCGGTCTTCCGTGAACTCTTCCAGCGCAGGTTAGTGACATGACCGCCAAAGAGCAGAAGCGCCAACCCATTTCCACCGGCTCTGAATGGACGTTCGAGCTGATTCAGACCTACGACCGCGAAATCGCCCGCATCGCGGCTCGTTATGCGCTGGATACCTACCCCAACCAGATTGAAGTGATCACCGCCGAGCAGATGATGGACGCCTACGCGTCGGTCGGCATGCCGCTGGGTTACCACCACTGGTCCTACGGCAAACACTTCCTCAGCACTGAAAAATCCTACAGTCGCGGGCAGATGGGGCTGGCCTACGAAATCGTGATCAACTCCGATCCGTGCATTGCCTATCTGATGGAAGAAAACACCATCTGCATGCAGGCGCTGGTGGTGGCGCACGCGTGCTACGGCCACAACAGCTTCTTCAAGGGCAACTACCTGTTCCGCACCTGGACCGATGCCAGCTCGATCATCGATTACCTGGTATTTGCCAAGCAGTACATCATGCAGTGCGAGGAGCGCCACGGCATTGATGCGGTGGAAGACTTGCTCGACTCCTGCCATGCATTGATGAACTACGGCGTCGACCGTTACAAACGGCCGTACCCGATTTCCGCCGAGGAGGAGCGGCGCCGGCAGAAAGATCGCGAAGAGCACCTGCAGAAGCAGATCAACGATCTGTGGCGCACCATTCCCAAAGGCGCGGACAAGTACAGCGACAGGGACAACGCGCGCTTCCCGGCCGAGCCGCAGGAAAACATCCTGTACTTCATCGAGAAACACGCGCCGTTGCTCGAACCATGGCAGCGCGAGATCGTGCGGATCGTGCGCAAGATCGCCCAGTATTTCTATCCACAACGCCAGACCCAGGTGATGAACGAGGGCTGGGCCACGTTCTGGCACTACACGCTGATGAACGACCTGTACGACGAAGGGCTGGTCACCGATGGCTTCATGATGGAGTTCCTGACGTCGCACACCAGCGTGGTGTTCCAGCCGGGTTTCGACAGCCCCTACTACAACGGGATCAACCCCTACGCGCTGGGCTTCGCGATGTATCGCGACATCCGGCGCATGTGTGAAGAGCCGACTGAGGAGGACCGTCACTGGTTCCCGGAAATCGCCGGGACCGACTGGCTGTCGACCATCAAGTTCGCCATGAGCAGCTTCAAGGATGAGAGCTTCATCCTGCAGTACCTTTCACCGAAAGTGATCCGCGATCTGAAACTGTTCAGCATCATGGATGACGATCAGAAGGACGACTTGCTGGTGCCTGCTATTCATGACGAACCCGGCTACCGGATCATCCGCGAAACCCTGGCCGCGCAATACAACCTCGGCAATCGTGAACCGAACGTGCAGATCTACAGCATTGACCGGCGCGGTGATCGTTCGCTGACCCTGCGCCATCAACAACATGACCGCAAACCATTGGGCGAATCCACCGAAGAGGTGCTCAAACATCTGCATCGCCTGTGGGGTTTCGACATTCACCTGGAAACCCTGCAAGGCGACCAGATCATGAAAACCCATCACGTTCCGCCACGCAGTGAACACAGCGAAGGGGATTACGGTCGGCTTGACCTTGCCGTGATTCATCTTTGATCCGCTTGCAGCCTCCGAAAGTCTGACGCAAGGGTTATCCTGTCAGGCTAACGGAGGTTTTTTATGCAGATTTTCAAGGTTGGCGGCGCGGTACGTGATCGCTTGCTAGGCAAACCGGTCACCGACATCGATTGGGTCGTGGTTGGCGCCACAACGGAAGAAATGCTCGCCAAGGGTTATCGCCCCGTCGGCGCGGATTTCCCGGTGTTTCTTCATCCCAAAAGCGGCGAGGAATATGCCCTCGCCCGCACCGAGCGCAAAAGCGGGCGCGGTTACGGTGGCTTCACCTTTCACGCCAGCCCCGAAGTCACGCTTGAAGAAGACCTGATCCGCCGCGACCTGACCATCAACGCCATGGCCGAGGACGATCAGCAAAATCTGACTGATCCATACCAGGGTCAGCGCGATCTGGAAGCCCGGATCCTGCGCCACATTTCTCCGGCGTTCGCCGAGGATCCCCTTCGTGTATTGCGCGTTGCCCGCTTCGCCGCGCGTTATGCCGAGCTCGGTTTCACGGTCGCACCAGAGACGCTGGAGCTGATGCGTCAGCTCAGCGAATCCGGCGAACTGGAAGCATTGACCGCCGAACGCAGCTGGAAAGAAATCTCTCGCGCATTGATGGAGGATCAGCCGCAGGTTTTTATTCAGGTGCTGCGTGATTGCGGCGCGCTGAAAGTACTGATGCCGGAAGTCGACGCGCTTTTTGGCGTGCCACAACCGGAAGCGCATCACCCGGAAATCGACACTGGTCTGCACACGCTCAGTGTTCTGGAGCAATCAGCGCTGCACAAACAACCGCTGACGGTACGCTGGGCTTGTCTGCTGCATGACCTCGGAAAAGGCCTGACCCCGGAAGACGAGTGGCCACGGCATATTGCCCATGAACACACCGGTCTGAAGCTGATCAAAGCAGTCAATGAACGCTTCAAGGCGCCGAAGGATTGTCAGGACTTGGCCTTGCTGGTCGGCAAGTACCACACCCA
Organism: Pseudomonas chlororaphis; assembly: GCF_000783395.1. GTDB lineage: Bacteria > Pseudomonadota > Gammaproteobacteria > Pseudomonadales > Pseudomonadaceae > Aquipseudomonas > Aquipseudomonas chlororaphis_H. The sequence goes on along the minus strand of NZ_JSFK01000012.1, from coordinate 122,527 downwards.
TGGCCACCGGGCGCTGGAGTTGAAGGCCTCGACATTGCTGGAGTTGCTGCAGAGTTTTGACGTGTATCGCCGGCCGCAGCGGTTTGAAGAGTTCATCGTTGCGTGCGAGATGGATGCGCGGGGCCGCAAGGGGCTTGAGCAGAGAAGTTATCCACAGGCCGATTATTTGCGTGGTGCGGCGAAGGCAGCACGGGAAGTCGCGGTGCAGCCGTTACTGGAGAAGGGATTCAAGGGCCCTGAGTTGGGCGAAGCGCTGAAGCGTGAGCGCCTGAAAGCGTTGAAGGCTTACAAGGAAAATAGCTAAAGCAAGATCAAAAGATCGCAGCCTACGGCAGCTCCTACACGGAATTATGCGTTTCTCTGTAGGAGCTGCCGCAGGCTGCGATCTTTTGCGTTTATAGATTCTGCGGGGTCAATTGCGTGCCACGCCACTCGAACGCAACCGGCGCCAGCACCTGATCAATCTGCGCCTCTGCCCACAATGTCGCGAAGCTTTTTCCCACACCCGGATGCACACGATCCGGCGCAATCAGCGACAGCGGCCACAGCACAAAAGCATTTTTAAGAATCTCGGCACGCGGCAAAACCAGACCGTCGAAATTCCCCGCCAGCTCGCCGTACAGCAGCACGTCGATATCCAGCGGCAATCCCCTGCGATCCGGCGCGTAACGGCCGTTATCCGCTTCGATGAATTTCAAACGTCGATCCAGCTCCATCAACGGCAGGTCGGTGTATGCCGACACCACAAAGTTGAAGAACGGCCCGCTCTTGATCCCCACAGGCGCGCTCTCGAACACCGCCGAACAACGGATATCCACCAGAAACGTCGCCAACGCATCCAGCCCGGCGCGCAAATGGGTTTCGCGCTCGGTATTGCTACCGAGCCCGAGGTAGACCTGAGTCAGCGACATCCGCGCTCGATCTCCACACCGACGCCACCCTTCGCAGCCGGAACGGCGCCAGGCTTGGTCAGCTTCAGACGCACCCACGTGATGCTGAATTCGCTCATCAGCACTTCGACCAGACGCTCGGCAAAGGTCTCGACCAACTGAAACTGCGCCTGCTCGGCAAAAGCCTGAATCCGCGTGGAAACGCTGGCGTAGTCGAGCGCCAGGGTCAAGTCGTCACCGGCGGCTGCCGGGCGATTGTCCCAAGCGAAGCTCAGATCAAGTCGCAAGCACTGTCGGATGCCGCGCTCCCAGTCGTAGGCACCGATCACGGTGTCGACTTCCAGGCCCTCGATAAACACTCTGTCCAAGCACTTCTCTCCGCTGCACGACAAGGGCGCATTGCGCCGTTAGAATCAGGGCGTCCTCGCCCGGAATAGTTAGCATGTTTTGGTTACTGGCGACTTTCGCCTACCTGCTCGGCTCGCTGTCCTTCGCCATTTTGCTCAGCCGCCTGACCGGAAATCCGGATCCGCGAATGAGTGGCTCGGGCAATGCCGGCGCCACCAACATGCTGCGCCTGGCCGGTCGCAAATTGGCGATCCTGACCCTGCTGGGTGATCTGTGCAAAGGCCTGGTGCCGGTGCTGATCGCCTCGGCTGTCGGCCTTTCGCTGCAGGATCAGGCGTGGATCGGCGTGTGCGCCGTGATCGGTCACCTGTTCCCGCTGTACTTTCGTTTTCGTGGCGGCAAGGGTGTCGCCACCGCTGCCGGCATGCTGCTGGGCCTGTATCCGCCCGCCGCGCTGCTGGCAGTATGCGCCTGGCTGCTGACGTTTTACCTGACCCGCACCAGCTCGCTCGCAGCACTGATCGCCACTCCCTTGACCCTGCCGCTGCTGGCCTGGCAGGAGCCGGAAGCGCTGCTGCCGATGAGCGCGCTGACCCTGCTGATCGTCTGGCGCCACCGCGGCAATCTACGCGACCTGTTTGCCGGGCGCGAACGGCATTTTTAAATACCGGCCATGAACGCCGCTGATCACAACGGCGACAATTGCTCCATCGGCCAGCGCGCCTGCACGCTGATTGCCAGACTTTCCTGCTGACCGGCCTGCAAGCGCTGGCAACCTGCAAACGCGATCATCGCGCCATTGTCGGTGCAGAACTCGGGACGGGCGTAGAACACATCACCCTTCATGTCGCCGAGCATCTTCTCCAGCGACACGCGCAATGCCTTATTGGCACTGACGCCGCCAGCGATCACCAGACGCTTCATGCCGGCCTGCTTCAGGGCACGCTTGCACTTGATGGTCAAAGTCTCCACCACGGCCTGCTGGAACGCCAGCGCGATGTCGCAACGGGCTTGCTCGTTGTCGTCCCCGGCGCTGACGCACTGCTGCCAGGCGTTGAGAGCAGAGGTTTTCAGGCCACTGAAGCTGAATTGCAGACCCGGGCGATCGCACATCGGACGCGGGAAGGTAAAACGTCCTGCGACGCCCTTCTCGGCCAGTTTGGCGATTTCCGGGCCGCCCGGATAATTGAGGCCCATCATCTTCGCGGTTTTGTCGAACGCTTCACCAGCGGCGTCGTCGAGCGTCTCGCCGAGCAGGCTGTACTGGCCGATACCATCCACCTGAACCAGCTGCGTATGACCGCCGGAGACCAACAAAGCGACGAACGGGAATTCGGGCGGTTTTGGCTCCAGCATCGGTGCGAGCAAATGCCCTTCCATGTGGTGCACGCCAAGCGCCGGAATGCCCCAGGCAAACGCCAGCGCCTGAGCGCAGGAAGCACCAACCAGCAGCGCGCCAACCAGGCCAGGACCCGCGGTATAGGCGATCGCATCGATCTCGGTCGGCACGCAGTCGGCCTCGGCCAACACCTGACGAATCAAGGGCAGCATGCGTTTGACGTGGTCGCGCGAAGCGAGCTCCGGCACCACACCGCCATAGGCCCGGTGCAGGTCGATCTGGCTGAACAATGCGTCAGCCAGCAGGCCGCGTTCGCTGTCATATAATGCGACGCCGGTTTCGTCGCAGGAGGTTTCTAATCCCAGTACTAGCATGGGTTTGCGCCTTGTTTAGGCTGAATTCGAAGGCGCGCATAATAGTCGCCGCGTGATGCCCCGACCAGCGGTTTTCGATCAGAGGCTTTGCATTCCGAGCGATGAGGGGTTAACATCCGCAACCCTTAAAAACCGACGTCTTCAAGTGCTCTTTTGCCGCGAGGATGTTGACCCCGGTAATGAATGAAGGTAGCTCTGGATGCCAGCCGTCAAAGTTAAAGAGAACGAACCCTTCGACGTAGCTCTGCGTCGTTTCAAGCGCTCCTGCGAAAAAGCCGGTGTACTGGCTGAAGTTCGTAGCCGCGAATTTTACGAGAAGCCAACTTCTGAGCGTAAGCGCAAAGCAGCAGCCGCTGTTAAGCGTCACGCCAAGAAAGTTCAGCGCGAACAGCGCCGCGCCGTTCGTCTGTACTAATACACAGACGTTCGTAGCAAGCTTCTTGCCTAAGCCCGGCTCTCAGCCGGGCTAATGGCATTTGCGTAAAACGCTTGATGCTTCACCGTCGAAGCCGCACACGCGACCGAGACAAATCTGCTTCACGCGTCAGACCTGGCTCTTTTGCCAGCGGTGCACGTCTTTTCTGACGAGCCTTTCAAGGCTACTGACGAGCACACCCACTGATTCCTCTCACGACGATCAGCCCAAGGCACCTGCATGCGTGCCCGCTTTATTGAGCTATCCGAGGCCCTTAACCGGCCGTCAGCGGATTCAGCGCAACACTTTCAAATAGTCGAAGACTGATGAGTACTAACGTCAGTGGATTTTCGGCAGATACACTTCCCGACAGCGATTACGCAGACGACACCGGTCGAGCCGCATATTTTGCGCGCTTCGAACAATGACCCGCGTTCGGCAGCATTTCGCATCGGACTTATTACAGCGCAGACGACGAGTACGCCATGGCCGGGCTGATTCCCCAGAGCTTCATTGACGACCTGCTGAACCGCACCGACATCGTCGACGTGGTCAGCTCGCGCGTGCAATTGAAGAAGGCTGGCAAGAACTACACCGCCTGCTGCCCGTTTCACAAAGAGAAAACCCCGTCCTTCAGCGTCAGCCCCGACAAGCAGTTCTACTATTGCTTCGGCTGCGGCGCCGGCGGCAATGCCCTCGGCTTTCTCATGGATCACGACAACCTGGACTTCCCCCAGGCCGTCGAAGATCTGGCCAAAGCCGCCGGCATGGAAATCCCCCGCGAAGAAAGCGGCCGTCCTCACAAGCCGCGCCAGCCGACCGATTCGCCGCTGTATCCGCTGCTCGCAGCTGCCGCCGACTTTTATCGACAGGCCCTGAAAAGCCATCCTTCGCGCAAAGCTGCGGTGGATTACCTCAAGGGTCGCGGACTGACCGGCGAGATCGCCCGCGACTTCGGTCTCGGCTTCGCACCGCCGGGCTGGGACAATCTGTTCAAACACTTGAGCAGCGACACGCTTCAGCAAAAAGCCATGATCGACGCTGGCCTGCTGATCGAGAACGCCGAAACCGGCAAACGCTATGATCGCTTCCGCGATCGCGTGATGTTCCCGATCCGCGATACCCGCGGCCGAATTATCGCATTCGGCGGCCGCGTACTCGGCGACGACAAGCCCAAGTACCTGAACTCACCGGAAACCCCGGTATTCCATAAAGGCCAGGAACTCTACGGTCTTTATGAAGCGCGCAAGAACAACCGCAACCTCGACGAAATCATCGTCGTCGAGGGCTATATGGACGTCATCGCCCTCGCCCAGCAAGGCCTGAAGAATGCCGTCGCGACCCTGGGCACCGCGACCAGCGAAGAACACTTGAAGCGACTGTTCCGCGTCGTGCCAAACGTTTTGTTCTGTTTTGACGGTGACCAGGCCGGCCGCAACGCCGCATGGCGCGCACTGGAAGCAACGCTTTCAAGCCTGCAGGACGGGCGCCGTGCGCGGTTCCTGTTTTTGCCCGAAGGCGAAGACCCGGACACATTGGTTCGCGCCGAAGGCACTGACGCGTTCAAGGCGCGGATCAATCAGCACGCTCAGCCGCTGGCGGACTATTTCTTCCAGCAACTGACCGAAGAAGCCGATCCGCGCTCGCTCGAAGGCAAGGCGCACATGGCCACCCTCGCTGCGCCACTGATCGACAAAGTGCCGGGCGCCAACCTGCGCATCCTGATGCGTCAACGCCTGACCGAAATTACTGGCCTGAGCAGTGAAACCGTCAGTCAGCTCGCACAAAGTGCGCCGCAGGAAGCGCCGCCCGCCTACGATCCGGGCATCGATTACGACGCAATGCCGGACTACAGCGACTACCATCAGCCGCAGGCACAGGACATGTATGTGCCGCAGCAGGAGTGGACGCCAAAGAAACCCGGCGCCGGCGGCAAAAAATGGGACAAGAAGCCCTGGGACAAGAACGGCAAGCGTGGCGGTGATCGCGATCAGCAACGCCCGCGCACCCCGATTGGCGTCGAGTCGCCGACCCTCACCGCCCTGCGCACTCTGCTCCACCACCCGCAATTGGCCGAGCGTGTCGAAGACGCCGGGCACATAGCGGACGAGAATCAGACCAACGCCCAGCTGCTTGTGGCGCTGCTCGAAGCCGTACAGAAGAATCCCAAGCTAAACTCATTTCAGTTGATCGCGCGATGGCACGGCACTGAACAGGGTCGCCTGCTCAAGGCACTGGCAGAAAAGGAATGGCTGATTGACGGAGATAACCTTGAACAACAGTTTTTCGACACCATTACTAGCTTGTCAGCCCGCCAACGCGAGCGAAATCTGGAACAGTTGCTCAGGAAAGCGCGTCAAAGCGATCTGAGTATCGAAGAGAAAAATCAACTGCGCGACCTACTAAGTCGCAATGTTTCGGCATCAAACCCGACCTCAACTGGCGCGTGAGGTCATAGCTCAGGTATAATCCTCGGCTTGTTTTTTGCCCGCCAAGACCTTCAGTGGATAGGGTGTTATGTCCGGAAAAGCGCAACAGCAGTCTCGTATTATTGAGTTGATCAAACTGGGTCGTGAGCAGAAGTATCTGACTTACGCCGAGGTCAACGACCACCTGCCCGAGGATATTTCAGATCCTGAGCAGGTGGAAGACATCATCCGCATGATTAACGACATGGGGATCCCCGTACACGAGAGTGCTCCGGATGCGGACGCCCTTATGTTGGCCGACGCCGATACCGACGAGGCCGCTGCGGAAGAAGCAGCCGCCGCGTTGGCAGCGGTGGAGACCGATATCGGTCGCACCACTGACCCAGTGCGCATGTACATGCGTGAAATGGGTACGGTCGAGCTTCTGACTCGTGAAGGCGAAATCGAAATCGCCAAGCGTATCGAAGAGGGCATCCGTGAAGTGATGAGCGCAATCGCGCACTTCCCTGGCACGGTTGACCACATTCTCTCCGAGTACACCCGCGTCACCACCGAAGGTGGTCGCCTGTCAGACGTTCTGAGCGGTTATATCGACCCGGACGACGGCATTGCGCCGCCTGCCGAAGTGCCGCCGCCTGTCGAAGCGAAAGTGGCGAAAGCCGACGACGACACCGACGACGATGAAGCCGAATCTTCCGATGACGAAGAAGAAGCCGAAAGCGGTCCGGATCCGGTCATTGCTGCCCAGCGTTTCGGCGCCGTGGCTGACCAGATGGAAATCACCCGCAAGGCCCTGAAAAAGCACGGTCGCAACAACAAGGCAGCGATTGCCGAGTTGCTGGCACTGGCCGAACTGTTCATGCCGATCAAACTGGTACCGAAGCAATTCGAAGGCCTGGTCGAGCGTGTTCGCGGTGCCCTGGATCGTCTGCGTCAGCAAGAGCGCGCGATCATGCAACTGTGTGTACGTGATGCACGTATGCCACGCGCCGATTTCCTGCGTCAGTTCCCGAGCAACGAAGTCGACGAAAGCTGGTCCGACGCCCTGGCCAAAGGCAAGAGCAAGTACGCCGAAGCCATCGGTCGCGTGCAGCCGGACATCATTCGTTGCCAGCAGAAACTGATCGCGCTGGAAACCGAAACCGGTCTGACCATCGCAGAAATCAAGGACATCAACCGTCGCATGTCGATCGGTGAGGCCAAGGCCCGCCGCGCGAAGAAAGAGATGGTTGAAGCCAACCTGCGTCTGGTGATCTCGATCGCCAAGAAGTACACCAACCGTGGCCTGCAATTCCTCGATCTGATCCAGGAAGGCAACATCGGTCTGATGAAAGCGGTAGACAAGTTCGAATACCGTCGTGGTTACAAGTTCTCGACTTATGCCACCTGGTGGATCCGTCAGGCGATCACTCGCTCGATCGCCGACCAGGCCCGCACCATCCGTATTCCGGTGCACATGATCGAGACGATCAACAAGCTCAACCGCATTTCCCGGCAGATGTTGCAGGAAATGGGTCGCGAACCGACTCCGGAAGAGCTGGGCGAACGCATGGAAATGCCTGAGGACAAGATCCGCAAGGTATTGAAGATCGCTAAAGAGCCGATCTCCATGGAAACCCCGATCGGTGATGACGAAGACTCCCATCTGGGTGACTTCATCGAAGACTCGACCATGCAGTCGCCAATCGATGTCGCCACTGTTGAGAGCCTCAAAGAAGCGACTCGCGAAGTGCTGTCCGGCCTCACTGCCCGTGAAGCCAAAGTACTGCGTATGCGTTTCGGTATCGACATGAACACCGACCACACACTCGAAGAAGTGGGCAAACAGTTTGACGTAACGCGTGAGCGGATCCGTCAGATCGAAGCCAAAGCGCTGCGCAAGCTGCGCCACCCGACGCGAAGCGAGCATCTGCGCTCCTTCCTCGACGAGTGATACCAGAACCCCCGGCCCAGGCCGGGGGTTTTGTTTATATGGCAGATTAAATCCTTCGCAACGCCCCTCCCCCGCATACCCCGTCTACACTCGAAACAATCATCCCCGAGCCATAACGAGAGCGTTATGCCCAGATTGGCGTCCGTGCTTTTTTTGCTGTCACTGATGATCTGGACCGCAACGGCTGACGCGCTGACTCTGACCGATGAAGAACGTAGCTGGCTGGCGGCTCACCCGGACTTGCGCCTGGGTGTCGACGCGTCGTGGCCGCCCTTTGAGTTTCGCGACGACCAGAACCGCTATCAGGGTCTGGCGGCGGACTATATCGACGTGATTCGCCAACGCCTGGCAATCAAATTGACGCCCATCGAACCGGTGAGCTGGACGGTGGTGCTCGAACAGGTCAAATCGGGCAAGATCGACCTCCTGCCCGGCATCATGTCGACCCCGGAGCGCCAGACTTACCTGTCGTTCACCCGCCCTTATCTTGATTTCCCGATTGTCATCCTTGCCCATATCGGCGGCGCGCAACCACGCAAGCTCGATGACCTGTACGGTTTGAAGATCGCCGTGGTGGAGAACTACGCGCCCCACGAACTGCTGCGCACCCACCACCCCGATCTGAATCTGGTGGCCATGCCCAATGTCAGTTCGGCATTACAAGCGTTAGCAACCGACGAAGTGGACGCCGTGGTCGGCGACCTCGCATCCAGCGTCTGGAGCCTGCGCCAGCTCAAGCTCGACGGCCTGTACGTCAGCGGCGAAACCCCGTATCGCTACCAACTGGCAATGGCCGTGCCCCGCGATAACAAGATGCTGGTGGGGATACTCGACAAAGTGCTCGCGGACATGAGCCCAGATGAAATCAGCAGCATTCAGGAACACTGGGTCGGCAACGTCCTTGATCATCGGACATTCTGGTCGGACCTGCTGATCTACGGCTTGCCCGGGCTGTTGCTGCTGGTGACTGTCCTGGCCGTGGTGATCCGCATCAACCGCCGCCTGAGCTCGGAAATCGCCCGTCGCATCGACCTCGAACAAGAACTGCGCAGCAGCGAATATCACTATCGCGGCCTGGTCGAGAGCCTGTCGGCCATCGCCTGGGAAGCGCGGATGAGCGACTTCACCTACAGCTATGTGTCGCCCCACGCCGAAGACTTGCTCGGCTACCCACAATCGCACTGGCTGATCCCCGGCTTCTGGCACAACATCATTCACCCGGCCGATCTGACCCGTACCCAGAGCTATTGCAAAGAAGCGCTGCGCGAGGGTCGCGATCACATCGTCGACTATCGCGTGATCACCGCCGATGGCCGCTGTTTGTGGGTACGCGACATCGTCAGCCTGATCGAACATGGCCACGAGCCGGTGATGCGCGGCTTGATGATCGACATCAGCGAAATCAAGCGCACTGAAGAGGCGCTGCGGCTGTCGGAACAAAAGTTCGCTTCGGTCTTCCAGCAGTGCCCGGACATTCTGGTGATTGCACGGCTGTCCGATGGCTGCCTGCTGGAGGTCAATGAAGCATTTGAAGAACAGATCGGCCTGAAAGCCGAAGAAGTACTTGGCCAAACGGCCACCGACCTGAATATCTGGGGTATTCCCGGCGTCGGTCCGGGGCTGCTGCAGCGTTTACAGGCGGGCAGCATTCGCAATCTGGAGATGCCCTTTCGCCGCAATAACGGCCAGCTGTTCACCGGCCTGATTTCCGCCGAACCGTTCGACCTCGACACCACCCCCGCACTTGTCGTCGTCGTGCGTGATATCACCCAACTCAAGGAAACCCAACAGCAACTGCAAACCTCCGAAGAGAAGTTCGCCAAAGCCTTCCATGCCTCACCGGATGGTTTGTTGTTATCACGCCAGAGCGATGGCCTGCTGCTGGAGGTCAATGAAGGTTTCAGCCGTATCACCGGTTTCAATAGCGCCATGTCGGTGGATCGTTCAGCGCTGGATCTGGGCATCTGGGTCAACCTCAACGAGCGCAAACAGATGCTCGATCTGTTGCACCGCGACGGTTTCGTCCGTGACTTCACCTGCCATATCCGCCGCAGCGACGGGCAGATTCGCCTCTGCGAAGTGTCCAGCCGTCCACTGCCGATTGGCGAAGAAGACTGCATGCTGACCATCGCCCGCGACATCACCGAGCGCCATTTGATGCAGGAAAAACTGCAACAGGCCGCCACCGTGTTCGAAAGCACTGCCGAAGGCGTGCTGATTACCGACACCCAACAGCACATCAGCGCAGTCAACCGCGCCTTCACCGAGATCACCGGCTACAGCGAAAGCGAGGCTCTCGGACATACACCGCGCCTGCTTGCCTCCGGCCTGCACGACAGCGCGTTCTACGCGGCAATGTGGCACCAGTTGACCGACGAAGGTCACTGGCAGGGCGAGATCTCCAACCGGCGCAAGAACGGCGAGTTGTACCCGAGCTGGCTGACCATCAGTGCCGTGCGCAATCGCGACAGGTTCATTACCCACTTTGTCGCGGTGTTTGCCGACATCTCCAGCCTCAAGCACGCACAGGCCAAGCTCGACTATCAGGCGCACCACGACCCACTTACCGGCCTGCCGAACCGCACGCTGTTCGAAAACCGTTTGTTGATGGCGTTGAACAGCCAGCAGGAAAACGGCGGTCAGGGCGCCGTGCTGTTTCTCGATCTCGACCGTTTCAAACACATCAACGACAGCCTCGGCCACCCGGTCGGCGACTTGCTGCTCAAGGGCATCGCCGTGCGCCTGAAAGAGCAACTACGGGACATCGATACCGTGGCGCGTCTGGGTGGTGACGAATTCATCATCCTGCTGCCCGGCCTGCAACAGGCCAGTGATGCCGACAACATCGCCACCAAACTGCTCAACTGCTTTGGTGCGCCGTTCCAGGCTGGCGAGCATGAGTTCTTCATCAGCGCCAGCATCGGCACCAGCCTCTATCCACGGGACGGTTGCGATGTCGCGACCCTGGTGAAAAACGCCGACGCGGCCATGTACCGCTCCAAGGCCAAGGGCCGCAACCGCGTCGAGAGCTACACCCGCGACCTCACCGCCCAGGCCAGCGAGCGCATCGCGCTGGAACACGAACTGCGCCGGGCTATCGAGCGCGATGAACTGTTCCTGTACTACCAACCGAAAATCAGCCTCGACGACCATCGTCTCGTCGGTGCCGAAGCGCTGATCCGATGGCGTCACCCGACCTTCGGCGACGTGCCGCCAGAGCACTTCATTCCGCTGGCCGAAGAGAACGGCATGATCCTGCAGATCGGCGACTGGGTGCTCGAGACCGCATGCCGGCAAATGTTCGAATGGAATCAGGTCTACGACAGCCTCGGCCCGCTGTCGGTGAACCTCGCCGGCGCGCAACTGCGCCAGCCAAACCTGCTCGGGCGCATCGAACAACTGCTCAACGACAACCGCCTGCAGCCAGATTTACTGCAACTGGAAATTACCGAGAATTTCATCATGAGTCAGGCCGAAGAGGCGTTGGCCGTGCTGCATCAACTCAAACACCTCGGCGTGCAACTGGCGATCGACGACTTCGGTACGGGTTATTCTTCGCTCAGCTACCTCAAACGCCTGCCGCTGGACATCCTCAAGATCGACCAGTCATTCGTCCGCGGACTGCCCGATGACCCCCACGACGCGGCCATTGTCCGGGCCATCATCGCGCTGGGTCGGAGCATGCAATTCACGGTTATCGCCGAGGGCGTGGAAACCCAGGCACAACAACAATTTCTCGCTGCCGAAGGCTGCGAACAGATCCAGGGCTACATCGTCAGCCTGCCGCTGCCGCCAGAAGAATTCGCCGCGACGTTTCTTCGTGTAACCGTATCGGATTATTCGGATAGCACAGCCGAGAAACCGTCGCTATAATCCGCGACCTACTGAGGGCCTATAGCTCAGTTGGTTAGAGCAGAGGACTCATAATCCTTTGGTCCACGGTTCAAGTCCGTGTGGGCCCACCAAATTGAAAGCCGCGCAATGCGCGGCTTTTGCGTATCTGAAGCGAAAAAAATGCGGATCCTCAAATCGCGGAATAGCTTGTTCCGTCCATAATCTGTCCACTCTTGGACACTGCTGCTGCGACAGACACCTCATCCCTGCCTGGGTGAGTCATCTTTCGAACACCATCCACTAAGGCCATCGACCAGGGTATTTGCTAAAAGGCGAAGGTTTCTGCTTACATGACGGCGGCCTTTAACCAACGCGCAGCACCGGTAGTTGCTTCGCGACACCTGAGACTGGCTCACCAGCGGCACCCGGACTTGAGGCCTGCCGAGCTTTGCGCCGCAATCGCCCTTTTGCAAGGATTCGCAAAATGAGTGGTAAACCTGCTGCACGCGTTACAGATCCGACCGCCTGCCCTTTGCCTGGGCATGCAACCAACCCAATCGTTGCGGGTTCCCCGGACGTGATGTTCGAAGGCCTGCAGGCCGCACGACTGAACGACGCCACCGCTTGCGGAGGCCACATTGCTTCAGGGGTCTGCTCCACCGTTTTGATCAACGGCCAACCCGCCGCTGTGCTTGGCAGCGTCACCGACCACGGTGCACCGGTCATTCAAGGCGCGAGTACGATCATCATCGGCAACACGCATACTCCCGCACCCTTCATCCCGATCCCGTCGCTACCCGCGCCATTCTCCGGGCGCTTTCAATTGATCAACCAGGAAACCGGCAAGCCCATGGCTGGCCGCAAGGTCAAGGTCTGGTCCTCCTCCGGCACCAGCTTCTTCGACACCACGGATGCCGAGGGCATGACCCGTTGGATCAAGGACAAATCGCCGCAAACCCTTCATATCGATTTCGTGCAGGGTGAAAGCAATGACTGAACCGTCCGTATCCCAAGGTGGCATGAAACCAGAGGGTCAGATGAATCCTGTCAGCGTCCTGGAGCCCAAACTCGACCCGCAGGATCGCGAAGTACTTTGCTCGGCGATGTGTTACTGCAGCACTACGCCGAACATCAGCAAGGACGGCAAGAGCCTCAAGCAGTCCTGCGTAGCGCAACGTTTGGGCGAGTTGGACGAACTTCTGCAAGGAAGGAGTCCGTACAAACCGGAAATCAGTTACGACATGACCAAAGAACCTCCGCAGCCGATTCTGGATAGTCAGACAGGCACTAACCCGCATGGCTGGATTCCGGGCTGGATCGAGAAGTACTGGGATGCAGATCCTGAGCATCCGCCGTTCGTGAAAAACAGCGGCATGATTCGACGACCCGATGTGCTCGTCCTGAATAACCCGAGGGGAGCACCCACCCAAGACAATATCAAAGTGCTGGTGGAGATGAAGTTCCCCCCGGACCCGGAAGATCCCGAGCAAGCTCAAGCTTATGAAAGGATCGCAGGCAGTGGAAAGAAGGTCGTGATAATGAGCCCTGAAGACTGTGACTGCAGTCAAAAAAAACAGACATCCAAAATCCCGGTCGAGCAACTGGGATGGGCAGCAGCGATCGCCAGCGCCATCTTGTATGTGGTGAGCCGCGGACGCAGCCCTCGACCCATGCTGCCTGCGTATTAAGTTGATGGAGCACACAATGGAACAACCATTCGACATGGCTGCAGAGTTGATCAAGCAGCCTCATGTACTGGAAGTACCGGGCAGTCTGCTGATGAAAGGTGGGCCCGGGGACTATATCGGCGCTGCTCTCTGTTTACGCGCAACGTTGTATATCAAGGATGCCCATACTCCCTTGGTTCGCGAGGCGCTGTGCAAATGCTTCGACGAGTTCCAGGCATTGGCTGCGGATCATTTGACCTGGGTGGTACGTGACAGCCCACCTCAGGGAGAACGTGTAACGCCATACGATCAGGCGCGTACGCTGCGAAAAATGATGGAACCTATGGGAGAGAACGACTTCCTGAGCTTCCATTACACCAGCGGCAAACAGTCCAAAGATGCGAGCGCATGGCTTTTCAGCATTCTGGGACCTCGTGCCTGGCAAGCCAACATGGGGAACAATATCGGTGTACTGGAGTTTTCGGTACCGCTGTTGTTCCAGGAACAAAATCCGCTGAGCTTCTTGAAGCTGTTCCATGGATTCGCACGACGCCTGAACCCACAACAAGGCTACGCAGGCCATGCGTTCAATCTGTCGATCGGCAATCAGGATGACAATCAGCCCACTGAGGCTTTCATGGCCGCGCGTATGCCGGGTCTGGATGTGGGCTCCGCATTCTTGCTGTCGGGTCGTAAAACCTTCAAGCAAGCCAAGATTAAAACGGTCAGTTGGCTCACACTTTTAGATAATGAACGCCTTGAGTCGGCCGGCGGCCTGGAAGCTTTGCGAGCACAGCTACCCGCTAGCCATTTCGCGTTTTATACCTACGACGAAGGTGTGATCATCCAGTCGGGCGCTCACCCGTACATAGCCGGCGACGGCGAGGATCTGAGACCAGCGCCATATGTACTGATAAACCATCTGCTCAAACCTGTTCGCTACGAGTCTGTCGAGTCGCTGCATGGCAACAGTCACGCGGGGGAGTTGAGATTGGTCGGATGGTCAGCCGATCAGTGGCTTAAACGCCTGGATGTTGACGACAGTTCGATTACAGACTGGCGCCTCAAGTTGCTGCGCGACGAACCGCCTCTGGACTCTACAAATTCGCTGGCAGAACTCTTGTAGCTATCAGCGCGTAGAAAAAATCGACGTACGCCGCACATGCTGAACCGCCCGTGACGGGCGGTTTTTTGCGTGTGCTTTTCCGCTCATGAGATCGCCTGCCCGCCGCAGAAAAGTCGTCGCTCACGAAATGCCACTGAATGCCGGACATGAGCACGACCTTGCGCAGCGTCCCCACGATTGAGTCTGTAACATGCACAAACCACTGATCCGCACCAATGGAGTTGCCCTTGCCCGACACCCGCCCGCCAGCACTCGATGAAATCGACCGTCAGCTGATTGCCGCCCTGCAGATCAACGCCCGCGAAAGTGTGGCCATGCTCGCCCGGCAATTGGGCATCGCGCGCACCACCGTGACGTCGCGACTGGCGCGCCTGGAAAAAGCCAAAGTGATCACCGGTTATGGTGTGCGCCTTGGGCAACGCGTGGTTGATGGCGGCTTGCAGGCCTACGTCGGGATCAAGGTGCAGCCGCGTTCCGGCAAAGAGGTGGTGCGCCGGTTGAGTGCAATGGCGCAGGTCCAGCAGCTTTGTGCCGTGAGTGGCGAGTTTGATTATGTGGCATGGTTGCGTACGGATTCGCCGGAGCAGCTGGATCAGTTGCTCGATCAGATTGGCAGCGTGGACGGGGTGGAGAAGACCACGACTTCAATCATTTTGAGCAGCAAGATTGATCGGGGACAGCCGGTTTAAGATTTTGATCGGGCTTCTCGGGTGGATTTCAGGGCCTCTTCGCGAGCAGGCTCGCTCCCACTTTTTGGTCGATGTGTAGTCGCTACTCGTCATATTGATCGCTAATCTGGCAAAACGACGACACTTTGCGTCTTATTAACGTGTTCTACGCTCCCTAGAATGGCTGGCATCTTTTCCTATACTCAGACGCGCATCCCGCGTCGGGTCGCCAGCAAGGTCAGCCATGAACAAGAACAATCGCCATCCTGCAGACGGTAAGAAACCAGTCACCATTTTCGGCCCGGACTTTCCGTTCGCCTTTGACGACTGGATCGAACACCCGGCCGGTCTCGGCAGCATTCCTGAGCACAATCATGGCGCTGAAGTGGCGATTGTCGGCGCGGGTATCGCCGGGCTGGTAGCCGCTTACGAGCTGATGAAGCTCGGCTTGAAACCGGTGGTTTACGAGGCATCGAAACTGGGTGGGCGTCTGCGCTCGCAGGCCTTCAACGGCACCGACGGTATCGTCGCTGAACTCGGTGGCATGCGCTTTCCGGTGTCGTCCACCGCGTTCTATCACTACGTCGACAAGCTCGGCCTCGAAACCAAACCTTTCCCGAACCCGCTGACGCCGGCATCCGGCAGCACCGTGATCGATCTGGAAGGCAAAACCCATTACGCACAGAAACTGGCGGATCTTCCTGCACTGTTTCAGGAAGTGGCTGACGCCTGGGCGGATGCACTGGAGGCCGGCTCGCAGTTCGCCGATATCCAGCAAGCCATTCGCGACCGCGATGTGCCGCGCCTGAAAGAGCTGTGGAATACCTTGGTGCCGCTGTGGGACGACCGCACCTTCTATGACTTCGTCGCCACGTCCGAGGCCTTCGCCAAACTGTCGTTCCATCATCGCGAAGTGTTCGGTCAGGTCGGTTTCGGCACCGGCGGCTGGGATTCGGACTTCCCCAACTCGATGCTGGAAATCTTCCGCGTGGTGATGACTAACTGCGACGACCACCAGCACCTGGTGGTCGGCGGCGTCGAGCAAGTGCCGCAAGGCATCTGGCGGCATGTGCCGGAGCGCTGCGTGCACTGGCCCGAAGGCACCAGCCTGAAATCCCTGCACCGTGGCGCGCCGCGTTCCGGCGTGAAGAAAATCGCCCACGCGCCGGATGGCCGTTTCGCGGTAACCGACAACAACGGCGACACCCGTGAATACGCCGCCGTACTGACCACTTGCCAGAGCTGGCTGCTGACCACCCAGATCGAATGCGACGAAAGCCTGTTCTCGCAGAAGATGTGGATGGCCCTCGACCGCACCCGCTACATGCAGTCGTCGAAGACTTTCGTGATGGTCGACCGACCGTTCTGGAAGGACAAGGATCCGGAAACCGGTCGCGACCTGATGAGCATGACCCTCACCGATCGCCTGACCCGTGGCACTTATCTGTTCGATAACGGTGACGACAAGCCGGGCGTGATCTGCCTGTCGTACTCGTGGATGAGCGATGCGTTGAAAATGCTCCCGCACCCTGTGGAAAAGCGCGTTGAGCTGGCGTTGAACGCGCTGAAAAAGATCTACCCGAAAGTCGACATCGCCGCGCGGATCATTGGCGACCCGATCACCGTGTCGTGGGAAGCCGACCCGTACTTCCTCGGCGCCTTCAAAGGTGCACTGCCCGGCCACTATCGCTACAACCAGCGCATGTACGCGCACTTCATGCAGGACGAGATGCCAGCCGAGCAGCGTGGAATTTTCATCGCCGGCGACGACGTTTCGTGGACACCGGCGTGGGTCGAAGGCGCAGTGCAAACCTCGCTCAACGCGGTGTGGGGGATCATCAAGCATTTCGGCGGGTCGACACATAAAGCGAACCCGGGCCCGGGTGATGTGTTCAAAGACATCGGCCCTATCGCCCTGCCCGAGTAAGAGGAATCCCTGATGCGTGTAGCCCTTTACCAATGTCCGCCGCTGCCACTGGAACCCGCCGCCAATCTGCAACGCCTCCATCAAGTGGCGATGGAGGCCAAGGGCGCCGACCTGCTGGTGCTGCCGGAGATGTTCATGACCGGCTACAACATCGGCGCCGAAGCAGTCAGCACCTTGGCCGAGGTCTTTAACGGTGAATGGGCGCAGCAGATCGGCCGGATCGCCAAGGCTGCCGGTCTGGCGATTGTTTATGGCTACCCGGAGCGCACCGCCGACGGGCAGATCTACAACGCCGTGCAGTTGATCGATTCGCACGGCGAGCGCCTGTGCAATTATCGCAAGACGCATCTGTTCGGTGATCTGGATCGCTCGATGTTCAGCCCCGGCAATGATGATTTTCCCATCGTCGAACTCAACGGCTGGAAGCTCGGCTTCCTGATCTGCTACGACCTGGAGTTTCCGGAAAACACTCGGCGTCTGGCGCTCGCCGGCGCCGAGCTGATTCTGGTGCCGACGGCGAACATGATTCCGTTCGATTTCGTCGCCGACGTCACCGTGCGTTCACGCGCTTTCGAAAACCAGTGCTACGTGGCCTACGCCAACTATTG
Organism: Pseudomonas chlororaphis; assembly: GCF_000783395.1. Lineage (GTDB taxonomy): Bacteria > Pseudomonadota > Gammaproteobacteria > Pseudomonadales > Pseudomonadaceae > Aquipseudomonas > Aquipseudomonas chlororaphis_H. Next base: position 104,969 of record NZ_JSFK01000012.1, on the reverse strand, counting down.
CGGCAGCGAAGGCGACATCCACTATTGCGGGCAAAGCAGCCTCGCCGCACCGGATGGTAGCCGCATCGCTCAGGCCGGACTCGACGAAGCGCTGATCATCGGCGAACTGGATCGGCAGTTGATGCTCGACTCGCGCGCGGCCAATCGCTACCTCAGCGACCGCCGTCCGGAGCTTTACGGCGCGCTCAACCGGCGCTAATCCGCTAGCATTGGCACTTCACTGTTCTGGAAGTGCCCATGCCTGCGCCGACTCACCCCCGCCCCCACACCGAAACCCTGGCCAACGGCTTGCGCGTGACCCTGCGTCATGCGTCCGGCCTGAAGCGCAGTGCCGCCGTTTTGCGCGTGGCTGCCGGTAGCCATGACGTACCGTCGGCGTGGCCGGGGCTGGCGCATTTTCTGGAACATTTGCTGTTTCTCGGCACCGAGCGTTTCCCGGCGAACGAAGGGCTGATGGCTTACGTGCAAGGTCACGGTGGCCAGGTGAATGCCAGCACGCGCGAACGCACCACTGATTTTTTCTTTGAGTTGCCGACACAAGCGTTCAGCGCTGGGCTGGAGCGTCTGTCAGACATGCTCGCCAAGCCGCGTATGAATCTGGACGATCAGCTGCGGGAACGAGAGGTGTTGCAGGCGGAATTTATCGCCTGGTCGCAGGATCCTGCAGCGCAGCAGCAGTTTGCCTTGTACGAAGGTTTGCCGGCAGAGCATCCATTGCGCGGCTTTCACGCGGGGAATCGCGACAGCCTGCAAGTCGAACAAGCTGCATTTCAACAAGCGTTGAAAGATTTCCACCAGCAGTTTTATCAGACTGGGCAAATGACCTTGAGCCTGGTCGGACCGCAGAGTCTTGATGAGTTGAAAGCATTGGCGGAGAAATTCGCAGCAGCTTTACCGGCTGGGGATAAAGTTGCGCAGGCTTTGCCCTTGTCGTTAGCGGTGAAAAGTTATCAACAGGTCGATGAGCGACGCGGCAATCTGTTATTCGCGTTTGAGGCTCTGCCTGAATCGTCCAGCGTGGCGTTGGCGTTTCTTTGCCATTGGTTGAACAGCGCCAAGCCCGGCGGATTGCTCGCGCATTTGCAGCAGCAAAAACTGGCGGATGGATTAAAAGCCACGCCGATTTACCAATTCGCCGGGCAAGCATTGCTGGATCTGGAGTTCACCGCGCCGTCCCAATCGTTGAAAGCCATTCGCGACGACCTGCTCGATTGGGTGAGTTTCTTTGCTCAACAAGATTGGGCGCCACTGCGCGAGGAATACGCCGCCCTGCTTCAACGTCAGCAGCAAGTCAGCGGCGCGCTACAACTGGCGCGGTTCGACAGTGAGCAGTTGAAACACGGCCTGACCGATTCCGGCGTTGCAGCCCTCAGGCAGATCCTCGGTAAAATCGGCACTGTGGATAACTTCAGCGAGCACTGGCACCTGCCCGCTGCCAATCCATTTCTGCGAGTCAGCGAGCCTCTGGCCAACGCCGGACTGATTCGCGGCCAGACCAGCGCCCACCGTGGCTTGCGAACGTTCGCTCAGGATCGCTCGCGCGGCCGTCGCGAACGCTCGCCGATGCAATTCAGCCAGGCATTGCCGGACAGCGGCGATGAAGGCGCGATCTATCTGCGTTGGCACATGGAAGCTGCAGCCACCGCTGATCTGCACTCAAGATTGCAACGCAGTCTTCGGCAAACGCAGCAGGACGCGCGCGAAGCCGGGGTAGAGGTGTCTTTCAACGCCACCGGTACTCAATGGCTCCTGAAGCTCACCGGGCTTCATGAATCGATGCCCAGCATCCTGGAGCACGCGCTGAAAAGTCTGACGCAAGTTGATGCGGATTCCCCACGTAGTGAGCCGGAAACGCCGCTGATCCCCATTCGCCAACTGCTTAAGGCGTTGCCGGAACATGTTCTGCAGTCTGCCAAAACCGGCGACGACGCCAGCCACCTGTGGACAACTTCGCACTGGGACGGCCTCGCCATGGGTCTGAATCAACAGACACAGTCTGCCATGGGCCTGGCCCTTAGCCGCATTCCCGGGATCCCGGACAATCAGTTGCCAGCAGCTGAGGCGATCGCAGCGCAAAAACACTGGAGCCACATCGATACCGCCTCCAGCGAACACGTTTTGCTGCTGTACTGCCCGACCGCCAACCGCGACATCGCCGACGAAGCCGCCTGGCGAATGCTCGCGCAACTTGGTCAAACGCCCTTCTATCAGCGTTTGCGAGTCGAGTTGCAATTGGGCTACGCCGTGTTCAGTGCGTTGCGCAAGATACAGGGCCAGACCGCCCTCCTGTTCGGTGTGCAATCGCCAAGTGCCAAACCTGCGGAATTACTCGAGCACATTCAACAGTTTCTCAACGGCATTCCCGCGCTGATCGAACAGCTCGATGAGGCCAGCCTCAGCCAGCAACGGCAAAATCTCGCCAATCAATTCGACGACGCCAATCTGTCCAGCAAAGACGCTGCCGAGCTGCTTTGGCAGGCAAGGCTTGCAGGCCACTCGTCGGATTATCTTGAGCAACTGATCATTGCGATCCGCCAACTGGACCGCCCGACACTGCTCAGCGCTGCACAGTGTTTGATCAACGCCGAAGGCGGCTGGCTCTGCCTTGCCAGCGATCCAGCCCCCGAAACCCCATGGCAAGCGGCAAATTGATCATTACCGAGGCTGCAAGGAGCTTTCTCAAAGATTCACGGGCAAACCCGGTGAAATTTTGAGTAACATAGCCGCCTAACTATTTGGAACATCTTTGCGCTGCCGTGGACTATACCTATGGACAGCGCTATCCCACCCACCCTGAAGGAGACACCCATGTCCTGGACAAAACCGGCTTACACCGACCTGCGTATCGGCTTCGAAGTCACCATGTACTTCGCCAGCCGCTGAGTTCTGCTTACGTAGAATTGCAGTGCAACGCCTCGGCTCGCCGGGGCGTTTTATTTTCCGCGTTGAAATGATGGAGTGTTCATGTTCGTCCAGATTCTGGGTTCGGCCGCTGGCGGCGGTTTTCCGCAGTGGAACTGCAACTGCGTCAATTGCGCAGGCTTTCGCGACGGCAGCCTGAATGCCAAGGCCCGCACCCAATCGTCCATCGCGATCTCCGATGACGGCGTGAACTGGGTGCTGTGCAACGCCTCGCCGGATATCCGCGCGCAGCTGCAAAGCTTCGCCCCGATGCAACCGGGCCGGGCCCTGCGTGACACCGGCATCAGCGCAATCATTCTGATGGACAGCCAGATCGACCACACCACCGGTCTGCTCAGCCTGCGCGAAGGCTGCCCGCATCAGGTCTGGTGCACGGACATGGTTCACGAAGACCTCAGCACCGGTTTCCCGCTGTTCAAGATGCTCACCCACTGGAACGGCGGGCTGGACTGGAACCGCATCGAACTCGACCAGAGCTTCACCGTGGCCGCCTGCCCGAACCTGCGTTTCACCCCGCTGCCGTTGCGCAGCGCCGCGCCGCCGTACTCGCCGCACCGCTTCGATCCGCACCCGGGCGACAACATCGGTTTGATCGTTGAAGACTTGAAGACCGGCGGCAAATTGTTCTATGCGCCGGGCCTGGGCAAGGTCGATGCGCCGCTGCTGGACATCATGGCGGACAGCGATTGCCTGCTGGTCGACGGCACGATGTGGGATGACGATGAAATGCAGCGCCGTGGCGTCGGCACGCGTACCGGTCGTGAGATGGGGCATCTGGCGCAGAACGGGCCTGGCGGCATGCTCGAAGTGCTGGAGCAGTTGCCTGAACAGCGCAAGGTACTTATCCACATCAACAATACCAATCCGATTCTCGATGAAGATTCGCCGGAGCGTGCCGAACTGGCGCGGCGTAATGTTGAAGTGGCGTATGACGGTATGAGTATTGTGCTGTAACTGATGGCCCCATCACTGGCAAGCCAGCTCCCACAAGTCTTGTGGACACCGCAAAACCCTGTGGGCGCTGGCTTGCCAGCGATGACTTAAGACCAGACGCCTGAGATTCCAACGGTTGTTCCCCGGAGAACCGCAATGACTGACACCCCGCTGTCCCCCACCGAATTCGAAGCCGCCCTGCGCGCCAAAGGCGCCTTCTACCACATCTACCACCCCTATCACGTGGCGATGTATGAAGGCCGCGCCACCCGCGAACAGATTCAGGGCTGGGTCGCCAACCGCTTCTACTATCAGGTGAACATCCCCCTGAAAGACGCGGCGATCCTCGCCAATTGCCCGGACCGGGAAATTCGTCGCGAGTGGATCCAGCGCCTGCTCGATCATGACGGAGCTCCCGGCGAAGACGGCGGCATCGAAGCCTGGCTGCGACTCGGTCAAGCGGTCGGTCTCGACCCGGATCAACTGCGCTCCCAGGAACTGGTGCTGCCCGGCGTGCGTTTCGCCGTCGACGCCTACGTCAACTTCGCCCGCCGCGCCAGTTGGCAGGAAGCCGCCAGCAGCTCGCTGACCGAACTGTTCGCGCCGCAGATCCACCAGTCGCGCCTCGACAGCTGGCCGCAGCATTACCCGTGGATCGACCCGGCCGGTTACGAGTACTTCCGCACCCGTCTCGGTCAGGCACGGCGCGATGTCGAGCATGGTCTGGCGATTACGCTGGAGCACTACAAGACGCGCGAAGGCCAGGAGCGCATGCTGGAAATTCTCCAGTTCAAACTGGACATTCTTTGGAGCATGCTCGATGCCATGAGCATGGCCTACGAACTGAACCGCCCGCCGTATCACAGCGTGACCGAACAACGCGTCTGGCATAAAGGAATCACCTTATGAGTTTCGACCGCAGCAAAGTCCCGAACTGGCGTCCCGGCTACCGCTTCCAGTACGAACCGGCGCAAAAAGGCCATGTGCTGCTCTACCCGGAAGGCATGATCAAACTCAACGAAACCGCTGCGTTGATCGGCGGTTTGATCGACGGCGAACGCGATGTCGCGGCGATCATTGCCAAACTCGATGAGCAGTTCCCCGGCGTGCCTGAGCTCGGTGACGACATCGAGCAATTCATGGAGGTTGCCCGTGCGCAGCACTGGATCGAACTTGCCTGATCTGCCGCCCAAGCCTGAAGTCGGCCTGCCGCTGTGGCTACTCGCCGAGCTGACCTACCGCTGCCCGCTGCAATGCCCGTACTGCTCCAATCCACTGGATTTCGCCGAGCAGGGCAAAGAGCTGAGCACCGAGCAGTGGGTCAAAGTTTTCCGCGAAGCGCGGGAAATGGGCGCGGCGCAACTGGGCTTTTCCGGTGGCGAGCCGCTGGTGCGTCAGGATCTGGCCGAGCTGATTCATGAAGCACGGCAGTTGGGTTTCTACACCAACCTGATCACCTCCGGCATCGGCCTGACCGAGCAGAAAATCAGCGACTTCAAGAAGGCTGGTCTCGATCACATCCAGATCAGTTTCCAGGCCAGCGACGAGCAAGTGAACAACCTGCTCGCCGGCTCGAAAAAGGCGTTTGCGCAGAAGCTGGAAATGGCCCGCGCGGTGAAGGCACACGGTTATCCGATGGTGCTGAACTTCGTCACCCATCGGCACAACATCGACAAGATCGACCGTATCATTGAGCTGTGTATTGCGCTCGAGGCCGACTTCGTCGAACTCGCCACCTGCCAGTTTTATGGTTGGGCGCAGCTCAATCGTGTCGGCCTGTTGCCGACCAAAGAGCAACTAGTGCGCGCGGAACGCATCACCAACGAATATCGGGCGAAACTGGAAGCCGAAGGGCATCCGTGCAAGCTGATTTTCGTCACCCCCGACTACTACGAAGAACGCCCGAAAGCCTGCATGAACGGCTGGGGCAGCATCTTTCTGACGGTCACCCCGGATGGCACCGCCCTGCCCTGCCATGGCGCCCGACAACTGCCGGTACAATTTCCCAATGTGCGCGACCACAGCATGCAGCACATCTGGTACGACTCGTTCGGCTTCAACCGCTTTCGCGGTTACGACTGGATGCCCGAGCCGTGCCGCTCCTGCGACGAGAAAGAAAAAGACTTCGGCGGCTGCCGCTGTCAGGCGTTCATGCTCACCGGTGATGCGAGCAATGCTGACCCTGTGTGCAGCAAGTCCGAACATCACGGCGTGATCCTCAAGGCCCGCGAAGAAGCCGAGACCGCCACTAAAACCATCGAACAACTGGCCTTCCGCAATGAACGAAACTCGCGCCTCATCGCCAAGGGCTGAGCCTTTCAGCGCCTCGCAAGCCGTCGCTGCCGGCATGGACTTCGCCGAGCTGCAGCTCGGCGCCAACGGGTTGTTCTGGAATGAATACCGCCCGGAAGATGCCGCGTGCCGGATCTGGCATTGGCGCGATGGCGTGGCGAAATGTCTGACGCCGGATGGCTTCAGTGTGCGCAGTCGGGTGTACGAATATGGTGGTGGTGCGTTTTGTCTGACGCCGGATGGTGTGGTTTTCGTTGCTGAGGCGGATCAGCAGTTGTATCGGCAGAGACTGGATGGAAAACCTGAGGCGCTGACCTCGGGTGAGTGTCGTTATGGCGACCTGCAATTTGCTTTCGGCCAAGTGCTGGCGGTAGAAGAACAGCACGATCAGCATCGACTGGTAGCGATTGATCTGGCTGACGGTGCGCGGCATTTGCTGGCTGAGGGCGCGGATTTTTATGCTGCGCCGATCATCAGCCCGGATGGCCAACGTTTGGCCTGGATCGAGTGGAGTCGCCCGCATCAGCCTTGGACATCGACTCGGTTGATGGTCGCTGAACGCAGGAGCGACGGCGCATTCAGTTCGCCGCGATGCGTTGCCGGCGCAGAGATTGAAGAGTCCGTTCAACAACCGCGCTTCGACGCCGCAGGTCGCCTGTATTGCCTGACCGATCGCGGTGGTTTCTGGCAGCCATGGGTCGAGACTGGCGACGGTTTGAAAGCATTGCCCGCTGCGTCGGCCGATCATGCACCGGCGCCGTGGCAACTGGGCGGCTGCACCTGGCTGCCTGTTGAGGATTCGTTTTTAGCCAGCTGGAGCGAAGGTGGTTTTGGCCGTCTGGGGTTCGGCGACGAAGATTTCACTGGCGACTACAGCCGCTTCCGTCATCTCGCTTTGGACGCACAGTTTATCTACTGCATCGCCGCCTCGCCGATCAGTCCTTCGGCGGTCATCGCCATTGATCGAGCGACGCGTGAAGTGAACGTGCTGGCCGGCGGCGCTGCGCCCTTACCGGCAGAACGCATCAGCCGTCCGCAAACCCTGCGCTACCCAAGCGGTTCGGGCGAAGCGCATGGGTTCTTTTATCCGGCCATGAGCGGCGAGACAAAACCGCCGCTGGTGGTGTTCATCCACGGCGGCCCGACGTCGGCCTGCTACCCGATGCTCGACCCGCGCATTCAATACTGGACGCAACGCGGCTTCGCCGTCGCCGATCTCAACTATCGCGGCAGCAGCGGTTATGGCCGGGAATATCGGCAGGCCTTGCATCTGAGCTGGGGCGAGGTGGATGTCGAGGATGCTTGTGCGGTGGTGAGTTATCTCGCCAAACAGGGTTTGATCGACGGTGAACGCGCATTCATTCGAGGTGGTAGCGCAGGCGGCTACACCACGTTATGTGCGCTGGCGTTCAAACACGTCTTCCGCGCCGGGGCGAGTTTGTACGGCGTTAGCGACCCGATTGCATTGGCTCGGGCAACGCACAAATTCGAGGGTGATTATCTGGACTGGCTGATCGGCGATCCCGAGCAAGACGCCGAACGCTACGCCGCCCGCACGCCGTTGTTGCACGCAAACAACATCCGCGTACCGGTGATCTTCTTTCAAGGTGAACTGGACGCCGTCGTTGTTCCGCAACAGACCCGCGACATGGCCTCGGCACTGGAGCAGAACGGCATCGCGGTTGAAGCCCACTACTACCCCGACGAACGCCACGGTTTCCGTCGCGCCGCCAATCAGGCACATGCGCTGGAGCAGGAGTGGAAGTTCTATCGGCGGGTGATGGGGTTGGCGGACTGATCACCGCGCTCCATTCAAAATCGAGTTGCCCATTCGCGAGCAGGCTCGCTCCCACATTGGATCTGTGTTATTCACAAATCCCCTGTGGGAGCGAGCCTGCTCGCGAAAGCTATCTACTTGGCGCCGCAGTACTCAGCGCTTGGCGATGATGTACACCGCATGCACGATCCCCGGAATATACCCGCACAGCGTCAGCAGAATGTTCAACCAGAACGCCCCGCCAAACCCGACCTGCAGAAACACGCCCAGTGGTGGCAACAGAATAGCGATGATGATGCGAATGAAATCCATGGGGCAGCTCCTGTATGGGGGTTGGCTCACTTGAGCCATACAAGCTAATCGACCTGCGCCGTTCGTCAGGGTTCAGTGCAACTGCCATTTCATCGCCACCACCGACAAAAAAACGCCCCACGCCAAAAGAATCAGGCGTGGGGCGTGCGTTATACCGCGAGACGGTTCTGGAAATCGGGTGGGAAACTTCAGCTCAGACGGCAATCCCTTTGCGGCATTGCAGTTGCGCGGTGCGCACTCGCGAGAAGGCGCGGCCCAGGCGCAGGAGCATTTCATCGATGTTGGTTTTGCTGACGGTGAGGGCCGGGGTGAAACGCAGGCAGTTGGCTTGCGGCGCATTGAGCAGCAGGCCTTCGTGCAGGGCGGCGTGGACCACGGCCTCTGCGGAATCGTCTGACAGAGTCAGTCCGAAGAAGAGGCCTTGACCGCGCAGTTCGCCGTGGTCATAGCGGTGTGCCAATCGGACCAGGCCTTCGCGCAGGTACTGGCCGTTGTCGTTGACCTGCTGGAGGAAACTGCGGTCGTGCACGCTGTCGAGCACTACCAGACCGGCCGCCGTCATCAATGCATTGCCGTGATGGGTGCCGCCCAGTTCGCCGGCCTCGAAACAGCACGCTTTGCCCCGTGCCAGCAGCGCCGCCAATGGCACACCGCCGCCAAGTCCTTTGCCGAGCACGACGATATCGGCGCGCACGCCGTAAGACTGTTCCGCGAGCAGAGCGCCGCAGCGGCCGATACCGGTTTGTACTTCGTCGAGGATCAAGAGAATGCCCAGTTCACGACAAAGTCGTTCGACACCTTTGAGGTAATGTTCGGTGGCCGGAATAACGCCGGCATCGCTTTGAATCGGTTCCAGCATGATTGCGACGGTTTGCGCATCGACCGCAGCGTGCAGGGCCGGCAAGTCGTTGAACGGAACCGGATCGAAACCCGGCAGCAACGGCGCAAACCGTTTGTGCAAGTTGCAGCTGTCCGAGGCGGAAATTGTCGCCAGACTGCGTCCGTGACAACCCTGCTTCGCGACAATGATCCGCGAGGCGCCGCCGCGATGCAGCTGCCCCCACTTGCGCGCGAGTTTGATCGCCGCTTCACAGGCTTCGCTGCCACTGTTGAGCAAGTAGGCCTGATCGCTGAAAGTGGCGGCGCACAGACGCTCCGCAAGGCTGAGCATGCCGCGATTATGCAGATTGAAACCGGGATTGATCAGCGCCTGCGCCTGACTGCTGATGGCTTTGACCAATGCTGAAGGGCTGTGGCCTAGGCTGTTGGCACCGCCGGCTTGGGAAAAGTCGAGGTATGCGCGGTCGTTACTGTCCCACAGCCACGACCCCTGACCACGGACGAACACCTGTTGCGGCCGTTCGACGCTTGGCATCAGGCGCTCGACGCTGAGACTTTCGCTGATGTCTGAAGGATTGGCCTCGAAAGCGAGGTCATCAAGACTCGGCGTCTGACGCCGCAAACTGAACAGATTCATTGAAAAACACCTCGTGTGAAGTGTTTTGAACTGCCTATGTAAACACTGTCGAAGCGAACGCTATTCATCGCGCTTTCTGGCCCTGTAAGCCTTGTGAATGCGGTTAGACTAGGCTCACTGAGGCCTGCGGGCCATTTCGATTTCCCAGCAATTTCGATAAGCATTACTTATGGATTTCAAACAACTGCGTTATTTCGTCGCGGTCTACGAAGAAGGCCATGTTGGCCGGGCGGCGGAACGCCTGTCGATCTCGCAACCGGCGCTGTCGCAGCAGATCCGCCAGCTCGAACAGAACCTCGACGTCACGCTGTTCGAGCGCAGCAGCAAACGTCTGCTGCCAACCCTCGCCGCGCACACGTTGTACAACCATGCCTTGCCGCTGCTTGATGGCTTGCAACGGGCGCGCGAGGCGCTGGGCAACTTCAAGGGCCAGGCCTTGCGCACGCTGGCGATCGGCGTGCTGCAGACGGTTCACACCAGTCTGGTGCCGCAAATGCTCGAACGGGTGCGTAAGGCGCAACCGCATCTGGTGGTGCAGATTTATGAATTGACCGGACTTGAGATCGAGCGGCGACTGCTCAACGGTTCATTGGACATCGGCATCAGTTATCTGCCGCCGCGACAACCTGGGCTGCATGGCGTGATGCTGTACGAAGATGAACTGACGCTGGTCATCCCGGCCGATCACCCCTTGCGTGAATTCAAGAAAGTCTCGATGCGCCAGGCGGCTGAACTACCCATGTTGCTGCTGGGTGAAGAGTTTCAGATTCGCCAGATCTGGCAGGCGCAACTGACCGCCCTTGGACGACGCCCTCAAGTGCAGGCGGAGTTGAACAATATGGTGGGGATTCTCGACAGTCTGCCGCACACCAAACTGGCGACGGTGCTGCCCGGACGTTCGCAGAAGGAACACGACGATCAGGATCTGTTGTGGAAACCGCTGAGCGAACCGCGGGTGCCACTGAAAGTGGGTTTGGTCTGTCGCGATGTGCAGCGTCAGCAGGCGCCTTTGGCGCTGTTGCAGACGTTGCTGGAGGAAGTGATGGAGCGCGAAGTGAAGCCGGCGCTGGATCCCTTGGCCTGAGCACTTTTCTGCAGGCAAAAGAAAACCCCGCCGAAGCGGGGCTTTGCAGACTGTTTCCCTGACATCCATTTCACTCCGCCACCCTGGCAGAATCCTACGTGTCCGTGTTGTTGCTTTGCGCTTCCTGCGCGACGTCCATGAAATGTAGATTAGCCGTGGATCCAATCTACGCCTATGGGAGAACAGCAGCACGTCATGTAAGCAAATGCTTACATGACGTTATCGCATCAGAATTGCGCCGCATCCAGCAGGAACAGCGACTCGCTACCGGCCTTCACCGAAGCGCTCAACGAGTGAATACGCGGCAGCAGGCGGGCGAAGTAGAAGCGTGCGGTGCCGAGCTTGCTGGTATAGAAATCGTCCTGCGCTTCTTTGCCCAACGAGGCTTTGGCCATCAACGCCCACATGTAGGCGTAGGAAACGTAACCGAATGCTTGCAGATATTCGACCGAAGCCGCGCCGATTTCGTTCGGGTTGTTTTTCGCCCGATCCAGCAACCACGACGTCAGCTCATCGAGGGTATTGACCGCATCGTTCAACGGTTTGGTGAATTCGCCCAGATCGGCGCTGGCGGTGGCGGTGAAGTGGCGGATCTCGTCGGCGAACAGTTTGTAGAACGCGCCACCACTGCCGACGATCTTGCGCCCGACCAAGTCCAGCGCCTGAATGCCGTTGGTGCCTTCGTAGATCTGGGTGATGCGCACGTCACGCACCAGTTGCTCCTGACCCCACTCGCGGATGTAGCCGTGGCCGCCGAAAATCTGCTGGCCGTGCACGGTGGTTTCCAGACCCAGATCGGTAAGGAACGCTTTGGCTACTGGCGTCAGCAGAGCGACCAAGTCTTCCGCACGCTTGCGGGTCGCAGCGTCTTCGCTGAACTTGGCAGTGTCGAGTTGCATCGCCACGTAAGTGGAGAACGCGCGTCCACCTTCGTTCGAGGCTTTCATGGTCAGCAGCATGCGCCGCACGTCCGGGTGGACGATGATCGGGTCAGCGACTTTGTCTTTGTTCTGCGCGCCGGTTGGCGAACGGCTTTGCAGACGGTCGCGCGCGTATTCAACGGCGTTCTGATACGAACGCTCGCCGGTCGCCAAACCTTGGATGCCGACGCCCAGACGCTCGTAGTTCATCATGGTGAACATCGCGGCGAGGCCTTTGTTCGGCTCGCCGACCAAGTAACCCACGGCCTCGTCGAAGTTCATCACGCAGGTCGCGGAGGCCTGGATACCCATTTTGTGTTCGATCGAACCGCAGTTCGCCGGGTTGCGCGCGCCCAGGCTGCCGTCGGCGTTGACCATGAACTTCGGCACGAGGAACAGCGAAATGCCTTTTGGCCCTGCGGGGGCGTCCGGCAGTTTCGCCAGCACCAGGTGAATGATGTTTTCGGTAAGGTCGTGTTCGCCACCGGTGATGAAGATCTTGGTACCGCTGACTTTGTAGGAACCATCGGCCTGAGGCTCGGCCTTGGTGCGGATAATCCCCAGGTCGGTACCGGCGTGTGGCTCGGTCAGGCACATCGAACCGGCCCAGATGCCGGCGTACATGTTCGGCAGATACGCGGCTTTCAGCTCTTCGCTGGCGTGGGCGTTGATCGACAGGCAGGCACCGGCGGTCAGCATCGGGTACAGACCGAAGGACAGACTCGCGGAGTTGACCATTTCTTCGACCTGCGCCGACACGGCTTTGGGCATGCCCATGCCGCCGTAAGCCGGATCACCACCAACACCGACCCAACCGCCTTCAGCGTAAGTCTGATAAGCCTGTGGAAAACCGGCGGGAGTGGTGACGGCGCCGTCAGCCCAATGGCAACCTTCTTCGTCAGCGGCACGGCTCAGCGGCGCGATGCTTTTGCTGGTGACCTTGCCGGCCTCTTCGAGAATGGCTTCAACGGTTTCGGCGTCGACGGTCTCGGCCAGCGCTGGCAGTTCGGCCCAGAGTTTGGCGACTTCGAACACTTCATTGAGGACGAAGCGCATATCGCGCAGCGGCGCTTTGTAGTCAGCCATGGCAAACCTCGCAAGATCTAAACAGGTGATTCGTGGAATGGTGTTTTCGTTGAGCTGGAGTGTACCTCAACAACTTTTGCGACACATAGGGTCAACCAGTGACTGATTTGTTATTTTTAGTCACCACAAAAAATCGCAGCCTCGACAACGCCCGATTTCCTGTAGGACCTGCCGAAGGCTGCGATCTTTTTATCTTCTCTAAAGTGCAAACAACTCCGCAGGCAGTTTCATCAGGCAATCACTCCCCGCCTCGATCGCCGCTCTATGCGCCGCCGTACGCGGCAACAAGCGCTTGAAGTAAAACTCGCTCGTCGCCAATTTTCCCCGCAGGTAATCCGCCTCGCCCTCGCCCGCCTCCAGTTGCGCCTGCGCCACCAATGCCATACGCAACCACAAATAGCCGAGGATGATGTAACCGCTGTACATCAAATAATCCACAGACGCCGCGCCCACCTCATCCGGGTTCTTCATCGCCGCCATCCCGACCTTCACGGTTAGGTCGCCCCACTGCTGGTTCAGCTCATTGAGCTGCGCAACGAAACTGCCCAGCTGCGGGTGCTCAGCGTTGGCCGCGCAGAACTTATGGACTATTTTGGTGAAGCCGCGCAGCAACTTGCCCTGACTGCCCAGCACCTTGCGCCCCAGCAGATCCAGCGCCTGAATGCCGTTGGTGCCTTCGTAGATCGGTGCAATCCGACAGTCGCGAACCAGCTGTTCCATGCCCCACTCACGAATGAAACCGTGGCCGCCGAACACCTGCATGCCGTGGTTGGTCACTTCCAGGCCGGTATCGGTCATGAACGCTTTGCAGATCGGCGTGAGGAAGGCCAACAGATCTTCGGCCTCCTGACGCGCGTCGGCATCGCTGCTCAGATGCGCGACATCAAGCAACTGCGCGGTGAAGTAGGTCAGCGCACGATTGCCCTCGTTGAAGGCCTTCATGGTCAGCAGCATGCGCCTCACGTCCGGATGAACGATGATCGGATCGGCGGCTTTGTCCGGGGCTTTGGCGCCCGTCAGTGAACGCATCTGCAAACGGTCGTTGGCGTATTTGATCGCGCCCTGGAAACTCGCTTCACCCAGACACAAACCCTGCATCCCGGTGCCGAGCCGTGCGTGGTTCATCATGGTGAACATGCAGTTCAGGCCCTTGTTCGGCTCGCCGATCAGGTAACCCTTGGCGCCGTCGAAGTTCAACACGCAAGTGGCCGACGCCTTGATGCCCATTTTGTGTTCGATCGAACCGCAGGACACGCCATTGCGCTCGCCTGCCTCACCCGTCGCATCCGGCAAGAATTTCGGCACGATAAACAGCGAAATCCCTTTGGTTCCGGCCGGCGCGTCCGGCAACTTAGCCAATACCAAGTGAATGATGTTGTCGCTCATGTCGTGCTCGCCGGCGGAGATGAAAATCTTGCTGCCGGTGATCGCATGACTGCCGTCAGCCTGAGGCACGGCGCGGGTCTTGATGATGCCCAGGTCGGTGCCGCAATGGGCTTCGGTCAGGCACATGGTACCGCTCCATTGCCCGGCGGTGAGTTTGCTCAGATAAGTCTCTTTCTGCTCGGAGCTGCCGTGGGCATGAATTGCTGACATCGCTCCGTGAGTCAGCCCCGGGTACATGCCCCAGGAGGTGTTGCTGGAGCCAACCATTTCGCTGATCACCAGCCCCAGCGAGCTCGGCAGGCCTTGGCCGCCGTAGGTCGGGTCCGCCGCCAGACCGTGCCAGCCGCCCTCGACATATTGTGCGAACGCTTGCTTGAAGCCTGTAGGCGTTGTCACCACACCGTTGTCGAAATGGCAGCCCTCTTCGTCACCGCTGCGATTGAGCGGCGCCAGAACGTTCTCGCAGAACTTCGCGCCCTCTTCGAGGATCGCGTTGATCATGTCCGGGCTGGCGTCGTGGGCGCCGAGGGCGGCGTAGTTGCTGTGAAAGTCGAAGACGTGGTCGATCAGAAAGCGCATGTCGCGCAGGGGAGCTTTGTACTCAGGCATGGTGGCTTCTCCGTCAGCAGATTTCTCCAACCTACTGCCGGCCACCACGCCCCACAATCATTGTGCAGGCGCTGAATGCGCCGTCATCACTCAACCTGCGGCCGTGTCCATGCGCACCGCGCCGCGACGGTTCTGGCCGAACGCAACCACGCAGTTACGCCCCGCGCCTTTAGCGGCGTAGAGCGCCTCGTCGGCGGACTTCAGCACCTGTTCCGGGTTGCGTTGCTCCACTCGCTCGGCGACGCCGATGCTCACCGTGACCGAAACGCTGGAAGCACCGGAACCGGCGCGGCGCTGACGGCCTTGCTGATCATCCTGCGGACGGTTTTCCTGATTACGCAGCTGAATGTTGTAGGAAGCAATCGACTCGCGGATCACTTCAAGGTGCGGCATGCACTCCTCAAGGGTTTTGCCTGCAAACACCAGGGCGAATTCCTCACCGCCATAGCGATACGCCCTACCGCCACCGCTGATCTTCGACAGTTTGCTGGCGACCAGGCGCAACACCTGGTCACCAACATCATGGCCGTGGGTGTCGTTGAATTTCTTGAAGTGGTCAACGTCGCTCATCGCCAGCACGTAATTGCGCCCGAGACGCTGCATGCGTTCGTTGAGCGCGCGGCGCCCCGGCAGACCGGTGAGTTCGTCGCGGAAGGCCATTTGATAAGCCTCGTGCGCAACGGCAGCGGCGATCATCAACATCACCTGACTGCACATGATGTTCAGGGTGAACGGCAGGATGAAGGTTTTCGGCAGCATCCAGAACACACCGAGCAAACCCACCAGTTGCGCCGCATGCAGCGGGCGCGGGTTACGCCAGTATTGCCAGGCCAGCAGCAGGAATGCCGAGATAAACACCGGATAGGACAGCTGAATCAAACTCATCCACGCGCCGTGCAGCGCCGGCCAGCGGATCTCCGAAAGCCACATCAGCAGCGCCTGGGGATAACTCTGCTCAAGGCCCAATGCCACGCTGCCGAAGGCCAGTAACACAGCGAAGCGCGCAACCATGTCCTGAAACAGGTGCGTACGCTCCTGCCACGCCGCGAACAGGCCAAACAGCAACGGCAGCAGCAAACAGACGAGGTGGAACACCACCGCAGCGTCTTCGCGAACCTTGCCGTTGTCGCGGTAATAGTCGGTCTGGGTGTCGAGCAAAAAGTAGGCGATGTACACCGTGAGCATCAGAAACAGTTCGCGCTGACGCCGGTAAACCGCGCAATAAGCGCCGCCCAGCAACAGCACCAGCGTCGGCAATACATTGAACAGCGAAGTGAAGAACACGCTGAGGTCTTTGACGTACGCAGCCGCCAACCCCGCGAGTAACAACAGCAGTGAAGGTAGGAAATGGCTGAAACGTACAGCGGAAGAACGCGGCAAGGGTAAAGCTCCGACCCGTCATGGCAAAGAGATGGCATTGTGCCTGCAATGCATGCAGTTAAGCACACACAATGTGATCCAGATCACACGCAATCTCTTTAACGGCAGAAAACCTGACTATCTGAGCGATTTGCCAAGTTTTTTGCCGAATCCGCAGTCATGGCCATCACCAGTAATGGCCAGACCTGCGGATCCCCTCAACGCCCCCCGTAAAACGGCAGCCGCAGCCCACCTTTCAGATAGCATTCTTGCGCAAAAAAAACCGCTGCTCCCAAAGGAGCAGCGGTTTTTTCAAGACACCACGTTAAGGTTTAGTAGCCCAGTGCGAAGTCTTCTTCTTTCATGTCCATCAGGTTGTTGGCGCCCGACAGCATGGTGGCCACGTGCGTGCGGGTACGCGGCAGGATGCGCTGGAAGTAGAAGCGCGCGGTTTGCAGCTTGGCGGTGTAGAACGCCGCGTCGCCACTGCCTTCTGCCAGCTTCTCGGCTGCTACACGAGCCATGTCGGCCCAGAAGTAAGCCAGGCAGGCATAACCGGAGTACATCAGGTAATCCACGGAGGCCGCGCCAACTTCTTCGCGATCTTTCATGGCGGCCATACCGACCTTCATGGTCAGCTCGCCCCATTCCTTGTTGATTGCCGCCAGCGGTGCGACGAATTCTGCAACGGCTTCGTTGCCTTCGTTGTTCTGGCAGAACTTGTGGACGATCTTGGTGAAGCCCTTCAGAGCTTCGCCTTGCGTCATCAGGACTTTACGGCCCAGCAGGTCGAGTGCCTGGATACCGGTGGTGCCTTCGTACAGCATCGAAATGCGGCTGTCGCGAACGTTCTGCTCCATGCCCCACTCGGCGATGAAGCCGTGGCCACCGTAGATCTGTACGCCGTGGTTAGCGGATTCGAAGCCGACTTCGGTCATGAACGCTTTGGCGATCGGGGTCATGAAGGCCAACAGTGCGTCGGCTTTCTTTTTCTCTTCTTCATCGACGCCGTATTTGACGATGTCGACCTGTTTGGCGGTGAAGTACACCATCGCACGGTTGCCCTCGGCGAACGCCTTCATGGTCAGCAGCATGCGGCGTACATCCGGGTGCACGATGATCGGGTCAGCGGCTTTTTCCGGCGCTTTCGGGCCAGTCAGGGAGCGCATTTGCAGACGATCGCGAGCGTATTTCAGGCCACCCTGAAAACCGATTTCGGCGTGCGCCAGCCCTTGCAGTGCGGTACCCAGACGTGCGGTGTTCATAAAGGTGAACATGCAGTTCAGGCCTTTGTTCGCCGGGCCGATCAGGTAACCGGTGGCGCCGTCGAAGTTCATTACGCAAGTGGCGTTGCCGTGGATGCCCATCTTGTGTTCCAGCGAACCGCAGCTCACTGCGTTGCGCTCACCGACAGTGCCATCGGCATTCGGCATGAATTTCGGAACGATGAACAGCGAGATGCCTTTGGTGCCAGCCGGTGCGTCCGGCAGGCGGGCCAGCACAATGTGGACGATGTTGTCGGCCATGTCGTGTTCGCCGGCCGAGATGAAGATCTTGGTGCCGGAAACTTTGTAGGAACCATCAGCCTGAGGTTCGGCCTTGGTGCGCAGCATGCCCAGGTCGGTGCCGCAGTGCGGTTCGGTCAGGCACATGGTGCCGGTCCATTCGCCGGAAACCAGTTTGGTCAGATAGGCTTCTTGCTGCTCTGGGGTGCCGTGCTCGGAGATGGTGTTCATCGCGCCGTGCGACAGGCCTGGGTACATGCCCCACGACCAGTTGGCTTCGCCAACCATTTCGCTCACTGCCAGACCCAGCGACTCCGGCAGGCCTTGGCCGCCGTGCTCAACGTCGTGGGCCAGGCTTGGCCAGCCGCCTTCAACGAATTGCTTGTAGGCCTCTTTGAAGCCAGTCGGGGTTTTCACGCCGGACTCGCTCCAGGTGCAACCTTCGAGGTCGCCCACGCGGTTCAGCGGTGCCAGTACCTGCTCACAAAACTTGGCGCCTTCTTCGAGAATGGCGTCAACCATGTCCGGAGTTGCGTCTGCGCAAGCCGGAAGGCTCTGATAGTGCGCTTCGTAGCCGAGCAGTTCGTCACGAACGAAGCGAATATCACGCAAGGGGGCCTTGTAGTCAGGCATAGCGATAAACCTCTGCTGATGTAACCGGGAATGAACGACCGTGTTGATTTGTTGTGACGGTCAAACAGTTGTTTGAAACATACGTTTACGCCGAAATCTTGTCAAGCGTCGATCTTTTGCCGTTCGTCATCAGAATTTTCAAACACCGCACACAGCAAACCGCCATGAGCTCGATCGAGCCACGGACGCTGAAAAAAAGATTAGTTGAGGGAGAAGGACTTACAACGAAAAACGCCGCGACAAGGCGCGGCGTTCTGCATGCAGACTGGAATAACTCAGGCGAACGTATCGATGATCGTACCGAGTACTTCATCCGATGCCTTGACGACCTTCACGCCCAGCTCTGCCTGAATTTTGCCTTGGGACATCTCGACCACATTGCTGGCCAGATCCGATTGCTGGGCACGATCAACACCACGCAGACGATCAATCTGCACTTCGGACGACTGGCTGGTCACCGAACGCTCGATAGTATTGTTGGCAATCTGGCTGGCCGCCTGATCAACGCGGTTCTGCCCGCTCTGAATCGAGCTCAGACCTGCATAAAAAGCTGTGTTACCGGAGATTTCCATAACGGTTCTCATCCTTGGGAAGGATCAATGGCTGTCATTGAAGCAGAGGCGCCAGAAAAACACCCGTCAAAAACACTAATGGCACAGTGCCTGCCCATAGAGAAAAGCTTAGTCGAGCAGATCCAGTTGCAAATGATCGGCCACTGCTTCTGCACTCAAGGCCTTGAGTTTCGGCACGCGCCCCAGACAAGGCGCCGGAATCCTCTCGGCCAGCGTGGCGAGGTTTTCCTCAAGCCGCGAAGTCTTCGGATCGATGATATTCGCCACCCACCCGGCCAGTTGCAGCCCATCGCGAGCAATCGCCTCGGCCGTCAGCAACGCATGACTGATGCACCCCAACCGCACGCCCACAACCAGAATCACCGGCAACTTCAGCGCAATCGCCAGATCCGACAGATTATCCTGATCGGCCAATGGCACCCGCCAGCCGCCCGCGCCTTCGATCAGAGTGAAATCGGCATTCATCGCCAAAATCTCACGCATCGGCGCCAGCAGCGATTGCACGGTCAAGGCCACACCCGCTTCACGCGCCGCCAGATGCGGAGCAATCGCCGGCTCGAACGCCACCGGATTGACCTGTTGATAACTCAGCGGCAACGAACATTCGGCCAACAGCGCCAATGCATCGGAATTGCGCAAACCCTTGGGAGTCACTTCGCATCCTGACGCCACCGGTTTGCCCGCCGCTGTACTTAGCCCGGCAGAGCGCGCCGCGTGCAGCAATCCGGCGGCGACCGTGGTCTTGCCGACATCAGTATCGGTGCCGGTGATGAAATAGGCTGCGCTCATACGGGTTTCTCCAACACGGCGTAGACCACCTGATAAGTCGCCGGCAACCCCGACGCCTGACGGAACTGCTCGTAAGCTTCGACCAGCCCGAGAATCCGCGCCCGCCCGGTCAAACCGCCCGGTCGCCCGGGATTCAGATTGTGCGCGCCCAAGGCTTTCAATTCATGGGTCAGGCTGCGCACATCCGGGTAATGCAGCACGTGTGGTTGATTCTCCAGACTTAGCGTGCGCAAGCCACTGGCCGCACACAATTGCTCATAACGGGAGAACTCGCGGAAGCGGTTGACGTGCACCAGCCCATCGACCTGCCGCCAGCTATCACGCAATTCAAACAACGTCCCTACACAAAGACTAGCAAACGCAAAAACCCCGCCTGGTTTCAGCGCGCGGAAGGCTTCGCTGAGCACCCCTTCGAAATCCGCACACCACTGCACCGCGAGGCTGGAGAAAATCAGGTCGCAGGTCGAATCCTGCAGCGGCAGCCGCTCCGCATCGCCAGCGATGAAATGCTCGGCACCGCCCAACGGCCGCGCATGCTCAAGCATGCCTTCAGCGATATCCAGCGCCAGACCGTGGCCCTCGGCAAACCGCGAAGCTAACGTGCGGGTGAAGTAACCCGTGCCACAACCCAGATCCAGCCAACGCGCCGGCATGAAATCCTGCGGCAAACGCTCAATCAACTGTGTACCGACATCACGTTGCAACTCGGCGACGCTGTCGTAACTGGCCGCCGCGCGAGAAAAAGAGGCCGCGACCTGACGCTTGTCAGGCAAGCCGCCAGGCAGCACAACAGACAAATCAGTCATCACCGCACTCATGTAAAAAAGCCTGGATAGCGCCCGCCAGTCCGTGGGGGTCTTCCAGAAGAAACGCATGACAGGCCTGTTCGATCAGACCTATTTCGATATCCGGCAACAGGGCGAACAACGCCCCCGCCGCTTCCGCCGGGACCAGACTGTCCTGCCCGGCGAACAGATGAAACTGCGGGCCACGAAACGCCTGCAATGCTTCGCGGGTGCACAGTTGTGCGAGCAGTTCCAGTCCCGCCATCAGCGCCGCCGGCGCGCTATTCGGCGCGCCGCCCAACAGCAATCGCGACAGACCGCGCGGATCTTGCGCACCTTGAGCACAGAGCAGCGAAAAACGTTTGAGAGTCATCCGCGGATCGGCCTGGCAACCGGCAAGAAACGCATCGAAAGTCTCGCCGGGCATCGCGTTCGGCCACTGCTCATGGGCAACAAAAGAAGGATTGCTCGCCAGCGTCAGCAAACCGCAGCAACGCTCGCCACGCCGTGCCGCCAGCTCGGACGCGAGCATGCCGCCCAACGACCAGCCACCGAGCCAGACGTCCTGAGGAATGCTTTCATCAAGTTCGTCGAGCCAGTCCTGCAGATCGCTGGAATCCAGTTCCGGCAACGGCTCGATGTCGACTTTCAGATGTTCATCGAGGCCTTGCAATGCGGCGGCCAGCGGCTCCATCGGCGACACACCGAGGCCCCAGCCGGGCAGCAGAATCAGGCGATCACGCATGGCTTGGCTCCGACGATAGTTGGGCAAAGCAATCGGCCAGTCCCTCTAACAATAGCTGCACCTGCGCCTCGCTGTGGGCGGCGGTCAGGGTCACGCGCAAGCGCGCGCTGCCGGCAGGCACGGTCGGCGGACGAATCGCGGTGACCATCAGTCCACGTTCGCGCAACATCTGCGACAACCGCACCGCACGCCCGGCATCGCCAATCATGATCGGCTGAATCGGCGTAAAGCTGTCCATCAGTTCCAGGCCAATCTGCTCGGCGCCCTGGCGGAATTGGCGAATCAACGTCTGCAGGTGCTCACGACGCCAGTGTTCAGTGCGCAGCAGCTCCAGACTTTTCAGCGTCGCGCAGGCCAGCGCCGGTGGCTGGCTGGTGGTGTAGATGTACGGGCGGGCGAACTGGATCAGACTTTCGATCAGCTCTTCGCTGCCAGCGACAAATGCCCCTGCTGTGCCGAACGATTTGCCGAGGGTGCCGACTAGTACCGGCACGTCTTCCTGACTCAACCCGAAATGCTCGACGATGCCACCGCCATTCGCACCCAGCGGCCCGAAACCGTGAGCGTCATCGACCATCAACCACGCACCGTTGGCCTTGGCTTCACGGGCCAGCGCTGGCAGATCCGCGAGGTCGCCGTCCATGCTGAACACTCCGTCGGTGACCACCAACGTATTGCCGGTGGCTTTCTCCAGGCGTTTGGCCAGGCTCACCGCATCGTTGTGCAAATAACGATTGAAACGCGCGCCAGACAACAGACCCGCATCCAATAACGAAGCGTGATTGAGGCGATCTTCCAGCACCGTATCGCCCTGCCCGACCAGCGCCGTGACCGCGCCGAGATTGGCCATGTAACCAGTGGTGAACAGCAGCGCACGCGGGCGGCCAGTGAGGTCAGCCAACGCTTCTTCCAGTGCGTGATGCGGGCCGCTGTGGCCGATCACCAGATGCGAGGCGCCACCACCGACACCCCAACGTTCAGCGCCGGCGCGCCAGGCTTCGATCACTTGCGGATGATTGGCCAGGCCGAGGTAATCGTTGTTGCAGAACGCGAGCAACGGTTTGCCGTCGACCACCACTTCAGGCCCCTGCGGGGACTCGAGCAGCGGTCGCTGGCGATAGAGGTTTTCGGCACGACGGGCAGCAAGGCGTGCGGCGAGATCGAAAGACATGCAGGCCTCGACTTTCAAGTGACACAGATCCCTTGTGGGAGCGAGCCTGCTCGCGAATAGGCCTTCACATCCAACATCAATGTCGACTGAGGCACCGCTTTCGCGAGCAGGCTCGCTCCCACAAGGGGTTTTGCATTCCTTCAGAGGAATCCGGCAGCTTTCAGACGGCGGCGTTGTAGAACTGCTCGCTGCTCTTCTGCTCCACCAGCGCCTGCTCGATAGCGGCCTGATGCACCTCGTCGGAATGCTCCTCGCGGGCTTCCGGCTGAATACCCAGACGCGCAAACAGTTGCATGTCCTTGTCCGCCTGCGGGTTGGCGGTGGTCAGCAACTTGTCGCCGTAGAAAATCGAGTTGGCACCGGCGAAGAATGCGAGGGCCTGCATCTGCTCGTTCATCGCTTCGCGGCCGGCGGACAGGCGCACGTGAGATTGCGGCATGAGTATGCGGGCCACGGCGAGCATGCGGATAAAGTCGAACGGGTCGACGTCTTCGGCGTTTTCCAAAGGCGTACCGGCGACCTTTACCAGCATGTTGATCGGCACCGATTCCGGATGCTCCGGCAGGTTGGCCAACTGGATCAGCAGGTTGGCGCGGTCATCCAGCGACTCGCCCATGCCGAGGATGCCGCCGGAGCAGATCTTCATCCCCGACTCACGCACATAGGCCAGCGTTTGCAGACGCTCGCTGTAAGTACGGGTGGTGATGATGCTGCCGTAGAACTCAGGCGAGGTGTCGAGGTTGTGGTTGTAGTAATCGAGGCCGGCCTTGGCCAGCGCTTCGGTTTGATCCTGGTCGAGACGACCGAGGGTCATGCAGGTTTCCAGGCCCATGGCTTTCACGCCTTCAACCATTTTCAGCACGTACGGCATGTCTTTCGCCGACGGGTGCTTCCAGGCTGCGCCCATGCAGAAACGCGTCGAACCGATGGCTTTGGCGCGTGCTGCCTCTTCGAGGACTTTCTGCACTTCCATCAGCTTTTCTTTTTCCAGGCCGGTGTTGTAGTGACCGGACTGCGGGCAGTACTTGCAGTCTTCCGGGCAGGCGCCTGTCTTGATAGACAACAGGGTCGAGACCTGCACGCGGTTGGCGTTGAAATGTGCGCGGTGCACCGTTTGCGCCTGGAACAGCAAGTCGTTGAAAGGCTGTACGAAGAGTGCTCTGACTTCGGCCAGAGACCAGTCGTGACGCAGGGTGGCGGTGGTGCTCGCGCTCATGGGTAGTTCCTTGGTTATGCTTGGCTGGCGGCTGCGGGAATGGAATACCCACAGGCGCGACACGGATGTTCGGCATATTTAAGGAAGAGTCATGCGCTGTCAACCACGATACAAAGGGCAGGTTTACATCTGTTTAAATAATATACAGCCCTGCCTGCTTTGCGATGAGCCGGCAGAAGCAGAAATGCCAATCTGCGTGGCCTGCGAAACCGATCTGCCCTGGCTCGGCGAGCAGTGCGCCACCTGCGCTTTGCCTTTAGCCGCAGCGGGCCTGACCTGCGGCGAGTGCCTGCTAGAGCCACCGGCGTTCGAACAGGTGGTGGTGCCGTGGCAGTATGGCTTCCCCGTAGACAGTTTGATTACGCGCTTTAAACACAACGCAAAATGGCCGTTTGGCCACCTGCTCGCCGACGTTCTCGGGCAATACCTGCAACATCGCTTCGATGAGGGTTTGCCGAGGCCGGATGTGTTGCTGCCGGTGCCGCTGGCGGGTAAACGCCTGCGTCAAAGGGGCTTCAACCAGGCGGCGATGCTGGCGCGTTGGCTGAGTCAGTCACTGGATCTGCCGTGCGAAGAACAGGTTCTGCGGCGAGTCAAGGAGACGGACGCACAGCAGGATCTCGACGCCAAGGCGCGTAAACGCAATCTGCGTAATGCTTTCAACCTCATGCCGGATACGCAGATAAAAGACCGACATCTCGCACTGGTTGACGACGTATTGACCACTGGCGCGACCGCACAGGCTCTCGCCCGGTTGCTGATAAACGCTGGCGCTGCGCGGGTCGATGTCTATTGCCTGGCGCGCACGCCGAAACCCGGAAGCTGAAGCCAACACAATCCCCTGTGGGAGCGAGCTTGCTCGCGAAGGGGCCAGCACATTCAAAATCAATGTTGACTGACACGCCGCTTTCGCGAGCAAGCTCGCTCCCACAGGGTTCTGCGTCAGGCTTGACTCTCGCGTTGCGAGCGGCCAACTTCCTCCCCCACCGCCACAGCAAAAAAGCACCCCACCCATGTCCATGCCTTCCCTGTTGTCCCAGCACATCGTCCGCCGTCCGCAGCGCATCGCCCTGCTGCAACACATCGCCGAACAAGGCTCGATCACCCGCGCCGCGAAAAGCGCAGGCCTGAGCTACAAAGCCGCGTGGGATGCCATTGATGAGTTGAACAACCTGGCGCAAAAACCTTTGGTCGAACGCGCCGTGGGTGGCAAGGGCGGTGGCGGTGCGAAACTCTCCAGCGAAGGCGAGCGCGTTTTGCGCCTGTACCAAAAACTGCAGGCCTTGCAGGCCCAGGTGCTGGAGGCAGCGGAAGACGCCAGCGATCTGGATCTGCTCGGTCGCTTGATGCTCAGAACCAGTGCGCGCAATCAGTTGCACGGCAAAGTCGTGGCAATCGCAGCGCAGGGCCGTAATGACCTGATCCGTCTCGAACTGGCCGAAGGGTTGTGCCTCGACGCGCAGATCACCCACGACAGCACCGTGCATCTGGAATTACAAACCGGTACCGAAGTGGTGGCGCTGATCAAGGCTGGCTGGCTGGAATTGCTCGGCACCGAGCAATCTGCAACGTCTGGTCACAATCTTCTGAAGGGCACCATCGAAGCAATTCTCGACGCCGAGGACGGCCCGAGCGAAGTACGTATTACCCTGCCCAACGGCCATACCCTCTGCGCCCTGGCTGAGCCGCTCGATTTGCGTACTCGCGGGTTGACGGTCGAACAACCGGTGCAGGTGCAGTTTTCGCCGTCCAACGTGCTGATCGGCACGCCGCTGTAATCAGGCGTTGCAACGAAAGCGTCATCGACGCTCATTAAGGTAGCTGCCAAAACCAAGCAGGGAGCCTGATGTGAGCCTATTAGAAGAAAACCAATCCACTGACCTGGAAAAAATGGTCGGCCTCAGCCGTCGCGGTTTCATCGGCGCCGGCGCACTGTGCGGCGCGGCAATGTTCCTCGGCGGTAGTCTGTTGAGCCGCAGCGCGCTGGCCACCGGCATCAGCGCCGGCAACAGCCGCCTGCTCGGTTTCGAGAGCATTCCCGCTGCGACCACCGATGTCATCACGCTGCCCAAAGGCTACAAGTCTTCGGTGCTGATCAGTTGGGGCCAGCCATTGCAGAAAAACGGCCCGGCCTTCGACCCGAGCGGCAACGGCACCGCTGCCGCACAGGAAGTGCAGTTCGGCGACAACAACGACGGCATGAGCCTGTTCGCCTTCCCCGACGACCGCAACCGCGCGTTGATGGCGATCAACAACGAATACACCAACTACCGCTACCTCTACCCGCATGGCGGCATGCCGCAATCGGCGGAAGACGTGCGCAAGGCGCTGGCCTGCGAAGGCGTGTCGGTGATCGAAGTGCAACGCAAGAACGGTCAGTGGCAGTTCGTCCAGGGCTCGCGCTACAACCGCCGCATCCACGGCAACTCGCCATTGCGCATCAGCGGCCCGGCAGCCGGTCATGACCTGATGAAAACCGCTGCCGACAAACACGGCAAAAAAGTCCTCGGCACCTTCCAGAACTGCGCCAACGGTAAAACCCCGTGGGGCACTTACCTGACCTGCGAAGAAAACTTCACCGACTGCTTCGGCAGCAGCAACGCCCAGCAGCAGTTCGACCCGGCGCAAAAGCGCTACGGCGTCTCGGTCGCCAGCCGCGAAATCAACTGGCACCCGTACGACCCGCGCTTCGACATGGCGAAAAACCCCAACGAACTCAACCGTCACGGCTGGGTGGTCGAGATCGATCCGTTCGATCCGCAATCGACCCCGGTGAAACGCACCGCGCTGGGCCGCTTCAAACATGAAAACGCTGCCCTGGCCGAGACCGACGACGGTCGCGCCGTGGTCTACATGGGCGACGACGAGCGTGGCGAATTCATCTACAAATTCGTCAGCCGCGACCGCATCAACCACCGCAACGCCAAGGCCAACCGCGACATCCTCGACCACGGCACCTTGTACGTAGCGAAATTCGACAACGGCGACAGCAACCCCGATCACCCGAAAGGCCAGGGCCAGTGGATCGAACTGACCCACGGCAAAAACGGCATCGACGCCAGCAGCGGCTTTGCCGATCAGGCCGAAGTGCTGATCCATGCGCGCCTTGCCGCCAGCGTGGTCGGCGCAACGCGCATGGATCGTCCGGAATGGATCGTCGTCAGCCCGAAGGACGGCCAGGTCTATTGCACCCTGACCAACAACGCCAAGCGTGGCGAAGACGGCCAACCAGTCGGCGGGCCGAACCCGCGCGAGAAGAACGTTTACGGGCAGATCCTGCGCTGGCGCACCGACCGCGGTGATCACGCTTCGAAGACATTTGCCTGGGATCTGTTTGTGGTCGCCGGCAATCCGGGCGTACATGCCGGAACGCCGAAGGGTGGCTCGAAGAACATCACCCCGCAGAACATGTTCAACAGCCCGGATGGCTTGGGCTTCGACAAGGCCGGACGCTTGTGGATTCTCACCGATGGCGACTCGAGCAATGCTGGGGACTTTGCCGGAATGGGCAATAACCAGATGCTGTGCGCCGATCCCAAGACCGGTGAGATTCGCCGCTTCATGGTCGGGCCGATTGGTTGTGAAGTGACGGGCATCAGCTTCTCGCCGGATCAGAAAACCCTGTTTGTCGGGATTCAGCATCCGGGGGAGAACGGTGGTTCGACCTTCCCTGAGCATTTGCCGAATGGCAAGCCGCGTTCCTCGGTGATGGCGATTACCCGTGAGGATGGCGGGATCGTCGGCGCCTGACAGGCCCTCATCGCTGGCAAGCCAGCTCCCACAGGGAACGCATTTCTAATGTGGGAGCTGGCTTGCCAGCGATGGCGTCAGCACAGACACCAAACACCTCCCCCGCTGCCATCTGCGCTACCATGCTGGGCCGGACGCGGCAGCCTGCTGCGCGCAGGAGTCAGCATGGCCCACCCGTTTGAAACCCTCACCCCCGACCTCGTGCTCGATGCCGTTGAAAGCATTGGCTTCCTCAGTGATGCGCGCATTCTGGCGCTCAACAGCTACGAAAACCGCGTCTATCAGGTCGGCATCGAAGACTCGGAACCGCTGATTGCCAAGTTCTACCGTCCGCAGCGCTGGACCAACGAAGCGATTCTCGAAGAACACAAGTTCACCTTCGAGCTGGCCGACGTCGAAATCCCGGTGGTGGCGCCGCTGATCCACAACGGCGAAACCCTGCACGAGCATGCCGGTTTCCGCTTCACTCTGTTCCCGCGTCGCGGCGGTCGGGCGCCGGAGCCGGGCAATCTTGATCAGTTGTATCGCCTGGGCCAGTTGCTCGGGCGGATTCACGCGGTCGGCGCGACCAAGCCGTTCGAACACCGTGAAGCCCTCGCCGTACAGAACTTCGGCCACGCCTCGCTGAACACCTTGCTCGAAGGCAACTTCATTCCGAAAAGCCTGCTGCCGGCCTACGAGTCGGTCGCCCGCGACCTGCTCAAGCGCGTGGAAGATGCTTATGCCAACACACCGCACCAGAACATCCGCATGCACGGTGATTGTCACCCCGGCAACATGATGTGCCGTGACGAGATGTTCCACATCGTCGACCTCGACGACTGCCGCATGGGCCCAGCGGTGCAGGATATCTGGATGATGCTCGCCGGTGATCGTCAGGAATGCCTCGGTCAATTGTCCGAGTTGATGGACGGCTACAACGAGTTCCACGATTTCGACCCGCGCGAACTGGCACTGATCGAGCCGCTGCGCGCGCTGCGCCTGATGCACTACAGCGCCTGGCTCGCGCGGCGCTGGGATGACCCGGCGTTCCCGCACAGCTTTCCGTGGTTCGGCACCGAACGTTATTGGGGCGATCAGGTGTTGGCGTTGCGTGAGCAGCTGTCCGCGCTTAACGAAGAACCACTGAAACTCTTCTGATCAAAGATCAAAAGATCGCAGCCTTCGGCAGCTCCTACCCTGGAATACATTCCCCTGTAGGAGCTGCCGAAGGCTGCGATCTTTTTGCGTTCTGACACGACACATCTATACAACCTCCTTACAATCCCTCCTTTGTTAGCTGCCTAAGCAAGGATTCTGCATGCAAGCCGCCAACCCGCGTCGCGGGTACATTCTGGGCCTGAGTGCCTACATCATCTGGGGCCTGTTCCCGATCTACTTCAAAGCCATTGCCGAAGTGCCGGCCGTCGAGATCATCATCCATCGGGTGCTGTGGTCGGCGCTGTTCGGTGCGCTGCTGCTGATGGTGTGGAAACACCCGGGCTGGTTGCGCGAACTGCTCGACAACCCCAAACGCTTGGCGATTCTGGCGCTGAGCGGCACGTTGATCGCGGCCAACTGGCTGACCTACGTGTGGTCGGTGAATAACGGGCGCATGCTCGAAGCGAGCCTCGGTTACTACATCAACCCGTTGGTAAACGTGCTCTTGGGCATGTTGATTCTCGGCGAACGCTTGCGCCGGATGCAGTGGATCGCGGTCGGTCTGGCGGCGGTCGGTGTCGCGCAACAGGTGTGGCAGGTCGGCAGTCTGCCGTGGGTGTCGCTGGTGCTGGCGCTGACGTTCGGCTTCTACGGTCTGATCCGTAAGCAGGCACCGGTCAAGGCGTTGCCGGGGCTGGTGGTGGAAACCTGGATGCTGGTGCCGATTGCCATCGCCTGGCTGCTGTTCAACCAGACCGCAACCAGCGCGCAACCGGAGTTCTGGACCACGTCCCAAGCCTGGTGGCTGGTGGCGGCCGGTCCAGTGACATTGGTGCCGCTGGTGTGCTTCAACGCCGCCACGCGCCACTTGCCGTACACCACGATCGGTTTCCTGCAATACCTGGCGCCGACTCTGGTGCTGCTGCAAGCCGTGCTGCTGTTTGGTGAGCACTTGTCGTCGAGCACGTTAGTCGCGTTTGTCTTCATCTGGGCCGGTCTGGCCGTTTACAGCGTCGATGCGGTGATCAGTTTGCGCCGGCGCAGCTGATCAAAAAGCGTACAAACCCTCACAGGCCACGGTTCTCGTGGCCTGCATCATTCCTTCCCAAGGTTATCCACAGCGTGATCCCCGCCGTTTGTGTGCAAGTCACTGAATGTTGGCGGTTTTTTGATCAGTTCCGCGCAAGCCCCGGCCGGCTTGACGCTGCGCCCGGTCTCTACAGGTTATCCACAGGCAGGTGCACGTTTAAACTGGATAACCCGCTCAGCGCTTAAACGTCTGTGCGTAACACCAGTTCGACCATCAGATCGTCGGCCAGGGTTTCCAGGCGCGACTGCAAGACGTCGAGCGACAAGGTCAGTGGCACTGCAAGAATCGCTTCGGCGTGAAACAGCGGTTCACTGCTCATCGGTGCTGGACGCACCTCAGTCACCAGTCTTTCAAGGTTAACGCCCTGCTCGCTCAACAGCCGGGTGATGTCGCGGACGATGCCGGGCCGGTCATTGCCCACCAGCTCCATCGCGATCGGCTTCCAGGTGCAGGACTGCTCGATGCCGCTCTCGGCAATCAATACGCGGATGCCATGCGTCGACAGTGCTTGTAGGGAATCGACTAATTCGTCGTAAGCCTCCGCCGGCACGCCCACCCGAAGAATGCCCGCAAACTGCCCGGCCATCCGCGACATACGGCTTTCCAGCCAGTTACCGCCGTGCTCGGCGATGCATTGGGCGATGCGCTCGACCTGTCCGGGCTTGTCCGGGGCGAAAACAGTGAGTACGAGATGGTCCATGGCGTCGCCCTCTTGTCATGACTTTTGTTATAGAAGGGGAAGTATAGGCAAGGGTCGATTTTGCGTTGAGGCGAGCGACGCTTTCGCGTGCAGGCTCGCTCCCACATAAACCGGTGCCATAGCAGCCAAATACTATTTATGTGTACAACTTTTTATATTTAGCTGGAACAATCCAATGGTTTTTTGAGAACATCCCGTTCCGCGATGTGACCGCAATGCGACATGAGGTCGCAGAACGACGTAATTAGTCTGATTTTCACAAGCGCAACTCATCATGTAGTATGCCGCAGCGCGCACTACATAACGCTGGATCGATGTCTGCCAAGGCCTGTTCGCAACCCTGAAAGCCCCGTCAGCAAGGCCCCAAGCCTTTGATTGGTCCCAGCCCAGCCGCCAGCAATGGCATGTACTGGTCGGCAGGTTTGTGGTTTAAATGGCCAGAGGCTTCATTGTCAAATTGAAGAGCTGAAAAGCGAAATAGCTGAGCAGAGTGAGGCAAGCAATGACTGAACACGTTCAAGTCGGTGGCCTGCAGGTCGCCAAAGTCCTGTTCGACTTCGTGAACAACGAAGCCATTCCCGGTACCGGCCTCACCGCCGACAAATTCTGGGAAGGTGCCGACAAGGTCATTCATGACCTGGCACCCAAGAACAAAGCCCTACTCGCCAAACGCGATGACTTCCAGGCTCGTATTGACGCCTGGCATCAGGAACGCAACGGTCAGGCGCACGACGCCGTGGCCTATAAAGCCTTCCTGCAAGAAATCGGTTATCTGCTGCCAGAAGCGGCTGATTTCCAGGCAACGACACAAAACGTCGATGATGAAATCGCCCGTACCGCCGGCCCGCAACTCGTGGTGCCGGTGATGAACGCCCGCTTCGCTCTCAATGCCTCGAACGCCCGCTGGGGTTCGCTGTATGACGCCCTCTACGGCACCGACGCGATCAGCGAAGACGGTGGCGCGGAAAAAGGCAAAGGCTACAACAAGGTGCGTGGCGACAAAGTCATCGCCTTTGCCCGTGCGTTCCTCGACGAAGCTGCGCCATTGGCTGCTGGCTCCCATGTCGATTCGACCGCCTACAAAATCGCTGACGGCAAACTGCTGGTCACCCTAAAGGGCGGCAGCAACACTGGCCTGCGCGATGACGCACAACTGATCGGTTTCCAGGGCGACGCCAACGCGCCAATCGCCATTCTGCTGAAACACAACGGTCTGCACTTCGAAATCCAGGTCGATGCCAGCACCCCGGTCGGCCAGACCGACGCCGCCGGCGTCAAAGACATCCTGATGGAAGCAGCACTGACCACCATCATGGACTGCGAAGACTCCGTGGCCGCCGTCGATGCCGACGACAAAGTGGTGATCTACCGCAACTGGCTCGGCCTGATGAAGGGCGACCTAGCGGAATCCGTGTCCAAGGGTGGCCAGACCTTCACCCGCACCATGAACCCGGATCGCACCTACACCGCACCAAATGGCGGTGAAGTTACCTTGCACGGTCGTTCGCTGTTGTTCGTGCGCAACGTTGGCCACCTGATGACCATCGACGCGATCCTCGACAAAGACGGTAACGAAGTGCCGGAAGGCATCCTCGACGGTCTGGTCACTTGCCTCGCGGCGATGCACAACCTCAATGGCAACACCTCGCGCCGCAACACTCGCACCGGTTCCGTGTACATCGTTAAACCGAAGATGCACGGCCCGGAAGAAGCGGCGTTCACCAACGAGCTGTTCGGCCGCATCGAAGACGTGCTGGGCCTTTCGCGCAACACCCTGAAAGTCGGGATCATGGACGAGGAGCGCCGCACCACGGTCAACCTCAAGGCCTGCATCAAGGCTGCCAGTGAGCGCGTGGTGTTCATCAACACCGGTTTCCTCGACCGCACCGGCGACGAAATCCACACCTCCATGGAAGCCGGCCCGGTTGTGCGCAAGGCTGACATGAAGGCTGAGAAGTGGATCGGCGCGTACGAAAACTGGAACGTCGATATCGGTCTGAGCACTGGCCTGCAAGGTCGTGCGCAAATCGGTAAAGGCATGTGGGCCATGCCTGACCTGATGGCCGCGATGCTCGAGCAGAAAATCGCGCACCCGCTGGCCGGCGCCAATACCGCTTGGGTACCGTCGCCAACGGCTGCTGCGCTGCACGCGCTGCATTATCACAAGGTCGACGTGTTCGCCCGTCAGGCCGAACTGGCCAAACGTGCTCGCGCTTCGGTGGACGACATCCTGACCATCCCGCTGGCGGTCAACCCGAACTGGACCCCAGAGCAGATCAAGAACGAACTGGACAACAATGCCCAGGGCATTCTTGGTTATGTAGTGCGCTGGATCGACCAGGGTGTTGGCTGCTCGAAAGTACCGGACATCAATGACGTCGGCCTGATGGAAGACCGTGCCACGCTGCGTATCTCCAGCCAGCACATCGCCAACTGGCTGCGCCACGGTGTCGTCACCGAAGCGCAAGTGATGGAAAGCCTCAAACGCATGGCGCCGGTGGTGGATCGTCAAAACGCCAACGACCCGTTGTACCGTCCGCTGGCACCGAACTTCGACAGCAACATCGCCTTCCAGGCGGCGGTCGAACTGGTGATCGAAGGCACCAAACAGCCGAACGGCTACACCGAGCCGGTGCTGCACCGTCGTCGTCGCGAGTTCAAGGCTGCCAATGGCCTGTAAATTTGCGTAGATGGTGGATGTGAAAAAGCCCTGATCGAAAGATCAGGGCTTTTTTGTTTGTGCGCTGGGATTGGGTTTTGTAGTCGGCTTGAGATCCATCCCCCTCACCCCAGCCCTCTCCCCCATGGGGTAGAGGGGAAAGGGAGCAGATCTGTATGCTTTTCAAAATCTGAGCTCGGCTCAGGAATTGCCAAGGGTTGAGGGGCAAGGGAGCAGATATTGGTGCTTTTCAAAACCTGAGTTCGACTGAGGAGTTTCAAGTCGATGTACCTCGAACATCCACCTCGGTCAGTCCCCTCTCCCTCTGGGCGGTCCGACGTTTCGGGAGGGTTAGGGTGAGGGGCTCTTAGGGGTCGATACCCAATTCGTGTTTGACCAGACCGAGCAACTTGCCCGTATCAATCGGCTTGAGCAGAAAATCCACCACGCTCAAATGCATCGCCGCAATCGCGTCTTTCACATCAGCATCGCCGGACACAATGATGATCGGCATCGCCGCCCTTACCGACTCACGCACCTGGCGGATCAGCTCAAGCCCACCGACATGCCCCATGCGCAGATCGGTGATCACCAGCCCGATCGAAGGCTTCTCTTCGAGCATCTTCAGCGCAGTCTCACCGCTGGCTGCGGTCATGCAGCGAATGCCGTCCAACGCGAGAATCTCCGACAACAGCTCCCGGGCGTCCTTGTCGTCATCAACGATCAATACACGCTGCGGTGGCAAGTCAGGTTCGAGCATGACTGCACTGAGCGCTTCTCGCTCGGCATCGCTCAAAATATCGTGGTCGGACATAGCGTTCTCTAAATGTGCAAATCAATCACCTGGCAAGTGGTCAGACATCGCTGGGCAGAGCTTCAATGTGCACTTCGTCGGATTTTTTTCCAAGGGGGCAAACAAGGGAATTTCCGACTGTTTGCGTAGGGCATCTCCGAAACTGCGCCAACGGTGGCAAAACCTAGACTTACGTCCAATGGGCACCCTGCTCGCAGGGGTCGACCATGGCTGCAACGATCCGACAACAACAATTCGAAAAAGACTGCGGTAATGGTTATGAGTAAAGCGGACGCCTTCACCCAGGCAGGGAAAACCGCGGTATTGCAGAACATTCAGGGCACCCTGCAATTCCTTCAGCGCTTCCCGCCCTTCAATCAGATGGAACACGCCCACCTGGCTTATCTGGTGGAGCAATGTCAGCTGCGTTTCTACGGCCAGGGCGAGAGCATCATCAAACCCGCCGACGGCCCGGTCGAACATTTCTATATCGTCAAACAAGGCCGTGTCGTCGGCGAACGTCAGCACATCACCAAACCCGGCACCGAGACCACGTTTGAAATCACCACCGGCGAATGCTTTCCGCTGGCTGCATTGCTCGGCGAACGCGCGACGCGCACCGAACACCTGGCCGGCGAGGACACCTTCTGTCTGCAACTGAACAAACTGGCGTTCATCAAGCTGTTCGCCCTCTCCAGCACCTTCCGCGACTTCGCCTTGCGCGGCGTCAGCAGCCTGCTCGATCAGGTCAACCAGCAAGTGCAGCAGAAAGCCGTGGAAACCCTCGGTACGCAATATTCGCTGAACACCCGACTGGGCGAACTGGCGATGCGGCACCCGGTGACGTGCAGCCCGGACACGCCATTGCGTGAAGCGGTGAAGCTGATGCACGAGCAGCAGGTCGGCAGCATCGTCGCGGTGGATGAGCACAAGGCGCCGCTGGGGATTTTCACCCTGCGCGATTTGCGCCATGTGGTGGCTGAAGGCATCGGCGATTTCAGCGAGGCCATCGAGCGCCACATGACTCGCGCGCCCTTCTACTTGTCGCCGGATCACAGTGCCTTCGATGCAGCGATTGCCATGACCGAACGACACATCGCCCACGTCTGCCTGGTCAAGGATCAGCGCCTGTGTGGCGTGGTCTCCGAGCGCGATCTGTTCTCGCTGCAACGGGTCGACCTGGTGCATCTGGCCCGGACGATCCGCAGCGCCCAGCGCGTCGAACAACTGGTCAGCCTGCGCGGCGAGATCGGCCAACTGGTCGAGCGCATGCTCGCCCACGGTGCGTCTTCGACGCAGATCACCCATATCATCACCTTGCTCAACGATCACACCGTGTGCCGGGTGATCGAACTGACCCTCGCCGAAAAAGGCGATCCCGGCGTGCCGTTCAGTTGGTTGTGTTTCGGCAGCGAAGGCCGCCGCGAGCAGACGCTGCACACCGATCAGGACAACGGCATTCTGTTCGACGCCCGCGATGCCGCGCATGCGGCGGAGATTCGCGGCAAGCTGCTGCCGATTGCCCAGCAGATCAACCAGAGTCTGGCGCTGTGCGGTTTCACCCTGTGCAAGGGCAACATCATGGCCGGCAACCCCGAGCTGTGTCTGTCGCGGGCAGAATGGGCACGGCGCTTTGCGGCTTTTATTCGTGAGGCGACGCCGGAGAATCTGCTCGGGTCGAGCATTTATTTCGACCTGCGCGTGGTCTGGGGTGATGAACAAGGCTGTGAACAACTGCGCCGGGGCATTCTCGACCAGGTCGGCGACAACCGTTTGTTCCAGCGCATGATGGCCGAAAACGCTCTGCGCAACCGTCCACCGGTGGGGCGTTTCCGCGAGTTTGTGCTGGCGCGCAAGAATGGCGAGAAAGCCACACTGGACCTGAAGGTTCAGGGGCTGACGCCGTTCGTGGATGGCGCGCGACTGCTCGCGCTGGCCAACGGTATCGATGCCAACAACACCCTTGAGCGCTTCCGGCAGCTGGTCGAGAAAGAAGTCATCGAGCGACTGGATGGCGCGGCGTATGAAGAGGCCTATCACTTCATTCAGCAGACGCGCATGCAACAGCATCAACTGCAGACGCGGGAGAACCTGCCCTATTCCAACCGTGTCGACCCGGACAGCCTCAATCACCTCGACCGGCGCATCCTGCGAGAATCCCTGCGCCAGGCCCAGCGCCTGCAAAGCAGCCTGACGTTGCGGTATCAGCTATGAGCCTGTTTTCGTGGCTGCGCCCGGCCAGCCCGGTGCTGTCAGCGGATTTGCAGCAGCGTCTGGCGCAGCTGCCGGCGATCACCGAGCTGAGCGAATGCACACTGCGCGAACAACGTTGGGTAGTGCTGGATCTGGAAACCACCGGACTCAACCTGAACAAGGATCGTGTGTTGTCGATTGGCGCCGTGGTGATCGAGGACGGCGCGATCGATTTCAGCCAGCAGTTCGAACGCACGTTGCAATGTCGCGAATTGAAGCTCAGCCCCAGCGTGTTGATTCACGGGCTGGGGCCGAATGCGATTGCGGCGGGCAGTGAACCGGCCGAGGCACTGCTGGAGTTCATGGAGTTTGTCGGTGACAGCCCGGTGCTGGCGTTTCATGCGCCGTTCGATCAGCACATGCTGGGGCGCGCGCTGAAGGAGCATCTGGGGCACAAATTGCAGCAGGTGTTTCTCGATGTCGCCGACGTTGCACCGCTGGTGTGTCCGCAGGCGAATATTCGTGAGGCCGGGCTGGATGAGTGGATCGACTGGTTCAAGCTTGAGGTGTTCGAGCGGCATAACGCCAGTGCCGATGCGCTGGCGACGGCGGAACTGGCGTTGATTCTGTTCAGCCGGGCGCGGGGGCAGCAGATTCATAGTCCGTTGAATTTGCAGCAGCGGTTGAGTCAGTGGAAGCGTAGGCAGCAGGCGCCTTCGTTCTGAAGTTGAGTCAAGTCCAAGATCCATCCCCCTCACCCCAGCCCTCTCCCAGAGGGAGAGGGAGCCTACCGAGGTGTCTCGGGCTTTTCATCGACATGAAAGACCGAGTTGATTATGGATTCACTGAAAATCGTTCAGGTCGGTGTATCTCCTGAGTATCCCCCAATCGGTCCCCTCTCCCCCCGGGAGAGGGCTAGGGTGAGGGGTCTGCCTTTACATGCCCACCTGACCAGTGGCCAATTGCTAACCATTCCCACCTCTGCCACAATCGCGAACAATTCGCGTTAGTTAACATTTCCCAATCGGTGATGTCCGGTGTCGTCAGTCCCAAGCCCTAACAGTGAGCTCGTCGGTGCGATGTATCGCGACCATCGTGGTTGGCTGTTGGCCTGGCTGCGACGCAATGTGACGTGTCCACAACGCGCCGAGGACCTGAGCCAGGACACCTTCGTCCGTCTGCTCGGTCGCGAAACCCTGCTGACACCGCGCGAGCCGCGGGCCTTTCTGGTGGCGATCGCCAAGGGTCTGCTGTTCGACTACTTCCGTCGCGCGGCCCTGGAACAGGCCTACCTCACCGAACTGATGCTGATCCCCGAAGGCGAGCAACCGTCGGTGGAAGAACAGCAAATGATCCTCGAAGACCTCAAAGCCATCGACCGCTTGCTCGGCAAACTGTCGACCAAGGCCCGCGCCGCTTTCCTTTATAACCGTCTCGATGGCCTCAGCCATGCCGAGATCGCCGACAAGCTCGGCGTCTCGGTGCCTCGCGTGCGCCAGTATCTGGCGCAAGGCATTCGTCAGTGCTACATCGCCCTGTACGGTGAGCCGACGTGAGCCCGGCCAGTTCCAGACCGGTGCCGGCGCATGTGCTGGATGCGGCGATTGCCTGGCAACTGACCCTCGACTCGAGCAGTCCGCTGGAGCGCGAAGAGTTCGCCAAATGGCATGCGGCCCATGAAGAACACGCCCGCGCATGGCGGCAACTGGGCATGCTCGATCAGCGTTTCAGTGTGGCCAAAGGGCCGGCGCGCAGTGCGCTGCTGCAATCACGCGAGGGCATTCGCCGGCGGGTGCGCAGACTGGGCAGTGGACTGGCCAGCGTTGTGGTGCTTGTCGGTCTGGGGCTGTTCGCCAGCGAACGGTTCATGCCGCTGGATTACTGGCTCGCCGATCAACGCACTGCTACGGGCGAACAGCGCACCGTGCGCCTGGCGGACGGCACTGTGCTGAATCTCAATACCCACAGTGCGGTGGATGTGCGGTTCGATGACCAGCGCCGATTGATCGTCCTGCAGGAAGGTGAAATTCTCGTCGAGACCGGTCATGGCGATGCGCGCCCGTTCATCGTTGAAACCCGCGAAGGCAGCATGCGCGCCTTGGGTACGCGGTTTCTGGTCAAGCGTGAAGAAGCAGGCACGCGCCTGAGTGTGTTGCAGTCGGCGGTCGCGGCGCACCCGCAATCCAACCCTGAAGAGCAAATTCTCCATGAAGGCCAGCAAGTGCTGCTGCGCAGTGATGGATTGGGTTCGATCGTCGCGCTCAATCCCGGCGCTGATGCCTGGACGCGCGGCATGCTGGTGGTCGATAACGCTCGCCTTGGCGATCTGGTGCATGAACTGGGGCGTTATCGTCGCGGGCATCTGGGCGTGGCGCCGGACGTGGCAGACCTGCGGATTACCGGCAGCTTTCCGCTGCATGACACCGATAAGGCCCTGAGCGCATTGCTGCCGACCCTGCCGGTGCAGATCGAGCGGCATACGCCGTACTGGGTCACTGTCGCAAAGGCCGATATAAAGCCCGAGTAATGCGGTGTCTGAGCGGCCGCCATCGCTGGCAAGCCAGCTCCCACAGGGATCTGCGGTGAGCAGCAATTTTGTGAACAGCACTGAAACCTGTGGGAGCTGGCTTGCCAGCGATGAGGCCCCTACAGCCTCCACTTTCAGTTAATCGAAATTATTTTCATCCAGCCCTATCACTTTTTGCTTTTCATCCGGCACACAGGCAATTGAGAAATATTTCCATTCAGGAGCCGCCGTATGTCCCGTTCGCTAGACACCTTGTTGCGCCCCAGTCTGCTGGCTGTCGCCATCGCGCTCAGCGCGCCGCTGATCAGCAGTCCGTTGCTCGCCGCTGAACAAGCGTCCAGCGTGCGCGCCTACAATCTGCCGGCGGCGCCACTGTCGACCACGCTGAATCAGATCGCCAGCCAGGGCGGCATTGCGCTGTCGCTGAACCCGTCGCTGGCGGCAGGCAAGACCTCGGCACCGGTCAACGGCCAGTACGATGCGGCTGGCGCCTTGCGTGCGGCCCTGAGCGGCACCGGTCTGCAACTGGAACAAAGCAGCACCGGCACCTACACCCTGGTTGCCGTGCCTGAAGGCACGTTGGCCCTGCCGGAAACTTCCGTCATCGGCGTGGAAAACTTCGAAAGCGCCTGGGGCCCGGTTGAAGGCTACACCGCCACCCGCACCGCCGCTGGCACCAAGACTGACACCGCGCTGGTCGAAGCGCCGCGTTCGATCTCCGTCGCGACTCGCCAGCAAATGGACGACCGCAGCGTGCACAGCCTCGATGACGCGGTGCGCTACATGCCGGGCATCACCGCCAGCAGCTACGGCAGCGACACCCGCGCCGACTGGCTGCGGGTGCGCGGGTTCGAACCGACCCAGTTCCTCGATGGCCTGCCGCTGCCAAAAGGCGTGTACGCCAACCCGAAACAGGAAACCTGGAACCTCGACCGCCTCGCCCTGCTGCGCGGCCCGGCCTCCTCGGTTTACGGCCAGACCCCACCGGGCGGCTTGCTGGACATGGTCAGCCGTCGTCCAAGCGCTGAAGCCAGCAATGAAATCCAGCTGCAATACGGCAGCGACAACCACCGCCAGATCAACTTCGCCAGCACCGGCAAGATCGATGACGCCGGCCAGTTTCTCTACGGCCTCAGCGGTGTGGTGCGCGACAGCGGCACGCAGATCGATCACGTCGACAACAAGCGCTACAACATCGCGCCGAGCCTGACCTGGAACATCGACGACGATACCAAGCTCACCCTGCTCAGCCAGTTCACCCGCGACGATACCGGCATCACCAGTCAGTTCCTGCCGATTCAGGGCACCAAGATCAAGTCACCGTTCGGCGATATCTCCCACCACAAGAATCTGGGTGATCCGGACTGGGAATATTACGATCGCACCTACTACGCGCTGGGCTACGCCTTCGAACATCGTCTGAACGATGTCTGGCAGTTCAAGCAGAACCTGCGCTACACCAAGTCGGACCTGTCGTTCCAGTCCCTGACGCCGGGTTCCTACCCGTTCGCGCAAGTCGATGCTCAGGGCAATGTAAATCGCACCAGCACCAGCGTCGACGAAGACATCAGCCAGTTCGCCGTGGACAACAACTTCCAGGCCGACTTCGCCACCGGCGATATCCGCCACACCCTGCTGCTGGGCCTTGATCACCAGCGCAGCAACACCAACTACACCTCGATCTTCGGTGACGGCCTGACCACCAACGTGATCACGCCGATCTACGGTCAGCCGATCGTGCGCCCGGCGCGTTCCACGGCGTTTTACGATTACGACCAGAAGACCTACCAGACCGGTCTGTACATCCAGGACCAGATGGCCCTTGACCAGTGGCGCCTGACCCTCGGCGGCCGTGAAGACTGGGTGCACACCAGCACAAAGTTCATCAACAAGGGCGATGCCACCAACACCCAGCGCGACAAAGCCTTCAGCGGCAACGCCGCGCTCAGCTACGTGTTCGACAACGGTTTCGTGCCGTACCTGTCGTACGCCGAATCCTTCCAGCCGACCACGGGCGCCGACGCCACCTCGACCGGTTCGCTCAAACCGACCGAAGGCAAGCAGTGGGAACTGGGCATCAAGTACCAGCCACCGGGCAGCAAAACCCTGCTGACCGCCGCCGTGTACGACCTCACCCAGAAGAACGTCTCGGTTAACACCTTCGTCAACAACGTGTCGATCACCAGTCAGACCGGCGAAGTGAAAGTCAAAGGCCTCGAGCTGGAAGCGGTTTCCGACGTCACCGACAACCTGAAAGTCATCGCTGCCTACACCCTGGCCAAATCCGAAGTGCAGAATGGCGTCGACAAGGGCAATCGCCTGCAACTGATGCCGAACCAGCAAGCGTCGCTGTGGACCGATTACACCTGGCACGCCGGCGTCCTCGACGGCTTCGGCATTGGCGGTGGCGTGCGTTACACCGGCAACACCTACGGCGACAAGGCCAATACCTGGCTGGGCAAGGCGGACGCCTACACCGTGTTCGACGCGAGCGTGCATTACGACCTCGGTCGTCTGGACAACAGCCTCAAAGGCGCGTCGCTGGCCGTCAACGCGACCAACCTGTTCGACAAGGAATACATTTCCACCTGCGACAGCTTCTACTGCTACTACGGCGACACGCGCAGTGTCGTCGCCAGCGCCACTTACAAGTGGTAAGCGATTGAGCTGAAACAGGCCCTGTTACCTGGCCGTCCCTCGTGGACGGCTTTGGTGTTTTTGAAGGTCATGAAATGAAAAGTAAAACAATCCGCCGCTGGTCGTTCATCCACACCTGGACCAGCCTGGTTTGCACTGTGTTTCTGCTGATGCTGGCCTTGACCGGTCTGCCGCTGATTTTCCATCACGAGATCGAACATCTGCTCGGCGATGCCCCCGAAGTGCGCGAGATGCCGGCCGACACCCCGCGGCTGAATCTGGCGCAGCTGGTCGAGGCCGCAGAAAAACATCGTCCCGATGACGTCGTGCAGTACTTCGGTTTCGATGACGACGAACCGAACGCCGTGCTGACGATCATGGCGAAAACCGCCGGTACCGAACCGAACTCATCGCACACCTTCATGCTCGACGCGCGTACCGGTGAAGCGCTGGAAACCCCATCGGCCAATGGCGGCTTGATGCTGTTTATCCTGCGTCTGCACGTCGACATGTTCGCCGGGCTGCCGGGCAAATTACTGCTGGCGTTCATGGGGCTGCTGTTTGTCGTGGCCATCGTATCCGGGACGGTGCTGTACCTGCCGTTCATGCGCCGTTTGAAGTTCGGCACGGTGCGTCAGGACAA
Organism: Pseudomonas chlororaphis; assembly: GCF_000783395.1. Classification (GTDB taxonomy): domain Bacteria; phylum Pseudomonadota; class Gammaproteobacteria; order Pseudomonadales; family Pseudomonadaceae; genus Aquipseudomonas; species Aquipseudomonas chlororaphis_H. The sequence goes on along the minus strand of NZ_JSFK01000012.1, from coordinate 63,264 downwards.
GTCGACACGGCTGCGCTGGCTCGACCTGCATAACCTGATCGGTGTTGTCACCCTGACCTGGGCGCTGGTGGTCGGCGTGACCGGTGTGATCAGCGCTTGCGCAGACCTGTTGATCGCTGCTTGGCGCAATGAAGCACTGACTGCGCTGATCGAACCTTACCGCGATGCGCCTCCGCTGACCCACCTGGCGCCGGCCACGCGTTTGCTCGATATCGCCGCTGAAGTGGCGCCGGGGATGAAGCCGGATTTCATTGCCTTCCCCGGCACACGCTTTTCCAGCGAGCACCATTACTCGGTGTTCATGAAGGGCGGCACGCACCTGACCTCGCATCTTTTGACGCCGGTGCTGATAGACGCCACCACGCTGCAGGTCACCGCCGTGGCCGAACGTCCTTGGTACATGGACGCCATGGGCATGTCGCAGCCGTTGCACTTTGGTGATTACGGCGGCATGCCAATGAAAATCCTCTGGGCCACCCTCGATGTGCTGACGATCATTGTGCTCGGCAGTGGCGTCTATCTGTGGGTGGTGCGGCGCAAAGCGGCCAAGCCCCTGCTGGAAACGGCGGAGGCGTCTGCATGAAGCCGCGTCAGTCGAATTTCTGGAAGGTCTTCAGCACACCAATCGTGATTGCCCTGCTCAGTGCGGCGGGGTTGTTTGCGGCGCTGCTGGGGGATGGGATTTGGGATGCGTTGAGTTGGGTTGGGCTGGGTGTTCCGGCCTTTCTGGCGATCAGGGGATTGTTGCTGCGCAGGTAGTTTTTGTGCTGTCGGTGATGGCCTCATCGCTGGCAAGCCAGCTCCCACAAGGATCTCTGCTGGGCCTGAAATGTGTGTTCACTGCAAAAACCTGTGGGAGCTGGCTTGCCAGCGATGGCGGCCGGATGGGCGCCATAAATTCCCTCGCCAGCCATCGCGGTTCTGACTAGGCTAACCACCTGCTCTTCGACGATCACCGAGGTTTGCCAATGTCCGCCCCCAGCATGACCCTGTACCACAACACGCTCTCCCCGTTCGTGCGCAAAGTGATGGTGTTGCTGCACGAAACCGGCCAACAGGATCGCGTCGCCTTGCAAGACTGCGTGCTCAGCCCGGTCAGCCCGAGCGCCGAACTCAACGCCGATAACCCGCTGGGCAAGATTCCCGCCATGCGTCTGGCCGACGGCAATGTCATCCATGACAGCCGCGTCATCCTCGAATACCTCGACCAGCAGCACGTCGGCAATCCGCTGATCCCCCGCGAAGGCGCGGCTCGCTGGCGCCGCCTGACCCTCGCATCGATGGCCGACGGGATCATGGATGCGTCGGTGATGGTGCGTTATGAAATGGTCCTGCGTGCTCCGGAAAAGCATTGGGACGAATGGCTCGAAGCGCAGCGCGACAAGATCCGTCGCGCCCTCGCTGTACTGGAAAAGGATGCCATTGCCGAACTGACCAGCCATTTCGATGTGGCCGCCATCAGCGTCGCGTGTGCGCTGGGTTACCTCGACCTGCGTTTCCCGGATCTGGGCTGGCGCGACGCCAACCCGCAACTGGCCAACTGGTTTTTTGAAGTAAGTCAGCGACCGTCCATGATCGCCACGATGCCCAAGCCTTAGTTTTCCAGGGCCTGTTCCGGCCTCATCGCTGGCAAGCCAGCTCCCACAGGATTTGTGGTAGATCGGGGATTTGTGTCATCACCGAACTCATTGTGGGAGCTGGCTTGCCAGCGATGGCACCACCTCGGTTCCACAGGCAAAAAACCGATCATCCGCGTCACCAATCCCTCCCTCCAGCACTGATCTTCACGCAACCCCAGCAACCCGCTCATTGCATCGCCCCGACATCAAACTCCAGCGGCTTCGCCGGCTTCTGCCCAATCCCGTACCAATCCAGTTTGCGCGTCAGCACCATGAACACACCGAGCAGACCGAACAGCAACAACGAGCCCATCAACAACGCGTAATCCTCAGCGCTCAACAAGCCATAGAGCAGGCCATACAACGCCGCCAGCCCCGCCGAAAAGCTCAAACCATGACGCACACTGCGTAGCACGTGGCAGACATAAAACCCGATCAACAGCACACAGGCACTGGCCGACAATAGATACGCCAAGGCAAAACCGATGTGCTCCGACAACGACAGCAGCAACAGATAAAAGAACGCCAGCGCGACACCGACCAACGCGTATTGCACCGGGTGCACGGCCAGACTCTTGAGCACTTCGAACAGGAAGAAACCGGCGAACGTCAGGACGATGAACAGCAACGCGTATTTGATCGCCCGGTCACTCTTCAGGTACTGATCCACCGGGTCGATGAAGCTCACGCCGAAGCTGCGACCGTTGAACGCCTCGCAATCATTGCCGCTCACGCAACGGCTCATGGCGTCTTGCAGGTTGGTGGAGAAGAACGTGGTCTGCCAATCGGCGCTGAAACCCTGATCGTTGATCTCACGTTTGGCCGGCAGGAAATTGCCGACAAAACTCGGGTGTGGCCAGTTGGCCGTCAGACTGACGCTGCTGGTCTTGCCCACTGGCAGCACTTGCAACGAACCGGTGCCTTGCAGGCGCAGGTCAAACCCAAAGCTCAACTCGGTGCTTTTGCTGGTATCGAGCTGCGGCAACGTCACTCGCACGCCCTCACCAAGCCAGCCGACTTGAGTACCGGGAACGAAGTCCAGGCGCTGACCATCAAGTTCCAGTTTCAGCGCATTTTCGATACCGCGAATATCGCTGATGCCGACCGCGAGAAACGGTGCATCGAACTGGTATTCGCTGAAGTCTTCCTTGATGCCCAATTGCGCCGGCAATGAGAAATGGCCGTTTATGCGGTTGTCAGCGTGGAACAGCCGCGCCTCATAAATGCCCCGCGCACGCAGTTCGGTTTGCACCTGGCCGTCGAGCTCGAAACGCTCCGGCAGGAAATACAACCGGCCGCGTTCTTCGCTCGGTTCGTCGTAGCGCTGATTGGTTTTGTCGTTGGTTTTCCAGTTGTGAATCACTTTGCGATACGGCACCACCATCACCGGCCCGCTCAGTTGCTGGCTGTAGCTGGAACTGCGGGCGATGTCTTCAAGCACGCCGTCACGCAACTGTTGGCGCTCGTCGATGACGCCGTCGATCATCAGCAGCGGGATCAATAACAGCAGGATCAGCAGGGCGATGGCGCCGAGCTTTATAGTCAGATTCTTGTTCATGGGACTCTCCCTGTTTGGATGGGGAGAGTCTGCTGAGTGGGTGTGGGGGTTTTGTGGGGGGAATGTGGAGATTGTGTGGAAAAATCAAAAGATCGCAGCCTTCGGCAGCGCCTACAGGTGTACGCACCCTATGTAGGAGCTGCCGAAGGCTGCGATCTTTTGACGGAATCAAGGCAAGCGCAATGTCACCTCAACACCACTTTCGACATTACGAATCTGCATCGTCCCACCATGTAACTTGACCACTTCTTCAACGAAGTTAAGCCCCAACCCCGTGCTTTTTCGTCCACTGTCCGGGCGCGGCAATGAGTAGAAGCGTTCAGTCAAACGCGGCAAAGCGTAGTCAGGAATCGGCGCCGTTTCATTGAACAATCGAAATTCGATCTGCTCGCCAACCCGCTCGGCACTGAAGCGCAGCAGCCCCTCAACCGGGGTGAAATCCAGCGCATTCTCCAGCAGATTACCCAACGCCTGACGCAGCAGAAACGGCTCGCCGATCAACAGAAGATCAGCCGCAATCGCCTGTTCGATGCGCAACTGCTTTCCTTCAATCCGCGCCGCCTGCCCCTGCAACAACTGATCAACCAGCGCCGCCAACGGCACGGCGACCCGCTCTTCAAGGCCCTGACGTTGTTCCACCTGCGCCAGATTGAGCAACCGTTCGATCAACTGCTGCATCCGCGCACTTTCGCTGTCGATGTTGCCGACAAAGCGCAATCGCTGAACTGGCGGCATATCCCCTTGCAGCAACTCCGCTGCTCCACGAATCGCCGCCAGCGGACTTTTCAGTTCATGGGTCAGCGTGTGCACGTAGCGTTCGACGTAAGCCTTGCCCTCCAGCTGTGTGCGCATCTGCTCAACCGCCGAGGCCAGTTGTTCCAGTTCACCGCCACGGTAATGCGGCACTTCCACCCGCCGGCCCTCGCTCACCGCTTGGGCATAACCGGTCAACCGGTGCAGCGCGCGGCTCAGCCACCACGACAGCAACGCGCCAAACAACAGACCAAGACCAATCAAGCCCGCGCCGTAAAACAGCAAACGGCGTTCGGTACGATCGACATAAGGCTGCAAGGAGCTGTTGGGCTTGGCCACGGTGACCACGCCGATGATCTGGCCGTTGTCGCGGATCGGCGCGCCGACGTGCATCACCGACGAACTGGCATCATCCGCATCGCTGCGGCTCGACCTTGCGCCGTACTCACCGCGCAAGGTCAGGTAGACATCGTTCCAGCGCGAGTAATCCTGACCGACCGCGACACCACTGGAATCGAGCACCACGATCCCTTTCGCGTCGGTGACGTAGATGCGATGGTTGACCTGATTTTTCGGTAAGCCCCAAATGGTTGCTTGCGGCTGGCGCTCGCCATAGGCGCGCAGCAACTCCGGCCAGCGGTTTTCGCTAAGGGTGCCAGCCTTGAAATCGGCACGGAGGATTTCCGCCATCAGGTTGGCGGTATCGACCAGGGTTTCTTCGGTGGACTGGCGCACGCCGGGGCGGATTTCTTCCATCACCGTGTTGAGCACGAAATACCCGGTGAGGCCGACAAACAGCACATACACCAGAAAGATCCGCAGCCCCAAAGACATCAGCTGTGCCCCGGGCTGTAGCTGTAACCGAGACCGCGATGGGTCTGGATCGGCTCGGCGTCGGCACGCACCAGCCGCAGTTTGGCGCGCACGCTTTTGATGTGGCTGTCGATGCTGCGCTCGTAACCGGCGTCGGCCGCCACGCCCAGCGCATCGAGTAATTGCTCGCGGCTGAAGACCCGCTCGGGTTGTTCGAGCAGGCATTGCAGCAGGCGGAATTCGTGGCGGGTCAGGCTTAACGTCTGGCCGCGATAAATGATTTGAATCCGTTCCGGATCAATACGGAACAGCGCTGAACTGGTCTCAATCGCTGGACGCGGCGCCATGCGTTTCAGGATTGCCTTTACTCGCGCCGCGACTTCACGCGGGCTGAACGGCTTGACCACATAATCGTCGGCGCCAATCTCCAGCCCGACCACTCGATCGATCTCGGCATCGCGGGCACTGAGGAACAGCACCGGCACCTCGCTGAAGCGCCGCAGTTGCTTGCAGGTCTCGAAACCGCTGATGTCCGGCAGGCCGATGTCGAGGATGATCAGATCGGCCGGGGTCTGGCGCTGATGCTCCAGCGCCGCCGCGCCGAGGCTCAGCCACGTGGTGGTGAAGCCCTCGCCCTGCAGAGCAAAAATCAGCGTGTCGGCAATCGCCGCTTCGTCTTCGACAATCAGGATATGAGGCATGGCGTCCGAGCCCGTGGGTTGAGTGCGCGAACGGTGCCCCAAGCCTGACGTTACGTCAATGAGACCACTTGGCTCAGCAGTCCGGCTTGTCGGCCGTGAAGCGTCGCGCCGGGTTCACCGCTGCGCCGAATTCGCGCAAGGCTTTGGCACCGATCAGCAACGGATAATTGAAGTTGCTGCGGTCGGTCAGGTTGACCTCAACGGTACGCTTGACGTTACCCAGGCACAGCTCCAGATCGACCACCGGGCGTTTGGCGACTTCGGTGCTTTCGCCCTCGTCCTCTTCATCCGAGCGGCTCTTGATCTTGCTGATCCGCGCCACCTTGTGTTCGTAGACCTTGTTGCTGGCGTCCTTGGTGCCGAGGCGGAAACGCACCCATTCGTCGCCATCACGGGTGAAGGTTTCGATGTCCTTGGCCGACAGCGAGGCGGTCAGTGCGCCGGTGTCCATCTTGGCCTTGAGCACTTCACCGCCGATTTCCGGCAGCGCGATGTATTCATAGCGCCCGTACAGGGTCGGCTCGGCGGCCATGGCCGGCAGGACGACGAGGGCAAACAGTGCAAGGAGGGATTTCACGTAAGGGGCTTCCTTGAGAGGTTGGGCAACGGGATTTTAGACCGTTGCGCGCTTGATCGTTCCCACGCTCTGCGTGGGCATGCATCCAGTGACGCTTTGCGTCACAGGGACGCGGAGCGTCCCGGGCGGCGTTACCACGCAGAGCGTGGGAACGATCAAGCATACCGGCCCAAAAGTGAAACATTCGTCACCAGCGATTTGGCCTGCCGCGCGAAGCTGCTTATCATGGCGCGCCCATCCGTTTGCAAAGAGTTGCTTATGCGCCGCCTGCTCACCGGCTGTTTCGTCACCCTGCTGCTGTTGCTCAACACCCTGATCCTGATCGGGCCGTTGCTGGTGTTTGCCCTGCTCAAACTGGTTGCACCCGGCCGCTGGCGCGACTACGCGTCGGGGGCGGTGATGTGGATCGCCGAGACCTGGGCCGAAATCGACAAGCTGATTTTCCGTCTGTGCATCCCCACCCAATGGGACATTCGCGGCGGCGAGGATCTGCGTGGCGACACCTCGTATCTGGTGGTCAGCAATCACCAGTCGTGGGTCGATATCCCGGCGCTGATCCAGACCCTCAACCGACGCACGCCGTTCTTCAAGTTCTTCCTCAAGAAAGAGCTGATCTGGGTGCCGTTTCTGGGGCTGGCGTGGTGGGCGCTGGATTACCCGTTCATGAAGCGCTACACCAAAGCGTTTCTGGCGAAGCACCCGGAACTGGCCGGCAAGGATCTGGAAATCACCAGACAGGCCTGCGAGCTGTTCAAGCGGCAGCCGGTGACCGTGGTGAATTATCTGGAAGGCACGCGCTACACCGCCGCGAAAAGTGCCGAGCAACAATCACCGTTCAGCCACCTGCTCAAGCCCAAGGCCGGCGGCGTGGCGTTCGTATTGGCAGCGATGGGTGAACAGCTGGATGCGATTCTCGATGTCACCGTGGTTTATCCACAGGCGAACATTCCGGGCTTCTGGGATTTGATCAGCGGCAACGTGCCGCGCGTGATCGTCGATATCAAGACCCGCGAACTCGATCCGGCGCTGTGGCAGGGTGATTACGAGAATGATCCGGCGTTTCGCCAGACGGTCCAGAGCTGGGTCAACCAGCTCTGGAACGAGAAGGATCAGCGCATCGCCGAACTGCGCAGCGAGCGCGGCTGACTCAGCTACCGGTGCCGGCGCCCCAAATGCTGCCCAGGCTTTGCAGCAGCGGGCCGCCGACGCCCTGATCACCCAGATACTTGAGCAACACCGGGGCAAACTGGCCGACCATGCCGCTGTCCATGCCCAAGGCGCCGAAGGCGTTGTTCAGGTCATTGGTGTCCTTGACGTTGCCCAACGCGTTTTCCAGACCGGCGGATTTGCCAGACTGACCGAGCAAACCGCTCAACGCCGCCAGGTTGCCGCTACCGCCCGACAGCTTGTCGATGCCCGGCACTTCTTTGGCCAACTGCGAATAATCGGTGCTGCTCAATTGGTTCTTGGCCAGGCCCAGCATCGCGCTGGTGCCGCCGACCGCTTGCTGCGGCGTCACACCCAGACCGGTGACGGCTTGCAGCAGGCCAGCCGTTTCCGAGGTCGGCGCGGCGGCAGTGGCCGCGTTGCCGCCCTGCATGCTCGAAGCAGCCTTGGTCACGTCGTCGAGGCTGAAACCGGCGAATACCGGGCTGGCCGCAAGGGTCATCAGTGAAGCCAAGGCAATACCGCGTGAAATCTTCATTCAGACATCCTCTTGCGCTGTGAAAACCACCCGCTGAACGGGCAGTGAAACTGCCGGTTTGACCGGGTATCCGCCGGCATGTTCCGGCGCGGCGCATCCATTTTCATCCGGCCCGCGTATATAAAACGTGAAATCCCGGACACTCTCGCGATGAATGGCATAACCGCTGTCGCTGAACTAGCCTGTGAACAGTCCGAGTCTCGCCCTCGCGCGCTCACTCTTGCCTGGAGAGTTGTCATTTCCATCGCCGACGCCGATCAGCTGCGACAGTTGTTGGCCCAGTGTTCACTGGGTGATCGTCGCGCCTTCGAAACGCTCTATCGCAGCGTCGGCCCGCGCTTGCACGGCGTGGCATTGCGCTTCATGGGCCGCGCCGATCTGGCCGAAGAAGTGCTGCAGGAAGCCTTCGTGCGCATCTGGAACAACGCCTCGCGCTACGAAGCGCACCTGTCGGCACCGCTGACCTGGATGATCAACATCACTCGCAATCAGGCCATTGATCAGTTGCGCAAACACCGCGACCGGCCGTTGACTGACCTCGAACAGAACACGCTGCCGGACGAAAGCCCTTCGGCTCACGATCAACTGAACAGTGCCCGCGAGGCTCATGCCCTGAACCGCTGCCTGGAAACCCTCGACGGCATGCAGCGCCAGTCGATCACCGTGGCCTACTTTCAGGGGTTGTCGTGCACGGAACTCGCCGAACACCTGGCCACGCCGCTGGGGACGGTGAAATCGTGGATCCGTCGCGGCATGGAACGTCTGCGCCGGTGCCTTGAATCATGAACTACCAGACCCCTGCCCTGCGCCGCGCCCTGGCGGCCGATTACGCTATCGGGTTGATGCCTGCGGCCGCGCGGCGACGGTTTGAACAGTTGTTGCTGGATGACGCGGCGTTGAGGGCTGAACTGGCGCAATGGCAGGAAAGCCTGAGCTCTTTAACTGAGACACTGCCGGAACATCCCGTGCCCGACCGAGTGTGGCAAGGCATTACCGCGCGGATCGAACCGCAAGTGCTGCATGTGCCTGAGAAACGGCCGTTCTGGAACTGGCTGCGACTCACCGCTGCGGTCTGCTCCATTGCCGTGCTGGTGTTCCTCGGCTCACTTTATAACCGCGACGACGCCCGCTACCGCGCCACCCTGCTGACCGCCGATGCGCAACCGGCGCTGAAGGTCGAAGCGCATGCGGATTATCTGCAAGTCGAGCCGCTGACGCTGGCGGCCGTTGATGCGGATCATAGCCTGGAGTTGTGGGTGATTCCGGCTGATGGCAAGCCGATCTCGCTGGGTGTAATTCCGGCGGGGGGCAAAGGCAAGGTTGAGTTGAGTGAGGCGCAGAAAGCCTTGATCGGTAAACCGATTGCGCTGGCGGTCAGTCTGGAGCCGAAAGGTGGTTCGCCGACAGGGCAGCCGACGGGGCCGGTTCTTTATCAAGGTGCCTTGGCAGCCCTTTGAAGCAAGCCCCTCACCCTAGCCCACTCCCCGAGGGAGAGGGGACTGACCGAGGTGTCTGGCGCCATACATCGACCTGCCACACCGCGTCGATTATGGATTCACAGCGGTATTTTCAGGTCGGCGTAAATTGTGAGCATCCCTCGGTCGGCCCCCTCTCCCGAAACAACCGAGGGCTGCAGTCTTTTTAGGCCGTTAATTGCTTGTCGTGAAATTCAATATTTCAAAAAGAACTAGACACCTGTCAGATCTGACAGGTGTCTAGCGACCCGGGCTGGAATAGGCTGCTGGTGTGTCAATTGTTCGAAGAAAGCGAGGTGCAATCAACGATCATTCAACGGGAGATACGGTGATGGAGAAGCAACTCAGTCCGCGCGATCAACTGCTCGAATCAGATGTCCCGCCGATCATCTTTTGCATCAGCCCGGACGATCCGATCATTAAACACATCAAAGCGGGACATAAGGTTACTTATGACCTTGTGCGCGGGGATAACGGTCAGTACTACGCAGTGGACATAAAACTGGCCCTGGACAAGGGCAAATCCAAACGCCCCAAAAGTCTGTGCAGTTGTATAAATATTTAACCAATCAACGAAACAGGAAATACGGAAATGGCAGACAGAGAAACCGGTACAGTCAAATGGTTCAACGATGAAAAGGGCTTCGGTTTTATTACGCCTCAGGGCGGAGGCGATGATCTTTTCGTCCATTTCAAAGCCATCCAATCGAACGGATTCAAGAGTTTGAAAGAAGGTCAGACTGTTACTTTCGTTGCTGCAAAAGGACAGAAGGGAATGCAAGCGGAAGAAGTTAAGGTCGTGTAGAAAAACGCTCGATAAAAACGGCGCCTGAACGGCGCCGTTTTGTATTGCGCCTAAGCCTTACGCCGCACTGAACAACTTATGCGGATCAATCACAAACTTCTTCGGCACGCCCGCATCGAACTCGCCATACCCTTCCGGCGCCTGATCGAGGCTGATCACTTGCACGCCCACCACTTCAGCAATGTTGATGCGATCCCACATGATCGCCTGCATCAATTGGCGGTTGTACTTCATCACCGGGGTTTGGCCGGTGTGGAAGCTGTGGGACTTGGCCCAGCCCAGACCGAAGCGAATGCTCAGGCTGCCCATTTTCGCGGCGGCATCCACGGCGCCCGGATCTTCAGTGACGTACAGGCCCGGAATACCGATCTTGCCGGCAACGCGGACCACGCCCATCAGTGAGTTGAGCACGGTGGCCGGAGCCTCGGCTTTCACGCCGTCGTGGCCGTGGCCGCGTGCTTCGAAGCCGACGCAGTCCACTGCGCAATCCACTTCCGGCTCGCCGAGCAGTGCGGCGATCTGTTCGTGCAGCGGCGTGTCCTTGGACAGGTCGACGATCTCAAAACCCTGGGATTTGGCGTGAGCCAAGCGGATGGTGTTGACGTCGCCGATGATCACTACCGCAGCGCCGAGCAGACGTGCGGAAGCGGCAGCGGCCAGGCCGACCGGGCCAGCGCCGGCGATGTAAACAGTGCTGCCCGGGCCAACGCCCGCCGTCACTGCGCCGTGATAACCGGTCGGGAGGATGTCGGAGAGGCAGGTCAGGTCGCGGATTTTCTCCATGGCCTTGTCGCGGTCCGGCAGTTTCAGCAGGTTGAAGTCAGCGTACGGCACCAGCACGTATTCGGCCTGGCCGCCGGTCCAGTCGCCCATGTCGACGTAACCGTAAGCGCCGCCGGCACGGGCCGGGTTGACGGTCAGGCAGACGCCAGTGTGTTGCTCTTTGCAGGAGCGGCAGCGCCCGCACGCCACGTTGAACGGTACGGAGACCAAGTCACCGATTTTCAGGTTTTCGACGTCGGAGCCTTTTTCGATCACCTCGCCGGTGATCTCGTGGCCCAGCACCAGACCGGTCTGCGCCGTGGTACGGCCGCGCACCATGTGCTGGTCGGAGCCGCAGATATTGGTGGAAACCACTTTGAGAATGACCCCGTGCTCGATCTTGCGACCGCGCGGGTCCTGCATTTTCGGATAGTCGATTTTCTGTACTTCGACCTTGCCAGCGCCGAGATACACCACACCACGATTGCCAGACATGCTTTCACCTCGCTGTTGTTTTTATGGAACCGCGTTGCCCAGGCAGGCAGCGCGTTGAATGCTCGGGTACAGATGCTGTTTCTTGTGTTGCCTGTCAGGGCCTCATCGCTGGCAAGCCAGCTCCCACAGGGATTTGTGTCGTTCACAGAATTTGAATTCAACACAGAATCCTGTGGGAGCTGGCTTGCCAGCGATGGCGATCTAGAGAACGACCGTGCGATTGGCGTTGAGAAACACCCTCCGCTCAATGTGATACCCAACCGCCCGCGCCAGTGTCAGGCCTTCAATATCGCGCCCCTTGGCAATCAGATCCTCGGGGTAATGACTGTGATCCACCGCCTCGACGCCTTGGGCAATGATCGGCCCTTCATCAAGATCGTTATTGATGTAATGCGCCGTTGCGCCGACCAGTTTCACGCCTTTGTTGTAAGCCTGGTGATACGGCTTGGCGCCCTTGAAGCCCGGCAGCAACGAGTGATGAATGTTGATCGCCTTGCCATCGAGCTTGCGGCACAGTTCCGGCGACAGCACCTGCATATAGCGCGCGAGGATCACCAGTTCGGCGCCGGACTCTTCGATCACCTGCCACACCTGACGCTCCTGCGACGGCTTGTCGTTGGGGTCGAGGGGGAAATGGTAGTAGGGAATCTGGTGCCAGTCGGCCAGCGGTTTCAGATCCGGGTGATTGGAGACGACGGCAGCAACGTCCATCGACAACTGGCCAATGCGCTGGCGGTAGAGCAAATCGTTGAGGCAGTGATCGGCCTTGGAGACCATGATCACCACTTTTGGCCGGTAGTTCGGCGCGGTCAGCTCGAAGATCATGCCGAAGGCCTGACCACGTTCGGCCAAGCCTGCGCGGAAGGATTGTTCGTCGAAGCCGTCGGGCTGGCGGAACTCCACGCGAATGAAGAAACGCCCGGAGAGGCGGTCATCGAACGAATGGTGCTCGGTGACGTAGCAGCCCTGCTCGAACAGAAAACGCGTGACCGCGTCCACGGTGCCGAGGACGCTGGGGCAGTCGGCGGTCAAAATCCATGTTTCTGGGGCGCGGCTCATGGTGCGGTGACTCCTGTTCTTTTGTGCGCGGTGTCTGGGGGATTTTTGCCCCTCACCCTAGCCCTCTCCCAGGGGGAGAGGGGACTGACCGAGGTGTTCTTTCGAGCTACGCCGACCTGAAATATCGCGGGTGAATATAGATCACAAAAACACCCGAGATCGGCTCCCTTTCCCCCTCTCCCCCTTGGGGGAGAGGGCTGGGGTGAGGGGGTAAGCCTTTAGGCTTGTACGCTCAACCCGTACTCAGCCGAAGCATCCTGCAACCACAACCACCAGTAATCCGAGAAGCTGCGACGGATCAGCAGCTCCCAAGTGTCTTCAGCGGTATGGCGAATCATCAACTGCGATTTGGCGAACACCGTGCCGACCGCTTTACCCACCGGGAAGTTATTCGGATGCACGTCATAACTGGTCGACTTCATCAGCACCTGACGCACGTTCGGCCCGCTCAGTTCGAGCAGTTGCTGGCCGCCGCTGACGTTGACGATCGCGATGTGCAGGTCGCCCAGCGCTTCGCGCAGTTTCTGTTCGGCAGCGAACTCTTCACCGCTTGGCACGATCAGCAGCCACTCATCCGGGCCCATCCATTGCAGGCTGGTTTCGCCTTTGACGATGACGCTCAGAGCGCCGGGCAATTCAATGCCCAGGGCTTTGTGCACACCGGCGGCGAACGCGGCATCGTGGCCATCGCCACGGATGGTCAGGTGGCCGAGGAGTTTTTTCTCACGCACGATCACGCCGGCGTTCTTGCGGCCCTTGCCGACCAGGCTGGCGAGGTCGGCATGGTGCAGCGACGACTCGGCCTTGGCGCCGGTGGTCGGGCGTTGTTGGTAAACATTGGCTGTGGTCATAAAGCACCTTCCTGAATTCTTGATCGTTCCCACGCTCTGCGTGGGAATGCCGCCATGGACGCTCTGCGTCCGCTCTTGGGACGCAGAGCGTCCCGGGATGCATTCCCACGCGGAGCGTGGGAACGATCAGTGTCAGATGTTCTGGCGATCCCCCTTCGGATCGAAGAACACCGAAGAAACGATTTCCGCCTCGATCACGCTGCCATCGGCCAGCGGTGCAAACACCCGCTCACCGAGGCGCTTCAGACCGCCCTTGACCACACCCATGGCAAACGAATAACCGAGGGAGTTGTGCGCGTAGCTGGAAGTCACGTGGCCAACCATGGTCATCGGGATCGCCTGCTTGGTGTTGAACACCAACTGCGCACCTTCCGGCAGCCACACGTTCGGATCGATCGGCTTCAGGCCGACCAGCTGTTTACGCTGATCCTTCACACAGTCTTCACGGTTCATCCCACGCTGGCCGATCCACGAGAACGGTTTGGTGCGACCGACACACCAGCCCATGTTCAAGTCGTCCGGGGTCATCGAGCCGTCAGTGTCCTGGCCAACGATGATGAAGCCCTTCTCGGCACGCAGAACGTGCATGGTTTCAGTGCCGTACGGGGTCAGGTTGTACTGCTTGCCGGCCTCGACGATTTTCTCCAGCACGCCCATCGCGTAGTCGGCCTGCACGTTGACTTCGTACGACAGCTCACCGGTAAACGAAATGCGGAACACCCGCGCCGGCACACCGCCGACCAGACCTTCTTTCCAGGTCATGAACGGGAACGCTTCGTTGCTCAGATCAATGTCGGTCACGGCGCTGAGCAGCTTGCGGCTGTTCGGCCCGGACAGGGTCATGGTTGCCCAGTGGTCGGTGACAGAAGTGAAGTAGACCTTCATGTCCGGCCATTCGGTCTGGTGGTACAGCTCCAGCCACTGCAGCACGCGAGCCGCGCCGCCGGTGGTGGTGGTCATGACGAAATGGTTGTCGGCCAGGCACGCCGTGACACCGTCGTCGAACACCATGCCGTCTTCTTTGCACATCAAACCGTAGCGAGCCTTGCCCACGTCGAGTTTGGTCCAGGCGTTGGTGTATACGCGGTTGAGAAACTCGCGGGCATCCGGGCCTTGAATGTCGATCTTGCCGAGGGTCGAGGCGTCGAGCAGGCCAACGCTGTCGCGCACGGCTTTGCATTCGCGCTTCACCGCTGCATGCAGGTCTTCACCGTTTTTCGGGAAGTACCAAGGCCGCTTCCACTGACCGACGTCTTCAAACTCGGCGCCGTTCTTCACATGCCAGGCATGCAGCGCGGTGTGGCGCACCGGTTCGAAAATGTGCCCACAGTGACGGCCGGCCACGGCGCCGAAGGTGACCGGCGTGTAGTTCGGGCGGAACATCGTGGTGCCCATCTGCGGGATGGTCACGTTCAGCGAACGGGCGGCAATGGCCAGACCGTTGACGTTGCCGAGCTTGCCCTGATCGGTGCCAAAGCCCAGCGCGGTGTAGCGTTTGACGTGCTCGACCGACTCGAAACCTTCGCGGGTCGCCAGTTCGATGGCGGCGGCGGTGACGTCGTTCTGCAGGTCGACGAATTGCTTCGGCGCCCGTGCGGTGTTCTTTTCATGCGGCACCTGGAAAAGCGCCAGCGTCGGTTCTTCGTGACGGCTCAGGGCTTTCGGCAGCACGCCTTCGACAGTCTGGAAACCGGCTTCGGCAGCAGCGCGCACGCCGCCTTCAAAACCATCGGCCAGAGAATCACCGAGTCCGTAAACGCCGTTGATGCCACCGACGCACACGCGTTTCTGCGGTGCGTCGCCCGGTACGAAACCGAGGATGTCTTCACGCCAGGTCGGCTTGCCACCGAGGTGCGAAGCCAGGTGGACGACCGGGCTGTAACCGCCGGAACTGGCGACCACGTCGCAGTCGAGCCACTCACCAGGACTGGTCACGGCGTGGGCTTTGACATCAATCGCAGCAACGCGGGCAGCGGTCACACGCTTGCTGCCACGGGCTTCGATCACGGCGCTGCCGGTGAGAATCCGAATGCCTTTGGCGCGCGCTTCTTCCACCAGCGCACCACGTGGATTGCTGCGCGCATCGGCGATAGCGACCACTTGCAGACTGGCATCGAGCCAATCCAAAGCGACGCGATAAGCGTGATCGTTGTTGGTCGACAGAACTAGCTTCTTGCCCGGTGCCACGCCATAACGACGGACGTAAGTCGACACCGCACCGGCAAGCATGTTGCCCGGCACGTCGTTGTTGCCGTAAACCAGCGGACGCTCGCAAGCACCGGTCGCCAGCACCACACGCTTGGCGCGAACACGGTGAATACGCTGACGCACCTGGCCAATCGGCGCACGGTCACCGAGGTGATCGGTGAGGCGTTCGTGAATGGTCAGGAAGTTGTGGTCGTGGTAACCGTTGACCGTGGCGCGCGGCAACAGCAGCACGTCCGGGGTGTTCTTCAGTTCGGTGATGACACTGGCGACCCAGTCCATCGCCGGTTTGCCGTCGAGGCTTTCGCGGGAATCGAGCAGGCTGCCGCCGAACTCTTCCTGCTCATCGGCAAGAATCACTCGGGCACCGCTGCGCGCAGCGGCCAGTGCAGCGGCGAGACCGGCCGGGCCAGCGCCGACGATCAGCACGTCGCAGTGCTGGTTCATGTAGTCGTAGGTGTCCGGATCGACTTCGGTCGGCGAACGGCCCAAACCGGCGGCCTTACGAATGTACTTCTCGTAAGTCATCCAGAACGATTGCGGGTACATGAAGGTTTTGTAGTAGAAACCCGGCGGCATCAGCTTGCCGCCGACCTTGCCGAGAATGCCCATCATGTCGTTGTTGACGTTCGGCCAGCCGTTGGTGCTGGTGGCGACCAGGCCCTGATACAGAGCCTGTTGCGTAGCGCGCACGTTTGGAATCTGCGTGGCTTCGGTCGCACCGATCTGCAGCACGGCGTTCGGCTCTTCGGCGCCAGCGGCGAAGATGCCGCGTGGACGCGAATACTTGAAGCTGCGGCCGATGATGTCGACGCCGTTGGCGATCAGCGCGGCGGCCAGCGAGTCACCCTCGAAGCCTTTGTAGCTCTGGCCGTTGAAGGTGAAGCTCAGCACTTTGTTGCGGTCGATCCGTCCACCGTTGGACAGGCGATTGGTCTGGCTCATACCTTCTCTCCCAGCGCCGTCGTGGCTGTTTTCGCCGAATCAGCCTTGTCGGTGAATTGCGGCTTGGTGCCGATCTTGTAGGTTTCGAGAATCTCGTAGGTCACGGTGTCGCGAGTGACGTTGAAGTACTGGCGGCAACCGGCGACGTGATCCCACAGCTCGTGGTGCAGACCGCGCGGGTTATCGCGGAAGAACATGTAGTCGCCCCACTCCTCGTCGGTGCAGGCGCCAGGGTCGAGCGGGCGCGGGATGTGCGCCTGACCGGATGCGTGGAATTCCTCTTCGGAGCGCAGTTCGCCGCAGTGAGGACAGAAGATATGCAACATGGGGATTTCTCCTGTTAGTGGGCAACCGCAGCAGCGCCGTGTTCATCGATCAACGCACCGTTGTGGAAACGGTCGATGGAGAAAGGTGCGGCCAACGGGTGCATTTCACCCTTGGCCAGACTCGCGGCAAACACGTTGCCCGAGCCAGGAGTCGCCTTGAAGCCACCGGTGCCCCAACCGCAGTTGAAGAACATGTTCGGTACCGGGGTTTTCGAAATGATCGGGCAAGCGTCCGGCGTGGTGTCGACGATGCCGCCCCACTGGCGGTTCATGCGTACGCGGGACAACACCGGGAACATCTCGACGATGGCCTGAATGGTGTGCTCGATCACCGGGTACGAACCGCGCTGGCCGTAGCCGTTGTAGCCGTCGATACCGGCGCCGATCACCAGGTCGCCCTTGTCGGACTGGCTGATGTAACCGTGCACGGCGTTGGACATGATCACGCTGTCGATAATCGGCTTGATCGGCTCGGACACCAGCGCTTGCAGCGGGTGGGATTCGATCGGCAGACGGAAACCGGCGAGTTTGGCCATGTGCCCGGAGTTACCGGCAGTGACCACGCCGACGCGCTTGGCGCCGATAAAACCCTTGTTGGTTTCAACACCGATGCACACGCCGTTTTCCTTGCGGAAACCGATCACTTCGGTCTGCTGAATCAAGTCCACGCCCAAGGCGTCGGCGGCACGGGCAAAGCCCCAGGCCACGGCATCGTGACGGGCGACGCCGCCGCGACGCTGAACGGTGGCGCCCATCACTGGATAGCGGGTGTTTTTCGAGCAGTCGAGGTACGGAATTTCGTCAGCGACTTGTTTGGCGTTGAGCAGTTCGCCATCGACGCCATTGAGGCGGTTGGCGCTGACCCGACGCTCGGAATCACGGATGTCCTGCAGGGTGTGGCACAGGTTGTAGACGCCGCGCTGAGAGAACATCACGTTGTAGTTCAGGTCCTGGGACAGGCCTTCCCACAATTTCATCGCATGTTCGTAGAGGTGCGCCGACTCGTCCCACAGGTAGTTGGAGCGCACGATGGTGGTGTTGCGCGCGGTGTTACCGCCGCCCAGCCAGCCCTTCTCGACCACGGCGACGTTGGTGATGCCGTGTTCTTTCGCTAGATAATAGGCGGTCGCCAGACCGTGCCCGCCGCCGCCGACGATGACCACGTCGTAGACCTTCTTCGGCGTTGGCGTGCGCCACATGCGCTGCCAGTTTTCGTGGTGGCTGAGGGAGTGTTTGAAGAGGCCGAAGCCCGAATAGCGTTGCATAGTCAGTTACTCCAGAACACTCAGCGATAAACCGGGAAGTCTGCGCACAGGGCCGACACTTGCTGGGCGACATTGGCCTCGACATCGGCATCGCCGAGGTTGTCGAGGATGTCGCAGATCCAGCCAGCCAACACTTCGCACTGGGTCACCTTGAAACCGCGCGTAGTGACCGCCGGGGTGCCGATACGCAGGCCCGAGGTCACGAATGGCGATTGCGGGTCGTTCGGCACGGCGTTCTTGTTGACGGTGATGTGTGCACGGCCAAGGGCGGCGTCGGCGTCTTTGCCGGTCAGGCCCTGACGGATCAGGCTGACCAGGAACAGATGGTTGTCGGTACCGCCGGACACTACATCGTAGCCACGTTTGATAAATACGCTGGCCATCGCCTGAGCGTTGTCGATCACTTGTTGCTGATAAGCCTTGAAGCCTGGCTCCAGCGCTTCCTTGAAGCACACGGCTTTACCGGCGATGACGTGCATCAGCGGGCCGCCCTGAGCGCCGGGGAACACGGCAGCGTTGAGCTTCTTCTCGATCTCTTCGTTGGACTTGGCCAGGATCAGCCCGCCACGTGGACCGCGCAGGGTTTTGTGGGTGGTGGTGGTGACCACGTCGGCGTACGGCAGCGGGTTCGGGTACAGGCCAGCAGCGACCAGACCGGCGACGTGGGCCATGTCGACGAACAGCAGCGCGCCGACCTTGTCAGCGATCTGACGGAAGCGCGGGAAGTCCAGGGTCTTCGAGTAAGCGGAGAAACCGGCGACGATCATTTTCGGCTTGGATTCGACGGCCAGACGTTCGACTTCGTCGTAATCGATCAGCCCGGTGTCGGTGTTGATGCCGTACTGCACGGCGTTGTAGAGCTTGCCCGAGGACGACACTTTGGCGCCGTGGGTCAGGTGACCGCCGTGGGCCAGACTCATGCCGAGGATGGTGTCGCCCGGCTGGATCAGCGCCAGGTAAACCGCACTGTTGGCCGATGAACCGGAGTGTGGCTGGACGTTGGCGTAATCGGCGCCGAACAGTTGCTTGGCGCGTTCGATAGCCAGCGCTTCGACTTTATCGACGTGCTCACAGCCACCGTAGTAGCGCTTGCCCGGATAGCCTTCTGCGTATTTGTTGGTCAGGCCGCTGCCTTGCGCTTCCATCACGCGTTTGCTGGTGTAGTTCTCCGACGCGATCAGCTCGATGTGATCTTCCTGACGTTGCTCCTCGGCATTCATCGCCGCCAGCAGTGCATCGTCGTAACCCTGGATCTGGTCTTGCTTGCTGAACATCGCGTCTCTCCCAGCGGCATCTGTGCGCCATTCGTCTCGGTAAGGCACTGGCAATGAAGGCAGTGCCCTTTGATGCCGATGGTATGACCGGCGCAGACAGCTCAAATGCCTGCGCGCGCCACGCAAAGGTGCGTTTACGACATGGCCGGAAATGCGTTTTCCGGACTCGATCTCGAAAACACTGGAGAACCCTGTGGGAGCTGGCTTGCCAGCGATGGCGGCGGCACATCCGGCATTAATGGTGGCTGACCCACCGCTATCGCTGGCAAGCCAGCTCCCACAGGGTCATGCGGCAACTTGGCGGATAAGTAGTAGCAGGAGGAAATGCGCGGGATAAAGGGCGTAGCCCCAGCGCCGCATCGGTGGCGGCTGAAGATGTCGCCCATGTCGCAACAGGAACATTCCGAGCATTGGCGCAAACAGACAAATGGCAATCCCAAGGATCGCAACACTACTGCCGAACTTCGCCGAGTCGTACAGCACTTGCCATTGATTGGCAGCGAGACAGATCAATCCCGGAAGCAAGCTGAAATACCACGGACGGCGAAACACCAGCAGCATCGCCAATGGCAGCAGCACGCCGAAGAAGCCGAACATCAGTCGCTCCGGAAAAACAGCGGCCAACACCAGCGCAGCAACGCCCAGCAATCGCGACATGATCGAGGAATTCTGCCACCCCCGCGCCACCAGTAATCCGAGCGCCAGCGTCGGCATCACGTTCAGGGTATCGGGATCAGGTATGTACATCCGATAGGGAATTTCACTCACCGCACTGAACAGCAACAACCAGCCCAGATACCGCCACTCCATCCTCCGCGAACCATCACGCGCCAGATTCGCCGCCATCGCCAGACAAAACCACGGAAACGCCAGCCGCCCCGGCACGTACAGCCAATCGGCGGAGAACCCGGCATATCGCAGGTGATCGAGCAACATGCACAGCAGCGCCAGCCACTTGAGCAGATCTAGTGCGCCGTCGCGTTTGCTCAGGTGCATAATCGTCCTACAAACTGGTAATTTCCTGAATGTGACATCCCGTGTGCTCCCCGGAAGATCTTCGGTAAAGTGCGCACCCTCATTGACCACGAGCCTTCACAAGAGTCTCGACCACGGAAGCCGGCCATGACCGACAAGAGCCAACAATTCGCCAGCGACAACTACTCCGGTATCTGCCCTGAAGCCTGGGCTGCAATGGAACAGGCCAACCACGGCCACCAACGCGCTTATGGCGACGATGAATGGACCGCACGCGCGTCCGACCATTTCCGCCAGTTGTTCGAAACCGACTGCGAAGTGTTCTTCGCCTTCAACGGCACCGCCGCCAACTCGCTGGCCCTGTCGTCGCTGTGCCAGAGTTACCACAGCGTGATCTGCTCGGAAACCGCCCACGTCGAAACCGACGAATGCGGCGCCCCGGAATTCTTCTCCAACGGCTCGAAACTGCTGATCGCCGGCACTGAAAACGGCAAGATCACCCCGCAATCGATCCGCGAAGTCGCGCTCAAGCGCCAGGACATTCACTACCCGAAACCGCGCGTGGTCACCCTGACCCAAGCCACCGAAGTCGGCAGCGTCTACACCCCGGAAGAAGTCCGCGCCATCAGCGCCACTTGCAAGGAACTCGGCCTGCACCTGCACATGGACGGCGCGCGTTTCTCCAACGCCTGCGCCTTCCTCGGCTGCTCGCCAGCCGATCTGACCTGGAAGGCCGGTGTTGACGTGCTGTGCTTCGGCGGCACGAAAAACGGCATGGCAGTGGGTGAAGCGATCCTGTTCTTCAACCACAAACTGGCCGAAGACTTCGACTATCGCTGCAAGCAGGCCGGGCAACTGGCGTCGAAAATGCGTTTCCTCTCGGCACCGTGGGTCGGCATCCTCGAAAACGACGCCTGGCTCAAATACGCCCGTCACGCCAACCACTGCGCACAACTGCTCGCAGAACTGGTCAGCGACATTCCGGGCGTCGAACTGATGTTCCCGGTCCAGGCCAACGGCGTGTTCCTGCAACTCTCGGAACCGGCCATTGCCGCGCTGACCGCGAAGAACTGGCGCTTCTACACCTTCATCGGCAAGGGCGGCGCACGCTTCATGTGCTCGTGGGACACCGAAGAAGAACGCGTACGCGAACTGGCGCGCGACATCCGCGAAGTCATGTCCGCCTGATCCCCCTGCACTGATCGTTCCCACGCTCCGCGTGGGAATGCCTCTCGGGACGCTCCGCGTTCCAGCCTTACCACTGTCGACATGCTTAACACCGCTATAACGCAGAGCCTCGACGGCTGCATTCCCATGCAGAGCGTGGGAACGATCTTCGATCGGGAATGATTTTTCCCACCGCAACACCAGACTTCCCCTATATCGCGAATATCCCACCCGCCTCACCCTGATCGTTCCCACGCTCCGCGTGGTAACGCATCCCGGGACGCTCCGCGTTCCAGCCTCACCACTGTCGACATGCTTAACACCGCTATGACGCGGAGCGTCGACGGCTGCATTCCCACGCAGAGCGTGGGAACGATCATGGCGAAGAAAGTGTTACCTGATCTGCTTGGTCTACATTGTCTGTCGAGCCCTTCGCTCACATAACAATAAGCAGGAGCATCGGCATGTCGTTACAAGGCAAAACCCTGTTCATCACCGGCGCCAGCCGTGGCATTGGCCGTGAGATCGCGCTGCGTGCCGCAAGGGACGGCGCCAATATCGTCATCGCGGCGAAAAGTGCCGAACCCCACGCCAAACTGCCCGGCACCATTCACAGTGTCGCCGCCGAAGTCGAAGCGGCGGGCGGCAAGGCACTGGCATTGCAGGTGGATGTGCGTGATGAGGATGGCGTGCGCCGGGCATTGGCCCAAGCCAATGAACACTTCGGCGGCATAGATGCACTGGTGAACAACGCCGGGGCGATCAAGCTCACCGGTGTGCAGCACATCGAACTCAAGCGTTTCGACCTGATGCACCAGATCAACACCCGCGCGGTGCTGCTGTGCAGCCAGGTCGCCCTGCCCTATCTGAAGAAATCCTCGGGGCACATTCTCAACCTGTCGCCACCGCTGAATCTGGCGAGCAAGTGGTTTGCGCAATTCAGCCCGTACACGGTGACCAAGTACGGCATGAGCATGCTGACGCTGGGGATGAGTGAGGAATTTGCCGCGTACGGAATCAGCGTGAATTCGTTGTGGCCGCAGACGATGATTGCCACGGCGGCGATTGAGTTTCAGTTGGGGAATCGGGAGTCGTTCAAGCAGGCGCGAACGCCAGCGATCATGGCGGATGCGGCGCATGTGATTCTGGATAGCAGCGGGCGGCAGATTACCGGGCGGTTGTTGATTGATGAGGAAATTTTGCGGGAGAGCGGCGTGACTGAGTTCGATCAATATCGCTTTGATCGAGAAAGCGACGCGGCGTTGATGCCGGATTTGTTTATCGACTGAAAAGCCCCTCACCCTAGCCCTCTCCCAGAGGGAGAGGGGACTGATTGGGGGATATTTGAGAATTACGCCGACGTGCAACTGCTGTACCGAATCCATAATCGATAAGGTCGTTCAGGTCGATGTACAACCCTGGACAACTCGGTCGGCCCCCTCTCCCTATGGGCGGTCCGACGTTTCGGGAGGGCTGGGGTGAGGGGTAAGCCGTACGCGAAAATTCGCCCCACTCAGAAATCGATGCGCACATCGCCTTTAGGCACACTGCAGCACGACAAGATAAACCCTTCCGCCTCGTCATCCTCGGTAATCCCGCCGTTGTGCTCCATCTCCACTTCACCACCCAGCTTCAACACCTTGCACGTCCCGCAAATCCCCATCCCGCACGCTTTCGGAATCATCAAGCCCAACTTGGCCGCCGCCGCGTGCACGGTCTCACCCGGAGCCACACGAATGCTCTTGCCGGACGAGGTGAATTCGACCTGATGCAGATCCGCCGCATCGATTTCCGGCGCATCCGCTGCCTGCTCGGCTTGCTCCACCGCATCGGCACGGGCTTCCGGTGGCGTGGCGCCGAAGGATTCCTCGTGATAACGCGACATGTCGTACCCGGCCACTTCCAGCAACCGCTTGACCGCATTCATGTAAGGCGTCGGGCCGCAGCAGAACACTTCGCGCTCAAGGAAGTCGGGCACCATCAATTCCAGCATCTTGTGGTTCAGATAACCACGATAACCGGCCCACGGCTCACCCAAGCCATGCTTCTCACAAATCAGGTGCAGGCTGAAGTTGTCGATCCGCGACGCCATGTGTTCCAGCTCGCGGTGGTAAATGATGTCTTTCGGCGAGCGCGCGCTGTGGATAAAGGTCATGTCGACGTTGGCGTTGGTGTCGTAGAACCAGCGCGCCATCGACATGCACGGCGTGATACCAACGCCACCGCTCAGGTACAGGACTTTCGGGCTCGGGAAGTCGATGGCATTGAACAGCCCGACCGGCCCGTGCACCGCCAGCTCCTGGCCTTCATGCAGCGTATCGTGCAGCCAGTTCGAGACCTTGCCGCCCGGCACCCGCTTGATGGTCACCGAAAAGCTGTACGGCACCGACGGCGAGCTGGAAATCGTGTACGAGCGCATGATCGGCTGGCCTTCGATTTCCAGCTCCAGGGTGACGAACTGCCCGGGCTTGAAGAAGAACAGGATCGGCTGGTCGGCCATAAAGCAGAAGGTGCGCACGTCCCAGGTTTCCTGGATGACTTTGACGCAACGGACGATGTGTCGGCCATTGGCCCAGGTCTGGGTGGTGACCGGATTCAGGAAGCTGTTGGACATGCTGTTCTCCACGGCCGACTGTCGGCCTCATGTCGGCGATTCTGCGTATAGCGCGAACCGCCCGTTTACCTATCCGCGACATTGACATACTTATCGCGACCAGCCCCCAGCCACCGGGGGTTGCGCGTCGGGAACAGATTGCACCATGTCGCCCATGGATAAGGTTCGGGGCAGCGCCGGCCCCACACTCGCCCCAACACCAAGACAGATTCTTTACACCTTGCGTAGCAACCGTTAGCAGCACACCTGATCAGCCACTTTTCGCCGGCCACGCAGATGGCCATGAGGATCACATCGATGGACGTCACCGCAAAAATCAGCCTGGGCGATCCGCTGGAACCCGCACGCAAGGCCACCGCACAAATGCTCCAGGAGCGCGAGCGCACATTTTCTCTGCCGCAACCGTTCTATAGCGATGAGCGGCTGTTCGATATCGACATGCAGGAGATCTTCCAGAAAGAGTGGTTGATCGCCGGCATGACCTGCGAAATCCCGGCCAAGGGCAACTACCTGACCCTGCAGGTCGGCAAAAACCCGATCATCGTCATTCGTGGCGCCGAAGGCGTGGTGCATGCGTTCCACAACGTCTGCCGCCACCGTGGCTCGCGCCTGTGCACCAGTGAAAAAGGCAAAGTCGCCAAACTGGTCTGCCACTACCACCAGTGGACCTATGAGCTGGACGGTCGCCTGCTGTTCGCCGGCACCGAAATGGGCGCCGATTTCGACATGAAGCAGTACGGCCTGAAACCGGTGAACGTGAAGACTGCCGGCGGCTACATCTTCATCAGCCTGGCCGAGAACCCGCCAGCCATCGATGACTTCCTGTCGACGCTGAACCATTACATGGAACCGTACGACATGGAGAACACCAAGGTGGCGATTACCACCACCTTGATGGAAAAGGCCAACTGGAAACTGGTGCTGGAAAACAACCGGGAGTGCTACCACTGCAACGCGTCGCACCCGGAACTGCTGAAAACCCTGCTGGAATGGGACGACGTCACCGACCCGCGCGCCGATCAGGCGTTCAAGGATCACGTCGCCGCCTCCGCCGCTGCCTGGGAAGCCGAGAAGATCCCTTACGCCCACGCCAGCTTCGGCCTGCGCAACCGCATCGTGCGCATGCCGCTGCTCAAGGGCACCGTGTCGATGACCCTCGACGGCAAACAGGGCTGCGCGAAACTGATGGGCCGGATCAAGAACCCGGATCTGGGTTCGATGCGCATCCTGCACCTGCCGCACTCGTGGAACCACTGCATGGGCGACCACATCATCGTCTTCACCGTGTGGCCGATCAGCGCGCAGGAAACCATGGTCACCACCAAATGGATCGTGCACAAGGATGCGGTTGAAGGCGTGGATTACGACGTCGAGCGCATGCGTCAGGTGTGGGATGCGACCAACGATCAGGACCGGCGTCTGGCTGAGGAAAACCAGCGCGGGATTAACTCCACCGCTTACCAGCCTGGGCCTTACTCGAAGACGTATGAGTTTGGCGTGGTCAACTTTGTCGACTGGTACAGCGAACGCTTGCTGAACAACCTCGGCGCCGAGCCTGCGCCGTACCTCAAAGGCGTCCCCGTCCAAGGCTAAAAGCATCGCTGGCAAGCCAGCTCCCACAGTGGTTGATGGTGTTCACAGATTCCGTGTACACCGCAAAACCTCTGGGAGCTGGCTTGCCAGCGATAGCGTCAGAACAGTCACCGCATCACTTCGATGACCACCTCACCGATCCATCCTCACCAATAAACTCCTCAAATATCTCCTCCCCCACCAACCTGATCTTCGCGTAGCCGTTCAACACCCGCAGCGGATAAGCCGGGTCGTTGGCATCCTGGGTCTCCGACCACAACACCCGCGAATGCCCGTTCAGCTCACTGGAATTGCCATAGGGAATCGCTCCGTGCCCGGCGCAGCGCGCGTGCAAACCGCCCTGCTGCGCATAGACGATGCCGTTGTGCAGATGCCCCCAATACCAATAATCCGGCTCACGCCCCAGCGCATCGCACACCGGTTGATACAGCGCAGTCTTGTTGTGCCCGGAAATATCGAAGCCCTGATGATGGCTGAGCACCATGAGCTTCTTGCGTTTCGGCAGGCCTTTCATCCACGCGATTTGCGGTTCGTTCAAGGTTCCGTCCATGTACAGGTTCATCGCGTCCGACGCGTAAGCGGAATCCAGCCCGACCACCAGCCAGTCATCATTGATCAGCGCAAAATAACTGGTGCCCTGCTGCCCCGGAAAACGCTTGGCCAGTTCCTTGAAATAACCGTGGGCGCCGCTGTACATCTCGTGATTGGAATTGAGGGTGAATGAGCCGTGCGTGCCCATCGGCCAACCGGCCATGTCGACGTCTTCCTGAGAATGACTGCCGGCGTAATACACATCGCCCAAGTGAATGGTGAAATCGGCCTGGGCCAGTTGCATCTGATTGGCCACCGACACCGCCGGCGCATGGCTGTCGAACGGCCCGGTGCCCCAATCGCCAGCGATCGCCAGGGTCACCTCGCGATCCATCTGCACCACCGCCGGGTCAGTGCCGAACGTCGCGTGATGGCGCAGGTTTTCGATCCACTTCAACAGCGCCTCGCTCCACAGCAGATCCAGCAGTTCCCACTTGCGACAACCAAGCAGCGTGCCGTCCTTCAACACCCGGGTCGCCAGCTGATCGGGCGATTGCGGCAGCGGCGCGGCATTGCCGATGCGCAGGATCGACAAGCCGTGGGACAACTCCCATGGCACAGAGGGCTCGTCGTCCGGCAACTCACCGTTTTTCAGCACGTACTGCGCCTGATCGTGGCCGCGCTGCAGCAGCTTGATGATCGCCTGAAACTCCTGCGGCTCCAGCTCGCTGATGAGTTTCATCCAGGCCATTTCCATGCGCGTGAACAAGCCGTGAATGCGCACTTTGACCTTGTCGTATTCGTGTTCCCAATGACTGACCAGTGACATGGCAAATTCCTCTATCCGTAAGGGTTCACAGGGTTTTCATGAATTCGATCAGCGCGCGCTTGTCGTCGTCCGACAGCGTCGTGCCGTACAGGTGACCGCTGTTGTGATTGCCCTCCAGCCGCGTGTCGTATTTAAAGTCGGCCGAGGCTTTGGCCTGGGCACCGCTGGTGACGAAACCGACGTTGACCGGGTCGTAGACGTCAGAACCGGTGATGAACGTCTGCGGACGTTTTTCCGCGGGTTGCAGCAAGTCCCACAGCGTCGGCACTGAACCGTTGTGCAGGTATGGCGCGCGCAGCCAGACGCCGTCGGTGGGTGTGTTGCTGTAGCTCTGGGTCTTGCGGTAGGCGCCGAAATCGAACGGCGGTTTTTTGAAGGTGTGAAACGCGGCCACCAGCCCCGTGGTGAACGAGTCGAGCCGGTGTGGATCGGTGCCGAGCTGCTCGATGTTGGTAGTGACCTGTCCGGTTTCGGCGCGCCCGAAGTCATGACAAGCGGCGCAGTTCGCCTCCCAGATCGGTTTGCCCTGGGCGACCTTGGCCTGATCCAGCGCCCACGGCCACGCCGGCGCCTTGTGCCCGAGCAGCCAGTTGGTTACGCGGTTGAAGCTCGGCGGCAACACCGATTCCGGCGTCGCGCCCACGGCCATCGCGGCGGCGTAGTTGCGTTCGTGGATCTTGTTGTTATTGCCGTCCCAGTGCAGGTACATCGATTCCCGTGGTTTCTGGTTCCACACTTGCGGCAGGTCGACGGTGCCGATCGTCGAGTCATCCGGGAAGCCGAACACCACCATTTTCGTCGGGTTGAAGGTGTCGGTGCGGCCCGGGCCTTGTTGCGGACGCAGCTTCTGCCAGGCGTAGGCCTGTTTCTGCTTGAGCAGTGCGCTTTTTGCCATCGGCATGATCAGGTAGCGGTTGTAGAGTTTCTCGAAGAAGCCCAACTGGAACTTGCTGTTGATCGCCGCCATCACCGCGTCGGTGGTGAATTTCGGGTCGCTGGCGCAATCGTAGGCAAACCACTGGAACGCTTGCAGTTGCAGGGTGTTGGCCGGCGCGCTAGGGACATTGACGGCAACATCGCTGGCATTGGCGCGGTAGGAACCGGTGTGGCACAGCGCGCAGTTCGGCTCGACGGTCGGGTAGCCAATCTGCCGTTTGGCCATGCCGATCGGCAGGTCCTTGCCGTTTTCGAAGAGGAAACCGAAGACTTCCCAGCCGCCGGGTTTGGGCATTTTCTCCGGGCACATCTGCGGCAGCACGGCGAACAGGTAATAGGGGATGCGCGCTTCGATGCCGAGGCCAATGGCGGCGTATTTGTAGTGATCTTCGTCGGAGGCATATTCCTGTTCGGGGACAACGCGGAGCATCTGATACCAGGTTTGGTAACCGATGAAGCCGAGCACCGCGACCACCACCAGCGTGCCGACCTTGAAGGCGTGGCTCTGCCATTGCCGCTGCCACGCCGCGCGCCACTCACGGCAACCATCACAGAGCAACGCCCACGGCCGGCTCTCCGGCGTGGTACCGAGGTAGAGCAAAATGCCGAGGACCAGGAAAAAGCTCAGATCGCCCATCAACATCGGCACAAACACCGAGCCCTGGCTGCTGGTGTTGATCAGGTAGATCCAGAAGAACACCGCGATCAA
Organism: Pseudomonas chlororaphis; assembly: GCF_000783395.1. Taxonomy (GTDB): domain Bacteria; phylum Pseudomonadota; class Gammaproteobacteria; order Pseudomonadales; family Pseudomonadaceae; genus Aquipseudomonas; species Aquipseudomonas chlororaphis_H. The sequence continues at coordinate 34,722 of NZ_JSFK01000012.1, read as the reverse complement.
TCGCGTCAGCACACACAGCCAGGAATGCACCACATAGCGCGGTGCGTTGAAGCCCGACGGCATGTAAAACACGCTGATGCCGACCAGCAGCATGCCGGCGTTTTCCAGCCACGGGTCAGAGAGTTGCGGCGGCAGCCCGACCACCGATGTCAGCAAGCCCGGCGCGAACAGCGCGGGGATGGCGAACACCATGTTCATCGCAATGCCGATCCAGATGAAGCGTTGAAACCAGCGGATGTAGCTGTCCATGTCATCCATTTCCTTGTGCAGACCGGAGAGATGTAGCGCCAGATGCACCGCTTTCGCGAGCAGGCTCGCTCCCACATTGGATTGGGGATGCCCACTGGTTTTGTGACTGGCACAAAACCCTGTGGGAGCGAGCCTGCTCGCGAAGCGGTCGACTCGGTCTAACGTCAGCCGAGGGCAGTTTTCTCCAGGTGTTCAAGGATGATCGGATAGACATCGACCACCGCGTTCTTGCCGAACATGCAGTCGATGTGGCCGTAGCCCGGCACCACTTGTCGGCTGTAACGCGCAGGCCCATGCATGTCGCACAAACGCTGGTAGGTCTTGAGAGTGCTTTCCGGCAGATAGCACTGGTTGTCGGCACCACTGATAAAACAGATCGGCATGGTCAGCCGATCAAAGTGCGGCATGTAAACATCGTTGCCTTTGAAATCCACCAGATGCCCTTTGCGCACGATCAGCGCCAGGTGCTCGAAGGTTTCGATGTTCGACTCACCGAACAACTCGTGCAGGTTGTCGTGCAGGGTTTCGTTGAGGGTGTCGTGGCGATACAGCGACGCGTACATGAAGGTGATTCGGTGGCACACCGGGTTGGTGCAATAACCCTGCGCCTCGATCCGCGCGTAGCCGTTAAGCGCTTTGTCGTAGAGTTTGTTGAACCAGTTTTCCTTGCTGTCGGCGTAAGCCGTCATCGACTTGATGCCGATCGCATCAAGCATGCCCGGCAGGTGCAAGCCAGCCTTCAACCCCGTTGCTGTGGCGACCACGGTGTCAGCGGCAATCTGCGAGCAGACCACCGAGCGCACGCCCTGCAACCCCGCTAGCAGCGACATGAAGAATGTCGTCGCGCCGTAGCAATGCACCACGCACTGCACGTCTTTGGCGTTGGTCTCTTGCTGAATCTGCGCGATGGCAGCCTTGAAGTCGTATTGGGCGATCTGGTCGCCGTTCCACTCCTTCTTGCTCGCCGGCAGCAAAATGCTCACACGGAAATCCAGCAACCAGACGTCGTAATCGTGTTTGCACAGGTATTCGAGCAGGTTGGTCTGGATGGTGTCGGTGGAAAAGATATTCGAGCCCACGCCCAAACCATGCACCAGCATCACCGGGCCTTTGCTCCCGGCCTGATAACGGGTCAGGCGCAACTCGACACCGTCCTCGGTGGGGAAGAAATGCACCGCTGGCGTCGGCGCATCCAGCGGCCGTTTCAGCCGTGGTGGTGCATCCGGATTGAAGTAGATATCCCCGGCGAACACGCCGCCGTAACTTTCCCAGAGAATCCCCGCGAAGAATTTGCCAAAGCGCGCCAGCCCTTCGATCCGCTCACGTTCGTTGCGCGCGTTGAGGACTTTCATGGTGGTCATCTGCTTGGCGAAATCGGTCGGATGGATGTGCATCACCCCGGAGCCGATCACCTCACCGGTCTTGTCCGGCCCGCGATACAGCGTCACGTAGAGCGTGCTGGTGTCGTGCCAGATGTTCAGCACGCCGTTGTCTTCCGGCACAGTTTTGAAGGCGCTGAAGAAATAGTCGTTGCCGTCCTCGGCGGTCAGTTTCATGTCGTATTTCATGTGACGCGTATCGACCTGTTGCTCGAATTGCTCGAACAGGTTGAACACACCGTTGCTCGCAGTCAGCGGCTGCGGTGACAGCGCTGGGGCGATCACCGTGCCGACGATGGTCGCCGCATGCTCGGGTTCCTTGATCATCCGGTTCATGTCGTTGGCGGTGATGGTCAGAGTGAAATCAATCGGAGAATTGTCCGCCTCACCGCGCTTGGCCGCTGCTTCGTAGACTTTCAGATCGGTGCTTTGCGCCGCAGTGAAGGCGCGAGAGAAATAGCCCTTCATGGTTTCGGTGAACTGCACGCCGAGGGTTGGCGGCGCCACCGGTTTGCGCGGCGCAGAAGGCAACGTGTAATCGATCTGCCAACCACGGTCGGCGGCGAGCAGGCCCATGTTGCGCTCACTCACCGCGGAGATGGTCAACAGCGGGTTGACCGCCAGCGACGTCGGAATTACCGCGCCGTCAGTCACGTACAAATTAGCGTAAACATCCGTGCCGCTGGCACCGCTGAACACCTGGCCCTTGTGATTGACCACGCCTTGCGCCGCATCTTCGCCCATCACGCAACCGCCCAACGGGTGCACCGAGACGATGCTGTGCTTGAGCAGTTTGGTCCAGATCGGATTCTCTACCCATACGCCACCCAGTGCCTTGGTGCTCTGGTGCAGACGCTCGTTGCCGAGTTTGAAATTCTCCTGCTCGCCAACGCCGGGCCAGTCGATGCGCAGCTGGTCCTTGCTGTCGAGGACCATCCGTCCCTGGCCGCTGTCGTGGCTCATGATCAGGTAGGTCTGCATGTTGTGCAGCGCGCCGTAATACGGGCCGCGCAGGAAGCTTTCCGCTTCGCGTTCTTTGTATTTCACCTTGCCGCTGAAACTGTCATCGGTGGCCACGCCGATCATCTCGGCAAAACCGGCCATCGCCGGCACCATTGGCCGACCGAGGGCGCCGGGGATCGAGCCTTCCTCGATGACCATGCGGCTGCGCCAGTCGCCTTCGGTGCGCATGTCGATCACCGAGGTGATGCACGGACCGACCGGGTGCAGTTCCTTGGCCGGGTGCGCGCCGAAACCGATGCCGTTGATGGTCTGCTCGCAGTTGTGGCCGAAGCCGAGGATGTCGCCATTGCCGCTCATGTTTTCGCCGAGCTGGCCGGACATCACCACGCCTTTGTCACGCGTGCGCAGGAGAATTTCGGTCGAGCCAAGCGTGCCGGCAGAGACCACGACGATATCGGCCTTCACGAACAACGTCGGTGCGCTGAACATCTCACGCCCGCTGTCGAGGTATTGGAAGTGCACGATCCAGCCATCACCGTCACGCTCCAGATGGCGCACTTCGGCCTGACAGAAAATCTCCGCGCCGTGGTTCCAGGCGTCCGGCAGGTAGTTCATCAGCGTGGTGTTCTTGGCCTTGTTGTTACAGCCAGAAACGCAATCGCCGCACTGGTTGCACGGCAGTTGCTCAACACCGACGTGGTTAAGGTTGTTCGGCAGTTTGTCGAAAGTCACGTTGATCGGCGGCTTGTAGAAATGCGCACCCTGCTTGAGGTAATCCGCCGATTTCTTGTTGGCATCGAGTTTGGGCAGATTCGGCGAAGTGCTCGGGTAAGGATTGGGTTTGAGCATTTCCCGGGCGCGGGCATACCCGTCCTTGAGCAGCGTGTCGCGGTGCTCACGCACCGCTTGCGGCCAGCGCGGGTCATCGAACACGCCCGGCTCTGGCTCAAGGGCCACGTTGGCGTTGATCAACGACGTGCCGCCGAGGCCGCAACCGACCACAACGTTTTGCTGGGCGTTGACGTGCAAGTCGAACAGCCCGGTGCGCGAGCCGATATGGCCATCCGGGTCATGCACCTGCAGTTCTTCGGTGGCGGCGATCATGGTGTTGGGGTATTCGCCGGGCTGGATTTCCCGACCGCGTTCAAGCAGGCACACACGTTTGCCGGCACGGGACAGGCGCGAGGCAGCGATGCCGCCGCCGTAACCTGAGCCGATTACAATCACATCGTAGTGTTCCTTGATCTCGCTGATGGGCGTTGCGATCCGTGTCATGAGGTGGTTCCTCTAATCAGGCAGATGGGGCAACTCTGCGGTTGCCTGCAATCAATGGGCGAACGGGCACCTGGCCACCGGATCAAGTCCGGCGACAGCACAGCGGTCTGGCGGGTGTGGCGCGCTACAGGCGAGCGTGCTGATTGGCGGCGCGCCGGAGCGTGCGCTTGCGTGGCGAGGGCGGGGGGCGGTGCGGCTGGCTATCCATCATGCGTTCTCCCAGAACCTGATGTGGATAAGTGACGGCTGTCCTTGTGCCATTGCAGTGAAGACAGCGCAGGAATCGAAGTCAAGGCAACGCCTTAGAACTGTATGAAATGTGATCAAGTGCCGTTTGGACTAAGGCGGGCGGGGCTTGCAAGGTTTGACGAACAAGTTATCCACATAACCACCCACAGCAAATGGGGGTAACTGTGGATGACTGCGAAAATAACTCGCTGATTTGTGAAGAAAAAACGTGACTTATCCAGAAGGACGGTTTGCGAGACGCATTGGTTGATTTTTGATCACATTCTTGTAAGCCACGTTCTGCATGGCCTGTAGAGGATGGCAAACATGTTATCCACAGAAGCGCCAACAGAGTTCGGGGGTAACTTTGCCGTATCTGTGGAAAAGCGTTGGAGGCTGTGTGAAATCGAGGTTTGCGCGGGAGTTTTCCATGGAAACAGACGAATTGACTGTTTTTCGACCACATCTTCGCAAGCCACGTTTTGTATGGCTTTCAGACGATAGCGAACATCTTATCCACAGAAGCGCCAACAGAGATTGGGGGCAACTTGTTCAGTTATCCTGCCGAAAAAGCTCTGAAAATCCGTGACTTAGGCTGGTCGTTTTTTGATCGGATGGCTGTAGGGCTTGATGGGCGTAGGGTCTAGAGAGGGGCGAACATGTTATCCACAGATCCGCCAACAGGGATTGTGGGTAAACCGCCCCCCCTCACCCCAGCCTTCTCCCTCCGGGAGAGGGAGCCGACCCAGGTATATTGGAAATATGCAGCGACCTGCGCCTTATGCGGTGTCCTTAGCTTGGCCAAACCTGAGTTCGCGCAGATCTTTCAGGTCGATGTAACGCTTGAGTACGCCACCGTAGATCCCCTCTCCCTCTGGGAGAGGGCTGGGGTGAGGGGCTCTTCAGCGAACAACACCTTCTTCAATCAGCAACTTGAGGATCGCTTCAGCACCAGCTTCTGCGGTAACCCCCTTGAGCACTTGCCCCCCGCCACCACTGGCCTTGGCCGTCGCGGCTTTCATCCGGTCGGCACCGCTTTTGGCCTTGATCACCTTCAAGCGTTTCGGCCGTGGCTTGGCCGCTTGCAAAGTGGCAACCGCGAGCAACTCATCGTCCACAACTTCGACATCTTCAGCCTGCAAAACGCCCCGCCGCGCCGGACCATAAGCACTCTGCCGAGGCTTCGGCGCAGCGTTATCCACAGTCGCCAGAAACGGCAGCTTCACCTTCAACCGCCGCCGCTGCCCACGCGGCAACGCTTGCAGCACCAGCGCCGAACCGTCATTGATCGACTCGACCTGCGCCAGCCCGACCACCAACGGCCAGCCCAGACCTTCCGCCAGCAGGAACGGCAACATCCCCGAACCTTCACCGGTTTCCGCCTGACTGCCGGTCAACACCACTTGCGCCCCGGCATCACGCAGATACTCGGTCAGCGCCGGCAAGGCATCAGCACCGGCGGGCTGTTCCAATACATGCATCTGCTCAAGACCCATGCCCAGATAGGCGCGCAATGCCGGTTCCGCGACGTCGCCGGCATGCAGCACTTGCAGGTTATCCCCAGCCAGTTGCAGGCCCAGTTCCACGGCGCGGGCATCCTGGTCGGCGCGGCGTGGCCTGCCCGAAGTCGGGTGGGCGCCGATGGAAACCAGACTGATTACTTTCGTGTTCATAGCGTTTCCTTAAGCCGCATCGCGCTTGGCTTCGTTGCGGTAAGCCGCGACCGCTTCGATCAACGCTTGCAGAATCTCTGCGCTTTCGCCGATCACTGAGAGGTCGGCGCGCTTGATCATGTCGCAGCCCGGGTCGAGGTTGATCGCCACCACCTTGTCGCAAGCACCAATACCTTGCAGGTGCTGGATCGCCCCGGAGATACCCACAGCCACATAAACCCGTGCGGTGACCCAGGTGCCGGACGCGCCGACCTGACGATCACGGGCCATAAAGCCATCGTCCACCGCAACCCGCGAGGCGCCTTCGGTGGCGCCAAGTGCTGCGGCCGTTTCGTGAAACAGTGCCCAGTCCTTGACGCCGTTGCCGCCGGAGAAAATGAACTCCGCTTCGGCCATCGGAATCGCCGCCGGGTCCACCGCCACAGCGCCGAGATCTTCGATCCGCGACAGGCTGCGCGCGACACTTGTGGATAACTCCACCGGCAACGCTTCGTGGCGAGTTTCGCTGACCGGCTCGGCGCACTCGGCCGCCGCCAGAATCAATCGTGCGACGGGACGCGCGAGGTCTTGCAGCCCGGCGCCTGCTCGGCCAATGCACTCCTGATCCTTGACCTGCCAGACCCGCGTGGCCGGGCGCTCGCCCAATGCAGCGGCAAAGCGTCGGCCGAGCTCGCCACCACTGCTGCGGCTGTCCGGCAGCAGCCAGTGACGTGGATTGAACTGGTTATCCACAGCGCGCAAACCTTGCACTCGCTGTTCCGGTGCATAACCGCTGAATTCCTCACCTTCGAGTACCAGCAAGCGATCGACGCCTGCGGTAGCGAAAGCGTTTTCCTTGTGCTCGCCAAAGACCACCGCCAACACCGCACCATCCTGACCGGCAAGCTGATGGGCGAGGCCAAGCAAGTCACGATCGTGACTGCTCAAGCGGCCGCCGACCATGTCCGGCACCACGCTGATATAGAACGCCGGGGCCGGCACCTGATGCAGCGGCAATTGCACTTCCACAGCAGCGGTACGTTTGACCGCCCCGCCCTGTTGCGCGCCGCTACGGTCGATCCGTTTGATGCCATTGGGGCCGATAAAACCGATGCCGTGCAGATTCTTGCGGATGACGCCATTTGGCCCCATCCAGCTGTGTTGCGCCGGTTGCATCGCCGCGTGCAGCGGGTGCAGGCGGTTACGGGCAATCCATTCGGCGCGTGGGTCGCGGCGGATAATGTCGCTCATCAGTGGGCCTCCGCAGGTTCACGTTTGGCCGGGGTCGCAGGCTTGCTCGGCGCGGCGTCTTCAAGCAGCGCGTCGGCGACCAGTTCGGCGATGTCCTTGATCAGCGGACGCGGTTCGACCACGCCTTCGAGCATCGCCGTGCACTGTGGACAACCCACCGCCACCAGTTCGGCGCCGGTCTCGCGGATGTCTTCCATGCGCATATCGGGAATCCGCTGTTTGCCCGGAATGTCAGTGATTGGCGCCCCGCCACCGCCACCGCAGCAGCGCGAACGGAAGCCGGAACGTTGCATCTCTTTGACTTCAATACCGAGCGCACGCAGCACTTCACGCGGCGCCTCATACTCGCCGTTGTAGCGGCCGAGGTAGCACGGATCGTGATAGGTCACGCTGTTGCCTTTGTGCTGCCCGAGGTTGAGTGCGCCAGCCTGAATGATTTCCGCCATGTAGGTGCTGTGGTGCTGCACCAGGTAGTTGCCGTCGAACGCGCCGTACTCGTTTTTCAGCACGTGGAAGCTGTGCGGATCGCAGGTGACGATGCGGTTGAAGCTGTATTTGGCCAGGGTCTGGATGTTGCGTTTGGCGAGCAACTGGAAGGTCGCTTCATCGCCGAGACGCCGCGCCACATCGCCACTGTCACGCTCTTCGAGACCGAGCACGGCGAAGTCGATTTTCGCCGCTTTCAGCACTTTGACGAACGCGCGCAGGGTGCGCTGGTTGCGCATATCGAAGGCACCGTCGCCGACCCAGAACAGCACGTCGGTGGATTTCTTTTCGCTGAGCAGGTTGAGGTTCAGATCCGCCGCCCAGTTCATCCGCCCGCCCGGGGCAAAACCGCCAGGGTTGTCGGTGGCGATCAGATTTTCGAGGACTTCGGCGCCCTTGTTCGGGGTTGCGCCTTTTTCCAGGGTCAGGTGCCGGCGCATGTCGACGATGGCGTCGACGTGCTCGATCATCATCGGGCATTCCTCGACGCAGGCGCGGCAGGTGGTGCACGACCACAGGGTTTCGGCATCGACCAGACCATTGACTATTGGCTGATGTGGATTACCGCTGTGTTCGCCGACAGGTTTGCCAGGATAAGGACTGCCGGCAAACTTGGCATCGGTGCCGCCAGCGAGGCCGACGACCATGTCCTGAATCAGTTTTTTCGGGTTCAACGGCTGGCCGGCGGCGAAGGCCGGGCACGCGGCTTCACACTTGCCGCACTGCACGCAGGCGTCAAAACCAAGCAGTTGGTTCCAGGTGAAATCCTTGGGTTTTTCCACGCCCAGCGGCGCGCTCGGATCATTCAGATCCAGCGGTTTCAAACCGGTGGAACGGCCGCCGCCAAAACGTTCAGCGCGACGGTGCCAAGCCAAATGCAAAGCACCAGCGAAGGCGTGTTTCATCGGCCCGCCCCAGGTCATGCCGAAGAACAGTTCCGACACGCCCCACAGCACGCCAATCCCGAGAATGGCTGCGAGCACCCAGCCGCCAAAGTTCTCCGGGAGGATTCCGGCCACCGGCAGGGTCAGCAGAAAGAACGACGCCGAGAACGCCAGCAGGCTTTTCGGCAGGCGCATCCACGGGCCTTTCGACAGCCGTGCCGGCGGGTTGCGCCGACGCAGGTAAACGAAGATCGCACCGACGAACATCACCGCCGTCATCAGCAGCAAGGCGTAACCGAGGATGCGGTTGTGCAGGCCGAAACCGTGCACCAGCAGCGCCAGCACAATCGACGCCACCGCCCCGCCCGCCGTGGCGACGTGGGTGTTGGCGATGTATTTGTCCCGCGCGACCACGTGGTGCAAGTCGACCATGTAGCGCTTGGGCATGGCCAACAGGCCGCCGATCAGATCGACCTTCGAGGCCCGGCCCCGACGCCACATCGCTACCCGCCGCAACGCGCCAAGGACACCAAGGCCCAGGGCTGCGAACAACAGGATTGGAAGAAGGGTGTTCAACATGGTGAAGCTCCCACCAGTACAACCTGGAGAAACACGGCGTTCAATGATCGTTCCCACGCTCTGCGTGGGGATGCATCCCGGGACGCTCCGCGTCCCAAGCGGACGCAGAGCGTCCATTGCGGCATTCCCACGCAGAGCGTGGGAACGATCGGTTCACTAGCCCTTAGAAATCCTTGCAGAGCCGCAGGGCGTCGTAGATCGCGGCGTGGGTGTTGCGCTGCGCCACGCAGTCGCCGATGCGGAACAGCAAGTAGCCGTCGCCCGCCTCGCTCAGCGAAGGTTGCGGCTGGATCGCGAACAACGCTTCGACGTCGATCTGGCCCTTGTTGCGCGAACCCTCTTTGAGCGCGTAGTAGATTTCCTCATCCGGACGCACGCCGTTTTCCACCACCACCTGATCGACCACCCGCTCCTCCTTGGCGCCGGTGTATTCGTTCTCCAGCACCGCGACCAGTTTGTCGCCTTCGCGGTAGACCTTTTCCAGCATCATGTCGCCGGTCATGATCACTTCTTTCGGGTACATGCTGCGGTAGTAGGTCGGGAACGACGTACCGCCGATGGCCACACCCGGCTTGATGTCGTCGGTGACGATCTCGACCTGGCTGCCCTTGTCGGCGAGGAAGTCGGCAACCGACATCCCGGTGAACTCGCAAATGGTGTCGTAGACCAGCACGTTCTTGCCCGGTGCGACCTTGCCATCCAACACGTCCCAACTGCTGACGACCAAACCTTCAGCGGCGCCCCAGTGTTCGTTCTGCTCCAGGTACGGATGCCCACCGACCGCCAGCACCACCACGTCCGGACGCAAGTCCATGATGGTCTCGGCGTCGGCCGCCGTGCCCAGGCGCAGATCGACTTTCAGCCGCGCCAGTTCCAGCTGGAACCAGCGAGTAATACCGGCGATCTGGTCACGCTGCGGCGCTTTCGATGCGGTGGTGATCTGCCCGCCGATGAATTCTTTCTTCTCGAACAGGGTCACGTCGTGGCCACGCTCGGCAGCAACACGCGCCGCTTCCATCCCGGCAGGGCCGGCACCAACGATCACAACCTTGCGTTTCGGCCCGGTGGATTTCTCGATGATGTGCGGCACGCCCATGTATTCACGGGACGTCGCGGCGTTCTGGATGCACAGCACGTCCAGACCTTGGTACTGGCGGTCGATGCAATAGTTGGCGCCGACGCACTGTTTGATCTGATCGATCTGGCCCATCTTGATCTTGGCGATCAGGTGCGGGTCGGCGATGTGCGCGCGGGTCATGCCGACCATGTCGACGTAACCGCCTTCAAGGATCCGCGTAGCCTGGTTCGGATCCTTGATGTTCTGTGCGTGCAGCACCGGCACCTTGACCACTTCCTTGATCCCGGCGGCCAGATGCAAAAACGGCTCCGGTGGATAACTCATGTTCGGAATCACGTTGGCCAAGGTGTTGTGGGTGTCACAACCCGAGCCGACGACGCCGATGAAATCGAGCATGCCGGTGTCGTCGTAATACTTGGCGATCTGCTTCATGTCTTCGTGGGACAAGCCGTCCGGGTGGAACTCGTCACCGCACAGACGCATGCCCACGCAGAAATCGTCACCGACCTCGGCGCGCACGGCTTTCAACACTTCCAGACCGAACTTCATCCGGCCTTCGAAGCTGCCGCCCCATTCGTCGGTGCGCTTGTTGACGCGCGGGCTCCAGAACTGGTCGATCATGTGCTGGTGCACCGCCGACAGCTCAACGCCGTCGAGGCCACCGGCCTTGGCCCGGCGCGCGGCCTGGGCATAGTTGCCGATCACCCGCCAGATTTCTTCCGGCTCGATGGTTTTGCACGTGGCGCGGTGCACCGGCTCACGGATGCCCGAAGGCGACATCAGGGTCGGCCAGTTAAAGCCGTCCCAACGCGAGCGACGACCCATGTGGGTAATCTGGATCATGATCTTGGCGCCATGCTTGTGCATGGCGTCGGCCAGATTCTGGAAGTGCGGAATGATTCGGTCGGTCGACAGGTTGACCGAGCTCCACCATTCCTGCGGGCTGTCGATGGCGACCACGGAGGAGCCGCCACAGATCGCCAGGCCGATGCCGCCCTTGGCTTTCTCTTCGTAATACTTGACGTAGCGGTCGGTGGTCATGCCACCGTCAGTCGCGTAGACCTCGGCGTGCGCGGTGCTGAGCACGCGGTTGCGGATGGTCAGTTTGCCGATCTGGATCGGCTGGAACATTGCTTCGAAAGCCATGGCGGGTTCCTCGACTTACAACGGCTTGACGGTGAACAGGCCGTCGTCGTGGCCTTCTTCGGAGCCACCGTAGACTTGCTCGGCAACGGTGCGAATCTTGCTGCCACGCGCTTCAAGGATCTGATCCATGGCCCCGGCAAACCAACCGGTGAACATGTAGTCGACCTTGCGCCCGACCTTGCCGTACACATAGACGAATGCCGAGTGTTCGAGCTTGACGCTGGCGGTGCCTTTGTCGAGGTCGATGTCCTGGATCTTGAACAGGCCCCAGCCGCGTTGCGACAGGCGTTTCATGTAGTGCTCGAACACCGCGACGCCTTCCAGGCCGTGGCATTCGGCTTCTTTTTCGCACCAGTGCCAGGCGGACTTGTAGCCGGCCTTGTAGAGGATCTCGGCGTAGGCGTCAGCGCCCAGCACTTCCTCGATGCCCATGTGGTTATTGACGAAGAAATGCCGTGGCACGTAGAGCATCGGCAGGGCGTCAGAGGTCCAGACACCGGTCTCGCTGTCGACTTCGATTGGCAATTGCGGGGCGATCTTGGCCATGGAAACTTAACTCCAGAAAATTTTGTGTGTTGCCCCCGGCGCGGACGGCCGGGGGAAAGGATTCAGAAGTGCGGTGGCTTATTCGCCCCAGACATCCTTGAGGACGTTGACCCAGTTTTCGCCCATGATCTTGCGCACCACGCGCTCGGGATGGCCGCGCTTGAGCAGGGTTTCGGTCAGGTTGGGGAACTCGCCGACGGTGCGGATACCCAGCGGGTTGATGATCTTGCCGAAGCTGGTCAGACGACGGGCGTAGCCCTTGTCGTGGGTCAGGTATTCGAAGAAGTCCTGACCATGGCCCTGGGTGAAGTCGGTGCCGATGCCGATGGCGTCTTCGCCGACGATGTTCATGGTGTATTCGATCGCTTCGGCGTAATCGTCGATGGTCGAATCAATGCCTTTGGCGAGGAACGGCGCGAACATGGTCACGCCGACGAAACCGCCGTGGTCAGCGATGAACTTGAGTTCCTCATCGGACTTGTTGCGCGGGTGCTCTTTGAGACCTGACGGCAGGCAGTGGGAGTAGCACACCGGTTTTTTCGATTCGAGGATGACTTCTTCGGAAGTCTTCGAGCCAACGTGGGACAGGTCGCACATGACGCCGACGCGGTTCATCTCGGCAACGATTTCGCGACCGAAGCCCGACAGGCCGCCGTCACGCTCGTAGCAGCCGGTGCCGACCAGGTTCTGGGTGTTGTAGCACATCTGCACGATGCCGACGCCGAGCTGTTTGAACACCTCGACATAGCCGATCTGGTCTTCAAACGCGTGGGCATTCTGGAAGCCGAAGAGGATGCCGGTCTTGCCCTGCTCCTTGGCCTTGCGGATGTCGGCGGTGGTGCGCACCGGCATCACCAGGTCGCTGTTTTCGCGGATCAGCTTCTGGCTGGCGGCAATATTATTCACGGTCGCCTGAAAGCCTTCCCACACCGACACCGTGCAGTTGGCTGCCGTCAGACCGCCCTTGCGCATGTCTTCAAACAGCTCGCGGTTCCATTTGGCAATGATCAGACCGTCGATAACGATGCTGTCGGCGTGTAATTCGGCTGGGCTCATCAGGCGTCCCCTTATTGGCGATTCTTGCGCCGAATCGTCTGCCGGCGCTTTGGGGCCAGCATATGCCTCGGTGCAGGGGCGACCGGGTGCAAAAACGACAGGGGAATTGCCGAAAGCGTCAATCCGCGACAAAGGGTCGCCAGACGCTCCGATCAGCTACCTGTTCAAGCTCGCCAGCTTGAGCCAGAATCTTGCGCATCTTGGAAACACCACTGGATTAGAGCGGCGACAACAATGAAATCGATCTTCCTGGCTTTGGCACTGCTTGCGACCGGCGTACACGCCGCCGAAGAATCCGACAGCAACCCGTGCGACGCCGCCGAAAACGACGTCCAGACCCTGGAATGCTCGACTTACAGCCGCACTACCGCTGAAGACCTGCTCAAGGACAACTACGCCAGCCTGACCGAACGCATGCAAACGGCGTATGGCAAGAATGCGACGCAATTGGCGGACATTACCGCCAAGATCAAGACGGCGCAGCAGCAGTGGCTGAAGACGCGGGACGCGGATTGCGCGGTAGAGGCGTTCCCGGCGACGGCGGGCAGCAAGGCGTTCACGATTGCGCAGAATGACTGCGTGGCGCGGATGAGTGATGAACGGTCGGAGTTTTTGGAGTCGATTGGGCAGGAGTGATCCTGACCACTCGTAACATGCCGTCAATTATTGTTGATTGGCTTTGGGAGAGATATAAGCAAAGATTCTGAAATCTTATAAAAGACTTATATTTCTCCGAATATGAAGTTACCCACAGATATCCAAATCATCAACGACGCCGAGGGCAACCCCGCCTTCGTCGTCATCCCTTACGCGCAATACGTCGCACAGAAAATGCAACCAGATCTGATCCCCCATGAGGTAGTTAGCCGGATGGTCGATGGGGCAACACCGATCCGTGCCTGGCGCGAACACCTCAACCTGACTCAGGAAGAAGTCGCCAAACGCATGGGCATTTCGCAACCGGCGTTTGCTCAACAGGAAACGGTGTCCAAGCCACGTAAAGCGACACGCGAGAAAATTGCAGCGGCGTTCGGCATCATCGCCAATCAGCTAGAGCTGTAAGCTGCCCTCTTCACTTCAAGGAATTCCCCATGAACATCTGCGGCATCGAAATCAAAGGCAGCGAAGCGATCATCGCCGTGGCCGCTCTCGACGGTTCGACCCTGAGCCACATTCCCCTCGCCACCAAGAAGATCGCCCTCGAAGACGATGACGACGCGGCCAACGTGAAAGTGTTCGCGGCACAGGTGGCGTCGTTTGTGCGTGAGAATTCGGTTGACCGGATTGCGATCAAGAAGCGCAGCAAGAAGGGTGAGTTTGCCGGCGGGCCGACGACATTCAAGATTGAAGGGATTTTGCAGTTGCTCGATGGCTGTGAGGTGACGTTGTTGTCGCCGCAGACGATCAATGCGCAGGCGAAGAAGCACAATTTTGAACTGCCGGGGACGTTGAACAAGTATCAGCATGAGGCTTATAAGGCGGCGTGTTCGGCGTTGGTGAAGAAGTAAGCGATTCTTCAGGCGACACCAAACAACTGTGGGAGCGAGCCTGCTCGCGAATGCGGTGTGTCATTCAACAATCATGTTGACTGACAGGTTGCATTCGCGAGCAGGCTCGCTCCCACATTGGTTTTGGGTGCATCCATTCAGGCTTGGGCGGTACGCCGGTCTTCGCGGGGGCAGCGGGCGAAGCGGGCGCGGTAGCTGCGGGTGAAGTAGGACGGAGATTCAAACCCGCAGGCGATGCTGACTTCGAGCACGCTCATGTCGGTCTGGCGCAGTAGCTGCCGGGCCTTTTCCAGGCGCAGGCGCAGGTAGAAGTTGCTCGGTGTATCGTTCAAGTGCAGCCGAAACAAGCGCTCCAATTGCCGTCGCGTGACCTTGATCGATTCCGCCAATTGCAGCGTGGTCAGCGGCGGTTCGCTGTGCTGCTCCATCTCGCCGATGACCTGCACCAGTTTCTTGTTGTTGATCCCGTAACGCGTGGCGACTTCCATGCGCTGGTGATCTTTGCGCGGACGAATACGCCCCAGCACAAACTGCTCGCTGACCTGAATCGCCAGTTGCGGGCCATGGGCCTGGGCGATCAGATCGAGCATTAGATCGATGGAAGCCGTACCGCCGGCCGAGGTGATGCGCCGGCGGTCGATCTCGAACAGCTCCTGCGTCACGCTGAGCTGTGGATAAGATTCCTTGAAGGCATCGATGGCTTCCCAGTGCAGGGTCAGGCGATAGCCATCGAGCAGGCCCGCCTCGGCAAGGACGAAGCTGCCGGTGTCGATGGCACCGAGGGTCACGCCTTCGTTATCCAGCCGCCGCAACCAGTGTTCAAGGGTCGGCGTGGCAAATTTCAACGGTTCAAACCCGGCCACCACCAGCAGCGTCGCGCCTTTCTTCAGCGGCTCCAGCGCCGCGTCGGCGTTGACCGACATGCCATTGCTCGCCAGTACCGCCCCGCCGTCGGCGCTGAGCACATGCCAGCGATACAACTCACCACGAAAGCGATTGGCCACGCGCAGCGGTTCAATTGCAGAGATAAAGCCAATGGCGGAGAACCCCGGCATCAGCAAGAAGTAGAAATCCTGGGACATGTGCGCACTCGGTTGGCGGGTAGCGTGGGATGTTGATACGCCAGTTGTCTTCGGCATTCAAGCGCGCAGGTCGCTACAGTGCAAATGCCAGTCGCCGCAGTGCGCTTTCATGGGCGCACAGCTGCGTAACTTGGCATCACCGGCGCATCAGACGCCGGAAACCACAATAAACGACCTGCCGAGGAACCCGACATGAAACGACTGATCAGCAGCTGTGTTCTTGCACTCAGCGGTACCGCTTTCTTGAGCGCCAGCGTCATGGCGGCCGAACCCGCCTCGTGCCAGAACGTGCGCATGGGCGTGGTCAACTGGACCGACGTGATCGCCACCAGTGCCATGACCCAGGTCCTGCTCGACGGCCTCGGCTACAACACCAAACAAACCAGCGCGTCCCAGCAGATTATTTTCGCCGGGATTCGCGATCAGCGGCTGGACCTGTTCCTCGGTTACTGGAACCCGCTGATGACCCAGACCATTACCCCGTTCGTCGACGCCAATCAGGTCAAAGTCCTCGACGCACCGAGCCTGAAAGACGCGCGCGCCACCCTCGCCGTGCCGACTTATCTGGCGGACAAAGGCCTGAAAACCTTCTCCGACATCGCCAAATTCGAGAAGGAACTGGGCGGCAAGATCTACGGCATCGAGCCAGGCTCGGGCGCCAACACGCAGATCAAGGCGATGATCGCCAAGAACCAGTTCGGCCTCGGCAAGTTCCAACTGGTCGAGTCCAGCGAGGCCGGCATGCTCGCCGCCGTCGACCGCGCCGTACGCCGCAAAGAGGCCGTGGTGTTCTTCGGCTGGGCGCCGCACCCGATGAACGTCAATGTGAAGATGACTTACCTGACCGGCAGCGACGATGCCCTCGGTCCGAACGAAGGCATGGCCACCGTGTGGACTGTGACCGCGCCGAAATACGCCGAGCAGTGCCCGAACATTGGCCGCCTGCTGACCAACCTGACGTTCACCGCCGAGGACGAAAGCCGGATGATGCAGCCGCTGCTCGATCACAAGGATGCTTTCGAATCGGCCAAGCAGTGGCTTAAGGATCACCCGGAAGACAAGCAGCGCTGGCTTGAGGGTGTGACCACGTTCGATGGCAAACCGGCCGCTGAAAACCTGCAGCTGACCAGCAAATAACCCCCTATTGAAAAGCCCCTCTCCCGGATGGGAGAGGCGACTGACCGACGCTTCGCAGCCCCGAACAGGGCTGCGGACAGACCCATCACGCCTGAAGGAAACCGCACCATGAACCACGACGTCATCATCACCTGCGCACTCACCGGTGCTGGCGACACGACCGCCAAGAGCCCGCACGTGCCGGTCACCCCGAAACAGATCGCTGCGGCGGCTGTTGAAGCGGCCAAGGCCGGCGCCACGGTTGTGCACTGCCATGTGCGCGATCCGCAGACCGGCAAGTTCAGCCGCGACGTAGCGCTGTACCGCGAAGTGATGGAGCGCATTCGCGAGGCCGACGTCGACATCATCGTCAACCTCACCGCTGGTATGGGCGGCGACCTGGAAATCGGCGCCGGCGAGAACCCGATGGAGTTCGGCCCGAACACCGATCTGGTCGGCCCGCTGACCCGTCTCGCCCACGTTGAAGAGTTGCTGCCGGAAATCTGCACCCTCGATTGCGGCACGCTGAACTTCGGCGATGGCGACACCATTTACGTGTCCACACCGGCGCAACTGCGGGCCGGCGCCAAGCGTATTACCGAGTTGGGTGTGAAAGCCGAGCTGGAGATTTTCGACACTGGGCATCTGTGGTTTGCCAAGCAGATGATCAAGGAAGGTTTGCTGGATAACCCGTTGTTTCAGCTGTGCCTGGGCATCCCGTGGGGCGCGCCGGCGGACACCACGACCATGAAAGCCATGGTCGATACCTTGCCAGCGGATGCGGTGTGGGCCGGGTTCGGGATTGGCAGGATGCAGATGCCGATGGCGGCGCAAGCGGTGCTATTGGGCGGCAACGTGCGGGTCGGGCTGGAAGACAACCTGTGGCTGGACAAAGGTGTGCTGGCGACCAACGGCCAATTGGTCGAACGCGCCACCGAGATCCTCAGCCGCCTCGGCGCGCGCGTACTGACCCCGGCAGAGGGCCGCAAAAAGATGGGCCTGACCCAGCGCGGTTAACCCTCAGCTCAAAGAATGGGCTCTGACTGCCCCCAATCTCACCTGTAGGAGCTGCCGAAGGCTGCGATCTTTTGATTTTGTTTTTCAAGGTCAAGATCAAAAGATCGCAGCCTTCGGCAGCTCCTACAGGATCACCTTACTCGGGAAAAATCCAATGAGCTTTATCACCGAAATCAAAACCTTCGCCGCGCTGGGCAGCGGTGTCATCGGCAGCGGCTGGGTCGCCCGTGCCCTCGCCCACGGTCTGGATGTGGTGGCCTGGGACCCGGCACCGGGCGCCGAAGCGGCGCTGCGCAAACGCGTGGCCAATGCCTGGGGCGCACTGGAGAAAAACGGTCTGGCGCCGGGCGCTTCGCAGGATCGTCTGCGCTTCGTCACGACCATCGAAGAGTGCGTACGCGATGCCGATTTCATTCAGGAAAGCGCCCCGGAACGCCTGGAACTGAAACTCGATCTGCACAGCAAAATCAGCGCTGCGGCCAAGCCGGATGCGTTGATCGGCTCGAGCACTTCGGGCCTGTTGCCGAGTGAGTTCTACGAGAGCTCGACGCACCCGGAGCGCTGCGTGGTAGGCCACCCCTTCAACCCGGTTTATCTGCTGCCGCTGGTCGAAGTCGTGGGCGGCAAGAACACCGCGCCCGAGGCCGTGCAAGCGGCGATGAAAGTCTACGAATCCCTCGGCATGCGCCCACTGCATGTGCGCAAGGAAGTGCCCGGTTTTATCGCCGACCGCTTGCTTGAAGCGTTGTGGCGAGAGGCGCTGCATCTGGTCAATGACGGCGTGGCGACCACTGGCGAGATCGACGATGCGATTCGTTTCGGCGCTGGTTTGCGCTGGTCGTTCATGGGCACGTTCCTGACTTACACCCTGGCCGGTGGTGACGCAGGCATGCGCCACTTCATGTCGCAATTCGGCCCGGCGTTGCAGTTGCCGTGGACGTATCTGCCGGCGCCGGAGCTGACTGACAAGTTGATTGATGATGTGGTGGATGGCACCAGTGATCAGCTCGGTCGTCACAGTATTTCGGCGCTGGAGCGCTATCGTGATGATTGTTTGCTGGCGGTGCTGGAGGCGGTGAAGACGACCAAGGAGAAGCATGGGATGAGTTTCAGCGAGTGATGTGTCTGGCATGACATCGCTGCCCTCACCCTAGCCCTCTCCCGGGGGGAGAGGGAACTGACCGTGGTGTTTTTGCGAGCTACGCCGACTTGCTACACCGAGCCGAACTCAGGACTTGAAAAGCTTGAAGATCTGCTCCCTTTCCCCCTCGCCCCCTTGGGGGAGAGGGCTGGGGTGAGGGGGTAGCTTTTGATCTTGAAGACCACCTAACTGCCGGAACCCAATCATGCCCAACCTCACCACCTACCAAACCAGAATCATCCCCGACTGGGTCGACTACAACGGCCACCTGCGCGATGCCTTCTACCTGCTGATTTTCAGCTACGCCACCGACGCCCTGATGGACCGTCTCGGCATGGACAGCAACCACCGCGAAGCCAGCGGCAACTCGCTGTTCACCCTCGAACTGCACCTCAACTATTTGCACGAAGTGAAGCTCGACACCGAGGTCGAAGTGCACACGCAAATCATCGGCCACGACAGCAAACGCCTGCACCTCTATCACAGCCTGCACAAGGTCGGTGACGAGCAGGAACTGGCGGGCAACGAACAGATGCTGCTGCACGTCGATCTCGCCGGCCCACGCTCGGCGCCGTTCAGCCCGGACACATTGGGCCGCCTGCAAAGCATCGTCGCCGAGCAAAATGACCTGCCCGCTCCCGCTTACATCGGCCGCGTCATCGCGCTGCCGCCTGCAAGGTAAATCCATCGATCGCAAGGAGCCGCCATGAACACCGCTGCCGCTGTTGCCGATTTCCGTACTTATCCGTTGATCAGCGCGCTCGGTGGCGTGCAGACCCTGGCGGATCGTGTTGCCATTGAATGGGCTGACGGGCGCATCAGCCCGTTCCACCATGTCTGGTTGCGGGACAATTGCCCGTGCCCGAAGTGCGTCTACAACGTCACCCGCGAACAGGTCTTCGAGATTGTCGACGCAGCTGAAGACCTCAAGCCTGTCGCCGCGCATATCGATACTGACGGCTGCCTGCGCATTGACTGGCAGGACGGCCACCTCAGCCGCTTCGATCCCGGTTGGTTACGCGCACACGCCTACGACGATGATTCCCGCGCCGAACGTCTGGCGGGCAAACCCAAGCCTTACCTGTGGCGCAGCGATTTGCAGTTGCCTGTGTTCGACTATTCGGCACTGATGAACGACAACGCCGCCCTGCTGCAATGGATGATCGCCATCCGCGACATTGGCCTGACGCAAGTGCGCGGCGTGCCCACTGAACCCGGCTCGCTGAAGCTCATCGCGCAGCGCATTTCATTCATTCGCGAAAGCAACTTCGGCGTGCTGTTCAACGTGCAATCCAAAGCCGATGCCGACAGCAATGCCTACACCGCTTTCAACCTGCCCTTGCACACGGATCTGCCCACTCGCGAGCTGCAACCGGGGCTGCAATTTCTGCATTGTCTGGTGAATGACGCCGAGGGTGGCGAGAGTATTTTTGTTGATGGGTTTGCGATTGCCGATGCGTTGCGCCAGGAAGATCCAGAGTCATTCAAGGCGCTGTGTGAAATCCCGGTGGAGTTTCGCAACAAGGATCGTCATAGCGACTATCGCTGTCTGGCGCCGATCATTGCTTTGGATGCGTTGGGGCGCGTGGCGGAAATCCGCATGGCGAACTTTCTGCGTGGGGCGTTTGAGACGTCGGTGGAGCAGATGCCAGTGTTGTATCGGGCGTATCGGCGGTTTATCGCGATGACCCGCGAGCCACGGTTTCGGCTGATGCAGCGGCTTAATTCCGGTGAGCTGTGGTGCTTCGATAATCGCCGTACGTTGCACGCGCGTAATGCCTTTGATCCGGCGACCGGGGCGCGGCATTTTCAGGGCTGCTATATCGACCGGGATGAGTTGTTGTCGCGGATCCTCGTGTTGCAAAGATAGACCGCGTCATCGTTCATCGCGGGCAAGCCCGCTCCCACAGGGTTCGGCGGCGTTTCACAAATATGCGACCAGACTCAAAACTTGTGGGAGCTGGCTTGCCAGCGATGACGTCGGCAGGAACAACAAATTTCTAACTGATTCACAGGCAAAAAAAGCCCCGATACAAGCCGTGACAGGATCGGGGCAGAGGGTACTGTTGAGGAGCTGCCAAGCGAGGGTGACCAAACCTTCGTGTTGCAAGCTGAGTTCAGTGTGCCCACTCCCTAGAGCGGCAAGTTAGCCGAAAACGACCTGTTCATAGCCGTCGCAGCCACTGCGACAAAACGCCCTTGCCGTGCCCCGGCGTGGCTACCAGAATCGAGCCACGACCTCCGTTACCGAAGAAGGATGCGCGTCATGATGTATGCCGATTTGATCGATCAGGAAGATTTGTTGGGCCAGCTCAAGGCGTTGGGTTTTCAAGTGCCGAGCGGTTCAACCGCCGAGCAGGCCTGTGAGTGTGCGGTGCGCGGTCTGGATAATGTGCGCGCGTTTGAACTGCGCAAGATGGTCAAGGACATGTACACCAGCGGCGCCAGTATCCAGCCGGCGGTGCGCCAGGCAATCGACAAGCAGTTGTTGCCGGCACTCGCCGATTTCCAGCAAAGCCATAGCGCCTGACAGGCCGCCATCGCTGGCAAGCCAGCTCCCACAGGATCTGTGCGGTACACAAATCTTGTGTTCGCACGGATCACTGTGGGAGCTGGCTTGCCAGCGATGAACGATGACTCGGTCTACAGCCTTACACTGGCAAACGTCGACTCATTGCGCGCCTGACTCAACGCCGACATCGGCCCCGACAGCGGCGACATCACGATTGCCTGCGGCAGCGGCAACATCGCCACTTGCTGGGTGGTGTTGGAGCCTACGCGCTCGTCACGCGGCGGAATGCCGAAGTACTCGCGGTAGCACTTGGAGAAGTGCGGCGTGGAGACGAATCCACACACCGACGCCACTTCGATGATCGACATTGGCGTCTGCTTGAGCAACTGCCGGGCGCGAATCAGGCGCAGCTTCAAGTAGTAACGCGACGGCGAGCAGTGCAGGTACTTCTGGAACAAACGCTCCAGCTGTCGACGCGACACCGCGACGTACACCGCCAGCTCATCCAGGTCGATCGGCTCTTCGAGGTTGGCTTCCATCAGCGCGACGATTTCCTGCAGTTTCGGCTGATTGGTACCGAGCATGTGCTTGAGCGGCACGCGCTGGTGATCCTGTTCGTTGCGGATGCGTTCGTAGACAAACATTTCCGAGATCGCGGCGGACAGTTCACGGCCGTGATCGCGGCTGATCAAGTGCAGCATCATGTCCAGCGGCGCGGTGCCGCCAGAGCTGGTGAAACGGTTACGGTCGAGGGTGAACAAACGGGTGCTCATGGCCACGCGCGGGAAAGCTTCCTGCATCGCCGCCAGACATTCCCAGTGCACGCTGCAATCGAAACCATCGAGCAACCCGGCGCAGGCCAGTGCCCAACTGCCGGTGCACACAGCGCCAAGGCGCTTGGACTGACGCGCCTGGCTTTGCAGCCAGGAAACGTGTTCACGGGTAACGGTGCGCTGAATGCCGATGCCGCCGCATACGATTACGGTGTCCAGTGGCGGGGCTTTGTGCATGGAGGCATCTGGGGTGATTTGCAGACCGTCACTGGCCCACACCTGGCCGCCATCGACGGTGAGGGTGCTCCAGCGATACAGCTCGCGACCGGACAATTGGTTGGCCATGCGCAGGGGTTCTACTGCGGAGGCCAGAGAAATCAGCGTGAAATTGTCCAGCAGCAGAAAGCCGATGGATTGAGGCGCACGGTTCTGGGGTTGGGCCCCGGAGTTGAACGACGTCATCGCGGTATCTCCTCACACAAAGCGGGTGATGGCCTCAGGCGGAGGCTCTTGTTATTGCCAGCGTTCTCGCGTGGGAGACGGGCTTTGTTATGACAGAGCAATTGCCATGCCTAAAATTGGATGGCCGTTCAATAACTCCTGAAAACGACGTCGCGACGTGTCTATACGAGCCGTCCGACGAAAGGTATTTCGAAGTGCCATCAGCGTAGGTGAAAGCCCTGCCCCGACGTCTGTGAGCAAATCGGTAGCACTTGTGGGAACTGGCCTGCGCGCAGTTTGTGGGGAGTGTCACCGCAGGCACGGGTGACGGACGGTAGCGGGTGCTGAATGCATGTAACAGCTGGGAAAGACTCTTATCTGTTTGCGACGCGCTAAAAGGTGGCGTGATTTATTGTCCGTGTTCACTTGGTGAGCAGTTTTGACTGGTCTGGCCCCTTCGCTGGCAAGTCGAATCGTCGCACCGCAGCGCCCACATGGATTTTCAGTGTGATCAAGATATCTGTATCACCTCGGAACCTGTGGGAGCTGGCTTGCCAGCGATGGGGGCAACGCGGTCTCAGCACTCCACCGCGCTGACCGCCAACCCACCCCGCGAGGTCTCTTTATATTTGTCATGCATATCCGCACCGGTATCGCGCATGGTGCGGATCACCCGATCCAGCGAAATAAAATGCTGACCATCCCCACGCAACGCCATCTGCGCCGCGTTGATCGCCTTCACCGCCGCAATCGCATTGCGCTCGATGCACGGCACTTGCACCAGGCCGCCGACCGGATCGCAGGTCAGCCCAAGGTTGTGTTCCAGGCCAATCTCCGCCGCGTTGCACAATTGCTCCGGCGTAGCGCCAAGAATCTCCGCCAGCCCCGCCGCTGCCATCGCGCAGGCCGAACCGACCTCGCCCTGACAGCCGACTTCGGCGCCCGAGATCGAAGCATTCTTCTTGCACAGAATCCCCACCGCCGCCGCACCCAGGAAGTAGTCGACCACGTTGGCGTCCGTCACCGCCTCGCTGAACTTCATAAAGTAGTGCAGCACCGCCGGAATGATCCCCGCCGCGCCATTGGTCGGTGCCGTGACCATGCGCCCGCCGGCCGCGTTTTCTTCATTAACCGCCAGGGCGAACAGGTTGACCCACTCCATCGCACTCAGCGTCGAGCCGATCACATTGGGCTTGCCCAACTCCTGAAGACTGCGATGCAACTTCGCAGCGCGCCGACGCACATTCAATCCACCGGGCAGGATGCCTTCGTGTTTCAAGCCCTGCTCGACGCAATCCTGCATCGCCCGCCACAGTTTCATCAGCCCGGCGCGAATTTCTTCTTCACTGCGCCAGACCTTTTCGTTAGCCATCATCAGCTCGGCAACGCGCAGGTTGTTGTTCTTGCACAACTCCAGCAATTCAACCGCACTGGAAAAGTCATAAGGCAGTTCAGTGCGATCCAGATCGACCACACCACTGGAGGCCTGCGCCTGATCCACGACAAAGCCGCCGCCCACCGAATAGTAGGTGTCGCGATGCAGTTCGCCGTGATCGCCCTCGGCAACAATCGTCATGGCATTGGGATGGAACGGCAGGTTCTCATCGATCAGGCGCATGTCCCGTGCCCAGACAAACGGCACCGCCAAACGACCATCCAATAGCAGGGTATGAGTTTCGCGCAGCGCCTGGATACGCGGACCGATCTGCGACGGGTCGATTGCGTCCGGCCACTCGCCCATCAACCCCATGATCACCGCGTTGTCGCTGCCGTGACCAATGCCCGTGGCGGACAGCGATCCGAACAATTGCACTTCGATCCGGCGCACCTGTTCCAACTGGTGCTTGTCCCGTAGCGACTCGACGAACAACGCCGCCGCGCGCATCGGCCCGACGGTGTGGGAACTGGAAGGGCCGATGCCGATTTTGAACAGGTCGAAAACGCTGATAGCCATTGCTGCAGAGCTCCTGAGGATGCCGGTCCGGGACGCAAAAGCGCCCGCTGGCGGAGCTGCTACGCTCAAGCTGCGATCCGCCGGAATGCCCGCATCATCAGGCTTTTGTCCGGACGCACGGCGTCTGACACCGACGCACTCATGTCCACCAGCGCCGCGCCGTTTTCGCCCCGGTTTTTCGCCGTTTTTGTACGGTTCAGATGGCCATTCGGGGCTGAAAAAAGCTGTAAGCGACGTCACTGACACTGGATGCGACCATCCCTGTACTGGATACGACCCCCCCTGTAGGCGTCAGATTTTCACTGGTACATGATCGTTATGACTCGATTGCAAGGCGCCGTGACAGAGCTGTCTCCAGAACGCCATCCAACCGCAACCTATAAGTGCGGTGGTCCACAGTCGGAACACTGCCAAAAAAAACACCAAGGAGTCCATCCATGAAAGGTTCCCCGTCGTTGTTGTTGGCCGCCATGCTGAGTCTGCCGTTACTGGCGCAAGCTGCAGAACCGGCGCAGTGCAGTACCGTTAACTTCTCCGATGTCGGCTGGACCGACATCACCGCCACCACCGCCACCACCTCCGTCGTCCTCAACGCCCTCGGCTACAAGACCAAGACCACCATGATCTCCGTGCCCGTGACCTACAAGTCGCTGGCCGACGGCAAGAACATGGACGTGTTCCTCGGCAACTGGATGCCGACCATGGAAAACGACATCAAGGCCTACCGCGACGCCGGCACCGTGGAAACCGTGCGCACCAACCTCAAGGGCGCCAAGTACACCCTCGCCGTGCCGCAAGCCTTGTATGACAAAGGTCTGCATGACTTCGCCGACATCGCCAAATTCAAGAAAGAGCTCGACGGCAAGATCTATGGCATCGAGCCTGGCAACGACGGCAACCGTCTGATTCAGAGCATGATCGACAAGGACGCCTTCGGCCTGAAGACCGCCGGCTTCAAAGTCGTCGAATCATCGGAAGCGGGCATGCTCTCGCAGGTGGATCGCGCGCAAAAACGCGACACCGCGGTGGTCTTCCTCGGCTGGGCGCCACACCCGATGAACAAGCGCTTCAAGATTCAATACCTGACCGGTGGCGATGATTTCTTCGGCCCCGATTTCGGTGCGGCGACCGTGGCGACCAACACCCGCAAAGGTTACGCCACGGAATGCAGCAACGTCGGTCAGTTGCTGAAGAACCTGGAGTTCACCGTCGACATGGAAAGCGAACTGATGGGCAACATCCTCGACGACAAGATGAAGCCTGACGCGGCCGCCAAGGCCTGGCTGAAAAAGAATCCACAAGTGCTCGATACCTGGCTCGCTGGCGTGACCACCATTGACGGTAAACCTGGCCTGGAGGCCGTGAAAGCCAAGCTTCAGTAATCGCTTATGCCGGACGGCTGCGGCCGTCCGGGCTGTTTATTTCCTTGCATGCGGACGTTCACTACCATGCTGATTGATCAGAAAATACCTTTAGGCCAGTACATCGCGGGCTTCGTTGAATGGTTGACGCAACACGGCGCCAACACCTTCGACGCAATCGCCGTGACCCTGGAAACGATGATCCACGGCGTGACGTTTGCGCTGACCTGGTTCAACCCACTGGTCTTGATTGGCCTGATCGCCCTGCTCGCGCACCTGATCCAGCGCAAATGGGGATTGACCGCTTTCGTGATCGCCTCCTTCCTGCTGATCCTCAATCTGGGGTACTGGCAGGAGACCATGGAAACCCTCGCCCAGGTCATGTTCGCGACCCTGGTCTGCGTGGTCATCGGCGTGCCGTTGGGCATCGTCGCCGCGCACAAACCGATGTTCTACACTGTCATGCGTCCGGTACTCGATCTGATGCAGACCGTACCGACCTTCGTTTACCTCATTCCGACCCTGACCCTCTTCGGGCTGGGTGTGGTCCCGGGCCTGATCTCCACGGTGGTGTTCGCCATCGCTGCGCCGATCCGCCTGACCTACCTGGGCATCCGCGATGTCCCGCAAGAACTGATGGACGCCGGCAAGGCCTTCGGCTGCTCGCGTCGCCAATTGCTCTCACGGATTGAACTGCCGCACGCCATGCCGAGCATCGCGGCCGGCATCACCCAGTGCATCATGCTGTCGCTGTCGATGGTGGTGATCGCGGCACTGGTAGGCGCCGACGGACTCGGCAAACCGGTGGTCAACGCACTGAACACTGCTGATATCGCCCTGGGCTTCGAAGCGGGCCTGGCGATCGTACTGCTGGCGATCATGCTCGACCGTATCTGCAAACAACCCGACGCCAAAGTAGGGGGTGACGCATGAGCATAATTCGCTTCGAAGACGTCGACGTAATCTTCTCCAAGGATCCACGCGAGGCGCTCAAGCTGCTCGATCAGGGCATGACCCGCAACGAGATCCTGAAGAAGACCGGACAGATTGTCGGCGTGGAAAAAGCCACGCTGGACATCAACAAAGGCGAGATCTGCGTGCTGATGGGTTTGTCCGGTTCCGGCAAGTCGAGCCTGCTGCGCTGCATCAACGGCCTCAACACCGTGAGCCGCGGCAAGCTGTTCGTCGAGCATGAAAACCGCCAGATCGACATCGCCTCCTGCACCCCGGCCGAGCTGAAAATGATGCGCACCAAACGCATCGCCATGGTGTTCCAGAAGTTCGCCCTGATGCCGTGGCTGACGGTGCGCGAAAACATCAGTTTCGGCCTGGAAATGCAGGGTCGCCCGGAGAAGGAACGCAAGAAACTCGTCGACGAAAAACTCGAACTGGTTGGCTTGACCCAATGGCGCAACAAGAAGCCGGACGAACTCTCCGGCGGCATGCAGCAACGTGTCGGTCTGGCGCGGGCACTGGCGATGGACGCCGATATTCTGCTGATGGACGAACCGTTCTCGGCGCTCGACCCGCTGATCCGTCAGGGTCTGCAGGATGAACTGCTGGAACTGCAACGCAAACTGAGCAAGACCATTGTGTTTGTGAGTCACGACCTCGACGAGGCGCTCAAATTGGGTAGCCGCATCGCGATCATGAAGGACGGCCGGATCATCCAGTACAGCGTGCCGGAAGAGATCGTGCTGAACCCGGCGGACGACTATGTGCGTACCTTCGTCGCGCACACCAATCCGCTCAACGTGCTCTGTGGTCGCAGCCTGATGCGCACACTGGACAAGTGCAAACGCATCAACGGTTCGGTGTGTCTCGATCCGGGCGGCGATTCGTGGCTGGACCTGGCGGAAGGCAACACTATCAAAGGCGCGCGGCAGAACGGTTCGGTGCTGAACCTGCAGAACTGGGCACCGGGGCAAGCGGTGGAAGGCCTGGAACGCAAGCCGACGCTGGTGGATTCGAACATCGGTATGCGCGATGCGTTGCAGATTCGTTATCAGACCGGCAACAAACTGGTGCTGCACGATGACAATCATGTGGTGGGGATCTTGGGTGACAGCGAGTTGTATCACGCGTTGTTGGGCAAGAACCTCGGTTAAGGCGGGATAAAAAAAGGGATCGCGGTGAGCGATCCCTTTTTTATTGGGTCAGGGAAAAAGCCCCTCACCCTAGCCCTCTCCCAGAGGGAGAAGGAACCTACCGAGTTGTACTTTCAAGCTACATCGACCTGAGAAATCGAGTCGAACTCAGGTATTGAAAAGCCCCCGATCTGCTCCCTTTCCCCCTCTCCCTTAGGGAGAGGGCTGGGGTGAGGGGGCTTTTGACTTTAGCTGTACACCCGGCCAAGGAGCTGCCGATGGCTTTCAAACTGATCGAGCACATCCCGCGTGATCTGATCCTGCGTGAAGCCCATCAGGTCGTAATCCTGGCTGCCGTTGTGCAAATACACTTCAGCGCGGTAGTAACGCTGGCGCGCTTCATCGGACTGCGCCGATTCGGTCGGGGTCGCCAGATAACCGTCCAGACTCACTTCGTAAACGAAAGGGTTACCCTCTTCCATCTCCACGCGCACGCCCATGCAGCGTTTGGATTTACCCAACAGCGTCTGCACTTCCAGACCCTGCGCACGCATCTGCGCGGTGGCGTCTTCCAGCGCCGGGCTGACTTGCTTGTCCATGAAACGCTGCACCACCGATTGGCTCGGCTGCAGATCCAGTTGCGTCAGACGCTCGCTGAAACCGCGACGACCGCGCTCTGCCAGTTGCGCTTGCTCCTGTTCGATCTGCACGTCCTGGCGCATCGCCTTGTGCAGGCCGAACATGAAGAACACCAGCACCACCGAGAACGGCAGACCGGCCAGCACCACCATGGTTTGCATGGCTTCGAAGTTACCGGCAAACAGCAGACCGATGGTCACCAAAGTGATCACCACCGACCAGAAGATCCGCAGCCAGTGCGGCGCATCTTCATCGACGTTGCCGCCCTTGCAGGACAGATTCGCCATCATCACCGCGCCGGAGTCGGCCGGGGTCAGGAACAGCACGAAGCCAACGAAGATCGACACACCGATGACGACTTTCGACGCCGGGTAATGTTCAAGCAATTGATAGATCGCCATCGACGGCTGTTCCAGCGCCGTCTTGCCCAGCTCCACCGCGCCATGGTTCATCACCAGGTCCAGCGCCGAGTTACCGAAGATCGAGAGCCAGGCCAAAGTGAAGCCCAGTGGAATCAGCAGCACGCCGGCGACCAGTTCACGCACGGTACGACCACGGGAAATACGCGCGATGAACATGCCGACGAATGGCGCCCAGGAAATCCACCAGGCCCAGTAGAACAGGGTCCACAGGCCCATCCAGCGCTCGGACTTGGCGTTGTCGCCTTCGTACACATAAAGGTCGAAGGTTTTCAGCACGATGCCATTGAGGTAGTCACCGATGTTCTGCACGAAGCCGTTGAGCAGGTGCAGGGTCGGGCCGAACAGCAATACGAAAATCAGCAGACCACTGAACAGCACGATGTTCAGATTCGACAGACGACGGATGCCGTTTTCCACGCCGGACACGGCAGCGATGGTCGCCACGGTGCTCATCACGATGATCACGATCAACAGGTTGGTGTTGCTGTGTTCCATGCCGAACAGGTTTTCCAGCCCCGACGACACTTGCAGCGAACCAATCCCCAGGTTCGTCACCAGACCCAGCAGGGTCACGAACATGCCGAAGCCGTCCACCGCGTGACCGGCCGCGCCTTTGACCCAACGCTCGCCGACCAGCGGATACAGCGCCGAACGCAGGGCCAGCGGCTGATTATGCCGATAAGCGAAGTACGCCACGGCCAGACCGACCAGAGCGTAGATCGCCCAGCCGTGCAGGCCCCAGTGCAAGAAAGTCAGCTGTACAGCCTGACGCGCGGCCAGGTTGCTGGCCGATGCGCCTTCCGGCGGATTGAAGTAGTGATCCAGTGGCTCGGATGCGCCGAAATACAACAGCGAAATACCGATACCCGACGAGAACAGCATCCCCGCCCAGGCGCCGTAACTGAAATCCGGGGTGTCGTCCTTGCTGCCCAGTTTGAGTTTGCCGTACGAGGAAAACGCCAGACCGACGACGAATACCAGGTAGGCGGCGATCACCACCATGTAGTACCAGCCAAAGCTGCGCGACAACCAGGCCTGAGCGATACCCAACAGTCTGCCGGCCTCTTGCGGGGCGATAATCAGAATGGCGGTCAACAACAGAATCAGCGCGGTAGAGGTGTAAAACACCCAACCGTTGACCGTCACCTTCTCGGGCGGGGTCTTTATAAGCGAGGCAGAACTCATGGCACAAATGCTCCAGGCAGTGCGAGAGAAGAACACAAGGCAACACGGAACCCGACCAATCGGTTAGTTGGCAGCCGACCGGCGGGTGATATAAAGACACCCCGAAAAATGCCCGAACCTGCCGAAATGGCGCTGCGAATCGCTTTCGTGGCCGAAGGTGGACGGACGTTCATCCGAAACCTGGCCCTGAGCGTCTTGCCCTTTCAACACGTCCATCGAATCGCGAACCGCGCCATGCCCCACGCAGGTTTCGAGCTGTTTCGGATGTCGGTTTTATCGCCACTTACACGTAGGAAAAATCTGTAGGCAGCGACGATTTGTCGCAGATCTTATTCTTTGTTGATTGAACGTTCAATCAAAACAAAATAGACTGGCCGTCAATCCGATAGGCGTGATTCGCCGCTCGGAAGGCCTAAGGAGATGTGCAAGATGCCCAAGGTCGGTATGCAACCCATCCGCCGCCAACAACTGATCGAAGCCACTTTGCAGGCGGTCGATCAGGTCGGAATGGGGGACGCCAGCATTGCGCTGATCGCCCGTTTGGCCGGTGTCTCGAATGGCATCATCAGTCATTACTTTCAGGACAAGAACGGCCTGATTGCCGCCACGATGCGGTATCTGATGACCGCCCTCAGCGAGAGCGTCACCGCGCGCCGTCAGGCGCTGGCAGATGACAGCCCACGGGCGCATTTGCAGGTGATCATCGAAGGCAACTTCGACGCCAGCCAGGTCAATGGCCCGGCAATGAAAACCTGGCTGGCCTTCTGGGCCACCAGCATGCACCAGCCGTCTTTGCACAGGTTGCAGCGGATCAACGATCACCGTCTGTATTCCAACCTGTGCTGCGAGTTCCGCCGTGTGTTGCCGCTCGAAGATGCGCGCAGCGCAGCGCGTGGCCTGGCAGCGTTGATTGACGGCTTGTGGTTGCGCGGCGCTTTGTCGGGAGACGCTTTCGACACAGCGCAGGCGCAACAGATCGCTTACGAATACATGGATTTCCAATTGGCCAAGAAGGTGAGCTAGAGCACACAGAAAACGCTCGGCCCCTGAACGCCACCGCAGCCTCACCGCGGTGGTCAACGCCAACCACCAATGCACTTGCGAGGACACTATGGCCCGTTTCGAACTGCAAAAACTTTACATCGATGGCGCGTACTCCGACGCCGGCAGCGATGCCACCTTCGAAGCCATCAACCCGGCTAACGGTGAAGTCCTCGCACTGGTGCAACGTGCGACCAAGGAAGACGTCGAGCGCGCCGTGGTCAGCGCTGAAAAGGGCCAGAAAATCTGGGCCGCGATGACCGCCATGGAGCGTTCGCGCATCCTGCGTCGCGCCGTCGACATCCTGCGCGAGCGCAACGATGAACTGGCCGCACTGGAAACCCTGGACACCGGTAAATCCTTCTCCGAAACCAAGTACGTCGACATCGTTACCGGCGCTGACGTGCTGGAATACTACGCTGGTCTGGTACCGGCCATCGAAGGCGAGCAGATCCCGCTGCGTGACACTTCGTTCGTCTACACCCGTCGCGAGCCGCTGGGCGTGGTCGCCGGTATCGGCGCGTGGAACTACCCGATCCAGATCGCCCTGTGGAAATCCGCACCAGCCCTGGCAGCTGGTAACGCGATGATCTTCAAGCCAAGCGAAGTCACCTCGCTGACCACCCTGAAACTGGCCGAGATCTACACCGAAGCCGGCGTACCGAATGGCGTGTTCAACGTACTGACCGGCAGCGGCCGTGAAGTCGGCACCTGGCTGACCGAACACCCGCGCATCGAAAAAATCTCCTTCACCGGCGGCACCGACACCGGCAAGAAAGTAATGGCCAGCGCTTCGGCTTCGTCGCTGAAAGACGTGACCATGGAACTGGGCGGCAAGTCCCCGCTGATCATCTGTGACGACGCCGATCTCGATCGCGCTGCCGACACCGCGATGATGGCCAACTTCTACAGCTCCGGTCAGGTCTGCACCAACGGCACTCGCGTGTTCGTACCGGCGCACCTGAAAGCCGCTTTCGAAGCCAAGATCGTTGAGCGCGTTAAGCGCATCCGCGTTGGCAACCCGGAAGACGAAAACACCAACTTCGGCCCGCTGGTCAGCTTCGCGCACATGGAAAGCGTGTTGGGTTACATCACCAAAGGTATGGAAGAAGGCGCACGCGTTCTGTGCGGTGGCGGTCGTCTGACCGACGGCGAATTCGCCAAAGGCGCATTCGTTGCTCCAACCGTGTTCACCGATTGCACCGACGACATGACCATCGTTCGTGAAGAAATCTTTGGCCCAGTGATGGCGATCCTCTCTTACGAAACCGAAGAAGAAGTGATCCGCCGCGCCAACGACACCGACTTCGGCCTGGCCGCCGGTATCGTCACCAAAGACCTGAACCGCGCCCACCGCGTGATTCATCAACTGGAAGCCGGTATCTGCTGGATCAACGCCTGGGGCGAGTCCGACGCAAAAATGCCGGTTGGCGGTTACAAGCAGTCGGGTGTAGGTCGTGAAAACGGCATCAGCTCGCTGAACAACTTCACCCGCATCAAATCGGTACAGGTCGAGCTGGGCGATTACGTCTCGGTGTTCTAAGACCCGAGATTTGCATTGCCCGCGAAGGCCTCTTCGCGGGCAAGCCCGCTCCCACAGGTTTGGAGTCGTCCATCCAATTTGTGGCAGCCCCCAATCCCTGTGGGAGCTGGCTTGCCAGCGATTCGAGTGCACAGCACTCGCCAAGGTCCGACCTGACCACTATCAAAGAGGGTGCATTCAATGTCCCAAGAATTCGATTACATCATCATCGGTGCCGGCTCGGCCGGTAACACCCTGGCGACCCGTCTGACTGAAGACGCTGGCGTCACCGTTCTGCTGCTCGAAGCAGGCGGCCCGGACTACCGTTTCGACTTCCGCACGCAAATGCCGGCTGCCCTGGCATTCCCGCTGCAAGGTCGTCGCTACAACTGGGCGTACGAAACCGATCCAGAGCCACACATGGACGGTCGCCGGATGGAATGCGGTCGCGGCAAAGGCCTCGGCGGTTCTTCGCTGATCAACGGCATGTGCTACATCCGTGGCAACGCAATGGACTACGACGGCTGGGCGAAACTGCCGGGCCTGGAAAACTGGTCGTACCTCGACTGCCTGCCGTACTTCCGCAAAGCCGAAACCCGCGACATCGGCCCGAACGATTACCACGGTGGCGAAGGCCCGGTCAGCGTGACCACGCCGAAGGCGGGCAACAACCCGCTGTTCCACGCCATGGTTGAAGCCGGCGTGCAGGCCGGTTACCCACGCACCGAAGACTTGAACGGTTACCAGCAGGAAGGCTTCGGCCCGATGGACCGCACCGTGACGCCGAACGGCCGTCGTGCTTCCACCGCCCGTGGCTACCTCGACACCGCGAAAAAGCGTTCGACCCTGACCATCGTCACCCACGCCCTGACCGACAAGATTCTGTTCGAAGGCAAGCGTGCGGTTGGCGTGCGTTATCTGGTCGGCGACGCCGAAGAGCGCGTTGAAGCCAAAGCGCGCAAAGAAGTCCTGCTGTGCTCCGGCGCCATCGCTTCGCCGCAGATTCTGCAACGTTCCGGTGTCGGCCCTGCCGAACTGCTGAAATCCCTCGACATCCCGGTCGTTCACGATCTGCCGGGCGTCGGTGAAAACCTGCAGGATCACCTTGAGCTGTACCTGCAATACGCCTGCACTCAGCCGGTTTCGCTGTACCCGTCGCTGCTCTGGTACAACCAGCCAGCCATCGGTGCCGAGTGGCTGTTCAACGGCACCGGTATC
This sequence comes from Pseudomonas chlororaphis, assembly GCF_000783395.1. Taxonomy (GTDB): domain Bacteria; phylum Pseudomonadota; class Gammaproteobacteria; order Pseudomonadales; family Pseudomonadaceae; genus Aquipseudomonas; species Aquipseudomonas chlororaphis_H. The sequence goes on along the minus strand of NZ_JSFK01000012.1, from coordinate 931 downwards.
GGCGCCAGCAACCAGTTCGAAGCCGGCGGTTTCATCCGTTCGCGTCCGGAATTCGAATGGCCGAACATTCAGTACCACTTCCTGCCGGTAGCGATTAACTACAACGGCAGCAACGGTGTGAAAGAGCACGGTTTCCAGGCGCACATGGGTTCCATGCGCTCGCCAAGCCGTGGTCGCATCCAGGCCAAGTCGAAAGACCCGCGCCAGCACCCGAGCATCCTGTTCAACTACATGGCCACCGAGCAAGACTGGCAGGAATTCCGCGACGGCATCCGCCTGACCCGTGAAATCATGCAGCAGCCGGCACTCGACGCCTTCCGTGGTCGCGAAATCAGCCCGGGCATCGAAGTGCAAACCGATGAGCAGCTGGACAAATTCATCCGCGAGCACGCCGAAACCGCGTTCCACCCGTCCTGCTCGTGCAAGATGGGCACCGACGAGATGGCTGTGGTCGATGGCGAAGGTCGCGTGCACGGCATGCAGAGCCTGCGTGTGGTCGATGCCTCGATCATGCCGATCATCACCACCGGTAACCTCAACGCGCCGACGATCATGATCGCCGAGAAAATCGCCGACAAGATCCGTGGCCGCCAGCCGCTGCCGCGCAGCACCGCCGCTTACTATGTAGCGGGCGATGCGCCGGTGAAGGGCAAGCCGATGCGTGATATCACGCCTGCTGCTCAGTAATTCCGTTACACCGCGTCACGGCTAATCGCTGGCAAGCCAGCTCCCACAGGGTTTTGCGTCGTTCACAAATATTGTGTTCAACAAAAAACCGGTGGGAGCCTGGCTTGCCAGCGATGAGGCCCTTGAGTAATACCGAGGCGCGGCCTTCGCGAGCAGGCTCGCTCCCACATTGGTTTTTGGTAGCTCACAAACTTTGTGTCCACTGAAAATCTACTGTGGGAGCGAGCCTGCTCGCGAAGGGGCC
>NZ_JSFK01000011.1 GCF_000783395.1 Pseudomonas chlororaphis | reverse complement strand
CTTAAGTGAACAGCATTACGCTACAGGGCGGGCTTTGTTTGAAGTGGGTCGGGCTGGTGAGTTTCCCGCCTCGGCTTGTTCATCAACAAGCGGGTGGGATGAACAATCCTGTTCTATCGATGTTGGTAATAGCCAGGGCCACCCTGGTAGTAACGATGGTGATCACCATGCCAGCCGCCGTGGGGGAAGATGATGCAGCCACTCAGGGTCAGCAGGGCAAGAACGGGAATCAGCCAGGTGATTCGACGCAGCATTTTGAAAATTCCTCATGGTTACGCCGTCATGAAGCCAAAACTCTTCATCGGCTGTAACATGAGACCCCGATTGCAGCAGCACATCCCCGTAGAAGGGTAAGTGCATGGCATGCAAACGGATACAAACCGGATACATTTAAACGTTTCAGGAAGCCGCAATGACCCACAAGCAACGCTTGATTTATTCGATTCTGATCGCCGTGTCGGTCCTGGCGATCATGCTCGGCCTGTCCTGGCTGCAAAACGCCGGCATGATTTCGGAGAAGACGTTCCAGTTCGTCGCCATCGGTGTGGCGGTGATCGTGGTGGTGATCAACGGCGTCATGCGCCGCAAGGTCAAGCCTTGACGGCGATTGCCGTACGCTTCAATCGTTATTGAGGACAGCCGCAGCCTGTGGATGCAGGCTGTAGCTCTTGTCTTCATTGAAGGTGATCACACCTTCGGCGCACAGGCGCTTGAGCACCTCACGCACGCTGAGAAAGGACAGCGGAATATCCAGATCCAGCAATTGGCTGTGGACACCGCGTACGCCCAGACGCCGCTCGCTTTGTGCGGCGACCAGCAGGGCATCGATGACTTTCAGACGAATCAGGCTGGTGCGCAGCCCGAAACTTTTCAGCAGCAACCGGATGCGTTCGTTACCGTGACGCTCGCCGCGTTGCCCGAAATCGCTCGCGTGTGGGCTCATGGAAACTCCTTTGGGTGCCTGGCTACCGTCCGTTGGTAGTTGCGAGTTGTACATGCGATTACTCCTTTTCAGAGCCTGATCGGGAAAGGGTTTTTTTGCTCTCTCTAAACAAGACGTTTCAGCACGACAAATCATGAAAGAAAATATGTAGAAATTTTGTTGGGGGTTTGTCTTTTTCTTGTGATTTCGGGTTGAGATCGTGTTGGGCTTGGCGGCCTTTGGGCCGACCAGGCTCTTGGGGTTTTGGGTGTATATCCGTTTTTTTGGGGGTTGCGGCTGGCGGTTTCGCTCTTACAGCGAGTCCCTTTGGCAAACGCCCCAAAGGAACCAAAGGTCTGGGCCCCGGCGTTCGGCCCCTCGCTGAGGCTCGGGGTTCCTTCGCTCCGGGATCTATCCGGGGGCAGCGCCTACGGTTTGCTTCGCTGCACCTCCTCTCGATGCATTTGGCTTCGCCAAACGGTCGCTGCGCTCCCACCCCCGGATAAATCCCTCCACTCAGCCTGCCGAAGGGGCCAGCACGGCAAAATCAAGAGCTGCAGCCGAGCTAACGCTCATCCTGTTGAGTGGTGAGAAGCGGGGTGGGTGCAGCTTTTGATTTGTTTCAGAATTTGAGTTCGGCTCGGTATCTCACGTCAGCGTATCTCCACCAATCACCGCGGTCAGTTCCCTCTCCCTCCGGGAGAGGGCTAGGGTGAGGGGCTTTTGATCTGCTGTTGTATTTGAGTACAGCTCGGTATTTCACGTCGGCGTATCTCCACCAATCACCGCGGTCAGTTCCTTCTCCCTCTGGGAGAGGGCTAGGGTGAGGGGCTTTTGTTTTCAGGTTTTTCGGGGGGTATGGGGGTAAATTTTTTTCTTTGGTTTCGTTTCTTCGACAGGCTCATTGCGCGTGGACGCGTGGGTGTTTTCCGGGTGGGTCCGCATTAGCGCCAGATCCGCTCTTTGGCATGTCGATCAGGAGCGAGTGTGATTATTTCCAGACAGTTAACCGGACTGACCTTGGCCGGCGTGGTTTTCGGGCTGAGCTGTTCAGCTCATGCGTTCAGCCCGGCCACTGATGTCAGTGCCGATATTCGCCGCACCGCTTTTGGGGTGCCGCATATTCGTGCACAGGACGAGCGCGGGCTCGGGTTTGGCATCGGCTACGCCTATGCGCAGGACAACTTGTGCCTGTTGGCTAACGAGATCGTGACGGTCAACGGTCAGCGGTCACGCTATTTCGGTCCGGATCAGCTCACCGTCGAACAACGCGAAAACCGTGTCAGCGACGTGTTTTTTACCTGGCTCAACACGCCCGAGGCGGTGAAGGCATTCTGGCAGGCGCAACCTGCCCAGGTGCGTGATCTGGTCGAAGGCTACGCTGCCGGCTACAACCGCTATCTGGCCGAGCGCCGCCCGCAAGGCTTGCCGCAACAGTGTCAGGGTGAGTGGGTGCGAGACATCGCACCGGAAGATCTGGTGAAGCTGACCCGCCGTCTGCTGGTCGAGGGTGGGGTCGGTCAGTTCGCCGAGGCTTTGGCCGGCGCCACTCCGCCGCAAGCGACAGCCAGAATCGAACACGACGTGCAGGCCTATGAGTTGGCCGATGCCCGTCAGCAACGTTTTGCCCTTGATCGTGGCAGCAATGCCGTCGCCGTCGGCAGCGAGCGCTCGTTCAACGGGCGCGGGATGTTGCTGGCCAACCCGCATTTCCCTTGGGTCGGCGGTATGCGCTTCTATCAGATGCACCTGACCATCCCCGGCAAACTCGATGTGATGGGCGCCGCCTTGCCGGGCCTGCCGATGATCAACATCGGTTTCAACCAGCATCTGGCCTGGACGCACACAGTCGATTCGTCGAAACACTTCACCTTGTATCGCCTGCAGCTCGATCCGAAGGATTCCACACGTTATCTGCTCGATGGCAAATCATTGCCGCTGAACAAGCAGACCGTCACCGTGCAGGTGAAACAGGCCGGCGGACAGGTAGTGCCAGTCTCGCGTGATGTCTACAGCTCGCAGTTCGGCCCGATCGTGCAATGGCCGGGCAAGCTCGACTGGGACAATCAGTTCGCCTACAGCCTGCGCGATGCCAATATCGACAATGATCGAGTGCTGAATCAGTGGTACGCGATGAATCAGGCGTCCACCCTCGCGCAACTGCAGGATTCGGTACACAAGATCCAGGGCATTCCGTGGGTCAACACCCTGGCCGTCGATGACAAAGGCCAGACGCTGTACATGAACCTCTCTGTGGTGCCGAACGTCAACGCCGAGAAACTGGCCAAGTGCAGCGATCCGCGTATCGGAACACAAATGATTGTGCTGGACGGCTCCAACAGCGCCTGCGCGTGGGACATCGACCCTGCAGCTGCGCAGAAGGGCATTTATGCCGCCAGCCAGTTGCCGCAACTGCTGCGCAAGGACTTCGTTCAGCATTCCAACGACTCGGCATGGCTGGCCAACCCGGCGCAACCGCTGACCGGGTTCTCGCCGCTGATCAGTCAGGAAGGTCAACCGCTGGGCTTACGCTCGCGTTTCGCTCTGGATCGCTTGAGCACGCTGGGTAAAAAAGGTCCGTTGGCCGTGAAGGATCTGCAGCAAATGGTGATGGACGATCAGGTGTATCTGGCGACTCAGGTTGTGCCGGATCTGCTGAAGTTCTGTGCCGCTGACCTTGGCGCCGATGCGCAGGCACTGAAGCCGGTTTGCGCCAGCCTCAAGGCCTGGGATGGTCGGGCCAATCTGGATTCGGGGCTGGGCCTGGTGCATTTCCAGAACATCATGCAGGCATTGCAGGCCTCGCCGGATGTCTGGCGCGTCGCGTTCGATCCCAAAGATGCCCAACACACTCCGCGTGGCCTGGCGTTCGAGCAACCAGCGGTGGCCAAGGCGCTGCGTGAGGCCATGTTGGCGTCGGTCGAGTTGAGCACCAAAATGGGCCTGAAGCCGCAGACCCGCTGGGGCGATATCCAGGTCGTCAGCAGTGGCGGGCAACAAACGCCGATTCATGGTGGGCCGGGCACTTTGGGTATCTACAACGCCATTCAGAGCGTGCCTCGTGAAGATGGCAAACTCGAAGTGGTCAGCGGTACCAGCTATCTGCAGGTCGTGACCTTCGATGAAAAGGGGCCGCACGCGCAAGGTCTGTTGGCGTTCTCGCTGTCGAGCGATCCGGCGTCGAAGTATTCGCGGGATCAGACCGAAGCGTTCTCGAAGAAACAGTGGAGTGTGCTGCCGTTCACCGAACAGCAGATTCAGGCTGACCCGCAGTATCAGGTGCAGACTGTTCGCCAGACATTGGACAAGGCGGGGAAAGTCGCTGCGCAGTAAACCCGAGTGTTACTGGTGTTGAACCTGAAAACCGCATCCTGCAAGGGATGCGGTTTTCAGTTTTTTGGCGGCTGTTGCGGTATCGAATTGATGACCGGGTTACCTTGCTTGTTACGGGACAGGTACACCGGCAGCACCTTGGGCAGGCTGTTGGCGAGGTTATTCAGTTCTTTGATGTTGTAGATGCCGCCTACGCGAATCGAACCGGTAGTGTTATCGGCCAGCTCCAGTGGATTGCTCAGATAACGGTTGATCAGTGGCAGGGCTTCGCTCAGTGCCAGATTGTCCAGGACCAGTTTGCCGTGGCGCCAGGCCAGTGACGTGTCGCCGGGGTAGGTCTGGCTGATCTGTGGCATGTAGTCGCCTTGCTTGTAACTCGCCTGCATTGACGGTCCGAGGCGCAAACCGTCGCCCGGCAATGAGCGATTGCTGGTGACCAGTACCGAACCTTCGATCAGGTTCACCCGCACTTGATCCTGGTACATCCAGACATTGAACCGTGTGCCCGTCACCCGAATATTGCCTTCACCTGCGCGGACAACAAACGGGTGGGCCATGTCGTGGCTGACCGTGAAGAACGCTTCACCTTTTTTCAGGGTGACGCGGCGTTCGTCCTTGTAATTGCTGAAGGTCAGATCGGTGTTCAGGTTCAGTTCGAGCTGGCTGCCATCACTTAACGTGACCTGTCGGACATTATCGGTGGCGGCAAAATGCTGGTAGCTGTTGGGCAGCCAGCCCAGATTCCAGCCGGTATAAGCCGCCAACGGCAGTGCGAGTGCACAGACACCTGCAGCTATTGCAAACGGACGCCAAGAGCGCAAAGAAGCTGGGCGCTGTGTCACGACAGAGGGCGATTCAAGGCGCGGCAGGTGTTCGGCCACGTCCCAGATTTCCAGCATGGCTTCATACTCGAACGCATGCAGTGGATGAGCATCGTGCCATTGCTTGAACGCGCGACGCTCTGCGTCCGTGCAGTCGGCGGCGTGCACACGCATGCACCAATGCGCGGCGGCATCGGTGATCGCATCGTATTCGGCTTCCGAAAGGGTGTCTTGGGTCATTGACTCGTCCTGATTTCGCACATTCTAACCTTGTCGGGAAGTTACCGAGAACATCCGTCATGGCATTTGCCCATCAAAGTGGAACTTATTTTTCGCTCAGGCACCCAAAAAGCAGGACGCCAATGACCAATATCCACAAATGGAGTGAAAAAATGATCAAAAAGACATTCGCAGCCTTAATCGCCACTGCCGGTTTGCTCAGTGCGGGCGCAGCGTTGGCCGATCGCCCGGGCGCAGGTTGGGTGACCATCGAAAAAGCCATCGAGATCGTTAAAACCAAGGCCGGTTACGTCGAGGTTTATGAGATCGAAGCCGACAACAACGGCTACTGGAAAGGCGAGGGACGCAAGGCTGATGGCGTTGTCTACGAGTTCCGTATCGACGGGGCGTCGGGCAATGTGTTGCGGGATCAGAAGGACTGAGTTTCGGCCCAGACCCTGACCGATCAAAAGCGCAGGTTCCGACCTGCGCTTTTTTGTGTATTCAGAGAACTGGCACGGGGTCCAGTTGACGGCCCATCTCGCAGATAAGACGGGCAATTGAATCGGCGTTGCGCAGGATTACATTGATACGTATATCGGCTGAGCCCTGATCCAGAAACGCGTCGCGCGCCTTGTCCATGTCCGGGCTGAGGGTCAGTGTCAGGATTTCCTTGCCGAGGTCCTCAGCCCCCTCGAGTTTATCCAGGCTCACATACGAGCCATGCTTTTTACTCCACCTTGCAAACAACTCTTCCCGCGGTGTCGTCAGCGACAGTGCCTGAGACTGAAATCTGATCAATTCGTCTTGTATGGCGCGCCCGTAAGAAGTGAACGTTGCAATCAGATCATGAAACGGTCGGCGCGCCTCCAGCGAAGCAATATCTTCGGCTTTGGAGTATTGATGGGCGAACTCGTGAATCAGTGTTGCGGCTTGAGAATGGCCGTCGATATCAAACGCTTCAGATAATACCGGCTCGTACCAGTCGAGCTGTGGGTAGAAGAAGTTTTCCGTGAAATGCACCATTTTCTTGTCATCGTTGGTCAGCACAAACGCGATGATGGATGAATGGTAGGCGTTGGAACCGACGACGAAGCGTTCGGTGTTCATCAGATTGTCGTTGGGGTCTACCAGCGCTTTGCAGATGGGGACGATGGCCTTGTTGAGTTTGCTCAGCAAGTTGGCGTCGACCTGAGGAACATTGAAAAAAACCCTGAGAAATCCATCCAGTCGAGTGCCAGGCACATTGGCTTTCAATTGCGCGAGGTTATGCAGGCTGTTAAACGCATAAAAGCGGGCAAGGTCGACAGCTTGCTGGATAACTCGTGCCTTGCGTGGGTAATGGTGCCGTATATCGTTCATGCCCCGGGCTTCTATGTTTATCATCGCCCGGCGCTCCAGTTCCACGCTGTAGCGCTTGTGCAGTTTCGAAATTGCTTTGCCGTAATGCACCGCGTGACGGTCGGGCGCCAGCACTAGCTGCGAGCCACTCTGTACCAATGAGGGGCCGGGAGTTTCATCGTTGACGATTCTCCACGCCACGCCCGGCTGTTCAACTCGAACCACCTTACCCTCAATGGCGGTATAGGTGAGTTTGCTGACCGGGTCTTCAAACGTGCCGGTTTTCGTTTCCTGCTTGAGGTCCTCCAGCGCCACGGCGTTATTCTCAAAGCATTGCAACGCAGTGCGCAGCGGCGAAGTGATTCTGAGCTTTGACCCGGCAGGAGCAACGGGCATGGGTGGATTGGAAGTGGTGTCGACGACGTCGGTACTGGCTGGAGCGGAGTCGGGAGACGTTGCCGGAACGGGTGTTACTGCGTTCGCCGAGTGGGACTCCATCATCGACAGTCGTCCCAGACTCAGCATCTGCACGGCACCTGCGATAAATGACTTGAGCGCTTGTGACCAATGATGCTCCTGCAGGTTTTCCGCGGAATCCTTGAACGCTTTGTAGGCCTGCCAAAGAAATGTCAGGTAGGAGAGTTTGCCCGGCAACAACCCCGAGGTCAGATGAATACCCTGACTGAACAGGTGTTTAGCGGCTTCCCAATCCGATTGCGCATTGCTCTGCGACTGGCAATTGAGCAACTGTGGTAGCAGCGTGAGGTTGTCACTGAACAACCTGTACAAAAGGTTGCCGCTAATGGGGATGCTGGACAGTTTCATTTCACTGTTCTCTCCCGCACTCGATTGCAATAGCCCGCGAAACACCTGCTGCTGCGCCTCGGGCAGTCGCCGAATCACCAGATCCTGAAAACTGCCCGGCGTGTTCACGGCGCCAATGACGCTGGCTTCATCGGCAAACTCGCGAAACAGCTGATCCGCGTAGGGTGCGTAAAGTACCAGCGGGCCTTGATGTCCGCTGCCGGGACCGATGATGTACAAGCCGAGCGCCTGCACCGCGTTTGCGCCTGCGGTTTTGATCAACGACAGCGGCGACACGACGGCATGCGCCCCTTTGACGGTCGCCCGGGCTTTGCCATCCGGCAGATCCAGCACTTGGCACAGGTAATCGAACGCACTGTCCGACAATTGTTGTTGCAGCTTCAACTCGTGAGCGTGCTGCAGTAATTGCCAAGGTAACAAGCGCAGGTAGCGCTGCTTGCGCTGTTTGAACCCGGCGTGGCCATCCGAGAATGCTTCGCTGACAGAGTTGGCGAATGTTGTGGGTATTGCCAAGGATAACAACAGCTGTTGTACCGCGTTCTGGTCCAGACCGGTTGGCAATGCTTTGGTAGTTTTCGAGTCAACCTTGAACCCGGTGCCTTGGGCAATGTTGATGTGGTTCAGTGCAAACTCCGTCAGCGCTCGGGGAGGGCCGGCCAACGTCAGATTGGGGATGATCTGAATGTCTTGCGGATCGAGCGAGTTACCTGGAAACCGAGCGTCGAGCAGTGCTTTCAGCGTCGTGTTCACATAGTCGGAGAGTGAGGTCAGGCCGCTGAGGTAATCCTCGTCGTCGACGACACTTCGGCGCCATTGCTCAAGCAACTCGAGGTGCAGTTGTTGTTCCTCCATGCGTGCCATGCCGAGCCAGGCAGGCAGCGACTGTTGTTGATTGATTGCCTTCGCCAGGTGGATGCTGCGCAGCAGATTGGTGTCGATGGGGGTTCTTTTCAGAATGTTCAGTGCTGCGGGGAGGGTAGACTCGTTTTTCAGTCCTTCGCGAATCCAGGCGCAGCGTGCGAGGAAGTGCTCGATGCCCGATTGCACGCGGTTATGCAGCACATTCTCGTCTATCAGACGCAAGGCACCCAACGTGTAGTTTTTATGGAATGGAAGATCCTGGGGGGTAAGGTTTTCCAGTAGAGAAAGGCGCCCCACAGGATCTTTGAGTCGTCGCTTGAGCACCAGCCGGGCACTCGAAATGTCGGGAAAAACTTCCAGCCCTTGAGCAGGCGACCATATGATCGTTCTGCCTGAATGCACGTCGTCGAGGCCGCCACGTTCGGTCAGCAGGACACAGTGGGCCAAAGGCAATGGCGACTTCGATCCAGGGTGTTCAACCGTGAGTGCCCAGGCGTCAGGTCGAAAGCCATTGAGTGAACGTCGATTGTCACGGCTGGGTTGGTCGGCATGGAAAACGGTATCGACAATCGCTTTCTCGGCAGCATCGAGCGAGCCACTGAGCAGCCGCACCTCGGCTTCACCGGTGACACCGACAAACAGTGAATGGGCCAGGTTTCCCTTGATGCTTTCGAGGAAACGGCGTTGCGCCGCTGGCGTCGTCGTTGGCTGGCTCCTGAATGTTCCGGTGAGCAACGCATCGATGCCGGTCAATGATCTGCGAATCTCGTCAGCTTTGTGTGCCAGCACTTCGGAAGGTTGCTGAACACCGACCAGTACCGGCCGGGTCGACCAGCGCTCACCGGCATCGAGTTCCAGCAATCGTTCGTGAACCATGGCCCGAATATCCAGTGCCTTGTCGAACATGGCATGGATGTCTACGGCGCCATCGCTGCGCCGGTACACCTGCAGGGCATACTCGATGTTCTGTCGTTGCTTGGTAATGATCGCCTCGAACAGCACGTTGAAAATCTCGCCGCTGATGCTCTCTCCGGTGACATGCGGCCGATTGAAGCCCACCAGGCGTTTGCGCTCTTCGAGGCTCAACAGGCCATACAATTCATCTTCGTGTCCGGGAGCGCGAAATTTGCTCAATACCGTGTCTTTCAGATCCAGGTAGTCCTTGAGCACCTGCAGGCCATTGCTGGGGGTGTACAGGTAGGCGTTAGCGTCACTGATCATCAACGACCCGGCGAGCTCGACATAGTTGGGTTCGTATTCCCAGAGACGTACATTTTCGATGGTGGGCCGACGGCTCGGCATCGCAGTGGCGCGGATCATGTGATGCAAGGTCGCGAACTGCGAAGCGGTGATGATGCCGGTTTCGCGTTTGATCATCAGGTCGGCCCGGACCTGTTCTTCCAGCACCTGACCGAAGAAGGTGCGCCGTTTGGCTCCGGCTTTCGCCGGTGTCTCCCAGTACTTTTCCATTTCGTTGAACAGCAATACCTGGATTTTTTCCGATGCTTGCTTGAGTGCGTCTTCCCAGATCGCCTGATCGCCGGCAGTCGAAATATGTGCGGGACTGGAAAACTCGTGCAACTGGTTGGTCGGCCAATCTTGATGTCGATAGAACATCAGCACCGCTTCACTCAAGCTCATGGAGGCGTGCCAGTGTCTGTCCGATGTCGTTGCGCTGTTCGTGTCTGCGGCTGGTGCATCGGTGTAGAAGTTGACCCGGGTGCGCGACTGTTTGATGCCGGGAAAGTGATCTTGCAACAGGTCATCGAGGATCGTCTCCAGCAGGGACAACAGTGATGGCAGTTGCTTGAGCTCACTCAGTACGGCTTCGGCGTTAATCTGCTGGCACGCAAGAATGGCGTTTTTCTGATGGTCGAAAATATCGTCGGCGATGGTTTCGTAAGTGAGTGTCAGGCCACTTTGTTCAACCACTTGTCTGCGATCTGATAACGCGAGAAACGCCAGGATTTCATCCTCTTCCTCGGCGTTGTTCAAGCGCGTTTCGAGCAAGCTTTTAAGGACAGTGAGGCTTTCGTATTTCTTGATGCCGTCGTACGGCGTGTACAAGAACGCTCGTTTCTTTTCGCAGGTTTCACTGAGAATGAAACTGCCTGTCAGCGTAATCGGGCGCAGCTTGCCGGCGTTGAGTTGAATACGCTGGGCGACCATCGCGGGGAATTGCTGGTCGCGTAACTTCTGGGTGCCCAGTTTCGCGTTAGCCAGCCAATCGAAATCCTTGGTGTCGAGGCCGTGGATTTTGCCCAACCCCTCCCACAGACCAGGCGAGTTCAAGGTTTCGTCAAAGAGCAAAGGGGGCGTGGATTCAGGCATCGTCAAGTCTCGATATGGCGCGATCAGCGCGATAAGTGAGACTCAAGGCTAAGAGGCAGCGTTGACGGGCAGGTGGTAGATAGTTATCGCATTGCTGAGAAAGTCTCACCGCAGACTGCAGTCGAAGGGTTGACAGCCGACAGCTCGGCCATGGTTAATCGGCGAGCAAGTCGTCCGTACGCTGTTGTTCCCTCCAATAATCATTCTGGAGCTTCAGATGTCTGCGCCACACGATCATGAGTCTTCTGCTATCTCGTCCTCGTTGTCTCTCGACGCGCTGACGCAACTGCTTGAAACGATATTTCTGCGCCACGGCACCTCTGTCGAAGTCGCTCGAGTACTGGCCGCCAACTGCGCCGGGGCCGAGCGCGATGGTGCCCACAGCCACGGCGTGTTCCGCATTCCCGGGTATGTCTCGACCCTTGAAAGTGGCTGGGTCAACGGCCACGCGGTGCCGCAAGTCGAAGATGTCGCTTCCGGATTTGTCCGTGTCGATGCCGGCAACGGTTTCGCGCAACCGGCGCTGGCCGCCGCCCGGCCGTTGCTGGTGGAGAAGGCGCGTAGTGCCGGGATTGCCGTGTTGGCGATTCGCAACTCGCATCACTTCGCCGCGTTGTGGCCGGACGTCGAGCCTTTCGCTGATGAAGGCCTGGTGGCGCTGAGCGTGGTCAACAGCATGACCTGCGTGGTGCCCCATGGTGCCGACCGGCCGCTGTTCGGTACCAATCCGATTGCGTTTGCCGCACCCCGGGCCGGCGCCGCGCCGATTGTCTTCGACCTGGCCACTAGCGCGATTGCCCATGGCGACGTGCAGATCGCCGCGCGCAAAGGTGAGCGGTTGCCGGCCGGGATGGGCGTGGACAGCCTCGGCCAGCCGACTCAGGACCCCAAGGCGATTCTTGAGGGTGGAGCGCTGTTGCCGTTCGGTGGCCATAAAGGCTCGGCGCTGTCGATGATGGTTGAGCTGTTGGCCGCAGCGCTGACGGGAGGCAATTTCTCCTTTGAATTCGATTGGTCCAATCATCCCGGGGCGAAAACGCCGTGGACCGGGCAACTGTTGATCGTCATCGATCCGAGTAAAGCTGCCGGGCAGGGTTTTGCCGAACGAAGTGGCGAATTGGTGCGGCAGATGCACGGTGTCGGACTCAAGCGTTTACCGGGGGATCGTCGGCATTGGCAGCGCAGCAAATCGTTGGCTGAAGGTATTGTGCTGGAGGCGCAGACGTTGGCGCAGTTGCGTGAGTTGGCGGGGGTGTGAGCAAAGAGCAAAGGCCCCTCACCCTAGCCCTCTCCCAGGGGGAGAGGGCTAGGGTGAGGGGGGGATGTGCACCGACGTGAAAGATCGAGCTGAGCTCAGGTTTTGAACGCGGCCAAACTGGCAAAAACATGCAGGCATAAAAAAGGCGAACCCGGCGGGTTCGCCTTTTTTTTGTGTGTTTGACTCAGCGACGGCCGAGCAGCAAACCGACCACCAGACCGAAACCGGCGGAGATTGCCACGGTCTGCCACGGATGACCGCCGATGTAGCTTTCGGTGGCTTCTACTGCCGGTTGGGTTCGATCACGTACGCTAGATACCGAATCCAGCGCCTGTTGCAGTTTCAGGGCGATTTGTCCGCGCAGCGTTTCCGCTTCTTCGCCGACCAGTGAGGCGCTGCTTTTGAGCAGTTTGTCGGACTCTTCGATCAGAGCCTGAAGTTCGCTGAAGGCTTGATCCTTGATTTGATCTTCGGCGGCTTGCACGGCGGATTTGCGGGCCATTGGGTGACTCCTTGCAGTTGAATGGACAGTGATCAATGGAGTGTGGCGCTTACTGAAAAGTTGCACTGAATTTAGGTCAGAAAGAAAAACCTGCGCGGGAGATTTCCGTCGAGCGTGTAAGATGTCGCCATTTTACGCAGCAGGATAATTCCCCATGAGTTTCAATCTGGCCGACAAATCACTCGCAGAGCGCGCCGCGCTGGAAGACGAGAAATCCCGTCTGTTCGAACTCTGGCAGAACAATCTGGGCAAAGCCAAAGGCGAAGCCGCGCGTTTGTTCGGCGAGCGTGCCAAGCGCAAAGGCAAATGGGCCGAATGGGTCCGCGCTGAACTGGACGGCATGTCGCCGCCGGAGTTCGCCAACATGGTGCGCAGTGAAGTCAATCGCCTGATGGCCGCCAACAAGTAAAGTCTCAGGCGAACGTGGCGGCAATCGCCTCGCGCACTTTGACCACCACCGGATCGATCTGCGTGCTGGTGCGCCAGCCCAGTTCGATCGGGTAACGCGGTAATTTCAGCGGGCAGGGCAGCAGTGCCAGACCGCTGAGTGCCGCGATACTCTCGGCGGCATGCGCCGGAATCGTCGCCACCGCTCGACTGCCCTTGAGCAGCCAGGGCAACGCGGCGAAATGCGTGGTCGAGGCGCACACCCGTCGACTCAGGCCCAGCGCCGCCAAACCTTCATCGGTGATGCCGATAAAACCGCCGGACGACACCAGAATGTGCTCGCGGGCGACGAACTCGTCGAGGTCGATCTGCTGCTGGCCGGGTGCAAGACTCGCCGGGTCGAGCAGACAGGCATAACCACCTTCGCCCAATACCTGACGACTGAGCAGGCGTTCGGCAAAGCCACCCGCCGTGATTGCCAGATCGATGCTGCGGTCCATCAGGGCGCGGGCGACGATCTGGCTGTGGGTCTGACGAAAAATCAAGCGCAGCTTCGGCGCACTGCGGGCAATTTCCTCGATCAGGCAGCGACCGTAGGCGATCTCGAAGTCATCCGACAGCCCGACAATCACCGAGCGGCCGTCGTATTGATTGGCGGCGGGGTCGACCATTGCCAGACTTTGCCGACATTTGTTCAGTGCCTCGCTGACCACCGGTTTCAATTGATTGGCTTTGAGTGTCGGTGCCAGTCCGCGCCCGGTGCGCACAAACAATTGATCGCCGTAAACCTCACGTAACCGGCGCAGCGCCGCACTGACGGCCGATTGCGTCACGCCCAGACGCAACGCCGCGCGGCTGGCGCTGGATTCTTCGTGCAGGGCTTCGAAGACTTTCAGCAAGTTGAGGTCGACGGTGGCGATATTCATTTGGCTCATATCATTCAGCAGTGTTCGGGGCTTTATTCATGATCGCGTGGCGCCGCAGAATCAGCAACATCTGAACCTGATGGAGTCACCGCGATGCCCAAATCAATTGTTGCTGCGCTGCAAATCGGCGCCTTGCCCGAAGGCAAAGACGCCACCCTGGAACAGATTCTCAGCTGGGAGGGCGCAATTATCGAATCCGGCGCGGCGCTGGTGGTGATGCCGGAAGCGCTGCTGGGCGGTTATCCAAAAGGTGAGGGCTTTGGCACGCAATTGGGTTATCGCCTGCCCGAAGGGCGCGAGGCCTACGCCCGCTACTTCGCCAACGCCATTGATGTGCCGGGTGCCGAAACAGAAGCACTGGCGGGTTTGTCGGCACGCACCGGGGCCAATCTGGTGATCGGCGTGATCGAGCGCGCCGGCAGCACGTTGTATTGCACGGCGCTGTATTTCGATCCGCAGGGCGGGCTCATCGCCAAACACCGCAAACTGATGCCGACCGGCACCGAACGGCTGATCTGGGGCAAGGGCGACGGCTCGACCCTGCCGGTGCTCGAGACGCAGGTCGGCAAGCTCGGCGCGGTGGTGTGTTGGGAAAACATGATGCCGCTGCTGCGTACGGCGATGTACGCCAAGGGCATTGAGGTCTGGTGCGCGCCGACCGTCGATGAGCGCGAAATGTGGCAGGTCAGCATGCGTCATATCGCCCATGAGGGCCGCTGCTTTGTGGTCAGTGCGTGTCAGGTGCAGGCTTCGCCCAACGAACTGGGTGTGGAGATCGCCAATTGGCCGGCGGACCGGCCGTTGATTGCCGGTGGCAGCGTGATTGTCGGGCCGATGGGGGATGTGCTGGCGGGGCCGTTGCGCGGTGAGGCTGGGTTGCTCACGGCTGAAATCGACACCGATGAACTGGTGCGGGCGCGCTATGACTACGATGTGGTCGGGCACTATGCGCGGCCGGATGTGTTTGAACTGTCAGTAGATGAACGCGCCAAACCCGGGGTGCGCTTCAACACCTGACCCCAGACTTATAGAGAATCTGTGGGAGCGAGCCTGCTCGCGAATGCGGAGTGTCAGTCAACGAAGTTATTGAGTGTGACGACGCATTCGCGAGCAGGGGTGCTTCACAAGGCTACGTTTTTATGGCGCTGCTGCCATTCTTCGCGGGTGATTTCCCAAAGCTCCCGTGGAAAACGCCCACCGACGAAATCGCCTTCATCAGTCCGGATCAAGCGCATCCCCACGCGCTCCGAGAGCTTGCGCGAACCGATGTTCGGCGCCGCTTTCGGCACGCGCATCACCGGGCGTTGCAGAACGTTGAACCAGTAATCGGTCACCACCGCGCTGGCCTCAGTCATCAACCCCTGACCTTGCCACGCCGGCGCCAGCCAGAAACCGCGGTGGTTGTCCGTCTGATCCATCAGGCTGATCTTGCCGATCAATTGCTCCGGTGCCGATTTCAGGCGAATCGTCCAGGCCCATTCCTTGCCCGCCACGACCGCCGGCAAGGCAATATCGCGCAGATAGGCGAGGGCAGCGTCCTCCGGATACGGCCATGGCACGGCCGCGTTCAGATAGCGCACCACGTCCCAATGCGGAAATTCGCGTTGCACGGCGTCGGCGTCGGCCAGTTGCAATGGGCGCAGGATCAGTCGTTCGGTGTACAGCGTCGGTGTGTCTTCCATAAACCTGCAGCCTCCATGAATGTCTTTAAGGAACGAAGCAGGCTAGCGCATTTTTACCAGGTCGCGGCACTGGTTTTGGGCAAACTGAGCTTGCCGCTGTCGACGAAACGCATGGTGCCGAACAAGCCGCCGGCGAGTTTGCCGCGCAGCACGTAAGGCAGGTTGTCGAGGGTTTGCGTCTGGCTCAGACCGAGGGTCTGGCGCAGTACCGAGAACGCCGAGATGCTGACGGGTACCGTGACGATGCTTTCGGAAAACCGTGGGATCGAGCCACTCTGATCGCTGACACCGGAGGCCAGCGAATGGCCGTTGACCTCCAGATCCAAGGCGATGCCGTTGTAGTCGATGGCTGTTTCATTAGGGTTCTGTACGCGTAACTTGATGGCGAAACGTACTTCCAGATCCTGGCTCGGCAACGGTTCGAGACCGACCACGTTGATGTTCACCGGATCACGGTTGGGGAACAGCGCGCAGGCGCTGAGGGACAGCAGCAGTAACGACAGAATGACGGCGTGCAAGCGGCGCATAAACAGTCTCTCAACAAAAAAGGGCTGAACCGTTATCGGCTCAGCCCTTTCGTTTAGAGGCCAGACGTTAGCGGTTCAACTGTGCGACAGCCGCCGCTGGGGCAGGTTCACCTTTGGCCGGCATATCGGGGTTTTCCATGACCTGCAGAATAGAAGCTTCCGGGTCGAAATCGTCTTCTTCCAGCTCTATGAATTCTTCCGGCAGGAAGATGTTCAGCACGATAGCGCACAACGCGCCGACAGTGATTGGCGATTCGAAGATGTTGCGCAGCGCTTGCGGCAGTTCGCGCAATACTTCCGGCACCGCCGCGATGCCCAGGCCCATGCCCAGCGAAATCGCCACGATCAGCATGTTGCGCCGATGCAGACCGGCCTCGGCGAGGATCTTGATCCCGGCCACCGCCACAGTGCCGAACATCACCAGTTCGGCGCCGCCGAGTACCGGTTTCGGCATCAGTTGCAGCACCGCGCCGATCATCGGGAACAGCCCCAGCAGCACCAGCAAACCGGCAATGAAGAAAGCCACGTAACGGCTGGCCACGCCAGTCAGCTGAATCACGCCGTTGTTCTGCGCGAAGGTCACCATCGGCATGCTGTTGAACACCGCAGCCATCGCCGAATTGAGGCCGTCGGCGAGCAGGCCGGATTTGATCCGGCGAATGTACAGCGGGCCTTTGACCGGTTGCCGCGAGATCATCGAGTTGGCGGTCAGATCACCGGCAGCCTCCAGCGGTGACACGAGGAAAATCACCGCCACCGGCACGAACGCCACCCAGTCGAAGTTGAAACCGTACTTGAACGGCACCGGCACGCTGACCAGCGGCACCTCGGGCATCGAGGCGAAGTCCACGGTGCCCATCAGCCATGCGACCACATAGCCCAAAGTCAGGCCGATAACGATCGCGCCCAGGCGCAGAAACGGTACGTCGACGCGGTTCAGCACGACGATGGTGCCGATCACCAACGCGGCGAGGAAGATATGGCTGGCCGCGCCCAGATCAGGCGCGCCGAAGCCGCCGGCGATGTCAGTCATTGCCACTTTGATCAGCGACAGGCCCATCAACGTGATGATGGTGCCGGTGACCACCGGGGTGATCAGCATGCGCAGTTTGCCGATGAACTGGCTCAGCACCACCTCGATGAAGGCTGCGAAAAAGCACACGCCGAAGATCGTCGAGAGGATTTCATCGGTGCCGCCGCCGCGCGCCTTGACCATGAACCCGGCGCTGAGAATCACGCTGATAAAGGAAAAACTGGTGCCTTGCAGGCACAACAGTCCCGAACCGACCGGGCCGAAGCGCTTGGCCTGGACGAAGGTGCCGAGGCCGGACACGAACAGCGCCATGCTGATCAGGTAGGGGATTTCGCTTTGCAGCCCGAGGGCGCCGCCCATGATCAGGGTGGGAGTAATAATGCCGACGAAGCTGGCCAACACGTGTTGCAGCGCGGCGAATACGGTGGCAGTCAGGTGCGGGCGGTCGTTGAGGCCGTAAATCAGGTCGTTGTTGCGCGGGGCTTTTTCAGAGGCGGTCATGGTGTTTTGCGCGCCGCGAGGCGGGGCCGGGTCAGAAAATGGAGGCGCAGGATGCCGGAAGAGGGCGGCGAGGGCAACGAGCAATAACTGCCTGAAAGGTCAGGTTTTATTGGCCGCTAGCGGTAGACGGCTGTGTAGGAGCTGTCGAGTGAAACGAGGCTGCGATCTTTTAAGATCAAAAGATCGCAGCCTGCGGCAGATTCTACAGCGAGATGTATCAGGAGAAGGCTGCGAGCAGATCTTCTTCAAACGCCTTTTGCGCATCCCCCGGCACCTGTGCCCGATGCCGGGCCAGATGAAACGCCACCTCGAAACTCAACTCGCCCTCGCGGATTGGCCGCAGCAGGCCCTTGGCTTGCCAGCCCCGCGCGTAGTGATCGGGCAGATAACCGACATGTTTGCCGGACAGAATAAAGGTCAGCGTGCCTTCAACCTGCTCCGAGCGCGCCGAGCAGACCTTGCCCTGAAACGGCTCGTCACTGCGCAGAAAGCGGTAGGGGTGATCGACCCGGTCGCAGGCCAGTAACGCGGCGTCGCTGGGCGCCTCATCGGTGAACAACGGATGACCGGCAGCGCAGTACAAATGCTGGGTTTCGCTGAACAACTGGCGATAGTCGAAGGCGCTTTGCACTTGCGAGAAATAACCGATCGCCAGATCCAGCCGCTGTTGCAACAACAGCCGTTCCATCTCGCCGGGCATGGCACTGATCAGCTCGATGCGCACCGACTCATCACGCTCGCGAAAACGCCGGATCGCCTCGGCCACCCGTTGCAACACGGATTGATCGACTGATTCGGAAATCCCCAGACGCACTTCACCGATCAAGCGCCCGGCGACGCCGTTGGATTGATGACGGAAGGTTTCGATCGATTCAAACAGCGCGCGCACCGCGATCAAGAGCTGCTCACCCTTGGGCGTGACACTGAAACCACCCTTGCCACGGCTGCACAAACGGTAGCCGAGGCGGGTTTCCAGTTTGGCCATTTGCTGGCTGATGCTCGACTGGCTCAGGCCCAGATCACCCTGGGCCGCACTGAAACCACCGCACTCGACCACCCGCACAAACAGGCGCAACAGCAGCAAATCGACGTCGTGCAGTTGACCCAACATCACATTACTCCGAGATAAAGTCAGGATAATTATTCGGCAATTTTTCTAATGTATCCGACGGCGCATCCTGCAACCACTTCCTCCGGTCAGGTGTTCGTCATGGCTCCCGTGTTCAAGCTGTGTTTCCCCGCGCTGCTGCTGTCCGTGGCTCTTCAGGCTCAGGCCGAGGACAAAACCCTCAATCTCTACAGCTGGGCCGATTACGTGCCGCCGCAAACCCTGCAACGGTTCGAGCAGGAAACCGGCATTCACGTGCGTTACGACACCTTCGACACCTCCGAGGTGCTTGAGACCAAGTTGCTCACCGGCGGCAGTGGTTATGACGTGGTGGTGCCGTCGTCCAGCGTTCTGGCGCGGGGACTGGCGGCCGGCGCGTTGCAGGAAATTCCCCACGAGGGGCTAAAGGGCTACGCCAATCTTGATCCGGACTTGCTGGAGAAAATGGCCGCCGTCGACCCCGGTAATCGCTACGGCGTGCCTTACACCTGGGGCACTTTGGGTTTGGGCATGAACGTCGAGGCGGTGAAGCAGCGCTTGCCCGATGTACCGCTGAACAGCCTCGACCTGCTGTTCAAACCCGAGAACGCCAGCAAGCTCAAGGATTGCGGGATCGCGATCCTCGATTCGCCGCAGGAGGTCATCGGTCTGGCCCTGCATTACTTGGGTAAAGATCCCTACAGCACGGACAGGAATGATCTGGCTGCCGCCGAGGCGTTGTTGCAGAAACTCCAGCCGTCAGTGCTGTACGTCGCCACCGGCCGGCAGATCAATGATCTGGCCAGCGGCAACGTGTGCCTCGCGCTGACCTACAACGGCGATGCGAGCATGGCCGCCGATCAGGCACACAAGGCCAACAAACCGTTTGAAGTGGCGTACCGCATTCCCAAGGAGGGCACGCTGGTGTGGCAGGATAATCTGGCCATCCCCAAAGACGCGCCGCACCCGCAAGCCGCGCGGGCGTTTATCGAGTTCATGCTGCGCCCCGATTCAGTGGCCGAACTGACCAATACGCTGTTTTTCGCCACCGCCAACCAGGCCGCCACGCCGCTGGTGGATGAGGCCGTGCGCAACGATCCCGACATCTATCCGCCGAACGATGTGCGCGCGCGCCTTTATGCCGACCGCAGCATGAGCCTCAAGGACATGCGTCAGCGCACGCGTCTGTGGACCACTTTCCGTAGCCATCAATAACAACAGGAGCACCACGATGGATGTGCCCATGCAAAATGATCAGGCAATCACCCGTGACAGCCTTTACGGTACCGCCGCTGAAAGTACCTACGCCGGCATCACCAGTTTCATGCGTCGGCGCTACAGCCGAGACCTGCGCGGCGTTGATGTTGCGGTCAGCGGGGTGCCATTCGACACCGCCACCAGCAACCGCCCCGGCGCACGTTTCGGGCCACGGGGGATTCGCGCCGCGTCCACCGGCATTGCCTGGGAACGCCACTGGCCGTGGACGTTTGACCCGTTCGATCACTTGGCTGTGATTGATTACGGTGACTGCGACTTTGACTACGGCTCGCCGCAGAGCATTCCGCAAAGCATCGAAGCCCATGCCGAGCACATTCTCAACGCCGGCAGCGCCATGCTCACGTTTGGCGGCGATCACTTCATCAGCTATCCGCTGCTCAAGGCCCACGCGCGCAAGCACGGCACGCTGTCGCTGATCCACTTCGATGCGCACAGCGACACCTGGCCGGACGAAGAGGGCAAACGGGTCGATCACGGCACCATGTTCTGGCACGCGGCGCGCGAAGGTCTGGTCGATCCGGCGCGTTCGGTGCAGATCGGATTGCGCACAACCAATGACGATCACATGGGTTTTCAGGTGCTGGACGCCCGGCAGGTGCATCGCCGTGGTTGCGAAGCGATTGTCGAGGCGATCCGCGCCCGGGTCGGCGATAACCCGGTGTACCTGACGTTCGACATCGACTGCCTCGACCCGGCCTTCGCTCCCGGCACCGGCACGCCCGTCTGCGGAGGCTTGAGCACCGTGCAAGCGCTGGAGATTCTCGGCGGTCTGCGCGGGATCAATCTGGTGGGGATGGACGTGGTGGAAGTCGCCCCGGCTTACGATCACGCCGACGTCACCTCGCTGGCCGCCGCCACACTGGCGATGGAAATGCTCTGCCTCTACGCCGCCCGACACAAGGTTGATTTCTAAACCTGCCGCCGATGATCGTTCCCACGCTCTACGTGGGAATGCAGCCTGGGACGCTCCGCGTCCCGTCCACGACCGAGCGCGGAGCGTCCGTTGAGGCGTTCCCACGCGGGAGCGTGGGAACGATTATCCCGTGGAGACGCGAGCCGGTTCAGGCTACCGGGATGATCGGTAAGTCCAACGTCTGCGGGCCGGTAAAGCGCGGCGCGGAACTGGCAATCGTTTCGTGCGGCACGCCGGCCGGCACGCTGCTGCTGTCTTCAAGCCGCGTCATGTGTTGCTCGTTCAGTTGCACGTCGAGTGCGCCGAGAGTGGCGTCGAGTTGTTCGCGGGTGCGCGAGCCGAGGATGGGGATCAGCGCGGTCGTCGAGCGGCGGGCTTTTTCGCGTAACCAGGCGATAGCGACGTGGGTCGGGCTGGCGTCGATTTCTGCGGCCACGGCCAGCAACGTATCGAGCAGGGCGGTTTCGCGGGCGCTTTTTTCCGCATGCACCAACATGCCGAGTTTGCTGGCGCGATTGTTGTCATCACCACCGCGATACTTGCCGGTCAGGAAGCCACCGGCCAGTGGCGACCACAGCGTTGCCGCAAGTCCAAGCGCTTCAGCCATCGGCAGCAATTCGCGCTCGGCGCTGCGTTCGGCGAGGCTGTACTCGACCTGAATCGCTGCAATCGGCGCGAAGCCGCGCACTTCTGCGAGTACGTCGGCGCGGGAAATGCGCCACGCCGGGAAGTTCGACAAACCGGCATAGTGAATCTTGCCGGCGCGCACCAGGTCATCAAAACCGCGCAGGATTTCTTCCATGGGCGTCACGCCATCGGTCACGTGGGCCCAGAACAGATCGATGTGATCGGTGTTCAGGCGTTTAAGGCTTTCCTCAACCGCGCGAACCATGTTTTTACGGCTGTTGCCAGTGTGGGAAATGCCGTCGGCCGGGGTTGTGCCCATGCTGTATTTGGTGGCGATCACCAGCCGGTCACGTTCCGGCGCAATGAACTCGCTGAGCATCGTTTCCGATTGCCCGCCTTGATAGCCATTGGCGGTATCAATGAAATTGCCGCCGGCATCGAGAAAGCCATCAAAGATGCGTTTGGCTTCATCACGTTCAGCGCCGTGACCCCAGCCGGTGCCAAAATTGCCGGCGCCCAACGCCAGTTCCGATACGCGCAGGCCGGTCTTGCGGCCGAAAACCTTGTAATGCATGGCGACGCTCCCGATAGAAAGAGTGGCAAGAGTAAAATTACGAGCAACATATTTCGCTCAATATGATGTCGGTAATATTAGGCGTCAAGGGCCTTGTTGCTCAACGGTCATTCGATCTGCCCGGCGTGACGATGAACAGATGGTTGCCGATGCTGATCTTTGTCGTAGTGGCAGTCGTGGCATACTGCCGCGCATGACTTTCGACTCCCCCCTCAGCGCCTGGCAACACGCCGTGCAACACAAGGGCTTCATCCAGGATGAAGCCCAGGAACACGCGGTCTGGGCGCTGCAAAAATGCCATGAAGCCCTGCACGCCGGGGCCCGTTCGGTCACCGGCGTTTATCTGTGGGGGCCGGTCGGGCGCGGCAAGACCTGGCTGATGGATCAGTTCTATCAGAGCCTGCGGGTGCCGGCGCGACGCCAACACTTTCATCACTTCATGGGCTGGGTGCATCAGCGCTCGTTCCAGTTGACCGGGATTGCCGATCCGTTGCGCGCGCTGGCCAAAGAGCTGGCGGCCGAGGTGCGGGTGCTGTGCTTCGATGAGTTGTTCGTCAACGACATCGGTGACGCGATCATTCTCGGGCGGTTGTTTCAGGTGATGTTCGACGAAGGCGTGGTGATTGTTTGTACGTCCAATCTGCCGCCGGATGATTTGTACGCCGATGGCTTCAACCGCGACCGCTTTGTACCGGCAATTGCCGCG
Source organism: Pseudomonas chlororaphis (assembly GCF_000783395.1). Taxonomy (GTDB): domain Bacteria; phylum Pseudomonadota; class Gammaproteobacteria; order Pseudomonadales; family Pseudomonadaceae; genus Aquipseudomonas; species Aquipseudomonas chlororaphis_H. The sequence goes on along the minus strand of NZ_JSFK01000011.1, from coordinate 5,616 downwards.
ATCAAAGCGCATATGCAGGTGGTGGCGGTGAATGGCGCCGAGGATCATCGACTGCATCCGGGGGCGGGCCTGCAACGCTACTTTGTGGCCACGTCTGCGGTCAGTGCGCTGGACGAAGTCTTTGAGGCACTGACCGCCGGGCAACCGGCCAGCGCTGAACCGGTGTCGGTCGGGCATCGCCGATTGAACGTGGTGAAGGCCAGTGAAACGGTGGTGTGGTGCCGCTACGCGGATCTCTGCGAGCAACCGTTCGCCGCCATGGATTTCATCGCGCTGTGCGACCGCTACACAGCTATTCTGTTGAGCGAGGTGCCCAACCTGAGCGCACAGAAACGCGAAGGGCGCATCGCGCGCGGCACCGAAGACGGTGCGCAACGTGTGGTGGCCGGTGACCGCGAGCTGCCGCAATTGTCGGTTCACGACGATGGCGTGCGGCGTTTCATCGCGCTGGTCGACGAGTGCTACGACCGCAAGGTGCCGCTGTACATCGAGGCCCAGGTGCCGATGGACGCGCTGTATACCGAGGGTTATCTGGAGTTCCCGTTCCGCCGCACCTTCAGTCGCTTGCAGGAGATGCAGCTGCAGCGTTTTGCCGAAGCTTGAGTGAAGAGGGCGCCGACATGAGCCAAGCGTTATCCCATCATTTGCTGACCATGGCTTACCAGAATGCCTGGGCCAATCATCGACTGGCCAAGGCCTGGTCGCAGCTTGACGCGGCAGATCTGGCGGCGCCTCGGGTGAGTTTCTTCCCGAGCATTCGTCTGACCCTCAATCACATCCTCACCTGCGACTGGTTCTACGTCGATGCACTGGAACGCGAACTGCGCGGGGCCGAGCCGCATCCGGACTGCTATGTGTTTTTCAATGCGGACGAGCCGTTTACCGACGGCCCGCAGCTGCGTGAAGAGCAGGCTCACGTTGATCGGCGGCTGATTGCTTATTGCGAGCAACTGCGCGATGCCGATCTGGCCCGGATCGTCACCATCGCCCGTGATACGCCGCAGCACGACAGCCGTTTGCGCATGCTGTCGCACCTGTTTGAACACCAGATTCACCACCGGGGGCAGGTGCACGCGGTGCTCAGCGATACTGCAGTGAACCCGCCGCAACTGGATGAGTTTTTCTGTGTCGGCGAGAGCGAATTGCGCGCCGAGGACTTCGCCGAACTGGGCTGGACCGAAGAGTTGATCTGGGGGCACTGATAAAGCAAAAGATCTTTTGCATTTGCGGGTTGCCCGCCCGATCACCCCCGCGCTAAGGTCAGGCAACCTTTCAGCACGCACTTTGCGCGCCGGGGCTTTTGTGTTCGGGGATGGAAATGGATTCCGCAGAGATTCTTGTACTTCAGGCCAGCTACAGCAATCCAACGCACGCCGAGGCCATCGGTATCGTGCTCAATCATTACGCAGAAGACCCGATGGGCGGCGGTCATTCGCTTGACCCTGAGCTGTTGCGTCGGCTGCCCGAAGAACTGGCACGACGCCCGCATGCGTTCAGCGTGCTGGCCTTTGTCGGGGGTGAACCGGCGGGGTTGGTGAACTGCTTTGAAGGGTTTTCCACGTTTGCCTGCAAACCGTTGGTCAATGTTCACGACGTGGCGGTGGTGGGCAAGTTTCGTGGTCTCGGCCTGAGCCAGAAAATGCTGCAGAAAGTCGAGGAAATCTCTCGTCAGCGCGGTTGCTGCAAGATCACTCTTGAAGTGCTCGAAGGCAACGCCGTGGCGCAGGGTTCTTACCGCAAGTTCGGCTTCGCGCCGGGCATGTTCGACCCCAATCATGGGCAGATGCTGTTCTGGATCAAAAATCTGCAGGCCTGAAAGCCTGAAAAGCCCCTCACCCTAACCCTCCCGAAACGTCGGGCCGCCCATAGGGAGAGGGGACTGACCGAGGTGTTTGGGCAAGGTACGCCGACCTGAAACATCAAGCCGAACTCAGGTTTGAAAAGCCCACAAACTAGCTCCCTCTCCTTGGGGAGAGGGCTGGGGTGAGGGGCGAATCCAGCACAAATCAATCGACGAACACCCAATCCTCCCTACCAGGCAAACTCCCATCCCGAAAACACCACAAAACAGCGCCCCTCCGTCGGGAGAGGGCTGGGCGGGCGGCGTTCCGATGAGGGGCGAATTCACCACAAGTCGAAAGCCGGACATCCAATCCTGATTAATCAACAGAATGATCACAAAAAAAGGCGCCCCAATCAGGGCGCCAAACTGTCTTCTCCCAGGCCAGAGCGGAGCCACGGGAGGTCCATCGGTTGCTCGCTAAATCTCAGTCGCGGTAAGACTCGGTCACTTGCGCCGTCTGATCGGCGGGAACGCGAATTTCTTTCGCGTTGGCGTCGCTCTTCTGCTCGCTCTGGGCGTGGTGGACCGGGAAGTTGTCGTAGTAATAACGCATGCGCTCAGCGCCGCCCTCGGCGAAGACGCTGGCAGAACCCAGGGCAAACAGCCCGGCAAGGATTGCGGTAGTGATTTTCATGGTGCCTCCTACTGAACAAGTGGGAGCCGTTCGTCCATGAAGCAGATCTCGGAAGAGAGTCTGGGTGGCATGAATTAACACGGGGTTAACGCCGATTCAGTGTAGGTTTTGCAGCATGTTGCGGGGCGATATCAGACAGACGCGGCGCACATCAAGCACAGGTGCGCCGCGCCCGAGGGGCGGGGGTCAGAGCTTCCAGTCGAGACTCAGGGTGACGGTGCGCGGGTCACCCCAGTACACACCGTTATAGAAGCCGACGTTGTCGTAATACTTCTTGTCGAACAGGTTGTTGACGTTCAGTGATGCCGACAGATGCCGGTCGAACTCGTAGCGCGACATCAGATTGACCACGGTATAGGCGTTCTGGGCGATTCGCGCTTCCTCGGTGTCGCCGGCAACCGGTCGGCTGGAGGTGCCATACACATCGCTTTGCCAGTTCACCGCGCCGCCCACGGTCAGCGCCTGCCATTCACCCGGCAGACGGTACGCCGTGGAGACACGCAACAGGTTCATCGGCTGATTGGTGTTGGTGCGCTCGCTTTCGCCGTTGACCGAATGGGTATAGGTGTAACCGGCGGTCATGTTCCAGCCCTGAAGGATTTCGCCGGACACTTCAGCTTCAAAGCCGTTGACCTTGTTGCCCTTGCCGCCGGATTTGTAGAACTGCTCACGGGTAACCGGATCCGCCGGTACCGAGTTATCGAGTTCGGCGATGTTATCCTGCTTGCTCCAGAACACCGCCGTAGACAGGTTCAGGCGTTCCTCGAGCAGGCTGCCCTTGATGCCCACTTCATAGTTTTTGCCGACCACCGGATCGATGTATTTGCGATTCTTGTCGCGGTTGCCCTGAGGCTTGAAGATGTCGGTGTAACTCACGTACGCCGTGTATTCCGGGGTCAGGTCGTACAGCAGCCCGGCGTAAGGCGTCCAGACGTCGTTCTGTTTCTGGCTGGTGTAATCGACCTCGGTCAGTTGCCGATTGGCGTCGTAACTGTTGCTGGTACTGGACGCTTGCCAACTGCCGTATCGGCTGCCGAGCACGGCGTGCAGATCATCAGCCAGGCTCAGGCGCGTGGCGATGTACCCGGCTTTCTGCCGGGTATCGTCCTTGGACCCGGTGAGGTCAGTAACGGTGTCGCTGAACTTGGCGATGTCGCCCATGTATTTCCAGTCGCGGATGGTCCCGTAGTCCTTGGGACGCGCACCGGCAATGGTGTAAGGGGAATTCGAGCGGCGCACGGCCTCACCGTAGCCGAACATCATTTCGTGCTCTCGGCCCAGCAGCGAGTAGGGACCGGAGACATTGAAGTCATACGCCTGCATTTTCTGCGTGCCGATCATGTGCGAGGTGTAGGCGATCATGCCGCTGCGATCAGCCGCAGGAAAACCGGCACCACCGTAATAGACCTTGCCGTCGGTGTTGCTTTCACGATGGGTGTACGCCGCTTTCAGGCGCCAGCCGCCGGCCAGTTGTTGATCGAGGGTGGCGAACGCGGTTTTGTCTTGCAGCGGCCAGGAACTCCACGACGTCGCCATGTTGGTCGAACGGCCGAGACCGGCCTTGCTGCCATCGGCATTCCAGTAAGGCACCGTGCCCCAGGACGAGCCTTGCACATGCTTGTTCTGATAGTCGTAACCGACCGCCAGCACAGTAGAATCGGTCAGATCCGCCTCAAGCACGCCATAACCGACCTCGCGTTGCAGCGCATATTTGTCCTTGATCGACTGGTTGTCGCGATAGGCCAACACCGTGCGCCCGCGAAGGCGACCGTCGAACGCCAGCGGCCCGCCGACATCGACGTAGCTGTAGTAATTGTCGTAGCTGCCGCCACTGACTCCGGCCAGCGCCTGCCACTGCGCGGTCGGACGCTTGCGCACCATGTTGATGGTCGCCGACGGATCACCGGCCCCGGTGGTCAGCCCCGTGGCACCGCGCACCACCTCGATACGGTCGTAAATGATCGTGTCGGAGTCGGACTTCATGCGATCGAAGGTGTTGAGCATCCCGTCGATCTGGAAGTTGTTGATCGCATAACCACGCGACGAATAACTGACCCGATCCGAATCCAGATGCTGCACGACCACACCGGTGGTCTGGCGCATGGCCTCGGACAATGTACCGAGTTTGAAATCATCCATCTGCTGACGGGTGATTACTGACACCGATTGCGGGGTTTCCTTGATCGACAGATTCAGCCGCGTCGCTGTGCTCATCGCGCCAGTGGTGTAGGACTCGGTGTTTTCGGTGGTGGTGCCCAGGCCTTTCGCGCTGACATTGGTCGCGGCCAGCTCCAGCGCCGGATTGCCGGGCAGCGGCGGTTTTTCGGCTTCGGCTTCAGCCAGCAGATCGGCGCTGAAAGCAGCGCTGCACAGGCCTAGGGTGAGGGTCATGGAACGGGTGATGGGCGCGAACATCGCAGCCGACTCCTTGTCTTCGAGGGAAAAATTCCGTTTGTTCAAAGACGAAGGGTGGGGCCGGGATTTAGTGTCAAACGAGAAATATTGTTATTTGAAAGTGTTTCAGAGGTTTGACTCGACCTCGCTGAAAAAGCAAAAGATCGCAGCCNNCCGAAGGCTGCGATCTTTTCATCTTGCCGCTATCAGACGCGCAAACGAATCTGCCGACCCAACACATCCATCACGTCACAGCCATCACGCAGCAACATCGCCGCCGCATGGGCCAGTTGCTGCACATCGGCACCTTTGGCGGACGAGATGTCCAGGCTGGCCAGACTTTCCATCATCTGTGTCACCGCCAGAAAGCGACTGGCTGCGCTGCTGTGCAGGACATCCAGCGGGGCTTCGGTGGAGACCAGCAGCACGGGAATGCTGTCTTCGTTGTGCGTCATCGAAATGTGCGAACTCATGCTTCACCTCCGGCCTGCGCGGCGTGCAGACCGGCGACGGAGGCCAGTACCAACGCGCGGGCGGTGGCGAGCATTTGCTGACTGGCCCAGTGTAGAGAGCCGCAGTGTTCCGGGCGGGTGGCAGTGGGGGCTTGGTGGGCGAGGGCTTCGGCGCAGTTGAGGTAGACGCTGGCGTGTTCGAGGGCGTCGAGGAGGGGGGTCTCGGGTTGGACGGTGAAGGCAGGGGTCGAAGGGTGTGGGTTTTGTGGTTGGATCGGTCATCGGTGTAGCTC
>NZ_JSFK01000010.1 GCF_000783395.1 Pseudomonas chlororaphis | reverse complement strand
GTGGGAGCGCAGCGACCGTTTGGCGCAGCCAAACACAGCGAGAGGAGGTGCAGCGAAGCAAACCGTAGGCGCTGCGCCCGGATCGATCCCGCAGCGAAGGAACCCCGAGCCCCAGCGAGCGGGCCGCACGTAGGAGCAAGCGTTTTTTTGCTTACTTTTTTGAGGCGTTTGTCAAAAAAGTGAGTCGCCGTCAGGGCGAAACCCTAAGCCGCCGTTACCTAAATAACGAATATACACACCAACCACCCCCAACATGGTCGGCCCAGAGGCCGCCAAGTCAAAAGCGTGAACCCTGTCAAAACCCTGAACACACAAGCAGAAACATCCCCCGCCATTGAAACCACCCAAACCCTGCCCCATCTAAGACCCATACCCCATTGCGCAGGTGCCCCATGAGCGACCAGCAAGAATTCCCGGAAAACCCCGACGACTACACCGAAGCCGAAAACATCGAACACACCTCCTCCGGCAAAGGCCTCGCCCTGCCCGGCCAAAACCTGCCGGACAAGGTCTACATCATCCCGATCCACAATCGCCCGTTCTTCCCGGCCCAGGTCCTGCCGGTCATCGTCAACGAAGAACCCTGGGCTGAAACCCTCGAACTGGTCAGCAAATCCGAACACCACTCCCTGGCCCTGTTCTTCATGGACACGCCCCAGGAAGACCCGCGCCACTTCGACACCGGCGCCCTGCCGCAATACGGCACCCTGGTCAAAATCCACCACGCCAGCCGCGAAAACGGCAAACTGCAATTCGTCGCCCAAGGCTTGAGCCGCGTACGCATCAAAACCTGGCTGAAACACCACCGCCCACCGTATCTGGTGGAGGTCGAATACCCGCACCAGCCCACCGAGCCGACCGACGAGGTCAAGGCCTACGGCATGGCGCTGATCAATGCGATCAAAGAACTGCTACCGCTCAACCCGCTGTACAGCGAAGAACTGAAAAACTACCTCAACCGCTTCAGCCCCAACGACCCGTCGCCGCTGACCGACTTCGCCGCCGCCCTGACCTCGGCCACCGGCCCCGAGCTGCAAGAAGTGCTCGACTGCGTGCCGATGCTCAAGCGCATGGAAAAAGTCTTGCCGATGCTGCGCAAAGAAGTCGAAGTCGCGCGCCTGCAAAAAGAAATTTCCGCCGAAGTTAACCGCAAGATCGGCGAGCATCAGCGCGAGTTCTTCCTCAAGGAACAACTCAAGGTCATCCAGCAGGAACTCGGCCTGACCAAGGACGACCGCAGCGCCGACCTTGAACAGTTCGAACAGCGCCTGGAAGGCAAAGTCCTGCCGGCGCAGGTGCAGAAACGCCTCGAAGAGGAAATGAACAAACTGTCCATCCTCGAAACCGGCTCGCCCGAGTACGCGGTGACCCGCAACTACCTCGACTGGGCGACCTCGGTGCCGTGGGGCGTGTATGGCGAGGACAAACTCGACCTCAAGCACGCGCGCAAAGTCCTCGACAAACACCACGCCGGCCTCGACGACATCAAGGATCGCATCCTCGAATTCCTCGCCGTCGGTGCTTATAAAGGTGAGATCAGCGGTTCTATCGTGCTGCTGGTCGGCCCGCCGGGCGTGGGTAAAACCAGCGTCGGCAAATCCATCGCCGAATCCCTTGGCCGACCGTTCTACCGCTTCAGCCTCGGCGGTATGCGCGACGAAGCCGAGATCAAGGGTCATCGCCGCACCTACATCGGCGCGCAACCGGGCAAACTGGTGCAGGCGTTGAAAGACGTCGAAGTGATGAACCCGGTGATCATGCTCGACGAGATCGACAAGATGGGCCAGAGCTACCAGGGCGACCCGGCCTCGGCACTGCTGGAAACCCTCGACCCGGAACAGAACGTCGAATTCCTCGACCACTACCTCGACCTGCGCATGGACTTGTCGAAAGTCCTGTTTGTCTGCACCGCCAACACCCTCGATTCAATCCCCGGCCCGTTGCTGGACCGGATGGAAGTGATTCGCCTGTCGGGCTACATCACCGAAGAAAAAGTCGCCATCGCCAAGCGTCACCTGTGGCCGAAACTGCTGGAAAAGGCCGGTGTGTCCAAGGGCAGCCTGAGCATCAGCGACAGCGCGCTCAAAGCCTTGATCGACGGTTACGCCCGTGAAGCCGGCGTGCGTCAGCTCGAGAAGCAAATGGGCAAACTGGTGCGCAAAGCGGTGATGAAACTCATCGACGACCCAAAAGCGGTGATCAAACTCGGGCCGAAAGACCTCGAAGCCTCGTTGGGCCATCCGGTGTTCCGCAACGAACAAGTGCTGTCTGGCACCGGCGTGATCACCGGTCTGGCCTGGACCAGCATGGGTGGCGCGACCTTGCCGATCGAAGCGACGCGGATTCATACGCTCAATCGCGGCTTCAAACTCACCGGGCAACTCGGTGATGTGATGAAGGAATCGGCGGAGATCGCCTACAGCTACGTCAGCTCACACCTGAAGCAGTTCGGCGGTGACGCGAAGTTCTTCGACGAAGCCTTTGTCCATCTGCACGTGCCAGAAGGCGCCACGCCGAAGGACGGCCCGAGCGCCGGCGTGACCATGGCCAGCGCCCTGCTCTCGCTCGCACGTAATCAACCGCCGAAGAAAGGCGTGGCGATGACGGGCGAATTGACCCTGACCGGGCATGTGCTGCCGATTGGCGGGGTGCGTGAGAAGGTGATTGCGGCGCGGCGGCAGAAGATCTTCGAATTGATTTTGCCGGAGCCGAATCGGGGTAACTTTGAGGAGTTGCCGGATTATCTGAAGGAAGGGATTACCGTGCATTTCGCGAAGAAGTTTGCGGATGTGGCGAAGATCCTGTTCTGACAGACAGCCCCCCTCACCCCAGCCCTCTCCCTCAGGGAGAGGGGGCCGACCGAGGGATATTTCAGAGCTACGCCGACCTGAAAGTACTTCGCTGAATCCATAATCGACTCGGTCTTTCAGGTCGATGTATGACACAACACACCTCGGTCAGTCCCCTCTCCCCCTGGGAGAGCGAGCCGACCGAGGGATATTGCAGAGCTACGCCGACCTGAAAGTACTTCGCTGAATCCATAATCGACTCGGTCTTTCAGGTCGATGTATGACACAAGACACCTCGGTCAGTCCCCTCTCCCCCTGGGAGAGGGCTAGGGTGAGGGCTTGGCACTGTCACACTTTGTCTCATCTTCAGTTATGCTCGCCGTTCGTCGTGAACGCCCGGAGCCGCTAACCTTATGTCCCCCACTCGCCTGTTTCTCCCCCTCGCCCTTTCGTTGCTGGCCGCCTGCGCCACGCAACCAAAACACAACGTGACAGTGGAAAAACAAAGCGAATGCCCCGTACGGCTCACCAACGGGCAAAACCTCATCATCATGCTGCCAAGTAACCCGACCACGGGTTATCGCTGGGCCATTCAGGATTCCGCCGGCGGCGTTCTGCGCGCACTCAGTCCTGAGGTTTACAGCAATCCGGAAGATGCTGGTGTCGTTGGTGCTGCAGGTTTGTCGACCTGGCGCTTCCAGGCCTTCGCCCCCGGCACCGGGCGCCTGCGCCTGACATCGCAACAGCCATGGGCGCCGGAAGTGCTGCCGGTGGAAACCTTTGACTGCGCCATTTCGGTGAATTGATCGTGGGCTGGCTGATTCTGGCGCTGATGGGCGCGGTGACGTTTCTCTACGGTGTCAGCACCCATGCGGCGTTGCTGTGCTTGCTGGTGAAACCGCTGCCGGTGCTGGCGCTGCTCGGCTGGCTGCACGATGCGCCACCCAGCGACTATCGGCGCTGGATCAGTCTCGGCCTGATTTTCTCGTTGCTGGGTGATGTGTTGCTGGCATGGCCGGGCGACCTGTTCGTATTCGGACTTGGCGCATTTCTGATCGCGCATCTGGCTTATCTAAAGGCTTATCTGAGTGACTGCAAGCGTCTGGCGATTTTGCCGCTGGTGCTTGCCCTCGCAGTCGGTGCGGTGCTGCTGGGGCTTCTGATTTCCAGCGGGCTAGGGCCGTTGCTGGTGCCGGTGATTGTTTATGGCACCGCGATCAGTGCGATGCTCTGGCGTGCGCTGGCCCGCCTGGGAACCGATGTGCCGAAACGTTCGGCACTGTTGGCGGCAGCGGGAGCACTGGCATTCGTATTTTCCGACAGCGTGATAGGTATCGATCGATTCGTTATGCCGTTCAGTGCTGCGCCGTACATCATTATTCTCAGTTACTGGCTGGGCCAGTGGGGTATTGCCGCTTCGGCGTTCAATAACGATGAAAAACTTAACCAAAGTTCATAACCATAAACCGCTCAACGTATCTCGAAATGTTATAAAAACCTGTCAGATCTGACAGTAGCCGGTATTTTCCTGCCTGCTTAATATTCCTTGGCGTTAACTCATCACCAATCTAACCAAGGAAGAACATCATGAGCTTTTTCAAGAAGAAAACTTCTGCACATCAGTTGGATCCTTTTATCTCCGTCAACTGCGATCTCAAGGCCGAAATTTCCAATCGAGTAGAGCTTTATACTCAAAACTTTGAGTTCGCTCAGGACAGCAACAGCGATTCGATTGCACTGCTTGGGCGTGCCTATGAAAACGGCTTTGGCAGTTCCAAAAAAGGGATGAGCTTCGTTTTTTCCCGCAATATTCAATCAGGCACTTATACCCCTGGCGCAGCGTTCCCGTTTCAAGAGCTCTATTATTTCGAGTCTGGCGCCAATGACGATTCCTTGACTTTCTACACTTACAAACCTGAAAGCGGGAGTGTTACCGTTGAGGTCGTGGCAAACAGCTCTGAACAGTTGAGCTACATTTTGGACTTTGACTTTAAAGGCAAGGACGATAGTACCGAAACTCTGCGAGTCGTTGGTAAAGCAAAATTCAATGTGTTTATGCGTAGTCGGTAATTCACCCTGATGATGAATGACCAAGTCTCGCTCCTCGACTTGGTCATTCATTGCTCCTTCCCGCCATCCGCTGCACGCTCTGCCTGGCAGAGCAATATCCCCCGCGCTTTATCAGACAATCCAAGCATCCCGCCGCCCTTTTGGCTAAAATGCCGGCCTTTTCCCCCGACACCGCCGGAACCGCCGTGAGCAAAGAACCCGATCGTATTTTCGCCAAGCCTTTAGCCCAGGTGCCTGACTTCGCCTTCAATGAAGACGTGGTGCGGGTGTTCCCGGACATGATCAAGCGCTCGGTGCCGGGTTACCCGACCATCGTCGAAAACCTCGGCGTGCTCGCCGCGCAGTTCGCCCAGCCGAACAGCGTGCTCTATGACCTCGGCTCATCGCTGGGTGCGGTCACTCAAGCCCTGCGTCGTCATGTGCGCACCGACGGTTGCCGCGTGATCGCTGTGGATAACTCCGCTGCGATGGTCGAACGCTGCCGCGAATACCTCAACGGTCAGGATTCGATGTTCCAAGAGTTGCTGCCGGTGGACGTGATCGAAGGCGACATCCTCGCCCTCAATTTCCAGCCGGCTTCGGTGGTGGCGCTGAACTTCACCCTGCAATTCATCGCCCCGGATCAACGCACCGCGTTGCTCGCGCGCATTCGCCAATCGCTGCTGCCGGGCGGCGCGTTGATTCTCTCGGAGAAGCTGCGCTTCAACGATGCTGAAGAACACGCGTTGCTCACCGATCTGCATGTCGCCTTCAAACGCGCCAACGGCTACAGCGAACTGGAAATTGCCCAGAAACGCAGCGCCATCGAAAACGTCATGAAGCCCGACAGCCTCGAAGAACACCGCGAACGCCTGCTGGCGGCCGGGTTCTCGAAAGTCGTGCCGTGGTTCCAGTGTCTTAACTTTGCCTCGTTGATTGCCTTGCCATGATTGATCTGTCCCCCCTCGCCCGCCGTCTGGCCGGCACACCGCTGGCCGAATGGGCCAACACCCTGCAAGCGCAACTCGACAAGAAAATGGAGAAAGGTCACGGCGATCTGGAGCGCTGGCAAAGTGCGCTGGATGCCTTGCCGAAAATTCAGCCGAACGAAGTCGATCTGCTTAACGGCCTGAAACTCGACACCGATTGCGACGATGAAACCCGCGCGCAGATGCACACTGCGTTGATGGGGCTGTCGCCATGGCGCAAAGGGCCGTTCGATCTGTTTGGCGTGCACGTCGACACTGAATGGCGCTCGGACTGGAAATGGTCGCGCGTCGCCCCGCATCTGGACCTGAAGGGCAAACGCATCCTCGATGTCGGCTGCGGCAACGGTTACTACATGTGGCGCATGCTCGGCGCCGGTGCGGACAGCGTGATTGGTGTTGACCCAAACTGGCTGTTCTTCTGCCAGTTCCAGGCCGTGCAACGTTACCTGTCAGAGCCGAATGCGTGGCACCTGCCCTTCCCGTTCGAAGACCTGCCGCCGAATCTGGAAGGATTCGACACCGTGTTTTCGATGGGCGTGTTCTATCACCGTCGTTCGCCGATCGAGCATTTGCTGGCGCTGAAGGATTGCCTGGTCAAGGGCGGCGAGCTGGTGCTGGAAACGCTGGTGGTGGAAGGCGACAAGCATCAGGTGCTGGTGCCGGAAGATCGTTATGCGCAGATGCGTAACGTGTGGTTCCTGCCGTCGGTGCCGGCGCTGGAATTGTGGTTGCGTCGTGCAGGTTTCACCGATATTCGTTGCGTGGATGTGAGCACGACAACGGTTGAAGAGCAGCGTGGTACCGAGTGGATGAAGTATCAGTCGCTGAGTGATTTCCTTGATCCGGAAGATCACAGCAAAACGATTGAAGGATTGCCGGCACCGATGCGCGCGGTGATCGTTGCCAAGAAGTAATACAACCTCTCAAACTCCGCGGTGAGTCCACCCCTCACCCCAGCCCTCTCCCCAGGGAGAGGGAGCCGATCTTGGGGCTTTTCAAAACTTGAGTTCGACTCGGTATCTCAGGTCGGCGGACCTCGCCCATCCAGCTCGGTCAGTCCCCTCTCCCTATGGGCGGTCCGACGTTTCGGGAGGGTTAGGGTGAGGGGCTTTTCGCTCTTCGGGCTCTGAAGAATTCGGTCAACACCGCGCCACACTCCTCCGCCAACACCCCGCCTTCATACAACACCCGGTGATTCAAAAAGCCCTGGGTAAAAAACTGTCCCTGACTCTGCACAATCCCCGCCTTCGGCTCCAGCGCGCCATACACCACGCGCGCCACCCGCGAATGCACGATCAAGCCTGCGCACATGCTGCACGGTTCCAGCGTCACATACAGCGTGCTGCCCGGCAGGCGATAGTTATCCACCGCCTGCGCCGCCGCTCGAATCGCGACCATTTCCGCATGGGCACTCGGATCGCTGGTGCTGATCGGGCAGTTGAAGCCGCGCCCGATAATCTCGCCGTTCTGTACCAGCACCGCACCAACCGGCACTTCACCCAGCGCTGCGCCTTGTGCGGCGAGGGTCAGGGCTTCGTGCATGAAGTCTCGGTCACGGCTGCGGTCGATGATGGCCGCGGGGCGAATCTGGCGCATCACTTCACCTCGATGGCGGCCATCAGGCCGGTTTCCATGTGGTCGATCACGTGGCAATGGAACATCCACACACCGGGATTATCAGCCACCAGCGCCACTTGCGCGCGCTCGTTTTTGCCCAGCAGATAAGTGTCGGTGAAGTACGGAATGATCTTGTGCCGGTTCGACGCGATCACCTTGAAGCTCATGCCGTGCAGGTGAATCGGGTGCTGGTACTGGGTCATGTTCTTCAATTCGAAGATGTAGCTCTGTCCCAGTTTCAGGCTGGCAATCGGTCGGTCGGCGCAGGTCTTGTCGGTGATGTCCCAAGCCTTGCCGTTGATCTGCCAGAGGCTCGGCGGCCGGCCATTGTCGACGTTGACCGACACCGAACCAACCCATTCGAAATTGAAGTTGAGTTTCTCGGCATTGGCCAGGTCCGGTTCCGCCACCGGATTGGCCGGCAGCGCTTTCGGCCAGTCGGTCGGAGCATCGTTATTGGCCACTGAACGCAGCGTGCCCAGACGCACCGGGCCGTTGCGCAGCGACAATTCTTCGCCCGCCGCCGGTGCCTTGATCGCCAGACAAATACGCATGCCCGGGCCGAGCCAGTATTCCTTGCCCAGTGGGCGCGGCTCGACCGGGTTGCCATCCAGCGCATAAATCTTCGCTTCGACACCGGGAATATTGATGCGGTAAGTCAGCGTGTTGTCGAGGTTGAGCAAACGCACCCGGGTGATCTGCCCGGCCGGCAGTTCGATCACCGGGGTCGGCACACCGTTGATGGTCGACAACCGCCCCGCCGTACCGCCACGCGCCGCTTCACGGGGAATACTGAATTCGACGAAATTGCCGTCGTCATCAATGTGCCAATTCTTCAGACTCAGGGTCTTTTCGTACTTGAAACCGGTCGGCTCGCGCTCTTCGATGATCAGCGGCCCGACCAGCCCGCGCCCGAGTTCTTCGCTGCTGCTGACGTGCGGGTGATACCAATAACTGCCGGCGTCCGGCACGCGGAACTTGTAATCGAAGTACTCACCCGGCAGCACCGGCAGTTGCGACACGTACGGCACGCCGTCCATTTCCAGCGGCAGACGAATGCCGTGCCAGTGAATAGTGGTCGCCACCGGCAAGTGGTTGATGAAGCGCACCCGCAGCCATTCACCCTGACGCACACGCAACTCGGTGCCCGGCGCCGAAGGCCCGAATGCCCAGGCCTCGGTCTTGTGCCCCGGCACCAGCTCGACGTCCAGCGGTGCGGCGATCAGTTCGTAGTCATGGCCCGCCTCGGCGTCGGCCATTTTGCCGAGCCAATAACGCGACGCGCCCCCCGCCCCGACACCAACGACAACAAGACCGGCCAGGCCACCGAGGATTTGGCGACGGGTAAAGGACATGAACTCAACTACCTCACGTATCAGCGACAGACCCTGAAGGCCTGTAAAAGGCGAATACGATACACCTGCGGTTGAGAAACAGTAAGGGCGACCTGAGGCCGCACATCACCTGCCGGCTTAAGCTCGCAGCCCGGTAATCAGATGCACCACGCCGTCCGCCAAAGGCATCACGCCCGCGACACCGGCGGCGCTCAGCGCCTGTTGATCGATGCCCGACACATCACGCAAGACCACCCGCACCCGCGTCAACGCCAGCGGTTGCTGGGACTGGAGGTTATCCACACCCCCCAGCGCCGCGACAATGTCGCTGCTCAATCCGTCGCTAGGCTCGGCCGCTGCTGCGGGAGTATCCACCACCAGATCCGGGGTCAGGGCTTTCCAGAATGCCTTCTGCAATTGATCGAACATCTTCAGTTCTCCATAACCCGTAAAGTATCGACGGTCGCCTCGTGAAACAGCTGCAACGCTTCGCGCACCTGCCCGGCACTTTCCAGACAGAGCACCTGTTGGGCGATGATCTGACAGTCCGCCAGCGCCAGTTCGCGCACTGTTGCCTTGACCGGCGCAATCATCGGCACGCTCACCGACAGCTCATCCACACCCAGCCCCAGCAACAGCGGCACCGCCAGACGTTCAGAGGCCATCGCCCCGCACACGCCGACCCATTTGCCATGTGCATGCGCAGCCTTCACGGTCATGGCGATCAGGCGCAATACCGAGGGGTGAAAACTGTCCGCCTGACTGGCCAGACGCGGGTGATCGCGATCCATCGCCAGAGTGTATTGCGTCAGGTCATTGGTGCCGATCGAGAAGAAATCCACCAGCGGCGCAAACAGATCCGCCATCAACGCCGCCGCCGGCACTTCGATCATGATCCCCAGTTTCGGCCGTTGCGTTAGCCCCAGCGCCGCTATTTCCTCGTCGAGCATTTGCCGCGCCAGACGCAGCTCCGAGAGTTGCGTGACCATCGGCAACATGATGTGCAAACGCGTCAGATCGCAGCAGCCGAGCATGGCGCGGAACTGTTCACGCAATAACTGCGGGCGCTCCAGGCACAAACGAATGCCGCGCACGCCCAGGAACGGGTTGGTTTCGCTGTCCATCGGCACATACGCCAGCGGTTTGTCGCCGCCGACATCGAGGGTGCGCACCACCAGATTGTGCGCAGGTCCCACGCAGCGGGCGATGGCGCTGTAGGTGTCGACCTGTTCGTCATGGCTCGGCGCGTGATTGCGGCCCAGATAGAGAAACTCCGAACGCAGCAGGCCGACGCCCGCTCCTCCCAAAGCCATGGCCTGCGCGGTTTCAGACAATGAGGCGACGTTGGCCGACACCTCGACGTGATGGCCGTCACGGGTTCGCGCGGCGAGCGTTGCGTTGGCCAGTTCATGTTCATGGCGTTGGCGCTGTTGCGCATGACGCGCCTGCCATTGTTTGATCGCCGCTGGGTCCGGACGCACATGCAATTCACCCTTGTCGGCATCGAGCAGTACTTGAGTGCCGTTGCTCAGCGCGAGCATCTGCACCGGCACCCCGCAGATCGATGGCAGACCACAGGCGCGCGCAAGAATCGCCACGTGGCTGGTCGCGCCGCCGCCGACCGTAGCGAAACCGAGTACCTTGCTGGTGTCGATACCGGCGGTCTGCGACGGCGTCAGTTGATCGGCAATCAGAATGCTCCCTTGCGGCAGCTCCAGCGCCTGTTCGCCAATCCCGAGAAGCAGCTTAAGCACGCGGCGCCCGACATCGGTCAGATCCGCCGCCCGCTCGGCCAGCAGTGCACTGCCGAGCTGGCGAAACATGATCGCGGTTTCTTCAGTGGCGGCGCGCCAGGCGAAGGCCGCGCTTTTGCCCTCGTCGATCAACGCTTGCGCCTGATCGAGCAGACCCGGATCTTCGAGCAGTTCCTGATGGGCCTTGAAGATTTCGGCTTCGGCTTCACCAGCAGCAGTATCACGCAAATGCTGCAAGGCCAGATCCGCTTCGATCAGGGCATTGGCGAGGGCCGCACGCTCGACATCTGCTCCGCCGCCAAACTCGCTGACGTCGAAGACTGGTTCGCTGATCTGCACCACTTGGCCCAACGCCGAACCGGGTGATGCGCAGACGCCACGCAGAAGCGTCAGCGTCTCGGCTTCGACCACCTCGGCAGGCGCCACCGCCGCCACCGTTTCACCGCAGCCCTCGGCCAGTAACCGGGTCAGCGTATCGATTGCCGCGTCAGCATCTTCGCCCACCGCACTGACCTGCACGCTGTCGCCGAAAGCGGTCTGCAACGCCATGATCGCCACCAGCGATTTGGCGTTGGCCTGAGCCTGTTGCTTATGCAGGTAAATCTTTGCCGCAAAGCCCTTTGCCGCTTGCGCAAACACCGCTGCCGGACGCGCATGCAGACCATTGGGATTGGGCAATTTCAACGAAGGTGAAAACACAGCCTGACCTTCTGCCACGACAGCTGCCTCGCCGGCCGCCTGCGCACCGGCGAGTTCAAGCAACGGCTGGCCGGTTTCGACCTGTCCGCTCGGTGCGATCAGCCAGGTAAACGGCTCCCCGCTGACCACCAGCATCAAGGTCAGCAGGCTGCGCGCATGCAGGGCAATGTAATCGGCGTCGAACTCGATCAGCGCCTGCCCGGCCACAACCCGTTGTCCTTCTTCGACCAGGCGAGTGAAGCCTTGGCCGCCGAGGTTCACCGTGTCCAGGCCGATGTGCATCAACACCTGCACGCCGTGGTCATCGGTGATGCTCACGGCATGTCCGCTGGCCTGCACGTTGCTGATAACCCCGGCCAAGGGCGCGTGCAGGGTCGACGAAGTCGGGTCAATGCACAGACCGTCGCCGATTACGCGCCCGGAAAACACCGGATCAGGCACCTGCTCCAGCGCCATCAGGACACCGGACAAAGGAGCCAGCAGTTGCAATTGTTGGGGTGTGGCCATGACGTCACCTGCAGTTTTATGCTTTGAAGTGCCCACGGAGCGCGACGCTCCCTCAGCATCGCTTATTTCCACCAGTATTCGACCTGCAATCCGACATTCGCACCGTGGCGAGCGCTGCCGAAGGCGCCGGTATCAGACAGTGCCGAGCCTTTCGCCAATTGGTTGGCCGCACGTTTGGCCGCCTCGTTCCAGGTGGCATACGTGTAATACAGACGTACCTCGGGACGCGCCCAGAACTCCGGGCCTTTGGGCGACCAGGTCGGGGCAAACGTGAACTTGCTCAGCTTGCGTGTGCCGCCCGGAGCTTCGACTTGATCGTGACCCAGTTCGGTGACCAGTTTGAAGTGTTCGCTGAGCGCATAGGCAGGTCGCACTCCCAAGGAGATCCAGTTCTGATCGGCACCGTCCGGGCGAATGTCTTTCTGATACACCGCTTCGACCTGACCGCCGAAACGCGGTGTCACTTGCCAGTCGAAAAACTCGACGATCCGGTAACTCTTGTTGCTGTCGTCCAGTTTGACGTTGCCGGTATAACCCAACCCGGTGCCCGGCCCTTCTCCATATTGCAGCGCGAGTTTGTTCTTGCCGCCGAGAAAATCCGTTTGTACATGTTGCGTGGTGATCGCCCAGCCCCGGTGGGCATCGCGGCTGTCGGGTTTGTCGATATAGCTCAAACCGAACTCCAGCTCACCGCCCGGGTTGGTCTTGAAACCGGCGACGTTGAAGTCATGCCGATTGATGTAGTCCTTCTGGTACAGGTTGTCCTTGCGCGAGAAGGCGTAGCTGTATTTAAGGTCGCCGATCAATACGTCTTCGACTCCGCCCCCCGTGGCGCTCTGGTTCCAGTAATAGAAATCGGAAATATGGATGTCATTCCGTTTGTAGTAACGGCGCCCGGCCCACAGTGAGCCACCGTTGAGTGCGGGCATCGCCGACCACTGTGCATAGGCCTGCGGCAAGCGGATCGAGCCATTGTCGTCTTTGAATGTAGGGCTGCGATCGTAGCGGTTATACAGCGAAGCCATGCCGTCAACACTCAGTACCGAACCGTCGTCGAGGGTGTACAGGTCCTGGCGCAACTCGAGTTCGCCGTACTGCTCGCATTCGTTC
The DNA here is from genome assembly GCF_000783395.1 of Pseudomonas chlororaphis. Classification (GTDB taxonomy): domain Bacteria; phylum Pseudomonadota; class Gammaproteobacteria; order Pseudomonadales; family Pseudomonadaceae; genus Aquipseudomonas; species Aquipseudomonas chlororaphis_H. Next base: position 94,577 of record NZ_JSFK01000010.1, on the reverse strand, counting down.
CCCAGACGATATTTGGTCTGCGCACCGGGTAACTGGAAGCATGACTGGCCGCTGCTGTTGACCGACGTGCCGACACCGCTGCGCAAGTAGCCGCCAAACTCCAGCGCTTGTGACGTTGGCGGTAAGGCCAGGCAAAAACCTGCGACTGCAAGGCTGCGATTTATTGTTGTTTTCATAAGCCACCCCATTGTTTTTATTGTCTGGTTGCATGATTTCGGCGCGCAAAAATCCCCCGCGCAGTGCTCTGCGTGTTTTTTTGAAAGCGGTTTTTTAGTTAAAGGTCAGGGATCGATCAGGTGCAGAACGAATGACTCGTAAGGTCTTAAAGTCACCTGGCGCTTGCGCAACGGCCCGTCCGGATAATTGCTGATCAACTGGCGCTGGCTCATCGACTCGCTGATGACTGTCGCCGGCAACTGCACTTCACAGGTTGTCCCGTAGAAGTTGTTCACCACCAACAAACGCTCGGCGCTGCCTTCACGCACATAGGCCCAGACCTGCAGATGTTCGGGCAGTAATTGTCGATACACCCCTTCGGTCATCAGCGATTCGCGGCGACGCAGTGCGATCAGATTGCGGTAGTGATGGAGTACCGAGTCGGGGTCATCGAGCTGCCTGGCGACGTTGATCTGCGCGGCATTGGCTGGCACCCCGATCCACGGTTCGACACTGCTGAAACCGGCGTTCGGTCCAGCGTCCCAATGCATCGGTGTACGGCCGTTATCACGGGATTTCTGCTTGATTGCCGCCATGTTGTCGGCATCGCTGCTGCCGGCTTCGCGCTTGAGGCGAAAGATGTTCAGCGTCTCGACATCGCGGTAATGCTCGATCGATTCGAACCCCGGATTGGTCATGCCCAACTCTTCGCCCTGATACACGAACGGCGTGCCCTGCAGAAAATGCAGCGCGGTGCCGAGCATCTTCGCAGAGCGTTCGCGGTACTCGCCGTCATGGCCGAAACGCGAGACCACGCGCGGTTGATCGTGGTTACACCAGAACAGCGCGTTCCAGCCGCCGCCGGCCTGCATGCCGGTCTGCCAGTCGGACAGAATTTTCTTGAGCTGCAGGAAATCGAAATCGGCGTGCACCCACTTCTGCAGGTTCGGATAATCGACTTTCAAGTGATGAAAGTTGAAGGTCATCGACAGTTCTTTCGACTGCGGATTCGAATAACGAATGCAGTGTTCGAGACTGGTCGATGACATCTCGCCGACATTGATCAGATCGTGCCCTTCGAAGACTTCGCGGTGCATCTGCTGCAGGTACGCGTGGACATTCGGCCCGTCGGTATAGAAGCGGCGGCCATCGCTGCTGTCTTCGGGGAAGTCCGCGGGCTTGGAGATCAGGTTGATCACGTCCAGACGAAAACCGCCGACGCCCTTGTCGCGCCAGAACTGCATCATCCGGAACACTTCAGCGCGCACCTTGGGATTATCCCAATTCAGGTCGGCCTGGGTATGGTCGAACAGGTGCAGGTAATACTGACCGGTCTGGGCTTCGTACTCCCAGGCGGATCCGCCGAACTTGGATTCCCAGTTGTTCGGCTGATCTCGCCAGATGTAGAAGTCACGGTAAGGGTTGTCGAGGCTGCTGCGCGCCTGCTGGAACCAGACGTGCTCGATCGAGGTGTGATTGACCACGATGTCGAGCATCAGCTTGATCCCGCGCTTGCCTGCTTCGGCGATCAGCAATTCGCAGTCGGCCATGCTGCCGTAGCTCGGGTCGATGGCGTAGTAATCGCTGATGTCATAGCCGTTGTCGCGCTGCGGCGAACGCAGGAATGGCGTGATCCACAAGCAGTCGACACCCAGCCAGTGCAGGTAGTCGAGCTTGGCGACAATACCGAGCAGATCACCTGTCGGGTTGCCAGCGTGGCTATGAAAGCTCTTCGGATAGATCTGGTAGATCACCGAACGTTGCCAGTCTTGCATGGCACAACTCCTTCAATAATGTCAGGCAACCCGATAACCGGGCCGGACAATCTTCATGCTCAATGCACAGGTCAGAACAAACGGCACGAGCATGGCAATCAGCATCCCGATCACGAACATCGGGATGTACTGCGGAATGATCGAGATGAACCCCGGCAGGCCACCGACGCCGATGGCCGAGGCCTGAACCTTGTTCAACGACAGGAACACGCAGCCCAGTGCCGAGCCGGTCAGCGCGGCATAAAACGGAAACTTGTAGCGCAGGTTGACGCCGAACATCGCCGGTTCGGTGATCCCGAAATAAGCAGAAATCGCAGAGGTCGACGCCATGCTCTTGTCCCGCGCATTACGGGTCATCCAGAACACCGCCAACGCGGCACTGCCTTGGGCGAGGTTGGACATGACGATCATCGGCCAGATGAAGGTGCCGCCCTGGGTCGAGATCAATTGCAGGTCGACCGCGAGAAACATGTGGTGCATACCGGTGATCACCAGTGGTGCATACAGCAGACCGAAAATCGCACCACCCACCATCGGCGCCAGATCAAATAGCATCACCAGCCCCTCGGTGATGAAGATGCCGATATGGCGGGTCACCGGGCCGATCACTGCCAGCGCCAGCACACCCGTGACGACGATGGTGGTGATCGGCACTACGAGCAATTGAATGGCGTTGGGCACGCGCGCGCGCAGCCATTTTTCGATCACGCTCATCACGTAGGCGGCTAACAGAATCGGCAGGATCTGCCCCTGATAACCCACCTTCTCCACCTGAAACAGCCCGAGAATGTCGAAGTACGGCAACTGCTGCCCGTCCAGCCCGGCCACGGCCTTGCCGTAGTTCCAGGCGTTGAGCAGATCCGGATGCACCAGCATCAGGCCGAGCACGATGCCGAGGATCTCGCTGCCGCCAAAACGCTTGGCCGCCGACCAGCCCACCAGCGCCGGCAGAAACACGAAGGAAGTGTTGGCCATCAGATTGATCAGGCTCCACAGCCCGTCGAGTTTCGGGTAGGCATCGAGCAGGGTCTGCCCTTCGATGAACATGCCTTTAGCGCCGAGCAGATTGTTGATACCCATCAACAGGCCGGCAATGATCAGTGCTGGCAGGATCGGCATGAATACATCGGAAAATACCCGCACCAGACGCTGCATGGCGTTGATCTTTTCGGCGCTTTTCTGTTTGACGTCAGCGATGGTCGAGGCCGCGAGACCGGTCTGGCGACGCAGTTCGGCATAGACCTTTTCCACTTCACCCGGGCCGATTACCACCTGATACAGGCCGCCGGTGAAGAACGAGCCTTTGACCAGATCGATCTGATTGAGCGCGGCAGTGTCGACCAGGCTTGGGTCCTTCAGGGCCAGCCGCAACCGCGTAACGCAGTGGGCGGCCTGTTCGAGGTTGTCGCTGCCGCCGAGGCTTTGCAGCAATTGCCTGGCGATGTTCGGGTAGTCGTGGCTCATGCTAGTTCTTCCGCTATGGATTGTTGTTATTGGCAGCACGCCGAAGCGAAAAATACTCGTCTGTACGAGTTAATGCAACAACTCGTACAGACGAGTTTGTTTATGTATGTTCCCGCCAGACCGGAGACGAATTTTCCTACTCGTCCCTAAGGTGTTTCCATCGTCCACATGGACAAAGCACTACCCTGGCCTTAAGGTTCGTGGCTTTGAGCACAGTCGGCACCGAGCCTACCCATGAGCAAATACAACCAGATCTATAGCGATCTGCTGGCCAGCATCACGACTGAACGCCTGGAGCGCGGTGCCCGCCTGCCTTCCGAAACCGAACTGATGGACAGCTATCAGGCCAGCCGTGGCACGGTGCGCAAGGCCATCGAACTGCTTCAGGAACGCGGCTTTGCACAGAAGATCCACGGCAAGGGCACCTTTGTGCTCTCGACCAATCCGATCGAGTTTCAGCTCGGCGGCATCGTCAGTTTCCAGGAGACCTACCCGCGCCTGGGCAACGACGTCAGCACCGAAGTGGTCGAACTGAGCCAGATCCCGCTCGAAGGCGCCCTGCTCGAGCATATCCATGCCGAGCCCGGCAGCCTCATCACCCGGATCAAGCGTGTGCGGCGGATCGACGGCAAACGGGTCATTCTCGACATCAACCACTTCGTCAGCGAAGTGATACCCGGCCTGTCCCTCGACATCGCCGAACAATCGATCTACGCCCATATCGAACAGACCTTGCAGTTACAGATTGCCTACGCCCAACGCACCATCGAAGCGGTGCCGCGCAGCAAGGACGATCAACTGCACCTGGACCTCGACGGCCAGAGCCATGTGATCGTGGTCAGCAACCAGACCTTCCTTCAGGACGGTCGTCAGTTCGAGTACACCGAATCGCGGCACACCCTCGACAAGTTCTACTTTTCCGACGTGGCTCGGCGCTGACCCCGGCACATTTCCAACGATCATGTGCGGTACATATGTAGTGCACTCCCCTTGAGCGAATAGGCCATGCTCGGCCTTCATTTCTCAAGGATGGAGAAAGCATGTACGCCACCCCAAAAAGTCCTCTGCCAAACGCGGCAGACAAAGCGGCGCTGAAGCGAATCGCCTATACCGTCGTGCAGAACTGCCCCGGCCTGCAGGACGCAGCATGTGAAGCAGCCCGTGATCTGCTGGAAGCCAAAGGCTTGTCGAGCCTTGATCCCGATCAGGTTTATTTCCATCGTTTCAAAACGGCCCAAAGCAGCACCCGCTCGTTTACCGGCTGGGAGCACATCCGCGAAAAACCCTACGAATCGGTGACCCTGACACAGTTGGTGATTCATCGTTTTCGTGCCACCGACCAGGACAACGCCGATCTTCTCGATCTGTACGGCGGCTTCTACACCGAAGGCCCAAAGGGGGAGAATTTCGACGAAAAAAACCAGGTGCGGCTGCATGGCGATGAGGTCTTGAAGGCGTTCTGGAGTCTCGACTTCAGTGGCCACTTCACCGCCACCCTGACGGACTTCTGGAACAGCCACAGCGAGGATTTCCGCACATTGGCCAAGTGCAATTTCCTCAGTCGTGCAGTGCAGGCGCTGGACCTTGAGCAACTCACCCGCAGTGACTTCCAGTGGCTGGTGGACTCGGTGGTGGGGCCTGTCAGCTGGCCGGTCACCCTGAGCATGCTGCAAGCGAGTCACACGCCAACGGGGGATGTTTGCGCCTTCGACGTTGACGGGCATGTCGCCACCCAACTGTTGCGCATCGTCGACCCCGACGGCCGGCAGATTGTCTATCTGCCCAGTGAAGCCAATGCGTTCGTGATCAAGGAAACCGCTGCCGACCTGCATTGGTGGCTGCTGGAGCAAATGAATGATGGGAAACGTCGCCAAGCCTTTATGGATCATTTTGCCCTCGCCGATCGTCAGCACATGACTGAAAACGTCACTGATCTGATGAATCGGCTGGTGGACACCTGGGGCCGGGCCGACCATCACCTGATCAACCGTACGAACCTGGTGCTGACTGATGATGCATTCAGTTGGCTGCGCGACTCGACCCGCCAGGCGATGTTCGCAGAAGCCCACCTGTCCCTGACCTCGAATGGTGATCTGCGCAAAAAGCTGTGGATCGGTTATCTGAGTGCGGGACTCAAGGTGTTTGGACCGATGGCCACTGTCGGTTGGCCGCTGGCGTTGCCGGTGATTGGTGCCACCGTTGCGAGCATGGGGCTGAATATCGATCAGGCACAAAACGGCAAGAGCAACGCCGAACGCAAGGCCGGCGTGCTGGGTGCGATCTTGAGTGGCATCAATCTGTTATTCAACCTTCCATTGCTGATCGGCACCGGGCCGATACTGGAAATTGGCGCCGAGGTCGAGGCGGCAGAGGCCGCAGAAATGGCCGAGTACAGCGAAGCCTTGAACCCTGACGCCGAGGCCGACACCCCACTGCAGATCATGGTGCCGGACGATGTCGACGTCACCGTACCGAATCTTGATGAAACGGTGCTGATTCCGGCGCAGAACGCCCCACCGCCACCCGTACCGGAACGCTATCAATGCAACGAGCTGCTCGATGGCACAGCACCCGGCGAAGAGTCCGGGAAATTCCACGGTATCTACCGTCTCGACTCTGATCCGCCCTATGCCATTCTGATGAATGACGCGCCGTACTATGTGCGTTACTTCGCCAACGCGCGTGGCAGTGGCGACTGGGCAATCGTTGATCCGGAGCGACCCAACCAGCTCGTCCACGCCTTGCCAATCCGCCTTAACGGCAAAGGTGAATGGGAGCGAATGCCCGCACTGGGCCTCAAGGGAGGCGGCCAGTGCGTGGGCAAGCAATGCGCCCCTGATATCGAACTCGATACCTTCGAACCTGCATCACCGCAGACGCCCGCACAACCAGTGGCAGAACCGCAAACGTCGACATCACGGCCCCCGCGTCCGGTGACCAGCGCCTACGACGTCGACGCGCCGGTGCGTCGTTCGATAAAAGCCTGGGCACTGAACCTCAACGAAACACATGCCCAGTTGCAGCCCGACGGTGCTGGCGGTTTCGGCATGGACGACCCGTTCGAGTTGTACGCCGCCAGTAAGCGCCAACTCTTGCAGAGTTCAGCCCGAGGCTTTTTCAGGAACCTGCCGTGGGTCATCCAGCCTGCGCGTCCGGCAATGCCCGAAATCAGCCGCCTGATGCCACTGACCGATCTCGTCGATGGGATTTTTGAAAGTGCCTCAGGACTGGTGGTGGGAGAAACCCTTGATCGCATCGCCAGCCTGCGTTTTCTGATTGAAAGCATGCCGGCGCTGGCCCGCCACGCAAAAACCCTCTACCTGCGCGGGCTGCTCAGTGACTTCGCTCAGATAGAACTGAACCGCTACTTCACCAGCGGTCAGATGACCGTGGATTTACGCACATACCTGACCAGCCTCGGCACCGATCCTGGCGGTCGATTCAACCCACTGGAACTGGTCCAGGTTGCGCGAGCGAACGGGGTACGGGTCCAGGCGATCGACTGCGCCGCAAGCTACAAAATGAAAACCCCGCTGCCCTCCGTCGACGAGCAAATGATGAGCACCTACCTGACAAACGACATCATGACCGGCGACGTTTACCTCAACAGCCCGGGAAAATGGATCGTAGTGACGGATGCTCACAACACCAACACCTTCAGAGGACTGCTGGGCATCAGCGAATTGAAGGGAGGAATCGGCCTGCGAATCGATGAAGTCGGCGCCGGTGCCGAGCTGGGTGTCGACGTTGACCCGGGCATTGAAGTCCCACGCGGCAGCTCCCCCGGTGGCACTGTCAGGCAAGGAAATCCGGATCTGCTTCGCGCCGACTTGCGCTTGAAAGTTCTGGCACCCGAAGTGGCCTGGAGCGAGGAGACGCTGGAGAATCTTTTGTACCGGCGCGGCATGTATCTGTTCGAAAAAGCGGGCGACAGCTACACCCTGATCCACCGCAGCAAACAGGGCATGCTCCAGCGCACTCCGATAACTCGATTGAGTGACGGCAATGTCTCCCTCCACCGACCTGCGTGGCAGCGGGTGAATGACATTGAGTTCGCGAACCTGAAGGACATGTCTCAACGTTTGTCCGATACCGGACTGATACTGCGTAGCCGGATCCCTGATTGAGGCTGATCGGTAGTACCCAATCTTCTGCCGAAGCAGCTTGTTACCGTTGAGGCAGGCGACCACCTGACAAACAGAGACAACCATACGTAGAATGCCGCCGTGGCTATGGAACACCTTCCTTCTAAACCTCCTATGACCTAGGGGTTTCGCTCTCCACACTGCGCCTGCTTCTTGCAGGCGTTTTTACATCTGCTGTAGACACGATGCTGCAGCTCGTCCATGACGGCGATCAAAGGAGAAATTCAAGTATGAATCAGGAGCTGTTCCTGCGTCGCCGCAGCAAAGTTCACGTCCCGATGGGTTCTGGTGGTGCTACGCGCGCCCAGGTCGCGTCGGCTGTCCAGGAAGTCGCGGCGTTCCGATGCGTACTGTCAGAGCCTCTGATCGAGCAAATCGGCATGTTGTCAGCCACAGAACTCAAGTACTGGCTGCGCGATATTATCAGAGTGCTTCGCCGGCAGACTGGTGCTCACGTGCACCACCGGCCGTTTTATCCTGACTTCCCGGAGCAGGTTCTGAAGGCCTCCGAGGCTGAGTTGTACCTTAACGCCGTCATCCACTACCTGACGCTCTGGCGCTTACCAGCGACAGAACACGCTCGACCTCCGATGCTTGAAGGCAATTTCATATCCCGCGTTATCGAACCGGGAGGCGTCTGTGAATTCGAGTCACTGCTTGAGCCGCTGGTTTCATCACGCACCTCGCTCTCTGAGGAGGAAACGGCCGATGTCGTCTGGTTTATCAGAGAGTACAAAAGCGATGTATTCCGTCTACTGCCTGAGACCATTCCGTTCCGGGAGATCCGTGCACAGGTTGGCGGCGCGCTGATCCGGTATGTCGTCAGCGATGCACAGGTGGACGCATTCCTGCAGCGAAACGTCGAGACAGCAACTGACGTGCTCCGACTGGCGGTCGCGTTGAGTGGCGGGGACGTCTCGCTGACGACAGCTACTACACGCTTCAAAGCAATGAAGCGCTCGATGCGCCGCCTTTTCTTGCACCTGCTCGAACACATACCCAACGCCACAGAAGACGTGATGCGCCATGCTGAGCGCTGGAAACGTCTGGCTGAAGTACTGCATCCCGGCGACTACGGCGATAAGTATCCTCGAGCTTTAGCCGCTATCACGGCAGCGCGCCGTAACGAACCGCCCATCACCTTTAATTCACGTGTCGAAACATTGCTGGCCAAGCGTGACATCACCGCGCTTACGCCCCTGTTACAAAGTCGTCCCGGTGAGTTCGCAAGAAGACTAGACGTGACCCTGCGCCGCGCGACGGAAGCAGACTCGGTACTTGAAGCGTTCGAGGCGATTGCGGCACAAGTGTCCTCGCCTGTCCTGTTGCAGGTACTGGCCCAGCTCCGCGCCCCGCGCCCCCTGCCCCTGCGGGCGTTCACACCGAAAGGTTCATTCGCCAAAGTCTATGCCATCAAGGATCGCCGAGAGCCTCTCCCACCTGAACTGTTGGCGCGCGCGGCTCGCGTCTGCGAGGACGCTCTGGTAAATCGTTTTGCGCTGCTACCGCCATTGGGCCGCTGTTACGTCGATCCAGCATTACGCGAATACAAGGTGCCACTGGCTCAGCGTGCCTCATCGAAGTCGCTGCGTACCCTGGTTCGGGGCAGTCGGCTACCTATGCCCGACACACGTTTCATTCGCCTGTTTCTGTGGTGGAAGAACGGTCGTGTTCGTACCGACATTGACTTGTCCGCGGCATTTTTCGACGCCAATTTCGTGTTCAAAGATACGGTCGCGTACTACAACCTGAAGGGTTACGGCGGCTACCACAGCGGCGACATCGTCGATGCGCCCGACGGGGCTTCGGAGTTCATCGACCTCGACCTTGATGTTCTGGTCGAGAAAGGTATCCGCTATGTCGTCACGTCCATCAACTCTTTTACTCAGCAGCCGTATTGCGATCTTCCGGAATGCTTCGCAGGATGGATGGCCCGCACCGATAAGGCGTCGGGTGAAGTGTTCGAGCCACGCTCCGTGGTCGACCGCATAGATATCGCCTCCGACACAGTAATTTGTCTGCCATTCGTGATGGACTTACAGGAACGACGCGTGGTCTGGGCCGATCTGGGGCTTACTTCATCTCCCCGATGGAACAACGTCGACAAAAACCTCAGCGGGGTATCGTTGATGCTGCGGGCCTTGGTGCATACACCACGGCCGGATCTGGAAACGCTGTTCGACTTACATGCTCGAGCGCGGGGAGAACGAGTGGATTCGCCGCAGCAGGCAGAGGCAGTGTTTGCGCTAGATAAAGGGCTGACACCGTTCGATACGGATCTGATTCGATCCCGATATCTTTGATACCGGCGACAGGTGCAGGAGGACGCCGGACAAGCCGTCCTCCTGCACCCCCACGCAATTATCAATAGTGAACACTATGCGGTAGCCGGCTAGTGCACTCCCCTCGCACCAATCGGTCATGCTCAATCTTCGTTTTTTCAAGGATGAAGAACCCATGACCTCCCCCGAACGACGTCTCCTGCCAAACGCAGCGGACAAAACTGCCCTCAAAGCCATTGCCGCGACTATCGTGCAGACCTGCCCGAGTCTGCACGACGCTGCCCGTCAAGTCGCCAACGAAATCCTGGCGGACAAAGGACTTTCCGGCCTTAATCCCGACCGGATTTACTTCCACCGTTTCAAAGCGGCCCAGAGTAGTACGCTGACCTTCACGGGTTGGGAACATTTGCTGGAAAAGCCTTACGAAACGCTCACCCTCACGCAGTTGGTGATCCATCGCTTTCGCGCGACAGACCAGGACAACGCAGATTTGCTTGGCCTCTACTGCGGTTTCTACTCGGATGGCCCGGAGGCGGAAAACTTCAATCAGAGCAATGAAATCCGGTTGCTGGGCAGCGATGTGCTGAAGGCGTTCTGGGACGTCGACTTCAGCGCGCGCTATACAGGTCAACTGACGACATTCTGGCAAACCTCGTCGGATGACTTCCGCGCCCTGGCAAAGTGCAACTTTCTCAGTCTGGCGGTGCAGGCGCTGCAACAAGGTGACCTTGATGGAGCTGATTTTCAGCGCATCGTCGGCTCGGTAATCGGCCCCGTCACCTGGCCCGTTACCTTGCCAATGCTGCAAGCGTTACACCCGGTCGGTGCTGAGGTGCGGACGCTGGACCTCGATGGCCACGTAGCCTCCAATGCGCTTCGTCTGGTGGAAGACAGTGGTCGCCAGACCCTTTACTTGCCAGGCGAAGCCCGGGCATTCCTCTTGATGGACAATCAAGCGGATCTGCACTGGTGGATGCTTGAGCAGATGAATTCAGAGGACAAGCGCACGGCGTTTCTCGAGCATTTCCCGCTGGCTGACCGCAATCACCTGAGCGAAAACCTCACCGATCTGATGAACCGCTTGGTGAGCACTTGGGGTCACAGCGATCACCGCATGATCAATCGCAGCAACGCCGCGATCAGCGGTGACGCATTTACCTGGTTGAGCGAGTCAACACGCACGGGCATGGTTGCCGAGGCGCACCTGGTGCTCACGTCCAACAGTGATCTGCGCAAAAAACTCTGGATCGGTTATTTGAGTGCCGGGCTCAAAGTATTCGGCCCGATGGCAGCGGTGGGCTGGCCTTTGGCGTTGCCTTTGATTGGCGCCAGCATCGCGAATATGGGATTGAACATCGATCAGGCCATCAACGGCACTACGCCACCCGAACGCAAGGCCGGTGTTACCGGCGCAGTGCTCAATGCCATCGACATTGTGTTCAACATTCCTTTTCTGATCGGCACTGGCGCGCAACTTGAAGTCGGCCCACAGGTGGAGTTTGCCGAAGCTGAAGAAATGCGCGGGTTGATCGAGTTCACTTCGCCTGACGCACCCTTCTTGCCGCCAATGGATCAACCACCAGTCACGGCGATTGATCCACTGGCGAACGTTGAGCCGACAAACGAAGTCCCCACTGAGACTACCCTCGCATCCACCCGGCAGTTGGCCACGGCTGCTGCGCGCCAAGGTGCGTCTTTTCCAAAGATTCCTGCCAAATATCGATGCAACGAGTTACTTGCAAACCGGCCTGTAGAGGCCGCACCAGGCAAATTTGAGGGCATCTATCGCCTGGACAAGGAGCCAAATCATGCCATCGAAATGGATGGCGCCGCGTATTACGTGCGCTACTTTGCCGACTCCGAAGACACTGGCGACTGGGCCATCGTCAATCCCGAGCGCCCCAATCAGTTCGCGTACTCGTTGCCAGTACGCTTCGGCAGTAGCGGCAAGTGGGAACGCATACCCGCACTGCGCCTCAGGGGAGGCGGCCAATGCGTGGGCAAGGCCTGTTTCCTGGACACCGACCTGTCCTCGTCATCGGCCCCGGCTTCATCAACCCCGTCAGCGGAGCTTCCCCTCGTCGAACCGGTTTCACCGGTCGCGCGACCACTGCGCCTGGTGACGCCCCTCAATGACATCCCAGGAATGGACACGGCGAAAATGAAACGATGGGCAATGAACTTGCCCGAGACTTTCGCCGAGCTCTCCAGCGCAAACCGCGGTAACCCATCATCTGCCGATACGTACGCGGCCTATTTTCGCGACAGACGCTCGTCCCTGCTAAACGAGGCCAAAGAGTATTACTCAGAGCTGAGCTGGACCAACCTGCCCGCTCGGCCTGTCATCCCGCAAATCGATGCCGAGATGCAGACGGCTGAACTGATTGATCGCATCTTTGCCAATACCGATGGACTGGTCGTCGGCGAAACCCTTGATCGCATCGCCAGCATGCGTTTCATGATCGAAAACATGCCGGCGTTCGCACGGCATATCGACACACTGTACGTACGTGGTTTGCTGGGCGATTTTGCCCAGGCAGATCTCAACGACTTTTACCTGTCGGGAGAGATGTCAGAGGATCTTCGAAGCTACCTGTCCAGCCTGGGTACCGACCCTGATGGTCGGTTCAACATGTTTGAACTGATCAAGGCTGCCCAGGCCAATGGCATCCGTCCCCACGGTCTTGAAGGGGCGCACAGTTACAAGCTGAAGGTACCGCTGACTTCGATCGAAGAGCAGATGATCCACGCCCGGCTCGCCTCTCAAATCATGTGGGGTGATGATCTCCTCAACAGACCAGGCAAATGGGTTGCCCTGGTCGAAGCAACGAACAGCAATACCTTCAGAAATCTGCCAGGCATCAGCGAAATCAGGGGCGGCATCGGTTTACGCATTGAAGAAGCGACGTCCACCGAAGTGCCCGGCATCAGAATCGACCCGGGACTGGAAGTCGCTAGAGGGCCGTTTGATAACGGGGCATCGACGCGCAACTCATCCGACTTTCTATTCGCGGATCTGCGCTTGCAGATCGAAACACCTGTGCCGCAGTGGACTGAGGCAACGGTGAATACACTGCTGAATCGCAACGGCATGTTCATGCTCGAAAAAACGCAGAATGCATACACGCTTGTGCGTCGCAACAGCGACGGCAATATTGTTCGAACAATGGTGAATCGCCGAGGGGATGGTCAGGTTTACATCTGGGCACAGTCGATGCCGCGGATCAGCGGCATCATGTTCCGTGACATAGGCGCGTTATCCCAGCGCCTGATAGAGATCGGCTTGACCCTGCAAAGTCGCTTGCCCGGCTAACCGTTTTCAGGGCATGAAACGAAAAAACCCTTGGCTTCAGGCCAAGGGTTTTTCGTTAATCAACCTGCAGCGGGATCACTCCCACTCAATGGTCGCCGGCGGCTTGCTCGACACGTCGTAAGTGACGCGAGAGATGCCTTCGATTTCATTGATGATGCGGCCGGAGACGGTTTCCAGCAGTTCGTAAGGCAGGTGAGCCCAACGCGCGGTCATGAAGTCGATGGTTTCTACGGCACGCAGGGCAACCACCCAAGCGTAACGACGGCCGTCGCCAACAACGCCAACCGATTTCACTGGCTGGAACACGACGAAGGCTTGGCTGACCTTGTGGTACCAGTCGGCTTTGCGCAGTTCTTCGATGAAGATGTGGTCAGCGCGACGCAGCAGGTCGGCGTATTCCTTTTTCACTTCACCGAGGATGCGCACGCCCAGACCCGGGCCCGGGAACGGGTGACGGTAGACCATGTCGTACGGCAGGCCCAGTTCCAGGCCCAGACGACGAACTTCGTCCTTGAACAGTTCGCGCAGTGGCTCGACCAGCTTCAGGTTCATCTCTTCCGGCAAGCCGCCCACGTTGTGGTGCGACTTGATCACGTGGGCCTTGCCGCTTTTCGCGCCAGCCGACTCGATCACGTCCGGGTAGATGGTGCCCTGCGCGAGGTACTTGATGTTTTCCAGTTTGTTCGACTGGGCATCGAAGACGTCGATGAAGGTGCGACCGATGATCTTGCGCTTCTTCTCCGGGTCGGCTTCACCGGCCAGGTTGTTGAGGAACTGATCCTCAGCGTTGGCGCGGATCACTTTGACGCCCATGTTCTCGGCGAACATGGCCATCACTTGCTCGCCTTCGTGCAGACGCAGCAGGCCGTTGTCGACGAAGACGCAGGTCAGTTGGTCGCCGATGGCTTTGTGCAGCAGCGCGGCAACCACCGAGGAGTCAACGCCGCCGGACAGACCCAGCAGCACGTTGTCGGTGCCGACTTGTGCGCGGATGTTGGCGATCGCGTCTTCAGCAATCTTCGACGGCGTCCACAGGGCTTCACAGCCGCAGATGTCGAGAACGAAACGCGAGAGGATGCGGCCGCCCTGTTTGGTGTGGGTCACTTCCGGGTGGAACTGCACGCCGTAGTAGCCACGGTCGTCATTGAACATACCGGCGATAGGGCAGCTCGGGGTGCTGGCGAGGATGTGGAAGTCTTCCGGCATCTTGGTGACTTTGTCACCGTGGCTCATCCACACGTCGAGGCCGAACAGGCCGTCGGCGTCGATGTGGTCTTCGATGCCGTCGAGCAGACGGCTCTTGCCGACCACGTCAACGCGGGCGTAACCGAACTCACGCAGTTCGGAACCTTCAACCTTGCCGCCCAGTTGCTCGGCCATGGTCTGCATGCCGTAGCAGATACCGAAGACCGGTACGCCCAGGTCGAATACTGCCTGCGGGCAACGCGGGCTGTCGGCGACGTGCACGGACTCGGGGCCGCCGGCGAGGATGACGCCTTTAGGAGCGAATTCGCGGATCGCATCTTCGTCCATGTCGAACGGGTGCAGTTCGCAGTACACACCGATTTCACGCACGCGGCGGGCAATCAGCTGGGTGTATTGCGAACCGAAGTCGAGGATCAGGATGCGGTGAGCGTGAATATCGAGGGCCATGATTCAGTCTCGTCTAAGTCGTTCAGAAACAGTCGTGATTCAGAAACAACTCGGGGCTGAATCAAACAGCCCCGGTTGCTTACTTTATTGCTTGAAGGCTCAACCTACGCGGTAGTTTGGCGCTTCTTTGGTGATCTGCACGTCGTGAACGTGGGATTCGGCCATGCCAGCGCCGGTGATCCGCACGAATTCAGGCTTGGTGCGCATTTCTTCGATGTTGGCGCTACCGGTGTAGCCCATCGAGGAACGCAGGCCGCCCATCAACTGGTGAATGATCGCGCTCAGGGTGCCTTTGTATGGCACACGGCCTTCGATGCCTTCCGGAACGAGTTTCTCGGCGCCTGCCGAGGAGTCCTGGAAGTAACGGTCGGAAGAACCTTGAGCCTGGGACATGGCGCCCAGCGAACCCATACCGCGATACGCCTTGTACGAACGGCCCTGGAACAGTTCGATCTCGCCCGGCGCTTCTTCAGTACCGGCGAACATCGAGCCCATCATCACGCAGGAAGCACCGGCTACGATGGCCTTGGACAGGTCACCGGAGAAACGGATGCCGCCGTCGGCGATCAACGGAACGCCAGTGCCTTCGAGGGCAGCGGCGACGTTGGCGATGGCACTGATTTGCGGGACGCCGACACCGGCGACGATACGGGTGGTGCAGATCGAGCCAGGGCCGATACCGACCTTGACTGCGTCAGCGCCTGCTTCGGCCAGAGCCTTGGCAGCGGCGCCGGTGGCGATGTTGCCGCCGATCACCTGCACTTCAGGGAAATTCTCTTTGACCCAGCGAACGCGGTCGATCACGCCTTTGGAGTGACCGTGAGCGGTATCGACTACCACGACGTCCACACCGGCATTGACCAGAGCGGCTACACGGTCACCGGTGTCTTTACCGGTACCGACAGCGGCGCCCACGCGCAGACGACCTTGATCGTCCTTGCTGGCCAGTGGGTAAGCTTTGGCTTTTTCGATGTCTTTGACGGTCATCATGCCTTTGAGGGCAAACTTGTCATCGACGATCAGAACTTTTTCCAGACGGTGCTTGTGCAGCAGCTCGCGGACTTCGTTCTTGTCGGCGCCTTCACGCACGGTGACCAGACGCTCTTTAGGCGTCATCACTTCACGTACGGTGGCTTCCAGACGGGTTTCGAAACGCACGTCACGGGAAGTGACGATGCCGACCAGGTCGCCATCGTGCAGGACCGGAACGCCGGAAATGTTGTGCATGCGGGTCAATTCGAACAGGTCACGCACCGTGGCATCAGCCTCGATGGTGATCGGATCCTTGACGACGCCGGCTTCGAACTTCTTGACCTTGCGCACTTCGGCAGCTTGCTGCTCGATGGTCATGTTCTTGTGGATAATGCCGATGCCACCTTCCTGAGCCATGGCGATTGCCAGACGGGCTTCAGTGACGGTGTCCATGGCGGCAGAAACCAGAGGAATGTTCAGCTCGATGCCACGGGTAAGGCGGGTCTTGAGACTGACTTCGTTAGGAAGTACCTCGGAATAACCGGGCACTAAGAGAATGTCGTCGAATGTCAGAGCTTCTTGGCTGATACGCAGCATCGCGGGGGCTCCCGAGCGGGAAAATGGAAGCGCGCCATTATAGTCAGACACCCCCTGCTGTTCAATGTAAAACTCAGCTTAATATCAATGTTGCTGATGTACGGGAAATCCCCGCCCCTACAGCTCCACCTTGACCCAAGAGACAGGTTGATCGAGCCAATCGGCGAACTCATCGATAAAGCTTTGTTTGAAGCCCGCCTCCAGCCAGTTGTTGAAGATGAAGCCGAGGTTGGAAAACGCACATTCCTGCAAAAACAGAAAGCCGTTGATGTCATCTTCATGCCCGCACTCCGGGCAGGTGAAGTTGTCGGTGCGGCCCGGGAACCAGTCTTCAAGGCTTTCGAACAACGCTTCACCGACTTCACGACGGCACTCGGCGCAACCGGCTTCTTCCAGAAAGCCTTTGGCCGGGGTGTAGATGCAGCGCTTGGTGACGATCTCCAGCCCGTTGATCGGCTCACCGAACGGCAACGCTTGCGGGTGCAGCACCACGGCACGGGCGCCATCGGCAATCGCGTAAGCCATGCGGTTGCCGGTGCGGCCACAGGTCGTCAGCTCTTCCTTGATGATGTTCTTGCGCACCAGCCAGCGCACGATCGCCCGGGCCCGGGGTTCGTGGACCGGCAGGGTGGAGATTTTCGGGACGATGATGCTTTGCGAATTCATGGTGCAGCCTGCGACGTCAAATGGAAGTTCTGCGGTGCTCACTCCGCCGCCATCGCGGGCAAGCCCGCTCCCACAGGGATCTCGGCCGGTCACAAATGTTGTGTACACCAGAGAAACCTGTGGGAGCGGGCTTGCCCGCGATGGCGTCAGTGCGGCCGGCAGCTTAATCCCTGACGAAATCCGGTCAAGTGCTGAGGTAGCGCCCGATCAACGCAATCCCGCTCGCCAGCACCAGCCACGTCACCAGCCGCACAAACGCCTCGCGTGACAAGCGCATGGTCAAGCGCCGCCCGATCCACAGACCCAGTGCCATGGCCGGCAACAGACATAGCGCCAACATTAACAAGGGTAGCTCGGCATACACACCGGCGATGGCAAAAAGACTTAAACGCACCACCGTGCTGCAACTGATCAGCGCACTTTGCGTGGCCCTGGCGGCCTCTTTCGGCAGACGGCTGTTGAGATAAATCGCATATAAAAAGCCGCCACTGCCAAACAGCGCCCCGAACAATCCACCCACAGTCCCCATCGGCACCGCCCACCCGGCCGACAATTGCGTCGGCCGCGTTTTCACCCACAGGCTGTAAATCGCATAAGCACTGATAAACAGCCCCATCAACAACAGCAACACATCGGATTTGAGGTTGAGCAAAAAAATCACCCCCAACGTGCAACCCACCGCCATGCATGGCAGCAGCCGCAACAACTCCGGTTTCGCCACATCGCGCCGCGACGGCAGCAGATTGCCGAACGCCGCAACAAAATCCAGCAACACCAGCAACGGCACGATTTTCGACAACGGCATGAACAGAATCAGAATCGGCCCCGCCACCAGCGCCGTGCCAAAACCGGCAATGCCGAACACGATGTACGCCAGCGCAATACCCAACCCAATCACCGCCCAACCACTGACGCCCCACGACCACTCACCCAACAACCCCGCCACGCTCATCGATCCGCTTCCTTAATAAGCCTGAGATGACTTTAGCCAGCCCGGAGTCTTGCGACTAATATCTTCAGAGCCACCGACCCATCTCAAAAAGGCATTACTTGTGCTTTCGACTCGTCAATTGCGCTATTTCGTGGAAATCGCCGAATGCGGCAGCTTCAGCGCGGCGTCTGAACGGCTGTTTATTGCGCAATCGGCGCTGAGCCGGCAGATCAAGGACATGGAGGCGCGCCTGCAAACGCCGTTGTTCGAACGCACCGCACGCCAGCCCAGACTTACCGCGGCGGGCGAAGCGTTTCTTCCGCGGGCAAGAAATCTGCTCAATGAGTTGAGCAAGGCCAGTGCCATGGCCACTGAGGTCGGCCATGGTCAGCTCGGCACATTGCGCCTCAGCCATTCCAGCACCGTGTCGATCAGCGGCCGCCTGCTCCGCGATATCGGCGCCTACCTTGAGCAGCAACCCGGCGTATCACTGGATATCGGCAAACTGTCTTCGGAAGCGCAGCTTGAAGAACTCGCCGAGGGACGCCTCGATATCGGCCTGCTGCGCCTGCCGGTGTTGCGCCAGCGTGAAGGGATTCAGATTGCGCCGCTGTTCACTGAGCGATTGCTGCTGGCAGTTCCCATGGATCACCGGTTGGCCGCGGCTGAGCGTGTCGATCTGGCCCAACTGAAGGAAGAAGCGTTCATCTCGATTCCGCATCCACAGCGCGGCGGACTGAGTTATCTGTGTGCCGACCTGTGCATGCGTCAGGGTTTCTTCCCGAAAGCGGCGCGGGTGATGTCGCGCAAGACCACCCAGCTCCAGCTGATTCAGGCCGGTTTCGGCGTCGCCCTGCTGCCGGAATCGATGCAGGACATCGCCCCGAGCGGCGTACGATTCCTGCCGCTGACCGATCCCGATTGCCACAGCACCGTCGCCCTCGCCTATCGTCAGAATCCGACTCCGCTGATCCAACACTTCCTCCAGACCTTCACCAATCTTCTGTAGGAGCTGACGAGTGAAACGAGGCTGCGATCTTTTGATCTTGCCCGCCAAAAGAAAGATCAAAAGATCGCAGCCTTCGGCAGCTCCTACAGGGGAGCGTGTATTGCATTGGAAATTAGCTTTAAACTGCGCCCCATGATTAAAGATCCCTTTGCAAGACTTGGCCTGGACCGTGAAGTCCTGACCGTCAGCCAGCTCAACGGCCGCGCGCGGGTGTTGCTCGAAGACGTGTTCAGCAACATCTGGGTCGAAGGCGAAATCTCCAACCTCGCCCGCCCGGCGTCCGGTCACATCTACTTCACCCTCAAGGACAGCGGCGCGCAGGTGCGTTGCGCGCTGTTCCGGCAGAACGCCGCGCGGGTGCGTCAGGCGCTCAAGGACGGCTTGGCGGTCAAAGTGCGCGGCAAGGTTTCACTGTTCGAAGGCCGGGGCGACTATCAACTGATCCTCGACACCGTTGAGCCTGCCGGTGACGGTGCGCTACGCCTGGCTTTCGATGCGCTGAAAGAAAAACTCAGCGCTGAAGGTCTGTTCAGCGCCGAACGCAAAGTGCCGCTGCCGGCGCATCCGCAGCGCATCGGTATCATCAGTTCACCCACCGGCGCGGTGATTCGCGACATCATCAGCGTGTTCCGCCGGCGTGCGCCGCAGGTGCAACTGACGCTGATTCCGACTGCCGTACAGGGCCGCGAAGCCACCGCGCAAATCGTCCGCGCGCTGAAAATGGCCGATGCCCGTGGTTTCGACGCACTGATCCTCGCCCGTGGCGGCGGCTCGTTGGAGGATCTCTGGTGCTTCAACGAAGAAGCCGTGGCCCGCGCCGTCGATGCCTGTGTGACGCCGATTGTCAGCGCCGTCGGCCATGAAAGCGATGTGTCGATCAGCGACTTTGTTGCCGACGTGCGCGCACCGACGCCGTCCGCCGCCGCTGAGTTGCTCGCCCCCGATTCCAGCCACTTGATCCGTCAGGTCGAGAGCCTGCATCGGCGCTTGGTGATGCGCATGCGTGACCGCTTGATGCGTGATCGCCTGCGTCTGGAAGGCATGGCCCGTCGCTTGCGTCATCCCGGCGAACGTCTGCGCCAGCAGGCGCAGCGTCTGGACGATCTGGACATGCGCATGCGCCGGGCGTTCGAGCGCCATCTCAATACCCGTCGCGAACGCTTGATCCGCCTGGAAACCCGCCTCGCCGGGCAACATCCGGGACGGCAACTGGCGATGTTGCGTCAGCGCCTCGACAGCCTCGCCGAACGTCTGCCCCGGGCCATGCGCGAAGGTCTGAAGAATCGTCGACTGCAACTGCACAGTCAGATGCAGACGCTGCATGTGGTCAGCCCGCTGGCAACGCTCGGTCGCGGTTATAGCATTCTGCTGGATGAGCGCGGCCACGCGATCCGCAACGCCGCGCAGACCCACACCGGCCAGCGCCTCAAAGCCAAGCTGGGCGAAGGCGAACTGCAAGTGCGCGTCGAGGACAATCACCTGACGCCTGTCACCCTCTCTTTACTGGACTGATCCATGCCGCGTTTTCTGGCTCCACTGTTTTTGCTCTGCCTGACTTTCAATGCCCACGCTGACAGTTACATCACCCGGCTGCTGAACAAACCGGTGCCGGGTGGCGTGGCAGTGGTTGATCTCGGCTCAGCCGCGCAGGCACCGAAAGCCACGTATCAAGGCAAACCGGTGCTGGTGGTCAAGGAACAGAACAACTGGCTGGCGATTGTCGGCGTGCCGTTGACCGTAAAGCCGGGCGCGCAGCAGATCAGCAGCGGTGGGCGTAACCTGCCGTTCACTGTGGGTAGCAAGAAGTACCCGGAACAGCGCATTACTCTGAAGAACAAGCAGCAGGTCAATCCGGATCAGTCGAACCTCAAGCGCATCGAGGGTGAACTGGCCGAGCAGATCAAGGCTTACCGCAGCTTCAGCCCGAACACGCCGAGCAATCTGCTGTTGGACAAACCGGTGAACGGGCCGTTGTCGAGCAAGTTTGGCGTGCGCCGCTTCTTTAATGGTGAAGAGCGCAATCCCCACGCCGGCCTCGACTTTGCCGTGCCGGCGGGTACGCCGATCAAGACCCCGGCTGCGGGCAAGGTGATCCTCACCGGCAACTACTTCTTCAACGGCAACACAGTGTTTGTCGACCATGGCCAGGGCTTTATCAGCATGTTCTGCCATATGTCGAAGATTGATGTGAAAGTCGGCGATCAACTGGCGCGGGGCGCTGTGATTGGCAAGGTTGGCATGACCGGCCGCGCGACCGGGCCGCACATGCACTGGAATGTCAGCCTGAATGATGCGCGGGTGGATCCGGCGATTTTTATTGGCGCATTTCAACCTTGAATATGTATTGAGGCGATCGGCCTCTTCGCGAGCAGGCTCGCTCCCACACTGGATCTTATTCACAACACAGATCCCCTGTGGGAGCGAGCCTGCTCGCGAAGGCGGCCTATACAACACAGCAATACTCAATGAATCCCTAAAAACCTCGATTGCGCCCCAATCAAACCTCGCGCAAATATCACAACGATCAGCGATCTCCAGCGCAATAAAATCCCGCAAAAACCCGCTTTCCGAGTATTCCTCTCAATTTTTTCCGACTGCTTGCCATCCTCTCCCCTCGCGGTTAGGGTTGAAGGCATGAAAACCTCTCACACCCTCATTCAGCTTCGCCAGCACCGCAGTTTGTGCCTTGTCAGCGCACGACTGCCAGGCTGAATCGCTGCGCCTCGTCCCACGCTTTTCCCTGAACATTCGTAACACCGGCAGGCCGCCTCTTTTCGGCCCAGACAATAAGGAATTTCCCGATGAGCATGCTCAAAGATCCGTCTTCGAAATACCGCGCGTTTCCTGTCATCAACCTGCCGGATCGCACCTGGCCGTCGAAAACCATCGACACCGCGCCGATCTGGTGCAGCTCCGACCTGCGTGACGGCAACCAGTCGCTGATCGAACCGATGGACGCGGTGAAGAAGCTGCGCTTCTGGAAAACCCTCGTGCAAGTGGGCGTGAAGGAAATCGAAGCGTCGTTCCCGGCCGCTTCGCAAACCGACTTCGACTTCGTGCGTACCCTGATCGAAGAAGGCCACATCCCGGACGACACCACCATCCAGGTGCTGACCCAGGGCCGTGAAGACCTGATCGAACGCACCTTCGAATCCCTGCGCGGCGCGAAGAAAGCCATCGTTCACTTGTACAACGCCACCTCGCCTTCTTTCCGTCGCATCGTCTTCAACCAGGACAAGGACGGCATCAAGGCCATCGCCGTGAACGCGGCCAAGCTGTTCGTCAAATATGCGGCGATGCAGCCGGACACCGAATGGACCTTCGAATACTCGCCGGAAACCTTCAGCGCCACCGAACTGGAATTCGCCAAGGAAGTCTGTGACGCGGTGATCGAGGTGTGGAACCCGACGCCTGAGCACAAGATGATCCTCAACCTGCCCGCCACCGTTGAGTGTGCGACCCCGAACGTCTACGCCGACCAGATCGAGTGGTTCGGCCGCAACATCAACCGTCGTGACAGCGTGATCATCAGCCTGCACACCCACAACGACCGTGGCACCGGCGTTGCCGCCACCGAGTTGGGCCTGATGGCGGGTGCTGATCGCGTCGAAGGCTGCCTGTTCGGCAATGGCGAGCGTACCGGTAACGTCGACCTCGTCACCGTCGCATTGAACATGTACACCCAGGGTCTCGACCCGCAGCTGGACTTCTCCGACATCGACGGCGTGCGCAAAGTGGTTGAGGAGTGCAACCAGATTCAGGTTCACCCACGTCACCCGTACGTTGGCGACCTAGTGCACACCGCGTTCTCCGGCTCGCACCAGGATGCAATCCGCAAGGGCTTCTCCCAGCAGAAACCCGATGCACTGTGGGAAGTGCCGTACTTGCCGATCGACCCGGCCGACATTGGCCGCAGCTACGAGGCGGTGATTCGCGTCAACAGCCAGTCGGGCAAGGGCGGCATCGCTTACTTGCTGGAGCAGGAATACGGCATCAGCCTGCCACGTCGCATGCAGATCGAATTCAGCCAGGTCGTGCAGCGTGAAACCGATCGTCTGGGCCTGGAGATGACCGCCAAGCAGATTCACTCGCTGTTGATCAGCGAATACCTGCAAGCCAACACCCCGTACGCGCTGGTCAGCCATCGCCTGCAGGAAGAAAACGGCAACAGCAACGTCGAAGTGGAAGTGGCGAGCAAAGGTCAGGGCGAAACCAACCTGCACTGGCGCGGCAAGGGCAACGGTGCGCTGGAAGCACTGGTCGCCGGCCTGCCGGTTCCGGTGGAGATCATGGACTACAACGAACACGCGATCGGCGCAGGCACCAACGCCAAAGCAGCGGCGTACATCGAACTGCGCGTGAACGGCGAACGTGCGGTGCACGGCGTGGGTATCGATGAAAACATCACCACGGCCAGCTTCAAGGCCCTGTTCAGCGCGCTGAACCGCTCACTGAGCCAGCCTGAGGCGAAAGCGGCGTAATCGACCGCTGAAATGCAAAAGGCCCCGGAGTGCGAACTCCGGGGCCTTTTTTTGCCTGATGCGCTCGTTCCCATGCTCCGCGTGGGAACGATCGGCTGCCTCAGGTGAACTCGAACGTGTCAGCATCCAGATTCGCCGGAAAGCGCTCGCGATACGCCGCCAGTGACGCAGCTTCCAGCACCACCTTAAACACACCATCCGCCTCCCCCGCCGCCAGCAAGGTTTCACCCTGGAAATCCAGCACCTGACTGTCTCCCGTATACGCGAAGCCCTTGCCATCGGTGCCAACGCGATTCACCGCCGCCACATAACAAAGGTTTTCGATCGCCCGCGCCGGCAACAGACGATTCCAGTGCAAACGCCGCGCACCCGGCCAATTGGCGGTGTACAGCAGCAGATCCGTATCCTGCGAATCACGACTCCACACCGGAAAGCGCAGGTCGTAACAAATCAGCGGCCGCACACGCCAGCCCTTGAGTTCGAACTGCACCTGACGTTCGCCGGGGGTGTAATGGTTGTGCTCGCCAGCCATGCGGAACAGGTGACGCTTGTCGTAATGCAGCACTTCACCGTCCGGCCGCGCCCACAACAGGCGATTGCGATGGCTGCCGTCGGCGGCCTGAATGATCACACTGCCGGTGATCACGGCATCGAGCTTCGCCGCCTGAACCCGCAGCCACTTGCTGGTCGGGCCGTTCTCGGCTTCGGCAAGGGTTTCGGACTCCATGGAGAATCCGGTGGTGAACATTTCCGGCAGGATGATCAGATCCGCGCCACGTGCCTGCTCCAGCAACACATCGAAATGCTCGAGGTTGGCCTGGCGGTCATGCCAGGCCAGGCTGGTCTGGATCAGCGCCAGATTGAGATCGGGTAATGCACTCAGATCACGCATAGTTTCGCCGCCGCTTCACGCAGCGTCTCCTCGCGTTTGGCAAAGCACAGACGCACCAGGCGCTGGCCTTGCGGTGGATTCTGGTAAAACACCGACACCGGGATACTCGCCACGCCGTGTTCGCGGGTCATCCACATGGCCATCTCGACGTCGTTCAGGTCAGGGCGAATCTGCGAGTAATCGACCAGTTGGAAGTAGGTGCCAGTGACTCGGGTGAAGGTGAAGCGCGACGGCGCCAGCAGATCGCAGAACAGATCGCGCTTGGCCTGATAGAAACCCGGCAGCTCTTCGACGTGTTCCGGGTGCTCGGCCATGTAATCGGCCAACGCGTATTGCAACGGCGTGACACCGCAGAAGCTGACGTACTGGTGAACCTTGCGCAACTCGGCGGTCAGCGCTGGCGGCGCGACGACGTACCCGGTTTTCCAGCCGGTGACGTGATAGGTCTTGCCGAACGAGCTGACCACGAAGGCGCGTTGATACAGCTCTTCATGGGCAAGCACGCTAACGTGCGGCACGCCGTCGAACACCAGGTGTTCATAGACTTCGTCGCTGATCAGGTAGATATCGCGATCGCGGATCAACGCCGCCAGTTGATCCAGCTCGGCACGGCTGATCAGGGCGCCGCTCGGGTTGTGCGGGGTGTTGATGACGATCATTTTCGTGCGCGGACTCAGGGCCGCGGCGAGCTGGTCGAAATCGATGGAGAAGTCGTCCGGGTTCAACTGCACATGCACGCAACGACCGCCCGCCAACTCCGTTGCCGGTGCGTAGCTGTCGTAGCAAGGGTCGAACACGATGACTTCATCGCCGCTGTGGATAACCGCCTGAATCGCACAGAAGATCGCCTGGGTCGCGCCCGGCGTCACCGTCACTTCACTGTCAGCATTGACCTGCACGCCATAGCTGCGAGCGATTTTCGCCGCAATCTGTTCGCGCAGCGCCGGCAGCCCGGTCATCGGCGAATACTGGTTGTGGCCACTGGCGATGTGCCGACCGACCGCATCGCGCAGCGACTGCGGGCCGTCAAAATCAGGAAAACCCTGAGACAGGTTGATCGCGCCGGTTTGCGCGGCGAGCTGAGACATCTGCGTGAAAATAGTGATGCCGACATTCGGCAGCTTACTGGTGATCATCGGGGGTTCCCTGCTCAACACCCGGCTCTGACGACGGCGCGGGAGAGCCCGAGGATAGCCCATCCGACGCCCATAAAAAAAGGGCGCCGGATGGCACCCTTCTCTCACGTTGATCGTTCCCACGCTCTGCGTGGGAACGATCAACAGCCAGCGACCTTATTTCTTGTCGCGGCGCTTCTTGTCGGCTTTCTTGTGGTGCGACATCAAGCGACGCTTCTTGTTGACCTGGCGGTCGGTCAGCGTGGTCTTGTTGCCTTCATACGGGTTCTCGCCGCCCTTGAACTCGATGCGGATCGGCGTACCGACCAGCTTCAGCACACGGCGGTAAGTGTTCTCCAGATAGCGCACGTACGACTTCGGCACTTTCTCGATCTGGTTACCGTGGATCACGATGATCGGCGGGTTAGCGCCACCCAAGTGAGCGTAACGCAGCTTGATCCGGCGGTTGTTGACCATCGGTGGCGCGTGCTCGCCAACCGCGTCTTCGAGAATCTGGGTCAGACGGTTGGTCGGCCAGCGGGTGACCGCCGACTTGAACGAGTTCTGTACGGAAGCGTAGAGGTTGCCCACGCCAGTGCCGTGCAGTGCCGAGATGAAGTGGATGTCGGCGTAATCAACGAAGAACAGACGACGTTGCAGCTCGACTTTGACGTAGTCGCGCTCGCTCGGCGTCATGCCATCCCACTTGTTGATCGCGATCACCAGCGCACGACCCGATTCGATGGCAAAACCGAGTAGGTTGAGGTCGTGATCGACCACACCTTCGCGGGCGTCCATCACGAAGATCACCACGTTGGCGTCTTTGATCGCCTGCAGGGTTTTGACCACGGAGAATTTTTCGACTTCTTCGTGGATCTTGCCGCGCTTGCGCACACCAGCGGTGTCGATCAGCGTGTACTTCTCTTCATTGCGTTCGAACGGAATGTAGATACTGTCACGCGTGGTGCCGGGTTGGTCATAGACGATTACGCGGTCTTCACCGAGCATGCGGTTGACCAGCGTCGATTTGCCGACGTTCGGACGGCCGATGATGGCGATCTTGATCCCGTCTTTTTCGCTTGGGCCAGGAATGCGCTTGGCTTCCTCGCCTTCGGCAACGATCTCTTCTTCGCCGTCTTCCGGCTCTTCTGCGTCTTTGGGGAAATCACCCAAGGCGATTTCCAGCATCTGCGTGATGCCACGGCCGTGAGCACCGGCGATCGGGATCGCGTGGCCCATACCCAGCGGAGCGAATTCAGCGCGGGCCATTTCCGGGGCGATGTTGTCGACCTTGTTGGCGACCACGTAGGAACGCTTGTTACGTTTGCGCAGGTGTTCAGCGATCATCTGGTCGGCGGCGGTAAAACCGGCCTTGGCATCTACCAGGAACAGCACAACGTCTGCTTCTTCAATGGCCAGCAGCGACTGCTCGGCCATTTTTTCGTCCATACCGTGCTCGTCACCGGAGATACCACCGGTGTCGACCAGAATGTAGGAACGCCCTTGCCACTTGGCCTCACCGTACTGGCGATCACGGGTCAGACCGGACAAGTCGCCGACGATGGCGTCACGAGTCCTGGTCAGGCGGTTGAACAAGGTGGACTTGCCGACGTTCGGTCGGCCCACCAGGGCGATTACGGGAACCATGCGGCTCTCCACTTCGTTATTTCAGAAAATACAAAAGCCGCTGCGAGGCAGCGGCTGGTGCTCGGGGCAACGCCTGTTAGCGCTGCAAGCCCCATGAATCCGGGGCCGCCTGGGGGTTTAACCCCAAGCATAGTTGTTACTTGATGGTCAGGGCTTCCAGTTTGCCGCTGTTGCCATATACATAAATCGTGTCACCCACCACCAGCGGACGGGCACGCAGGCCATCGCTGTCGATGCGCTCGCGGCCGACGAAACGACCGTCAACCTGACTCAGCAGGTGCAGATAACCTTCCAGGTCACCCACTGCAACGTAGCTGGAGAACACTTCCGGAGCCGACAGTTGACGACGGGCCAGCGAATCGTTGCTCCACAATGCTGTGGTGGAACGTTCGTCGACACCTTCAACGGTGCCCGAAGACAGGCTCACGTAAACGCTGCCGAAACCCTGAGCGATACCGGCGTAGCTCGACGCATCGCGCTGCCAGAGTTGACGACCGCTTTCCAGGTCCAGTGCCGCCACGCGACCCTGGTAGCTGGCAACGTACAGCGTACCGCCGGACAGCAGCAGACCGCCGTCGATGTCGACTACGCGCTCCAGTTCCGAACGACCTTGTGGGATCGCAATGCGTTGTTCCCAGACCGGCACGCCGTTGGAAATGTCCAGAGCGACCACTTTACCGGTCGACAGGCCAGCCACCGCGAGGCGGTTGGTGACCAGCGGTGCACTGGTGCCACGCAGGGTCAGAACGGCCGGCGTGCTGTCATACACCCAGCGCTGGGTACCGGTCGATGCATCCAGACCGATCAGACGATCGTCCTGAGTCTGCACCACTACCACGTCACCGTTGTTGGCCGGTGGCGCGAGGACTTCGCTGTTGACGCGGGCACGCCACTTCTCTTCACCGTTGCTGGTGTCCAGAGCAACCACTTCACCGCGCAAAGTACCGATCAGAACCAGACCGTAACCCACGCCGACAGCGCCGGAGACAGGCAGCTCAAGATCCTGCTTCCACTTCACGTCGCCATTGCCGCGATCCATGGCCATCACCACACCGGTCACATCCGCGGCGTAGATGGTGTCACCGTCGATCGCCGGCACCAGCATGTTGTAGGTTTCGCCCTGACCGTCACCGATCGAACGACTCCACTGTTTGTGCAGAACCACTTCTTCTTTGAAGTCGGTCAGTTCAGCCGGTGGCAATTCTTTTTTGCTGTTGCTGCTGCAACCCGCGGCCAGAAGGGCCAGAGCCAGCAATGCTGCATGCTTCCAACGGATCACGTCACGCATCCCCTTTGGCCAGGTCGTCGAGCTTGATTTGAAGGCCACCGACCGCCGCTTCATCCGACAGTGCCGCCTTGGCTTTTTGATACGCCTTGTTCGCGTCATCAGTACGGCCCAGCTGTACCAGCAGGTCGCCCTTGAGTTCTTCGCGAGTGGCCAGGAACGCTTTGTCGGCATCGCCGTCGAGCAGTTTCAGGGCATCTTCAGCCTTGTTCTGCGCGCCGAGTACCTGCGCCAGACGCTGACGGGCGATTTCGCCCAGCGCCGGGTTGGCCGGTTTGTCGACGATGGCTTTCAGTTCGGTCGCGGCGTCGTCCAGCTTGCCGCTGTCGACCGCCACTTTGGCCACGAACAGGCTGCCATACTGCGCGTAGGCAGAACCGCCGAACTCGCTGTTGAGCTTGCCGGCCAGATCCGCAACGCGGGCCGCATCAGGCTTGCCATCAGGCGTCAGCGTGGTTTCCAGCAACTGCTGATAGAGCACCGAGGCGCCTTGCGACTGGTTGCTCTGATACTTGTGATAAGCCTGCCAGCCGAACACGATGACCAGCGCCAACAGGCCGCCGGTGACCAGAGGTTTGCCGTTGCGTGTCCACCAGTCCTTCAAATCCGCCAACTGTTCGTCTTCGGTACTCGACACCCCAATACTCCTTAATCGCTAAATCGGCTGTTTGGACAGCTTCAACCCTGCACGACGCAGGTGGCCAGGTGAGCGGCGAGCGCATCCCAGGCAATGCTTTGTTGTTCGCCCTGGCCACGCAGGGGTTTGAAACCTACCACTTGCTGGGCCATTTCGTCGTCACCGAGGATCAGTGCGTACAGCGCACCGCTCTTGTCGGCCTTCTTGAACTGGCTTTTGAAGCTGCCGGCGCCGGCATTGACTTGCAGACGCAGGTTTGGAAGTTGATCACGAACACGTTCAGCCAGTGCCAGACCGGCCAGCTCGGCTTCTTCACCGAAGGCGCACAGATAGACATCAACCTGACGGGAGATTTCTTCCGGGATCTGCTCCAGGGTTTCCAGCATCAGCACCAGACGTTCGATGCCCATGGCGAAACCTACGCCGGTGGTCGGCTTGCCGCCCATTTGCTCGACCAGACCGTCGTAACGACCGCCAGCGCAAACAGTGCCCTGGGCGCCGAGCTTGTCGGTGACCCATTCGAAAACGGTTTTGCTGTAGTAATCAAGGCCGCGAACCAGCTTCGGGTTGAGCACGTAAGGAATGCCGACGGCATCCAGACGCGCTTTCAAACCTTCGAAGTGCGCACGGGACTCGTCATCGAGGTAGTCGGCCATCTTCGGCGCATCGACCAGCACCGCTTGAGTGTCGGCATTTTTCGTGTCGAGCACGCGCAGCGGGTTGGTTTTCAGGCGACGCTGGCTGTCTTCGTCGAGCTTGTCGTGGTGCGCCGAGAGGTACTCGACCAGCGCTTCACGATAGCGACCACGGGACTCGCTGGTACCGAGGCTGTTGAGTTCGAGCTTGACCGCATCACGAATGCCCAGTTCGCCCCACAGGCGCCAGGTCATGGTGATCAGCTCGGCGTCGATGTCCGGACCGTCGAGGTTGAACACTTCCAGACCGATCTGGTGGAACTGGCGATAACGACCTTTCTGTGGACGCTCGTGGCGGAACATCGGGCCGATGTACCAGAGTTTCTGCACTTGGCCACCACCGGTGATGCCGTGTTCGAGCACAGCACGCACGCACGCAGCGGTGCCTTCCGGACGCAGGGTCAGGGAGTCGCCGTTGCGATCTTCGAAGGTGTACATCTCTTTTTCGACGATGTCGGTCACTTCACCGATCGAGCGCTTGAACAGCTCGGTGAACTCGACGATCGGCATGCGGATCTGCTTGTAACCGTAGTTATCCAGCAGACGCGCAACAGTGCCCTCGAAATAACGCCACAGGGGGGTCTGTTCGGGCAGGATGTCGTTCATGCCACGAATGGCTTGCAGAGACTTGCTCACTTTAAATCCTTAAATTCGTTCGGCGCTTCAGTCAGGCTCAGCCGCGCGCAATAACCGCAGCGTCAGCTTCGACCTTTTCGGCCGCTTTCTGGCGGATCAGCTTTTCCAGCTCGTCCACCAGATTGTCATTCGTCAGTTTCTGCGACGGCTTGCCGTCGATGTAAATCAGGTTTGGCGTGCCGCCGGTCAAGCCGATATGGGCTTCCTTGGCTTCGCCGGGGCCGTTGACCACGCAACCGATCACCGCGACATCCAGCGGCACCAGCAGGTCTTCAAGACGCCCTTCCAGCTCGTTCATGGTTTTCACCACATCGAAGTTCTGCCGCGAGCAGCTCGGGCAGGCGATGAAGTTGATGCCACGGGAACGCAGATGCAAAGACTTGAGAATGTCGTAACCGACCTTCACTTCCTCGACCGGGTCGGCCGCCAGCGAGATGCGGATAGTATCGCCAATCCCCTCGGCGAGCAGCATACCTAGGCCCACGGCGGATTTCACTGTGCCCGAACGCAATCCACCGGCTTCGGTGATGCCCAGGTGCAGCGGTTGAACGATTTCTTTCGCCAGCAAGCGGTAGGCTTCGACGGCCATGAACACGTCGGAGGCTTTCACGCTGACCTTGAAGTCCTGGAAGTTCAGGCGTTCGAGATGCTCAACGTGACGCAGGGCGGACTCGACCAGCGCGGCTGGAGTCGGCTCGCCGTATTTCTTTTGCAGGTCTTTTTCCAGCGAACCGGCGTTGACGCCGATGCGGATCGGAATGCCGCGATCACGCGCTGCATCGACCACCGCACGAACACGGTCTTCACGACCGATGTTGCCCGGGTTGATACGCAGGCAATCGACACCCAGTTCGGCCACGCGCAGAGCGATCTTGTAGTCGAAGTGGATGTCGGCAACCAGCGGCACCTTGACCAATTGTTTGATCTTGCCGAACGCCTCGGCGGCGTCCATGTCCGGTACCGAAACGCGAACGATATCGACGCCCGCGGCTTCCAGACGGTTGATCTGCGCAACAGTGGCGGCAACGTCATTGGTGTCGCTGTTGGTCATGCTCTGCACAGCGATCGGCGCATCGCCGCCCACCGGTACGTTGCCGACCCAGATCTTGCGCGAAACGCGACGTTTGATTGGAGATTCGCCGTGCATGACTTATTGACCCAACTTCAGGCGAGCAGTCTCGCCACTGGTGAACGGAGCGATATCGACCGGCTGGCCGTTGTAGCTGACCTGTGCAGCACGGGCAACGCCCAGACGTACGTTAAGCGGCGGCTTGCCGGAAACGGTGACGCTATCGCCTTTATGCTTCAGACCACTGAAAATCACTTTGCCACGGCCATCGGTCACTTGTGCCCAGCAATCGGCACTGAACTGCAGTTGGACCTGACCGTCGCCAGCCACCGGAGCGGCCGCTTCTGCGGTTGGCGCGGCAGTAGCAGGAGCAACCGGCGCAGTGGTGGTCGGCGCTGGAGTCGCGGGTACGTTTGGTGCAGGGGTTGCCGGGGTAGCGACAACTGGCGCTGGTGTATGAGCCGGGGCGGTCGTCGGTGCAGCCGGTGCAGCCGGTGCAGCCGGTGTAACCGAAGTGGTTGCCGGGGTGGTAGCTTCGGCACCGGTGGATTCAGCGGTGGTTTCAGACTGAGGCAGTGCCAACGCTGTAGAAGTATCGGCCTGATTTTCTTCGACAGCCTGGTCTTCCGGCTCGTCGATCGGGTGAATCTGAGTCGTGCCGTCAGCACCTTCGACTTCAACGTGCTCAGGCGCCAGAGACGTCAGGTCCTTGGTGCGCTGCGAAGTCTGATCCTGCCACCAGACGAAACCGCCGCCGATGACCGCGATCAGCAGCAGCAGGCTGACAATACGCAAAATGGTGTGGGAAACCCGCACCGGCTCTTCGATACGACCAAGGGCGTGAACATTGCTGCCCTGGGAGTCGGTGCCGGTGGACTGGTCGAATTGCTGAACCAGAACGGTCTGGTCCATGCCGAGCAATTTGGCATAGGCGCGAATGTAACCGCGAGCGAAGGTATGCCCCGGCAGCTTGTCGAAAGCGCCGGCTTCAAGATTGCTCAGGGAAGTCACGGTGAGGTTGAGCTTGAGGGCCACTTCGGCCAGCGACCAGCCATTGCTTTCGCGGGCCTGGCGCAGGGTCTCACCGGGGTTAACGCGATTCGCTGCTACAACTTCGGGATGCGCCGCTTTCATCATTGCTCCGACAGGTATTGCTGATATTCCGGCGTACCGGGATAGAGTCGTTTTAATTGCAGGCCATAACTGGCGGCCTTGTCGCGATCTTCAAACACTTTTGCCAGCCGAACGCCGAGCAATAGACTACGTGCATTTTGTTCGGTCAGCAGGCTGAATCGGTCGTAATAGTCACGCGCGGGCACATAATGCCTGTCTTCGAAGGACAACTCAGCCATTTCCAGCAATGCACGCGGTTGTTGGCGGTTCAAACGCAGCGCCTTTTCCAGCTGCTGCTGCGCCAGATCACGCTGACCAAGCTTCGCTGCCGTCATGCCGAGGTTCTCGAACACACGCGAACGCTCAGGATACAGGGTATCGGCGGCGGCCTGTTCAAAACGCTCGTAGGCTTCTTTATAACGCTGTTGTTCGTAGAGAAAACTGCCGTAGTTGTTGAGGATACGGGCATCGGCGGGACGGGAGGACAAAGCCTTGCGAAAGTGTTCGTCGGCCAGTTCCGGCTCCATTTCGGACTGAAACACCAGCCCGAGGGCCGCGTTGGCGTCAGGATCGGAACCGTCGATTTCCAGCGCCTTCTTCAGCGGCACCTTGGCCCGCTCGGTCATGCCTTGCTGCAAGTATCCGAGCCCCAACTGCACGTAGGCAGCCCGCGCTTCATCGCGGCCCTTGCTGGTCTTCATCGGGTTGTAGTCACCCGACAGGACACAGCCAGCACACAGGCTGGCCAACAGCAACAGCAGCGCAAAGCGCAGGGACATAGAGATCCTCTCTTAGTTAGTGTTCGCGGCGTTCTGTGCCAGATCGCTGTCGGCGCTCAACTCGCGCACGGCGATGTAACGTTCGCTGCGACGGGTGCGATCCAGCACCTGCCCTACCAATTGACCACATGCGGCGTCGATGTCTTCACCACGGGTGGTGCGGACAGTGACGTTGAAACCGGCCTGATGCAGCTGATCCTGGAAACGACGGATCGCGTTGTTGCTTGGCCGTTCGTACCCGGAATGCGGGAACGGGTTGAACGGAATCAGGTTGATCTTGCACGGAATGTTCTTCAGCAACTCGATCATCTCAACGGCGTGTTCAACCTTGTCGTTGATGTCCTTGAGCAAGGTGTACTCGATGGTCAGCACACGTTTTTCGCCCAAGGACGACATGTAGCGCTGGCACGACTCGAGCAGCATCTTAAGCGGATATTTCTTGTTGATCGGCACCAATTGGTTACGCAATGCGTCATTCGGTGCGTGCAGGGACAACGCCAGGGAGACGTCGATGTGCTTGGCCAGCTCATCGATCATCGGCACCACGCCCGAGGTGGACAGGGTCACGCGGCGCTTGGAGATCCCGTAGCCGAGGTCATCCATCATCAGATGCATGGCGGCGACGACGTTGTCGAAGTTCAGCAGCGGCTCACCCATGCCCATCATCACCACATTGGTGATGGCACGGTCGACGGTTGCCGGGACACTGCCGAAAGATTTGTTGGCAATCCACACCTGGCCGATGACTTCGGCGGCGGTGAGGTTGCTATTGAAGCCTTGCTTGCCGGTGGAGCAGAAACTGCAATCCAGGGCACAGCCTGCCTGGGACGAAACGCACAGAGTGCCGCGTTTGCCCTGGGGAATGTACACGGTCTCGACGCAGCTGCCGGACGCCACGCGTACCACCCACTTACGGGTGCCGTCGCTGGAGATGTCCTCGCTGACCACTTCCGGACCACGGACCTCAGCAATAACCTTGAGCTTGTCGCGCAAGGCCTTGCTGACGTTCGTCATGGCGTCGAAATCATCGACACCAAAGTGGTGAATCCATTTCATTACCTGACCGGCACGGAAACGCTTCTCCCCGATTGAGTCGAAGAATTTTTCCATTTCCTGTTGAGTCAGACCCAGCAGGTTGGTTTTTACAGTCGATGTAGTCATGGATTCACCTTCACTCTTAAGCCAATGCTTAGCGAGTGGTTACTTCAGTAGCTGCGAAGAAGTACGAGATTTCACGAGCAGCTGCGGCTTCGGAGTCCGAACCGTGAACAGCGTTGGCGTCGATGGAATCAGCGAAGTCAGCGCGGATGGTGCCGGCAGCAGCTTCTTTAGGGTTGGTAGCGCCCATCAGCTCACGGTTCAGAGCGATAGCGTTTTCGCCTTCCAGAACCTGAACAACAACAGGACCCGAGATCATGAAAGCAACCAGGTCGCCGAAGAAACCACGAGCGCTGTGCTCAGCGTAGAAGCCTTCAGCTTCAGCTTTGGACAGTTGCTTCAGTTTCGAAGCTACAACGCGCAGGCCGGCTTTTTCGAAACGAGTGGTGATTTCGCCGATGACGTTTTTTGCAACAGCGTCAGGCTTGATGATGGAGAAAGTGCGTTGAACAGCCATGGTGTAACTCCAGAAACGGTAATTTGCGAAAAATTAAACCCGCGAATTATACGCGGGTTCTTGGGTATTGCCTAACCTGCGAGGACGATCAGTCCAATTCATCATTCCAGAGCTGCTGAACCGCTTCCAACACCTTCTCGCCGACCCGGCCAGAGTTAGCGTCGAAGTCAGGCAGCTCTTTGATCCACTGCTGCAACTCGACGAAATTGACAGAATACGGATCTACACCCGGCTTGGCCTCGGCCAACTCTTCTGCAATACGTTGAACATCATTCCAACCGTAGCTCATGACAGTCTTACCAGTCAGTGCGGCGCTTCGGCCGCATGGTTAAGCGAATATTTCGGAATTTCGACGGTGATGTCTTCTTCACCAACGATAGCCTGGCAAGCCAGACGCGATTGCGCTTCCAGACCCCAGGCGCGATCGAGGAAGTCTTCTTCCAGCTCGTCGGCCTCTTCCATCGAGTCAAAACCCTCGCGGATGATGCAGTGGCAGGTGGTGCAAGCGCAGACGCCGCCGCAGGCGCTTTCCATCTCGATGTGGTGTTCGTGGGCCAGTTCGAGAATCGATGTGCCAGGCGCAGCCTCTACAACCATGCCTTCAGGGCAGAACTTCTCGTGGGGCAGAAAAATGACCTGCGGCATCAGATATCCTCGATTTCATTCAGATTGCGCCCCGACAGAGCGGCTTTCACCGTCAGATCCATGCGGCGGGCAGCAAAAGCATCGGTCACTTGCGACAGACGCTTGGTCTGCTGCTCGATGGCATAACCATCGGTACCTTTCATCAGTTCGGCCAGTTCCTGCAGCTGCAGGTCGATGACCATGCGCTCTTCGGCGTCGAGCAAACGCTCGCCATCGGCCTCCAGAGCGCCCTGCACCGCTTCGATCAGACGCTGAGCATCGACTTGCTGCTCACGCAGAACGCGGGCGACTTTGTCGTCATTGGCGTGCTGGAACGAATCCTTGAGCATTTTGGCGATTTCGCCGTCAGTCAGACCGTAAGACGGCTTGACCTGAATGCTCGCCTCAACGCCCGAACCCAACTCACGGGCAGACACGCTGAGCAGACCGTCGGCATCGACCTGGAAGGTCACGCGGATCTTCGCTGCACCGGCGACCATCGCCGGGATACCACGCAATTCGAAGCGCGCCAGCGAACGGCAGTCACTGATCAGCTCGCGCTCACCCTGCAGGACGTGGATCGCCATGGCCGATTGGCCGTCTTTATACGTAGTGAAATCTTGTGCGCGCGCGACGGGGATGGTGGTGTTGCGCGGAATCACCTTCTCCATCAGACCGCCCATGGTTTCCAGCCCCAGGGACAGCGGAATCACGTCGAGCAGCAGCAGTTCGCCGCCATCGCGCTTGTTGCCAGCCAGCGTATCAGCCTGGATCGCGGCACCGATGGCCACCACTTGATCCGGGTCGATTTCAGTCAGCGGCTGACGACCAAAGGCTTCAGCAACGGCTTCGCGAACACGCGGCACGCGAGTCGAACCGCCGACCATGACCACGGCGTGCACGTCTTCCAGCTCAATGCCGGAGTCGCGAACGGCGCGGCGGCAGGCTTTCAGACTGCGCGCGACCATTGGCTCGATCAGCGCATCGAAGGCTTCGCGGGTCAGCGGCGCTTTCCAGTCGCCATAGGCCACTTCGACGCTGGACGCATCGGTCAGGGCTTCTTTGGCCGCGCAAGCGGTTTGCAGCAGATTGCGTTGTGCGCCCGGATCAAGATCGGCGGACAGGCCCGCGCTCTCGATGATCCAGCCGGCAATCGCGTGATCAAAGTCATCGCCGCCCAGCGCACTGTCGCCGCCGGTGGCCAGAACTTCAAAAACACCGCCTGTCAGACGCAGAATGGAAATATCGAAGGTGCCGCCGCCCAGGTCATAGATCGCGACCAGGCCTTCAGCGTGTTGATCCAGACCGTACGCCACAGCGGCCGCAGTCGGCTCATTGAGCAGGCGCAGCACGTTCAGACCGGCAAGTTTCGCCGCATCTTTGGTGGCCTGACGCTGAGCGTCATCGAAATAGGCAGGAACGGTGATCACCGCGCCAACCAGCTCGCCACCCAAGGTCGCTTCAGCACGCTGACGTAGCACCTTGAGGATATCGGCGGAGACTTCGACCGGGCTTTTTGGGCCTTGCACGGTGTCAATGAACGGCATGTGCGATTCGCCACCGACAAAACGGTATGGCAGTTGCTCGCCCAATTGCTTGACGTCGGACAGACCACGACCCATCAAGCGCTTGACCGACAGCACGGTGTTCAAAGGATCGGAAGCGGCGGCCAGTTTGGCCGACTCGCCGACTTCGACGCGATCGGCGTGGTAACGCACAGCGGACGGCAGGATGACCTGCCCGTTTGCGTCGGCCAACGGCTCGGAAAGACCACTGCGCAACGCAGCGACCAGCGAATTGGTAGTGCCCAAGTCGATCCCCACAGCCAGACGACGCTGGTGCGGTTGAGGACTTTGGCCGGGTTCGGCGATCTGCAGTAGGGCCATCGTGATCAGGACTTATCTGTATATCAGGCGTGCGACCGGAGCGGCACTGGGTTAATCGTCGAGGCGCTCTTCTAACTGGCGCACTTCGTAGGTGAGCTTGTCGAGGAACTGCATGCGCCGCATCAGGCGTTCGGCCTGTTCGCGTTGCGCCGCATCATCCCAACAGGCTGCGAAGCTTTCGTTGAGTTCTTCCTGAGCCACTTTCAAGCGACGCTTGAACACCGCGACACCGTCGAGGTCGGCACTGTCCTGGAGGTCTTCAAGCTCTTCGCGCCACTGCATCTGCTGCAGAAGAAACTCGGGATCATGGACCGTGACTTCCATCGGCACTTCATGCCCGCTGATGGTCAGCAGGTAGCGTGCACGCTGGGCCGGGCTCTTGAGCGTCTGATAGGCGTCGTTGAGCCGAGCAGACTGCTCAAGTGCCGACCGCTGCTCACGCTCGGAAGCGTCGGCAAAGCGGTCAGGATGAACGCCGCGCGCCAACTCACGATAGCGCGTGGCCAACTGCTCGAGATCCAGACGGAAACTCGGTTGCAGCTCGAATAAAGCGAAATGACAAGGAATACCCACGACAAGCCTCAGATGTTGAAGCTTTCGCCGCAGCCACATTCACCGCGTACGTTGGGGTTGTTGAACTTGAAGCCTTCGTTCAACCCTTCCTTGACGAAATCGAGCTCGGTGCCGTCCAGGTAGGCGAGGCTTTTCGGGTCGATGATCACTTTTTCGCCGTGACTCTCGAACACCTGATCCTCTGCAACCACCTCGTCGACAAACTCCAGCACGTAGGCAAGGCCGGAACAGCCTGTGGTGCGAACACCCAGACGAATCCCTTCACCTTTGCCGCGCCCGTCGAGGGAGCGCCGCACGTGTCGAGCAGCCGCTTCTGTCATGCTGATAGCCATCGGTGACTCCTTACTCGTCGCCAAATCCAGAAAGTCAGATCAAGCCTTTCTTCTGCTTGTAATCGCGAACAGCCGCTTTGATAGCGTCTTCAGCCAGTACCGAGCAGTGAATTTTCACTGGCGGCAGGGCCAGTTCTTCGGCCAGCTGAGTGTTCTTGATGGTTTCTGCTTCGTCCAGGGTCTTGCCCTTCATCCACTCGGTGGCGAGGGAGCTGGAAGCGATAGCCGAACCGCAGCCGTAGGTCTTGAACTTGGCATCTTCGATGATGCCAGCGTCGTTGACCTTGATTTGCAGACGCATCACGTCGCCGCACGCCGGAGCGCCGACCATGCCGGTGCCGACATCAGGATCTTCCGCGTTCATCTTGCCGACGTTGCGCGGGTTTTCGTAGTGGTCGATGACCTTTTCGCTGTAAGCCATGATTCTCAATCCTCACTCATCAGGGCCGCTCTTGAGACCCTGCAACTGCGCTGCGTAAACCGCCGCGTCGCTACAGGATCTGTATCTGGCGGCTTCTATATTTAGTGTGCCGCCCACTCGATTTTCGAGATATCGACGCCGTCTTTGTACATGTCCCACAGCGGCGACAAAGCGCGCAGCTTGGTAACGGCCTCGCAGACTTTCTGCGCGGCGTAGTCGATTTCTTCTTCGGTGGTGAAACGGCCGAAGGTGAAGCGGATCGAGCTGTGTGCCAGTTCGTCGTTGCGGCCCAGGGCGCGCAGTACGTACGAAGGCTCCAGCGACGCCGAAGTGCACGCCGAACCGGACGATACCGCCAGATCCTTGAGCGCCATGATCAGCGACTCGCCTTCAACGTAGTTGAAGCTCAGGTTCAGGTTGTGCGGAACGCGGGCGGTCAGGCTGCCGTTGACGTACAGCTCTTCCAGATGCTCGACCTGCTTGTAGAAACGGTCGCTCAAGGCTTTGATACGGACGTTTTCGGCAGCCATGTCTTCTTTGGCCACACGGAACGCTTCGCCCATGCCGACGATCTGGTGAGTCGCCAGGGTGCCGGAACGCATGCCGCGCTCGTGACCGCCGCCGTGCATGGTCGCTTCGATGCGCACACGCGGCTTGCGGCTGACGTACAGCGCGCCGATGCCTTTAGGGCCGTAGGTTTTGTGGGCGGAGAACGACATCATGTCGACTTTCAGCTTCTGCAGGTCGATCTCGACCTTGCCAGTGGACTGAGCGGCGTCGACATGGAACAGAACGCCCTTGGCGCGAAGCATTTCGCCGATCGCGGCGATGTCGTTGACGGTGCCGATTTCGTTGTTCACGTGCATCACGGAGACCAGGATGGTGTCTTCGCGCAGTGCAGCTTCAATCATGGCCGGGGTGATCAGACCGTCTTCGGTCGGCTCGAGGTAGGTGACCTCGAAACCTTCACGCTCCAGTTGGCGCATGGTGTCGAGGACAGCCTTGTGCTCGATCTTGGAGGTGATCAGGTGCTTGCCCTTGGAGCCGTAGAAATGCGCCGCACCCTTGATTGCCAGGTTGTCGGATTCGGTGGCACCGGAAGTCCAGACGATTTCGCGCGGGTCGGCGTTGACCAGATCGGCCACCTGACGACGGGCGTTTTCGACGGACTCTTCAGCCTTCCAGCCGAACACGTGGGAACGGGACGCCGGGTTACCGAAGTTTCCGTCGACCAGCAGGCATTCACTCATTTTTTGCGCAACACGCGGATCAACCGGGGTGGTCGCAGAGTAATCAAGGTAAATCGGCAATTTCATGGACTATCTCCTAAATCAGGGCTGGCGTGCCGCTAGCTCTCTGGCTGTCATTCGACGGCGGACGCTTCAATCTTGTCCAGGCGTGGCGCCTTGCTGTTGCAACGGCGCTGGTCCTGACGCTGGGCTACTTCTTGCACCTCACGGCGAGTCACAAGATCAGCCAAGCTGATACCACTTAGAAATTCGTGAATCTGCAGGCTCAAATCGCACCACAGATGGTGAGTCAGGCACGTGTCGCCGGAATGGCAATCGCCCTGGCCCTGGCATTTGGTGGCATCAACCGATTCGTTTACCGCATCGATCACCTGGGCGACCTGGATACCCTGCATCTCGCGGGACAACTGGTAGCCACCACCCGGGCCGCGAACACTGGAAACCAGGTTACTGCGGCGCAGCTTGGCGAACAGCTGTTCGAGGTAGGACAGGGAGATGCCTTGGCGCTCGGAGATATCGGCCAGGGACACGGGCCCGTGCTGCGCGTGCAACGCCAGGTCAAGCATGGCGGTCACGGCGTATCGGCCTTTTGTAGTCAGTCGCATGGACAGTTACCACGGAGTTCAGAATGGGGCGAGTATGCAATTCCCGAGTATTTAAGTCAACTTTAAGACCTAGTACTTTAGTCAGGATTACCCGCAAAAGAGCGCGCGAATGATAGCAGGCTCTGCGGCCTAATGGCACACCGGTTGACGGATGCCTCTGTAGGAGCTGCCGCAGGCTGCGATCTTTTGATCTTATGGAAAGCAAAGTCAAAAGATCGCAGCCTTCGGCAGCTCCTACAGGGGCGCTAGCTGGCTTTGGACTCGTCTTTGCCTTTGACGCAGGCGAAGTCTTCTTCACGCAGTTCAGGCAGATCTTTCGCACAGTAATTGCTGCCAAGATCCTTCAGCGCACCGCACATCCCCTCCAGACGCCCGTCCACCGCTTGCAGGTGATCGAGCAACTGACCGATGGCGCGCGCCACCGGGTCAGGCATGTCTTCGCTGACGCCGTAGGCATCGAAACCGATCTTCTCGGCCATGGCCTTGCGCTTGGCGTCCTGCTCCTCATCGGACTTGACGATGATTCGCCCAGGAATACCGACAACAGTGGCGCCCGGCGGTACTTCCTTGGTCACCACGGCATTGGAACCGACTTTGGCACCGGCGCCGACCGTAAACGGGCCGAGCACTTTCGCGCCCGCGCCCACGACCACTCCATCACCCAGCGTCGGGTGACGCTTGCCCTTGTTCCAGCTGGTACCACCCAGAGTCACGCCCTGGTAGATGGTCACGTCATCGCCAATCTCAGCGGTTTCACCGATGACGATGCCCATGCCGTGGTCGATAAAGAAACGACGACCGACCTTGGCCCCCGGATGAATCTCGATCCCGGTCAACCAGCGACCGAAGTTCGACACCAGCCGCGCCAGCCATTTCAGTTCATTGCGCCACAACATGCCGGCCAGCCGATGGATCCAGATTGCATGCATGCCGGGGTAGCAGGTCAGGACTTCAAAAGCGTTACGCGCCGCCGGGTCTCGATGGAATACGCTCTGGATATCTTCACGCAAACGCTCAAACATCATTTAGTCCTTCCGCTTAAGAAGCTCACCACGGGCCGCTTTCTGGGTTTCCGTGAGGATGCCACGCAAAATATTCATTTCCGCCCGGCTGACCGAGCTGCGTCCGTACAACCGGCGCAGGCGCGCCATCAAGTGCCGTGGTTTTTCCGGGTCGAGGAATTCGATGGCAACCAGCGTCTGCTCCAGATGCTCATAAAAGCGCTCCAGCTCATCCATGGTCGCCAGCTCGGCGCTTTTCACCGAGGCCACTTCTTCTTTCTCGATCTTGCTCGGCTGACCTTGGGCGGCCAGCCAGGCCATGCGCACTTCGTAGCTCAACACCTGCACCGCCGCGCCAAGGTTCAGCGAACTGAACTCAGGGTCGGAGGGGATGTGCACGTGAAAGTGACATCGCTGCAGCTCTTCGTTGGTCAGACCGGAATCTTCACGGCCGAACACCAGAGCGATTTCGGCGCCCTGCCCGGCTTCTTCAACCACTTTGGTGCCGCACTCGCGCGGATCCAGCAGCGGCCAAGGGATTCGACGGTCACGGGCGCTGGTGCCAAGCACCAGATTGCAGCCGACCAAGGCGTCTTCCAGAGTGGCGACGACTTGCGCGTTTTCAAGGATGTCACCGGCACCGGAAGCACGCGCATCGGCTTCGTGGTGCGGGAAGACTCGCGGTTCGACCAGCACCAATCGCGACAGACCCATGTTTTTCATGGCGCGCGCGGCCCCGCCGATATTGCCGGGGTGGCTGGTATTGACCAGGACGACACGAATGTTCTGCAGCAAGGGAGGCGCTCTCGGACACAGGAAAGGGGTGCAAATCTTACAGAACAGCCTACCGTTAAGCTATGAAAGCGAACAGCGTCCTTCACCTGAAGAAAAGTTCTGATAGAATGCGCGGCTTTCTTTAACAACCTTAGGTGACACATCCATGCAGCCCATGCTGAATATCGCGCTGCGCGCCGCCCGCAGCGCCAGTGAACTGATCTTCCGCTCCATCGAGCGCCTGGATACCATCAAGGTCGACGAAAAAGACGCCAAGGATTATGTATCCGAGGTCGATCGCGCCGCTGAACAGAAAATCATCGACGCGCTGCGCAAGGCTTACCCGAACCACTCCATCCGCGGTGAAGAGACTGGCCTGCACGCCGGTACCGGCATCGAAGGCGAAGAGTACCTGTGGATCATCGATCCGCTGGACGGCACCACCAACTTCCTGCGCGGCATTCCTCACTTCGCTGTCAGCATCGCCTGCAAATACCGCGGTCGCCTGGAACACGCAGTGGTTCTGGACCCGGTTCGCCAGGAAGAATTCACCGCCAGCCGTGGTCGCGGCGCTCAACTGAACGGTCGCCGCCTGCGCGTCAGCGGTCGCACCAGCCTCGACGGCGCCCTGCTGGGTACCGGCTTCCCGTTCCGTGACGACCAGATGGACAACCTCGACAACTACCTGGGCATGTTCCGCGCCTTGGTTGGCCAGACTGCCGGTATCCGCCGCGCCGGTTCGGCGAGCCTGGACCTGGCTTATGTGGCTGCCGGTCGTTTCGATGCATTCTGGGAGTCGGGCCTGTCCGAGTGGGACATGGCTGCAGGCGCCCTGCTGATTCAAGAAGCCGGCGGCCTGGTGAGCGACTTCACCGGCGGTCACGACTTCCTTGAAAAAGGCCACATCGTTGCCGGCAACACCAAATGCTTCAAGGCAGTTCTGACGGCGATCCAGCCGCACCTGCCGGCTTCGCTGAAGCGCTAAGCGTCACGCGAAACGAAAAAAGCACCCTTCGGGGTGCTTTTTTTATGCCTGGAATTCGATCTTCAGACCACCAAAATCTTCATGTGGGAGCGAGCCTGCTCGCGAATGCATTCTGACAATCAACATTGATGTCGGCTGACACACCGCATTCGCGAGCAGGCTCGCTCCCACAGGGGGGCACGGTGCAGCCAAAAATGGCGGGCACAAAAAAGCACCCCGCAGGGTGCTTCTTTTTAAAACAGTCGGTACTTACTGAGCCGGCTCATTCTGCGACAGAATCAGCTTGCCTTCCTTGTCGACCGGAATCTGGTTGCCCGGATCGCGAT
Source organism: Pseudomonas chlororaphis (assembly GCF_000783395.1). Taxonomy (GTDB): domain Bacteria; phylum Pseudomonadota; class Gammaproteobacteria; order Pseudomonadales; family Pseudomonadaceae; genus Aquipseudomonas; species Aquipseudomonas chlororaphis_H. Next base: position 50,873 of record NZ_JSFK01000010.1, on the reverse strand, counting down.
CCATCCGCACTTTACCTTCCTTGCCATCGAGCGAGTAACGCACGTCGTAACCGACGACTTTGTCGCTGATGTCATTGACCGTGTTGCAGCGGGTTTGTGTGGTGGTGTAGGTGTCACGCTCCTGCATGCCTTCCTGCACCTTGTTACCCGCATAACCGCCACCGACCGCACCGGCTACCGTGGCAATTTTCTTGCCGGTGCCGCCGCCGATCTGATTACCCAGCAAACCACCTGCCAGCGCACCGACGACGGTACCGGCAATCTGGTGTTGATCTTTTACCGGTGCCTGACGAGTCACTGTCACGTCCTTGCACACTTCACGTGGAGTCTTGATCTGTGTTTTAACCGGTTCAACGGCCAATACTTGCGCATACTCAGGGCCGCTTTTAACCAGGCTGTAGGTGGCAACAGCACCCCCGGCAGTCACACCGACAGCACCCAATACCGCACCAACCAGCAACGACTTGTTCACATGAACCTCCTGACCATCACATGCGGGACGCGCCCGCGCTTCTCCCAGCCTTGGAGCATAAAAAAAGGCGCGAGTTCAACTCGCGCCTTTCTTGGGCTGACAGCCGGGAAAACGATGGCCGTTATGGACGGTCGTCGACTTCCTTCTCGGTGTTGGCCGGAGGAATCAGATCCTCGGTGGTCAGGTTCAGCCAGATCAGCACCACGTTAGCGATGTAGATCGACGAGTAAGTACCCGCCAGAACACCGATAAACAGCGCGATCGAGAAGCCGAACAGGTTGTCACCGCCGAAGAACAGCAGAGCGGCGATCGCCAGCAAGGTGGAGATCGACGTCGCCATGGTGCGCAGCAGGGTCTGCGTGGTCGAGATGTTGATGTTCTCGATCAGCGTTGCCTTGCGCAGCACACGGAAGTTCTCACGAACCCGGTCGAATACCACGATGGTGTCGTTCAGCGAGTAACCGATGATCGCCAGCACCGCCGCCAGTACGGTCAGATCGAAAGTGATCTGGAAGTACGACAGGATACCGATGGTTACGATCACGTCGTGAATCAGCGAAACAATGGCGCCGACCGCGAACTTCCACTGAAAGCGGAAAGCCAGGTAGATCAGGATGCCGCCGAGCGCCAGCAGCATGCCGAGGCCGCCCTGGTCGCGCAGCTCTTCACCGACCTGCGGGCCGACGAACTCGACACGCTTGACCGTTGCCGGGTTGTCACCGCCAAGCTTCTGCAGCGCTTGCGCGACCTGATGACCCAGCTGCGGGTCTTCACCCGGCATGCGCACCAGCAGATCGGTGGTCGCACCGAAGCTTTGCACGATGGCTTCGTGGTAACCCGAAGTCACCAGTTCCTCACGCACCTTGGTGACATCGGCCGGACGCTCGTAGGTCAGCTCGATGAGCGTACCGCCGGTGAAGTCCAGACCCCAGTTCATACCCTTGGTCACGACACTGAACATAGCCAGCAACGTGAGAAACACTGTGACGCCGAACGCGAAGTTGCGAACGCCCATGAAGTTGATTGTACGTAACATGGCAGCCCCTTAAATCCACAACTTCTTGAAGTCACGTCCGCCGAAGATCAGGTTGACCATTGCGCGGGTCACCATGATGGCCGTGAACATCGAGGTAAAGATCCCGAGGGACATGGTCACTGCGAAACCTTTGACCGGGCCGGTGCCCATGGCAAAGAGAATCCCGCCGACCAGCAACGTAGTCAGGTTGGCGTCGAGAATCGCGGTGAATGCCCGGCCGAAGCCTTCGTTGATTGCACGCTGCACGGTCATGCCGGCGGCGATCTCTTCACGGATCCGCGAGAAGATCAGCACGTTGGCGTCGACCGCCATACCCATGGTCAGCACGATACCGGCGATACCCGGCAGGGTCAGCGTTGCACCCAGCAGCGACATCAGGGCCAGCAGCAGCACCATGTTCACCGCCAGCGCGACGGTGGCGATGATGCCGAAGAAGCGGTAGATGGCGATGATGAACAGCGACACGAACAGCATGCCCCACAGCGACGCATCGATACCTTTGGTGATGTTGTCAGCACCCAGGCTCGGGCCGATGGTGCGCTCTTCAGCGAAGTACATCGGTGCGGCCAGACCACCGGCACGCAGCAGCAGCGCCAGTTCGGACGATTCGCCCTGACCGTTCAGGCCAGTGATGCGGAACTGAGCACCCAGCGGCGACTGAATGGTCGCCAGACTGATGATCTTCTTCTCTTCTTTGAACGTTTGCACCGCAACGTCTTTCTCGACGCCATCGACCACTTGCTTGGTGTAAGTGGTGATCGGGCGCTGTTCGATGAAGATCACCGCCATGCTGCGACCGACGTTCGAACGAGTAGCGCGGCTCATCAGCTCGCCACCGTGACCATCCAGACGGATGTTCACTTCTGGTGTGCCGTGTTCGCCGAAACCGGCCTTGGCGTCGGTGACCTGGTCACCGGTGATGATCAGACCACGCTCGATCTGTGCTGGCGGACGATTGCCCTCACGGAACTCGAAGGTTTCGGAGGTGGCTTTCGAAGCACCCGGCTCAGCAGCCAGACGGAACTCAAGGTTGGCCGTCTTGCCGAGAATACGCTTGGCTTCGGCAGTGTCCTGCACGCCCGGCAGCTCAACCACGATGCGGTTGGCGCCCTGACGCTGAACGATCGGTTCGGCAACACCCAGCTCGTTGACGCGGTTACGTACCGTGGTCAAGTTCTGCTTGATGGAGTATTCACGGATTTCCGCCAGCTTGGCCGGGGTCATCGCCAGACGCAGCACCGGTTGACCGTTGAGGTCGGCCGGAACAATGTCGAAATCGTTGAAGTTCTTGCGGATCAGTGCACGGGCCTGTTCGCGGGAGTCTTCATCGCTGAAGCCCAACTGAATGGCACCGCCCAGTTGCGGCAGACTGCGATAGCGCAGCTTCTCTTTACGCAGCAGGCTCTTGACGTCGCCTTCGTAGACTTTCAGGCGTGCATCGAGGGCTTTGTCCATGTCCACTTCCAGCAGGAAGTGCACACCACCGGACAAGTCCAGACCCAGCTTCATCGGGTGCGCGCCCAGATTGCGCAGCCATTGCGGGGTGGTCTGTGCCAGGTTCAGCGCGACGACGTAGTCATCACCCAACGCCTTGCGCACAACGTCTTTGGCCGGCAGCTGGTCTTCAGCCTTGCTCAGACGGATCAGACCGCCCTTGCCGTTGGCGGCCAGCGTGGCTGCCTTGACGTTGATCCCGGACTCCTTGAGCGCAGTGCTCACACGATCCAGATCAGCCTGATTGACTTGCAGCGCAGTGCTTGCACCGCTGACCTGAATGGCCGGGTCATCGGGGTATAGATTCGGAGCGGAATAAATCAGACCGACCGCCAGCACCGCCAGGATCAGAATGTATTTCCACAGAGGATATTTGTTCAGCATCACGCCGCCCGTTATGAACGCGGGGCGCCTTGCGCGCCCCGTCGATTGAGTAGAAGTTGTTGCTTCAGATCGCTTTCAGCGTGCCTTTTGGCAGCGTGGCGGCGATGGCGCCTTTCTGGAACTTCATTTCGACGGTGTCGGAAACTTCCAGAACCACGAAGTCATCGGCCACTTTGGTGATCTTGCCGGCGATGCCGCCGGTGGTAACCACTTCGTCGCCCTTCTGCAGGCTGCTCAGCAGGTTCTTCTGCTCTTTGGCGCGTTTGGCCTGTGGACGCCAGATCATCAGGTAGAAGATGACCAGGAAGCCGACCAGGAAAATCCACTCGAAACCGCCACCCATTGGGCCGGCAGCAGCCGGTGCAGCCGCGTCAGCCATGGCGTTAGAGATAAAAAAGCTCATTTAGCACTCCAGTTGCAAATGTTGAATCTTGGGGTCAGAAAACTCAGTCCAAAGGCGGAACGGGGAGCCCGCGTTTGGCGTAGAAGGCATCGACAAAGGCGGCCAATGTACCCTGTTGAATAGCCTCGCGCAAACCAGCCATCAGCACCTGATAATGGCGCAAGTTATGGATGGTATTGAGCATGCTTCCCAGCATTTCGCCGCACTTGTCCAGGTGATGCAGATAAGCGCGGGAGAAGTTCTGGCAGGTATAGCAATCGCAGGTCGGATCCAGCGGCGATTCATCATGGCGATGGAACGCGTTACGGATCTTCAGCACGCCGGTATCAATGAACAGATGCCCATTGCGGGCATTACGGGTTGGCATCACGCAATCGAACATGTCCACACCGCGGCGCACACCCTCAACCAGATCTTCCGGTTTGCCAACGCCCATAAGGTAACGAGGTTTGTCAGCCGGCATCATGCCCGGCAGATAATCCAGTACTTTGATCATCTCGTGCTTCGGCTCGCCCACCGACAGACCGCCGATAGCGAGGCCATCAAAGCCGATCTTGTCGAGGCCTTCCAGCGAGCGCATGCGCAGATCCTGGTGCATGCCGCCCTGAACGATGCCGAACAATGCCGCGGTGTTGTCACCGTGAGCATTTTTCGAACGCTGAGCCCAGCGCAGCGACAATTCCATCGAAACGCGCGCAACGTCTTCGTCAGCCGGGTACGGGGTGCATTCGTCGAAGATCATCACGATGTCGGAGCCGAGATCGCGCTGCACCTGCATCGATTCTTCCGGACCCATGAACACTTTGGCGCCGTCGACCGGGGAAGCGAAGGTCACGCCCTCCTCCTTGATCTTGCGCATCGCGCCGAGGCTGAACACCTGGAAACCGCCGGAGTCAGTCAGGATCGGGCCTTTCCACTGCATGAAATCGTGCAGGTCGCCGTGTTCCTTGATCACTTGGGTGCCAGGGCGCAGCCACAGGTGGAAGGTGTTGCCGAGAATGATTTCTGCACCGGTGGCAACGATGTCACGCGGCAACATGCCCTTGACCGTGCCGTAAGTGCCCACCGGCATGAACGCCGGGGTCTCGACGGTGCCACGCGGAAAGGTCAGGCGACCACGCCGGGCCTTGCCATCGGTGGCCAGAAGTTCAAAGGACATGCGACATTCGCGACTCATTCTGTTTCCTCTGGGCCGGTTTCTTTAGGGGCAGTAGGTGCGGGATTACGGGTGATGAACATCGCATCACCGTAGCTGAAAAAGCGGTAACCGTTGTCGACGGCAGCCTTGTAGGCAGCCATGGTCTCGGGATAACCGGCAAATGCCGAAACCAGCATCAGCAGCGTGGATTCCGGCAAATGGAAATTGGTCACCAGGGCATCGACCACATGGAACGGCCGGCCCGGGAAGATAAAGATATCGGTGTCGCCACTGAACGGCTTGAGCACGCCATCGCGCGCGGCGCTTTCCAGCGAGCGCACGCTGGTGGTGCCGACGGCAATCACCCGACCACCACGCGCACGGCACGCCGCGACCGCATCGACCACATCCTGGCCGACTTCCAGCCACTCGGTGTGCATGTGGTGATCTTCAAGCTTCTCGACGCGCACCGGCTGGAACGTCCCCGCGCCCACGTGCAGCGTGACGAACGCGGTCTCGACGCCCTTGGCCGCAATTGCTTCCATCAGCGACTGATCGAAATGCAGCCCGGCGGTCGGCGCCGCCACCGCACCGAGTTTCTCGGCGTACACGGTCTGATAACGCTCGCGATCCGAGCCTTCGTCGGGGCGGTCTATATAAGGAGGCAACGGCATGTGCCCGACGCGATCAAGCAGCGGCAAAACTTCTTCAGCGAAGCCGAGTTCGAACAACGCATCGTGACGCGCAAGCATTTCCGCCTCGCCACCGCCGTCGATAAGGATCTTCGAACCCGGCTTCGGCGACTTGCTGGAACGCACATGGGCCAGCACGCGGTGCGTATCGAGCACCCGCTCAACGAGGATTTCCAGCTTGCCGCCGGACGCTTTCTGCCCGAACAGCCGCGCCGGAATCACCCGGGTATTGTTGAACACCATCAAATCGCCCGGGCGCAAATGCTCGAGCAAATCAGTGAATTGACGGTGTGCGAGGGCGCCGCTCGGCCCGTCAAGGGTCAGCAGGCGACTACCGCGACGCTCGGCCAAAGGGTGGCGGGCGATCAGCGAATCAGGGAGCTCGAAAGTAAAGTCAGCAACGCGCATGATGGGGTTCGTCTAGCAGGGCCGGAAAGTCTAGCGGAAATATCGAAAATTCTCTATGTACCTGATTGACCGACGGTAATCTCATCTCTATACTTCGCCGCCATTGAGCCCTGATGGCGGAATTGGTAGACGCGGCGGATTCAAAATCCGTTTTCGAAAGGAGTGGGAGTTCGAGTCTCCCTCGGGGCACCACATAGCTGTATCTGAGAGTCTCTACCAGTCTCTCAGACCCAAAGAAACCGGCCACTTGGCCGGTTTTTTTGTGCCTAACTGTTTACCCCTGTCTCCCCCTATCCGTTGTATCCCTGTATCCCTCCTTGTATCCTGAGAAAATCACCTAACTTTGGGATACAAGGATGAAGCGCGCAGACATCAAGCGCCGCCCTCTCGCTGACACGACACTCGCGGGACTGGAGCCGGAATCAAAGGAATACCGCGAGCTGGACGGAAACGGCCTCTACTTCAGGGTAAAACCTGATGGCGGGAAGTCCTGGCAACTTCGCTACAAACGACCGGCGGGCAACTGGGCATGGATGGGGCTCGGGGGTTACCCTGAAGTAAGTGGAGCGCTGGCACGAGACAAAGCTGCTGATTTACGTAAAGTAGTGAGCAGTGGCGCAGATCCCCTTGAACAGAAACGCTCTGCTAAGGCTGCGATTGATTTAGCCAAGACACGCACTTTTCGAGCAGCTGCCGATGCTTGGCTCAAGGCTAAGGAGGAGAAGGGGCTAGCGCCCTCCACCCTCAACAAAATACGTACATATCTCGATAAAGACATTCTTCCTGCGCTCGGCGACAAGCCACTGGACGAAATTACTCGTACCGATTGCGCAGAACTTCAAGCATCCATCGAAGCAAGAGACGCTCACAACGTTGCGGAAAAATGCCGCACCTGGATCAATCAGATTTTTGGTAGAGCCATTGGCCTAGGCCTGACTGAGAACGATCCCGGAAGCCGTCTTCGAGACATTGCCGCCCAAGCACCGAAAACTCAGCAGCACCCTCATCTACTGGAGCATGAGCTAGGCGACTTTTTAATCGCTCTCAAGAACACGCCAAGCAGGCTGACGGCTCGAACTGCGGCGTGGCTCTGCCTTTGGACAGCCTCTAGGCCGGGTATGGTTCGCTTAGCCGAATGGAAAGAGTTCGACCTTCACAAAGCTATTTGGACAACACCTGCCGCGAAAATGAAAATGCGCAGGGATTTCGTATGTCCATTACCTAAGCAAGCGATATCAGCTTTGAAAGAGCTTCACTGCCTCACTGGGCGCAGTCGATGGTTATTCCCCGGAGTGGGCGCGAAGAATCCAACAATTAGTGAAAACACTATCAACAAAGTGTTCGCAACGGTCGGCTACAAAGGGAGGCTTGTGGGTCACGGCACACGCCATACTGCTAGCACACTGCTCAGGGAGCACGGCTGGCCAAAGGAGCACGTCGAAGCTCAACTCGCTCATAAGGAAGAGGGCATTTCAGGAATTTACAATAAAGCTCAATACTTCGAGCATCGGGTAAAGATGATGCAGTGGTACGCGGATTACCTAGATCAGTTGGCAGCAGGAAATGTCATTCACGGACATTTCGGCGAGGCGGTCTGAGCGCACACCCTCAACCCCTTCAAAAATCTATGTAACGCGTGTAACTCGTGTAACGACCTCGACGAAACACCCGAATGTATTGGGTCTCCCGGTGGTTACACGTTTGAACGGGGTCGCGTACACCCGGTGTAACGATGACTAAGCGTGTAACGCCTGATAGCACCACTTCACTGATGGCCAAATGTGGCTGGGACTTGAATGTCTTTCGCTGGAAACGACAGAAAGCATGGGGCGGGGGGCTGAGTTTCGGAAATTGAGAAACTGCAGAGAGAGAGTCAAAAACTCGGTAATAAAGTACCGTTTGTGTAAAAAATTGTGAAAAACGCGTTTTGCTTTTCATTTTTTCCACTGTATAGAAAACCAGTGGGACATGGTGGGACGGCCCGGCAAAAAATGAAAACTTTGTCGCGAACGTGCTGACTTTACTTGCCACTAAACGGAACGCTGCTTCGAAGTAGACGAAAAATAAAGCTTTTAAAAATCAATTATTAGTTTACATAGCTGGGGCCTGTAAGAACTACGACAGGTAACCCGCTATGACTATCCACGACGCCGCAACCCCATTTGCAACCATCCAGCCTGCTACAGAGCTTCTCACTACTGATCAGGTAGCGAACGCTCTAGGCTTGTCCAGCCGAACGCTCGCTGCATGGCGCAGTTCACGTACTCATTCACTCCCCTACGTCAAAACCGGGTCACGGGTGCGTTATCGCTCCGGGGACGTCGCGGCTTGGCTTGAAACCCGGGTTTGCTCCACCGCTGCCAATGCGGGAGGACGAACCGAGTGACCGCTTCCAACCCAGTCAAGAAAGCTATAGAGCTCTCTGCATCCGCCGCGTCGATCACTGACCGACGTAACAGCGCCAACTCGCCACAATCACGAGTCAACGATTCTGATTGGGATCTGTCCCGGTACGACCCCGCTGCCACGTTGATCCGTATCAATCAAGTCATGGCCCTCACAGGCATCGGCCGCGCAACCGTTTACAAGCTTATGAACCAGTCCGAAAGCGGATTCCCACAGGCAGTGAAACTCACCAATAGCAACGCACGCGGCGCGCCGGTGGCATGGGTTTTAGCCGAGGTTTTGAATTGGAATCGTGCACGCATTGCGGCTCGTAACGAGGTGGCCGCATGAAACTCAAGATCGCCAGCAAAGCATTGATGCATCCGTTTTCGGTGTTGCGCCGAATTGGTTTCACCTCTCAAACCATGCAGCGATTCGAGCGCTTTCGCAGTCGTGAAGAAAAGAAAGGGCGTGTAGTTAGCGTACTCAAGTGGGCCGACGGTACCTGGTGCATTCTCGCCCTCCACTGCGAAAAATTTGGATTTGTGGTCGTCGATGAAGGCCAGCAGATCGACGCCTACGAAGACGCCAGATCCTTGATCGACGGCGACTTCCTACCCCTACTCTCCCTGCGCTGGGAAGCCAATGCCTGAAATAAGAACGCCTCCGGGGGCGATCCGGAGGCGTTGAGGTCAATCTACATGCCCGAACAATTTATGCCGCACCTGAAAAAACCGCAAGTCACCAGTGCAGTTGCACTTTCGAAGAACGGACGTTACTCTCTGGCCGTCGCTGCAAATTCAGCGACCGGGTTTGGCGACCCGAGATACTTGGCGCACAGGCGCCCCAACCGACAGCAGGCGCTTTTTTTGTGCCCGCCGTTTCGTGTTATGGCAGCTGTGCGTGGGAGACCTTCGGGTCTGCCGGGTTCCAAGTTCCCGGTTCGCCAACCTGCGCACAGCTGCCACCTTAAATCGTTTGGCGACGATCAGTGGCAGCTCCATCCTCAAACTTGGAGCGTCACCTATGCCTGCACTCAATCCGTCCAAAATTCGCGCCGCTGCACACCGTGCAATGGCTCTCGCCGCTTTACACGCCAACTCCAGCCTCGCTACACGCCTCTCCCGTTACAACGCTCACATGGCCAAAGCCCGCGCACTCGAAACCGCAGGCGGTGCCCAATGAATAACGCCCTGAGTTTCTCTCTGCCTGAAGACCTGCTTTGCGTGAATCCAACCGCAGAAGCCGGTGTGCCCATCGACGCTATTACCTGCGCGATTGACCGTGCCGATTCAGTGCTGACATTGCTCGAGGATCACTTCGAAAATGAATCCTCACGCCTCGCCAATCACGTTATCGCGGCCGTCCTTTGGGATGTACGCGGCACCCTCGGCCTGATCAAAACACTGGCCATGCACGGCGATAACACGTCGACGCCTGCCATGCAGAAAGGCGGTGCGCTATGACCGCTTCCACCACGCTCGGCCACGCCACTTTTACTCGCGTGAACGCCACCGATTTAAAGTTATTTCGGGTCAATGCCGGTGTCCCGGTCGAGGATGCACTGGAGATGGTTTCTCTACTCCAGCATCACGCTAACCAGCTCAACTTCGACGCCGCCATGAGCGACAGTGGTGAGCGTTTTAGTTGGCCTGCCCTGTACCTTGGCGAGATGGCCAAAGCGCTGATCGACGACATCAACGACGCGCTGTTTTTGCCGAGGGCTGACGTATGAGCCAACGCCCGAGCAACACCGCAAAGCGCCCAAGCTTTGCCGACGTGAAAGCCGCCGCGCTGAAAGACATTGATCGTGTCTTGTCGCACTGGCTGCCCAACGGCAAGCGTGTCGACGGCGGCAAGGAATACACCGCTCCAAATCCGACCCGCAGCGATAAGCGCGCCGGTTCGCTCAAGATCAGTTTGAGCAAAGGCACATGGTCCGACTTTGCCACCGGCGATAAGGGCGGCGACCTGATTGATCTAGTGCGCTACTTGGACGGCGGCACCGACATTGAGGCCTGCAACAAACTCGCAGAATTGCTCAACGTATCGCCGGGCGCCGCCCAGGCGAAGACAGCGCCTGCTAAGGCAAAAGCACCTGAGTGGATTGCCATTCAGCCGATCCCAGCCGAGGCCATGAACAAGTGCCCAGCCAAACATCGCAATCATGGTTTGCCCTCCAAGGTTTGGGTCTATCGCGACGCAAAGGGGCAGCCTCTCATGGCGCTCTACCGCTTCGACCTCGGCCCCGATGAAGACGGCAAGCCGAAGAAGGTCTTCGCGCCACTGACGTGGTGTCAGCGCGCTGACAATCAAACCAAACAATGGCGCTGGCAGGGTCTGCCAGATCCGCGTCCCTTGCTTCGCCTTGATGAACTGGTCCAGCGCAGTGACGCACCGGTGGTTCTGTGCGAAGGCGAGAAAGCTGCCGATGCTGCCGCCGAACTGCTGCACAACCACGTAGCCACCTGCTGGCCGAACGGTTCCAATTCTTGGCACAAAGCCGACCTGACGCCGCTCAAGGGACGCGACGTTTTGTTGTGGCCGGACAACGACGACAGCGGTAAAGCCTGCATGGCTACCGTTGCCGAAAAGCTGCGCGAAATCGGCGCCGCTTCAGTCCGGGTCATCGCGCTGGAGGTATTCAAACGCAAGCCGACGCTGAAAAACGACCGCGCCGCGTTTGCCAAGGGTGGTCAATGGAACGACGGCGACGACGCCGCCGATGCAATCGCCAAGGGCTGGACCGTCGCCCACTTCGTCGAGCTGGAAAGCAGCGGTGAACTGTTCGCGGTGATCGAGGAAAAAGCGGTTGTCGCACACGTTGAACCAGAACCCGAACAGAAGCCTAAAGCAGCGCCCAAGCGCCCAACCAAATCGAAAAACGACCTAATGCCGGGAGGCTTTCGCCTGACGTCCGAAGGCGTGTTTTATGCCGGTGACGACGGCGAGGCGCGTCCGGTGTGTTCGCCGCTGGCTATCCTCGCCCGGACGCGTGATGACAAAGGCCAGAACTGGGGTCTGCTGGTCGAGTTCGACGATCCAGACGGCACCAAAAAACGCTGGAACATCCCGGCGCGCACCATGACTGGCGACTTCGGCAAGGACGTGCTTGGGCCGCTTGTAGACATGGGCCTACGCCTCGCCGGTAGCCGCTCAGGACGCAACGCACGCAATGACTTGCAGAGTTATCTCGGCGGATTTGACAGCGCGGAGCGGGCACGACTGGTAACCCGCTTGGGGTGGCACGACAACGCCTTTCTGTTGCCCGAGCAGCAGGTTGGCACGCACAGCGAACATCTGCATTTCTATGATGCCGGTGCACAGCTTCCACCGATCAGCGAAGCGGGCACGCTCGAACAATGGCAACAGCAGATCGGCGCATTGTGCGTTGGCAATCATCGCCTAGCGTTTGTCGTCGGGGTGGCTTTCGCGGGTCCGCTGCTACACATGCTCGGCCATGAGTCGGGCGGCTTCCACCTGTACGGCGACAGCTCCGGCGGCAAGACCACTCACCTGCAAGTTGCCACCTCGATCTATGGCGGACCTCGTCTGGTGCGTTCATGGCGCTCGACTGACAACGCGCTGGAGTCCATCGCTGCCGCGCATTCTGATGGACTCCTAGTACTGGATGAAATCGGCATGTGCGATCCACGCATCATTGGCGAAACGGTCTACATGCTCGGCAACGGCACCGGGAAGGCTCGCGCCAATGACCGAGGCCAAGCAGGCCGGCAGGTACAAGAGTGGCGCCTGCTGTTCCTCTCCACAGGCGAGAAGACCTTGGCCCAGCACATGGCTGAAGCCAACAAGGAACTCAAAGCGGGCATGGAGGTGCGCATGCTCGCCGTTCCGGCCGATGCCAGCAAAGGCCTCGGCATGTTCGACACGCTCAACGGTTTCGAGGATGCGGCAGCGCTCTCCGATGCGCTCAAAGCCCGCGTAGCGAAATACTACGGCACCCCGCTCACCGCATTTCTGACGGCGCTGTGCGAACCCGGCAAACGCCACGGCTGGGCGGCGATCCTGCGCCGCACGCTGGAAAGCTTTATCGCTAAATCGCTTCCTGCATCCGCGAGTGGGCAGGCGCACCGTGCTGCCGCTCGTTTCGGTCTCGCGGCAGCCGCAGGCGAGCTTGCCACCGCGATGGGTATCACCGGTTGGCCGGACGGGACCGCCACCACGGCCGCTCGCGTGTGCCTGAGTGCATGGCTAAACGAACGTGGCGGCGCCGGTAATTTCGAGGGCGATGCAATATCGGCGAGGCTGCGACAGTTCATCGAGCGCTTCGGCGAAAGCCGCTTCACCCGCTGGGAATCGACTGCAGCCAAGATCGACGAACACGGCCCGCGCACGATCGACCGTCTCGGCTTTCGCAAGACGCTAGAGCACGGCATGGGCGACACCCTGCACACAACAAATACCTACTACGTGCTGACCGAGGCTTGGCGCTCGGAGATCTTCCGGGGCATGAACCTTACCGCAGTAAACAAGGAGCTCTTGCAACGCGGTGTGCTAGAGCCGAGCAGCGACGGCAAGGCATCAAGTCTGGTGCGATTGCCCGGCTTAGGCCAACAGCGCTGCTACATCGTGAAGGCAATTCCGGGAACGGATGACAGCGAGGCTCGGGCTGCCTGAGGGCATCTCAGCTGATCGAGGTAACGCCGGCTCACTACCGGCCTCGCCAGCCAAATCAATGTAATCAAAACTCATCAAGGACCATGAACATGAAAATGAATGAATTGAAACAGCAACGAGCCGCTCTGGTCGCTGAGCGCGAAACCATCGAAAACAGTCTTCCCGCTTTGGACGCCGCTTGGCGCAATGCACCCACCAACTACAGCCCAATCGGCAACGTGATTGGAAGCCCCGAGAAGAGTGCAGCCATGGAGCGGTACTCCTCTGCCGAGTGCCGCTTGCGAGCTATCCCCTATGAGCTTGAGCGTATCGAATCAAAGATCGCGTATTTGGAACGCATGGAGCAGGTTGACGAAATCAAAAAGCAGTCGATCCAAACCATGTCCGTAGTTGCCGCTGAGATTGAAGCGTTGGAGCGCACACGCTCGCACCTGGGAGAGCGACTTCAGTCGATTCAATCGGATGCGGAGCAATCCCTGGAAAAAGCGCAGCAAGCAGAAAGAGACGCTGCAAGTCTGTATGCCAGAAGTCTTGCGAGTGGCGATAGCGAAGGCGAAAAAGCTGCCAACGGCGAAATTCAGAAGGCAGCCAAGCAACTTGCAACCACAGATGAGCATGTCAGAAGGCAAGAACTTATCCTCGTAGCTTTACAGGCGGAACTCGACTCCCTTGAAGCACGTATCGCAGACGCCAAACAGCGTGAAAATGAAGCCAAAAAATCGGCCCTGAGCGCAGTAGGGCTTACGCTAGACGAAGAGTGGAATGCCACCACGAATCACTTAGTAGCTATTGGTGCACGGATACTTGCCGTGGACTACCAACAAGGGAACTCGGGATACGGTTTCTCCAACCTAGACGTACCTCGATTCGGTCCTTTTCATTCGGATATTCGTCGTGAGGAGCTTGCCGCTGCTGCCCGAAATATCACATTAGAGGAACTGTTGGCAGCTTGAACCCGAAATAGCCCGCCGACGCGGGCTGTTTAGAAACCCTCGGATTAAGTAAATCATGATTACTACCATACAAAACAGCGCTAGCTGGACTGACACCCTGAAAGCGCGCAAAAGCTATTTGACGGCGCTGATGAAGGTCGTAGATATCAAAGCCGGAAAGGCCTCTAAAGTTCAGGTACTAACCGTGAACTTGATCAAGAGCGAAATGAGCCTCATCGAAAGTCAGCTAAAAGGTCGAACGTAACCTGAACTCTATGCTGTAATGCTATTCAGATATATATCTTCAAAAAAATTCAGGAAGCAATAATGTCAAAACTTGCCGAATACCGTCAGCTAGAAAAACACTTGGCAGAACAGCTTCAGGCGCTGGAAGCATTGAAGGGCGACGGAGCACTGAAAAAAGAGATCGAGTTTGAAACCAAGCTCCGTGAATTGCTCGCCCAGTACGGCTTCAGCCTCAAGCACATCGTCAACCTACTAGACCCACAGAGCAGCACACGCGGCAAAGCGCCTGTTCAAGCGGCGGGTACGCGTAAACCTCGAGAGCTGAAGACCTATAAGAATCCTCACACTGGCGAAGTGGTCGAAACCAAAGGCGGTAATCACAAGACGCTGAAAGAGTGGAAAACCAAGCACGGTTCCGATGAGGTTGAAAGCTGGTTGAAAAAGTAAGTTCGTTGCACCTGAAAAAGGGCCCAGATGGGCCCTTTTTTGTCATTTTAGTATTCTTGATTTACATAAACATCACTGTCGTGCTGGAAAGCAGCACTATGGTGCTCCGCTGCATAACCGCACCTTTCGCAGCACCACCGGCCACACCACCAATGAAGCTACCGCCCTCGGTGTATTTGATTTCACGGGCTTCTATGTTGCCTGCTGCCCAGGCTTCTTGAATCTACTTCTAGGATGCGCACCTACTAAGGCTGCGCCGATCCAGTTCCCGTATTTCACAAAGGTGCAATCTAGCGACGCCCTCCGCGTGACTGGCATGACCTGGAGGTTGACACTGAGCACTGCTCGGCTGATAACCGCCCTTCACGAACGTCTTCTATCGGCCAGAAGCACGCATTTTAATGCCTGCCCCTTTTTCTGACCGAATGCAGGACGTTCAATCTTTGATAGTCTCGAATCGCAAATACGCAATGATTTGCTCTGCTATCAAAATACAATGTGAAAAAACACTACAAATTTATCTCCATCACGCGTGCCAAGTCCTTTCTAAAATTTGACTCAGGCTCATGCGCGGCAGAGACATCTATAGAAGACACTAAAAGAGCCGGAACGACCGAGTGCTTACCATAGATACTATAGTCATACTGATGAAAGTGACGCGTAGATGGCTCCTCACTAGGGTTAACGATAATTAATGCTACCGTAGGATTTATACTCGCCCCCTGCTTATGTATCCCATGAACGTATTTCATCGTTAATTCCGGCAAATAGTTTAAATACGCGCGACTACTGTCTGTATATTTAGCGTCGATTATGATGTATTTAGCCGACTCATCCTGACTAGTTATTTTAATTACTATATCGGGGCATCGATTAGCTCTACTACCGAATGAACCACGTTTACTGATTTTAGTGTCACCACGACCATGGTAAACGGTCCACCCTTCAGTGTTAACCAATTCCTGTCCGACCGCAGACGCATGGCCAACAGTCCAAATATCAGGCTCATACATCAAATCCACTGACGAATTTATACCGCCGTATGAAAAAACATCGACGCCCTCAGACTCATCATTCAGAGATAAATCATCGTTAAAATTTTCTTGAAGATGACGCTTAACCACACACAGAAGATAGTATTCAAAAAGTCTAGGTATGCTTTGAATTGAAAACAATTCATCTTGAAAACTCCAGTCAGGTGCCCCATAGCGCCGCCATGCAATTGATCTTGCAAAAACCTGACGATACAACAGATTAAATTTAGATTTCTGCGTATATCTTGGCAGTTCTAGACTAGGCCTACTGACGGGAATCTTCCGCTTCAACATCGCGTACATAGACGACATCTCGGCCATAAGACGATTACATTTATCGACTTTATTCTGATTAATTACGCATGAGAATTTATTTATTTGTGTGAATAAAGAGACATATCCATTAAAGCTCCACCCAGAAGATTGCCCCTTAGCATTAGGGGATAATAGTCGCGCTCTGATTTTTCCAATAGCCGCAATAATTGAGTATATAAAACCATGCAGAATTTGGTTTTCATAAATATCTGTAGAGTTGCTTGCTTTCGATTCTAGCAACTTGCTGGTAGAAAAATACTCACCCTGATAATGTATAACCGAATCATCTACCGAGTAAGTTTTATAAAGGCTGTCAGGATTTTCAGAAATCCACCTAAGTGAAGACTCATCAATAAGAGTCTCATTATTCGGAACTACTAGTCGTGTTGACTGCTGCAATCTAGATAAAGGAGCAGCAAAAATCGCTGGCAGTATATTTTTCAGGAAAATTATATTGTTTTCTATCCGTTCTAATAGAAATGTTTCTGTCTTACCGCCTGCTTTGTGACCAGCACGAATCCGTGTAACCCTGATAGCGCTCGCTAAATCTCTCCCGTCATGACGCGCAAGAAATCCGAGCATTCTATCCACTCTCTCAGCGTTAATTTTTTTAGCGAAAACTTCTAAAGGATGAAACTCGATGAAAAGCGCATATCGTAGATCGCTGGCGTTAGCACTTTGCTCACGCGCTACAAGTTGCAACTCCGCAAGGCCATAGAAGTTATGGAAAAAAGACTCCTTTCGACCGTATATTTCTCTTGGAAGCCACTCATAGACCCACCCACCCTCCATCTGATAGTGATGAGTATGGGGAGTTTCTATTTCATGGAGTACTAAATTAAGATTTTCATAAAACTCGTCAAGCTTTACGGAAAACCGTAATGCCTCATCTTCCCTTATTGCCAGCACTCTTGAAGATAAGGTTGACAACTCCTCCAATACAAGAATCTCGCCTTTGCGCTCACCTGATATTATTTCTATAGATAGCATTCAGGCACGCCTCATTAAAAATAGGAATATGAGTCGGAAAACTCATCCCCAGCTTCAATTATGGTCTGAACAATTTTTTTGGATATTGAAAAATCAAACTCTGAAAGTTTACCTTCCAGCTTGTGCATGCGCTCTCGCATTCCTTGTCCGTGCCCCTTAATTGACGGCAGGACATGCTGAGCAATCGCGAAATCAAGAGGTTCCGCTTTAAATCCAAGCTGATTCGCAACAAAACAATAACGTGTTATTGCGTTCACCTTACGCTTACTGACATAAACTTGGGATCCCTTGATATTATTAGTAGTTAAAAGATCAAGAACCTGTTCAAGTCTGATAGTTTCGCGCGAATTCAATTCTTCCTCTTCTCGAGAGGGATAAAAAGCATCCTTGAGCTCACTAAACGGCACCGCACCGTCCAAAAGATCTCCCTGCAGCTGGCCTATTGGCGCATCGGCCCCATGACCCAACATAATAACAGGTGCCCTGTTTATCAATCGCTCAGATAACGCTTCAACTGTGGCGTCATTATTTATGGTCGCTATAAATCTTAAGCTAGGCGGAATATTAAGATAGCGATCTTCAGCTCCAGGCATTCCGAGGTCTATTTTCTGATCAGACTCGAACGTGTCACACATAGCGAGAAAGTCAGACCAATAGTGTTCAATGCTCGAAAGATTAGCCTCATCTAACAGAACAAGCTTTAGATGGTCATCCACGACTTGCTCTGCAGAGGAATCATGGAATGCCTTGAGAAACTGAAAAAGTCCGCTTCTGGATGGTTGGTAGCTATTTTTAAGAGAATTATAGAACCCAAGTAGATCTCTGCTTGAAACCCATCCTCTCCCAACAGGGATGTTGAGAAAGTTATCAGTTTCCAGCGACGTCTTTTGCTTTCCAATTAAACCTAAGGCATTGGCAAATCGATGAGCGCTAGATGTCTTGCCTGTGCCTGGAGGACCAGAAAATATTGTTAGGAATGACTGAATCGTGCACAAAGTCAAATTCGCCATTTCGTCATATGAAAAAGGACGCCCCTCCGTGGAGTCCAGAGATGACTTCAAGTGTGAAATGTAGCTTTTTCTAGTTTCACCCACAACATTCAGAGAATACGCAGGCAAACTTACTGGCTTGATATTGCTTTCGACGGAGTCTGGTGAGATGCCATTAAGCAACATATGCAGCGTTTTGAACTCTAACAGCTTATCGCCGATCTGCGGACTGCGTATTAAGTTCTGCTGCTGACTAACTTGATTTTTAAGCTTGTAATAATCCTCATTAAGATAGTCATTCTTATTCTTTAAAGACTTCTGCTCCTCTATCATCTGCACCAGAGTTTTCGCAACACCGACTTCTTCTTTTAGCTGAGACAGAGTTATTTCGTTACTTTCAATCTCCGCCATCAAAATATTGTTTCTATCTCGAAGCTCGGACTGCTCTTGGGCCCGTGACGACACTTTACGCTTTTCGAATTCCACTTCAAAATTTGAAAGATCTTGTTTTCTCAGCTCTAACCGACCGGAAACTTCAGCTATTTCGCGCTCGATTTTTTCACGCCGAGCTGAAAACTCACTTTCTATTGCATCCATTTTTTCCTTTAATAGAATATCTCGATTATCTTCAACATATTGCTCAAGAAAAGCTCTACCGTCCTTCGTGCTATGCAGGTAATTTTGGACAACATCTGCACCTACACCATTCGACTTAAGATAATCATCAAGAACACTTTCCAAGCGCTTGGTTCGATCATCATTACTAAGCTGCTTATTTTTCTTCTTATACTGATCAATAATTCCAGTTAGCTTTACAGCTTCAGCTTTAGTAAGTGTGGATATACCCTTACCGTAATCCATTTTGCTGTAAAATCGAATAAGCGCGGAATCAGAAATATAATCTTGACTATCGAACTCGATAAGCTCCTTAGCTTTCTTTAATGATGCAAGATAAAGCCTTTCATTGCCCCCCATGGAGCTTCTGATTATAAGCCCACTCGACTCAAGCTCATCAAGCTCAAATTGAGCTACGTGATAGTTGCTCAACCCCAAAGGAGTCAGGCTCATTAACGGGGTAAGTAGCCATCCGTCCTCTTCTGCTTGGGCTGTAAACGGCCCAGTAACTATAGAATTTGAAAGGATAAAAAAAGATCTGCTTCCAATATCAGAAAGCGGCGCCTGCTCGACCCGCCCCGAAGCAACGTCTGGCATTTCCATGGTGACGATGGGCAAGTACGTATTTGCGTCTAATGGAGCTGCGTAATACCCCATTGAATAAAATCGCGAGCGAGTTGGACTATCTGCCCCTTCAGGATCATGACTTTCATTAACAGTCGTTAAAAGAAAAAGCTCATAATCACCATAATTCTCATCAATTTTCGAATATTCTTTCGAAATAAATATTCTATTGTTATTAGGGTATTCTCCCGGCGACACAACTCTAACCGTACCATCATCTTCTTCTACAGCAACGGGCACTACACTACCTACGTCGCTATTATAACTTTTTGAGGTTTTGTAAACTAAGGTTCTAGACATCTAGAGTTCCTTTCTTGATATTTATTATGTATGTGATGTGGCTTATCTCCAAGCTTATACATCACATCGCGAGCTTATTTCAATATGGTTTAATGGGAGATTTCGTGAGGCGGCCTATTAGAAAATCTCAAATAATTCTTGATTTCGAAAAAGACTGTATCTTTAACCAGTCTATTTAGTTCTGCGACCGGACGGAAAACGTGTTTTTTTCAAAAATCCGAGTAAAACGTGTGGTTTTTACGGAGCTTGAGGGCATTGATGTCTGATTGTGGTCGATTGCTGACCGAGGCTATGGTTTGGCCGTTGTCGCCCCTCGAAGGTCCGTAAACGATCCCATGCTGACATTCAGTGATAGGTAAATTGGGGGGCTCGTTACAATCTCATGCCAAAATCCCACGGGAACGTCCCAATTTCTGAAGTCACCGAAACTGCTGCCCAATTAATTTTCAGTTGATCAGCGGGGCTTATGAGTACGGATTCATCCCTATCCCAGAGAAAATCGATTAGTAATAGGGGTCCTGGAATGTGTGGACTTAGCACGCCAAAAGCGATGTAGTGAAAAGCCCCTCGCGGTCCCTCGCTGCCGCTGATGAGTAATTCACTATGGCGGGTCGAATCCTTAAACTCTACTGCCAGATGATCTACCTGAACGTCAGACAGCACCATCTTCCCCAGTGGGGGGCAATCGAAATGCATTGCTGGGAACTCGAAGGTCGTTCTATCGTCTGTGAGTGCTACGGCGAGCGTTGAAAGAGAGTGGCTGGCGTTAAATGTTAGAGAAACTAGGGAGTCGGAAAACCTGTAGCCCCACCAATTCTCGGCGATCCTATTCGGGGGCCCTAGTTGCTCCTTGATCCATTCCGCAGGGGCACCCAACTCGATGCCCGTGAAGATATTTTTGGGCGTCATTCGGTCCTGTAACAGAACGGTGGGTCGTGCGAGTCTGGATCTCAAGGTTCTAATACCTTGCCGTCCCATTGCTAACCACAGCAACGTGGCGCTGCCCAGGAATCCGCCAACAGCATTGATGGCAATGTCAGCCAAGCGAAGAGATTCAGCAAATTCAATGAGTGTGCTCATGGCGGTACTTTAGATCAGTTGAAGATCTCATATGGTAGCCGTCATTGCGCTATGTATGGCCAACGAAAATGCAGCCTTTCACCGCGAACGGCCACTTATGAATCACCACTTCAGGCCAATAGCTGACGCCCGCCTCTGGCCGAAAGCGGCCTTTAGCAATTGCCTGCAAATTGCCTACACAACTGACGGCCCTCTGCCAGAGGATCGCCGACGGCTAGCCGCTACTAACGTTGATCAACCAGTTGGAGCGCCCTGCCTTTAGCCTCATAGGCATATCCTCGCCCTCCCAATTTTATTCATCTGAGACTGTTACACGACTTGGCTCAGTTACACGCTTGAAAAATGGTGCGTCAAATCGATGTAACACAAAAGATATTCAATAAAATCATTAGCTTAGCGTTAGTCGTTACACCAGTTACACTAGTTACACCGCATTTTGAGCAGTTACGAGCCCCGCTCCCCGGTAGCATAAATCCCTCCAGCGAACTTCAGGTGCATCTCCCGCGAACTGCCGGGGGGCCCTAAGGCTTTCATTGAAACACGGGGTCGGAAACCCGCGGGACTGTGTTAGCGAAAAGGTACCCATCTTAGTGAACAGGTGAACCGGGTGAACTCACAGTTCACCAGTGCAATTGGGCAATTGCACAGACTTGCCCACCCATTTGCATTCGACCTGACCAGTCATTTGCATCGGATTTGAGCAGTACGAGCCGTCGAGATGACCGGCAGAGAACGACCCAAAGCTGTCATTAAATTAAGGTAACGAAGCGGGTTTCAAGGCCAACACTTACTGGCGGTAGCGCATTAATCAATACGACGGCATCGTCGCCTTGATTAAGGTAGATCAAGGAGTCACCGGTCTCGAACGTAACTCTGAATCCAGCCAGCCAAGGCTCTTGCCCGTAGAGAGAGTCAAGTATTCCCTCAACTGCGCAAATTTTTTTGTTCTCGAGGTGGGTTGCTGATAAACCTGAAAGCAGGTTTTCCCGCTTCCAGGAACAGGTCGCGTTCGGTTCTATCTCGAAGGAAGCGGGCGTATCAGTCGGCAGTCGGTCCGCGCCTACTCTCTCGCCATCACTCAAGAGATACATGGACAAAACTTCTCGCTCGCCAAAACGCCACTCCAGAGAACCTATGTCTCCCAAATGTCTCTCGTCGTTGAAATAGTATTGGTCGTGCAGCAGCTCGCTCAAGTGCTTTCCCAAAAGCGAGCGTGCGTTTTGCAGGTCTCGGGCAGCTCTTGCTGGAGATGGGGATTGGCGGCCAGACATCAGGCATCTCATATAGGCGGAAAGAAAGGCAGATACTACACAAAGGCCATTACGTCCGCGCTTGGCCGTTCTCTGCCGATCAGCAACACAAAGGGGCATCTTTACCATCGCGGTAACGATGCCACTTTTTCGTCAGGATCCTTTCAATTTCAACGTTGAAATTTCAGTAAGGTGGGATGTCTGTCGCTAGCAAGATGTCGCGGGTTTCCGACCCCGTACCGATGGATATCTCTCAGGGTCCCCAGCGTCTTTTCCTGAGCAAACCTTGATTGAACCGTTGATATCAGTGCTATCGAGCACCCAGCTGAGATAGAGTCGAGTATCCAGGTATCCATCAGCGCTCCCCTCAGCAGGGAATTACAGGAGTAGTTATGAGCGGCACGTATAGAACGGGCAGAGACGGTAAAAGGATAAACATTCCGACCGGTTACACATCAAGGGAAGGTTCGGATGGCCACGTTGTTGCTATCCCACCGGGCGGCACTTCGAGAGAGGGCCGAGACGGAAGAGTTGTAGCAATCCCCAAAGGGGGAACATCTAGGGAGGGCAGTGATGGTCGAGTATGCGCCATTCCTGCCGGCGGTACCTCGCGTGAAGGCCGTGACGGGCGCGTGGTTGCTATTCGTAAGGGATACACATCACGGGAAGGTAGCGATGGTCGGGTCCTGGCTATTCCACCAAAAAGAACTGCGACTGAAGGGAGCTCAGGCAGGCTTAAACTAGTTCCAGTAAGATAACGACGTCTAGCAACGCTGATCATGTATCCCTGCATGTATCCCGAGATAGCAAACCTCTCTGGAGGCCTTGAGTTTACTGGAACACTCCAGTCTCCCTCGGGCACCAAAATTAAGAAAGGTCTTGCTTAGCAAGGCCTTTTTTTCGTCTGCAATAAAGTGGACGCGCAATGCAAAACGCTCACCACTGCGCGGGTCGCAAGTGACATTGCGCGGACTCAGGTGTCGGAGTCGGTTTTAGGCTCAGCCTGAGCATTTCCTCCAAACAACCGCTCCGCTATCGCCCGCCCCCGCTCCAGCCCTTCCTCCGTCAACCAGACCGACTTGTTCCTGTTCACCGGGTTACTGATGAAACCCTGCTCATGCAATCGGTTCATGATCTCGAAGTCGAACCCTTTCCACGCATTGCCGTCGTCGGAACTGAGTGCTGCCAACAGGGCAAGCACGGCGTCTTCCATCAGTTTGTCGTCGTATTCCATGGTCGTCACTCCATTCGTATCCAACAGTTAACGTCGAGTGTGTGAAGGCTCACGATAATACTCACCGGCCTCCGATGGAAATGCCGCTCAATCCCGTGAAGGTTATTGATCGGCTTCAGTGTGCCCGGCCTCGCCTTTGGGCTGCACTTGTTGATCTCGCTCCGTATAATCACACCCCTCTGAAAGCAGCCCTACGCATCTTGCACCTGACGGTGGCTGCCTCCAGTCATCAACTCTCACACTGACGGACGTCGCTAAAGGCACCCCATGGAAACGTCACTGGAAACAGTCGCCCTTTTCTCCCTCAAGCTCGCTTATGAGGAAGAAGGCCTGAGCCCGATCCTGCGGGATGACATGGTCATGGGTGATTACCAGAAAGATGTGTTCGAACTGCTGGTGCGGCGCGGGGATGTCGAGACCATTCAGTTCAAGATGAACGAATGCCTTGGCCTGGCGATGAATGCCTTGGGCGGTGTCGAGAAACCGCTGGGGCGCGAGTTGCACAAGTTGTCCGCCGAGTTCAGCAAGGCGCGCTCGCTGGAGCAGCTGGATCAGCCGCTCCTCGCGCTCAAGGGCTATTTGAAAGACATCTTGTAATGGGCTGAGCCGTTACAGCAGATGCTTCGAGATGTACTTGGAGATCTCCACCATCGACGTCTTTCCGGTGAATTCGAACTTCACTTTCCCCAGTGATGAGAAGTAAATCTCCAGCTCCGAATCCAGATCGAACGTTCCCGAGGTTTCCACGGAGTAAGCGACGATGTTCTTGTACGGCAGGGAAGTGAAATCCTTCTTGCTGCCGGTAATGCCCTGAATGTTGACTGCGATGATGCGCTTGTTGGTAAACACCACGCCATCACGCATGGCCTTGTAAGAGTCGATCACTTCCTCACCGTCCAGCAACAGCGCGCTTACGCGTTCGGCGTATTCATCGTTCTGCTTGAGTTTGAAGAAGCCTTTGTTGTTGAAGTCGATCATCTGTCTATCCTCACCTTCAAAAAAACATCCTGGCATTTTTCGCGCTTAATTTTCACTGAGCGCCGCTATCGTCACTGGCATTACCCGTCTGTTTTGTTATCTTGCCGCCCATCGTCGCCGTTCACTGTGGACGTGCGTTGATTTCAGGGTTTTGAAGGTTTAAGGAAAGGATCAAATGGAGTTTCTGCGTTTTCTGGCGATTGTTGCGGTTTGGGGGTTCATGTGGCGCTGGGTGGTGCAGAACCGCGGTAGCTGGAATATTTTCTACGGCAACATCGTCGGCGCAGCGGGTGGTTTCATTGTCGCGATGGTAGTGCTGTCGATCACGTTGTCGTTGTTTCCTTCGTCGCATGACTACGAACCGGCGCAGGCTGAAAACACGCCAGTCATCGAGCCGACCTCCCTATTGCCTGAAGCCGAGGCAGTCACACCCGCTGCCGAACTGAAGGATGCGCCGGCTTTTGCTGCCATCGAGCCGGATGACAAGCCCTCTCCCGCCGACTCCGCACTGTTGCCGAATTACGCCAGCCGGGCGCCGAAATCAATCGGGTTACAGACCGTGCTGGATCAAAGCGACTATGACGGTCGCATGGCCCTGGCAGCGCTGAACAAGAAACTGCGCGGCGACGCCCAAGCCGACAAGTCGATGATTGCGTATGTCATGTGCAGCCCGTTTGTGACCAGCACGTTGCGCTTCCCCGCTTCGGCGCGCTTTGCAGACAGCAAGGCACTGGTCAGCCATCGCTTCAAGGATCAGGTCTACACCTTCAACAACACCGTCACCGCGCGCAACATGAACGGCGACGATGTCACTTACCGTTTCGATTGCTCCGTGCAAGAGCAGCCGCGAGTGGACGCACTGCCTGCGCAATGGCATTTGTTGGCGCTGAAAGTGCAAAAAGCCGACTCTTAAGGCTTATTTAAGGGTTCAAGGCGCCGCCTGCGCTATCATCGCCGGCCTGTGCGCCTTGAGCTTTGCCCTCGATGTCTTCGACACCCGCTGACCTGACCCCGCTGCCTCCTGTCCTGGCCGGCCCGCTGCTGCGACGGCTGGAGCCAACGCGCGTGGTCATGTGGCTGGTCGGCACGCGGCCACTGGCGCTGACCTTGCGCCTGCAAGGTGTAGGAGACATTCCTCTCGACGCCGGGAAATGCACGGTCATTCCCGTAGGCCGCGAGGCGTTTGTCCATCTCATCGATGTTGCTCTCGACAACGCCCTGCCCTGCGACACGCGTATCGACTATGACCTGCTGATCGACAATGCAGAGGGCATCGCCGACTGGGCAGCGCATCTGCTGTACGGCGATGCAATCAGTCCGAACTTCGTCCTGCGCTCGCGGATCGATCAACTGCTGCACGGCTCTTGCCGCAAGCCGCATCACCCGGCGACGGATGGCTTGCTGTGCGTCGACCAATTGCTGGCGACGGAAACCGATCCGCAACAACGCCCGGCGCTGTTGATGATGAGCGGTGATCAGGTCTACGCCGACGATGTCGCCGGCCCGATGCTGCGGGCGATTCATGCCTTGATCGAACGCCTCGGGTTGTTCGACGAACACCTCGAAGGCGCCGTTGTCAGCGACAGCGCCAAGCTCTACGAGCACCCGGCCAGTTACTACCACCGGGCGGATTTGTTACCGGCGCTGGAGAGCAACGAGACATTGCGCGAGCGATTTTTCGGCGGTGCGCGTAAGCCGATTTTCACCAGCAGCAGTGCTGACAATCACTTGGTGACATTCGCCGAAGTCATGGCGATGTACCTGCTGGTGTGGTCGCCAACGGCCTGGTCGCTGATCGATCCGCAAGCGCCCGAACTGACGCCGGAACGCCTCAAGCGCTACACCCTCGAACAGACTCGCATCGATGCGTTCAAGGCCGGATTGGACAAGGTCGCCCGCGCGCTGGCGCATCTGCCGAGCCTGATGATTTTCGATGATCACGACATCACCGATGACTGGAACCTGTCTGCGCAATGGGAGGAAACGGCCTACGGCCATCCGTTCTCCAAACGCATCATCGGCAACGCGCTGATTGCCTATATGTTGTGTCAGGGCTGGGGCAACAATCCCGATGGGTTCAAGGATGTGCTGGGGAAAACCATGAGCCTTAGCGCCAGCGGTGATGATCAGTATCTCGACAGCC
Source organism: Pseudomonas chlororaphis (assembly GCF_000783395.1). Lineage (GTDB taxonomy): Bacteria > Pseudomonadota > Gammaproteobacteria > Pseudomonadales > Pseudomonadaceae > Aquipseudomonas > Aquipseudomonas chlororaphis_H. The sequence continues at coordinate 24,646 of NZ_JSFK01000010.1, read as the reverse complement.
CGGTGCAGGACGATTTGATCGATGACCTGCTGCGCTTTCAGCATTGGCATTTCGTATTGCCAACCAGCCCGGCGCTGGTGGTCATCGACACCCGTACCCGCCGCTGGCGCAGTGAGATGGCGCTCAAGCAACCGTCGGGCCTGCTCGATTGGGAGGCGCTGAGCGAACTGCAACAGGAGCTGCTTGATCATCCGTCAGCGATCATCGTTTCTCCGGCGCCGATCTTCGGCGTGAAGCTGATTGAAACCGTGCAGAAGGTCTTCAGTTGGTGCGGTTATCCGCTGCTGGTCGACGCGGAAAACTGGATGGCCCATCGCGGCGCCGCGCAAGTGATCCTGAATATTTTCCGCCACTCGCGCACACCGGGTAACTACGTGGTGCTGTCCGGCGATGTGCATTATTCCTTCGTCTACGAAGTGCTTATCCGACACCGCAAGGCCGGGCCGCGGATCTGGCAGATCACCAGCAGCGGGATCAAGAACGAGTTTCCGAAAAGCCTGCTGGAATGGTTCGACCGCCTCAACCGCTGGCTCTACTCGCCACGCTCCCCGCTGAACTGGTTTACCAAACGCCGCCGCATGCGCATCGTGCCGTATACGCCGGAACATGCTGAGGCAGGTGAACGCCTATGGAACTCAGCGGGGATCGGTCAGGTGTTTTTCAATGAACAGGGACAGCCGCGCGAGATCATTCAGCACAATTCGAATGGCAAGGCGAAGACGCGGATGCTGGCGCCGGATCTGGCGGATTATCCGGACTAAGGTCTACACCGTACATGTGGGAGCGAGCCTGCTCGCGAAAGCGGTCGATCATCCAGCAGAGATGTCGACCGATAGTCCGCCTTCGCGAGCAGGCTCGCTCCCACAGTGCTACCTGCGAGCGATCAATGCGCAATCAGCGCTCGCCCCACACCTCTGACAATCATCTCCACCTCACGCTCATCAATCGTCAACGGTGGCAGCAGCCGTATCGTCTTGCCCCGCGTGACGTTGATCAAAAGTCCATGATCCCGCGCGGCGATCAGGGTCAGATCACGCACCGGTTGTTTCAGCTCGATACCAATCATCAAGCCCTGACCACGGATCGCCAGCACATTGGGATTGTCTGCCAGCTCTGCACGCAAGCGAGTCAACAGGCGTTCACCCTGAATCCGGGCGTTTTCCAGCAGGCCCTGCTCTTCGATGATATCCAGCACCGTACAACCGACCCGACACGCCAGTGGATTGCCGCCGAAGGTGCTGCCATGGCTCCCGGGCGTAAACAGATCTGCCGCCCTGCCCCGGGCCAGGCAAGCGCCGATCGGCACGCCATTGCCCAGCCCTTTTGCCAGGGTCATGACATCCGGGACGATGCCTTCATGTTGAAACGCAAACCAGCGGCCAGTACGGCCAATGCCGGTCTGGATCTCATCGAGCATCAGTAGCCATGCATGGCGATTACACAGTTCCCGCAGGGCTTTCAGGTAACCGGGCGGCGCGAGCTGCACACCGCTTTCGCCTTGGATTGGCTCAACCAGAATCGCCACGATGCGCTCGCCGTGCTTTTGCTGCACCTGTTCCAGCGCAGCGAGATCACCGAACGGCACCTTGAGGAAATCCCCCGGCAATTCGTTAAAGCCCAGGCGCACTGCCGGACCATCGCTGGCCGACAAGGTGCCAAGTGTGCGGCCATGGAACGCGTTGGCCATGACCAAGACCAGCGGCTGTTCGATGCCTTTGCGCCAGCCGTATAAACGCGCGAGTTTCAGCGCTGTTTCATTGGCCTCGGCACCCGAGTTATTGAAGAACGCGCGCTCCATCCCCGACAGCTCAGTCAGCCGTTTCGCCAGTTGTTGCTGCCAGTCGATGCTGTACAGATTCGACGTGTGCAGCAGCAACCCGGCCTGCTCGCTGATCGCCGAAACGATTCGTGGATGCGAGTGGCCGACATTGGTCACCGCGACACCGGCCACCGCATCCAGATACTCTCGGCCGGCCTGATCCCACAGGCGAGTGCCCAGGCCTTTGATGAAGCTCAAGGCCAGTGGTTGGTAGGTGTTCATCAGGGCGGCGGTCATGACTTCAAACTCCAGTGCAGGTCGGTGTGCTGGCAGTATGGTTAGCCAGCGAAACTGGATAAACTCGGCAAAACTTCATTCATTTAAAAGCAGAGCTTGATAATGGACTTGTTCCAGTCGATGAGCGTGTACGTCAAAGTCGTCGAAGCCGGGAGCATGACGGCGGCCGCGCTGCAGTGCGACATGTCGACGACCATGGTCGGCAATCATCTGCGCGCGCTTGAACGACGGCTCGGCGTGCAACTGCTGCAGCGCACCACTCGACGTCAGCGACTCACTGAATTCGGCAGCGTTTACTACCAGCGCTGTCTGGAAGTGTTGGGATTGGTCGCCGATTCCGAACGCCTCGCCGAGCAGACCCTCGATCAACCTCGGGGCATGTTGCGCCTCACCGCGCCGCTGACGTTCGGCGTTGAACGGCTGGCGCCGGCGCTGAGTGAATTTTCCTTGCTGTATCCGCAGGTGAAACTCGATGTGGTGCTGACCAACAGCCGACCCGATCTACTGGAGAGCGGCCTGGATGTGGCGTTTCGGCTGGGCAATTTCGACCAGTCCAACCTGATCGCCCGGCCCTTGATCGACTACACCCTGACCGTGTGCGCCTCGCCGCACTATGTTGCCCGGCGCGGCATGCCGAAAACCCCGGAAGACCTGCAACAACACGACTGCCTGTCGTTCGCCTATCCCGCCGGCGACGACTGGCAATCGGTGGAAAAGCGCTGGCGCCTCGGTGGCCCCGACGGGGAGATCATGGTCGACGTCAGCGGGCCTATGCTGATCAACAGCTCTGCCGGTTTACATCAGGCTGCCCGCACCGGCATGGGCATCGTGATGCTGCCGGATGCACTGGTGGAACAAGACCTGCGCGAAGGCCGACTGGTGAAGGTGATCGCCGACTTCCAGCCACCCAGCCGACCGATGCATCTGCTTTACGCGCCGGATCGCTATCGCTTGCCGAAACTGCGCCGGTTCGTCGAGTTTGCGATGCAGACGTGGGGGAAATCCTGACGCTGCCTGCTCCACCCTTCCATGAAAAATCGCTGACAAGGACCCCAACAGCAGATGAACAACACACTCAACGTACGCGATTTGCTGTCCACCGAAACGGAATCGGTGCGGCAGTTTCTCGGGGAGCATGGCTGGGGCCATCGCACTGGCTCAGCTGAACACTTCGCCCAGTTGATCAAGAACTCTCAGCGCACCGCCGTCGCCGTCCAGGGTGAGCAGATCATCGGATTCGCTCGTGGGATCAGCGATGGTTTGTCCAATGGTTATCTGTCGATGGTAGTGGTCGACGACCAGCATCGGCGTGCAGGGATTGGCCGCGCACTGGTCGAGCACATCATGGGCGACAACCCCGATATTACCTGGGTGCTGCGCGCCGGACGCGAGGGCGCAGAGGCTTTTTTTGCCAGCCTGGGTTTTGAGACCTCGGTGATTGCCATGGAACGGCCGCGCCTGAAATAGCGCACGCCGGGAAAAAACTCGACCGGCAGACCGTTGCTCCGTGACAACGCCGCCGCGCTCCCCTAAATTAGTCGGCCTGAAAAAGCCCTCGGTTTTCTCATCTCCACTCAAGTTAAAAAAGTAGTGAAATTTCAATGTCCGATTTCAACACCGCTGAATCCGTAGTCACCGAATCGTCCAAAGCGGAATACGAAAACTCCATCAATCTTTCACAACACCTGCCACAAGCCAAAATCATCAGCGAGATGGTCCTGGACGCGTTCCAGTCGACCCGCGAAAGCGACCAGATCCGCGAGCTGCGCGCGGCGATCCGTCAGGCTCACGACAGCTTCGATGATGACAAGGCCTACGAACTGATGGGCGAACTCAAGGCGCTGAAAGACGCCGAAGCCGCCGACCTCGCCGCCCTTGAAGACCTCAGCAGCAAGTTCTCGATCGGCCGCATTCTGTCCAGCTTCAAGGACGATCCGGCGTTCCAGGAAATCGTTTATGGCCTCGCGCTGAAAGTGCTGAACCAGACCCATCAGGCGATCAGCAATCCGAGCGGCGGCAAGAGCAAGGCTGCGAAGAAGAAAGAAGTCGAAATCTTCACCATCAGCAAGGATGGCATCAGCGTGACCCTGCCTCTGCGCACGCCACGCTCGCGCCTGAACGTTGACCGTGCGGCGCTGGAGTTCCTCGGTTTTACCTTCGTCGGTGAAGGCGAAGAGGCGGAACTGGAAAGCGAAGTCTTCGTCGACAACGCTGGCACCGAGCAGGCGGTAAACCGCAAGAACATCATTACCGCGCTGCAACAGCAGACTGCGTTTGATGGTTACAGCATCGCCGCGCAGTAATAGCGCAGCCGCTGTACGAAAAAGCCCCGCGCTGGGATTCAGTGCGGGGCTTTTTGGTTTTCGGCTGGGGATTCGTGAGGAGGCGAAAATCCTCGCCCCTCACCCCAGCCCTCTCCCGAGGGAGAGGGAGCCGATCGGGAGATATTCAAGAGATGCACCGAAATGAAAGTGCTGTGCCGAATCCACAATCGCCTCAATCTCTCAGGTCGATGTATAGCGCAACACACCTCGGTCAGTCCCCTCTCCCGAGGGAGAGGGAGCCGATTTGCGGATATTGTGGAAGTTCGCCGAAATGAAAGTGCTGTGCCGAATCCACAATCGCCTCAATCTCTCAGGTCGATGTATAGCGCAAGACACCTCGGTCAGTCCCCTCTCCCGAGGGAGAGGGTTAGGGTGAGGGCAAGCCGTCAAACAACCCTCAAGCCGAAGGATGCAACGCTACAATCATGTCCACCTCAATCGCCGCATTCTTCGGCAACTGATACACACCAACCGTGGTGCGCGTGTGCCGGCCGGCATCGCCGAGCACATGACTGAACACGTCCGACGCACCGTTGGCGACTTCGCTCAGGTCAACGAAGTCCGGCGTCGACTTCACATACACCGTCACCCGCAACAACGCCTTGATCTTGTCCAGCGAACCCACCGCATCGACGATCAGCGCCAGGCAACGCATCGCACTGATGCTGGCGGCGGCTTGCGCATCCTTGAGGGTCAGCTCCAGTCCGACGCGACCCGGGTACTGAATCTTGCCATTAGTGCGCGGCACCATGCCGCTGATGTACAGCTCATCATGATGACGGATCAGCGGCGCGTAATTGCCGCCGGCGGTGTTCTCACCATAGATGTCGTAGTTCAGCTCTTGGGCCAGGGCAATAAAACGCTCGTCGCAGGTCATCCTCTCAGTCATTTCGCCCAGCCTTTTCGATTGAATCCACAAGTTCCGACAGTTGAGCGCCACACCATAGGCATGGACAAGCCATCGACATATTTGGATCCAAATCTAGGGCTTTTGAGAGCGCTCCGCAACTTGCCCCTACAGATGTTGATTCCAAAGGTGTTGGCGGTTTCGGGCGTACGAATATCCGTCAGGCCAGTACATCGCTACGATTGTCCTGAACAGTGACTCGGCCTAAGGTCAACATGGCTCCTGACTAAAAAATGCGCCCATGCGGCACGGGTGGGAATGGTATCTAGCTGTTTATTTGCAGTTATAGCGATTTATTACTATAACCATCAATAAGTTCGTATGAGATCAAGCTTTGGACAAGAATACCAACCCCTTCAATCCTGGAGCAGGCGTCTCACCACCCGAGTTGGCAGGACGATCCGAGGTGCTGGAAACGGCGGATACAGCACTTGCTCGCACGAAACGTGGAAAGCACGCCAAGTCCCTTATGATCCTGGGATTACGGGGTGTCGGGAAAACGGTGCTTCTGAATCAAATCAAGGATCGGGCTATCGCCTTGGGCTATCTAGCCGAAATGCAGGAAGCCCACGATGGCGCAGAGCTAAAGCAACTCTTGATACCGGTTTTACGCCGTCTCCTGTTACGTCTGGACCGAGTGCAGAACACGGTCGAGAGCGTCAAAAAAGGCATACGGGTTCTGCGCAGCTTCATTGGCAATATCACTATCGCGGCCGGTGGAGCAGAAGTAACACTGGGTGGCGACTCTGAGGCGGGTTATGCAGATAGTGGAAATCTTGAAGATGACTTGCGAGACATTCTGATAGCAACAGCAGAAGCGGCACGAGACGCAGGTCAGCCAGTAGCCATATTCATTGACGAGCTGCAGTACCTTTCCAAAGATGAACTAGGTGCACTTATCCGCGCAATCCACGCAATCAACCAAGCGGCCTTGCCTCTGATCCTGTTCGGCGCAGGACTTCCTCAGTTGGCCGGACAGGCAGGCGATGCCAAAAGCTATGCCGAGCGACTATTCGAGTTCCCACGGTTGGGCGCGCTATTGGAAGTGGATGCGTGGAAAGCCTTGCGTGATCCCGTTGAAGATGAGGGCGCCAGGATATCTGACGAGGCGCTGCGCGAAATCTATGAAAAGACTCATGGTTACCCCTACTTTCTCCAGGAGTGGGGTTACACCGCATGGAACATAGCGAAAGATAAAATCATTACGGAACAGGATGCGCAGGCAGCAACCGAGGAAAGCATTCGCAAGCTTGATGAGTCATTTTTCAGGGTTCGCTTTGATCGCACGACGCCTGCCGAAAGGGATTACATGCGTTGTCTGGCAGAACTGGGAGAAGGTCCGCAACGTTCTGCCGACGTAGCAAAAAAACTGGGTAGAAACGCGACGAGTCTTGGCCCGGTGCGCGATAGCCTGATTAAAAAAGGCATGATCTACAGCCCCGAATATGCACTTATCGCGTTCACTGTTCCCCTGTTTGATGAGTTCATGCGACGAGGGCCGTAACCCGCCCCAACAAAAAACCCCGCACATCTCTCAATGTGCGGGGTTTTTCGTCCAGCCTTTAAACCTTACGGCGCGTACGTCAGCAGCAGCTCTGCGGGCACCTTGAAGTCCAGGGACATCATGACGCTCAACGCAGTGATGGTGAAGATCGAGAACACAAACAGCTTGCGTGCCCAGACCGTGTCATCCACCGCTTTGTAGCCGGTCCAGGCCATGTACAACCAGTACATGCCCATGGCCGCAGCAACGGCGAGGTAGCTCATGCCGGCGTAACCGCTGAAGGTCAGCATCAAGGTCGCCACGAGGAACGCCAGGATGTAGAGCAGGATGTGCTTCTTGGCCACTTGAATCCCGCGCTTCACTGGCAGCACCGGAATCGATGCGGCCAGGTAATCGTTGAAGCGGAAGATCGCGATGGCGTAGGAATGCGGCATCTGCCACAGGCTGAACATCACCAGCAACGTCAGCGCGGCCATGTCGAAGCTGTTGGTTACGGCGACGTAACCGATCACTGGCGGCATGGCGCCCGACAGACTGCCCACCAGCGTGCCGTGAACCGACTTGCGCTTGAGGTACAGGCTGTAGAAGCCGACGTAGATGATGAAGCCGATCACCGCGAACAAAGCGGCCAACGGATTGGCCACCTTGTACAACAACGCAACGCCGAGAACACCAAGGATGGTCGCGTAGACCAGGGCCAGTTTCAGGGAGATCAAGCCCTGCACCAGCACCCGGTTCTTGGTGCGTTCCATCTTCAGGTCGATGTCGCGGTCGATGCAGTTGTTGAACACGCAACCGGAGGCAACAACCAGGGATGTACCGATCATGGCAGCCAGAAACACCGCCAGATCCACATGCCCTTTCGAGGCCAGGAAAAACCCGCCTGCCACAGAAAGCACGTTACCGAAAATGATCCCCGGTTTGGTGATTTGGATAAAGTGCTTGAGCGACATCGGGTCTTACCTCACTTCGCCATCATGTAGGTGTGGATGCTGAACATGATCCACAACGACAGGCCAACCAGCAGCACGATCACAATCGCCGTAAAGACGAATGCAATCACGTTGTTACGCTGAGCAATGGAACGGTCCAGGTGCAGGAAGTAATACAGGTGAACAATCACCTGGATTACTGCGAACAGCAGAACGATTGCCAGCGTGGTGGCCTTCGGCAGGCTCGGGTACATCACCAGACCGAATGGGATGACGGTCAGGATCACCGACAGGATGAAGCCAATGGCGTACGACTTTACGCTGCCGTGGCCAGCATCATGGCTGTCATGGGAGTGTGCATTAGCCATTACAGAGTCCCCATCAGGTAAACAACGGTGAATACGCAGATCCACACCACGTCCAGGAAGTGCCAGAACAGGCTCAGGCAGCTCAGACGGGTCTTGTTGGTCGCCGTCAGGCCGTGCTTGTTGACCTGGTACATCATGATGCCCATCCAGATCAGACCCGCGGATACGTGCAGACCGTGGGTACCGACCAGGGTGAAGAACGCCGAAAGGAAGCCCGAACGGCTAGGACCGAAGCCCTCGGAGATCAGCAGGTGGAACTCGTTGATCTCCATGGCGATGAAGCCTGCGCCGAGCAGGAAGGTCATGAACAACCAACCCAGGACCGCCTGCTTCTTGCCTTTGTACAACGCCAGCATGGCGAAGCCGTAGGTGATCGAACTGAACAACAGCAGAGCGGTTTCGCCCAGCACGTATGGCAGTTCGAAGATGTCGTGGCCCGACGGGCCACCGGCTACGTTGTTTACCAGTACTGCGTACACCGCGAAGATCGACGCAAACAGAATGCAGTCGGTCATCAGGTAAAGCCAGAAACCGTATACGGTCATCTCGCCCGAGTCGTGGTGATGGTCATCGTGCCCATGGTCACCATGGGCGTGTCCAACATTGGTCACTAAGTTCGACATGGTTTAAGCCTGTTCCAACGAGGTTTCAACACGGGTGGCACCGGCCGGGATTTTCCCTGCCGCGACCAGACGCTTGTGCTGCTCGGCTTCGATACGCTCGATCGTTTCAACCGGAACCATGTAGCCCTGGTCGTCACGTGCAGCGTGGATCACGAAGTAGATGACGGTGCCGGCCAGGCTGGCGATCGCCAACCACCAGATGTGCCAGATCATCGCGAAACCGAAGACGGTCAACAGTGCGCCCATCACCACGCCAGTGGCGGTGTTGTTCGGCATGTGGATCGGCTCGTACTTGGCCGGACGCTGGTACGCAGTACCGTTTTCCTTGGCTTCAGTGAACGGGTCGATGCAGTCAGCCTTAGGCAGCACAGCAAAGTTGTAGAACGGAGGTGGCGACGAGGTCGACCATTCCAGGGTGTGTGCATTCCACGGGTCACCGTGATCGCAAACGTTCTCTGGCTTGTTACGGTCACGCACGCTCACATAGAGCTGGATCAGCTGGCAGGCAATACCCACAGCGATCATCACCGCACCGAACATGGCAACGTACAGGTACGGTACCCACTCAGGGTTGGTGGTGGCGTTCAGACGACGGGTCATGCCCATGAAGCCCAGTGCATAGAGCGGCATGAACGCGACGAAGAAGCCCGAGATCCAGAACCAGAACGCTGCTTTACCCCAGCCTTCGTGCAGCTTGAAGCCGAACGCTTTCGGGAAGTAGAACGCGAAACCTGCGATGTAACCGAATACCGCACCGCCGATGATCACGTTGTGGAAGTGCGCGATCACGAACAGGCTGTTGTGCAGAACGAAGTCAGCACCCGGGATGGCCAGCAGTACGCCGGTCATGCCGCCGATGGCGAAGGTCACCATGAAGCCCAGAGTCCACAGAACCTGGCTGGTGAAGCGCAGACGGCCCTGGTAGATGGTGAACAGCCAGTTAAACAGTTTCACACCCGTCGGGATGGAAATCAGCATCGTCGCCAGACCGAAGAAGGCGTTGACGCTGGCACCCGAACCCATGGTGAAGAAGTGGTGCAGCCAAACCATGAAGCCCAGTACCGAGATCGCGCCCGAAGCGTAGATCATCGAGTGGTGGCCGAACAGTTTCTTGCCGGTGAACGCCGAGATCACTTCCGAGAAGATGCCGAATGCCGGCAGGATCAGGATGTAAACCTCAGGGTGGCCCCACGCCCAGAACAGGTTGACGTACATCATTGGATTGCCACCAAGTTCATTGGTGAAAATGTGGAAATCCATGTAACGGTCAAGGGTCAGCAGTGCCAGGGTAGCGGTCAGGATCGGGAACGAAGCCACGATCAGAACGTTTGCCCAGGTGCAGGTCCAGGTGAAGATCGGCATGTCCATCAGTTTCATGCCAGGGGTACGCATTTTCAGTACGGTCGCGAGGAAGTTGACCCCCGTTAGCGTCGTACCTAACCCGGATAGCTGTAGCGCCCAGATGTAGTAGTCCATACCCACGCCAGGGCTGTATTGCAGACCCGACAATGGTGGATAGGCAACCCAACCGGTCTTGGCGAATTCGCCGACGCCCAGGGACAGGTTGATCAGCACAACGCCGGACACCAGCAGCCAGAAGCTCAGGGAGTTCAGGAACGGGAACGCAACGTCACGCGCGCCGATCTGCAGCGGCACTGCAAGGTTCATCAGGCCGGTGAAGAATGGCATCGCCATGAAGATGATCATGATCACACCGTGAGCGGTGAAGATCTGGTCATAGTGTTCAGGTGGCAGGTAGCCAGGCGAACCCTCGGTGGCCATGGCCAACTGGGTACGCATCATGATGGCGTCGGCGAAACCGCGCAGCAGCATGACCATGGCAACGATGATGTACATCACGCCGATTTTCTTGTGGTCGACCGAAGTCAGCCACTCGGTCCACAAGTACGTCCACTTCTTGAAGTAGGTGATTGCAGCGAACAGCGCCAGACCACCGAGGGCGATCATGGCGATGGTCACCATCACGATCGGCTCGTGGAATGGGACTGCTTCCCAACTTAATTTACCAAACATCGTTTACTCCTCTGCCCCGGCAGCTGAATGCGAACTCGAGTCAATTTCCGTGGCCGCCACTTCTTTCTCTTTCTTCTCGTGCTTCAGCGGCTTGCCCGGCTTCATACCTTCGTACTTGTCGACGATGATCTGGAACTGGTTCGGCGTGACCGAGGAGTAGAGCTCGACTGGGTTGTTCTGGCTCGGTTTGGCAAGGGCCGCGTATTCAGCTTGATCAAGCTGTTTAGGTGACTTCTTGACTTCACTTACCCAGGCGTCGAAATCTTCCTGAGTGGTGGAGATAGCCTTGAATTTCATACCGGTGAAACCCGCGCCGCTGTAGTTGGCGGAGATACCGTCCATTTCAGCGTTACGGTCAGCGATCAGGTGCAGCTTGGTCTGCATGCCCGCCATCGCGTAGATCTGGCCGCCCAGACCCGGGATGAAGAACGAGTTCATCACAGCGTCAGAGGTGATCTTGAAGTTGATTGGCGTGTGCGCCGGGAACACGATCTTGTTGACCGTGGCAATGCCTTGTTCCGGGTAGATGAACAGCCACTTCCAGTCCAGCGCGACCACTTCGATGGTCACAGGCTTGACGTCGGACTGGATCGGACGATACGGGTCCAGTTCGTGGGTCGAAATGTAGGTGATGTAACCCAGGGCAATGATGATCAGGACCGGAATGGTCCAGACTGCCACTTCGATTTTGGTCGAGTGCGACCATTTCGGGGTGTAGACGGCGTTCTTGTTCGACGCGCGGTACTTCCAGGCGAACAGGAAGGTCATGACGATAACCGGCACGACGACCAACAGCATCAGCAGGGTCGCGGTGATGATCAGGTTTCGCTGTTCCAGGCCAACCTGGCCCGTTGGATTGAGCAAGGTCATGTTGCAGCCTCCCAGCAACAACGTGCCGAGCAGCGGCACTAGGCCTAGTAATCTGGGGTACCTGTTTTTACTCATCTCACGACCTCTAAAGCAGCTTGCGCAATGCAGTTGGGTTTTGATCGCCAACACTTCACCCTGCCAAGGGTTGGCATTTTCTTTGGATTGAATAAGGGCCGCCCGTCGCGCGTCAGACGCTCGACAAAACCTGGGACAGCGGTCAGTTCTTATTCGAATTCGTGGTCAAAGGCCTTGTTACAGACCAATTCCATTTGGTGCGGAAAGTTGGAAGGCACCGACACCTGGGTGTCTTGGAAGCCTTGCGACTCACTCGACACCCGACTTCCTGCTCGCCTCCTTAATAAAGGCTGAACAGTGCCGGGAATTCAGTGCGGGCGATTGTAGATAGGTAGCGCCCTATACACCATGTCTTATCCCGAAATAATTTTTATCCGTTCGAGCAACAATCCATCGCCATTTTTGCAAAAGTTCCGCATCTTATCGAAATCAATTCTCAACAAAAACACCAAAAATTGTAGGTGTACCCGCGTCAGTTCAGACAGCTCTGAAGGCTTTTTCCGAACGCTGAAACAGCGCAAGCCCCGATAACCCAAGGCTTTTGGCCATCTGCCAGCGCTTGTTAAAACTGCCTGCTCTGGCACTCGCGTGCTAAAGCCGAAAAACCCCGAATCAGACCAATCCTTTTTTGTAACAACGGCCGATTCCGCGTCACTGAGGAGCCCTGCGACATGGCGCGTGTGACAACATGTCGCACACTTGCCACACCCTGCCTTGCCGTCCGTCACGGTGTTTTCACAAACACTCTGAAATGCAAAACGCCCCGATTGGCTGATCCGCAAATCGGGGCGTTTTCTGTATCGGCCAGATAGCCGATTAGTTGATTCAGCGCAGTGCTTTTCGGTTACGCGAGGTCAGCAGCGGCACCAGAATGACCACCAGCACAAACGCCACGAGCGCCCATTGCGCCAGCGACAGACCGAGGATCGGCGGGTAAGGCGTCGAGCAGAAACCGTCGACCTGAAAGCCCAGCGGGAAGATCTTCGCCAATGGCAGATCATCGACAATCGGCTGCAGCACATCGATGCCGCAGCTCACCGCCGGATAGAACTGGGTGTACACGTGATGCCCGGCCACACCGGCCCCGGCAATCGCGCAAAGCACCACCAGCGCTTCGAATACGGTGATGCTGCGACGGCTGCGCATGGCCGCGCCGATGAACGCGAACAGCGCGATCAGCAGCAACGCATAGCGCTGCAAGATGCACAGTGGGCACGGTGCTTCACCGAGCACGATCTGCATGTACAGCGCACCGCCGATCAGCGCCAGGCAGATGATGCCCAGCAGCACCAGAAAGCGCCGCTCACGTCCCAGTCGAATCGTTTCCTCGCTCATCGCGTTTCCTTTATATGTCCATGGTTCAGCTGGCCGGCGGCTGCGTGTGCAGTTGCGCCATCAAGCTGATGTTGTCTTCGATATGCCAATTGGCCGCGATGCGACCGTTATCAATCTGATAGATATCGGTTGCCCGGAAGTCTACACGCTGGCCCTGCCCTTTGAGAGCCTTGAACGTACCGCTGAAGTGCCCGCGAAAGTGCAGATGCACCACCACGTGATCACCGGCGATGATCATTTGCTCAATGTCGCAACTCAAGTCCGGCACGGCCGTGCGAAAGAACTTCGACGCCAGCAACGGCCCGGTCGGCCCCTGCACCCGGCCTTCGGGTGGCGTCTGGTCGACGAACTGCGGCGATAGCGCCGCCGTGGCCAACGCTTCTTCACCGGAATTCCAGAAACTGCCGTAACGCCGCGCGGCCAGTGCCATGGCTTCGACCTGCGCCTTGGGCAGGCTCTGATCAACGATCAAGGTCTGCGGTTTTATCAGGGCAGATTCGGCAAAAGCAAACGGGCTGGCCAGCCACGCGGCCGAAAGACCGATGGCTGCGAGGCTGAAACGACGGGCGAAGGTGAGGTGCGACATGGGGGCGATCCTGATCATGTAAACGAACGAGCGCCTATCATCAGCATCGGGGAATAAACGATAAACCGGTTAAGAAACGATTAACCTTTAAACACTTTTTAAGAATCAGCACCGCGTAACGGCCTTCGCGAGCAGGCTCGCTCCCACATTGGATCTGCGTCGAACACAAATCCCCTGTGGGAGCGAGCCTGCTCGCGAATGAAGGCAACTCGGTTCTGAATTACTCCAAAGCAGCAGCCGGCCCGAAGAACTCATAACGGCTCTGCTTCTCCGGTACACCCAGCGCTTTCAAATGCCGCTTGATCGCACCCATGAAACCTTTCGGCCCAAGGAAGTAAGCATCGACATCACGCTGCTGCGGCAACCACTCGCCCAGCAACTCCTGACTCAACATCCCGACCTTATCCGCCGCCGGGCTGACACCGTCATCTTCGGCGTAGCAGTAAAACCGCTTGAGTTGCGGATGACGCTCAGCCAGATCATCAATCCAGCCACGGAACGCATGCACGCTGCCATTGCGCGCGCAGTGGATAAAGTGCACCGGCCGCTCGGTTTCCAGCGCCGCTTCGAGCATCGCCAGAGTCGGCGTAATGCCCACGCCGCCACTGATCAGCACCAATGGCTTGTCGCTCGCAGCCAAGGTGAACTCACCCGATGGCGGGAACAGCTGAATGCTGGCGCCGACATGCAATTGATCGTGCAAGTGGTTGGAGGCACGGCCACCCGGTTCGCGTTTGACGCTGATGCGGTACTGACCGTTGTTGGCCAGTGCTGACAGCGAGTAGTTGCGGCGGATTTCTTCACCGTCGAGGATCAGCTTCATACCGATGTACTGACCCGGTTCGGCCGCGAGGATCGGGCCTTTATCAGCAGGCTCGAAGTAGAACGAAATGATCTCCGCGCTCTCCTCGACCTTGGCCGCGACGATGAACTCGCGCGCACCACGCCAGCCGCCGACGGCGTGTTCTTTCTGGTCGTAGATCGCGGTTTCGGCGCCGATCAGAATGTCCGCCAATTGGCCGTACGCCGCGCCCCAGGCGCTCATCACTTCTGGTGTGGCGATCTCTTCGCCCAGTACTTCGGAGATTGCGCGCAGCAGGCAGGCACCGACAATCGGGTAATGTTCCGGGAGGATCTGCAGGGCGACGTGCTTGTTGATGATCTTCGCCACCAGATCGCCCAACTGGTCGAGCTGATCGATGTGCCGCGCATACATCAACACGCCGTTGGCCAAAGCGCGCGGCTGGTCACCGCTGGCCTGGTGCGCCTGGTTGAACAGCGGGCGGACCTCAGGGTATTCAGAGAGCATCATGCGGTAGAAGTGCGTGATCAGCGCTTCACCGCCGCTTTCCAGCAGAGGCACGGTGGATTTGACGATGGCACGATCCTGGACGCTAAGCATAAGGTGACTCCTGAGCTTCTTGGAAAAGTTACCTAAGAGTTATCAGTATTTGTGCCAACTTATTTATCCATATAAATCAATAGCTTGAGATTTAAGTAGTCATAAAGACTCAGAGCACCTTATAGTCATCCAGACTACATCTTGTCTCTTTGACTACAAGACCATGACCGCCAAATCCCTGCTCACCGCCCTGCTGCCTCTCGTCTCCGACCTGTCCCGCGAACTGCCCGAGGGCGAGCGTTACCGACGCCTGCTCGAAGCCATGCGTGCCCTGCTGCCCTGCGATGCGGCGGCGTTGTTGCGTCTCGACGGCGAATCGCTGGTGCCGCTGGCGGTGGACGGGTTGAGCACCGACACCCTCGGCCGCCGCTTCAAAGTCAGCGAGCATCCGCGTTTCGAAATACTCTTGAGCGGTGCCGGGCCGACGCGATTCGCCGCCGACAGCGACCTGCCCGATCCTTATGACGGTTTGGTCGACGGCCTCGACGAACATCTCGAAGTCCACGATTGCCTCGGCTGTCCTTTATTCGTCGATGAAAAACTCTGGGGCCTGATCACCCTCGATGCCCTCGACCCCGAGCGTTTCGAACCGATCGAACTGGACGCCCTGCAAGCCTTCGCCAGCCTCGCCTCGGCAACGGTCAACGCTGCCGAACGCATCGAACGTCTGGCCAATCGCGCAGAAGACGAGCACCAGCGCGCCGAGGTTTACCGCCAGGCCAGCGGTCAGCAGAACCGCGAGATGATCGGCCAGAGCAAAGCGCTGAAAAAACTGGTTGAGGAAATCCATCTGGTCGGCGGCAGTGATCTGACCGTGTTGATCACTGGCGAAACCGGGGTCGGCAAAGAGCTGGTCGCCCAAGCGATTCACGCCGCGTCACCGCGCGCGGACAAACCGATCATCAGCCTCAACTGCGCCGCGCTGCCGGATACGCTGGTAGAGAGCGAACTGTTCGGCCACGTGCGCGGCGCCTTCACCGGCGCCACCAGCGACCGGCGTGGCAAGTTCGAACTGGCCAATGGCGGCACGCTGTTTCTCGATGAGGTCGGCGAGTTGTCGCTCACTGTGCAGGCGAAATTGCTGCGAGTTTTGCAAAGCGGTCAGTTGCAACGGTTGGGGTCGGATAAGGAGCATCAGGTCGATGTGCGTCTGATTGCCGCGACCAACCGCGACCTGGCCGAAGAAGTGCGCAGCGGTCGCTATCGTGCCGACTTCTACCATCGCCTCAGCGTCTACCCGCTGCGCGTGCCGGCGCTGCGTGATCGCGGCCGCGATGTGTTGTTGCTCAGCGGTTTTTTCCTCGAACAGAATCGCTCGCGCATGGGCCTCAACAGCCTGCGCCTGAACAGCGACGCCCAGGAAGCGCTGCTCGCCTACACCTGGCCGGGCAATGTGCGCGAGCTGGAGCACTTGATCGGACGCAGTGCGTTGAAGGCGCTGGGCAACTGCAAGGTGCGGCCGAAGATCCTCAGTTTGAGCGCGGCGGATCTGGATTTGCCGCGCGAGGTTGTGGATAACTCGGTTGAGCCGGTTGCCGGTGTCGTGGCTGAGATGCCGTTGATCAGCGGGGATTTGCGCAGTGCGACCGAGCAATATCAGCGGCGCTTGATCAGTGCGGCGCTGGAGCGTAATCAGGATAACTGGGCGAGTGCGGCGCGGGAGTTGGGGCTAGACCGAGCCAACCTCGGCCGCATGGCCAAACGACTAGGCATGAAGAGCTAAAAGCACACCCTCACCCTAGCCCTCTCCCAGAGGGAGAGGGGACCGACCCGGGGATGCTTCAGAAATACACCGACTTGAAACTGCTTTACCGAATCCATAATCGACTCGGTCATTCAGGTCGATGTACAACGCCAGACACCTCCGTCGCCCCCCTCTACCTCTGGGAGAGGGCTGGGGTGAGGGGCCGTGTTCGAGAGAACAGCGATAAACTCAAGCCGACCACCCGACAACTAACCTAAAGCCCACCCCTTTAACGCCGATAACCCGGCATCAATAGTTTCTGGCGATTTCCACCCTCGCCCACCACCTTTCCACAGAAGGTTCATATGTCCTCCACCAAAGCCCGCGCAGACTCACTTTCGCTTCTGCTGTTTACCTTGCGCAGCGGCAAGCTGATGGCGATCAACCTGCTGAAAGTCAGTGAAATCATCCCCTGCCCGCCGCTGACCAAGCTGCCGGAGTCGCACCCGCATGTGAAAGGCATCGCCACGTTGCGCGGCGCCTCGTTGTCAGTCATCGACCTCAGCCGCGCCATCGGTGAACGTCCGCTGGAAGACCCGAACGGCGGTTGCCTGATCGTCACCGACGTCAGCCGCTCCAAACAGGGCCTGCACGTCCAGGCTGTGAGCAAAATCGTCCATTGCCTGACCACCGACATCAAGCCACCACCGTTTGGCTCTGGCGGTTCGCGCGCCTACATCACCGGTGTGACCTCGGTGGACGGCACGCTGGTGCAGGTGCTGGATATCGAAAAGGTTATCCACAGCATTGCCCCGGCGCAGATCGAAATGGCCCCGACCGACCTGAGCATGGAAGACGCCGAAGTGCTCGGCAACGCGCGGATTCTGGTGGTCGACGACAGCCAGGTGGCACTGCAACAATCGGTGCACACCCTGCGTAACCTCGGCCTGCAATGCCACACCGCGCGCAGTGCAAAAGAAGCCATCGACTGCCTGCTCGACCTGCAAGGCACGGCGCAGCAAATCAACCTGATCGTCTCCGACATCGAAATGTCCGAGATGGACGGTTACGCCTTCACCCGCACCCTGCGTGAAACACCGGACTTCGCCCATCTGTACGTGCTGCTGCACACCTCGCTCGACAGCGCGATGAACAGCGAAAAAGCGCGCCTGGCCGGGGCGAACGGCGTGCTGACCAAGTTCTCCTCGCCGGAACTGACCCACTGCCTGATCGAAGCGGCCAAACACGTCGCCGCCCATGGGCACTGAGTCTTGGCCGAGACGTATTGTTTTTTGATGCGGCGCGATCTTGTTCAGGACGCGCCGGATGCGCATTGGCCTCAAGGCATTGAACTGTGCACGTACTCCGTCGACCTGGCGCCGGACGTGCATCATTTGATGCAACTGGGCTACCGCGAAGGTGGCGGCCGGGTGCCGGCGCTGGACGCCTGGCAGCAGCAGTTCGAAACCGATCCTGAATATGATCCGACCCTGTGCTTTGTTGCGCGTGATGCCGAAGGCGTGGTCGGCGTGGCGCAATGCTGGACCAGCGCCTATATCAAGAATCTGGTGGTGCATCCGCGCATGCAGGGGCGCGGATTGGGTCGCGCACTGTTGCTCAATGCATTCAAGGTGTTTCAGCAACGGCGCGAAGGGTTTGTTGATTTGAAGGTACTGGAAGACAACCGGCGGGCGCAGCGGTTGTATGAAAGTGCCGGGATGTATGTGGTCCGCCGGGAACGGGTGCCGGACTGATTAAAGTCAAAAGATCGCAGCCTTCGGCAGCTCCTACAGGGAACCGCATATCCATGTAGGAGCTGCCGAAGGCTGCGATCTTTTAGCGGTGTCCCAGGCAACAAAACTCTTTAGGCACACTCCAACCTTGGCCACCCACGACCAAGGATGCCCCCCATGAAAGCCATCACCTTAAGCCTGCTCTGCCTCACCGCCCTCGCCTCCCAGGCCCACGCCTCCAGCCCCGAAGCCTGGGCCGCCTACGACAAAACCGTACTCGCCAGTTGCAGCAAGGCCAGTGGCCTGAAAAACACCAAACCCGTCGGCACGCCCGCACAATTCGACGACCGCGTCGGCTACACCGCCGTTCTGCTGCAAGGCCAATATCCGCAAAAACACATGAAAGGCCAGCAAGGCACTGAGCTGTGCCTGTACAACAAAAAATCGAAAACCGCCTTCGTCACCGAGTGGGACTCGATCCGCGCGACCGGCAAAACCCAGTGAATGGCGCATAATTTGCTTCGATCCGCGCCTGTGCGGTGGTTTTCCGCCACCGTTTCACGCCCTGATTGAAGACAGATCGCTCAATGAACACGACATTTTCCTGCGTAGGCTGCGGCAAATGCTGCACCGACCACCATGTCCCCCTGACCTTGGCCGAAGCCCGTATGTGGGCAGCGGATGGCGGTCAAGTAATCGTGCTGGTAGAAGCTTTTCTCGGTAATGGCCTGGGTTTGCCGGCGCAGCAGCGTGAACATGCCGAACGTCGCTCAGTGGTCGTTCGCAGCGGCGCAACGGACGCCCATGTGGCGATCACCTTTGCCGCGTACAACGTCGGCCCCTGTCGGAATCTTGACGAAGACAAGCTGTGCCGGATCTACGAGCGGCGGCCGTTGGTGTGTCGCATTTATCCGGCCGAGATCAATCCGCATATCCCGCTCAACCCGGCCGCCAAGGATTGCCCGCCGGAGTCCTGGCAACAGGGGCCAGTGTTGATTGCCGGTGGTGAGTTGGTGGATCAGGAACTGGTGGAGTTGATTCAACGCTCGCGCCAGGCCGATCGGGATGACATCGGCATCAAGGACGCGATTTGCGCAATGCTCGGGATTCGCACCACGGCGCTGAAGGGTGACGGGTTTACTGCGTACTTGCCGAATATGAGCGCTTTTGCTTCGGTGATTGATCAGGTGACCGCGCAACCGCTGACGACTACGCCGAGTGAGTGGGTGTTTCATTTGTCCGGGGATGATGTGGCCGGGCAAGTGTTGGCGGCCGGGGCGCAGGTGGTGACGGAGCCGGCGCAGACGTATGCGTTTATTTCGCTGCGGGCGGCTTGATCGGGGTTTTGCAGAGGTCGATCTGGCCCCATCGCTGGCAAGCCAGCTCCCACAGGGTTTTGTGTCGTCCACAAATCATATGAACACCGAGAAACCTGTGGGAGCTGGCTTGCCAGCGATGAGGACTTTCCAGGCAACCTCAATCGCGAACCTGCCGCCGCCCCCAGAACTCCCGCGCCAACAAGCGCAAATCCCCCGCCAGCCCCGCGACATCCTCGGAGTTGCGCTGACTCTGCCGCCCTTCATCCACCGTCACCTCGCACGCCGTGCGAATGCTGACGATGTTGCGATTGATGTCCTCGCTGACCGCACTCTGTTGCTCCACCGCTGCGGCAATCTGCAGGCTCATCTCGGTGATCTGCTCGACCCGCTCACTGATCCCGCTCAGTGCCCGCGCCGCGCGTTGCGCCTGCTCGACGCTGTTATCCACATGCTCGCTGCTTTGCTGCATCACCATCACCGCATCGCGTGCACCGTTTTGCAGAGTGCTGATCATGCGCTGAATCTCGTTGGTCGATTGCTGCGTTCGTTGCGCCAAGCCGCGCACCTCATCAGCGACGACCGCAAAACCGCGCCCGGCATCACCGGCCCGGGCCGCCTCGATTGCCGCGTTGAGCGCCAACAGATTGGTCTGTTCGGCGATGCTGCGAATCACCTCGAGCACGCCGGAAATTTCGCTGCTATGGCCCTCAAGCTGATGAATCACCTCAGTCGCCCGGCCCAACTCCTCGGCCAGACGCAACACCGCACTGCGACTTTCGCCCACCAATAAATGCCCTTCGCGGGTTTCCGTGCCGGCCATGTCTGCCGCCACCGAAGCCTGCTGGGCATGGCTGGCCACCTGCGCGACACTGGCCGCCATCTGATGAATCGCCGCCGCGACCTGATCGGTTTCCGCCTGCTGTGCCAGTGAACTGGTGTGACTGCAGTGCAGATGATCGACCAGTTGCGCGGCATGCCCGGCCAATTGTTGCGAGGCATCGCCGATGCGCCCGACGACCGCGCCGATCTGCGACTCAAGCATCTGCAAGGCAAACTCGATCTGCCCGAATTCGTCGCGCCGTCCGGTGTAGATGGCTTGGCTCAAGGGGTTGTCCGCCACGGTGCGCGCACGTTCGGTCAGTTGCTCCAGCGGTCGAAGGATCCAGCGAACGCCCAATGCACAGAACCCACTGCCGACGACAAATGCCACACCGTCCAGCCAAGCCGATTCCGGCCGCACCCAGGCTTCGCCAGCCAACGCAACGCCAAGCAACGCAGTGGTGAACGCCGTGATCTTCGCCCGCACACCGATGTTTGGCCCTGGCCACCGCGCCCTTCGCTCACCACGCAATTGCGCATAGGCCCGCTCTGCCGCTGCGACCAACCGCGCATCCGGGCGCGTACGCACCGACTGATACTCCACCGCCACGCCGTTCTGCGTCACCGGCGTGACATAGGCACTGACCCAATAGTGATCACCGTTTTTGCAGCGATTCTTCACCAGCCCCATCCACGAGCGCCCGCGCTTGAGCGTCTGCCACATATGCGCAAACGCCTGCGTCGGCATGTCCGGGTGACGCAGCAGGTTATGCGGGGTCCCGAGCAATTCGTCGCGGCTGTAACCGCTGATCTTGATGAAGTCGTCGTTGGCGTAGGTAATCGCGCTGGTCAGATCGGTGGTCGAGAGAATGTTCGCGTCCAGCGCCACATCGACATTGCGACCGGTCACCGGGAGATTGATCTTCATGGGATAGCGCGCTCGTTTTATTGGAAAGAGTCGGCAGGGCTGCTGACTCTAAGCGCACCAAATGGTGAAACGTTGATCTGGCTCAGGAACTGAGCACTTAGCCATCACTGTGATGAAAAATCACAGCGATGGCCGCAGGCGGGATTAAAACTCAGCGCTTGCCCATCGAGCGACGGGTGCCCGGTGGCGCCATGCCCGGGGTCTTGGTGTGGCCATTCTTGGCGCCGTTCTTGTACCACGGCTGATTCGAGCCTTTGGCAGAAGCCAGTTCGCCCGGCTTGAACGGAAATTTGAACGCCGGGATATCGGCTTTGGTTTCGCTGGTATCGGCCAGTTCAGCCGAGACATCGCTAACAGCGTCGTCAACCGGCGGCAGGGTCGGGGAAGTCATAAAAGCTCCGGAAAGCAAAAAGTCGGGCCCGAACAGTGAGCCGCGAAGGCGCGCAGTATACCTGTGCGCCTTGACTCGGCACCTGAAGATTTTGCAGCGCACGCCGAACGGTTTACAGGTAACTGATGATGACGATGCCTTTATCGGTCGAGGTCTTCAGCGCTTCGTAGCGCATGGAAATCGGCAGCGCCTGATGACTGCAAGCGTTGCGCTCAGTGTCGACGTCGACTTTCACGCCGGGCTTGATTTCGATCTGGCGAGACTCACGAGACGCCAACGCCCCGACCGGTCCGACCTGACAGCCCGAATCAACGATTTGCCCGGTAAAGCGGATCTCGCCGGATTGACTGGCAGGCGCTGCAAACGTAGTGAGTGGAAGCAAGAGGAGCACAGATGGCAGAGCGGTTTTCAGCTTCATTTCGAGACACTCCCGGGGTGAGCGGCCCAGAGAGATATGCGCCGTGCGCGGCCTGAGCCATACAAACTGTATCCGCTCATAGAGGCGGATCTTTAAGAGATTAATCAGGATCGCAAGCCATGCCGGATGTCAGTTCATTCGTTGCTGGACGTTACTCAACAATTGCGAGGCGCTTTCCAACAACTGCGCCAGAAGCGCGTCATCCTCATCCATATACCCTTCGTATTCCGCGAGATTGCGCCGCTCATGACACAGCGCGAACAATCGCACCTGAACCTTGCTGATATGCGCCGTATGCACCAGACACTGAAAGACCAGATAGCGTTTATCCGATCGATAGCCACTCAATCGAAGCGCCGTCAGCGCCAACGCGTGCGCTGCGTTATAGGCCAAGTCGAAACGGCTGGAAAAAGACAACGTAGAAGTTTGCGCATCCTTGAGCCGATCCACCGCCGAGCGCATCAAGCCCTCACACTCCTTGCGATCCGGCGGCTCAGCTTTCAGCCCACCGCTACGTAGAAGATTCTCCAGACTCTCGTTGCTGCCCATCCTTGGACTCCAAAGGGTTTGCCCCTAACAGATCGATTTTTTCCTGCTGCACCACCCGCACGACAAAGCTGTTTTGCGCAGCCAGTTTCGCCGCCCAGTCTTGCGGGGTGTAAAGCGTCGGATTGATGGGACGACCCAATTGCTCCTCCATGGGCATGAGCCGTTCCATGACGTCACTGTAGTGCAGGCCTTCGCCGATCAGCATGAGATCAATGTCACTGAGTGTGTTTGCTGTGTCTTTGGCGATGGAGCCATAGACAAACGCCCAGGTGATCTGCTCGGCAAAGGGCTGCAATGCCAGACGCAGAGGCTCGGCGATACCAAACGTCTTGCGGGCGATGCCCAGCAGTTCGGCATAGATGGGACAGGTGGGATTGGCCTGGTAATGGTTCTGATTGCCCACCCTCGTCATGCGCAACACACCGGCTCGCTGCAGACGGTCGAGTTCACGCATGAGACTGCCTTTGCCAACACACGCCCAGCGCGCGATCTCATTGGCATAGAAAGTCTGGTCAGGCTTACCGAACAGCAGACCCAACACTTTTTGTTGAGTGGTGGTAAACAGCGCTTCGCTTAGAGAGATAGTTTCCACTGTGAAGGCCAAAGAGTCCCAAAAAGGGAACGATAGGTCCCTTTTTGGGACTTATCAACCTTGCGAATATTTCCAGAGACAGCGGCCACAGAACAATCGCCATCGCAAACAGGCTCACACCTACATTTGGATTGCGATCCCCTTGTAGGAGCGAGCCTGCTCGCGAAGAACGATGACGCGGTGTTCAGACGGATTACGTTTGTGGATCAACCCGATCCAGCGCCCGGTTTACCGCAAGTTCGGCGAGCATGACGATCTGCTGGATCGCCAGCGCCGTGCTGCGCTGCGGGCGACTGAGCTGATCAGCCAGATCACCGGCCATGACATTGGCTGAAGCCAGCGATTCACAGGCGTGGGCGAGCAGGCTTTCGGTGTCGATGTTCGGATGAATGAGGAACATCGTACTGGGCTGACGCGGTTTGACCGGTTCGGGACAGAGGTAGAAATCGAGCGCGCGTTTGATGGCTTCGCGGGTTTTGAGCTGGTCGTCGGCGCGGATGGCGTCTTCGAGTGGGGTGGTGGGATCGATGGGTGGATCTGGAACTGGCTTAGTCATTGGAAACCCTATTTTGCAAATGGGAGCCATCCCTTGCCGTTTCTCACGCGGCGAAGTGGGTGGCAGCTATGTGCGGGGTGAGAAACCGGAAAAATAGGAAACCGGCCAGACCGAAGTCTGCCCGCACATAGCCGCCATGAAGCACTTGCAAGCAGCGGACAAGCCGCCGGCAATTATGCGGACTGATGGACTGAATCACTAATTTTTCAGGGTTCTCACACCCGATCACCGAGTTTTCGGCGACAACCCAAGACTAGAGAGCGCACGTCCGACGGACAACCTGAAAACCTTGTGGGAAGGTTCTGGTTATTTGACACAAATTTAAACAGCCAAAAGCCAACCCTCACCCTAGCCCTCTCCCAGAGGGAGAGGGGACTGATCGAGGTGTTTGGGAGATGTACGCCGACGTGCGCTACCGCGTCGAACTCAGGCTTTGAAAAGCCCACAAATCGGCTCCCTCTCCCTCGGGAGAGGGCTGGGGTGAGGGGCAAGAACACCACAAAAACCAAAGCCGTGCGCGCCGTGCTCTTCACCACTCAATAGGCCGAGTGTCAGCTCGCCTGCTCTTGATCTTGATCCACGGGGGACGTCGGAAGGCTGAGTGGAGGGATTGATCCGGGGGTGGGAGCGCAGCGACCGTT
>NZ_JSFK01000001.1 GCF_000783395.1 Pseudomonas chlororaphis | reverse complement strand
AGCCGTTGTTGAGAATCAGCCCCTGCGCACCGACGTTGTAGTCGTGGAACTGGTTATGCGACAAACCGCTGGCATTGGGCGTGGCGATGTTGATGATTGGCACACCGTTGCCGGCGCGGTCCAGCGAGGTGTTCGGGTTGGCCACCACAATGCCGTCGGCCTGCGCCCACATCGGTTGCCAGAACATGACGTTCGCCAGCAGGAACGCCAGGCCGCGCTTGGGCATGCCGAGGAAAGACTCGCGGGTTTTCACGGCAGCAGCAGGCTGACGAGCGAGAAAGGCGTACTGGCGAACATCCATGTTTAAAGTCTCTTTGCAACGGGCAAGTTGATCGGGCCAATCGACAGGCAAAGCAATCCCTACCCGGCAAAAATCAGGGTGCCGGCAGAGTGAAAGAAACAAATGGGGATAAATGCGCGTTTCGGTCAGAACGTCCGAAACGCTGCGAAAACAATCGCAGTGCAGACTGCAAAAAGTCTGTTCGATCCCTCGAAAGCGCATATTGATATCAATGTGATGGCGCGATGGTAGATTGCCATCATTCTGGCGTCAATAAGTCGTAACAAGGCTTTTTGGGCAACCGCTCTAGAACGCGGCTTTTCGGGACATAATCGAAGTTTTGCCGAAAATCGCGACTTATCGGTCACACAAGTCGACACGCATCAGGTGCATTGCACTGAACTTTTCCAGGCCAGCAGCCCTCAACCGATCAACCCGCCTTGACCGGAACTGAGGCCGTCCTCCATGAAAATCCTTAATACACTATTGATCGCCACCACCCTCGCCTGTGCCCTACCTGTCTGGGCCTGTACGCCGGAAGAAGCCACCGCCAAACGCGAACAGCTGGCCAAGGAAGTCGCCAAGCTCACCGAACAGAATCCGGCCAAGGCCAAGGAGATCAATGCCGAATTGCAGAAGATGGATCTGGGCACGGCCAGTGCGGATCTGCCGGACAAATGCCAGTTGATTGATCAGCGGTTGAAAGAGTTGGGCACGGCGGAGAAAAAAGCGGAAAGCTAAAAGCGAAAGATCGCAGCCTTCGGCAGCGCCTGCACCGAACCCTGTAGGAACTGCCGAAGGCTGCGATCTTTCGCCCTTGAAAATGCATTTATGCATTTATTTATTTGCATTAACGCATATCCGCATCTACGGTTACATCGAGCAACGAGATCGGAACCCGCCATATGACATGGCAACCCGTGAACACCGATCGCTCGGCAACACCGCTACACCCACACAAGCTGGACGCTTGTTTTCACTCATGGAGGATTGAAAAATGTTAACCACAGAAGCAACGCAATTCACTGGCGAATCTTTGCCAATGTGCCTGACTGGCCATCTGCTCGACCCGCAACTGGTCGAGGTCGAGGCTGCTGAACAAATCAGCGCCCTCGCCGCCGGTAGCCTCAACTTCAACATGCAGAAACAGACCCAGACCAACTGGTGCTGGGCCGCCGTTTCCGCCTCGGTCGGCAACTATTACGGCACCGGCAACTGGACGCAGTGCGGCGTCGCCAGCACCCAACTGGACCGTAACTGCTGCAATCAGCCGGGGCCGTGCAACGTTTACGGCTATCTGGATTCGGCGCTGCAAACCACCCGCAGCTACAACGGCATGAATCAGGGTTCGCTACAGATGTCGGCCATCCAGAACCAGATCAGCATGGGTCGCCCGGTCGGCCTGCGCTGCGCCTGGTACGGTGGTGGTGCGCACTTTCTGACGATCTACGGCACCAATGGCGATTACGTGTTGGTGGCGGACTCGATCTACGGTTATTCGACCCGCGCACTGAACGCATTCCCCCGTGCCTACAACGGCGGCGGCAACTGGACTCACACTTACTTCACCGTGAAAAACTAGGAGGGCGACATCATGCAACTGACTTATCCAAAGGCGCCTTCCAACGGCGTACAGACCTTGCGTCCGGCGCTGCAAGCGGCACTGCAAACCCAAGGCTTTGGCGCCAATCGCCAGTTCGCCAATGCGCTACCTGCGAAAATCAGCCTCAGCGAGGCGTACCGTGGCTACTCGCTCAATCTGGAGGACCTGAGCCACGGCAAAGGGCTGAAAGACGCCCGCCTCGGCGACTGGCATTACCTGGTGTTCGCCGATGGCGTGACGATTGCCGATGCGCAACTGGCCGAGGTGCGCGGGCATGTCGAGTTTGCCTCGCTGAACCACGGCGATCACGCCGCTGCTACGGTGGGTGCGCTGAAACTGGCAGAACAAGCGCCGCAACTCCAGGGCAAGACCGTTGAGTTGCGCGTGCTGTTTGTCTCGGCGCTGCACGTCGTGGCGATCTGGCTGCATGCCGACGGTGAGGACGTATTGATCCCGATTGAGCCAACGCCGAAGGATCTGGCGGTCACGCGGCTGTACAGCGAATCGGCCTTGCTCGCCGCATTGAAACCGGCGGCGGAACAAGCCAAGCGGCGCTTTGACGCCGACACCAGTGGCCAGCTCGGCAACTGATGGACGAAAAAAAAACCCGGACATTGTCCGGGTTTTTTATGCGCGCCTGAAACTTACTCAGCCGCAGGCTCGGCCGGCTTGCGGCGCTTCAGCGGGGCCATGCCATCGCTGCTCACCAACGAGTCCGGCTTCGGACGGTTGACGCTCTTGCGCTTGGTCGGCGTCTTCGCGGCGGTTTTCTTCTTGTCGCCCTTGGCGTCGGTCTTTTTCTTCTTCACGCCGACGGCTTTGCCCGAGGCTTTGACCTTTTTCGGGCCGCCGTAGGTGCCTTTGACTTCCTTGATGGTACGGCGCTCGAAGCTCTGCTTCAGGTAGCGCTCGATGCTCGACATCAGGTTCCAGTCGCCGTGGCAGATCAGCGAGATCGCCAGACCGTCGTTACCGGCGCGGCCAGTACGGCCGATGCGGTGCACGTATTCGTCGCCGCTGCGTGGCATGTCGAAGTTGATCACCAGATCCAGGCCATCAACGTCCAGACCACGGGCCGCGACGTCGGTCGCCACCAGAATCTTCACGCCGCCCTGTTTCAGACGATCGATCGCCAGTTTGCGATCCTTCTGGTCTTTCTCGCCGTGCAGCACGAACGCTTTGTATTCCTGAGCCACGAGGCGGCCGTAGATACGGTCAGCCATGGCGCGGGTGTTGGTGAAGACGATGGCCTTCTGATAGGTCTCGTTGGCCAGCAGCCAGTTCACAATCTGCTCTTTGTGCTGATTGTGGTCGGCGGTAATGATTTGCTGACGGGTGGTCGAGTTCAGCTGGCTGACCGCGTTGAGCTGCAAGTGCTCAGGGTTGTTCAGCACCTTGCCGATCATCTCGCGCAGGCCGGAACCACCGGTGGTGGCGGAGAACAGCATGGTCTGCTGACGGTTCGGGCATTCGTCGACCAGACGCTGCACGTCTTCGGCAAAACCCATGTCGAGCATGCGGTCGGCTTCGTCGAGCACCAGTACTTCGACTTCTTTGAGGTCGAGGTTGCCGGCGTTGAGTTGCTCGATCATCCGGCCCGGGGTGCCGATGAGGATGTCCGGCACTTTGCGCAGCATCGCGGCCTGGACCTTGAAGTCTTCACCGCCGGTGATCAGGCCGGACTTGATGAAAGTGAACTGCGAAAAGCGTTCGACTTCCTTCAGGGTCTGTTGGGCCAGCTCACGGGTCGGCAGCAGGATCAGCGTCTTGATGCTGACGCGGACCTTGGCCGGGCCGATCAGGCGATTGAGGATTGGCAGAACGAAAGCGGCGGTTTTGCCGCTACCGGTTTGCGCCGTCACCCGCAGATCACGCCCTTGGAGCGCCAGCGGGATGGCCGCGGCTTGCACAGGCGTTGGCTCGACAAATTTCAGCTCGGCCACAGCTTTAAGCAGGCGTTCGTGCAGGGCGAATTGGGAAAACACGGGTGCTACCTCGAAGATATGCAAAAAAACAGCTGCATAGGTTACCGGTTTCGAGCGCTCAGGCCGAGTTTCTTTATGCAAACGGACGTAATCAGTGGCTTTTTTGTTGCTCGATTTGTCTCCAACGGTAATACACGGCGGCTTAAATGCTCTAATCACCCATCGCGTCTTACAGAAGAATCGTTGCTCATATGGATTTCAAACAGCTCTGGCTCAACGCCCAGGACCTCTGGGGCACCCTCGAACAGCATCCACTGTTGCAGGCCGGCCTCGCCCTGACGCTGCTGCTAGTGATCGCGCTGGTGCTCGGACGAGTGGCGCGTTACCTGATCCTGCATGCCAGCCGCATGCTCGGACGCCAGCCGTCGCTGCACTGGATCAACGACTTCCGGCACAACAAGGTGTTTCAGCGTCTGGCGCAGATGACGCCGTCGCTGGTCATCCAATTCGGCCTGCATCTGGTGCCGGAGCTGAGCAAAACCGCCATGACCTTTCTCGGCAATGTGGCGTTGTCGTTCACCATTCTGTTCCTGCTGTTGTCGGTCAGCGCCCTGCTCAATGCCCTGCTCGACATCTATGCGCGCACCGAGCATGCGCGCACGCGCTCAATCAAAGGCTACGTGCAACTGGCGAAAATGGTTTTGTACGTGTTCGGCGCGATCATCATCGTCGCCACACTGATCGACCGTTCGCCGCTGTTGCTGCTGTCCGGTCTGGGTGCGATGTCGGCGGTGATTCTGTTGGTCTACAAGGACACCTTGCTGTCGTTCGTCGCCAGTGTGCAGTTGACCAGCAACGACATGCTGCGGGTCGGCGACTGGATCGAAATGCCGCAGGTCGGCGCCGATGGCGACGTGGTCGACATCACGCTGCACACGGTCAAGGTGCAGAATTTTGACAAGACCATCGTCTCGATCCCGACCTGGCGGCTGATGTCCGAGTCATTCAAAAACTGGCGCGGCATGCAGCAATCCGGCGGGCGGCGGATCAAGCGCAGCCTGTTCATCGACGCCAGCGGCGTGCGCTTCATCCGCGATGACGAAGAAGAAAAACTGTCCCAGGTTCATCTGCTGACCGACTACATGAGCCGCAAGAAAGCCGAATTAAAAGCGTGGAACGAGGCCCAGGGCAATGTCGCGGCGATGTCAGCCAACCGCCGGCGCATGACCAATATCGGCACGTTTCGCGCTTATGCACTGGCGTATCTGAAGAGTCATCCGGAGATTCAGCCGAACATGACCTGCATGGTGCGGCAGATGCAGACCACCGCGCAGGGCATTCCGCTGGAGATCTACTGCTTCACCCGCACCACGGTGTGGGCCGATTACGAGCGGATTCAGGGGGATATTTTCGATTATCTGCTGGCGGTGTTGCCGGAGTTCGGGCTGAGTCTGTATCAGCAGCCGAGTGGCGGGGATTTACGCTCTGGCCTGTTGCCGGCGGTACTTGGCGCAGCCAGCATTCCCGAGCCGCAGAAACACCTCCTGTAAAACACAATTCCCCTGTAGGAGCTGCCGAAGGCTGCGATCTTTAGACTTTAAAGATAAAAAGATCGCAGCCTTCGGCAGCTCCTACACCGGATCATGCGGTGCGGCGGATGCCCAGTCGGCTGATCCATACGGCAGCGAGGATGACGCTGCCGCCAAGGAACAGCCGCCCCAGTTCCTCATGCTGATTCCAGATCAGCAGATTCAGCAGCAACCCCACCGGCACATGCAGGTTGTTCATCACCGCCAGCGTGCCGCCGTTGACCATGCACGCACCCTTGTTCCACCAGTACATGCCCAACGCGGTCGAGACCAGGCCGAGAAACAGCAACACGCCCCATTGCAGCGGTGCTTCCGGGAGGAAATTCGCTTTGCCGAACATCAGGAATGCAGGCAGCACCACCGCCAGTGCACCGAGGTAGAAGAAGCCGAAGCGCCGATAGTGCGGCAGATCGCTCGGGTGCTTGGCCACCAGATGCTTGTACATCACCTGCCCTGCCGCGTAGGTGAAGTTGGCCAGTTGCAGCAACAGGAAGCCCATGAAGAAATCCGGACTGATGCTGTCGAAACGAATCACCGCCGCCCCGCTCACCGCCACCAGCGCGGCGATCAGCGCCCACGGGTTGAAGCGTCGGTTCAGCGCATCTTCGATCAGTGTCACGTGCAGCGGTGTGAGGATGGTGAACAGCAACACCTCGGGCACCGTCAGCACACGGAAGCTCAGATAGAGGCAAACGTAAGTCACACCGAACTGCAACGCCCCAATCACCAACATGCCGCGCATGAACGAAGGTTCCACCGAACGCCAGCGGGTCAACGGAATGAACACCAGTCCGGCCAGCACTACGCGCACCAGCACCGCGAAATAACTGTCGACGTGACCGGCCAGGTATTCGCCGATCAGACTGAAGGAAAACGCCTGGATCAGCGTGACAAAAAGTAGATAGCCCATGCTCGCCTCGAAATCGAATGGCGGCGACGATAGCGGTTTTTCGATTCCGCAACCAACACAAATCCCCGTGTAGGAGCTGCCGAAGGCTGCGATCTTTTGATGTTGATTTTAAAAAACAAGATCAAAAGATCGCAGCCTTCGGCAGCTCCTACAAGGGATCGGTGAATCGCAGGCAAAAAAAAGCCCGATCTCGCTAATGCGTTCAATCGGGCTACAGCACTCAGGAGCAACAAGTGCAAAGGGAGGTTCGATGCGCGTAGAGCCTTGAAGGGGTTGCGCCAGGTCACTTAAACAATCGGCGATTATCTGGCGATTAACATATCAAGCGACCTGGGACAGCTTGGCGTTGGCCTGATTCAGGCCCTTCTCCTGGAAATCGCCACCGAGGTTCATGCCTTCGGCGTGAATGAACGTCACGTCGTTGATGCCGATGAAACCCATCACCTGACGCAGGTACGGTTCCTGATGATCGGCCGGGCCGCCGGCGTAGATGCCACCGCGAGCGGTGAGCACGTACGCACGTTTGCCGCTGAGCAGGCCTTGCGGACCGGTTTCGGTGTACTTGAAGGTCACGCCGGCACGCAGTACGTGGTCGAGCCAGGCCTTGAGGGTGCTCGGGATGGCGAAGTTGTACATCGGCGCGGCCATGACCAGCACGTCGGCGGCGAGCAATTCATCGGTCAATTCGTTGGAGCGGTCCAGCGACGCTTGTTCGCTGTGGTTGCGTTGCTCAGCGGGTTTCATCCAGCCGCCGAGCAGATTGATGTCCAGGTGTGGCACCGGATTCACGGCGAGGTCACGTACGGTGATCTGATCGGTCGGGTGCGCCGCTTTCCACTGACTGATGAAGGTCTGGGTCAGTTGACGGGATACCGAGTCTTGCTGGCGGGCGCTGCTTTCAATGATCAGAACGCGGGACATGGTGTGTAGCCTCCATCCGAGAATGTTGTAGGTCGATGGAGTGAAGGTTAAACAGAGTTGAATCGATGAAAAAGCGCAAATAATTGCTGCAAAGTATCGAAGAATTCGTTTAGATACTGACGCATACCCTGTGGGAGCGAGCTTGCTCGCGAATTGGCCGTATCAGTCGACATCCCTGTTGAATGACACACCGCTTTCGCGAGCAAGCTCGCTCCCACAAGGGTTCGCGGTGTTATTTCGGGGTGCAGGTCAGATTGATGCGCAGCTTGATGATCTCGCGGGTGAACTTGGCCGTGGCGTTTTTATGTTTGCCGGCCGGTACCTCGATCGTGCGGGTGCGCGGTGCTTCCGGGCCATTGCTGAACACAGCTTTGCACGTTGCATCGACATCACCGTAGTTGGCCACCCGAATCGAGCCGATGTCGTTATCGGTGTCGAAGGTCTCGTAGTCGATCTTCATGCCGTTGAGATTCTTCTCCACATCAATCGGGTAAGCAAAAGCACTCAGCGGTAGCAACGCCAGCAGCACACAACAGAATTTTTTCATTCGGCAGTCTCCATGAGGGACGGCCAGCTTAGGACAAGAGGAGCTATTGATGAAAGCGCCCCGCGTGACCCTGGATCAATGGCGAACATTGCAGGCCGTGGTCGACCACGGCGGATTCGCCCAGGCCGCTGAGGCCTTGCACCGTTCGCAATCGTCGGTGAGTTACACCGTCGCCCGCATGCAGGACCAGCTCGGCGTGCCGTTGCTGCGCATCGACGGGCGTAAAGCCGTGCTCACCGAAGCCGGCGGCGTGTTGCTGCGTCGTTCGCGACAATTGGTGAAACAGGCCAGCCAACTGGAAGATCTTGCCCACCATATGGAGCAAGGTTGGGAAGCCGAGGTGCGGCTGGTAGTCGATGCGGCCTACCCGAGCGCACGCATCGTTCGCGCACTGACCGCGTTCATGCCGCAGAGTCGTGGCTGCCGCGTGCGTCTGCGTGAAGAAGTATTGTCGGGTGTCGAAGAAGTGCTGCTCGAAGGCGTGGCCGATCTGGCCATCACTGGCTTGAGCATTCCCGGTTACCTCGGCGCGGAATTGAGCGACGTAGAGTTCGTCGCCGTCGCCCACCCCGATCACCCGCTGCACCGGCTCAATCGCGAACTGAGCTTTCAGGATCTGGAAACCCAGATGCAAGTGGTGATCCGCGACTCCGGCCGCCAGCAACCAAGGGATGTCGGCTGGCTCGGCGCCGAGCAGCGCTGGACCGTCGGCAGCCTCGCCACCGCCGCCACGTTTGTCAGCAGCGGCCTCGGTTTTGCCTGGCTGCCACGACACATGATCGAGCGGGAATTGAAGGATGGCTCGCTCAAGCTGCTACCGTTGGACAGGGGCGGCAACCGCAATTCCAGCTTCTATCTGTATTCGAACAAGGACAAACCCTTGGGCCCGGCCACGCAAATCCTCATCGAACTGCTGCGCACCTTCGACACTTTGCCGCTGGACGCACCGTTCGCCGCCCCTGAACAAGCCTGACACGGAGTTCACCGATGGCGTATTTCGAGCACGAAGGTTGCAACCTGCACTACGAGGAATATGGCCACGGCACGCCGTTGCTACTGGTTCACGGGCTCGGTTCGAGCACGCTGGACTGGGAAATGCAGATCCCGGCACTGGCCGCGCACTATCGGGTGATCGTCCCGGATATTCGCGGCCACGGGCGCTCGGACAAACCGCGCGAGCGCTACAGCATCGCCGGTTTCAGTGCCGATATGCTGGCGCTGATCGAGCACTTGCGTCTCGGCCCGGTGCACTACGTCGGGCTGTCGATGGGCGGCATGATCGGCTTCCAGTTCGGCGTCGATCAGCCGCAAATGCTGAAAAGCCTGACCATCGTCAACAGCGCACCCGAAGTCAAAATCCGCAGCCGCGACGATTATTGGCAGTGGTTCAAACGCTGGAGTCTGATGCGACTGCTGAGCCTCTCCAGCATCGGCAAAGCCCTCGGCGGCAAACTCTTTCCGAAACCGGAACAAGCCGATCTGCGGCAGAAAATGGCCGAACGCTGGGCAAAAAACGACAAACGTGCTTATCTCGCCAGCTTCGATGCGATTGTTGGCTGGGGGGTTCAGGAACGACTTTCCCGAGTGTCCTGTCCAACGCTCGTCATCAGCGCCGACCGTGACTACACACCGGTGGCACTGAAAGAAACCTATGTAAAACTGCTGCCGAATGCGCGGCTGGTGGTAATCGCCGATTCGCGCCACGCCACTCCGCTCGATCAACCCGAACGCTTCAATCAAACGCTGCTGGAGTTTCTCGCCGCAGCCGATATTCAATCTCAGGATCACTGACCCATGCTGAAAAAACTCGCCCTCGCCGCTGGTACTGTGCTGTTTGCCGCCAACCTGATGGCAGCCACGCCGGTCAAAGCACCGCACGTGCTGCTGGACACCACCAACGGCCAGATCGAAATCGAACTGGATCCGGTCAAGGCGCCGATCAGCACCAAGAACTTTCTCGATTACGTCAACAGCGGTTTTTACACCAACACCATTTTCCACCGTGTGATCCCGGGCTTCATGGCTCAGGGCGGCGGCTTCACCCAGCAAATGCAACAGAAAGACACCAAGGCACCGATCAAGAACGAAGCCAGCAATGGCTTGCACAACGTTCGCGGCACCTTGTCGATGGCGCGCACCTCCAACCCGGATTCGGCCACCAGCCAATTCTTCATCAACGTGGCTGACAACGCGTTCCTTGATCCGGGCCGTGACGCCGGTTACGCGGTGTTCGCCAAAGTGGTCAAGGGTATGGACGTGGTCGACATCATCGTCAACTCGCAAACCACCACCAAAAGCGGCATGCAAAACGTGCCTGTCGACCCTGTGATCATCAAGTCGGCCAAAGTCATCGACTAAGCTGTACAGGGCGTATCGAGCGGCGTGAATTCAACCTCACGCCGCTCACACCGATAAAAGGAGAGCCCGTACTCCGGGCGGTTATCTGATGCTCTATCGCCGTTTCGAACAACTGATCGACATATTCCGTGAAGCCCCGACGGCGTCTCCGCCGGACCGCGTTCTCCCCTTCTATACCTATTACCTCAAGCAGGTCTGGCCAAGTTTCGCCGCCCTGCTCGTCGTTGGCCTGTTCGCCGCATTGATCGAAGTGGCGCTGTTCAGTTACCTGAGCCGCATCATCGACCTGGCCCAAGGCACACCGAACCCGAATTTCTTCAGCGACCATGCCCTCGAACTGACGTGGATGCTGGTGGTTGCCCTCGTGCTGCGACCGATCTTCTTCGGCCTGCACGACTTGCTGGTGCATCAGACGTTAAGCCCCGGTATGACCAGCATGATCCGCTGGCAGAACCACAGCTACGTGCTCAAACAGAGCCTGAATTTCTTCCAGAACGACTTTGCCGGGCGCATCGCCCAGCGAATCATGCAGACCGGCAACTCGCTGCGTGACTCGGCAGTGCAGGCAGTGGATGCGCTGTGGCACGTGGTGATCTATGCGATCAGTTCGCTGGTGCTGTTCGCCGAGGCCGACTGGCGCCTGATGATCCCGCTGCTGACGTGGATCGTCGCCTACATCGGCGCGCTGTATTACTTCGTACCGCGCGTGAAAGACCGCTCGGTGGAAGCCTCCGATGCGCGTTCAAAACTGATGGGGCGCATCGTCGATGGCTACACCAACATCGCCACGCTGAAGCTGTTCGCCCACACCAATTTCGAACAGCACTACGCCAAGGAAGCCATCGAAGAACAGACCGTCAAAGCGCGGATGGCCGGCCGCGTCGTCACCAGCATGGACGTGGTAATTACCGCCATGAACGGCTTGCTGATCGTCGGCACTACTGCGTTGGCCTTGTGGCTGTGGACACAGTCGTTGATTACCGTTGGCGCGATTGCCCTGGCGACCGGCCTGGTGATCCGCATCGTCAACATGTCCGGCTGGATCATGTGGGTAGTCACCGGCATTTTCGAGAACATCGGCATGGTCCAGGACGGTCTGCGCACCATTTCGCAACCGGTCAGCGTCACCGATCACGAGCAGGCCAAACCGCTGGACGTGGCCCGTGGCGAAGTGCGTTTCGAGCACGTGGATTTTCACTACGGCAAGAAGCGCGGGATCATCGGCGACCTCAATCTGAACATCAAACCGGGCGAGAAAATCGGCTTGATCGGGCCGTCCGGCGCCGGCAAATCAACGCTGGTCAACCTGCTGCTGCGCCTGTACGACGTCGAAGGCGGACGGATTATGATCGACGGCCAGAACATCGCCGAAGTCGGTCAGGAAAGCCTGCGCGCGCGGATCGGCATGATCACCCAGGACACTTCGCTGCTGCACCGTTCAATCCGCGATAACTTGTTGTACGGCAAACCCGATGCGACCGATGCCGAGTTGTGGGATGCGGTGCACAAGGCTCGTGCTGATGAGTTCATTCCGCTGCTGTCGGACGCTGAGGGCCGCACCGGTTTCGATGCGCATGTCGGTGAGCGTGGAGTGAAATTGTCCGGTGGTCAGCGTCAGCGCATTGCGATTGCGCGGGTGCTGCTCAAGGACGCGCCGATTTTGATCATGGACGAAGCGACCTCGGCGCTGGATTCGGAAGTCGAGGCGGCGATTCAGGAAAGCCTGGAAACGTTGATGCAGGGGAAAACCGTGATCGCGATTGCGCACCGTCTCTCGACCATTGCGCGTATGGATCGGCTGGTAGTGCTGGAGAACGGCAAGATTGCCGAGAGCGGCACCCATGCTGAACTGTTGGCTCATCGCGGTCTGTATGCACGGCTTTGGGCGCACCAGACTGGAGGGTTTGTCGGCATCGACTGACAGTTCTGTCCGACGCAAATCCTGTGGGAGCGAGCCTGCTCGTTCCCACAGGGGATTTGCGCAGTCCCGACTGGATAAAACCGCCACAGCCCGCCAACCAAGGGCGCTGGCGGTTTTTTGTGGCCGCTGGAAATCCGTTAAAAGCCTGCTGTACTCAGCCAAGGTTCCGGAACGGAGCCTGTCGTAAGTCTGCAAGGATGCACAACTCGATGCAGTCTCGATAGCAGGGCTATCAAGGACGCCTCTCATGTCTCTGTTCAAACGTTCAGTCACTGAGTTGTTGGGTACGTTCTGGTTGGTATTGGGTGGTTGCGGCAGCGCGGTGATCGCCGCGTCTTCACCGCTGGGAATCGGGGTGCTGGGGGTGGCCCTGGCGTTCGGTTTGACGGTGCTGACCATGGCGTTTGCCATCGGCCACATCAGCGGCTGTCATCTCAACCCGGCCGTCTCGGTCGGTCTGTTCGTTGGCGGTCGGTTTCCGGCCAAGGAGTTGCCCGCTTACATCATTGCCCAAGTGCTCGGCGCAATTCTCGCGGCGGCACTGATCGCCCACATCGCCAGCGGCAAGGAGGGCTTCGATATCGCCGCCGGCCTGGCCTCCAACGGTTATGGCGAACACTCGCCAGGCAAGTATTCGATGGCGGCAGGGTTTGTCACTGAGCTTGTGATGACCGCAATGTTTGTGATCATCATCCTCGGCGCCACCGATAGACGCGCACCGCCGGGACTGGCACCGATCGCCATCGGCCTGGGCCTGACGTTGATCCATCTGATCTCGATTCCGGTCACCAACACCTCGGTGAATCCGGCGCGCAGCACGGGGCCGGCATTGATGGTCGGCGGCTGGGCGATTGCGCAGTTGTGGATGTTCTGGGTCGCGCCGTTGCTTGGCGCGGTGGTCGGTGGCGGGATTTATCGCTGGTTGGGCAAGGAAGAAACCTGAAGGCGTATGAAATCCCTTTGTGGGAGCGAGCCTGCTCGCGAAGACGTTGTGTCAGTAACGTATATGTCGACTGACACGACGCCTTCGCGAGCAGGCTCGCTCCCACAGGGACCTATGCCTGGCGATAAGGCAACGCTGTTTTCGCTTCTTCGGCGTAGGCAAGAATGCCAGCGCGTTCCTGTTGCAGGAAATCCTTCACCGCCGCTTTCAACCCCGGATGCCGCAGGTAATGCCATGAATGGGTGATCACCGGTTCGAACCCGCGAATCAGCTTGTGCTCGCCCTGAGCGCCAGCATCGAAACGCTGATAACCCTGCGCGATCGCGTAATCCATACCCTGATAAAAACAGGTCTCGAAGTGCAGTCGATCGAACTCCGCCAGACACCCCCAATAGCGCCCGTAGAAACTGTCGCCACCGACCAGACTGAAGGCCATCGCCACCGGCCGTGAGCCCTGCTTGGCCAACACCACGCGGATCGCCTCGGGCATGCGCTCGACCAACAGACTGAAAAACTCCCGCGTCAGATACGGCGACTGACGCCGCACCGCATAGGTATTGGCGTAGCAGGCGTAGACAAAATCCCACTGCGCCTCGTCCAGCTCCCGCCCTTCCAGCCATTCAAACTCAAAACCCTGCCCCGCCACTTGCTCGCGCTCCTT
Source organism: Pseudomonas chlororaphis (assembly GCF_000783395.1). Taxonomy (GTDB): domain Bacteria; phylum Pseudomonadota; class Gammaproteobacteria; order Pseudomonadales; family Pseudomonadaceae; genus Aquipseudomonas; species Aquipseudomonas chlororaphis_H. The sequence continues at coordinate 815,517 of NZ_JSFK01000001.1, read as the reverse complement.
GCGCATCTGTTTGCGCTTGCGCGAACTGAGCGCGTCGAGGAAATCCTGAAAGTCGCGATACCCGCGATTCTGCCAGTGATATTGACAGCCAATGCGTTGCAGCCAGCCCGGCTGTTCGGCCATCGCCGCGTCGGTGAAAGCGTCGGTGAAATTGATGTGGGCGCTGGAAAGCCCTTCGATTTCCAGATAGCCGGGCAGACTCTTGAGCAGCTCAAAACCGTCTTCGACATTGGCCGCCAGCAAGCGCGGGCCGCTGACCGGACTGAATGGTACGGCGGTCAAAAGCTTGGGGTAATAATCGATGCCGGCGCGGGCGCAGGCGTCGGCCCAGCCATGATCGAACACGTACTCGCCGTAGGAATGCCACTTGCGATAACTGGGTAACGCGGCGATCAGACGACCATCTTCGATGTGCAGCAAATGCTCAGGTTGCCAGCCGGTGTGGGGGCCGACGCTGCCGCTGTCTTCCAGCGCACTGAGAAAGGCATGGCGCAAAAATGGCTGGCTTTCAGGCACCAGCGCATCCCAGCTTTGTGCTGCTACTGCCGATAAACTTTCATAAACGTGCAGCGTCATTTTGTTTCTCGATGGATGCCCTCTCACCACCGAGTATCCCCGATCTTCAATCCAAGCCAAACAATAAACTACATCGAAAGGGATCAAAGTCGGGGAACCAGAGTGTCAGCCCTTGAATCGCACGGCATACACACGACCGTCACCCGTGTCTCCTACAACAACAACCGCGTTGTCCGCCTGCACTGCCATGCCCTCCGTATACGCGCCCTCATTAATATTGAAGGTAATCCATCCCTTATGCTCTCTACCAAAACTGCTATCCAGAGCGCCGTCACTCAGAAAGCGGCAAAGTACAAAGCTTGGTGAGGGCAATGCCATATTTTCGCTCGTTTCGTTATAACGAGCAGGCGTCAAAACATCTCTGGACCGCCGCACCTCGGAAGGTCGTGGATCCGATGCATAACCCAACGCAAGAATCCGTCCGTCTTCCTGTACCGCACCGTGATACCAACCCGTTGAGTAGTTTAGTTCAGTGAACACCGGATCACCGTTATTAAATTCTTTATCAGGAGAGCCATCAACAACGAAACTTCGCAATGCACCTCGATGACGTATAAATACTTCTCCGCTCTCAATCTTTGCTTGACGCCCCACCGTTAATAACTTGGGGTTACCCGTGCCAGGTAGACTGTGGACTTCCGAATAGAGACCTTCAAACACAGTGAACCCATCCTCGCCATAACTGGAATCTACTTCCCCACGAAGAGAAACTCTGCATACCGCCCCAACTCCATTTGAACCATCGACCGAGCCTGCCAGATAAATACCTTCCGATGTTGCTCGGACGCATTCCAGTTGTGCTCCACGAGGGTGCGTCACGCTTACAGTCCCCGTCCCGACAACTCCGAATTGCGTATCGAATTGGCCGTTCCGATCGAGACACGTCAAGACAGTAGAGAGACCGTTGGCCAAGCGAAACGCCGCCACGTAGGTTTTCCCGTTATCGACAGACCAGTTTGGAGCCCACCGAGACATCATGAAACTAGGATCTCCATCTTCGAAATCCGGATCGATAACCTGGTACCCATCAATTCCATATGCCGTGTCCCGAACCCCATTCAACCGATAGCTGGCAACGGCTGGGCAATATCTGATAACGCCCTCTTTCAACACTTGAGTCGTCCCCAGAATACGCACCCGATCGTCGTCCACTGCAATCCGGTAACCGGTCGAACGTTCAGCGCCGAAAAAGGAATCCAGCAGAATACCGTTAACGGCAAAATCTTCAGCGAAAGAGCCGTCTGGATTCAGAACGACTATCGCAAAGCGCCCCACAACAGTACCGGCAATATAAATACGCCGATCGGGACCTATTGCAACGTCGAATGCAGCACCGATCTCACCCTCATAAAAACGAAAGGTTAGAACACTACCCCCGTTGAAACTTTCATCAAGATCACCCGATGAAATAAAAGCGCCAAATTGACTATTCATTTGAATGTCTCACGTTCCGGATTGACTGGTCGTTTTCGGCAAATAAGAGAAACGCTCGAAAACAGTTATTTGATCCCCTCAAATCAAACATCAATCCAGCATTGCTCGCCACTGTCATAACTTACAGGTTTATCGATTCAGCAATGTAATTGTTGATAGAGACGTATATCCCTCTTATCAGCTTTGAGGAACTGACCGTTGAAGCGCCCGCTCGTCATCAACCTGCCATCACTGTGCCACTGCTCTGTCATAAACCATCGCGATACTGGCGCCTGTTTTTAGAGCGCCGGGTTCTACCCGGACACTGTTTTCCGACGTTCGAATCGTCGGTTGTGCCCCGGATGGTTCAGCCATCCCCTCTCATCTTCGGAGATTGCTATGCGTCTTGCTTCCACGAAAACTGCAGCGGCCCTGTGCGGTGGCTTGTTGCTGGCCATGAGTGTTCCGGCCAGTGCTGCAGTCGACGCCAAACTGCTCGACATGCTCAAGGCTAACGGTTCCATTTCCCAGGCGCAGTACATCGAACTGCAAACTGAACTGGCCAAGGATCAGAAGGCTCAGCAAATCGCGCAGCAGGCGCAGCAAGAGACCAACGAACAAGTCGCTGCTGTTGCGAAGAAAACCAACGAACAAAGCGTCTTCGACCAGAAACTGGCTTGGGCGGCCAAGACCCAGTTCAAGGGCGATGTGCGTATCCGCCAGGAAACCATCAAGATCGACGGCGAGCCAAACAACGGCGGTCGCGACAAGGATCGTCAGCGCATCCGTGCCCGTCTGGGTGCCTACACCGAGATCAACCCGCAAGTCGACACCGGCATCCGCATCGCCACCGGCGGCGGCGATGACGCCCGTTCGACCAACCAGGACCAGGACAACTACTTCGACAAGAAGCAGATCTGGCTCGACCTGGGTTACATCGACTACCACCCGGATCAGATCAAGAACCTGCACATTATCGGCGGCAAGATGCTTCAGCCGTGGGTCAGCATGGGCGACGTGATCTGGGACAGCGACATCAACCCGGAAGGTCTGGCCGTTACCTACAAATACCCGTTGGGCAGCAGCGCCGAATTGTTCGGCAGCCTGGGTAACTACAACCTCAAGGACAACGTCGACGGCGATGGCGTGCAATTCCGTCACGACCTGCGCCTGACCGCTGGCCAACTGGGTAGCCGTTTCAACATCACCGACAACCTGAAAGTGACCCTGGGCGGCAGCGTCTACGCCTACCAGAACGACGAAGACAGCCGCTGCACCGGCACTTCCACACCGTGCGCCCTGGCAGTCAATGGCAACTCGGCCAACAACGAATTCCGTCTGTATGAAGGGTTCAGCCAGGTCGACATCGGCGGTCTGCCGATGCCATTGTCGTTCTACGGCCAGTACGTGAAGAACAACGATGCCGTGACCGATCAGGACACCGCGTGGCTGTTGGGTGCCAAGTCGAAAGTCTTCGGCCTGAACCTCGATTACAACTATCGTGACGTGCAGCGCAACGCCGTGGTCGGCGCCTTCACCGACTCTGACTTCGCCAACGGCACCACCGGTTCGCGTGGGCACAAGTTCAAGGTCGGTTACGACATCGACAAGAACTTCGCCATTGGCGCTACATACTTCCTGACCAAGGCCGACTTCGCCAGCCGTACCCAGCGGGACGCTGATGCCAACACCTTGCAGTTGGACGCGGAAGCCAAGTTCTAAGAAAACAGCTACAAGCTTCGAGCGACAAGCTGCAAGTAACCGCTCCCCTTGCGAATTGTCGATCGAAGCTGATTTTCCTACGGCCCGGTGCAGTTACAGCGATCCCCATCATCCGTTCGCTGTCGCTGCACCGGGCTGTGTTTTTTACGGGCTATCGTCCCGCCGCTGCGCCGCCAGACGCTCAGCCAGCGCATCCACCCCGTCCTCCGGTTTCTCCGGCAGCGCCTTCAAGGTGGCTTGCATCAATCGCATCTGACGCATGAAACGCCGGCAGTTCGGGCAGAACATCAGGTGATGACGCACCATCCACTTTTCCCGAAAGCTCAACTGGCCATCGAGATAATCGCTGGATCGTGCCACTTGCTCCTTGCAGGTCAACATTCTCCTGTCTCCTCAAAATGTTCTACGGTCGCGAAGACCTTCAAACGTGCCCGATGCAGCAGCACGCGGACATTGGAGAGTGAGATCTCCAGAAGATTACAGATTTCCTCCAGCTCCAGCCCCTGCCGCTCGCGCAACAGCAAAACGCTGCTTTGCAGTTCCGACAGGTTCAGCAGCGTATGCTCCAGGCATTTGCGCAATTCGTCTTCAGTGAGCAGGGCTTCGGGGGTGTCCTGGTGCCAGGCGAACGGGGCGACCAGCCAATGGCCGTCACCTGAAGAAAAGCGGTCGTCGTCGATCGTGCCATGGGGCGATGGCAGATCATCCATCAACACTTCGCGGCGATTGTGTTTATAACGGCTTTTCGCTGAGTTGGCGGTGATGGTCAGAAGCCAGGTCTTGAGACTGGAACGACCTTCGAAGCTGCCGATGTGGCGGACCACGGACAACCAGGCATCCTGCACCACTTCTTCAACATGACGCTGACCAACAATCGCATACGCCACCGCGCGCATGGCGCTCTGATACGTCGTCACCAGTTCCTTGAAAGCCTGTTGCTCACCGGCCAGCAGGCGCGCAAGCAGTTGGGTATCGTCAGCCGCCATCCATCAATCCCCTTGTCCCGATTCCGGAAATAAACGCGGCAGGTCTTCACCTGCCGCCATTTCCGAAAAATTACAGCGTTTGAGCCGATTCGGATGTAGGAAAGGTCGGCGCGATTAAGAGGAAATTAAACCAATTTCAACGCTTGCGCAGAATCACGCTGCCGATCGAATAGCCAGCACCGAACGAACTCAGCACCGCCAGCGAACCGCTCGCCAGATCGTCCTGATATTTGTGGAAAGCAATGACCGAACCTGCGGAGCTGGTGTTGGCGTAGGTGTCGAGAATCACCGGTGCTTCTTCTTCGGTGGCTTCACGACCCAGCAGTTTGCGCACGATCAGGTGGTTCATGCTCAGGTTGGCCTGGTGCAGCCAGAAGCGCTTCACGTCGCCGACGTTGAGCTGGTTCTCTTGCAGATGTTCACCAATCAGCTCGGCGACCATCGGGCAGACATCCTTGAACACCTTGCGGCCTTCCTGCACAAACAGCTTGTCGCGGGCACCGACGCCCTCTTCCGCCGCGCGGTTGAGGAAGCCGAAGTTGTTGCGGATGTTGTTGGAAAACTTGGTCAGCAGCTTGGTGCTGACCACATCGAACTGGTGTTTGGACGTCGCTGTGTCAGCACGTTCGATGACCACGGCGGTGGCGGCATCACCGAAGATGAAGTGGCTGTCGCGGTCACGGAAGTTCAGATGCCCGGTGCAGACTTCCGGGTTGACCATCAGGATCGCCCGGGCCTGGCCCAGTTGTACGCTATTGGCAGCGGCCTGAATGCCGAAGGTCGCCGAAGAGCAGGCCACGTTCATGTCGAAGCCGAAGCCCTGAATGCCCAGTGCTTCCTGGACTTCGATGGCGATGGCCGGGTAGGCACGTTGCAGGTTGGAGCAGGCAACGATCACGCCGTCGATGTCAGCGGCGGTTTTGCCGGCGCGTTGCAGGGCCTGTTCGGCCGCGCCGATGGCCATCTGGCAGAGCACCGACCATTCGTCGTTGGAACGCTCCGGCAGGCGCGGAGCCATGCGTTGTGGATCGAGGATGCCGTCCTTGTCCATGACGAAGCGGCTCTTGATGCCGGAAGCCTTTTCGATGAACGCAGCGCTGGATTCGGTCAGGGCCTGGACTTCGCCGCTGGCGATCGCGTCGGCGTTGTCGGCGTTGAACTGGGCGACGTAGGTATTGAAAGACTGCACCAGCTCTTCATTGGAGATGCTGTTGGCCGGGGTGTACAGGCCGGTGCCGCTGATGACGACGTTATGCATGGTCGTTTCTCTAATCTGTTCAGGCAGAAAGTGCTGGAACCGTCGTACCAACACACAAAGGGTCTATTCCCATCCGGGGGACGCAAACCTGGCATCGCTTTATTCCGTCTCGCACCACGGCCGAAGGCTCTGGGTCGCGAAACCGGCGTTTATGGTCGCGAAGTTTGCCATAAACGCGGACTTTTGGCGCCTTTCTCAAGATCAACACGGATGATCGTTCCCACGCTCCTGCGTGGGAATGCAGCCCGTGACGCTCCGCGTCACTGGACGCGGAGCGTCCCCAGAGGCATTCCCACGCAGAGCGTGGGAACGATCAACGTTACGGTTCGACCTGGCTCCACTGCTTGTTCAGGCGTTTGTCGGAAATCGGCGTTTTCGTGCCCAACTGCTGGGCGAACAGCGAGACCCGATATTCCTCCAGCCACCAGCGGTACAACTCCAGCTGCGGATCGCGTTTGCCTTCTTGCGCATGCTTGGCGGCGCGAGCCTGATATTGCGCCCAGAGACCGGCGAGTTCGCCGCTCCAGACGCGATCCTTCTGCACCTGCGCGCCGAGTTTTTCGAAACGCTGTTCGACCGCTTTCAGGTAACGCGGCAACTCCTTGAGCCACTGCATCGGCGTCTCGCGGACAAACCCCGGGTAAACCAGATTATTGATCTGCTGCTTGATGTCATTCAACGCCACGGCCTGAGCAAGGTCGATCTTGCCTTTGAAGCGTTTTTGCAGACCGTGCCAGAGCTTGAGAATCTCCAGCGTCAGCCGCGCCACGCGCTCGGCGTGCTCGGTCCAGTTGCCACGTTTGCGCTCGGCCAACGCCGCCAACCCGGCACCGTCACGGGGCAGTGGGTCTTCACCTTCAAGAATGCAGCTGTCGAGGCTGGCCAGCAGAATGTCTTCAACCAGCGCATCAACCCGGCCCAGCTCGCGATAGAGCAAGCCCAGTTCGGTCTGCCCCGGCAACTTGCCGCGCAGGAATTTGGCCGGCTCCGCCAGTTGCTGCATCAACAACCGCTGCAAGGCACGACGATGCTGGAACTCGGCTTCAGCCGGGGTGGAGAAGCGCCCTTCCTTGACCGTACCACCCTCTTCGACCAGCGCCGGATACACCGTCATCGATAGCCCGGCGATCTTCTGTTGAGTCTTTTCCGCCACCGGCGCAAAGACTTTCGCCTCCACCGGTTGCTGGCTTTTCGCGCTCTGCGGCACCGCCAGCGCAGCCTGACTGGCTTCGGCAAACCGTGCGGTCAGCTCGGCCAGATCGCGGCCTTCGCCGAGGAACTTGCCCTGGCCGTCGACGATTTCCAGGTTCATCCGCAGATGCCCCTCGACGCCTTGCTCGGCTTCTGCCCACGCCTCGTCGCTGACCCGCGCGCCGGTCATGCGCAGCAATTCTCGGCCCAGTGCCTGCGGCAACGAACCCTCGGCAAAGGTCATGCGTTGCAACGCGGCTTTGATGAAGTCCGGCACCGGCACGAAGTTCTTGCGCAGCGCTTTCGGCAGGTTGCGCACGAGGGCGATGCACTTGGCCTCGATCAGCCCCGGCACCAGCCATTCCAGACGTTCCGGCGGCAGCATCGGCAGCAGCGGCGCCGGCACGCGCAGGGTCACGCCGTCGCGCGGGTGATTGGGTTCGAAGTGGTAGGTCAGTGCCAGTTCCAGATCGCCGATGTGCAGCGTGTCCGGGTAATCGCGCGCGGTGACTTCACTGGCCTCGCGGGCCAGTACGTCCTCTTCGCGCATGATCAGCAGTTGCGGGTTCTTCTGGCTGTTGACTCGATACCAACTGTCGAAGGTCGCGGTCTGGTGAATCTCCGCCGGCAACCGCGCGTCGTAGAACGCGTACAGGGTTTCTTCGTCGGCGAGAATATCGCGGCGACGGGCCTTGGCTTCCAGTTCGTCGAGCTGTTCCAGCAGTTGCTGATTGGCGGTCAGGCATTTGGCTTTTGACTGAATCTCGCCACGCACCAGGCCTTCGCGAATAAACAGCTCGCGGGACACCACCGGATCCACCGGGCCGTAATGCACCGGGCGGCGGCCGACCACGATCAGCCCGAACAAGGTGATCTGTTCGAACGCGACGACCTGACCGCGCTTCTTCTCCCAGTGCGGTTCGAAATGGTTTTTCTTGACCAGGTGCCCGGCCAGCGGCTCGATCCAGTCGGCGTCGATCTTGGCGACCATGCGCGCGTAGAGCTTGGTGGTTTCCACCAGTTCAGCGGTCATCAGCCATTGCGGACGCTTCTTGCCGATGCCCGATGACGGGTGAATCCAGAAGCGTCGCTGACGCGCGCCGAGGTAATCGCCGTCCTCGGTTTTCTGACCGATCTGGCTGAGCAGGCCGACCAAAACCGCTTTATGCAGTTTCGGGTAGTCCGCCGGCTCTTTGTTGAGGCTCAACTGCATGTCGCGGCAGATCAGGCTCAACTGTCGATGGGAATCGCGCCACTCGCGCAGACGCAGATAATTGAGGAAATTCTTGCGGCACCAGTTGCGCAGCGGACTCGCAGTCAGCGCCTGGCGTTGCTCTTCAAAACCACGCCACAGATTTACCAAACCGGCGAAATCCGAATCGACATCCTTCCACTGTGCGTGAGCCTGATCGGCTGCTTGCTGACGCTCCGGCGGACGCTCGCGCGGGTCCTGAATCGACATGGCACTGGCGACGATCAGCACTTCCTGCAAACTGCCGAGCTTGGCTGCTTCAAGCAGCATACGGCCCATGCGCGGGTCCACCGGCAAGCGCGCCAATTGCCGACCGAGCGGGGTCAGCTGACTGTTGCGATCCACCGCCGAGAGCTCTTGCAGCAGGTTGAAACCGTCGCTGATCGCCTTGCCATCCGGCGGCTCGATAAACGGGAACGCGGTGATCTCGCCGAGACGCAGATGCAGCATCTGCAAAATGACCGCGGCGAGGTTGGTGCGCAGAATCTCCGGATCGGTAAATTCCGGACGCCCGATAAAATCTTCTTCGCTGTACAACCGAATGCAGATACCCGGCTCGACCCGGCCGCAGCGACCTTTACGCTGGTTGGCACTGGCCTGGGAAATCGCTTCGATCGGCAAGCGCTGCACTTTGGCGCGATAGCTGTAGCGGCTGATGCGCGCGGTGCCGCTGTCGATCACATAACGGATGCCCGGCACGGTCAGCGAGGTTTCGGCGACGTTGGTCGCCAGCACCACGCGACGGCCCGGGTGCGATTGGAAAATCCGCTGCTGTTCGGCCGGCGACAAGCGCGCGTACAACGGCAGAATTTCAGTGTGCTTGATTTGCGCCTTGCGCAGCATATCGGCGGCGTCGCGAATCTCGCGCTCGCCGGGCAGGAACACCAGCACATCACCGGGACTGCGGCGCTCGCTGCGTTCGTACGCGGCAATTTCATCGAGGGTGGCGAGGATTGCCTGATCCACCGTCAGGTCATCCTCGACACGGTTGCCCTCTTCGTCCTGCTCCAGGGTCAGCGGGCGATACCAGGTGTCCACCGGGAAGGTACGACCGGAGACTTCAACAATCGGCGCGTCATCGAAGTGCTTGGAGAAACGCTCCAGATCGATGGTCGCCGAGGTGATGATGACTTTCAGATCCGGGCGACGCGGCAGCAGGGTTTTCAGGTAACCGAGCAGGAAGTCGATGTTGAGGCTGCGCTCGTGGGCTTCGTCGACGATGATCGTGTCGTAGCGTTCGAGGTAGCGATCGTTCTGGGTTTCCGCGAGCAGGATGCCGTCGGTCATCAGCTTGATCAGGGTGTTGGAATCGCTTTGATCCTCGAACCGCACCTGATAGCCGACCAGCGCACCGAGCGGCGTGCCGAGTTCTTCGGCGACGCGGCTGGCGACGCTGCGAGCAGCGATTCGGCGCGGTTGGGTGTGGCCGATCAGACCGTGATGACCGCGACCGATTTCCAGGCAGATTTTCGGCAACTGGGTGGTTTTGCCCGAGCCGGTTTCGCCGGCGATGATCAACACCTGATGCTTTTCCAGCGCCTTCTTGATCTCGTCGCGCTTGGCCGCGATCGGCAGACTGTCGTCGTAACGAATCACCGGCAGGCTGGCACGGCGCGCCAGCACCTGATCACAGGACGCCTGCATGCGCGTCACCCACTGAGCCAGTTTGGCCTCGTCGGGTTTCTTGCGCAGCTCAAGCAACTGCCGCCGCAGCCGGTGACGGTCGGCGAGCATGGCGTGATCGAGGTTCTTCAGCAGTTTGTCGATGGAGGGCGATTCGTCGGTCATCGGGTAGGCAATTCGGTCGTCTATTTATGCAGGGGGCGGATTGTCGCAGATTTGGGGGATTTGTGGCGTGTCAGGGGGATTGCGGCCCTCACCCTAGCCCTCTCCCGGAGGGAGAGGGGACCAATTGGGGGATGCTTCAAAGGTACATCGACCTGAAAGAGCTTTGCCGAACCCATAATCGCCAAAATCTTTCAGGTCAATGTTTGGCGCAAGACAACTCGGTCGGCTCCCTCTCCCTCTGGGAGAGGGCTGGGGTGAGGGTTTCAGGCCTTACTCGTTATCCAACCCTTTACGCCGATAGGGAAAGACGTCTATGACTTTGCCGGCACGAATCGCCTCCTGCAAACTCTTCCAGTAATCGGCGTTATACAACTCGCCATGCAACTGATCGAACAGCTTGCGCTGCCCCGAATCAGCAAACAGAAACGGCGGAAATTCCTCGGGAAACACATCCAGCGGCCCGATCGAATACCACGGCTCCGAAGCCATTTCGTCCTCCGGCGTACGCGGCGCAGGGATGTGGCGGAAGTTGGCTTCGGTCAGAAAGCAGATTTCGTCGTAGTCATAAAACACCACACGCCCATGCCGGGTGACGCCAAAATTCTTCAGCAGCATGTCGCCGGGAAAGATGTTCGCCGCCGCCAGTTGCTTGATCGCCAGGCCGTAATCCTCCAGCGCCTCGCGCACTTGCGCGTCATTGGCGTTTTCCAGATACAGATTGAGCGGGGTCATCCGCCGTTCGGTCCAACAGTGGCGGATCAACACGGTGTCGCCTTCGACTGAAACCGTCGACGGCGCCACTTCCAACAATTCCTCAAGACAGGCCGGATCAAACTTGCTCAGCGGAAAACGGAAGTCGGCGAACTCCTGGGTATCGGCCATGCGTCCTACCCGGTCGACACTTTTTACCAGTCGATACTTCTCGATCACCGTGGCGCGGTCGACGTTTTTCGACGGCGAAAACCGGTCCTTGATGATCTTGAACACGGTGTTGAAGCCCGGCAGGGTGAACACGCTCATGACCATGCCGCGCACGCCCGGCGCCATGATGAACTGGTCGTCGGTGTTGGCCAGATGATTGATCAGCGCGCGGTAGAACTCGGATTTTCCGTGCTTGTAGAAACCGATCGAGGTGTACAGCTCGGCGATGTGCTTGCCCGGCAGGATGCGCCGCAGGAAGCCGATAAATTCCGCCGGCACCGGCACATCGACCATGAAGTACGAACGGGTGAACGAGAAGATGATCGACACGTCGGCTTCGTCGGTGATCAGCGCATCGATCTGGATCCCGCGCCCTTCGCGGTGCAACAGCGGGATCACCAACGGCCATTGCTCGTCGCGGGTGTAGATGCGCCCGACCAGATACGCGCCCTTGTTGCGGTACAGCACCGAGGAGAACAGCTCGACGCTCAGCTCCGGGTCCTTGCACACCCAGTCCGGCAGGTTCTCGCGCAGTTGCGCTTCGAGCCGGCGCAGGTCACCCGGCAAATCGGCGTAGTCCTCGCTGAAACGGTAGTCGGCAAAAATGCTCGCGAGCATCCCCGACAACTGGCCTTGGGGCTTGTAGGTGCGGGTTTGCGCAGCGCGTGCACGGCGCAGGCTCGGGCGCGTGGTGTGGATGAACATGCAGCCGTCGCTGATCAGGTCATGGCTGAACAGCCCGCAGAAAATCGAGTTGTACCAGGTCTCCGACAGCTCATCGTCGAAGCGCAGGTCGATGACGCTGATGTAGGCGCTTTTCACCAGCGGCCAGCAGCTGACATTCATCAGCGTTTCGTCGTCGAAGTATTCGCGCAGACGGGCGATGGTTTCGCCGACCTTTTCTTCATAGAGATTGATCCGCGCCGCCGACGCCGTTTGCGTCTCCTGCCAGCGTGCCTGCTCGAAGCGTTCCCGGGCGCCGTCGGTGATCCGCCGGAAATGCTCGCGATAATCGTCGAAGCCATCGAGGATCATGCGGGCGATGTCGGTGGCTGGCCATTGCTGCGGCATAGATGAGACCTCTGCGTGCATGGGAAATCTGTGCCTGAGCTTAGCCACGCAAGCGTGCGCGCGTGAAGTGCAATTTCTGCCAAATCCGCGTCAGGGTTGTACAGCGACACAGTTTTTAGCAAAGTTTTTTTAATCGACCGTTCGGTCAGTTAACCGCCTGAGCGGTTCTTCCTCTCATCCTGCACCAGCCCGCGAATTCTCTGGGCTTCGTATCCAATACAGCACTGATGCGTCTAGTCCGTGGCTTTGCTGCGAATTCACGCAACGTCAGCGACGACGCCAGATTGGTCTTACCAAAATAGTGGCACTTTGATATACAGCCCGCCATCACCCGCCTCATAACAAGATCCTCGCTGACGAGGACGACCTCCCCTCAAAGATCAAGGAGCACTCTGATGTCTATCCGGAATCTGCGCATAGGTTTGCGCGCCAGTTTGAGCTTTGCCGTTTTGGCCAGTCTGCTGGTGGTGGTCGGCCTGTTCGGTCTGGGCCAAATGAAAACCCTGCGCGAAAGTGCGGCAGTGATCGAAGAGTCGTGGATGCCGAGTATCGAAAGCATTCATGACGCGGCGGCGAATATCGCCAGCATCCGTCTTGAATCCTTGCGCCTGATCACCAGCACCCAGTCTGCTGTGCGCGACAGAAGCAAAGGCATCATCAAGGCGCAGCGCGAAGAACTGCTCAAGCGCCTCGCCGATCACAAAGCCCTGCTCACCAGCGAAGAAGAACGGCTGATGCTCGATGGCTTGAATGCCAATACCGCCAAGTACATGAGCATTCTCGAACAGATCATCGGCCAGATCGACGCCGGGCAAAGTGAACAGGCCTACACGCGGCTTAACAATGAACTGGCGCCGCAGGGAACGCTGCTCGACAAAACCCTTGAGCAGATGATCGCGTTCAATCAGCAAGGTGCCGACGCCGCCGCCGATGCCGCCGCAGCGATGTACCAACGGGCATTGTGGATCGTCGCGACCATCATCGTGATTGCCCTGATTGCCACGCTGCTGTTGGCCTGGCAGTTGACCCGCAGCATCACCACCCCGATCAATCAGGCACTGGACGTGGCACGACGCATTGCCGCCGGCGACCTCAGCGGCCAGATCGTCAGCACCGGTAAAGATGAGGCTGCGCATCTGCTCGACGCCTTGACCGAGATGCAGGGCAATCTGCGCTCGACCATTCGCGGTATCAGCGAATCGGCGCAGCAATTGGCGTCCGCGGCCGAGGAAATGAGTTCGGTGATGGAGCAAAGCACCCGCGGCCTGCAACAGCAGAACGATCAGATCGAACAAGCCGCTACAGCAGTCACCGAGATGAGTACGGCGGTGGACGAAGTCGCCGCCAACGCGGTGTCCAGCGCCGAGGCGTCTGCCGCGTCGAACGAGGACAGCAAGCACGGCCACGTGCAGGTCAGCGAAACCATCAGTTCGATTCAGGAGCTGGTCGATGCGGTACTCGGCGCTTCCGCACAAGCCGAGGGGCTGGCCACGCAGGCACAGGATATCAGCAAGGTGCTGGAGGTGATTCGCGGGATTGCCGGGCAGACCAACTTGTTGGCGCTCAATGCGGCAATCGAAGCGGCACGCGCCGGTGAAGCCGGGCGCGGTTTTGCCGTGGTCGCCGACGAAGTGCGTTCGCTGGCACAACGCACACAGAATTCCACCGAAGAAATCGAGCTGATGATCAGCAGCATCCAGCAAGGCACCGGGGCAACAGTGGGTGCATTGCAGAGCAGCGCCGAGCAAGCGGGTCAGACGTTGCGCCGAGCCAACAGCGCGGGCCAGGCGCTGGAGAAAATCACCGCGTCGATCTCGCAGATCAACCAACGCAATCTGGTGATCGCCAGCGCGGCCGAGCAACAGGCTTTGGTGGCGCGTGAGGTCGATCAGAATCTGGTGACCATCCGTGACCTCTCGACACAGACAGCCGCCGGGGCGACTCAGACTTCGGCGGCGAGCCAGGAGTTGTCGCGTCTGGCAGTCGATCTCAACGGTCTGGTGACACGCTTTGTGATCTGAGCAAAAAGTTGAATGCCCGAATAGCGGTTGCCATCGTCAGGGCGCTCGGCAACACTCTCGTCCCGATCAAGGAAGGAGACCCGCCGTGAGCCCTGTCGATATTTTCCGTATGTTGTCGCTGGCGGCCATCTGGGGCGCAAGTTTTCTGTTCATGCGCATTATCGCGCCAGCGATCGGCACGATTCCGACCGGGTTCTTTCGCGTATCGATTGCGGCCGTTGGCCTGCTGGTGATTCTCGGACTGATGCGCGTGCGCTGGGATTTCAAAGGCAAACTGAAAACCGTGATGCTGCTGGGCGTGATCAACTCGGGAATTCCGGCGACGCTGTATTCGGTCGCCGCTCAGGTACTGCCAGCCGGCTATTCGGCGATTTTCAATGCCACCACGCCGCTGATGGGCGTGCTGATTGGCGGGTTGTTCTTCAGTGAAAAACTCACCGCAGCCAAACTGGGCGGGGTGTTCCTCGGCCTGTTCGGCGTTGGCGTACTGACCCGCGCCGGTCCCGTGGCCTTTGACATGCAACTGTTGCTGGGCGCCCTCGCCTGCTTGCTCGCAACCACTTGCTATGGCTTTGCCGGTTTCCTCGCGCGACGCTGGCTGGATCAGGCCGGTGGACTGGACAGCCGATTGTCGGCGCTGGGCAGCATGCTCGGCGCAACGTTGTTCCTGTTGCCGCTGTTCGGCTACAGCGTGATCACCGCGCCACCGGTCAGTTGGGGCGGCTGGAATGTCTGGTTGTCGCTGCTCGGTCTAGGTCTGGGCTGTACGGCGTTTGCCTACATCATTTATTTCCGCCTGCTCAGTTCCATTGGCCCGGTGAAATCGATGACGGTGACCTTCATGATTCCGCCGTTCGGCGTGTTGTGGGGGGCGTTGTTGCTGGATGAGCCGTTGTCGATGGCGCATATCTACGGCGGGGTGTTGATTGCGCTGGCGTTGTGGCTGGTGTTGAAGCCGGCGTCGGTGAAACCTGCGCAGGCGACAGCCCGCTAGACTTCTGTCGCTGCTGAAATGGCTATCGCGAGCAGGCTCACTCCTACAGGGGAATGCATTCCAGTGTGGGAGCGACGGTGCGACGATTCGACCAGCTCGCGAAGGCGGCGCGACAACCGCCGCCTGTCTATCGACTAGTTGGTTTTACGGAACACAAACGCCAGACCGATGATGATCAACAACATTCCCAGCACACTCAACGCCGCCAGGCGATTGCCGAAGATCAGATAGTCCATCACCGCCGTCACTGCCGGCACCAGGTAGAACAGACTGGTGACATTCACCAGATTGCCCCGCGCGATCAGCCGATACAGCAACAGCGTCGCCAGCACCGACACCACCAGCCCCATCCATAGCACCGGCACGATAAAACCAGTGCTGTGTTCAAAGTGGAACGGCTGAAACGGCACGAAAATCCCGCACAACAACAGCCCGGCCAGATACTGCACCGGCAGTGTGCCGAGGGGATTGTCGGTGATGCGTTTCTGCATGATCGAGCCCAGCGTCATGCTCGCCAGCGCCAGCAGACCAAACAGCATCCCCGCCCAGGACATCCCGGCCAGACCGATGCCCTGGTAAACCACCATGATCAGCCCCGCCAGCCCAAGCGCCAGACCGAACATCCGGCTCGCTGAGCGCTGCCGCTCCATCAAGACCACGGTAAGAATCGGCTGCACGCCCATGATGGTCGCCATCACGCCTGGAGTGACTTTGGTGTTGAGCGCCAGCAGATAGAAAATCTGATACGCCCCCAACAACACCACTCCGGTGGCAATCGCAAACAGCATCGGTCTCCCGCCCTTGGGCAACTTCAGCTTGAGCAACGGCGCCAACAGCATCAGCCCGCACAGGGCGATCACAAAGCGAATCAGCAGAAAGGCAAACGGGGAAGCATGGGTCAGCCCCCATTTGGAGAAGATCGCGCCGCTGCTCCACAGCAGAACGAACAGGCTCGTGGACGCGGCCGCGAGCGCGGATTTTTTCGACAGGACAAACATGAATACCACCTGTAGTCAGGCAAGAAGCCAACTCAGCCGAAGCTGAAATTCAGTAGGTTTTTCTGGCGGGCGACAGGACTCAGCAGAAAGTGCTGATCAGCCCGAAACGCCAACGCCCGGCGGTGATACGACTGCGCACACCGGCGTGCTACTGACAGGTGGGGGGTAATGACTGATCTGCTTGGGCTGCTGATTCCCGCACGGCACGACGCCAGCGTTGACCGCTGAATCGACTACCGCGTTGATGAGGGATGCAGGCATTGGGGCAGATCTTTTTTGAGAGGGTGGAAGGTGAGGCATACGACTCACGAGCGCCGACTATAACCAGCGGGCGACATGGATTGCAATGATTTGGACAAAGGGCCAGTAGCGACGGGTGCATGAGAGCTGAATAGGCTGTTGAGCAACGGCTACACCTACCGATGGGGAGACATGGAATGCTCGAAATCATATGCCAAGGGAACGGAGTTATCTGCGCTATCAATTGTATCGGTCGCTGGCCAGGAAGCAGGCAAGCATCGCCACTGCTCTGTTGCAGCTACCAGCGGGACAGGACTTGTCGAAAGTACGCTTTGAACCTATCGATGCCAAAGCACTAGGTGCTTTCGAGCTTTGGGAGAATCCGCATTTTTGCTGGCGAGAGATTGCCGAATGGAAGTCACGAGAACCCTTGTCCCTGGATATCGCGATCTGGTTTGAAGAACAGCTGTGCGGGCTGTGTTTTGTCAATCCGAACAAAAGCCGCCAGCGAATTCGAATCGTACGATTGGAGGGGCGGCCCGGAGTGTCTCACCCGCTTAAAAAGCGTGTTGCGCTTTTGTCGATGGTGGCCATCGATGAGTTTGCGCAAATAATCGGCAGTAAGTGCATTGAAGTCCAGGAACCGATACCAGGAGCAATTCCTGTTTACACAAAACTCGGCTTCAAATTTGATTTTGAAGGCCGCCTTGTCCTCGCAGCGGAGACTAAAGTATCGTGAAAACTGTTCAAGTAATGATCAACGAGGGCGGGAACATGCGTAAATCTGTGAAAAAATCCCCCACTAAGAAAAGATCAATCAAACCGGACGAAAAGCTTATCTCCTCCGAGCTATCAGCCAATCAGCAGCGTTTTCTTCAGCTACTGATTACAGGCATCGAAGACGAACCCAACGTTCTCGCTGGACGGCGCTGATTCGCAGGCAATAAAAAACCGCTCACAAGGAGCGGTTTTTTATTGCCTGATCCAGCCTCAACCAAACAGCCAATACCCCAACAACGTCAACACCACCACCGCCAGCACCGGCCGCATCACGCGGTAGGCCTTCGGATGACGGCGTTTCCACTGTTTGACCACGCCACTGAACTTGTCACTGAAGCTCTTGCTCCAGGCGTAAGCCTGGTTGATCCCGCCAACGCGCTCGTCGTCAAGGTTCTGCGGTGCGGTGGCACGGCCGAGCCAGGCGCTGATCGAGCGGTTGATGCGGGTCATGAGGCGGTTGCTCAGCGGACGCTCGACGTCGCAGAACAGGATCACGCGGGTTTGGTCGGTTTCGTTCTTGACCCAGTGCACGTAAGTTTCGTCGAACATCACGTCTTCGCCGTCACGCCAGGCGTAAACCTGACCATCGACGAAAATCCGGCAATCGTCGGAGTTCGGCGTCGACAAGCCGAGGTGATAACGCAGGGAGCCGGCGAACGGATCGCGATGCGGGTTCAAGTGGCTGCCACCCGGCAACAGCGCAAACATCGCGCCTTTGACGTTGGGAATCGCACTGACCAGCGCCACGGTTTTCGGGCACAGGGTTTCGGCCGATGGCAGCGGTTTGTCGTACCACTTGAGGTAGAAACGCTTCCAGCCCTTCTTGAAGAACGAGCCGAAACCGGCGTCGTTGTTCTTTTCTGCCGCGCGAATATAACCCTCGTCGAACAGGTGCATGGCTTCGTCGCGAATGGTTTCCCAGTTGTCGCGCAGCACGTCCAGTTCCGGGAATTTGCTGCGATCCAGATACGGCTTGGACGGCACGCCGGAGAACAGGTACATCAAGGCGTTGTACGGAGCGAACAGCGCCGAGTGGTTGACGAACTGACGCAGAACCGGCAAACGCGCCTTGCCGCGCAAATGCACATAGAGCGTGCTGCCCAAAAAGAGCAGCAGCACAAACGCCTTGGCGGCAAACGAAAAGGTCATCAACAACTCCTTGAATAAAGACAACGCTGCGCAACGCCCTTTACCCGGCATGGCAGCCGGCCATGATAAACACTACCGGCGCCGGGCAAAACCCGCCTTACACAAGATTCAGTGTTAAGCATTGCGCAACAAAGCATTTATTAGCATAACGATCCTGAACCCCGGCTGATCTGAATCAACTGGATTACTGCTGAGTCTCCTGCTCAGTGAACAGATCGCTGAACAACATGCTCGACAGATAACGCTCACCCGAGTCAGGCAGAATCACCACGATAGTCTTGCCCTGCATTTCCGGCGTCTCCGCCAGACGCACTGCTACCGCCATCGCCGCACCGCAGGAGATGCCGCAAAGAATCCCCTCTTCCTGCATCAAGCGCAGCGCCATGGCCTTGGATTCGTCGTCGGTGACCTGCTCGACCCGGTCGACCATCGACAGATCGAGGTTCTTCGGCACAAAACCGGCACCGATCCCCTGAATCTTGTGCGGACTCGGTTTGATCTCTTCGCCGGCCAGCGCCTGGCTGATCACCGGCGAGGAAACCGGTTCCACCGCCACCGACAGGATCGGCTTGCCCTGGGTATTCTTGATATACCGCGAAACGCCCGTGATGGTTCCGCCGGTGCCAACGCCGGCCACCAGTACATCCACCGCACCATCGGTGTCGTTCCAGATTTCCGGACCGGTGGTTTTTTCGTGAATCGCCGGGTTGGCCGGATTATCGAACTGCGATGGCATGAAGTACTTGTCAGCATCGCTGGTAACGATTTCAGCGGCTTTCTCGATAGCGCCTTTCATGCCCTTGGCTGGCTCGGTCAACACCAGCTCGGCGCCCAGAGCCTTGAGGACTTTACGGCGTTCGATGCTCATCGAAGCCGGCATGGTCAGCATCAATTTGTAACCACGGGCGGCGGCAACGAAGGCCAAACCGATCCCCGTATTACCCGACGTTGGCTCGACAATGGTCATGCCTGGCTTGAGTTTGCCGCTGCTTTCGGCGTCCCAGATCATGTTGGCGCCGATCCGGCACTTGACCGAATAACCGGGGTTGCGCCCCTCGATCTTGGCCAGAATGGTCACGCCACGTGGCGCGATGCGATTGATCTGCACCAGCGGCGTATTACCGATGGAATGGGCGTTGTCAGCGAAAATACGGCTCATGGCTGGGTCCTTATGCAGCATTGAATTCAGCCTTCAAAGGTATGCCTGTTGCCCATCACAGTCCAGTCGGGTCGAACGTCTGCGCGACGTAACAGTCAATCGCTTACATCGTCAGGGAATTGCCGTCATGAAGCGTCGCTACAGTTGGCCACTAGGGATTTTCACCGTCGTCGTTGTGTTGCTGATCGCGCTGCACATCGCCCTGCCCTACATGGTGCGCGACTACCTGAACGGCAAGCTGGCGGACATGGGTGATTATCGGGGCCAGATCACTGATGTCGACCTTGCCCTATGGCGCGGCGCCTACAAGATCAATGGGCTGAAGATCGTCAAGGTCGACGGCAAGGTACCGGTACCGTTCGTCAACGCACCACTGATCGATCTGGCGATCAGTTGGCATTCGCTGTGGTACGACCATGCCGTCGTGGCGCAGGTGAGATTCGTAAATCCTGAAGTCAATTTCGTCGATGGTGGCGCTAACAAACAGAACTCACAAACAGGTCAAGGCACCGACTGGCGCGCGCAACTGGGCAAATTGCTGCCGATCACTCTCGACGAAGTACAGATTCAGGACGGCAAGATCAGTTTCCGCAACTTCAATTCAAAACCTCCAGTGAACATGAACGCGACCAATGTCGACGCGAGTATCTACAACCTGACCAACGTGGTCGACAAACACGGCAAACGCGACGCCCGCTTCGAAGGCAAAGCCCTACTGCTGGGTCATGCACCACTGGAAACCACCGCAACGTTCGACCCTCTGAGCAACTTCGAAGACTTCGAATTCCGCCTGCGCGCCAAAGACATCGAACTCAAACGCATGAACGACTTCGCCTCGGCCTACGGCAAGTTCGACTTCAACGCCGGCCACGGTGACGTGGTGATCGAAGCCCAAGCCAAAAAAGCCCAGGTCAATGGCTATATCAAACCGCTGCTGCGTGACGTCGAAGTGTTCAACTGGCAGCAGGACGTGGAAAACAAGAACAAGAGCATCTTCCGCTCGGTCTGGGAGGCACTGGTCGGCGGCACGGAAACCGTGCTGAAGAACCAGGCCAAAAACCAGTTCGCCACCAAGGTCGAACTCAGCGGCAACGTGCATCAGCAAAACATCAGCGCGTTCGAAGCGTTTTTGCAGATTTTGCGCAATGGTTTCGTACAGGCATTCAATGCCCGCTATGAACGGCCTAAGCCTGATGCGGGTTAGGTTTTGCGGTTGACGATATAGCGACCCGACTCCTCTGCAGCCATTGTTGAGCTTTGTTGCAGTGAATCCCAGCCCAGGCAAGCCAGCGCCAGTGAACGAGGGACTGCCTCGCGCCCATTACTGTAGCGACTGATGCTACGAGCGCTGACACCCAGCGCTTCGGCAGCCTGATTAAGAGACAGCCCCGTTCGGGCGCGCCAGTCGATAAAGATTCGCGTGTTTTCATCGGCTGCGTTTTGAGCTAGCGCATCCATGTAAAGTGTGTCTGCACCAATCTGTATATCGGGTTCAACCCATTCGACAGTCCAGCCGTAGTCGTCCAATGTCGCGGTCAAAAACACCTTGGGATCGAGCAATGGCTGCAATCCTGGATAAGCTTTAATATCCCGGCAGAGATCAAGTGTCAGTTCCTGTCCATCAATAAAGGTCAGTGCCAATCGAAAGTCTGGCAGTGCCTGCACTGCTGACAGGCGAGGCCTTTTCATGGGTAACATCGTTTCCAGTCCTCCAATAGTTGCGCTTGATGAGCCGAGACCCACGCCAGCGCTTCCTTGATAATCAGTGGCGGCGCCTTGCCCGTCATCACCTCAACGGTTTCAAGGCTCAGCATCACATCCACGCCGCCACCGATAAGGTGCACATGGGGCGGCGGGTGATCCTTCTCGCGCAACTGAATGCGGTATTTGTCGCGAAATCGGTATTTAGTCGTCATGAACGAGAGGCTATCGCCAAATCGGCGATACCCGAATACTGGCCATCGGCCGAGACTGAGTCAACATGTGACGCCCCATTCAGAGACTGAATAAGCCGTCTGCGTTCACAGTCGACCGGCCTGCGCGTTATAGTCGGGCATCCGATTATTTCGCCCCCGCCCTGCCCGTTCAGGTCGGCGTTACTGTTCGAGGATTAGCAGATGAAGTTCGAAGGCACCCAGGCCTACGTCGCCACCGATGACCTGAAGCTGGCGGTCAACGCCGCCATCACCCTGGAGCGGCCGCTGCTGGTCAAGGGCGAGCCGGGCACCGGCAAGACCATGCTCGCCGAGCAATTGGCCGAATCGTTCAATGCCAAGCTGATCACCTGGCACATCAAGTCCACCACCAAGGCCCATCAGGGCCTGTACGAATACGATGCGGTCAGCCGTCTGCGTGACTCGCAACTGGGCACTGAAAAAGTCCACGATGTGCGTAACTACCTGAAGAAGGGCAAACTCTGGGAGGCGTTTGAGTCCGAAGAGCGGGTCATTCTGCTGATCGACGAGATCGACAAGGCCGACATCGAGTTCCCCAACGACCTGCTGCAAGAACTCGACAAGATGGAGTTCTACGTTTACGAGATCGACGAGACCATCAAGGCCAAAAAGCGCCCGATCATCATCATTACCTCCAACAATGAAAAAGAGCTGCCGGACGCTTTCCTGCGCCGCTGCTTCTTCCACTACATCGCCTTCCCGGATCGCCCGACCCTGCAGAAAATCGTCGACGTGCACTACCCGGACATCAAGAAGGATCTGGTCAGCGAAGCGCTGGACGTGTTCTTCGATGTGCGCAAGGTGCCGGGCCTGAAGAAGAAGCCGTCGACCTCCGAACTGGTCGACTGGCTGAAGCTGCTGATGGCCGACAACATCGGCGAAGCGGTGCTGCGTGAGCGCGATCCGACCAAAGCCATTCCGCCGCTCGCCGGTGCGCTGGTGAAGAACGAACAGGACGTGCAACTGCTTGAGCGCCTGGCGTTCATGAGCCGTCGCGGCACCCGCTAAGAGGCTGATGCCATGCTGCTCAACCTGTTCAATGAAATGCGTGCAGCCAAGGTGCCGGTGTCGGTGCGCGAGTTGCTCGACCTGATCAACGCGCTGAAGCAGCGCGTGACCTTCGCCGACATGGACGAGTTTTATTACTTGTCGCGGGCGATTCTGGTGAAGGACGAACGCCATTTCGACAAGTTCGACCGCGCGTTCGGTGCCTACTTCAATGGCCTGGAAAAGCTCGACGATCATCTGCAGGCGCTGATTCCCGAAGACTGGCTGCGCAAGGAGTTCGAGCGTTCGCTGAGCGACGAGGAGCGCGCGCAGATCCAGTCCCTCGGCGGCCTCGACAAACTGATCGAAGAGTTCAAGAAGCGTCTGGAAGAACAGAAGGAACGCCACGCCGGCGGCAACAAGTGGATCGGTACCGGCGGCACCAGCCCGTTCGGCTCCGGCGGTTTCAACCCGGAAGGCATTCGGGTCGGCGATGCCGGCAAACGCCAGGGCAAAGCGGTGAAAGTCTGGGATCAGCGTGAGTACAAGAACCTCGATGATTCGGTGGAACTCGGCACGCGCAACATCAAAGTCGCCCTACGCCGCTTGCGTAAATTCGCCCGTCAGGGCGCGGCGGAAGAGCTGGATATTGACGGCACCATCGACCACACCGCCAAGGACGCCGGTCTGCTGAACATCCAGATGCGTCCCGAACGCCGCAACACGGTGAAGCTGTTACTGCTGTTCGACATCGGCGGTTCGATGGACGCACACGTGAAGATCTGCGAGGAGCTGTTCTCGGCCTGCAAGACCGAGTTCAAGCATCTGGAGTACTTCTACTTCCACAACTTCATTTATGAATCGGTGTGGAAGAACAATATGCGTCGCACCTCCGAGCGCACTTCGACCCAAGACTTGCTGCACAAGTACGGCGCCGACTACAAAGTGATCTTCATCGGTGACGCCGCCATGGCACCTTATGAAATCACTCAGGCCGGTGGCAGTGTCGAGCACTGGAACGAAGAGCCGGGTTACGTGTGGATGCAGCGCTTCATGGAGAAGTACAAGAAGCTCATCTGGATCAACCCGTATCCGAAAGATACCTGGGGTTATACCTCGTCGACCAATATCGTGCGGGATCTGATCGAGGATCAGATGTATCCGTTGACGTTGCGCGGACTTGAGGAAGGCATGCGGTTTTTGTCGAAATAACGGCCAGAGGGGTTCCCGCATGGGAACCCTCGATTCCATACGGAATCAGCGACCGTTTTACCAACCTGATGCGAGATAGGTCTTGCAGAGCCGGTCCATAAAAACGGTGTCCTGAATCGCCGGCCCGACAGAGGCCGTTTTTTGCCCGCGACGTTTTTTCTTGCCTTTGGCGACCACTTTCACCCCACCGTTTTCCAACTCTACCCTGCGAATTTTTTCAATGTCCGTTTCAGAACTCAGGGTCATTTCACTCTTCATCTCGCCCTCTGGCGACAGAAAACGAAACCTGACCCGGGTCGCCTCCGTTTCGCAGCCTTCCCCCTCGGCAATCAGCTCCATGGATTGACCACTTGCCTCTGTGCGGTGATTCCAGTGAAACATTCGCATCATGTCGACCGTTGCGGTGGACATGAATGTCTCGATACGCGCAACGATGTCCTGATTACCGGCATGTTCGGCGTCCAGTCGTTGCACATTGTAGAAACGATCGATGCTCGCCCGATAAACCGGCACGCTGCCCACATCCTCATAAAAACCGACAATGTGCCCATCGACACGGTTCGCACACTCGCCCTCTGACTGGGCCATCACTTTCATAAAACGCATCTGTAACTTCCTTGTAAAAGATGAAGACCGATAGTTCCACACCCTCTCGACGCGTGATGTAGGGCGACTTACCAAAGTGTCAGGAAACGTCTCGGTCTTCAGTCCGAAATACGGTCAATTACAAGTAGGATTTCAGGTAGTTGATATGGTCTAGCCATGCACGCTCTTGCATGACCGGTGTGAAGCGCACCTTGTCACCCGGCAGACGCTGCGCCAGCCTCGCCAGCGCCAACGGCGTCAACGCGCCCAACCGTGGATAACCACCAATGGTCTGGCGATCATTGAGCAAGACGATCGGCTGCCCGTCTGGTGGCACCTGCACCGCACCGAGCGGAATGCCTTCGGAAATCATCGGTTGTCCCTGATAGTGCAAGGCGCTGCCCAACAAGCGAATGCCCATGCGATCAGCGCGACTGTCCACAGCCCAGGTCGTGTTAAACACATCAAACAGGCTCTGTCCGCTGAACTGGCCGATCTGCGCGCCGAGTACCAGATCCAGCGGCGCATTCGATTTCAAATCAGGCCGTAACGCCAAAGGCATTTCGCGAAGCGACACCGATTCACCGCGATAGCTCAGCGCCGCCCCCTTGGCCAGCGGCAAGCCCAGGCCATCCAGCCCCCCGAACTCCTCGCGCACCACTGTCGCGCTACTGCCCAAGACCTTGGGGGCCTCGAAACCGCCGGGCGCCGCCAGATAAGCCCGGGCACCGAGCAACGGTTGCGTGAACAGCAACTTCTGTCCTTTACCCAACTTGAAACTGCGCCACGGCGCCAGCGGTTGACCATCAATCTGCGCGCCAAGATCAGCTCCGGCCAGTGCCAGCAAACAATCGTCTTCAGCGACTACGGCAAACCCGCCAAGCGTGATTTCGATCACCGGCACATCCAGTCCGTTGCCAAGCAACCAGTTGGCCCAGCTCATCGAACACCAATCCGCGGCGCCGCCCTGGGTAACGCCCAGATGGCGCACGCCGAAACGTCCTGCATCCTGCAACAGACAGAGCGGTGTACTCGCTTCAATCGTCAGTCGGCTCATGCCTGCACCTCCAGTGGCGTGTCATCACCGCCCAGACTGACGAATTCGGCGTGACTGACCGCTTCGAATCGCACCGTGTCGCCCGGTTGCATCAGGCTGTAGCCATCACGGTTGCGGTCGAACAGTTTGGCCGGAGTGCGACCGATCAGGTTCCAGCCGCCGGGTGATACCACGGGATACGCAGCGGTTTGGCGCTCGGCAATGCCGACGCTACCGGCAGCGACTTTTTTGCGTGGCGTGCTCAGACGTGGCGCGGCCAGAATCTCTTCGACCAGCCCCATAAAGGCGAAGCCCGGCGCAAAACCCAGGGCGAACACCTGATATTCCCGCGCACTGTGCCGCCGGATCACCTCCGCCACAGCCAGACCGCTGCGCTCGGCGAGCAAGCTCAACTCAGGGCCGACGCTCAAGTCATACCAGACCGGCAGCACATGGCACTGGCCAGCCGTTCGCGCATTCGGTGACAGGTCCCTCAACGCTTCGGCGATCAATTCCCGCGCCTGACTCGGACTCAGTGAGGTCAAATCGTAATGCACCATCAACGTCGTATAAGACGGCACCAGATCGATGAGTTGCTCACCGAATACCGCACGCAAACGCTCACTGGCAGCGAGCATCCACGGCATGTTGGCTTCGGCGATTTCATCGAACAGACGCAGCATCAGGCAATCCAGTGCCACCACTTCTATCCTTGGGTTCATGAGGCGCTCTGCTGATTCAAGGCCTCGCGAATGCGCTGCACGGCCGCTACCGAACTGGCGTTGTCGCCGTGCACGCAAAGGGTGTTGGCGTGCAGGCGCAAGGCGCTGCCGTCACTGGCGACAAGGTTGTCACCGCGAGCGATGGTGAGGGCTTGTTCGATAATCTTCTCGGGATCGTGATGCACCGCGCCCGGCAGTTG
This sequence comes from Pseudomonas chlororaphis, assembly GCF_000783395.1. Taxonomy (GTDB): domain Bacteria; phylum Pseudomonadota; class Gammaproteobacteria; order Pseudomonadales; family Pseudomonadaceae; genus Aquipseudomonas; species Aquipseudomonas chlororaphis_H. The sequence continues at coordinate 789,301 of NZ_JSFK01000001.1, read as the reverse complement.
TCGCGAGACCAGTTTGCCGGCACTGTCGTAGGCGCGATCGGCGAAGGCTTCGAACCACAGAGTCACGCCGTGCTCATCACCGATCTGCTGCGCCGCCGAGTTGTCGCGAGTGGCCATCAGCATCAACGGCAGGCTGCGATCGTAAGCGGCCACTGCCTGAATCACCGCACGCAATTGCGCCGGGTTGGCCATCATGTCGTTGTACATCGCGCCGTGGGGTTTGACGTAACTGACGCGCCCGCCCTGGGCTTTGCAAATGCCATCGAGGGCACCGATCTGGTAATGCAGGATGTCTTGCAGCTCTTGCGCCGAATACGCCATGGAGCGGCGGCCGAAACCGACCAGATCCTGATAGGCCGGGTGCGCGCCGATCTGCACGCCGTGGCTCAAAGCCAGGCTGACGGTCTTGCGCATGATGCTCGGGTCGCCGGCGTGGAAGCCGCAGGCCACGTTGGCGCAATCGATGAAGGGCATGACCTCGGCATCCAGACCCATGGTCCAGCTGCCAAAGCTCTCGCCAATGTCGCAATTCAATAGCAGGCGGCTCACGGTGAACACTCCTGTAGGTGCTTGTCTTTTTATCTGTAGGACTGTGCTTGGCAGGTTATCAGTTACTGCGCATCGAGTTGCTTGCCACGGGTTTCCGGCAGGCTCAATGCCGCGATAATCACCACGCCGTAAGACACCGCAGCAAAGGCACCAATGCCGACGCTCAACGGTACTTTCTGGCTGAGCAGACCGATCAGCAGTGGAAACAAAGCCGCCAGCGCCCGGCCGATGTTGTAGCAAAAGCCCTGCCCCGAACCGCGAATCCGCGTCGGAAACAATTCAGTCAGAAACGCGCCCATACCGCTGAAAATCCCTGAAGCAAAGAAGCCCAACGGGAAGCCCAGCCACAGCATCACGCCGTTGCTGACCGGCAGTTGCGTATAGAGCAGCACGATGGTGAACGAGCCAACCGCGAAGAGGATGAAGTTCTTTTTCCGCCCGAGCAGGTCAGTCAGATAAGCGCTGATTACATAACCGACGTAGGAGCCGACAATCACCATCGCCAGATAACCGCCAGTACCGAGCACGCTCAAACCGCGTTCGTTTTTCAGAAAGGTCGGCAGCCAGGAAGTGATCGCGTAGTAACCACCGAGGGCGCCAGTGGTCAGCAGTGAAGCGCGGAACGTGGTGAAGAGCATACCCGGCGCGAAGATTTCGTAGAACTTTGATTGGTTCTCTGGCGTTTGCTGCGCCTTGGCCTCGCGATAAATCTCCGGATCCTTCACCAGTCGACGGACGAAAATCACGAAAATCGCCGGCACGATGCCGAGGATGAACAACGCACGCCAGGCGTCTTCCGGCGGCAACACCGAGAACAGCAGCGCATACAGAATCGCCGTCAGGCCCCAGCCCAGCGCCCAACCCGATTGCACCATGCCCACCGCTTTGCCACGGTCCTTGGCGCGGATCACCTCGCCGATCAGCACCGCGCCGGCGGTCCATTCGCCGCCGAACCCGAAGCCCATCAACGTCCGGGCGATCAACAGTTGTTCGTAGTTTTGCGCGAAGCCGCAGAGGAAGGTGAAGAAGGCGAACCACAGCACCGTCAGTTGCAGGGTGCGCACGCGGCCGATGCGGTCAGAAAGAATTCCGGCAACCCAACCGCCGATGGCCGAGGCAATCAACGTGCTGGTGTGGATCAGCCCCGCTTCGCCAGTGGTGATGCCCCACATCGCGATCAGTGTCGGCACGACGAAGCTGAGCATTTGCGTGTCCATGCCGTCCAGACCGTAACCGATCTTGCAGCTCCAGAACGTGCGACGCTCTTGCTGGTTGATGTTGCGATACCAGTCGAACGGCCCCGGACGCGCCGTTGCCTTGGGTACTTCTAGGGTGTCGGGAGCACGCATGGCTTATCTCCGCAGGTTTTTTATTGGTCTTGTTCGTAGCCCCGACGACGCCTATCGTGGGGGCCGGATGCGTCGATTTTTCGTCGCGCGGCCCTGCTGCGTCCAACGAATAAAACCCCGCCTTAGCCATAAGAAAAATTTGTCACCCGAGCCTTGCCCATGAACCTGAAGTTTCTCGAAACCTTTGTCTGGGTCGCCCGACTGAAGAGTTTTCGCCTGACCGCCGACAAGCTGTTCACCACCCAGGCGTCGATTTCCAGCCGCATCGCGGTACTGGAAGGTGAGCTGGGGGTGAAGCTGTTTTTGCGCGACTCACGCGGTGTCAGCCTGACGCCCGAAGGCTTGAAAGTGCTGGACTATGCCGAGCAGATGCTCGACACCATGTCGGCGCTGAAACAGTCGATCGAGACCCGCTCGAGCAAGGTCGGCCGCGTGCGTATCGGCGTGATGGACACGGTGATTCACACCTGGCTCAGCCCGTTGGTCGCGCAAATGACCGACCTGTATCCACGGGTGGAAATCGAGCTGGTGGCGGATACCTCGCTGAACCTCTGCGATCAGCTGCAAAAAGGCTTTCTCGACATCGTTCTGCAAACCGATCTGATCCGCCATGAAAGCGTGCGCAGTCTGGAGCTGGCCAGCCATCCGCTGGGCTGGATTGTCGCAAGCAATTCGATCTACAACCGCGATTACGCTGACCTCGCCGAACTGGCACAGGAACGGGTCATCACCTACTCGAAAAACTCCCGACCGCATCAGGATCTTCTGGCGTTGATGCAGGCCAATGGCGTACTGGCGCCGCGTTTGAATTGCGTGAACTCGGTGTCGGCGATTACCCGCTTGTTACGCGATGGATTTGGGATTGGGGTGCTGCCGCCGGTGTTGGTGGCTGAGGAATTGGCGCGGGGGGAATTGACGTTGTTGGCCATTGATCAACGGCCACCAAACTTGCAGGTGGTGGTGTCGTGGCGGATGGGCGTTGAGTGGGTCGAGGAGATTGTGACGCTGTGTCAGCAGGTGTTGGCGGCGTATGCGCAGAAAGTCGGTGATGGTTACATCACCCTCACACCGTGATCGTTCCTACGCTCTGCGTGGGAATGCCGCCCGGGACGCTCCGCGTCCCTTCCAAAAGCCGAACGCGGAGCGTCCGTTGAGGCATTCCCACGCAGAGCGTGGGAACGATCCTTACTGCGCTGATCTCAGAGGCCGCGCACGTCGCGGTCTTCGATCGGCCGGCTCTGGCGCAGACGTCGGCCACCGAGCACGACCCAATCGATCAAGCGGAACAGGCACTCAATCCCGAACGACAGCAGCAACGCGCCGCTCATGCCCCAGATCATTGCTTCCGGGGTCAGCAGAATCTGGTAGCTGTAACCGTTCCAGGTTTCCTTGCGGATATCCGGATCGGCGGCCAGCACCACTTGCAGAAAGCGGATGTACCACGGCCCTTGCATCGCCTGGAACTGCTTGTCCAGCGCGATCTGACGGCTGAGCAAGGTGCTCAGGCTGTCGGCATCGCTGCGAAACACCGGGTCTTCACTGGCGCGATAATGCGCGACCAGCGCCTGCATGTCGCCCTTGAAAAACTGCTCGGCGGTGCCCTGGAAACCGCGCAAGCCCGTCTGCGCCTCGATCAGATGCGCCTCGACGCGTTTCGCGTAGTCGTTGATGAAACCCGGCACTTGGACACCGATCAGCAGGCCCACCGCAAACAACACCAGCCGTACATAACTGAGCAACATCGGGGATAGATCCTTATTCGGTCTTGCCTTGGCTGACGCATTCGCCGCGTCGCCACAGGCTCCATTGGCCCGGTTCGTAGCGGGTCCAGGTTTCGTTTTCGGTCAAAGGCTCGGTGGCGATCACCGTGACCACGTCGTTGGGCGTGGTTTCGGCCTGGAAATCGACGATGACATCGACATCCTTGAGCCGCGCCGGGCCGAACGGTGCACGACGGGTGATCTGTGCGAGTTTGGTCGAGCAATAGCAGAACAGCCAGTCGCCGTCGCTGAGCAGGCAGTTGAACACACCTTTGCTGCGGTACTCAGCGCAGGCAGCGACCAGATCCGGCAACAGTTCTTCTATATCGACCGGCTCCGGGAATGCTGCACGCACACGGTTAAGCAAATCGCAGAACGCCGCTTCGCTGTCGGTATCGCCCACCGGGCGGTAAAAGCTTTTGATCGGGGTGAAATCGGCGAGCTGGCCGTTGTGCGCGAAGCACCAGTTGCGCCCCCACAGTTCGCGGACGAACGGGTGGGTGTTGGACAGGCAGACCTTGCCGACGTTGGCCTGACGGATGTGGCCGATGACCACTTCGCTCTTGATCGGATAGCGCTGCACCAAATTGGCAACTTCCGACTCGCAACTCGCCGCCGGGTCCTGAAACAGGCGCAAGCCACGACCTTCATAGAAGGCGATGCCCCAGCCGTCACGGTGCGGGCCGGTGCGCCCGCCGCGCTGCATCAGGCCGGTGAAGCTGAACACGATATCGGTCGGCACGTTGGCACTCATGCCCAGTAATTCACACATGTGCGGACTCTCGGGTTACAGACGCGGCTCGACCCGCATGCGCTGCGGATTGTTCGGCACTGGTGGACGACCATAACGGTCATCGCCGGCGCCGCCAAACGGTTGATCGTCATCGCGATCATCGGCGCGAGCGGCGGCTTTGGCGGCTTCTGCCTGTTCCCGGCGCGCCTTCGAAGCACGTTCGAGCGGGAAGCGGATCAACACGAAAATCAGGTAGATGCCGAAAGCGATCATGCCGTACATGAACAGATCGGAGACTGCACGCCAAGCGTTGTTGCCAACCTTGAAGGCCAGATCCAGCGCGGTGATGGCAATGGCCGGCGCGACCTTTTCCTTGACCGGGTCAATGATGGTCGGGCTGAACAGCAACACCGCCATCAACACGCGCAGCGGCTCGCGCAACCAGCGCCACATCCAGGTGGTCAGGCGCATCCATACCAACAGGCAGCCCACAGCGGCAAAGGCGTAGAGGCCCCAGGCGATCAGATAGTCGTTCTCGGTCATGGTGTCCATGGCAAGGCAGGCAAAGAGGCGCTTATAGTAACGACTTTTCGCCCGTCCGGCTTGTCCCAATAGACATGCGACCTGTGGGAGCGAGCCTGCTCGCGAATACGGACTGTCAGTTGAAACATTGTTGTCTGACCCACCGCTTTCGCGAGCAGGCTCGCTCCCACAGGGGCCTGCGACGATTTCAAAAGCTGCGAAAACCCTATTCTGTAATTTGTCCGAGAGCCTTCCATGCCCCAATCCGCCAACGTCATCAGTGCTCCGATCGCCCGCAAGGCTGCCGGTGCCGACCCGTATGCCTGGCTGCAGGAGCGCGACACCGACGCGGTGCTCGATTACCTCAAGGCCGAAAACTCATACCAAGAGGCGCAAACTGCCGATCAGGCCGAGTTGCGTGAAACCCTGTTCGAAGAGATCAAGGACCGAATCCTCGAAACCGACCTGTCCCTGCCCTCGCCCTGGGGCCCGTATCTGTATTACACGCGCACCACGGCGGGCGACGAATACGCCCGGCACTACCGCTGCCCACGCCCGGCAGACGACAGCCTGAGCCTCGACGAAAGCCGCGAACAACTGCTGCTCGACCCGAATGTGCTGGCCAACGGCGGGTTCTTCTCACTCGGTGCGTTCAGCATCAGCCCCGATCACCAGCGTCTGGCCTACAGCGTCGACGCCTCGGGCGATGAGATTTACACGCTGTTCGTCAAGGAACTGGCCAACGACAAAGTCAGCGAGCTGGAATTTCAGGACTGCGACGGCAGCATGACCTGGGCCAACGACAGCCTGACCCTGTTTTTCGGCGTACTCGACGACACCCACCGCCCACACAAACTGTTCCGTTATCGCCTCGACGGCACCGCTGCCGAAGAAGTTTTCCATGAGCCGGACGGGCGTTTCTTCCTGCACTGCTACCGTTCCAGTTCCGAGCAGCAATTGCTGTTGTCGCTGGGCAGCAAGACCACCAGCGAAGTCTGGGCGCTCGACGCCAATCAGCCGCACCTGCCGTTCACCTGCCTGGCCCCGCGGGTCGAAGATCATGAATACGATGTCGATCACGGCCTGCTCGATGGCGTGTGGACGTGGTTCATCCGCACCAACCGCGACGGCATCAACTACGCCCTGTATCAGGCCCCGGACACCGGCATCGCGCCGACCGAAGCCGACTGGCAAAACCTGATCCCCCACAGCGACACGGTGATGCTCGATGGCGTCAGCCTCAACACCGAGGCCATGACCCTGAGCCTGCGCGAAGGTGGCCTGCCGATCATCGAAGTTCACCCACACGGTCTGACGCCTTATCGCGTGCAATTGCCGGACGCAGCCTACAGCCTGTATGTGCAAAACAGCCTGGAGTTCGAGAGCGACCGCGTTCGTCTGCGCTACGAGGCGTTGAACCGTCCGGCACAGGTTCGCCAATTGATTCTCGCCAGCGGCGAACAAACGGTGTTGAAAGAAACCCCGGTGCTCGGCCCGTTCGACGCCGATGCCTACGTCAGCCAGCGTCTGTGGGCGACGGCACCGGACGGCACGCAAGTGCCGATCAGCCTGGTGATGAAGCGCGAAATGGTCGGCAAAGCGGTGCCGCTGTATCTCTATGGCTATGGCGCTTACGGTTCGAGCCTTGATCCGTGGTTCTCTCACGCCCGCCTGAGCCTTTTGGATCGTGGCATGGCCTTCGCCATTGCTCACGTGCGCGGCGGCGGTGAATTGGGCGAAGCCTGGTATCGCGCCGGCAAGCAGGAACACAAACACAACACCTTCAGCGACTTCATTGCCTGCGCCGAGTTTCTGATCCTCAACGGCATCACTACTGCCGAAAAACTGGCGATCAGTGGCGGCAGCGCGGGGGGGTTGCTCATCGGTGCCGTGCTCAACCAGCGTCCGGATCTGTTCGGCGTGGCGATTGCTGAAGTGCCGTTCGTCGACGTGCTCAACACCATGCTAGATCCGGATCTGCCGCTGACCGTCACCGAGTACGACGAGTGGGGCAATCCCGAAGAGCCGGAGGTTTACGAGCGGATCAAGGCTTACGCGCCCTACGAAAACGTCAGCGCGCAGGATTATCCGGCGACACTGGTGATCGCCGGCTACAACGACAGCCGCGTGCAGTACTGGGAAGCGGCCAAGTGGGTAGCGAAACTGCGCGCGACCAAGACCGACGACAATGTGCTGCTGCTCAAGACTGAACTGGGCGCCGGGCATGGCGGGATGAGCGGGCGTTATCAGGGATTACGTGACGTAGCACTCGAATACGCATTTGTTTTCAAGGTTTTGGGCCTGGCCTGAGGAACTCCGTCGGTCACTTGGGTCTTAATTCCAGACCCGAGAGGCCGATACACCCGAGATCCCTTTGTGGGAGCGAGCCTGCTCGCGAATGCGACCTGTCATCCACATCGTCGGTGACTGACACTACGCTTTCGCGAGCAGGCTCGCTCCCACAGGGGCGGTGTACAGCCTTGAAAATGTGAAAACAAAAAGACCGTGACGACATGTCAGAACCGACCTTCCTGAACAACGAAATCCGCGACTGGCTGATGGACTGTGGCCTGTTCGATCAATTGCAGCTGGCCGACTTTGCAGCCGCTTCCGGCTACTTCAGCATCAGCACCGTGGCCGAAGGCGAGGCGATTTTCCGCGAGGGCGATGCCGGCAGTTTCATGTGCATCCTCCACACCGGCCAAGTCGCCGTGCAGAAAACCGGGCCCGACGGTCAGGTGATCACCATGGCCACCCTGCGCAGCGGTCGGGCGTTCGGTGAAATGGCTGTGCTCGACGGCGAACGCCGTTCGGCGACCTGCATCGCGGCGAGCAACTGCCAACTGCTGAACCTCGGCAAGGATTCGCTGGAAAAAATGCTCAACGACGCGCCGAAGATTGCCGCAAAGATCATCCGCGCCCTCGCCGTCTCCCTGTCGAAACGCCTGCGCATGGCCGACGGCCAACTGGCGGCGCAACAGGTTTAACTCCCGGGGGATTTTGCCTTGGTGCCGGTCGGCTCGATCCCCGGCACTGGCTGATCCTTGCTCGGCGGGCTGGGCATTTCGATCGGCACCAGCGGCGGGCTGCCACTGCCAGCGCCGGACTTGGGAATGGTGATCGGCGTGATCTGCGGGTACGGTGTCGGCGTTGCAGTACCGGGCGCGCCGGGTTGCGGCGCCGGGCTGACCGGAATTATCTGTTGCGCCTGCACTGCAGTAATCGAGAGCGCGGCCAGGGCAATGACCGTTAGAATGGTGCGCTTCATCAAGGGCTCCGTTTGGCCTCTAGTCTGCGCTCAGGCTACTCCCAACGGGCCTGCTTGCCTTCCCCCTTGTAGAGATTTCCATGAAACGTTTCGTTCTGCTCGACACCACCCCGATCCCTGAAAGCGGCGGTGCCCTGTGCCTGTTCGAGTATGGCGAGGATTTCGTCATCAAGATTCAGGGCGGCGACGGCGGGCAATTGATGAACACGCGCATGCACGGTTCCGAAGATGCGCTGGCCGAGATTCCTTGCCGCAAGGTCGCTGGCCGGGCGGATTCGCGGGTGTTGATCGGCGGTCTGGGCATGGGTTTCACCCTCGCCTCGGCGCTCAAGCATCTGGGCAAGACTGCCGAAGTGGTGGTCGCGGAACTGGTCCCCGGCGTGGTCGAGTGGAACCGTGGCCCGCTCGGGGAAAAGTCCGGCCGCCCGCTCCTCGATCCGCGCACGGTGATCCGTCAGGAAGACGTGGCCAAGGTGCTGCAGAGCGAGCCAAACGGTTTCGATGCGATCATGCTCGACGTCGACAACGGCCCCGAAGGCCTGACGCAGAAGGCCAACAGTTGGCTGTACTCCGCCGCCGGTCTGAATGCCTGCGCCAAGGCCCTGCGTCCCAAAGGCGTGCTCGCCGTGTGGTCGGCCAGCGCCGATCGGCTGTTTTCCGACAAATTGAAGAAGGCCGGCTTCAAGGCCGAAGAAGTCCAGGTCTTCGCCCACGGCAACAAGGGTACGCGCCACACGATCTGGATTGCCGAGAAGCTCAAGGGCTGAGCTAAACTCTGCGCATAACCGTCATTAGTCTTTTACAAAGGTGAACCCATGAGTTCGTCCACCCCAACCAACACGTCGAAGCTGGATCGCATCCTCGCCGACAACCAGCGCGACAAGGAAATGGGCTACCGCGACAAGGCCCTGAAGATGTACCCGCACGTCTGTGGCCGCTGCACCCGTGAGTTTTCCGGCAAGCGCCTGAGCGAACTGACCGTGCACCACCGCGACCACAACCACGACAACAACCCGCAGGACGGCTCGAACTGGGAATTGTTGTGCCTGTATTGCCACGACAACGAACACTCGCGCTATACCGACCAGCAGTACTTCAGCGAAGGCTCGCTGAGCACGCCGAAGATTGCCAAGGCCACGCATAACCCGTTTGCCGCACTGGCCGGGTTGATGAAGAAAGAAGACTGATCTTCATTGCCTGAACTGGCCTCATCGCTGGCAAGCCAGCTCCCACAATGATTTTGATCGCTCACAAATTTTGTGAACACCCGAGATCCCTGTGGGAGCTGGCTTGCCAGCGATAGGGCCAGAGCAGACACCGCAGATCTCGAACCTGCCACCCATGCCCCAATCCCCGTATAATCGCGCTCTTTTTCCCGAAGGCACCCCGCTCGTGGCAGACAAACGGTACAGCTGCATTGGTTTGTATAACCCCAAATCACCGGAGAACGTCGGTTCGGTGATGCGCGCCGCAGGCTGCTATGGCGTGGCCTCGGTGTTCTACACCGGCAAGCGTTATGAACGCGCCGCCGACTTCGTCACTGATACCAAACGCGTGCACTACGACATCCCGCTGATCGGCATCGACGATCTGAAAAAGATCCTCCCGCTCAACTGCGTGCCGGTCGCCGTGGAACTGGTCGAGGGCGCCCGCCCGCTGCCTGAGTACACTCACCCGGATCGCGCCCTGTACATCTTCGGCCCGGAAGACGGCTCGCTGGATAAAGAGATCCGCGACTGGTGCGAAGACGTCGTGTACATCCCGACCACCGGCTGCATGAACCTCGCCGCCACCGTCAACGTCGTGCTCTACGACCGCATGGCCAAAGGCTTGAACACCCGCTCCGGGCCGAAATTCCGCTGAAACACCGCATATTCGATGGAACGAGCTGACCGCTCCGGCAGTCAGCTTGTTTATCGATTACTCATTGCCTGGAGAAAGATCATGACCGAGCTCAAACGTGTCGAACGCATCGAATCCACCCCGTTCCAGAGCCATTCCGAGCAGAACGTCGAAGGCTGGGAGCGCATCGGCTCGCTCGCGGGCGGCGTGATCATGGTCGGCAAAGGCCTGCGCCGTGGCGGTGTGTTCGGCTTGATTCAGGTGGCGATTGGCGGCGTGGCCATGGCCCGCGGGATTACCGGGCACAGCTCGGTGAAAAGCCTGATCGAGAAGAGTCGTCAGGACATGAATAACGTGCGGGCGAAGATCGAACGCGCCGGAGAAGAGTTGAGCAAGCTCAAGGCCAATGCCGAGGCGGCGACCAAGACGGCTACCGTGACTGGCAATGATTCGGTGAAATCGCCGAAAGCCGGGGTTTGATCCGAGATTTGCGGTGGGGCTGATGGCCTCATCGCTGGCAAGCCAGCTCCCACAGGTTCTGTGGAGACCACAGAATTTGTGCCCAGTCCAAATAGGTTTATGGGTTGTGCACTGATTTGTGCCCAACCCAAAACACTGTGGGAGCTGGCTTGCCAGCGATGGCGGTGTTACTGAAGTAACGTGGTATCGAGGACTTTTGAGGACTCACCGAGAACGCTCTCGGCCAGTTGCACAAACGCCTTGGTACTCACCGTCCCCAGATGCATCGCCCCACGCAATACATCATCCAGCGAACGCTTGTTGCGCGTCTTCAAGCGAATCTCGCGATCCAGCTCCTGCAACACCACCACCGCTTTCGCCACCTGCGCCGGGCTGATCTGTTCGCCGCGCAGCGTCGTGACTTTCTGGCTGTCCCTGGCCAGTTTCGCCTGCAGACTCTGATAGCGCTCATCGCTCATGCCACCCGCACGGCGCACCAGTTCAATGGCGTAATACTCGGCAACCCCCTCGCTGATCCAGTCACTGCGCTGCTCGTCGTTAATGCGCCCGAACACCTGCGCCAGTTCACGTACCAGCGCACTGCTGCCGCTTTCGCTGACCAGCGGCAATCGCGTGTTCACGTAAATGGATTCATGCGCACCGAGGCTGCCGCGCCACATCGGGTCGTTGGCGCCGACGATCAATAGTTTGCTCGGATGGCGTGGATAAACCGCCTGCACCTGCGGCCAGACGAATGTCAGCAACGTCAGCACATCCATTCGGCGCATGCCCTGCCCTTGCGGCGAGGCCACGGTGACTTCGGTTTCGCCCAAGCGTGTGCGGCGGCTGCCGAGGTGGCCGGCGAGCATCCAGCCGGTCGGACGGTCGAACAGCCGTGACGGGTTATCGATACGAAACTGGTTTTTGCCGATGCGCGGCCAAGCGGTTTCGATGCTCCTCCAACCGTCGGGCAAGTCGAATTGCAGCCGCGCGACCAGTTCGGTGCCGTCCTGCTGATCGAGTTTGGCTGGCGGCACCAGTTCGTCGCCACGCATCAACGCCCAAGTCGGGGTCATGCGCGTGTCGAAGCTGCCGTTCTTGCGGCCATGGCTGATGCGTACGCGGTAGGTCAGGCTGGCCTTGTCACTGGTCGGGCGCCAGACGCCCCGTGCGTTTTTGCCCGGGGTCAGCAGCCATTGGCCGTCGGCCTTGAAATCAGAGTAATGGCTGCCATCGCCAAGGTCGAAATCCAGGCTGCGCACCGCCTCGCCTTTGGCCAGGGTCAGACGCACTTCGGCCTGATCGCTCTGTGGCAACAGGCGCACGTGATAATCCAGATCGACTTTCTTCGCCGCCCAAACCGGCGCGCTCAACGCCAGCAGCGCAACCATCAACGCCTGCGGCAATCCGACAGCCATACGCACTCCTTGGTAAAGCTTGGAACAGCAGGTGTTTAACCTGCGCGGAAAATCAGGTGATCTTCCCAGTCATCTTCCGGCACGCTGCCTTCGGCGAGCATGCGCCCGGACTGGGAAATCCGCTCGTGGTGCACCGCGTCGCGATCGCCGCAAACCAAGTGGTGCCACAACGGCAGATCCTTGCCTTCGCTGACCAGTCGATAGCCGCAGGTCGGCGGCAGCCATTTGAATTCTTCGGCCTGGCCCGGGGTGAGCTGGATGCAGTCCGGGACAAATTTGATGCGGTTCGGGTAATCGCTGCACTGGCAGGTTTTCAGGTCCAGCAGTTTGCAGGCGATGCGCGTGTAGTAAACGCTGTTGTCTTCCTCATCCTCGAGCTTTTGCAGGCAGCACAGACCACAGCCGTCGCACAGCGATTCCCATTCCTGGTGATTCAGCTGATCGAGGGTTTTGCGTTTCCAGAACGGTTCGACTTCGGCGGCCATGGCTCAAGCATCAACATCAGGTGGTGAAAAGGCCGCCAGTCTAGTGCTCAAGGCCTTGCGGGCCAAGCGTTGGCGACTGCCGGTTGTGCGGGACTTGTCAGTTTTTGTGCCGGCGCGTAGCTTTGCCAGTCGCAAGGAGCCTTGCCCGCAAGCCATTAACGCTCGACCGCGTTGCATTGTGGTGAACCCTCAGGCTCGGAAAACCCCATCGTTCAGCGCAACTGATCCCGCCGGGTTTTCATGCAAATCCCTGACTCAAACGTAGCAAGGAATCTCTCGATGAGTGCCAACCCTCGCGTTGCCGATTACGCCATTCACCCGCAATTCACCGACCGCTGGTCACCGCGCGCCTTCACCGGCGAAGCGATCCCGCAAGAAACCCTGCTGAGTTTCTTCGAAGCGGCCCGCTGGGCGCCCTCGGCGTACAACTCGCAGCCTTGGCGTTTCCTGTATGCGCGTCGCGATACGCCAAACTGGGAGCGTTATCTGGGCCTGCTCAATGAATTCAACCGTAGCTGGGCGCAGCATGCGTCGGCGCTGGTGATCGTGATTTCGAAAACCACCTTCACTGCACCCGGCGCGACGGAGGAAACCCCGGCGTTGTGGCACACCTTCGACACCGGTTCGGCGTGGGGTCATCTGGCGCTGCAAGCGAGCCTCAGCGGCTGGCACACCCACGGCATGGCCGGTTTCGATCAGGAGCTGACGCGCAAAGAGCTGAATATTCCTGAAGGTTATGCGCTGCACGCGGCGGTGGCCGTGGGCAAACTCGGTGACAAGGCAACGCTGGCTGAATACCTGCAAGCTCGCGAAGAGCCGAGCCCACGTCGCCCGCTGAACGAGCTGGCGGCTGAAGGCGACTTCACCCTCTAAGCCACACCGCAAATGATCGTTCCCACGCTCCGCGTGGGAATGACTCAAGGGACGCTCCGCGTTCCAATGGGACGCAGAGCGTCCCCGGCTGCATTCCCACGCGGATCGTGGGAACGATCTGAAGCAAGGAGATCAATATCCGCGGTTGAAATCCACTTCCCCGCGCAACGCCTCACCCGCCTGATACGCCTTCAGGTTCTCGACAAACAACTGCACCATCAACGCCGGCGAAGTCGGTGCCGAGCTGTGCCCGGTCAGCAGCAAGCCCCACGCCGTCCAGAACGGATGCCGTTGCGGCAGTGGCTCCTGACGGCAAACGTCGATCACCGCCCCCGCCAGATGCCCTTCCTTCAGGGCCTCCACCAGATCGGCATCGACCACCGCGACCCCACGCCCGGCGTTGATAAACAACCCGGTCGGTTTGAATTGCTTGAACAGCGCCGCATCGTAGATATCGTGGGTGTGTTCGGTGTTCGGCAGCAGATTGACCACGTAATCCACCTCGCCCACCAGCCGTGGCAGATCGGCCATCGAGCCGACTTCGACAAACGGCACCTGCTCGCGGGCAGTGCTGGCGATGCCATATAACTCGATGCCGAACGGCAGCAGGAACTGCGCCACGCTCTGGCCGATGTCACCCGTGCCGACGATCAGCACTTTGCGTCCGACCAGGCTCTGGCCGCTGCGGTTGTCCCACTTGCGCTCGACCTGGCTGACCAGGCGCGCCAGCACTTCGCGCTCGTGGCCGAGAATGTAGGTCAGCACGTACTCGGCCATCACCTGACCGAAAATGCCCACCGCACGGGTCAAACGGTAATCGCGGCGCAAACCGTCCGCGAGTAACGGCGTAATGCCGGCCCAGGTCGATTGCAGCCACTGTGGCTGGTGCCCTTGGCGCAGCAGGGTCGCCAGTAGATCCGGTTGCCCAAGCCACACCGGGCAATCGGCCGCCTGCCGAGCCAGCTCGGCGGAGTCGCCGCTGGTCAGTACTTCAAGCTCGGGCGCTGCCTGACGCAGCAGCCGGGCGTATATCGCGTGGTCGTGTTCAGCAATCAGAACGCGCATCTTCAAACCTTTCGCAAACCGTGCAGACGGCCGCCGGATTCGGGCGGCCATCGCGGTAAAAACAGTTCCAGGGTAAACCGAGACTCAGAACAGAGCCTCGCAGATCAGATCGGGTCGTTGCGGCGCAGCAACTCTTCGGGCAGGTGCTCAATGTACTCGTCCTCGGCCGGCGGCATTTGCAGGTGATAGCCCTGCTTGTCGAGGTTTTCCAGGACCACGACGATGTCCTCGCTGGCCAGTTTGCGCTCGGGCGACAGCACCAGATCGAAGGAATGCTTCGGCTTGCCGAAGGCCAGCATCAGCGCTTCCGGCACACGCTCGAGCGCATCGCTTTTGAGCACATAAAGGTACATGCCGCTGCGCTTGGAGCTTTGGTAGATGGAACAAATACGTTTCAAGGCTGTTCTCCGGCGGTGGCCAGGCTGTCGAGCAGCTTCTGACCCATGAGTTCGCGGCGCCAGCCACGCAACGACTCAGGCAATTGGTAAGGACCCTCGGGGTAGCCGCTTTTGACCAGGGCTTCGAGGGTTTTCTTGCGCAGCATCAGTTCCGGCGCGACGTCCAGACGCTCGGCCTCAGCCTGACCCAATGCGCGCAGTTGTTTGATCAACGCAGCGGCTTCGATCGGCAATGGCTCCGCGACAGCGGGCGGCCATTGATCAGGCCCCACACTGCCAGAGCGCTTGATCAGATCAAGCAGAAATTGGCCGTCCTGACGCACGGTACGCGGGTGCATGTCTTCGATCTTGCCCAGCGCCGCGAGGTTGTCCGGCTGCGTGCGGGCCAGCGGCCATAGCGAATGCTCACGGACGATGCGGTTGCGCGGCAGATCGCGGGCGCGGGCTTCTTTTTCACGCCAGGCGCACAGTTCACGCAGTACCGCCAGTTGCGCACGCGAGAGTTTCCACGCCAGTTTGGCTTCGCGGTAAACCTCGAAAGGGTCGGTTTCGCGGCGCAGGTTGGCGACCAGTTCGGCACCGTCCTCCAATACCCAGGCAAATTTGTCGTCAGACAGTTTCGGCCGCAGCTGTACGAAAACCTCCGCCAGATGCACGGCATCTTCGGCGGCGTAGCTGATTTGCGTGTCGGACAACGGGCGCTGCAACCAGTCAGAGCGGGTTTCACCCTTCGGCAGTTCGATGCCGAGCACTTCCTGCACCAGACGCGAATAGCCCATCGAGAAACCGAGGTTCAGATAAGCGGCGGCCAGTTGCGTGTCGAACATTGGCGCCGGCAGGCTGCCGGTCAGGCGCAACAGCACTTCGAGGTCTTCGCTGCACGCATGCAGGACTTTGAGCACCGCCGGGTTTTCCAGCAGAGCGGCCAGCGGTTGCCAGGCATTGATGGTCAGCGGATCAATCAGGTAGGCGCGTTTGCCGTCGCCCACCTGCAGCAGGCCGGCAATCGGGTAGAAGGTGTCGACCCGCATGAATTCGGTGTCGAGGGCAACGAACGGCAGCTGCTGCCACTCGGCGCAAAACTGCGCGAGGCTTTCGTTGTCGCGAATCCAGTGAATATCGATGGCCACACGGCTCTCCCTTGAAGAATGGCGCGCAGTATATATCGCCACTGGCGATTTACGCGCCTGCGAAGGGCAAGAGCTGTAACGAAATGTCCTGCCAAAGGGCAAGAATAGTCTGACAGAGCAAGCCGAAAGGCCTGCTATGCGTAGGAGTTGCCGAAGGCTGCGATCTTTTGCTCCTGAAAGCAAAATCAAAAGATCACAGCCTTCGGCAGTTCCTACAGGTGAAGGGGTTCAGTCTTTGGCCAAAACGCCGTCGATCACCGCGCCACGGCATCCGGCGAACATATCCAGATCCGGCTGATAGACCTTGCTCTTGACCTCGAGCAAGCCAAGCATCGAGTGGAACAGGTTGTCTTGGCTCAGCGGTTTATCGCGGCTCATCTGCAGGCAATGGGTGTCGACCGAATAAGCCTTCTGATAGTTATCGGAGAACCACGCCAGCATCGCTACATGCTTTTGTTGCTCCGGCGCCAGCATGTAAGGCGTGCCATGCAGGAACAGGTTGTACTCGCCCAGCGACTCGCCGTGGTCCGACAGATACAACATGGCGGTGTCGACTTTGTCCTGATTGCTGCGCAACACATCGATCAGGCTCGACAGCACATGGTCGGTATATACCAGCGTGTTGTCGTAGCCGTTGACGATACTTTCACGGCTGCAATTGTTCAGCGCGTTACTTTCACACACCGGGGTGAAATGCTCGTATTCCTTTGGATAACGCTTGAAGTATTCCGGGCCGTGACTGCCCATCTGGTGCAGGACCAGCACCGTGTCTTTGTCCAAGTGATCGATAAAGCTTTGCAAACCTTGCAGGAGGATTTCGTCACGGCATTCACTGTTGGCGCACAGCGCCGGATCTTTCAGATTGCTGACATCCTGCAAGGTAACCCGATCACAAGTGCCTTTGCAGCCGGACTGGTTGTCGCGCCAGATCACATCGATACCGGCACGCTTGAGCACATCGAGCAGGCCTTCTTCATTCTTCGCCTTGCTCGCGTCGTAATCCTTGCGACCCATGTTGGAGAACATGCACGGCACTGAAACGGCGGTTTCAGTGCCGCACGAGTGTACGTCGGTAAAGGCGATCAGCCCGGCCTCCTTGTCCAGTTTCGGCGTGGTGTCGCGGTCATAACCGAGGATGCCGAAGTTCTCCGCCCGGGCGCTTTCGCCCACCACTAACACGGTCAGGGATTTACGCGACTGAAGCTTCACATCCGGATTACGCTGCGCATCCTCGCCGATC
Organism: Pseudomonas chlororaphis; assembly: GCF_000783395.1. Lineage (GTDB taxonomy): Bacteria > Pseudomonadota > Gammaproteobacteria > Pseudomonadales > Pseudomonadaceae > Aquipseudomonas > Aquipseudomonas chlororaphis_H. The sequence continues at coordinate 772,210 of NZ_JSFK01000001.1, read as the reverse complement.
TTGATGAATGGCTGCTGCGCCGAGACCACTTGCTCACGCAGGTAACCGGCCGATGCGCCAATGTAGTTGCTGGGCACCAACATCAGGCGAATTTCGTGATGGTTGCGAAACATTGAAGACAATCCCTGATAGTTGGCCAGGGCCACGCCGCCAATTACCGCAGCAGAGGCGACACTGACAACAACTTTACTGAGCAACTCACGGTGCCAGCGACGATAATTAATCGGCAACTTCCACAACAAGAATGAAGGCAAGACACCGAGCAACAAAATATAAGCAAACAACTTCAACGAGAGCAGATCTCGCACTTCCGTTGCATTGGTTTCGGCAAAGTTACGGAACATGCCAGCATCGATCATGACGCCATACTGACCCATGAAGTAAGCCACACCGGCGCTGACCAGGAATATCAGAATCAACAGCGGTTTGAGCAACGGACGAAAGGCCAGAAACGTCAGCACAATGTTGAACGCCGCGAGAATCATCACCGCGAAAGCCACGCGCATGGCGATGCCCTTGCTATCGGCGGCGGTGATCTCGAACAGGTGCTGCCAGAGCACAACATTACAGCCGATTAAAAGAAAGGCGCTGGCAATCAACGTCACCCATTCCGGGCGCACGGCTTTTAACTTCAACATAGAAAGGGCGATTCCTGAAAAGAAGAGCCTCGGTCCATGAAAGAAATTTCAATTGTGAAAATTTCATTAACTAAGGCATGACAAACTTTAAGCAGGCAAGCATCAATTTTTTGTGAAAAAGACGCCAACGAATAGTTGGCTTTTGGCAATGCGCTTAAACTTGCGAAGTATTTGAGAATGGTTCAGTTTTGATTCAGTTTTTAGCCATCCGTTAAAACCTGTGGGAGCGAGCTTGCTCGCGAAAGCGTCCTGCCATCCAACACCTGCGCTGATTGGAATACCGCATTCGCGAGCAAGCTCGCTCCCACAATGAATTGAGGGTTATCGACTTTTTAAATACTGCTGTGGATTTTCTGGTTTGCCCGGCACAAGCGGTTCCGCGCCTAATCGTCTGCCCCGCTCAAAGGTCTGATGATGGAAAACCTCCGCGCCACCGCTCGCCCCGCTGTCTGGTTGATGTTCGCCATCATTCTCGTCGCGCTCAATTTGCGTCCGTCGATGGCTGCGATCGGCCCGTTACTGTCGGCCATTCGCGGTGACATCCCGCTGAGTTTCAGTGTCGCTTCGCTGCTAACCATGCTGCCGGTGATGGCGATGGGGCTGGCGATGTTCTTTGGTCTCGGTATCAGTCAGCGGCTGGGCGAACAACGGACGGTGCTGCTGTCGTTGCTGATCATTGGCCTGGCGACGCTGTCGCGGCTATTTATCGAATCAGCAGCCGAACTGATCGCCAGCGCCGTGCTGGCCGGCATCGGCATTGCACTGATTCAGGCGTTGATGCCGGCGCTGATCAAGTCACGCTTCGCCGACAACGTCGCTGTGTGCATGGGCTTGTACGTCACGTCGATCATGGGCGGCGCAGCGATTGCGGCCTCGTTTGCCCCGTTGGTGCTGGTGCAGACCGGGAGCTGGCGCAGCGGTTTGGCCATCTGGGCAGTCCTGGCATTACTGGCGTTTCTACTCTGGTGGTCGCAGCGCGGCCAGCTCACCTCAACAGTGCCGACGTCAGCGAGGAAGGAGCGGTTCTTTGCCAATTCCCGCGCCTGGTTACTGGCCTTATTCTTTGGTTTAGGTACAGCGTCCTACACCTGCGTTCTCGCCTGGCTCGCGCCGTACTACGTGGAAAAAGGCTGGAGTGAACAAAACGCCGGGCTGCTGTTAGGTTTTCTGACAGCCATGGAGGTGATCTCCGGTCTGGTGGTTCCCGCTATCGCCAATCGCAGCCGGGATCGCCGCGTGATTCTGATGGCGTTACTGACGTTGATCATCGCCGGGTTTTGCGGCCTGATCCTCAGCCCGCAACAGTTCAGTCTGCTGTGGCCGTGCCTGTTGGGGTTGGGTATTGGTGGTTTGTTTCCGATGAGCCTGATCGTCTCGCTTGATCACCTCGAAAACCCGCAACGCGCTGGTGGCCTGACCGCCTTCGTGCAGGGCATCGGCTACCTGATCGCCGGCCTTTCGCCGCTATTGGCCGGAGTGATCCGCGACCGACTCGGCAGCTTCGAATGGGCCTGGTGGTCGCTGACGGCTGTGATGGTGGTGATGTTGCTGATGGTCTGGCGCTTCAATCCTCGACATTACGCTCGACACTTTCTTGCGTTGAGCTAGAGGCCTCTGGCCATCTTTGTGCGGTTTAATTGTTGACGTCGTGTTACTAAAACTTTCTGTCCCACAACTGACCGTGAAATGTCCTACAGGGGTTTCTCCTGGCACCATCGTTCCGCTACGATCGTTCGCACACGTTTGCGCGGATTCAGCGCAAGAAGCACAGCGAGACAGTACGGATGCTGAACAGTAACTTGCTTCGAAAGCTCGACATGCAGGATCTCATGGTGTTTATCGCCGTTTATGAGCAGAGCAGCGTCACCGATGTGTCAGAAACCCTGTTCGTCAGCCAGTCCACCGTCAGTTACTGTTTGAAAAAACTGCGCACCAGTTTCGAAGACGAGCTGTTTATCAACACCCGCACCGGCATGCGTCCGACCTACAAGGCCAGCACCATGTACGGCCATGTGCAGAAGATCCTCGAAAGCATCAACCTGTGCCACGCCGGCGCCCCTGCGTTCGACCCGACCCGGCAAGCCGTCACCTTCAACATCTGCGCCCCGGAATACTTCGAGCAACTGATTCTGCCGCGCCTGCTCAAGCGTTTCGATTTCGATGATTTGCCGGTGATGGTCAACATGCACAAGTTCGAGACCGACGTCCCGGCGGATGAGTTGCGCGACGGCAGCCTCGATCTGGTGATCAGCTTCGGCCCTAACTTCCACCGCCATCACACCGACCTGAAATCACGGATGCTGCTGGAAGATGATCTGGTCTGCGTCTTCGACAAACGTGCCACGCCCCTGGAACCGCGCCTGAGCCTGCAGGCCTTTACCGAGCGCCGGCATGTGTTCCCGACACCATGGACGTCGACCACCAACATGGTTGATGGCTGGCTGGCGCGGCAGGCGCAGAAGCGCCAGATCGTCGCGCGCTCGAACAGCTACAGCGCGGCATTGAAAATGATCACCGGGACCGACTTCATCCTCACCCTGCCCCGCCGCATCCAGCGCTTGCTGACCAACGAGGCGGTGTTCAATCACTGTGAGGCGCCAAACGGCTTGCCGGGCTTCACCCTCGACATGCAGTGGAGCCAGAGCGTTGATCAGGACAGCGCCAACCTGTGGTTGCGCGAGCAGGTGGTCAAGGTGTGCAGCGAACTCGAAGCGGTCTGAGTCCTACACACCAATCGCGGTTTTGCTGTAGGACTCGCGATCGATGTCGACCAGCTCAACGCACAGCTGCACTTCGACGCCGGCCGGCCATTCGCACAGGTCCTGCAACACCGCCAACAGGCTTTCTGACAACTGCTTCTTGATCTGCGGCGAACGCCCGCTGAGCAGCGCCAGCTTCACATAAACGAAGGCGCGTTCGGCCATGGCGGTGCCGACCTTGAAGGTCTCGACTTTGACCGCACGGCTCTTGATATCGAACTCCGCCGCGAACTGACCGGAGCCCACCAGCGTGTTGTTGAGGCGGATCAACGCGACGTCGGCGTTCAACTGCGGCAGGTTGGCGGTGTATTCCATGTGCAGGTGTGGCATTGCAGATCCCCGGTGGGTTGGCAGAAAGGTCGTACGTATAGCACAGCTCTGCCCTACCTTCCCGGGGACTTTCACATATCAATGTGGGAGCGAGCTTGCTCGCGAATCCGATCATTCAGCGCCGCTTAAGGTGCCTGATACACCGCTTTCGCGAGCAAGCTCGCTCCCACAAAGTGTGTGTTGTGGCTCAGGATGGGGTCAGTGGTCGTTCGCTCATGAATTGCTCCAGCCGCGAACGCAACCAGCGCTCCGCCGGATCGCTGTCGACGTGACTGAGCCAGACCATCGACAAATCCAGCGTCGGCGTCTTGAACGGAAACGGTTCCTTGAACAGCAGCCCCGAAGTGGCCATGGCTGCCGCCGTGTAATCCGGCAGGCTGGCAATCAGGTCAGTGCCGGCCAGCAGGGCTGGCAACGCACTGTATTGCGGCACCGACAGCACCACCTGACGGGTGCGGCCAAGTTCGGCCAGCCACTCATCAGCGAAACCACTGACATTGGCCGTGTGCGAAACCAGCACGTGCGGCCGCGCGCAATATTCATCCAGCGTCAGCGGCGTATCGCTGGCGTCGGCACGCAGGATGCTCGGCTGAATATGCCGCAGCAGTTTGCGCTTGGCATTGGCCGGCAGGCCTCGGGTCTGGCTGATGCCGACCGTGATATCGCCCGCCGCGAGCAGATCGGGAATCCGCCAGTAATCGACGTGTTGCACCACAAACACCACGTTCGGCGCTTCCTGACGTAACGCGCGCAGCAGTGGTGGCAGCAGGCCGAACTCGACATCATCGGACAGGCCGATGCGAAAAGTCATGGTGCTCACAGCCGGGTCGAAATCGCGGGTCAGACTCAGCGCGACCGACAGCGAATCCAGCGCCGGCTTGAGATGGCGGAAAATATCTTCGGCCCGGGCCGTCGGTTCCATGCGATGACCGACGCGGATGAACAGCGGATCGTTGAGCATCGTACGCAAACGATTGAGCGCCGAGCTAATGGTCGGCTGGCCGAGAAACAGCTTCTCGGCCGCGCGGGTCACGTTGCGTTCGAGCATCAAGGTCTCGAACACCACCATCAGGTTGATATCGGCCTTGCGAAGTTCATTGCGGTTCATCCATTGCCCCCTGCCCCCCGGAATACCGGCAGTGTAGAAAGGCCAGGGCCCCGGCGTCCATCGCCATGGCGGGTCAGTTCACCGTCAAGCGCTTCAAGCCAAGCCCCATGACCCGTGAATCGTCATTGATGCCCAATTGTTCCGGGCTGATGGCGTCGGGCAATTGCAGCTCGATCGTCAGGCGATCATTGTCAGCCAGATGCTGACGGATCGCAGGACTGATCGGGATCTCCAGATGATTATCCTGATGCTGCACCAGCCGCGTGCTCAGCACCTGCTCGCCATTCAGACTGACGATCACTCGCTGCGCCGGATGTTGCGGCAGAACGAATGCCATGACCTCCAGTGCAATCGAGCGCGCCTCGGGTGTCACCCGCACGTCGACCTGCGCCTGCTGCCCCGCCGACCATGTTCCCCAGTTTTCCGGGGTCGACCAACCGCTGACCAACTGCCGGGCGGAGTAGTTGAAGATCTGCGTCTGACCGGGGCGCATCAATGCCAGCAGTGACATCCGCCGTCCCTCATCCGGCATGCTCAGACACTGCGAACAACGCTTCCAGCCCGGCGCCAGCACCACCAGGCCATCCACTCGGGTCAGCAGATCCGTTTCACTGTTGACGCTTTTGGCGGCATCAGCCAGCACGGTGTCGTCGAGGATGTACAACGAGTCGGCTTCGTACTGCCCTGACTCAAGCATGCGCTGCGCTTTTTGCCGGGCCTGCTCAAGCGCTGTGGAACTCATGCGCCCCAGATAAACGGCGTCGGTTTTCAGGCCGTGGGTCGCGGCGAAATCGGCAATCACTTGCCAGCGCTCGGACTGATTCTGCGGCATCAGACTGCGGATGTTCGGGTAATGCGCCGCCGCACTCGCCCAGAATGGATCACGCATCGGCGTTGGCCATTCTGCGGACGGCGTCATCATCTTGCCGTTGCGCAAGCCCATCCAGCCGTTACGCGTATCGACGACCTGCATCGTCAACGCCAGCGCCAGCAGTGCGACGACGATGCGTGGCCGATAACCGCGCACCAGCAGGAACATCACCATCAGGATCAGCGCATACAACACGGGCCAGAACATCCGCCCCGAGGCGCGAAAAACATTCGCCAGGTTGGTAGCGATTTTCGGCAGCGGGTAGCTGAACGTGTGCGCGCCGACACCGATCTGGTTTGATAGCGCGAACAGCCACAGACCGGTCAGCGCCAGCAACAACCAGGGCCGGGCGCGAATTTCATCCTTCAATGGCTGGCGGTTTCTCAACCAGGCAATCAGCGCCAGTGGCACCAGCGACAGCACGCCCAGACCCGCATAGTTGAAGCCTTCGTAATCGCCGCTGGCTTTCGGCAAGTCCGGCAAAACGAACGACCAGCCCGCCGGATCGAATGGCGACAGCAAGTTCATCCGATACAAACCGAAACCGCCGGACTTGATGCCGTCGGCAATCGCGAAATATCCAACCTGCCAACAACACACACTCACCACGGCGAATAGCAGCACGCCTTCTAGCAAACCCTGACGCCGGGTCAATTGTTGGTTGAAGGTTTTGCCGAGCAGATCCGCCACCCAGATCAGCGCCACCATCGCCAACAGGTAGGCATGCACCATCGCCGTCACCGCCAGCAGCGCGCCCCAGGCCAGACGACGTCGATACAGGTTCGGCAACAACGCCAGATACAACGCCACCAGAATCAGAAAATGCCCGGACAGGGAAAGGTGCCCGCCCATGCGCAGGAACATCGGCGGCGAAAACACCAGCAAACCGCTGCCCAGCAGGCGAATCAGCGGATTGCCCGTCATCAGACCCAGCAGTTTCCAGCCGAACCAGGCTTGCAGAACGAAACACGCCAGCAGCCACAGACCGAAATACTGGAATGTCGCTGGCAACCACGCATTGAACGGTTTGAACAGCAGCGCCAGCAGCGGATTGGAGTCGGAAAAAATGATCGAATTGCCCAACTCCAGCCCATAGAACGGGTTGAGTCCGAGCGGAAAGGTCCAGGGCGCGTGCCGGAAATATTCCCAACCCAGATAATGCGTCGCCGGATCGCCCTGCTCCAGCCAGGCAATATTTTGCGGATCCAGCGCTTGTGGCCCGATCACGCAGAAAAAGGCCAGAACGCCGAGCAACAAAGGCAACAGGCCCAGCGCCGGATGGTTACGTGAATCCTTCATCGATACGTCCAGAAGTTGTGCAAGACAAAGGTGAACGCGGGAATCGTCAGCGCCACCGCGACGATGCCCGGCAGATAGTGCAGCCCGGCCAGGCGGTTCATGCCCATCAATGGCAGTTCGAGGCGGCATAAGGTCTTGAGGACGCCGTTTACCAGCGGATGATGACGCTTGAGCTGCGAGCGCGGCGGTGGGGCTTGCACGCCTTGCGGCAACAAGCGCAACGCCGCCGCAATAGGAAACACCGCAGCGAAATAACAGGCACCGCGCTGCACCGCCAAACCGGCATCGCGCACCAGTGTTTCGAACTGCGCCAGGGTGTAGCGGCGCTTGTGTTCGAGAAAATCATCGTGGCCGCTCCACAGGTCGACGATACGCAGCCGCGCATCCTGGCGCTGATGTTCCAGCAGGCGTGCGAGGGTGGCATCGGTGCTGCCGTCGTTGACGAACACCAGCTCCAGATCGATCGACACCTGTGCCTGAAAGACCTCATTGATCCGCCGCAGAAACGTGTCGAGGCTGTCCTCCTCGTTAAAAACGGGGACCACCAGCGATAGCGTCACCTGCCCGGCCTGTTGCGTTCCGTGCTCAGTCAAAGGAGTGCTCTTTTTATAGTGTTTGTCGGTCGCCGAACGATATTCGACGCCATGAGCCGTCCCGTATTAAGCAGGAGCGTCGACGGCGTTGCAAGGATCAGACAGCGTCATATTGGCCAATCCACAGGCCTATCCACCCGCTCTGGGCCGCGCCCTTCAGAAACATTCGCGAACGATTGGAAACAAATGTCCGATAGCCAAAAAAACCGTCTGCGCTAGGCTTGCGAGCATGCGCCACACAGGCTGTCGCACAAATAAAATCGCATGGAGCGAACTGAATGTATTTCGAGATTTACAGGCAATCCAGAGGCACCCCGAGCACCGGCAAAGGGCAATGGCGCTGGAGACTGAGGGCGGGCAACCACGAGACGATCGCCAGTGGCGAGTCTTATGTAAACAAGGCGGATTGTTTGCATGTGATCGGGTTGATCAAGGCTGTGCAGGGGGAGACGCCGGTCAAGGAGATTTAACCGCTCTGCACGACCCTGCGGAAATGGAAAAGCCCCACAGTTTTAAGGCTGTGAGGCTTTTTTTCGGGTCAGTATCGAAAGACTTGAAGAAGCAGCGCGCAACGCTGGCTTCTTGTTCAGTCCGCCAGCCAGGCGTTTCGCCACGCCAACAGATGTTCGTCCTTGAGCATCCAGTGATCGAGTACAACGCTGCGCAGGGCCTCTCCAGCCCTGGCGCTGGCATCAGGTTCCGCAAGATGTTCGCGAATAGCAGCAATCCAGTCTTGCGAGCGGTTCCTGACCCTCGTCACCGGGAAATCACCCTGATAACAAACGATATCCGAGCAGATCACAGGGAAACCACAGGCGCCATATTCCAACAAGCGCAAATTGCTTTTGCAGGCGTTGAAAAAGTTGTCTTTCAGCGGTGCCAAAGCCAGATCCAGGTTCAGGCCGGCCAGTCTTTGCGGGTATTTTTCGATACTCACCCCTCTATGGAACTCATGGACGTAGGGACGCAGTGCTGGTGGGCACATTCCCATGAACACCCATTCAACTTCCCCTTCCAGCGCACGAACCACTTCGGCGATGACTTGCAGGTCGGCGCTGTGACTCGAGCCGCCGGCCCAGCCAACCCGGGGCTTGCGGCCTTGCTGGCGCTGGCTGGTCAGGTCGCTCCACCAATGGCTCGGCAGACGGTTTTCCATCACCCGGATGTCGGCGTTGAACCCCTTCAGCGCATTGGCCAGCGCCTCGGTGGACACCACCAACCGATCGCACAGTCCTACGGCATTCTTCAAGCGTTTGGTGATGTCTTTGGGAAGCAGTTCGTGGTTCAAATTGCCAGCGGGCACGTCAAGAATATAGTCATCCAGCTCGTAAACCTTGAACGCCCTGGAGAATGCCTTGGTGTCCTGCATGTACTCCAGATGAGGCGTTGTGTGCTGCCCCTGGAAAATGATCGTGTCCGGCGCAATGCGCTCCAGCTCGGTCGGTTGCAGTCCCTCGTCGCTCACCGTTCCGCCGATCAGCTGCGCGGCTTTCAGGGCAGCGAAAGGCTGACGCACGCGGTAGTGACCACTGCCGAAAGAGTCGAGGGGGTGACACAGCACGTGAGGCAACTCACGACTGGAAAACGGGTGCCAGTCAGTATCGGTGCGGTATTTGGAGGAGAAGCCACTGCCCTCCAGAGTCAGGTTGCGATTGTAGGCCGGATCGTTGGCGATTTGCGCAAGCCAACGCTGGTACATCACCGACTGTTCGCCCTTGAACCGTTTGCGTTTGGCTTCCTCCTTGGTCGTGTCGACGTTGTTCTGGCTCACACTGGCTTCGTGAACGAGCAGCGCATAAGGCGTCCAGACAATCAGCCGTCCAGCCTGGCCGACTTTCAGGCACAGATCCACATCGTTAAAGGAAACGGCCAGGCCGACCTCGTCCATTCCACCCACTTGCTGGTACAGCTCGGTGCTGATCATCAGGCAAGCGGCGGTGACCGCGCTGTAGTTCTGATCAAGATGCAAGCGGTGAAGGTAGCCGTTGGATTGCATTGAATCGCCGATAAACGGGTGGTCTGCAACGCCGCGCAACCCGAGTACCACGCCTGCGTGCTGAACAGTTCCGTCGAGGAACAACAGTTTGGCGCCCACTATCCCCACTTCTGGCCGCTGGGCGTGATGGAGCAGCGCACCAAGCCAGTCGCCATCGATGATCGCCGTGTCATTGTTGAGCAGCACCAGGTAATTGCCGCGGGCATGGCTGGCGGCAAAATTATTGATCGCCGAATAGTTGAACGGGTGCGGATAACGCAGGATGCGCACTTTGGGATTGTTCAACAGCTCCATACCGTTGAACCATTCCCGGGCTTCGGTGGTTTCGCTGTTGTTGTCGACGATGATCAGTTCGTAATTCGTGTAGCTGGTTTTCTCCATGATGCTTTCGATGCAGCGCAGCAGCATCGACAGGCAGTCCTTGGTGGGAATAAGGATCGAGACCAGCGGCTGCTCCGCATGTTGGTAGACCACGCGGTTAGCCATTGGCAAAGGTCCGGCCTGCAGCTCATGAGCGACGCCCAGGCGCTGCAAGTGCGCCCCGACGATGGCTGCCGAGTTCGCGATGACCTGTGGTTCACCGAGCCACTGAGGGAAATTGATGGTCTGATGCACCAGCACATCCGCGAGGTGCCCGACAGTCCCCAGACCATGATTTTCAATCAGCCGAAAAAGCAAATCATGGGGCGCCAGTTCGCTGAAGGCGGGATCAAAGCCGTCAGCCGCCAGTGCAGCCTCGCGACTGAAGGACAGCGCGCGGCCGACATACGGATAACTGCGCAACATATCCAGATTCAAATCCGGTTTGAATACCGGACCCTGGCAGCCTTCAGCGGTCAGTGAGTCTTCATCGCTGTAGCAAGCGCTGACACCGGGATTGAGCGCGATGCCTTCGGCGAGCAAAAGCAGCGCGTGTGGATCAAGTTCGTCTCCGCCCCGTAGCAGGTACCACCAGTCAACCTCGATCTCCTGCAACAGCTCATTGAGCTGGCTCGGCCAGGATTCGGCCAGCGGTAGCCAGACCAGATTGTCGGCCGGCGTCACGCCAACAGGTTCGACGTTAGAGAGCACCACGATGGCCGCCGCCTGGTAAAGCTGACGATCGATGCTTGCCAGGCTGGAACGCAACAGCCCGATGTCACCCGCAGTGTCGGTCAACACCAGCAATACGTCCGGTTGCCGCGGCCAGCTCGCCAGTCGCGCGGGTAAACCTTCGACCTCAACGGCAGCCAGTTGCCGGCTCGCCAGCCAGCGCTGATAAAGGTCGATATTGCGCTGCTCGCGGCCCACATTCGCCAAAACGCCGAAAAATCGCTCCAACGTGTGTGCGAGGGTGCCATCGAGCTGGCCGCTTTCCGCTTCGAAATCGTTGCCCTTGAGCTGCATCCGCTCCAGTGGAGCAAACACTTCAGTGCGCGCAAAGAACATGGTGCCGGCAAAATAATCTGCTTCGTTGATGCCTTGCGGATCAATGCCGCCACGCTCGGCCAAAACGACAAGCAATGCGCCATCGCTTTCGCTGAGGAATCGGGTGACTGGCAGCCGGTATCGCTGGGGACCCAGCATTGGAACGTGCACCGGGTCGGCAAGGTGTTCCAGCGCTCGACTGAATCGTACCGGGCCCAGCAGATCATCGAATAGTTCAACGCCCCAGTCGCTCTCCCCGCCCAAGTTCAGCGAACGCTTGGTGTGCAGCTTGACCAGCGCGCGGATATTGTCGGCACGCAAGAACGGCAGCATCCGCAGAAACGGCAAAACGTCCCTGCCGTGGTTCGGCACTCGGTATAGCGAAAAACTCAATCTGCTGGCCGTCAGCTGAGCACAGATCTCATCGTCTAGACCGGCTACGCAGGTTACGTAGAGATGCAGGCGTTCAGGCAGTTTAATCAAACGGCGCAGGATGTCTTGCAGCACTTCGGGGTAAGACGCATGGATAACCACGCCGACTGGCGGCTCGCCATCCTCGAATACTGGCGGCTGCGCAACCAGTACTTCGCACTCTTCGACGTGGGGTGCGGCGCTGCTGCCTGAATTGACGGACTGACGTTCAGAAACGCGGTGAGCACCTTGGGCTGATGGTGGAATCATCATATTCAAACCAATTCAAATAGGGAGCGAGGCTGGAACTCGCTGGATGCGCTTTTCACGGCCGAGGTGAGCAAGTATTCACATTAGTGAGAGCGCTGGCCTCATGGCTGGACAGAGCATAAACGACGACAGGGGCGATCTGGCAGCTGATCGCTGCCAATAATGACAGCCTCTACTCTGCGAGCACGGCTTTAAACGGGTCGGCGAGTCCTGTGAGCGTCGTTTCTCTAATGTCGGCAGAGGCTGTGCTTACTTAAATTGCCTCTATGCCGATGACCTCACCCTGCAAGACGCGCTTCAGCCCCTTCGCTATCGCCACGAATACCGGATTCGCAGAAACGAAAAAGCCCCGTAGATTTTCATCTACGGGGCTTTTTCTATGTAATGGCGGAGAGATAGGGATTCGAACCCTAGGTACCGGTGAAGGTACAACGGATTTCGAATCCGTCCCATTCAGCCACTCTGGCATCTCTCCAACGGCGCGCATCATAACAACACTTTTACCGAAAGCAAACCCTCTTTCGAAATTTTCTTCGTGCTATCAGATGCTTGCGTCGATTAAAGCGGTACGCCCAGACGATTGGCGACTTCTTCGTAGGCTTCGATGACGTCACCGAGGCCCTGGCGGAAGCGGTCTTTGTCCATCTTCTTCTTGGTGTCCTTGTCCCACAGACGGCAGCCGTCCGGGCTGAACTCGTCGCCGAGGACGATCGAGCCGTCGCTGAACACGCCGAATTCAAGCTTGAAGTCGACCAGCAACAGGCCGGCGTCGTCGAACAGCTTGGTCAGGACTTCGTTGACCTTGAGCGACAGTTCTTTCATGCGAACCAGTTGCTCGGCGGTGCCCCAACCGAATGCCACGACGTGGGATTCGTTGATGAACGGGTCGCCCTTGGCGTCGTCCTTCAGGAACAGTTCGAAGGTGTAAGGGTTGAGCTTCAGGCCTTCTTCGACGCCCAGACGCTTGACCAGGCTGCCAGCAGCGTAGTTACGCACGACGCACTCGACCGGGATCATGTCGAGCTTCTTCACCAGGACTTCATTGTCGGCCAGCAATTTGTCGAATTGGGTCGGTACGCCGGCCGCTTCGAGCTTCTGCATGATGAAGGCGTTGAACTTGTTGTTGACCATGCCTTTGCGGTCGAGCTGCTCGATGCGCTTGCCGTCGAACGCCGAGGTGTCGTTGCGAAACAGCAGGATCAAGCGGTCAGCGTCGTCGGTCTTGTAAACCGATTTGGCTTTGCCGCGGTAGAGTTCTTCACGTTTTTCCATGATGGGCTCCGCTTGCTAAGTAGGTGGGCTAGGCGATGTGGCGCCAGTCGAGCCCTGAATCTTGATCGGCCAGTTGCAGCCAGTCCGGGTCGCACCCGAGGGTGTCGACAAAACATTGCCGGGCCAGCTGCGGCAGGTTGTTCTTGCTGCTCAAGTGGGCCAGGACCAGGTGTTGCAAGCCCTGCCAGCCCAACTCGGACACCAGGAATGCCGCCTGATGGTTGTTCAAATGTCCCAGCTCGCCGCCCACCCGTTGCTTGAGAAAGTACGGGTAATGACCACGGGCCAGCATGTCACGACAATGGTTGGACTCGATCATCAACGCATCGAGGTCCCGATAACCGTCCAGCACCCGCTCGCAGTAGGACCCCAGGTCGGTCAGCAGGCCGAAGCGCCGCTGCTCGTGATCACTGAAGACATACTGGGTCGGTTCCTGCGCATCATGGGCCACGGCAATGACCCCGATGTTCAGAGCACCGATCTGCAGTTGCTCGCCACCGGCCAGAAAGCCTGCGGGTTCGATCGGTTTGCGCATCCCGCGCAATGTGCCGCGACTGAGGTAGACCGGTAGATTGTAGCGCCGAGACAGCAAACCCACGCCATGCACGTGGTCGGCATGTTCGTGGGTTACGAGTATCGCGCTCAGTTGCGCCGGGTTCACACCCAGGCGCAACAGGCGTTTTTCGGTTTCCCGCAGGGAAAAACCACAATCTACCAGCACATACGTATCAGCACTGGCGATCAGCGTGCCGTTCCCTTGGCTACCGCTGCCGAGAACGGCAAAACGCATGGTTGATCAGCCCAGGTTGTCCTGAATCACGCTCAACACTTTGCGTGCCACTTCAGCCGGCGCGACGGTGTTGATGTTTTTCTCGACGGTCACCTGAATGTTCTCGCCAACCTTGCTCAGGCGAACCTGATAACGCTCGGCACGGGCTTCAACTTCTTCCTTGCTCGGCGCACTGCCGAACAGGCTGCTGAAGAAACCAGGCTTGTCGTCTTTCTTCTCGGCTTTTTCGGCCAGGTTGATGTAGTACAGGCCGAGGCTGCGGTTGATGTCTTCAACGCGCCATTCGCCTTGTTCCAGTGCACGGCCAACGCTCGACCAGGCACGGTCCAGATCGGTACCGACGTTCAACACCGGGTTACCGCTGCCGTCTTCGCTGAGGCTGACACGGCTCGGGGTATCGAAATCACGCGAGGCCAGCATCGACACCGAACCGCCCTTCTCGGAGATACGGCTCATGCTCGCAAGCATGTCGTCGACCAGCGCTGCGTCCAGGCCAGTGTTGACCGAACGGTTGGTGAAGGCCACGTCGGCCGTGCTGCCGGCAGGACGCTCGGCGCTGACCACGTAGATTTCACTGGTGTTGCGCTGCACGCCCGGCTCGATACGCACACGCACGCGGGTTTCGCTGTCGCTGGCGATACCGGCTGCGCTCAGGCGCTTGGCCATGGACGCGGACAGTTCGTCGGAATGCTGCCAGGTGGTGGTGAACTCGCCGGTTTGCGGGCGCTGTTCATCCAGACGGAAACCGTTGTCCTGGAAGAACTGCACAGCCACTGGCCAGACTTCGGCCGGTGGGTGCTGGGCCACGACCCAACGCGAATCACCGCTCTTCTGCAGCGAGTAATCGCTGGCATCGGCAACGGCCGACAGCGGCTGAGGACGCGGAACAATGTACTCGCCCTTGGCGGTGTCATCAGCGACGTTACGCGGGATCGGCAGCAGCGGATCCAGACGTTTGGAAGTGCTGACTTCCGGCGGCAGTTGCATCGGTGCAGTCTGTTGCGCTTCCAGGTAATCGCTACCACGGTCACGGAAATAACCTTCCGGGCCCCAGACCCATCCGCAGCCACTGGTGCTGGAGATAATCAAGGCAAGTGCGGAAAGTCCGGCCATTCGCTTCATGCGTTGTACTTCCTCAATTAAACCAGGACGCTGCACTGGCGCAGGGCCGAGCGCAGCGTTTCATGACAAGGTGTGCTCAGCCAGGTCAGTGGCAGGCGGATGCCTTCGTGCATCAGGCCCATTTCAACCAAAGCCCACTTCACCGGAATCGGGTTGGCTTCGATGAACAGGTCTTTGTGCAGCGGCATCAGTTTTTCGTTGATCGCCCGTGCGGTGTCGGCGTCGCCCTTGAGCGCGGCCTCGCACAGATCAGCCATTTCGCGCGGAGCGACGTTGGCAGTAACGGAGATGTTGCCTTTGCCACCCAGCAGGATCAGTTCGACCGCGGTCGGATCATCGCCAGACAGCACGATGAAGTCCTTGCTCACGCCATCAATGATCGCTTTGGCACGTTTCAGGTCGCCAGTGGCTTCCTTGATACCGATGATGTTCGGCACGGTGGACAGGCGAATCACGGTCTCGGCCTGCATGTCGCACGACGTGCGGCCCGGAACGTTGTAGAGAATCTGTGGAATGTCGACCGCTTCAGCGATGTGCTTGAAGTGCTGGTACAAGCCTTCCTGAGTCGGCTTGTTGTAGTACGGAACAACCAGCAGGCAGGCATCGGCGCCGGCTTCTTTGGCGTTGCGGGTCAGCTCGACGGCTTCACGGGTCGAGTTGGCGCCAGTGCCGGCGATGACCGGGATGCGCCCGCCAACCTGTTTGACCACGGCTTTGATGACGGCGATGTGTTCTTCTACATCAAGGGTTGCCGACTCGCCGGTAGTACCGACCGCGACAATGGCATGGGTGCCGTTCTTGAGATGGAAGTCCACGAGTTTGCTGAGGCTGTCCCAGTCAAGACGCCCTTGTGCATCCATGGGAGTGACCAGTGCCACCATACTGCCCGCAATCATGAAACCGCTCCTGCCGGAAAAAGAGAGCGGTAATGGTACTGGCGCCAAGATGCTTGCACAAGCGAAGTACTGCGCTGCCGCCATTCCCCTTGGCGCCGCTTTTCGCTACCCTTCAGACTTTGATCGGTACTGATCAGCTTGTACGCCGGGTTCCAGCCTCCCTTTACGGCCTCCCAGACCCCGTTCCTGCGTCGCATCGACGCGCTCCCGCTATATGGAGCGAGCCGCGAGCGCTGACCGGGTCGCTTTGTAAGGACAGCCAGAACAGGCACTCCCCGGCAGCCAACGCGCGTAAACCTACCGACCGCTCATCGCTTTAGGAATGCTGCATGTCCACCCCCACAGTTCGCGAACAATTCCTTGTCATCAGTGCCCTCGGCGCCAACCCCATGGAGCTGACTAACGTCCTGTGCCGCGCCAGCCATGAAAATCGCTGCGCCGTGGTTACTTCGCGCCTGACTCGCCACGGCGAGTGCAGCGCGCTGATCCTCGAGATCTCCGGCAGCTGGGACGCCCTCGCTCGCCTGGAAGGCAGCCTGCCGGGCCTGGCCAAAAAACATGCTTTCACCGCCAACGTAGTGCGCAGCGCGCCGCTGGAAAATCGTCCGCAAGCCCTGCCATATGTGGCTTATGTCAGCTCGGCGTATCGCCCGGACATTATCAATGAGCTGTGCCAGTTCTTCATGGATCACAATGTCGAGCTGGAAAACCTGACCTGCGACACCTATCAGGCGCCACAGACCGGCGGCACCATGCTCAACGCCACATTCACCGTGACCTTGCCGGCCGGCACCCAGATCAGCTGGCTGCGCGACCAGTTCCTCGATTTCTCCGACGCGATGAACCTGGATGCACTGATCGAGCCTTGGCGCCCACAGAACCCAATGTAAGGAAGCTTTCATGGCCGTTGTCATCGACCAACCGGTTGCCGATTTCGAAGCACCTGCCACCAGCGGGCAGACCGTCAGCCTGTCAGCGCTGAAGGGCAAGCAAGTAGTGATCTACTTTTACCCGAAGGACAGCACCCCGGGTTGCACCACCGAAGGCCAGGGCTTTCGTGACCAGTACGCCGCGTTCAAGGCTGCCAATACCGAGATTTTCGGTATCTCTCGCGACAGCCTGAAGTCCCACGAGAACTTCAAGTGCAAGCAGGAGTTTCCGTTCGAGCTGATCAGCGACAAGGACGAGGCGGTTTGCCAGTTGTTCGACGTGATCAAGTTGAAGAAACTGTATGGCAAGGAATACCTGGGCGTTGATCGCAGCACGTTCCTGATTGATAAGGACGGTGTTCTGCGTCAGGAATGGCGCGGTGTGAAGGTGCCGGGGCATGTGGATGCCGTTCTGGCTGCTGCGCAGAATTTGAACAAGGCCTGATGTTTCTCTGGCGTCTTCTCTGACGCCATCGCTGGCAAGCCAGCTCCCACAGGTTTTGTGTGCACCGAAAACCCTGTGGGAGCTGGCTTGCCAGCGATGAGGCCTTAAGCCGCACCGAACAATCTGGATCAACTACTACAGCAACGGCGCCACCGCCGGCTCCTTGCGCGGCCAGGCATCCAGCACAGCCTTGAACAGCGTCGCCAGCGGGATCGCAAAGAACACGCCCCAGAATCCCCACAATCCGCCAAACAACAGCACCGCGCAGATAATTGCCACCGGGTGCAGGTTGACCGCCTCCGAGAACAGCAATGGCACCAGCACGTTGCCATCCAGTGTCTGAATGATGCCGTACACCGCCATCAGATAGATGAACTGATCGCTCCAACCCCACTGGAACAGCGCAATCAGCAGCACCGGCACGGTCACCACCACCGCACCGACATACGGCACCACCACCGACACACCGACCAGCAACGCCAGCAGTGCCGCATAGTTAAGCCCCATGGCGACAAAAGCGATGTAAGTAACGCCGCCACAAATCACGATCTCGATGACCTTGCCGCGAATGTAATTGGCGATCTGCCGGTTCATCTCCTGCGCAACCCGAGTGATCAGCGCGCGCTCACGTGGCAGATAACCACGCACCCACTCACCGATCATGGCCCGGTCTTTAAGGAAGAAGAACACCAGGATCGGTACCAGCACCAGATAGATCATGATGTTCACCAGCAACGGCAGACTCGACAGCGAGAATGTCAGCGCCCACTGGCCGAACTTGCCGATCTCGCCGCGCGCTGCTTCGATGGCTTGCAAGACTTGCTCATCGGAAACCAGATGCGGATATCGCTCCGGTAGCAATAGCAGCAGCGATTGCCACTTGGCGAGCATGCCCGGCAGTTCATTGAACAGTGTGATCAACTGATGCCAAAGCAGCGGCAGCACCACGACGATAAACAGCATCAACACGCCCATGAACAACGCGAACACCAGGCCAACCGCCACGCCGCCCGGCACGCGCAGGCGTTCCAGCGTGACCACCAGGCCTTGCATCAGATACGCCAGCACCATCCCTGCCAGCACCGGCGCGAGCATGCCGCCGAGGGTGAGCACGGCCGTAAAGGCGAGAAACAGCAGCACCGCCAGCACCACGGCTTCTTCATCGGAGAAGTAGCGCTGAATCCAGTCGCGTAACACTTTGAACATCAATAATCCTTAGATTTAACGCTGTCGGTTTCAGGCCTTTTTCAACCAGTAACGGTAAACGCCCGCTTCGTCTTCTTCGCGCAGCAGCGTATGACCGGCCAATCTGGCAAAGGTGCGAAAGTCGCGCTGCGAGCCAGCATCCGTGGCGATCACCTTGAGGACGGCGCCACTTTGGAGTTTGTTGAGTTCCATTTTTGCCTTGAGCAACGGCAACGGACAATTAAGGCCACTGGCGTCCAGTTCCACGTCATGGGCTACAGCGTCGGTCATTGCGTCACTCCGGTTCAGGTCGTCGAGCTGCCTAGAATATCTGGTCGCAGCTCCGGTGTCCGGCTACAGTAAGGTCTTTGTCTTCTAAGGCTTTGTGCATGACTTTTCTGCGCCCTACCCTGCTGACGCTCGCTTGCCTGCTCGCCTCACCAGGCTTTGCCGACGATCTGCCGTCACTCGGCGACGCCAGTTCTGCCATTGTCTCGCCGCAACAGGAATATCAGCTCGGCCGCGCATGGCTGGCCATGTTGCGTAGCCAGGTTTCACAGCTCAACGATCCGCAACTCAAGGACTATGTCGAATCCAGCGTGTACAAGTTGGTGGAGACCAGCCAGGTCACCGACCGGCGTCTTGAGTTCATTCTGATCAATAGCCCGCAGCTCAACGCCTTCGCGGCGCCGGGCGGTGTGGTCGGGGTCAACGGCGGTCTGTTTCTCAATGCGCAGACCGAAGGTGAATACGCTTCGGTACTCGCGCACGAATTGGCGCACTTGTCGCAACGCCATTTCGCTCGCGGTGTAGAGGCTTCACAGCGGATGCAGGTGCCGATGATGGCCGCGCTGCTGGCCGGGATCGTCATTGCCGCGGCTGGTGGCGGCGATGCCGGGATTGCGACCATCGCCGGTACGCAGGCAGCGGCGATTCAGTCGCAACGCACCTTTTCCCGCCAGAATGAACAGGAAGCCGACCGCATCGGCATCCTCAATCTGGAAAAGGCCGGGTATGACCCGCGCTCGATGCCGACCATGTTCGAACGCCTGATGCGTCAGTATCGTTTCGACGCCAAGCCACCGGAATTCCTGCTGACTCACCCGGTGACCGAATCGCGTATTGCCGACACCCGCAACCGCGCCGAACAGGCCAAACCGGGTGGCATCGAAGACTCCAAGCGCTATCAGTTGATCCGCGCACGCGTGCAACTGATCTACGAAGAAACCCCGGGCCTGGGCGCCAAGCGCTTCCGTGCGCAACTGGATGAAAACCCGAAAAACGACGTGGCGCGCTACGGTCTGGCAATTGCGCAGATCAAGGGCGGCCAATTGAATGAGGCGCGTGAGAACCTCAAACAATTGCTGGCAACGTCACCGAACGAAATCATCTACAACCTTGCTCAGGTCGATCTGGACATCACCAATAATCGCCTGCCGGATGCGCAATCGCGGGTTGACCGCATGCTCACGCAGTATCCGGGCAACTATCCGCTGAATCAGGTGCGCGTGGATCTGCTGCTGAAACAGAATCGCGCGCCTGATGCCGAAAAGGCCCTGGAAGCGTTACTCAAATCACGCCCGGATGATCCGGACGTCTGGTATCAGGTCGCCGAGACTCGTGGCTTGTCGGGCAATATCATCGGCTTGCATCAGGCGCGTGCCGAATACTTCGCACTGGTTGGTGATTACCGCCAGGCGATCCAGCAGCTCGACTTTGCCAAGCGCAAGGCTGGCAGCAACTTCCCGCTGTCTTCACGCATCGATGCCCGCCAGCGTGAACTGATGGAACAGGAGCGGATGATCAAGGACATGATGGGCTGATCGTTACCCACCGGGACAAAAGCTTCAGGCATAAAAAAACCGTCTCTTTCGAGGCGGTTTCTTTTTTACCCTGCCGCTGGATTATTCAGCCAGTTTGAAGGTGATGAAGCTGGCGCGACCTTGACGCAGTACGCGCATCGACACCGAACGATTCTTCGGCAGCGCTTTGGCGATCTCGCCGAACTCCTTGGTGGAGCCGATGGCCTGGTTGTTCAGGTGCGTGATCACGTCACCTGGCTGCAGACCGATCAACGCCGCAGGACCGTCCTGCACTTCCTTGATCACCACACCACCTTTGAGGTCGTAGGTTTTCTTCTGCTCGGCAGTCAGTTCGCCTACCGAAACACCGAGGCGATTACTGGTGCTTTCAGTGCCGGACTTCGGCAGCGCATCCAGTTCCTTGTCTTCGTCCGGGATCGCGCCGACGGTCAGCTCGACATTCTTGCGTTTTCCTTCACGAATCACTTCCAGATTGGCTTTGGCGCCAGCCTTCAGCGCGCCGACCAGATGTGGCAGGTCAGCAGACATGACGATTGGCTGGCCGTTCATGCTCAAGATCACGTCACCGACTTGCAGGCCACCCTTGGCTGCCGGGCCGTCATCCTGAATCTGCGCAACCAGCGCACCGGCCGGTTTATCCAGACCGAACGACTCGGCCAGATCCTTGTTCACTTCCTGGATAACCACGCCCAGCCAGCCACGGCTGACCTTGCCGCCGCTCTTCAACTGATTGGAAACGTCCATCGCCACATCGATCGGGATCGCGAACGACACGCCCATGAAGCCGCCCGATCGGGTGTAGATCTGCGAGTTGATGCCGACCACTTCACCATTCAGGTTGAACAGCGGACCACCAGAGTTACCCGGGTTGATCGGCACGTCAGTCTGAATGAACGGCACGTAGTTCTCGTTCGGCAGGCTGCGGCCGACGGCACTGACGATGCCTTGGGTCACGGTGTGGTCGAAGCCGAACGGCGAACCGATTGCCACGACCCACTGGCCGGCCTTCAGATCTTGAGACTTGCCGAGTTTGAGCACCGGCAGATCCTTGCCTTCGATTTTCAGCAGGGCCACGTCGGAACGTGGGTCGGTGCCGATCAGCTTGGCTTTCATTTCGCTGCGATCAGCCAGACGCACGAGGATCTCGTCAGCATCCGCAATTACATGGTTGTTGGTCAGGATGTAGCCATCCGGAGAGATGATGAAGCCCGAGCCCAGCGACTGCGCTTCACGCTGACGACCACCACCGCCCGGCGAGCGCTGTTGAGGCGGCATGCCACGTTCGAAGAACTCGCGCAGCATCGGCGGCAGACCTTCCAGATCAGGCATCTGCTGGTTCACTTTGCGATCCGGCAGTTTTTGCGTGGTACTGATGTTCACTACCGCTGGCGAAGCTTGTTCGACCAATTGGGTGAAGTCAGGCAGATCGGCCGCTTGTGCAGCAGGGACTGCCTGACCGAGCAACAGCACGGTGGCGAAAATGGAGAGATAAGATTTCAAACTTGGTATCGACATACAGCTCCCGTTACGACGAGCAGGGTTAAGCGATATGGAGCAAGGAACACCGGAAACCACCGACCGGCATTTTTGTTCCGGCAACAACAAACAAGGCCAGAGCCGTGAGGCTCTGACCTATAAAAAATTTCCGGGCTATTTGCAAATGAAAATGCTCAGCAAACATTTCATCTACGTCTCGACGAAGAAGTGGTAATGACTGAAATCAGCTCACTGCTTGCTGGTTGCAGCGCCATCGGTATTACGCATCGACAGAGCAATTCGTTCGGCGGTGCCAATCGGGATCTCGCCGACCACTGTCACCATCATTTCGCCTTGAGGCGTTGTCAGGCGACGGGAAACGGCAACGGTTGGGCCCAATTGAGTCCGAGTGTCGGTGACGGTTGCGCCGTTCAATGGCTCAAGGAAAACCGAAAAACGCGCCAGACCGTCGTCATACAGCAAGCTGCTGACCTGAGTCTTGGTTTCCGGATCTTTGTGCGAGTTACTGCTGGTCAATTCGAAGCCCGGCGGTAGCCAGTCAGAGTGCCAGACTTGCGCAGTCTTGACCGCCGAAGCCTTGTCGCTGTCGAGCGTAATCGCTTTACAGTCGGCGTCGGCCTGCAAGTCTTTGTCCGAAGGGACTTCATCAGTAACAAGACTGGTGAACTGGAAGCGTTCGAGCAGTTGCCCTTTGTCGTTCAGCAACAACGACTTCAACGGCAGGCCGGTTTGCTTGTCCAGGTGCAGCTCAAAACCGTAGCGATGCTGATCGCGAGGCGTCAGCGATACAATCACTGCGTCCCGCCCAGCCACGCGCGATTTGCCGATGACGGCAAGGTCATACCAGTTTTTCAGCTTTTGCGGGTCGAGAGGACGAGCGGCTGAGTTGGGAGAATCCCCCAGCCCGGCTATCAGGGTGCCGCTGACGCATTGAGTATGCCCATCAATGCGCACGACTTCCTGTGCCGAACCGTCGAGCTGGAGTAAACGCTCGCGGACCTGGCCATTCTGGACGCGATGCCAGATGTTATGGGTAGAAAAGCTACCGTTACGCTCGTAAACGAATGTGCCGTGAAAGCTCTGCTGCTGCTCGGCCTGGCCCAGACGGGTCAACCAGTCCTGGGCCTCATCAGCATGGGCTGGAACAATGAACCAGCCACTGAGCAGAAGCGAAAGTAGAGGTATGGCGCGCATGATCCTCCTTAACGGTTTTCCAGACTTGCTGCACGCGCATATGGCAGTGCGCTTTCAGTGCCTTTCAGTGCAGCCTGTTGAGCGTGCTGGCGCAGATAACCTGGCAGACGCTGATCATGCCAGCCTGGTTGACCTTGCAATACGCCGTTGGCCATCGGGCCAGTGGCTTCCGAGCTCTCACTATAGCCTGCCAGAACAGCCGGACCTTTGACCTGTGGGGTCGCCAGGGTTGGCTGATTGGATTGCTGAGCCAGTTCGACGCCAGCGATTTCGTCCTGGTTGTACAGGCGAACACCAGCCAGCACGGCAACAGTCACCGAGGCTGCAACAGCCAGACGGCCGAGGTTGCGCCATGGGCTGCGAGATACTTTGGCCGGAGCCGTTTCGTCTTCCAGTGCAGCAGACACTGCCGCAGCGATGTCCAGACGTGGCAGCAGCAGATCCTTGTGCATGGCTGCCCGAGCGATCTGGTAACGAGCCCAGGTCTCACGGGTTTCTACGTCGTCCAGTGCATTGAGCACCCGACGCAATTCCAGTTCGTCCGCTTCGTTATCCATCACTGCGGACAGCGATTCCTGCAGGGCTTCACGACTCATGGCGTTCCTCTCTTGGCTGTCGCCGCTGTCTCAGTTTTCCTGCAACAACGGCTGCAGGGCTTTATCGATGGCCTCCCGAGCGCGGAAAATCCGGGAGCGCACGGTACCCACCGGACATTGCATGACGCTCGCAATGTCCTCGTAACTCAGACCATCGAATTCACGTAAAGTTAAAGCCGTACGCAAATCCTCTGGCAGTTGCTGAATGGTTCGATGGACGGTGCCTTCGATCTCATCCCGCAGCAGTGCACGTTCTGGAGACTCGAGATCCTTGAGGCCATGATCGCCATCATAGAACTCTGCATCCTCTGAACTTACATCGCTATCCGGCGGCCGGCGGCCGCGTGAAACCAGGTAATTCTTCGCCGTGTTAATGGCAATACGGTACAGCCACGTATAAAACGCACTGTCGCCGCGAAAGTTTCCAAGTGCTCGATACGCCTTGATAAAGGCTTCCTGAGCCACGTCCTGGGCTTCATGGGTGTCGTGCACGAAACGCACGATCAACCCGAGAATCTTGTGCTGATACTTCAGCACCAACAGATCGAAAGCTCGCTTGTCGCCGCGCTGAACGCGCTCGACCAGCTGCTGATCCTCTTCCTGGGTTAGCATGAACACTCCTCGATAAGCCCGAAGGAGACTTGCATAACTAAACGACCAGACTTGCAAACATAGACTCGGGCTTTTCGCAAAAGTTCTCCCCCTCCAGGCAAGTTTCCTGCGAGCTCTGATTTGGCACGCACGAAAAACGCAGCTCGGGATAAACCGGCTGCGCGAATAATCTTGTCATCGGTTTCGCCGGCAGGAATCCAACCGCAGATTCCGCACTGAAGCCGACACTGTCCCTTATCTCTGGCACCGACTATTGATCTTGGGCCTTTGGCAAAAGTTCCAATTATTTATAGCCGTCGCCACCCGACATTGGGCAACCCTGTGCAGAAAAGGTCTGTTTCAGCGCCGATACAGTCGCCTTTTCCCCCAACCAGGGAAAAAAACTTCCGACGAAGCACCCGTTTTTCCCGTCACAGTAGTTTCACAATGCCATATCGGCGCGGCTATTGTGCCGCCCCACCCCTCTATATACTAGTGGGCTGTGTGGCTGTCTTGACTCGCCGATCCAGCTGTCTTGCTCCACCCCCGACCCGGGTCGCTTTGAGCGGAATCCTGTAATGAGCCAACAATTCCAACATGATGTTCTGGTCATAGGCAGCGGTGCTGCCGGTTTGAGTCTCGCGCTGACCCTGCCGGGTCATTTGCGCATTGCCGTATTGAGCAAAGGCGATCTGGCCAACGGCTCGACGTTCTGGGCTCAAGGTGGCGTCGCTGCCGTACTCGACGACACCGATACTGTCGAATCCCATGTCGATGACACCCTGAATGCGGGCGGCGGCCTGTGTCATGAAGACGCCGTACGCTTCACCGTGGAGCACAGCCGCGAAGCCATCCAGTGGCTGATCGATCAAGGCGTCCCCTTCACCCGCGACGATCAGTCCGGCACTGAGGACGGCGGATTCGAATTCCACCTGACCCGCGAGGGCGGTCACAGCCACCGACGCATCATCCACGCCGCCGACGCCACCGGCGCCGCCATCTTCAAAACCTTGCTGGCCCAGGCCAAAGAACGTTCGAACATCGAGCTGCTGGAGCAGCGCGTTGCCGTCGACCTGATCACCGAACGTCGCTTGGGCATGGAAGGCGAGCGCTGCCTCGGCGCCTATGTACTCAATCGCAAAACCGGCGAGGTCGACACCTACGGCGCACGCTTCGTGATTCTGGCCTCGGGCGGTGCCGCCAAGGTCTACCTCTATACCAGTAACCCCGACGGCGCCTGCGGTGATGGCATCGCCATGGCCTGGCGTTCGGGCTGCCGCGTGGCGAACCTGGAATTCAACCAGTTCCACCCCACCTGCCTGTATCACCCGCAAGCCAAGAGTTTTCTGATCACCGAAGCCCTGCGCGGCGAAGGCGCCCATTTGAAGCTGCCCAATGGCGAACGCTTCATGTCTCGCTTCGACAAGCGCGCCGAGCTGGCACCACGCGACATCGTCGCGCGGGCCATCGACCATGAAATGAAGCGTCTGGGCGTCGACTGCGTCTATCTCGATATCAGCCACAAGCCCGAATCGTTCATCAAGACCCACTTCCCGACTGTTTATGAGCGCTGTCTCGGGTTCGGCATCGACATCACCAAGCAGCCAATCCCGGTGGTACCCGCCGCGCACTACACCTGCGGTGGTGTGATGGTCGATCAGAACGGCCGCACCGATGTTCCCGGCCTGTATGCGATTGGTGAAACCAGCTTCACCGGCCTGCATGGCGCTAACCGCATGGCTAGCAACTCGCTGCTCGAATGTTTCGTCTATGCCCGCTCGGCCGCGGCGGACATTCTCGCGCAGCTGGACGATATCGCCGCGCCAAGTGCCCTGCCCGCGTGGGACGCCAGCCAGGTGACCGATTCCGACGAAGACGTGATCATCGCGCACAACTGGGATGAACTGCGGCGATTCATGTGGGACTACGTCGGCATCGTGCGCACCAACAAGCGCCTGCAACGGGCTCAACACCGCGTGCGCCTGCTGCTGGACGAGATCGACGAGTTCTACAGCAACTATAAAGTCAGCCGCGATCTGATCGAGTTGCGCAATCTGGCACAAGTGGCCGAACTGATGATCCGATCAGCCATGGAGCGCAAGGAGAGTCGCGGCCTGCATTACACCCTCGACTATCCGGACATGCTGCCCGAAGCGCTCGACACTATTCTGGTGCCGCCCACCTACGTCGGCTGAACTTGAGCCGTACTCGCAGGCGTCGGTGCAGATCCGCCGTCTGCGAGTCCCGTGGCACGCAGATCGATCTGACCCACCATTCGCCGCGCAATCTGAATCTCAGCACCACAATCAGCGGTAGCGCCAGACTGTCCGGGCGCAGTTGCACCGCTTGCCAGCCCTTCGCCTGATTCCACAACTGCCAGCCATCGGCGTCCCGACGCACTCCACGAAACGCCTTGGGATGACTCAGCAGAATCTGCCGAGGCAACACCCAGAAGCCATGCAGCAGACAGCCAAAAGCCCCGAGCAGACTGGCCCAGAGTGGAATAGAAAGCAGAAACAACGCACCCAGTGCGAACGCCTGGGCCAACAGATACGCCGCCAGCAACTGCCGTGAGGCATGCCAGCGGCATTCGAACGTGTTACTTGGGCTGAACACGGTCCAGAATCATGCGAACCATGCGCTGCAGTTCCGGATCTTCGGACTCGCTGCGCTCCATGAACCAGCCGAACATGTCCTGATCCTCGCACGTCAGCAGACGCACATACAGATCGCGATCCACCTGGTTCAACGTCGCGTAAACCTCCTGCACGAACGGCACCAGCAACACGTCAAGCTCAAGCATGCCGCGACGGCTGTGCCAAAACAGGCGATTCAGTTCAACTTGTTCGACCATGGGGCCCTCCTCAAATTTGGCGGCAAGTATACAGCCCCGAGACGGGTCGCACAGTCGGCTTTGGTCGGGCACCACCGATCCTTTATCAACTACCCATTTCACCGACGCGCCCTTATGATGTGCCCCAGTCTATTTACCCTGCGATGACCCATGGCCGATTCTGCTTTTTTCTGCACCCTGTCTCATGAAGGCGTTCTCGCGGTTCGCGGCGCGGATGCCGGAAAATTCCTGCAAGGCCAGTTGACCTGCAACCTCAATTACCTCAGCGACACGCGTGCCAGCCTCGGCGCCCGTTGCACACAGAAAGGCCGGATGCAGTCGAGTTTCCGCATTTTGCTCGAAGGTGACGGCGTGGTTATGGCGATGGCCAGCGAGCTGCTGGAGCCGCAACTGGCGGACCTGAAAAAGTACGCAGTGTTCTCCAAATCGAAACTGACCGACGAAAGTGCCGCTTGGGTGCGTTTTGGCCTGAGGTCGGGCGACGCCGCACTGAGCAGCCTCGGCCTGAATTTGCCAGACGAAACCGACAGCGTTGTGCGTAATGAGGGTCTGATCGCGATTCGCGTCTCGCCGGATCGCGCCGAACTCTGGGCACCGGCCGATCAGACTGACGCGATCAAAGCCAAATTGTCCGCAGCCCTGCCTGAAGCCGAGCTGAATCAATGGCTGCTGGGCCAGATCCGTGCCGGTATCGGTCAGGTCATGCCAAGTACCCGTGAGCTGTTCATCCCGCAAATGCTCAACCTGCAAGCCGTTGGCGGCGTGAGCTTCAAGAAAGGCTGCTACACCGGCCAGGAAATCGTCGCGCGCATGCAGTACCTGGGCAAACTCAAGCGTCGTCTGTATCGCCTGAGCCTGGACGCTGCTGATTTGCCGGAGCCTGGCACACAACTGTTTGCGCCGAGCCACAACAGCTCCATCGGCGAAGTGGTGCTGGCCGCCAAGGCCGGGCAAAACATTGAACTCCTGGCGGTGCTGCAGGCCGAAGCTGCCGAAGCCGGTGATTTGCATCTGGGCACCCTCGAAGGTCCCGCGCTGCATCTGCTCGACCTGCCTTACGAACTGGATCGCGACCGCGAAATCCAGCGCTGATCGCAGCATTTGTTGCAACACCCTAGAGAGTTTAAATGAGCGAACTGGCGGAAAAAGTCCAACAGGATTTGGTTGAGGCCATCGATAACGATGACCTGGTTCTGCCCACGTTGCCGGAGGTGGCCCTGCAGATTCGCAAGGCCGCTGAAGACCCGGAAATCAGCGTCAGCGACCTGAGCAAAGTGATCGGCCGGGACACGGCGCTGTCGGCGCGCCTGATCAAAGTGGTCAACAGCCCGCTGCTGCGCGCTGCACAGGAAGTTACCGATCTGCACACCGCCATCACCCGGCTAGGCATCAACTACAGCAGCAACCTGGCGATCGGTCTGGTGATGGAGCAGATCTTCCACGCCCGCTCCGAAGTGGTCGAACAGAAGATGCGCGAAGTCTGGCGCAAGAGCCTGGAAATTGCCGGGGTCAGTTATGCGTTGTGCCGCCGCTACACACAACTCAAACCCGATCAGGCAGCCCTCGGCGGACTGGTGCACCAGATCGGCGTGTTGCCGATTCTGACCTACGCAGAAGATCACTATGAGCTGCTGTCGGATCCGGTCAGCCTCAACCATGTGATCGATCACATTCATCCGTTGCTGGGCGACAAGTTGTTGCGCGTCTGGGAGTTTCCGGAACGTCTGGTGGAGTTGCCGGGGCGCTATCAGGACTTCAAGCGCGACTCGACGGCCATCGATTACGTCGATCTGGTGCAAGTGGCGAGCCTGTATTGTCACAAGGACACCGATCATCCGTTTGCGCGGATTGATCCGATGACAGTTCCGGCGTTCAGGAAGCTTGGGATTGATCCGGAAAACAAAGCGCTGTGTGACGATCTGGAAGAGTCGCGGACGATGTTTTACTGATTCGAGACCGAGGCGCGCCCTTCGCGAGCAAGCTCGCTCCCACAGGAAAATGCATTCCAGAGTGGGGGCGAGCTTGCTCGCGAAGGGGCCTGCAAGAACACCGCAGAATCACCCGGCAATAAAACTGACCCGCACCTTCAACCCCGCGTGCTCGCCATCGTGCAAACTGATCTGGGCCAAATGCGCCCGGCAGATCTCGCCAACAATCGCCAGTCCCAGCCCAGAACCCGCCACCTGCTGATTACGCCGGTAGAACCGCTCGAACACCCGGTCGCGCTCCTCCAGCGGAATGCCCGGGCCGTCATCTTCGACCTCAAGCACAGCCGGCGCTGTCACGCGCAAAATCACATTGCCGCCCGGTGGCGTGTGCGCCAAGGCGTTGTCCACCAGATTGCTCAGCAACTCATTCAGCAGAGTCGGCTCACCGCGCAGCCAGACCGGTTCGTCCGCCTCCAGCGCCAGCGCCACCCCGCGCTTGTGCGCCAACGGCGCCATGGCCATGCCCAATTCCCGGGCCAACTGGCTCAGATCGAGCAACTGCGCGCCGCCCTCGGCAATCGCCCGTGCGCCGTTTTCGACGCGCGCCAGCGACAGCAACTGATTGGCCAGATGGGTCAGGCGATCAGTGCTTTGCGCCGAGGATTCCAATGTCGTACGCCACGTCTCGGGTTCGTTCGAACGCAGGCCCAACTCAAGCCGCGCCTTCAGCGCCGCCAAAGGCGTACGCAACTCATGGGCCGCATCGGCAATGAACTGCGCCTGCCGTTCGAACTGCCCGCGCAATCGCTCGGTGAAATGATTGAGTCCACGCACCAACGGCCACAGTTCATGCTGCACTTCAACCAAGGGCAGCGGCCGCAAGTCGTCGGGCTGACGCTCTTCCACCGCCGTGCGCAGGCGCTCCAATGGGCGCAGTGCCGCACTCACCGCGAACCAGACCAGCAACAGCGCGCCGATCGCCAGCATGCCCAATCGCAGCAAGGTATCGGCGGCCAGACTGCGCGCCATGCTCACTCGTGCTTCATCGGTTTCGGCGACGCGGATTTCCGCCATGCCGTTCATGTTCGGCTCGGTCACCGCTTTGAGCAGACTGACCACGCGCACGTTCTGACCTTTGTACGTGGCGTTGTAAAAGCGCGCCAACGCGGGGTAACTGTCCGTTCGCGGCGTTCCGGGCGGCGGCCCGGGCAGGTTTTCATAGCCGGAAATCAGCTTCTGATGGATGTCATTGACCTGATAGTAAATCCGCCCGGCGCTGTCATAAGCGAAGGTGTCGAGTGCCACGTAAGGCACATCGGCACTCAGTGTGCCGTCACGTTGCGACAGACCCGCCGCGATGGTTCGCGCCGAGGCCAGCAGCGTGCGGTCGTATGCCGTGTCGGCAGCTTCGCGACCATTCCAGTACGCACTCAAACCACTGGCGAGCATCAACACCACCAGCAACAACGCGAGGTTCCACAGCAAGCGCCAGCGCAGGCTGCTGGGCTTATGCATCGCGGCTTTCCAGCAGGTAACCGAGGCCGCGGAACGTCACGATCGCTACCGGTTGACCGTCGAGCTTCTTGCGCAAGCGATGGACGTAGATCTCGATGGCATCGGGACTGGCCTCTTCGTCGAGACCGAACACCTGGGACGCCAGTTGCTCCTTGCTCATCACCCGCCCCGGCCGGGCAATCAGCGCTTCCAGCACCGCTTGCTCGCGGGACGTCAACGTCAGCAATTCTTCGCCAAGGGTGAAACGTCGGGTGTCGAGGTCGTAGGCCAGCACGCCACAGCGCTGCTGGCGTTCGCCGCCGAGCACGCTGCGACGCAGCAAGGCTTTGACCCGCGCTTCCAGTTCGGTCAGTTCGAACGGTTTGGCGAGGTAATCGTCGGCGCCCAGATTGAGGCCGTGGACGCGATCCTTCACATCGCTACGCGCCGTCAGCATCAACACCGGCAGATTTTTTCCACGTGCGCGCAACCGCGCGAGGACCTCGAAACCGTCCATGCGTGGCAGGCCGACATCGAGGATCGCCACAGCGTATTCCTCGCTGCTCAAGGCCAGATCGGCGGCCACGCCATCGTGCAACACATCCACGGTCAGACCGGTGCTTTTGAGCGCCTGAGCGACACTTTCGGCCAGTTGCAGATGGTCTTCGACGAGCAGGACACGCATGGATTTTTACCTCGTTCAGGGATGGCCGACGCCACGCTTTGCCGCGGAGTTTACAGCCGCAACCGCCGCTGTGAAGCCCGAAAACCTTGAAAGTCTGCTGAAAGGTTAGCGAAAGGTTAGCTGGTTACAGTCGGCCCACGGACAGTTCCGACTGCCGTCGCTGATGCCACACAGCGCAACGAAAAACGCCTCGAAGCGTTTTCGACCAATAAGAACAATAAACGGAGTACACCCGCATGCCGTCCATGCAGCCTCAGGCATCCACGCCTGTTCGCCCTTCCCGTTTCAGTCACACCGCCCTCGCCAGTGCCGCCGCGCTCGCCGGTTTTTCGCCGTTGAGTTTTGCCGACTTCATTGAAGACAGCAGCGCCACCTTCGAAACCCGCAACATGTATTTCAACCGCGACTTTCGCGATGGCACCAGCGCCCAGCAATCCAAGCGTGACGAATGGGCCCAGGGTTTCATGCTCAATCTGCAATCGGGTTACACCGACGGCACCGTGGGGTTCGGTGTCGATGCGCTGGGCATGCTTGGGGTAAAACTGGATTCGAGCCCGGATCGCACCGGTACCGGCCTGCTGCCGACCCACGATGACGGACGCGCGGCAGATGAATACTCCAAGGTCGGCCTGACCGGCAAAGTAAAAATCTCTGCCACCGAACTTAAAATCGGCAGCCTGATTCCTGAACTGCCGATTCTCAAACCGAACGACGGGCGCATCCTGCCGCAGACCTTTGAAGGTGGCTTGCTGACTTCCAAAGAGATCAAGAACCTGACCTTCACCGGTGGTCGACTGGAAAAAGCCAAGGATCGCGACAGCACCGATTTCGAGGACATCGCCCTCAACAACAAGAACAGCCGTTTCGCTGGCACCGCTGCCGGCAAGCACTTTGATTTTGGCGGCGTGGACTACAAGTTCACCGACAAGATCACCGGCAGTTACCACTTCGCTCAACTCGATGAAGTCTACAACCAGCACTTCTTTGGACTTGTGGCCTCGCGGCCGATGGGCCCCGGCACGTTTGCCACTGACCTGCGCTTTGCGGTCAGTGATGATCAGGGCGCAGCCCGTGGTGGCGAGATCGACAACCGCTCGCTCAACGGTCTGGTCAGCTACGCGCTGAGCGGCCACAAGTTCAGCGCCGGTTATCAGCACATGTCCGGCGACAGCGCTTTCCCTTACGTCGATGGCAGCGACCCGTACCTGGTCAACTTCGTGCAGATCAACGATTTCGCCGGCGCTGAAGAACGCTCCTGGCAGGCTCGTTACGACTTTGACTTCGCCAAGCTCGGCATTCCAGGCCTGAGCTTCATGAGCCGTTACCTGAGCGGTGACAACATCAAGCTCAAGAACGGTGAAGAAGGCAAAGAGTGGGAACGCAACACCGAGATCAAATATGTAGTACAAAGCGGCGCCTTGAAGGATGTCGCCGTGCGTTTGCGTAATGCCACTTACCGCTCCAACTACTCGGCTCGCGATGCAGACGAAGTGCGTTTGCTGGTGAGCTACAGCGTTGCACTTTGGTAAATGCCCGTAAGTGAAAACACGTCGAATAACAACAATGCCCGTGGAGAATCGAATGAACCTGTCACTGCGTAAAGTTGCACTGGCCGCCAGTTGCATCCTGTTTGCCGGCCAACTGATGGCCGAACCGAAACGTCCGGAATGTATCGCCCCGGCCTCCCCCGGCGGTGGTTTCGACCTGACCTGCAAGCTGGTGCAGAGCGCACTGGTCAACCAGAAACTGCTGAGCAAACCGATGCGTGTGACCTACATGCCCGGCGGTGTCGGCGCAGTGGCCTACAACGCCGTGGTCGCGCAACGTCCGGCGGATGCCGGCACGCTGGTGGCGTGGTCGAGCGGTTCGCTGTTGAACCTGGCCCAAGGCAAGTTCGGTCGCTTCGACGAGACCAACGTGCGCTGGTTGGCAGCGGTCGGCACCAGCTACGGCGCCATCGCGGTGAAAAGCGATTCGCCCTACAAGACCCTCGACGATCTCGTTCAGGCCTTGAAGAAAGATCCAAGCTCGGTGGTGATCGGTTCCGGCGGCACCGTCGGCAGCCAGGACTGGATGCAGACCGCACTGATCGCCAAGGCTGCCGGGATCAACCCGCGTGACCTGCGTTACGTCGCCCTCGAAGGCGGCGGTGAAATCGCTACCGCTCTGCTCGGCGGTCACATCCAGGTCGGCAGCACCGACATCTCCGACTCCATGCCGCACATCCAGAGCGGCGACATGCGTCTACTCGCGGTGTTCGCCGACAAGCGCCTTGACGAGCCGGAAATGAAAGACATCCCGACCGCGCGCGAGCAAGGCTACGACATCGTCTGGCCGGTGGTTCGCGGTTTCTACCTCGGGCCAAAAGTCAGCGATGAAGACTACGCCTGGTGGAAAGACTCGTTCGACAAACTGCTGGCCTCCGACGAGTTCGCCAAGCTGCGCGATCAGCGTGAACTGTTCCCGTTCGCCATGACCGGCCCGGAACTCGACACCTACGTGAAGAAGCAAGTCGCGGACTACAAAGTGCTGGCCAAAGAGTTCGGCCTGATCCAGTGATCGCCTCTGTCTAGCGGCTGCGTTCCCGGATGCGGGGACGCGGCCCAGGAGCTCCCATGCTTATTCAACGCATTTTCGCCTCCGTGCTGTTGCTGGTTTGCGCCGGCCTGGCATTGATGGCGTGGCCGTACCAAGCGGCCTTTTCCTACGAACCGGTCGGCCCGCGTGCCTTCCCTCTGCTGATGCTCGGCCTGATGGGCGCGGCGCTGCTGTACATGGTGTTCCGCCCGGCGCCGATCAAACACAGTGAAGACGAGCCGCCACTGGATCGCGAAACCCTGACCAAGATTGCTATCTGCGTCGCACTGCTGCTGGTGTTCGCCGGTCTCTTCGAACCGCTGGGTTTCATCCTCAGCAGCATCCTCATCGGCATTCCGATGGCACGCCTGTATGGCGGTCGCTGGATGCCGAGCATCGTGGTGACCACACTGATGGCCATCGGTCTGTACCTGCTGTTCGACCGTGTGATGGACGTTCCGCTGCCCCTTGGCCTGCTCGACGTGCTGGAGAACTGATATGGATACCCTCGGTTATTTGGGTCAAGGCTTCGGCGTCGCGCTGAGCCCGTACAACCTGGTCACGGCCCTGACCGGCACACTGATCGGCACTGTCGTCGGCCTGCTGCCGGGCCTCGGTCCGATCAACGGCGTGGCACTGCTGATTCCGATTGCCTTCGCCCTCGGCCTGCCGCCGGAGTCGGCGTTGATCCTGCTGGCAGCGGTGTATCTGGGCTGCGAATACGGTGGCCGGATCAGCTCGATCCTGCTGAACATTCCCGGCGAAGCATCGACCGTGATGACCACCCTCGACGGTTACCCGATGGCCCGTAAAGGCCTGGCCGGTGTGGCGCTGTCGCTGTCGGCGTGGAGTTCGTTTATCGGCGCGTTTATCGCCACCTGCGGCATGGTCCTGTTCGCGCCGTTGCTGGCGAAATGGGCGATCGCCTTCGGGCCTGCGGAATATTTCGTGCTGATGGTGTTTGCGATTGTCTGTCTCGGCGGCATGGCCGGGGATCGGCCGTTGAAAACCTTTATCGCGGCATTGATCGGCCTGTTCCTGTCGAGCGTCGGCATCGATGCCAACAGCGGCGTTTATCGCTTTACCGGCGACAACATTCACCTGACCGACGGCATCCAGTTCGTCGTGCTGGTGCTGGGCCTGTTCTCGGTCAGTGAAATCCTGTTGCTGCTGGAGAAAACCCATCGCGGCCAGGAAGCAGTGAAAGCTACCGGGCGGATGATGTTCAACTTCAAGGAAGCGTCGTCGGTGTTCGTGGTGAACATCCGTTGCGGCCTGCTCGGTTTCATCATGGGCGTGTTGCCGGGTGCCGGCGCGACGCTGGCCAGTGCTGTGGCCTACATGACCGAAAAACGCATCGCCGGTGCCAGTGGCAAATTCGGTCAGGGTGACGCTCGTGGTCTCGCCGCGCCAGAAACTGCCATCGGTGCTTCGGCTTGTGGTGCTTTGGTGCCGATGCTGACGCTGGGTGTGCCAGGTTCGGGCACCACGGCGGTGATGATCGGCGCCCTGTCGCTGTACAACATCACCCCGGGCCCACTGCTGTTCCAGCAACAACCGGACATTGTCTGGGGTCTGATCGCGTCGTTGTTCATCGCCAACATCATGCTGGTGATCCTCAACATTCCGATGATCCGCATCTTCACCCGCATCCTCGCCGTGCCGAACTGGGCACTGGTGCCGGTGATCGCGATCATCACCGGGATTGGCGTTTACGCAGTGCACGCCACCACCTTCGACCTGTTCCTGATGGTCGGCATCGGCATCTTCGGCTACATCCTGCGCAAGCTCGACTTCCCGTTGTCGCCGGTACTGCTGGGCTTCATCCTCGGTGGCTTGATGGAGCAGAACCTGCGTCGCGCGCTGTCGATTTCCAACGGTGCACTGGAGATCCTCTGGTCGAGCCCGATCACCTTCGGTGTCTGGGTGCTGACTGCGATCATGCTGCTGATGCCGCTGCTGCGTATCTGGCGCAAACGTTCGGTCGCGCGTCGCGCCATTGCCGATGTTTGATCGCGCCTCACTGAAATCCTGGTGGGGAACCCCGCTGGTCGGTCTGCTTGGCGGTTACCTCGCCAGCCAGATCGGCTGGCCACTGCCGTGGATGGTCGGCTCGTTGCTGGCGATCATCCTCGTGCGCTGCCTGACCCCGTGGCAACTCACCGAAATCCCTGGCGGCCGCAAGTGCGGTCAGTGGATCGTCGGCATCGGCATCGGCCTGCACTTCACCCCGGTGGTGATGGAGCAGGTGCTCAGTCATTTCGGTTTGATCTTCTTCGGTGCGCTGGTCACCAGTGTGTCGGCGGTGGTCGGCGTGTGGTTGATGCGCCGCACCGGTGAGGATCGCGCCACAGCGTTTTTCTCGAGCATGCCGGGCGGTTCCGGGGAGATGGTCAACCTCGGCGCGCGAAATGGCGCGATGCTCAGTCATGTTGCGGCGGGGCAGAGTTTACGGGTGTTGGTGGTGGTCTTGTGTGTGCCGGCGGCGTTCAAGTATTTGCTTGGCGACGGCACACCGATTTCTCATGCCGGCAGCGTCGATTGGCGCTGGCTGGCGATTCTGTTTCCGGCGGGCGGTTTGCTCGCCTGGCTCTGGCAGCGTTTGCGCCAACCCAATCCGTGGCTGTTCGGGCCGTTGCTGGTGAGTGCCGCGGTGAGCATTGGCTGGGATCTGCACATTGGCTTGCCCAATGGCGGCAGTCAGATTGGCCAGTGGTTGATTGGCAGTGGTTTGGGTTGTCACTTCAACCGGCAGTTTTTCCGCCGTGCGCCTTCATTCATGGGGCGGACGTTGATCGGCACGGCGTTGACCATGTTGATCGCGACGTTGGCGGCGTTGGGCTTGAGTGCGCTGACCCATCTGGATTTGCGTTCGCTGACCCTGGGCATGATGCCCGGCGGGATTGCCGAGATGAGTCTGACGGCAGAGACCCTGCAATTGTCGGTGCCGCTGGTGACAGCGATGCAGGTGATGCGATTGTTGTTTGTGCTGTTTCTGGCGGAGCCGTTGTTCAAGTACTGGAATCGTAATCCCGAATAAGACCGCGTTGCCCCCATCGCTGGCAAGCCAGCTCCCACAGGTTCTTGTGGCTGCCACAGATTATGTGCACACCACAACACCCTGTGGGAGCTGGCTTGCCAGCGATGGGGCCCTTCAGACTGACATCAAATCGGCGGCAAACGCCACTCGATCGGCGTCTCGCCATTCTGCTCGAGAAACTTGTTGGTCCGGCTGAAATGCCCACAACCCAAAAACCCGCGATACGCCGACAGCGGCGACGGATGCACCGACGTCAGCACCAGATGCTTGGTCGCGTCGATCAGCTTTTGCTTGCTCTGCGCATGGGCGCCCCAAAGCATGAACACCAGATGCGGCTGGCGCTCGCTGACCAGCTCAATGATCCGATCAGTAAAGAACTGCCAGCCCTTGTCCTTGTGCGCATTGGCATTGGCGCGCTCGACGGTCATGGTGGTGTTGATCATCAACACGCCCTGATCGGCCCAGCTCTGCAAGTAGCCGTGAGTGGGAATGTCGATGTTCAGGTCACGTTTCAACTCTTTATAGATGTTGACCAGCGACGGCGGCGCCGGCACACCCGGTTGCACCGAGAAGCACAGGCCATGGGCCTGACCCGGGCCGTGATACGGATCCTGGCCGAGGATCACCACCTTCACTTTATCCAGCGGCGTCGAGTTCAAGGCATTGAAAATCATCGGCCCCGGCGGATAGATTTCCTTGCCGGCCGCCCGCTCCTGCTGCAGAAACTGGCGCAACTCTGCCATGTAAGGCTGGTCGAACTCAGCACGCAGTGCCTCCTTCCAGCTCGGTTCGAGTTTGATACGGTCGTCAGCAGTCATGGTCATACCCGGCAAAAACAATGGGGCGAACCCTAGGAAAGCCGACCACGCTTGTCAATTGATCTGATGCAGATCCGGCACTTTCCCACACAACGATCATACTGATCGTTCAAATTCCCGATCGAGGTCACGATGAATCTGCACTTCGAAGAACTCACCGGCACCGACGGCGCCCGCATCGGTATCGCCAGCCTGGATGCTGAAAAGTCGCTGAACGCGCTGTCCCTGCCGATGATCAACGCCCTCAGCGACAAGTTGAATGCTTGGGCCAAGGATCCACAAATCGTCTGTGTGCTGCTGCGCGGTAACGGCGCCAAGGCCTTCTGCGCCGGCGGCGAGGTGCGCAGCCTGGTCGAGGCCTGTCGCGCCCACCCCGGCGAAGTCCCGCCGCTGGCCGCGCAGTTTTTCAGCGCGGAATATCGCCTGGATTACAGCCTGCACACCTATCCGAAACCGTTGATCTGCTGGGGCCATGGTTACGTGCTCGGTGGCGGTATGGGCCTGCTGCAAGGCGCGAGTACGCGGATCGTCACGCCGAGCAGCCGCTTGGCGATGCCGGAAATCAGCATTGGTTTGTATCCGGACGTCGGCGCCAGTTGGTTTCTCGCCCGGCTGCCGGGCAAGCTCGGTTTGTTCCTCGGCCTGACCGGCGCGCACATGAACGCTCGTGATGCGATCGATCTCGATCTGGCTGACCGCTTCCTGCTCGACGAACAGCAGCCACAACTGATCGAAGGCCTGCTGCAACTGAATTGGCAGGAACAGACCGACATGCAGCTCAACAGTCTGCTCAAGGCCCTGCAGCAGGAAGCCGTGGCGCAGATGCCCGAAGCGCAGTGGCTGCCACGTCGTCAGCAGATCGACGAACTGCTCGACGTCAGCGACGTTACCTGTGCGTGGAAAGCCATCGGCCTGCAACGCGACAGCAGCGATCCGTTGATCGCGCGGGCGGCGAAAACCATGAGCGAAGGCTCGCCACTGACCGCGCATCTGGTCTGGGAACAGATCATCCGTGCTCGCCACATGTCACTGGCCGAAGTCTTTCAGATGGAATACACCCTGAGCCTCAATTGCTGCCGGCATCCGGAGTTCAGCGAAGGGGTTCGCGCGCGGTTGATCGATAAGGATCAGAAGCCGCACTGGCATTGGCCGGATATCAATAATGTGCCGGATGCGGTGGTCGAGGCGCATTTCCACAAGGTCTGGGAGGGGCGGCATCCGTTGGCGGATCTGACGCAGTATTGAACTGACGCGATGCTCGCGATGACGACTGGATTCCCATCGCGAGCTGGCTCAATCGGTCGCCATACGACTCAGACATTCAGCTCGTAAAACTGAATGATCTCCGTCAACGCCCGCTGCGCTTCTTCGTCGCCCTTTATCAAAATGTCTTCGACATCCCTCAATGGCGGAAGAGGATGCAGACGTTCAGCAATCTGCATCGCGCTGTAGTCTTGAGTCGCTGTTCCTTCGCTGACTCTTATGAAGCCGATAGCGCTTTCGCCTGCGGAAAAATGATTGGAAACCCGGATTTTCGGTGCCATGCCGTAATCCACCACGATCACCAGATCATCGCGCTCACGGTGAAACTTCAAGTTGTCGATCGTCAGCCTGCGTTCGGAAAAGTCGATCCCGTCAAGGCCGTCTCCGCGATTGATGATCACGTCCCTGCCGAGGCCATCGTATCGGTAGATATCATTTCCGGCGCCACCGGTTAGCGTGTCATTGCCCGGCCCACCCAACAGCAGATCATCACCGGGGCTGCCCGTGAGCACGTCATCCCCTTCCATGCCTCGGATTTCCCCCGCGCCGCTTATCGTGTCGTTGCCTCGACCACCGACTAACGGCAGCGGCCGTCCGTCTCGCAGAGACGTAAAACGCGTTGAATTGTTAACGGTTACACCCGTATGAAAAGTCTCGGGCGCAGGGCCCAGTTGACTTGACTCCAAGAGTTGTTTCAAACTCACGACCGACCCATCGGCGAAATTCAAGAGCTCAATCCCGGCCCCCTCAAGTTCACCGTTGAGGGGCAAGACGATGCGAACTTTCTGCATCCCACCCCAATTGATATCGAGTGTCGGATGGAGCATTTTCGCTCTTGGCGGATTGCGGTGTGCCCCGCGACCGGGGTTGAGTTCCAGCTCGACATGTGTGGTTTCTATCAGCGCAGCACCCCAGCTCAATTGCAGTGCATCGCGCTGCGCATCTGCTGGAAGGACGACCGTGTCCTGATCGATCAACCCGTACTCGTCTTTCCACCCCGCTGCGCCAACTTCTGCTCGGTGGAAAACAGGGTTCGGCACATCCGCAATCGTGGTAGTTGCTCCGGCGTGCGCTTGCACGATGTAGGTGTCGGCACCGTCTTCACCGTAAAGCCAATCATCCCCTGCCCCGCTGACCAGATAGTCGGCGCCCTCGGAGCCCAGCAAGATGTCGTCACCTGCACCTGCGGATAAAAACGCGCCCGGTGTTCTGTCGCCGACAGTGCCGTAGTCAAGTGGGGAGCCTGCATAAGCGACAATCAGATCGTCTCCCGCGCCGCCGTGGAAAACGTTTTCCACTTCGACGTTGACTCGCCCGCCGGCATCGTCGCCAGGGACGATTTTGCGTTTGATCGTTTCAGTTGTGACATCCCAGCGAAACGCCTTGGGCACCGTTTCCCCCGAACCGAAGTTTGCTGCCGGATAGATGTACCAGCCCTCAAGCGCGCCGGATTCCTTACGGTCTTCAACCAATACATCTCCCGTATTGAATGAAAAGCCGGTGGCCGAGCCGGATCGATAATAGCGAGGCGCCTGACTCGAAGAGGCTATCGCCCCATCGGCTTTCACCTGTTTATGTTCGACACGGGTTGTGGTTTTCGACTGCCTGTCACTGACCACGGCATGCCCTGCATCAACCTTCATCCATGGCGGCGTTTCAGACAGTGTTCCCGCTTCGACGCCGTCATCGCTCAGCTCGGTGTGAGTGATGTAACCGGTGTCGCTAGTCGTGATATGACTGCGACCCCAGACGCCTTGATCACTCAAGGTGAAACCTGTGGCGTGTTTGCGGGCGTAGCGCCTGGATTTGATTTGCGCTAGGAATTTTTCAGTCCAGTCAACGGGGTGATCAGATGCCACAGGACGTTGCGCCGCGAGGGTTACATCGTCTGGCTGAACCGGATCTTCAACTTTGCTTTGCTGGATTCCTGTGGCGGTTACAACTTCCGGTACAGGTGACTCGGGCACCTTTATCGGCGGCAATGTTTTGCGCAGGACATCCTCATAACCAAGTACAACGCCATCGCTGAAGCTGAACGTGGAATTCTTCCATTCTTCATAATTCCTGATAAGGATGGCGTCCCCCTCACCATTGAACAGCCGCAATACCCGGCCTACGGAAACATCAATGATGTCGGCTTTCAGACGTTCCGCAGAAAACCCGGCACCGAACTTGATGATATTGCTGCCGCCCGAATCGGTGATTACATCAAGACCATCACCAGTCCCGAAATAATAAACA
The DNA here is from genome assembly GCF_000783395.1 of Pseudomonas chlororaphis. Taxonomy (GTDB): domain Bacteria; phylum Pseudomonadota; class Gammaproteobacteria; order Pseudomonadales; family Pseudomonadaceae; genus Aquipseudomonas; species Aquipseudomonas chlororaphis_H. Next base: position 731,288 of record NZ_JSFK01000001.1, on the reverse strand, counting down.
TCAGCGCCGTCATGGCCTTCCAGCACGTCGTTACCGGCACCGCCATCAAAAACGTTATTGCCGGAATCTCCACGAAGGTGGTCTACACCCTCCCCGCCCAACAAAGTGTCGTTGCCACCACCGCCCAGCAAGGTATCGTTGCCTGAACCACCGTCCAGATAATCTGCGCCGTGTTCAGCCTCCGCTGTCTGCTCGTAATCGCCGGATAAAATGTCATCATCAGCGCCGCCATAAAGTGTGTCGGCGCCCAAGCCGCCCAAAAGGGTATCGTTTCCTTCATCGCCTTGAAGGTAATCATTGTTGATTCCACCTGCCTGCAGGTTGGACACATCGCCATCCATCGCGTCAGCCCCTGCCCCACCGATCAGGGTATCGGAGCCACCCATGCCCTGAAGTGTGTCATCGCCCGCTCCACCATCAAGTAAATCATTACCGTGATAACGAACCGGATGCTCAGCATAATCCCCGGCCAGCACGTCGTTACCTTCACCCCCGAACAGCAGATCATTCGCCCCGCCGCCCAAAAGTTTGTCGTCTCCCGCACCACCGTCCAGCAGGTCATTTCCAAAAAAGTGGGCGGCGTCACCGGCAACGCCGTTCAGTACATCGTCATCCCCGTGGAGAGTGTCATTGCCTGAGCCACCATACATCGCATCGGCTCCACCGTTACCAGCGAGCCAATCATCGCCACTTCCACCGTGCAATACATCGTTGCCATGGTGTTTGCTTTGCAGTCCCCCGCCCCAATCGAGGTTGTCCCCCATCATTGTGTCGTTACCGCTTCCTCCGGCCAGCGTGTCATTCCCCCCCTCCCCCCAAAGAAGATCATCTTCAGTTCCGCCATCAAGCAGATCCTCACCCCATCCGCCATTGAGAACATCGCGACCGCCCTGGCCGTAGAGAACATCGTTATCGCCCTGCGTCGAACTGTTAAAGGAGGCCTTAGAAAAGACAGTTCGGTGACTGGTGACACCACCGTCTATAAGAACTTTGACGCGTTTGAATCCCCATTTCTGCTCCAACGCGCCGGTCGTTTCATCCTCTGATAAAACGTCATCCCCCGCACCTCCAATCAGCGTATCCCGATCGTTACCGCCCAGAAGCACGTCCTGGGATGCCGTACCGATGAGCAAATCGTGGCCTGCCCCTCCATCAAGCCAATCGCCTCGAGCGGCTTTCCCTTTAGAGTCGCCAGCGGCCATGGCCTTTTCGAGCGTCGTCTGTTTATCCCCAAACAACTGATCGTTTCCGTCCTTACCGAACAATCGGTCTGATCCGCCAAGTCCGAGAATGACGTCGTCCTTGGCAGAGCCGTAAAGCACATCGGCCTTGTTTCTCTGTTTTACGTTGGCCAATAGCAAGGCGTTGCCCAATTCATCGTATGAGAACTGATCCCCGGGAACATTGGGGTCGATATCTTTCGCTTTCCAGTCGCCCTGGAGAACCAGATCGGGAGCAGAGACCGTATGGTCTTGGTGTTCAGGAAGTCGGATACCCAACATCCCGGGGCGGAAGTTCTTGATAACGACGAGATCGTTCAGGCCATATTTTATGTTGAGCGTGGGTTCGCTGAGTTCTTCGATGAGAGTCAGGGTGATGGCCTGATCCTCGGTCGACCAGATATTGCTCAAAGGGGCGCGGCGTTTGAGTGAAGGAATCGGCGCGCCGTTGATCCACAGCTGCCCATTGGCGTTGGCGTCGAAGATCTCATCGATGCCATCACCGCTGGAAAACTCATAGCGGTCGCTGCCTGCGCCGCCGATCAAAGAGTCGTTACCCTTTCCTCCGACCAGAACATCATCACCGGCCATTGCGTACAGCGCATCATTGCCGTCGCCTCCAGCAAGCAAGTCGTTGCCGCGCCCACCCTCGATGACATCGTCACCTGCCAGTCCGTTGATCGTGTCATTGCCCGCGCCGCCATACAGATGATCCGTGCTCGCACCGCCCGCGAAAGACCGCGCGCCGTCATCACCGAACATGACCAGCGGGTTCAACACACCGGTGGTCATCGGCACTTGTTTGGCTGAGGCGAGATCGGAGTAGGAAAACTTCTGCAGCGAGTGTTCTCCGAACGAGCCCTGGGTTCGGGCAATCAACCGGGCCAGCATTTGCGCGCGATCGGCGAGCCATTGCGCGGTGATGAAACCTTCGCCGGTCAGCGGATCGTAGAGCTCCAGTCCGCGTCCGGGATAACCGTCATCGCGTTCAATGACGATTTCACTGAGCTGCTTCAGGGAATTGCGCAACGACAGGCCGATGGGGGTCGACTCGCCAGCCAGTTTTGCCCATGAATTCGCGTTTCCGTATTCGCCTATTGATCGGGTGACGATGCTTTGGGACCGCTCGGGTGAAAATGCCGAGAAGAATGCGTAGGCGTTGGTGGCGAAGGTTTCATCGGTGGTAGGTAGCGCTGCTGAATCGCCGTCGTAGGTGCGCTTGAACATGTCCAGGAATTCGTTCTGGCCATAGCGCAATATCAGGTCGACCACGACGGAAACCGGCGTGCCCTTCACTACATGCTGAATCAGCGGATTGAGGCTGCCACTGGCGAGCGCGATATTGATTTGCTCTGGCACGACGGAAAGCAGACTTTGTAATGGATTAACGCCGAAATTGCTGAGCGCCGCCCGCAGGCCGACACTGTATGAATCGATGGCGAACAGAATATTTTTATAGTCATCGAGCCTGTTGGCTTTTGCTTGAGTCGGCGGGCCGCCATCTTCCCCTTGCAAATCACCAGCGGAGATCAATCTCCAGGTTTCATAGGGAGGCGCTCCTCCCAACAGGCTGAATCCGACTGTCCCGGACCAGCCGGTGTTATGGCTCACCGCTGTATCCCTCTCTCCGCAAGCCTCACTAAACAGTGCCTTGCCGATCGCGCTGGCATCAATCTCTGCAATCTGGCTGATGGATGGAACCGTCCAGGGTGCCAGTCGGCCAGCGAGGGATCCGTCGATCAAGGTATTGATAAAATTGGCGGCGACCTGATTCGATGACAGTTGCATCAGGTCTTCACTGAAGATTTTATTCAATCTCAGTTCACCTTGCCGCGAGGTATAACCGCGAATCAGGGCGGAGTAGGCACCGTTTCCACCGTTGGCATCAATGGCCACGGCAAGCCAGAGCCTGGCGCTTTTCAGAATTTTCTCCGCTTCTTGATCGACAGCGGTAGCCTCAGAAACTCTTCCGCCAATAATATCGAATAGCTTTTGATACAGGGGAGCGCAGCTAGCCCCCACTATTCCCAGTGCCTCGTACTCAATTTTTTTTGAGAGAAGCCTCATACCTTTGCAAATATTGGCTGCGTTAAAGATCGCTGTTTTTTCCACATCGCTAAAAACATAACTCATCGTTACTTCCTTGTAATAACTGAGCGTGAAAGATAATCACTGAGAAACTTGAGCATCTCAGGTGCTTCGCGTAATGACGATAGACCGAGGTCTACGCTGCCGTGCCCCCCAGCAAAGTCAAAGCTATCCAGCTTGACAGTGCAGAAAAAGTTCAACTTGCCGAAATCCAGACTTTCCAATTCGGCTCTGCTGAGTCTTGCCAATTTCTCGTCAGTCAGTTGTTCCTCGGAAGCAGGGCGAATCAAACCGTCACAGTCTATCAACCGAGGGGTGCCATCACGCCGCGGCCAGCCAGTAATGACAAACGTTCTGACGGAATCCACATTCTTGAAATGCGGCGGCTGAGCATCCAGCCAAATCTCTAACCCCGGATAATTAGTCAACTTCACAATCAACTCATCCGGCCAGTTGACGTGCCGATAACCCCGTTCATGGGGCTCGGTGGTTTCTTTTTTTGTATAAAGCCCAGCAGTCACTTTATAAAGCCGCCAACTTTCAGGAGTCGGCTTTACACTCTGATCGTGGTACGACCGTATACCCGTCCCGGTCCACCAGAAATGCCCCTTGAGCGTATTGGCCAGACACGCTTTCTTATTCGACAACTCAGGCATGCCAACATAAAACTCCGGGACCAAAGTCTTATCCACATAGCTGCCGCCTAGTATGGGCACCTGCTTCATGCTCGCCAGCTTCTTTTGACAGGCCTCCTGATCCGCGTAATAGATTGCCATCGCCTCGGCGACTTGTTCTTCACGGATATAAAAATCTACCACGCAATAACAGACATAAATCAACAAGCCGTATTTCAAAAATTTCTTAAACCATTTAGCCCATGGCTTACGCGACATCCGGAGCATTTCAAATCTCCCTGTCAAACTGACGAGCAGGCTGTTTCTTGAGATGCCCGAACATCGCGCGTTCAAACACCTCAAAGTACTGTTTCGTGCCGTACGCCACATCAAATCTGCTCGCCGTCAACTTCGCAGCGCTGCGAAGGCAGTCGTACTCATCAACGGAATCAAGAACCTTGGTAATACGTTTGGCGATACCGTGATGATCGAAGAAGTCCACCAGCATTCCATTGTGACCATCGACGATCACCTCCCTTACCGGAGCCGTATCCGACGCTACTACCACACAGCCAGCCGCCATCGCCTCCAGTAACGACCACGACAAAACAAACGGATACGTCAAATAAACATGAACCTTTGAACACTCCAGAAGCGCCCGGTAAGTCCGGTAAGGAAGCTTCCCTGTGAAATGAACGGTGGAATGATCGAAACTTACCTCTGCCTCCATCCTGCTGCGCCAATTTGCATATCCAACCGGCTTACACCCGTAACTGACATCATCACCGCCTACTATGATTATCTGTGCATCGGGACACTCAGCCTGAATATGCGGGATCGCTCGCATAAAACTATGAAACCCGCGATAAGGCTCAAGATTCCTCGCGACATAAGTAACGATCGGCTGCCCGGCTCTCAGCTCAACTCCATTGGGCAACCTGACTGCCCTGACTTTCGCCAAACAGGAACTTTGAATGACGCCCTCGTGAACAACCCGAATGGCTGACCGATAAGCTGCAGGAAACAGGCTGCGCTGCCACCGCGTAGGCGCGATGGCAATGTCACATTGTTCGAGATTCAAAAGATGCAGCGAATTGAGTATTCGCAGCCTTGATGACTCCCTTGAGGCTCGCGGGAATTCAGGGTCGAACCCGGAATCCGCGCCCTGCGCTCGATAGTAATATTCGCAATAGTGAATAAGCGGCGTGTCAGGATAGACATCCTTGACGAAGAGCGTTTCCCCCCATCCGGGATGAGCGAGAATCACGTCTGGCCGATAACCCGACTGCTTCAGCCGGCTCAGAATTTCAAAAACTTTCTGTCCATCATTCACCGCTTGTTCGTAACGGGCCAGATAGGGGTGAATATCGCCCGATGCTCTGCTGGCAGCGCGGTATCGACATATTTTCACCTCTGCGATACCCGGCGCCGTATCCCGGCCTATCGCCAAAACCTCATAACGCCTGTCAATCGCCGCCAGCACCACGTGACGGAACTGGCCCGGAAAGTTTTGGTGAATAACAAGAAGCTTCATAGCGGCATCGTCCTTTTATTCGCCGCTATTGAACTGAGTTTTGCTCACCTCGATCGGCAGGAACAAACGCTAACAAATGCAAGGAAATGAAACTGTAGGAAGCGTCTGGGAATGCCCTAGGAGATGGCTAACGGGACGACTTTTCGACAGTTTGCGTGGTAACGCGGGGCGGCATCCGTTGGCGGATTTGACGGTTTACTGAGCCAGACGCAGGGTCGGACCGGACGCAAATCTACATCCTGTCCGACCGCCAACACGGCGTTTAACTGGACACAAAGACTCGTACTTGGTTTATGGAATGTGTTCGCCGCGTGTTTTTACACTCGTGAACGCTGGAAGCGCCTAACCGCGCTTTCCCAAGGACGACTCTTTGACTATGGACAGTCTCATGACGGGCAACACCCTAGAACGCACACCTTCGCTGACACAACCGCTCCCCCCCGACGAACCTGAAGGCATCGAAGCGCTGGCGGCTGTCACTGACAGCACGATTGAGCCCCCCTTAGGCAATTTGGGTGGGGCGTTGTCCTGGCCCATTTCCCTGAGCGCGGACGAACAACGCCGCTTGCGCCTGATCACCATGAGCCATGCACACCATTTAGGCGAGCAGCCGCTGGTGATGCAGATCAAGGGCGGTCTGCTGGAGTTCTTGCGTTATCAGCACCCCCTCCCCCAGCAAGTGGCCAACGACCCTGCAAAAATACTCGACGCGCTGCTCTGTTCCCCGCAAGGGCAATTAATGGGTAAAACGCTGCAACAGAGAATGCAAGGCATCGACAGCGATAGCAGCGTCATGGATTACCTGCTGGCGGGGATCGCACTGCAGATGGATCCTGAGTCGATCACTGACCCTGACCGCAACAAAACAGCGGGCTTCGATCTGGCCAGTAAACAACATTGTGGCCGGCATGCGTCTGCCGTCGTGGATGACCTCGCAGCACACTTGAGCGGCGAAACCAGAACCAGCCCCGGGCTGGCAAAAGTCGCTGCCCACCTTTTGCTGGCCAGGCTGGCCCCGCAGTATCTGATTGCGGACATTCCTCAGAATGTAAAAGTTGGCAGTCTGGCATGGGCGAACCTGACCATTGCGGCAATGACCATCGAGGCTCAGACACCGGGCAAAGTCCCCGGCATGTCATTTGCCCAGATCATGAGTCAGTCCGAAAGTGCTCGCTTGGTTGACCCTGCATCCAGCCAGTGCATTCAGGCAGCCGTATTACTCGATTGGGCTGTCGCCAACCAAATCATTCTGAAACGGCACGCTGATACCTACCCCGCCGGACAACTTGAAACGATAAGAGCGGCATTTAACCAGGAGCTTGATGAGCGACTTGTTGCCGCCAGAATACTGGACAAAGAATTACCGACACGAAAAGACGTTGCCCTGGCCGTATTGATAGAGCGGTTTGGCGATCTGGGCACGCTTTTCGAGGTCAAGGCACTCCACACGGATACGTATCGCGGTGAGAGTGGGCAATCGGGTTTCAGTGGCATTTATTCGCTACGGGATTACGCGATGATGGATTTGCCCAATCCGCGGCCGCTGGCATCCATTGATGCCCGCATTCCGTTGGAGGCATTGAACAACAACCCGACGTTTGGTGTGCGGGAGGCTTTCGAGCAGCAGTTCACGCGCGCCATCGAGGATAAAAAAGCCGCCGTCAATACAACGGTCAGGCACATGATCTGCCTGCTTCCACTGGAGGACAAAAAGAACTTCGAGTTTGGGAAAGTCAGTTTTTTCCAACAAGGTTCATATGTGTCAGATGGTTTCTTTAACCATACCCCTTGCCCGAACGAGCCCGGACTGCTCATTAGAACGGAGCTGAGCGGCAACCTTCGGGCGTATGAAATCAACATCAATAAAGACACGATTGAACGAACAGCCCTGCACAGGGCAAAGCACCAGGAATCAAGGGAAGCCAACAAATATTTTACGACCAAAGAGCTTATCCCCCGTGAGGCGGCAAGTGAGCTGGGGCGTGAGCGCGCGTTGAGCGAATCACTTTTGAACAGTTTCAGCAGCACTCGGTCCCGTGCGATTGCCGACGCCTTTGTGCAACATCTCGATCTGGATGATCCCGCAATCAGAGAGCTGGCTCGCGGGCAGACACCCATGGACGAGTATTACCAGCCCAAACCGCTGGGTGAGTTTTTGTTGAACCTGATCCCCTTCCGATCGGCCATTGTCAATTTTCAGCAGGGCAACTATGGCGCGGCGGTGTTTGATCTCACCGTGGATATATTCGGTTTTCTCACGGCGGGCGCCGCCACTGCAGGAAAACTGATCAGGATCGGCAGCACTGCGCTCTCCACTGGAGCCAAGGCCTTGAAGACCGCCCATGTCATCGGCGTCGCCACAATCGATGTGCTCAACCCGGTGGGCGGCTTGGGTGATCTGGCCAGACTGGTGGGGACCGGTGGCCTTTATCTACTGTCCAAAGGCGCCAAAACCGTCAACCGGCTCAGGGGGGCTGCCGACAGTTACGATGTATTGAAAGCGGTCAGCAAACAGTATGACGCAGCGGCAACGGGCACCGTAAAAGTCGCCGGCCAGACTGTGGAAGGCGCAGCTGTACTGAAGAACGGTCAATGGTATTCATTTGATGCCGACACGATGCGACCTTACGGCAGCCCGATCGGGGAGTTTGCAGTCGCGACCCAGGCGGTCGCCGGTAAAGTGGTCACTTCATACCACGATGAGTTGCACGAGCTGAGTCATGCTCTGTACCGTCACTACAGTGTGCCAGAGTCCAGAATTTCCGGGCTCTCTCGCAACGGTCAAGGGATATATGTTGCCGCCGACGGGCATCTCTCCCACATTCGCCATACCGATAGCAGCGGTAACGCGGCGGTGTACGAGGTCAGGCAAGTCACTCGCACCGAAGACGGCGTCGTGCAGGCGCGGGTCTATCACGACAACCGGCAAACCGAATTGCTGGTTCAACATCTCCGAGGTGACCTGTGGCAACGACTGGGCGCGCAAGGGGGCAAGCAGGTGATCACCGCATTGCATTTACGGATATGGGAAGCATTGTCCCCGGCGCAACAGCAGCAAGTTACCCGCGGCGGCTTTGCCCGACAGTATCTTCTGCCTCGTAAAACATTTGAGTATTACGTCAAGCCTGACGGCGAACTGAGCGCTGCCGGCGTGCTGGTACGTGACCGCGCTGACATAGCCTTCAATCTGCCGAACGTAGCGCATGTCCGTGAATGGCAGAACATGACGCAGAAAGCCCGTGACGAAATGACCATGGGGGGATTTTCCGGTCTGCATCACTTCAACCCGGCAACCTTGAGAAATTACGTAAGAGCTGACGGTGGCTTGGGGGGCGCCGGCGAAGCGTTGCTGCACAAAGCGGCCGGTGGGAGCTACAACAAAATAACCGATGACTATTTAAACCAGTGGCATGCGCTCTTCACAAACCCGGACAACACGGTGACCCCGACGCAATTCATGCTGCAACATAAGCTCAATCCCGTGTTATGGCAAAACGAGGTCAGGCAGGATGGATCTCTGACAGAGAAGGCTATCAGACGTCTTAAGGCGAGAAAAAATCTCGATCAGCCTGCCCCGGCTCAGCCACCTGATGCGCAGGCGATTCGGGCAATCGAGGTGCCCGGGCAGGTTCCGAAGGGCAAAACCCAGGTAGTCACTGCCGAGCACCTGCGGCTATGGGAGGCAATGCCTCAAGCAGAGCAGCAGACGCTGACCCGTGAAGGCTTTGCATTGCAGAATAATCTGCCGCGAAAAACATTTGAGTACTACGTGAAGCCTGACGGCCAATTGAGCGAAACCGGCGTACTCGTGCGTGACCGTCCGACAGACACCACCTTCAATCGGATAACCGAAACGCATATCCGTGACTGGCAAAACATGCCCCAGCAACAGCGCAACGCCATGACAATTTATGGATTTGCCGGTCATTATCATCTTCATCCGGAGACCTTTATGGGCCATGTGCGTGCCGATGGAAACCTGAGGCCAGCGGGACAATCCCTGCTGCACCGAGCGGCCGGTGGCACCTATAACACGTTGACCGATGAGCATTTGCGTCAGTGGCACGTGCTTTCCGGGCAAACGGATAACACCCTCTCGGCAGAGGAATTCGTCCGTCAACACGCACTCAATCCTGCTACCTGGCAGGCTAGGGTTAAAGCCGATGGATCCCTCAGAACCGTAGCCTTGCAACGTATCAAAAACCTGCCAGGCCAGACTTCGAGAGAGCGTAAAGAAAGGATCATTGCCGAACATTTGCGGGACTGGGAGGCATTACCGCAAGCGGAGCGACAGAGGCTCACACGCAAGGGCTTTGCCCGGCAGAACAACCTGCCTCGAAAAACATTTGAGTACTACGTGAAGCCGGACGGCGAGTTGAGCGCAACCGGCATATTAGTGCGTAACCGTCCTGACGACTTACCGTTCAACCCGCCGGATGAAACACATATCCTTGAGTGGCAAAACATGTCTCAGCAAGAGAGATACACAATGACCATGGAAGGATTTGTCGGTCATCATCACCTTTATCCGAACACTTTTTACAATTATGTCCGGATCGATGGCCGTCTTGGGCCAAGGGGGCAGTCCATTATGCGCAAGGTTGCAGGCCATTCGGGGCAAAGCTCCATGCCACGCCTTGAAGGCCAACGATCTGAAACGAGTACAGCACAAAAGAGGCCAGCGCAGGACTCGCTGGAATCACCGCCACCAAAAAGACCCGCCGACACGCCTGATCGTATAGAGGAAGTTCCCGGCCCCTCTTCGGACATATTGCCTGTCGCTATCAAGGTTGAGCCCGGGGTTTCCTCGTCATTGCCTCATCAAGTCGACAACACGTTGCCGATCCTGCAAGACCCGCAAAACCCGACAATCAGCCTGACCTTATCCCTCGAGGGGCCGATCGATGACATCCGTATCGCCAATTGGGGTGGCCTGCTTGACGGTCTCGATAGCGCTAGCAAAAAAAGCGTCTCAAGCCAGATCAAGGAATCGGTCAAAGACTGGCTGCGTACCGAAGGACAGCATCAGTCACGGTTTGACCAGACGCTGGAAGTGATCACGGCACTGGATGACGGTGGCCCCTATCGCGGCGCGTCCGTTTGGGCGCGACGCGATATTGCCAAGTTTGAAGTGCTTGGACCGTACGCAGGCAAACTCCATGAATCAGATGCGTCGTTGTTTCAGGAGATACGCAAGCAAGGTTCACGGGCTGTACTGACCTACTTGTTCGGCACACGCTCGGGCAATCGCTCGGTAAGTGCGCTGCACACGGGCAACACCCTGAGCCTGATCAATACCTCGCAACTGGGCGGTGGACCGGCATGGCGGTCGAATAACGTCATTTCCATCGGAGTGGGAAAAAACCTGACGTTCTATGTGGCGCAGAACGACATCAAAAAAGGTGAAGAACTACTGCTGGACTATGGGTTGTCCTATCAGCCGATACCGGATATCGCCATCAAGTCGGAACCTGGTCACTGAATGTTCAGGCACCAAAGCTGTTACGGCTCTTGATTCTATGGTGCGCTGTACAGCCGGCCCTAATCCTGAAGATATCCCCCGGGCACAAAAAAGCGGCGCTTTATGCGCCGCTTTTTGTGGGTGGGTGATTACCAGCGGTTACCACGTCCATTGTGGTCGCCACGTCCGCTGTGGCGATCATAGTTGCCACGACCGCGGTGATCGTTATCCCAACCGCCACGACGATGGCCATCCCAGCGCCCGCGATCGTTGTCGTGCCAGCGACGGCTTTCGTAATAACGTGGGGCCGGTTGATAGTAACGCGGCGCCGATTGGTAATAGCGCGGTTGCTGGTAGTACCGCGGGGCTGGCTGGTAATAGCGTGGCTGCGCGTAATACCTGCTGCCACCGTTGTAATACGTGCCGCCCGTGTTGTAGTAGGCCGGTGCGGGTGAGGTGTAGACCTCTGAGCTGTAATACGAGTCCGCGTAAGAGTATGGGACGCAACCGGCAACGGAAAACATCAACGCAGCAAGCAGAAGAATTCGTCTATACATGGCGGCCTCCTGGACCGCGGGTTGGCCACACCAGCGACGCTGGCAGGCGACAGTCATTTAATCGGTGACTGTCGAAAAATCAGACAGCGTTTTCGGCATCTGGTGCGTTCCTGCAACAAGTTGAAACAAGTGATCTATGAAACCTTGTTCATCCGCAAAAACGCTGTCATTCAGCCGCTGATTAATGGTGCCCACCGTGATATCCGCCGCCGTGATAGCCCCGCCCGTAACCGCCGCGATAACCGTAGCCACCGTAGTAATACCGCGCGCCGCCGTAGTAACGCGGGCCGTAATAACCACCGTAGTAATAGGGCGAGTAATAGCCGGGATAGTAGTAAATAGACGGATACGCATCGTAAGGACCGGCGTAGTAATAACAACCAGACAAGCCCAAACCGAGCACTGCTCCCAGCAGCACCCGACGCAACATTTTCTGAATAAGCATGGCGGCCTCCTGAAAGACCTGCGACAGCAGTCAGCACAGACCGGCTGACATCTGTTTTGACTGGCGAAATAATACCGAGTGCCGACAGCGCAAAACCATCGGATCAGCGGCAATCGCGCTGCATCACGGTGCAGCCGCGCACCAACTCAAAGCGCCTCAGCGCCCTCGCCGCCAACCCGATGCCCCCCCGCGCCCGTGCCAGAGCGCCTGACGCGACTTGGCACGCGTCTCGCTTTAGCAAACCCGTGCAGGAGTCATCACAGGTTCGCGGCACCACAATTTGCAATGGCTGACTAGGGTTCCGGCTCGCAATCGCGAGTGGCTGGTCCGAGAGTTGGCGACCTCCAGTTGAGGTTACACGGCGGGACAAAAGCCCGGGAGACAAGCCACCGTTCGCGGTGCCGCGTTGCCTTCCTGTCCGCCCTTGATCAACTGGAGAACCCACCATGACCCGACTACGTTTGCCCGCCCTGCTCGCCGCCGCGTTCGCCGCGCTCCTCAGCACGCAATCCCCCGCCGCCCAGAAAGACCACTTCAGCGTGTGCTGGACGATTTACGCCGGCTGGATGCCATGGGAATACGCCGGCAGCCAAGGCATCGTCGACAAATGGGCGAAGAAATACGGGATCAAGATCGACGTCGTGCAGCTCAACGACTACGTCGAATCGATCAACCAGTACACCGCCGGCCAGTTCGACGGCTGCACCATGACCAACATGGATGCACTGACCATTCCAGCGGCGGGCGGCGTCGACAGCACCGCGCTGATCGTCAGCGATTTCTCCAACGGCAACGACGGCATCGTCCTCAAGGGCGACGGCAAGAAAGTCGCCGACCTCAAGGGCATGGACGTCAACTTGGTCGAACTGTCGGTCTCGCATTACCTGCTGGCCCGCGCGCTGGACTCGGTCGACCTGACCGAAAAAGACCTGAAAGTGGTCAACACCTCCGACGCCGACATTTCCGCTGCATTCAACACCGATCAGGTCAACGCCGTGACCACCTGGAACCCGATGCTCTCGGACATCAAGGCCAAGCCGGGCGTGACCGAAGTGTTCAACTCCAGCCAGATCCCCGGCGAGATCATGGACATGATGGTGGTCAACAGCGCCACCCTCAAAGACAACCCGGCGCTGGGCAAAGCGCTGACCGGGGCATGGTTCGAAGTGGTCGAGCTGATGAACGCCAAGAACGCCGCGAGCAAGGCTGCGCTGGAGCATATGGCCAAAGCCTCGGGCACTGATCTGGCCGGATTCCAGGCGCAACTCGACACCACCAAATTGTTCGCCACACCGAGCGAAGCGCTGAGTTTCGCCACCAGCAAACAACTGCCGGAAACCATGCGCAAGGTCGCCGAATTCTCCTTCCAGCACGGCTTGCTCGGTGAAGGCGCGAAAGACACCAGCGCGGTCGGCATGGCCTTCGCCAACGGCGTGACCAGCGGCGACACCGGCAACCTCAAGCTGCGTTTCGATCCGACTTACGTGCAGATGGCCGCCGACGCCAAGCTGTAAGCCACGGAGGATTTGGCCATGCGCCTGATCAATCGCCACCCGGATCGCCCGAGTCGCCTGTTGCTGGTGATCCTGCCGTTCGCTTTGCTGCTGTTCGCCTATTTCATGGGCTCGGCCGAGCGCCTGGCGGACAACCCCAACGACAAACTGCTGCCCAGCGCCGTGCAGATGAGCGACGCGGTAAAACGCTTGGCCTTGAATGCCGACAGCCGCACCGGTGACTACCTGTTGTGGCAGGACACCGCGTCAAGTCTGCGGCGCCTGGCCATCGGCCTTGGCATCGCCGCACTGGCCGGGCTGTGCCTGGGCATCGCCGCCGGCACGCTGCCGTTGTTCGGCGCGCCGTTGTCGCCGCTGCTGACAGTGCTGTCGATGGTGCCGCCGCTGGCGATCCTGCCGATTCTGTTCATCGTCTTCGGTCTGGGCGAGTTGTCGAAAGTCATGCTGATCGTGATCGGCATCACCCCGGCGCTCGCTCGCGATCTGGAACAGCGCGCACGGGAAATCCCCGTCGAACTGCTGATCAAGGCGCAGACCCTCGGCGCCTCGACCTGGACATTGATGCTGCGCGTAGTGCTGCCGCAACTGTTGCCGCGTCTGTTGATCTCGTTGCGGCTGATGCTCGGTTCGGCGTGGCTGTTCCTGATTGCCGCCGAAGCGATCGCCTCAACCGACGGCCTCGGCTACCGGATTTTTCTGGTCCGCCGCTATCTGGCGATGGACGTGATTCTGCCGTACGTGGTGTGGATCACCCTCCTCGCCTGGTTGATGGATTGGGGCCTGAAGTACCTGACCCGTCGCGCCTTCCCTTGGTACGAGGGGGCGGCCAAATGAGCTTCATCACGGTAAAAAACGTCTGGCAGCAATACGCCGATCAAGTGGTGCTGGAAGGCTTGAACCTGAGCGTCAACGAGGGTGAATTCTGCACTTTGGTCGGCGCGTCCGGTTGCGGCAAATCGACCTTCCTGCGCCTGCTGCTCGGTCAGGAAACGGCGAGTCGCGGCGAGATTCTGCTCGACGGTCAACCGCTGGCCAGCGAACCGGATGCCAGCCGTGGCGTGGTGTTCCAGCGCTACTCGGTATTCCCGCACTTGAGCGTGCTCGACAACGTCGCCCTCGGCCTCGAACTGCCGCGTGCACCGTTGCTCGGCCGGCTGTTCGGCAGCGCCAAACGTGAGGCGCGCGAACAAGCGGCGGCATTGCTGAATAAAGTCGGCCTCGGCCATGCCCTCGACAAATACCCGGCGCAGCTGTCGGGCGGCATGCAGCAACGCTTGGCGATTGCCCAGGCACTGATCATGAAACCACGGGTGTTGCTGCTCGACGAACCGTTCGGCGCGCTCGATCCGGGCATCCGCAAAGACATGCACGCCTTGCTGCTGGAACTGTGGCGCGAGACCCGGTTGACCGTGTTCATGGTCACCCACGACCTGTCCGAAGGTTTCAGCCTCGGCACCCGTCTGCTGGTATTCGACAAGGTGCGCCTCGACCCGCACGCCCCCGGCGCCTATGGCGCACGCATCACCTACGACATCCCTTTGAACAGCGACCGCCGCGCCCAACGCGCCGCCGTCGACGCCCTGCCGCTACCACTGGCGGGCGCCCTTCGCACCGCTTGAGAGGACTGCTTCGATGAATAAACCGATGACTGATTCAACCCAACTGTTCCCACCCTTCGCCGAAGAAATGCTCCCCGGCGGCGGCCATCGCTCTTTCGTGTTGAAGCGCGGCCAATTGCTGCGCCTGACCGATCTGCGCGGCGGCGCCAACGCCAGCCTGACCCTGCTCAACGCCAATGAAAAAACTGAACGGCTGAACCTGCCCGACAGCCTCAAATGCCAACACACCGCCAAACTCACCAGCGGCCACTGCCTGTACTCGGACATGGGCCGCGTGCTGGCCGCAATCACCGCCGACACCTGCGGCTGGAGCGACAGCCTCGGCGGTGTGCTCTGCGCCGAAGAAGTCGCGCAGAAGTACGGTCAGGGCCGCTACCAGGAACTGCGCAACGGCTTCTTCCGCAACGGCACCGACAACCTGCTGGTGGAACTCGGCAAGTGGGGGCTGGGCCTCTCCGATCTGCTGATGACCCTCAATCTGTTCAGCCGTGTGAACGTCGATGAGGCCGGTCGCTTCCATTTCGTCGAGGGCAATTCGAAGGCTGGCGACTACATCGAGTTGTACGCGCCGATGGACACGCTGGTGGTGCTCACCGCGCTGCAACACCCGATGGATCCGTCGCTGGAATACGCACCCAAACCGCTAAAACTGAGCTGGATGAACGCCGACGCCAGCGTCGCCGAACACTGCCGCACCTCGCGCCCGGAAAATGAGCGCGGCTTTATCAACACCGACCGTTTGTTCGCCTGAGGATCGCTGCCATGTCAGTTGCTATCGCCACTTCGCAAAAACAACCCGACACAGCGGTGTACCGCGCCACGATCCCGGCCGGTGAACCCTGGCTGATGGAGGTCAAGGCCGGCCAGACCCTGCGCATCCTTGATCTGGAAGGTAATCAGGCCGTTGATACCTTGTTCTACAGCCTCGCCAATCCCAAGGAACGCTACGACGTGCAGCGCACCTTGCGTCGGCAGAACAGCGTCTACCTGAGCACCGGCAGCGTGCTGTATTCCAACCTCGGCCACGCAATGCTGACCATCGTCGCCGACACCTGCGGACGCCACGACACCCTCGGCGGTGCCTGCGCGCAAGAGAGCAACACCGTGCGCTACGCCCTGGAAAAACGCTACATGCACAGCTGCCGCGACAACTACCTGCGCGCCTGCGCCCATGACGGGCGACTGGGCAAAGGCGATATCGGGCCGAACATCAATTTCTTCATGAATGTGCCGGTCACGGCGGATGGCGGGCTGACCTTCGAGGACGGGATTTCGGCGCCGGGCAAGTACGTCGACTTGCGTGCGGAGATGGATGTGATCGTGTTGATTTCCAATTGCCCGCAATTGAACAACCCGTGCAACGCCTACAACCCGACACCTGCGGAGCTGCTGGTATGGAACTGAAAATCAGCCGTTTACGCCGCTGGCTTTTCGCCCTGTGCCAGGCCCGTTCCGGGCAATGCCTGAAATCCCCCAAACACCCCTAAACCCTGTGGGAGCTGGCTTGCCAGCGATGGCGGAGTGTCAGTCATCATTGATGTTGGAAGTGCCGACGTCATCGCTGGCAAGCCAGCTCCCACAAGGTATCTGAGGTGGTTTGGAGAACGAGTTTTTTCATCCGGGACGGCCCGGATGTCTGTCGAAAAACGGCGGGACGGCCCGCTCCCCCTTCAGGGGTTATGCCATGTTCGAAAAAGTCCTCATCGCCAACCGTGGCGCCATTGCCTGCCGCATCCTGCGCACCCTCGGCGCACTGCAGGTCAAAGGCGTGGCGGTGTATTCCGAAGCCGACGCCGCCAGCCTGCACATCCTGCACGCCGATGAAGCGCACAGCCTCGGTGAAGGCGCTGCTGCCGGCACTTATCTGGCCGTCGAAAAGATCCTCGCCATTGCCAAACAAAGCGGCGCCACGGCGATCCATCCCGGCTACGGATTTCTCTCGGAAAACGCTGCGTTCGCCGAAGCCTGTGAAGCGCAGGACATCGCCTTCATTGGCCCAACGCCGGAGCAACTTCGCGTGTTCGGTCTCAAGCACACCGCCCGCGCGCTGGCCAAACAGCACGGCGTGCCGATGCTCGAAGGCACCGAACTGCTCGACAGCCTCGACGCTGCGCTGATTGCCGGCGAACAAGTCGGCTATCCGGTCATGCTGAAAAGCACCGCCGGCGGTGGCGGTATCGGCATGCGCGTGTGCCGCAGCGCCAGCGAATTGAGCGAATCCTTCGAGGCGGTGAAACGCCTTGGTCAGAACAACTTCAGCGACGCCGGGGTGTTCATCGAGAAATACATCCAGCGCGCCCGCCATCTGGAAGTTCAAGTGTTCGGCGACGGGCTCGGTGAGGTCATCGCCCTCGGCGTGCGCGACTGCTCGGTGCAGCGGCGCAATCAGAAAGTCCTCGAAGAAACCCCGGCGCCGAACCTGCCGGACGGCATGGCCGAAGAGTTGTGCGCGGCGGCGATCAAACTGGCGAAGGCTGTGAACTACCATAGCGCCGGCACGGTTGAATTCGTCTTCGACAGCGAGGCGCAGCGTTTCTATTTTCTTGAAGTGAACACGCGATTGCAGGTGGAGCATGGCGTCACTGAACAAGTCTGGGGCGTCGACCTGGTGCGCTGGATGGTCGAGTTGGCGGCCGGTGATCTGCCGCCGCTGAGCGAGTTGTATCGTCAGCTGAAACCCGAAGGCCATGCGATTCAGGCGCGGCTTTATGCGGAAGACCCGGGGCGCGACTTCCAGCCGAGTCCGGGCCTACTGACGGCGGTGGATTTCCCCCCGGCCAACGGTATTCAACTGCGCATCGATACCTGGGTCGAGGCCGGTTGCGAGATTCCGCCGTACTTCGATCCGATGATCGCCAAAGTCATCACCTGGGCGCCGACCCGTGAACAGGCGCGCGCCGAGTTGCATCAAGCGTTAGGCGACAGTCTGTTGTACGGCGTGGAAACCAACCGCGATTACCTGCGGCAGATTCTCCTCGACACGCCTTTCGCCAGCGGCGAGCCGTGGACCCGTTGCCTGGAAGGTCTGGTGTATCGCGCCAACACTTTCGAAGTGCTCAGCGCCGGCACGCAAACCAGCGTGCAGGATTATCCCGGTCGCCTCGGCTACTGGGCAGTCGGCGTACCGCCGTCGGGGCCGATGGACAGTCGCGCGTTGCGTCTGGGCAATGGTCTACTCGGCAATGCGGAAGGCGCGGCGGCGCTGGAAATCACCATGAGCGGGCCGTTGCTGCGTTTCAACTGCGCAGCAGTGGTCGCGGTGACGGGGGCGCCGATTGCCTTGACGCTTGAAGGCACAAGCGTACCGATGAACACCGCGCTGCTGATCCCGGCGGGCGCGACGTTGCATCTGGGCAGCATCAGCGGCGCCGGGGCACGCAGTTATCTGTGTCTGCGCGGCGGTTTGCAGGTGCCGGATTATCTGGGCAGTAAAAGCACCTTCACCCTTGGCCAGTTTGGTGGGCATGGTGGTCGGGCGTTGCGTGCCGGCGACGTGTTGCATGTGCCTGCGCTGACTGACCGCAGTGCTGGCCAGCAGTTGACCGAACAGCACATCACCGCGTTGCCAGCGGTGCGGCAGATCCGGGTGATTTACGGCCCGCACGGCGCACCGGAATACTTCACCGAAAACTACATCGGCACGTTCTTTGAAACCCAGTGGGAAGTGCATTTCAACTCCAGCCGCACCGGTGTCCGCCTGATCGGGCCGAAGCCGGAATGGGTGCGGGCCGACGGTGGCGAGGCCGGGTTGCATCCGTCGAACATTCACGACAATCCGTATGCCATCGGCGCGGTGGATTTCACCGGTGACATGCCGGTGATCCTCGGCCCGGACGGCCCGAGTCTTGGCGGGTTTGTGTGTCCGGTGACGGTGATCGAGGCGGACCTTTGGCAACTGGGACAGCTCAAGGCTGGCGATAAAATCCAGTTCATCCCCGTCAATCTAAAAACCGCTCGCGATCTCGCCTGTCAATGGGATAACTGTGGGAGCTGGCTTGCCAGCGATGGGGCCCGGCCAGACACCGCATTAACTTCATCGCTGGCAAGCCAGCTCCCACAGGATCTTGTGTCGCCTGTGGTGTTGGCGTTGGGTCAGGGGGATGTGCGGCTTGTTGCGCGGGTCTCCGGGGATACGCATTTGTTGTTGGAAATCGGCGAGCCGGAACTGGATCTCGTTCTGCGTTTCCGCGCGCACGCCCTGATGCAGGCACTGGAAAGCAAATCCCTGCACGGCGTGATCGACCTCACCCCCGGCATTCGCTCATTGCAAGTCCACTACCAGCCCGAGCAACTGCCGCTGGCCGATCTGCTCGGCATCATCGCCGGCGAATGGGACGCGGTGTGCGCGGCCAACGACCTGCAAGTGCCGTCACGTATTGTGCATTTGCCGCTGTCGTGGGACGACCCGGCCTGCCAGTTGGCCATCGAGAAATACATGACCACCGTGCGCAAGGACGCGCCGTGGTGCCCGAGCAATCTGGAGTTCATCCGCCGTATCAACGACCTGCCGAACATCGACGAAGTGCAGCGTACGGTGTTCGAGGCGAGCTATCTGGTGATGGGGCTTGGCGACGTTTACCTCGGTGCGCCAGTCGCCACGCCGCTCGATCCGCGTCATCGCCTGGTCACAACCAAATACAACCCGGCACGCACCTGGACCGCCGAGAATTCGGTAGGCATCGGCGGCGCCTACATGTGCGTGTACGGCATGGAGGGCCCCGGCGGTTATCAGTTTGTCGGGCGCACCTTGCAGATGTGGAACCGCTATCGCGAAGTCGCCGCGTTCGACGGCAAACCGTGGCTGCTGCGCTTCTTCGATCAGATTCGTTTCTACCCGGTCAGCGCCGAAGAACTGCTGCGCATTCGCCGCGATTTTCCGCTGGGGCGTTTCGAGCTGAACATCGAACACAGCCAGCTCAACCTCGCCGAGTATCAGGCGTTTCTCAGCCGTGAAGCCGAGAGCATCAACGCGTTTCGTGCTCAGCAACAAGGCGCATTCAACGCCGAGCGCGAACGCTGGATCGCCAGCGGTCAGGCGCATTTCGACAGCGAAGAAGCCGTGGCGGAGTCCAGCGAAAACGCGCCGCTAGCCGACGGAGAACACAGCGTCGACAGCCACATTGCCGGCAATCTCTGGCAAGTGCAGGTCGAGGCCGGCAGCCGTGTCGCGGCGGGTGACGTGCTGGTGATTCTCGAGTCGATGAAGATGGAAATCCCGGTCCTCGCGCCGATGGCCGGGGTGGTGCGCGAGATCCGCGTGCAGCCCGGTTCGGCGGTGCGTGCCGGACAACGGGTCGTGGTGCTGGCACTCGACTGAAGCCAATTGGATAAGGATCAACTCATGAATCTGCAACTCGATGTTCTGCGCCAGGCCTATCGCAATGGCGACACCACACCACGTCAACTGCTGGCGAAACTGCGCGAGAAAGCTGCCGCACTGAACCCGGATTATCACCTGTTCATTCATCTGCTCAGCGTCGTTGAACTGGAGCCCTATCTCGCCGCCCTCGACGGTCGCGAGCTCGACAGCCTGCCGCTGTACGGCGTGCCGTTTGCGATCAAGGACAACATCGATCTGGCCGGCATACCGACCACCGCTGCCTGCCCGGATTTTGCTTATGTGCCGGAGCGCTCGGCGACCATCGTCGAGCAGTTGATTGCCTTGGGGGCGATTCCGCTGGGCAAGACCAATCTTGATCAATTTGCCACGGGGCTTAACGGCAGCCGCTCGCCCTATGGCGCGTGCCCGAACAGCGTGTTGCCGGAGTATCCGTCCGGCGGTTCCAGCGCCGGTTCGTCGCTGGCGGTGGCGTTGGGCGTGGCGAGTTTTGCCTTGGGCACTGACACCGCAGGCTCCGGTCGGGTGCCGGCGGCACTCAACAATCTGGTCGGATTGAAAGCGAGCAAAGGTCTCATTTCCACGGCCGGTGTGCTGCCTGCATGCCGAACGCTGGATTGCGTGACCACGTTTACCGCGACGGCGCGTGAGGCCAGTCAGTTGCTGGCGCTGACCGCCAAACTTGATCCGCGCGACGAATACAGCCGTCGCAATCCATCGTGGAATGACGGCTCGGCGTTTGGTGCACCACACTCGTTTCGTTTCGGCGTGCCGCGCGCGCAGGATCTGGAGTTTTTCGGCTGCGTCGAAGGCCCGCTGCTGTTCGGCGATGCCATCGATCAACTCAAGGCCTTGGGTGGCGAAGCGGTTGAACTGGATCTGTCGCCATTCCTTGAAGCCGCGCGCCTGCTTTACGAAGGGCCGTGGGTTGCCGAGCGCTATAGCGTGGCGGGCGAGTTGATGGAGCAGAATCCCGAAGCCGTTCTGCCGGTGATTCGCGCCGTATTGGCCAAAGCCCCGGCGGTGAGCGGCGTACAGACCTTCCGCGCGCAGTATCAGCTGCAAACCTTGAAGGCGCTGTGCGATCAGGCACTCGAAGGTCTCGACTGTGTGCTCACCCCCACTATCGGCCGTCCGGTGACGCTGGCCGAATTGCATGAAGAACCGGTGCTGCGTAACTCCGAACTGGGTTACTACACCAACTTCATGAACCTGCTCGACTACGCCGCCGTCGCGGTGCCGAGCGCGTTCATGGCCAACGGTTTACCGTGGGGCGTGACGCTGTTTGGCCGGGCGTTCACCGATCAATATCTGCTGAGCGTGGCTGATGCGCTGCAGCGTCAGCTGGATTCCGCCCTGCCAACCCCGGCGAACGTAGCGCGCCATGATCGCGCACGCATTGTGGTGTGTGGCGCGCATCTGCAAGGGTTGGCGTTGAACTGGCAACTGACGCAGCGTGGCGGGAGATTGCTGGAGACGACGTTGAGTTCGCCGGACTATCAACTGCACGCGTTGGCCGGCGGCCCACCGTTGCGGCCGGGGATGGTGCGGGTCAAGGACGGCGGTGTGGCGATTGCGGTGGAGGTGTGGGAATTGCCGAGCAGTGAGTTGGGCTCGTTCCTCACCGGGATTCCGGCGCCGCTTGGATTGGGCAAGGTTCAACTGGCGGATGGACGTTGGGAGAGCGGGTTTATTTGTGAGCCGTATGGTCTGGAAGGGGCGCTGGACATCAGCCATTTGGGGGGCTGGCGGGCGTATCTGGAAACTCGGAGCTGATCCAGAAGCCAACCCTCACCCTAGCCCTCTCCCAGAGGGAGAGGGGACTGACCGAGGCGTTTGTGAGGGGATTGCCATTCAGTGATACCCCGTCGAACTCAGGTTTTGAAATCACCACAATTTAGCGCCCTCTACCTCCGGGAGAGGGATGGCGGGCGTATCTTGAAACTCGGAACTGATCCAGAAACCAGCCCTCACCCTAGCCCTCTCCTGGAAGGAGAGGAGACTGACCGAGGTGTCTTTAAGATAGTTGCCATTCGGTGATACCGAGCCGAACACAATTTTTGAAATCACCACAATCTAGCTCCCTCTCCCTCCGGGAGAGGGCTGGGGTGAGGGAGCGATCATCCTGACACACCCTCTACGTCATATCCCCCGCCATTTCAGGCATAAATCCCGCAGTCTTTTCCCGGCCATCCCACTAGAATGCATGCCATCGGGCCACTGCCAACGGAACTGCCATGCCGCTTCGTTCTCCCCTGTACTCGCAACGCTCGCTGGTCCTGACGCTGATCGCCCTGCTCGGCGCCGGGTTCCTCGCCACGTCGTTGCTGAGTTACTACGCCTCCCGCGCGTCGATCCGCGACAACATCGTCAACACCGAACTGCCGCTGACCTCCGACACGGTGTACTCGGAAATCCAGAAAGACCTGGTCCGGCCGATCCTGATTTCCTCGATGATGTCCCGCGATACCTTCATGCGCGACTGGGTGGTCAACGGCGAGCAAAACTCCGAGCAAATGACCCGCTACCTCGACGAGGTCATGACCCATTACGGCGCCTACACGGCGTTCTTCGTCTCCAACAGCACCCTCACCTACTACCATGCCAAAGGCGTGCTCAAGCAGGTCAAGGTCGATGAACCGCGCGACGCCTGGTACTTCCGCGTGCGCGACATGAAGGACCCGTACGAGATCAACGTCGACCCGGATCTGGCCAACAAGGACAACCTGACCTTCTTCATCAACTACAAGGTTTACGACTATCACAATCGCTTCATCGGCGCGGCCGGGGTCGGTCTGACCGTGGACGCGGTGATCAAGTTGATCGACAAGTATCAACAGCGCTATCAACGCAGCGTGTACTTCGTCGACACCTTCGGCCGACTGGTATTGACCGGCGCCGAGGGCGGTCCGGAAGGCGCGCACATCGGCAAGAGTCTCGGCGAACTCGATAGCATGAAAAGTCTGGTCAGCCAGTTGCCGAAACCGCACAGCGGCAGCTACGAATATTCCGCTCATGGGCAAGGGCATTTCCTCAACGTACGGTTTATTCCGGAGCTGAATTGGTATCTGTTTGTCGATAAACGCGAAGACGGCGCGCTGAGTGAGATCCGCCAGTCGCTGTATCTGAATCTGCTGATCTGCCTGCTGGTGACGCTGATCGTTCTGGCGCTGCTCAACCGCGTGATCAAACGCTATCAAAGCAAAATCCAGGCTCAGGCCACCCTCGACAGCCTCACCGAACTGCCCAACCGCCGTGGCTTCGACATTCTCGCCGCACAAGCCCTGCACGAAGCCCAACGCGAAACCAAACCGTTGACCGCGTTGCTGCTCGACCTTGATCACTTCAAGGTGTTGAACGATACCTACGGGCACATGGCCGGCGATCAGGTGCTGATCGGTTTTGCCCGCGACCTGCAAAGTTGCCTGCGCCATGCCGACATTGTCTGCCGCTGGGGCGGTGAGGAATTTATCGTTTTACTGAAGGACACCGACGGCGACACCGGTCAGAAAATTGCCGAGAAGATCCGCCAACACGTCGAACAACACGAATATGCCTACGACGGCCACCGCCTCAATCTGACGGTAAGCATCGGCGCCACCACCCTGCAACGCGATGACACCTTGCACAGCCTGCTGTCGCGGGCCGATCATGCGATGTACCGGGCCAAACACACCGGCCGCAACCGCACCTGCGTGGAAATGCCTCACTCGACTTATGCCTGATTCCGACGTTAAACCCGACCTTTGCCCGGCCTGCGGCGCCCGCAACGACTGCAGCCTGGCCGACCCGCGCACCGCCGACCGCGAATGCTGGTGCTATGGCGTCAGCATCGACCCGGCCGTGCTTGAAGCGCTGCCGCCAGAACTGCGCAACCAATCCTGCCTGTGCCCGCGTTGCGCGCAGGTCGAGGCGCAACTGCAAGCGGCCAAGCGGCCGATCCCGTAAGATGCGCGCCCCGCCACTCACTGAAACCTGAACATGCGCGTCGACCGTTTCCTCAGCAACCTGCCCCGCTACAACCGTCAGCAGGTTCGTCTGTTGCTGGTGGAAAAGCGCGTGCGGATTGACGGAAAAGTCGTCAGCGATCCGCACAGCGAAGTGCTGGAATTCAGCCGTGTCGAAGTCGATGACGAAGTGCTACAAGTCGGCAAAGCGGCGCGCTACTTCATGCTGCACAAGCCGCCGGGCTGTGTCAGCGCCACCCGCGATCCGCAACACCCGACGGTGCTCGACCTGATCGATGAACCGGACAAGGACGATCTGCACATCGCCGGTCGCCTGGACTTCAACACCACCGGCCTGATGCTGATCACCAACGACGGCGCGTGGTCGCGACGCCTGACCCAGCCGCAGACCAAACTGCCGAAGGTCTATTACGTCGAGACCGAACAGGAGATTGGCGCGCAATATGCGAGCACCTTTGCCGAGGGGATCTACTTCGCCTTCGAGGATCTGACCACGCAACCGGCGCAGTTGGAGCTGCTTGGCCCACGGTCGGCGCGGCTGAGCATCGTCGAGGGTCGCTACCATCAGGTGAAGCGCATGTTTGGTTTCTTCAACAACAAAGTCCTGCGCCTGCACCGCGAATCCATGGGTCTTCTGCACCTCGATAACGCGCTAAAACCGGGCGAGTACCGTGCTTTGCGCACCGAAGAGATCCATTTGTTCTAAGCCCGCGACCGCTCAGCAGAAGTTGTCGAACAATTTACCAATGGCACTTGCGCGATCCCGACTCCCCTGCTTGAATCAGGACGTCGGCCAGATTGTGACCGACGAGTCACAACATACTTCTAAGAAACTTTTTGCCGGTCGTAAGCCCCAAGGGCTTCGCCTCAGCCGGCAGACTGCCCGCCAATAACAACACCCGTCGACCGCAGTCATGGATCGACATGGGCCAAGCAAATTCCAGGCGTATGCCTACCTGTCACAAAGCTCGTGCAATCTCTATTTGCGCGCATACCCGCTTGCTTGCCAGGAGTCTTATGACATGAGGCCAGAAATCGCTGTGCTGGATATACAGGGTCAGTATCGGGTTTACACGGAGTTCTATCGCGCAGACGCCGCAGAAAAGACCATCATCCTGGTCAACGGCTCGATGGCCACGACTGCGTCGTTTGCACAGACTGTGAAAAACCTGCACCCGCAATTCAACGTGGTCTGCTACGACCAGCCCTACGCGGGCCGGTCAAAAGCCCACAACCGCCACGAGAAACATCTGACGAAGGACGTCGAAGGGCAGATTCTGCTCGAGCTGATCGACCACTTCGCCGCCGAACACGTGCTGTCGTTTTCCTGGGGCGGCGCCGCGACCCTGGTCGCCCTCGCCCACCAGCCACGGCGCATCGAACGGGCGGTGATCAGCTCGTTCTCGCCAGTGATCAACGCGCACATGCTCGATTATCTCGAACGCGGCGTCGACTACCTCGGCCAGCGCGACGGCGACCGTGTCGGCCATCTGGTCAACAGCACCATCGGCAAACACCTGCCGTCACTGTTCAAACGCTTCAACTATCGCCACGTCAGCAGCCTGGCCGAGCACGAATACGGGCAGATGCACTTCCACATCAGCGACGTGCTGCACAGCGATCGGCAGTGCTATCTGAACGCAGCGAAAAAGATCAACGTGCCAGTGCTGTTTCTAAACGGCGAATGGGACGAATACACCGCTGCCGAAGACGCGCGCCTGTTTGGCAATCATGTGGCGCAGAGCACGTTCACCACGCTGCAAGCCACCGGGCACTTTCTCGACATGGAACACAAGGCCGCGTGCCGCGACAGCCAGAACGCCTTGCTCGGCTTTCTGAAACCGGCACAGCAGACCAGCCGAACGCGTTACTCGTTTGTTCAGGATCAACATGCATTGGCTATTTGAAAGAGAGTCGTCGCGAGCGAGGCTGTGGGGTTGAGATGTGGCTTTTCTCACCGCAGTGCTCGCCCGCGATTGACCGTTTTCAGTGATTCAAAGCGTTCATGAGTAAAAGAAAAACTTCAAATCCGTGGCCGAGTCTGGTACAAAGTCAGCCGCTCTGAGCGGGTATAGTTTAATGGTAGAACAGTAGCTTCCCAAGCTTCCGACGAGGGTTCGATTCCCTCTACCCGCTCCACTCAATTTTTGTCTCACGTTGTGTTTTTTGACGGGGGATGCAAGAACAGCAAAAACCGGCCTACAGGGCCGGTTTTTTTGTGTCTGGGATTTGAGGTTGGTCATTTGGGCAGCGCCGAACCTTTCAGAAACACTTCGTTGATTGCAGATTCGCCAGTCCCCTCTACGCTTCGTTTTCTCTAATGACAACAAGTGCAGTCTGTTCAAGGGAATGATCTACACGTGGCGCTCGGTACAGAAAACCCGGAGCACACGGCAAATCACTGCTCACTCTAAGAGGTTGCGCTCTCAGTGCAGGAAGATAAAAGGCAGGGAATGACGGAAGAGGAGCAGACCATCTGGGATGGTGCAATCAAGTTTGCTCGATCAAACAAGAAAGCTATCGGTAAGCGGCTAACCGATCAGACCACCTATCCTCCCGAAAAAGAACCTGTTTCGGTATTCATGGCAGGTTCGCCGGGCGCTGGTAAAACAGAGGCATCATTAGCCCTGCTGAACCTCTTCTCCGATACCCCCATCCTGCGAATCGATCCAGACGAACTCAGAAACGAATTTGAAGCCTATCAAGGTGGCAATGCCTGGCTTTTCCAAGGAGCCGTTTCAATTCTCGTCGGAAAGCTGATTGACCTTGCCCTGGAGCGAAAACAGTCTTTCCTACTGGACGGGACGCTTTCAAATATAGAGATAGCGAGGAAAAATGTGCAGCGCTGCCTCGACAAAGGGAGGTTTGTGCAAATTCTCTACGTCTATCAAGACCCTAGCCTTGCCTGGTCCTTCGTCAGAGCCCGTGAGGAAGCCGAAGGACGCAGAATTCGACCAGAGCATTTCGTCGACCAATACTTCGCAGCACGTGACGTGGTAAACACCCTTAAGCTAGAGTTTGGTAAGGATCTTCATGTCGATTTGCTTGTGAAGCACATTGATAATTCTGGACGCCTCTACAAGGCTGGCGTCGACAAGATCGACTACCATATCCCCGAGAAGCATACGAGACACGACCTGATGGCCATGCTTGGGATCAATGACGGAGCAACCCCATGAAACTCGGATCCACAAAGGAGTCCACGAGTCCTTTCGCAGACTTCATTCGGAATGCGAAATCGGAAGAGAAGAAGCGCGTTTACAGTGAAGTGCTCACCGAAGCTACCAAGAAACAGAATGAAGTGATGTCGGCGGCGCGTGAAAAGCAGGCGTGATTACCTTACTGAATTTTAAAAAAAGCCCGGCAAAGTGCCGGGCTTTTTCATTCAGGTATTTACCGTTCCTCACTGTCTATTCCGGTTTTTAACCGTTTGGCCCGTTGCAGAACCATTCAGAAACACACCGTTGATTGCAGATACGCCATCCCCCTTTACCCTTTGATCTCTCTAACGATAAGAAGCGCTGCGTGCTCAAGGGGATGATCTAGATGCTCTATCCAATCGCAATGTCTGCCAGTGACGGTGAATGTGCCTGGGGTGTTGAGGTGCCGGATCTGCCGGGGTGTTTTTCTGCAGGAGAGGATCAAGAGGATGCCATTGAGATGGCAAAGGCTGCCATAGAGGCCCACATCGAGATTCTGGCCGAAAGTGGTGCAGCCATTCCGGTCGCAGGCAAACTTGGAACTCACTTTTCCAATCCGAAATACGCAGGCTGCGTTTGGGCGTTGGTGGACGCAGATGTCGGTCGGTGCCTCGGGAGTCCTCAAGAAGTGAGTATTACGCTACCGGGCTACCTGCTGGAGCGCATTGATCTTCACGTTCACCATCATCCGGAGGAGAAGAATCGTTCGGCGTTTTTGACATCGGCGGCGTTGCGGATGTTGGCGCCTTGAATCATGAATGTCTGTAGCCGCAACTACAAAAAACCGGCCTTTAGAGCCGGTTTTTTTGGGGCTGCTACAAATCGACGATTTTGTGATTACCCCGCAGGCACAACCTTATCCAGGGCCTGATTCACCGCCAATTCGCCCAACATGACAACCTGCGCGATGCCGAGTGCAGTCTTGCGGTGCGAGGTGTCGAGTTGTGCGGCGAAGTTGTTGAGCAGGGTGGTGGCCGAGCCGAGGGTTTCGCTGGCGTTGGCCAACAGGGATTCGGTGTCGTATTTCGGGTTGGCGAGGTACATCGGTTCGGGTTCGTGGGTGGAGCCCATGATTCTGGCCGTGGGGGTGAGGTAGTGGTCGAGGGCGCGTTCGGCGGCTTCGTGGAATTTCTTGGAATTGGGTGATTCGTAGGGAGATGCCGGATCGGTTTCCGGCGGATTGGGCGTAACTTTGAACATTGGATTGAGACCTTTTAGTAAGGCCGCAACCGATCTCGCTACTAAACGGATGGGTGGCAGCTGTGCGCAAGTTAGTAGACCGGACCCCAATCCAAATCCGGCGCACCCGAGGGCGCCATGCGCACAGCCACCATCAGGTGCAGGCATTCGCCTGACTGAGTGGTACTCATGCAGCTATTTAGATTGAGGATACCAGGCTACTAAACCCGATCACTGGAAATCAGTGACGCGAACCAAGTTACCGACCGCCCCCCAAGCGCACAAGCCGGCGGATTCTGGCGTAGCGGTAGGCAACGGCGCAAGGATTTGTAGGCTTCAGGACGTAACACTGCACGCCTTTAAACACCCCGCTCGGAATACGTTTATGCAGCGATAACACATGGCGTTTTTCCCGACATTACAGATCCACAACACGTCACCGGTTTTCACCTCCCGCCCAACCGACTAGCATTTCTCCATCAACCACCACCCTCCCCCTGCGCGGCCATCGACGAATACGCGCCATCACTTTCGAGGGATTCCAATCGCGGCCACTTTGCCGCTGACGATAGAACTCAAAAGAGCCATTCACCATGACGCAAAACATTTACGACGATCCCGAATTCTTCCAGGGTTACAGCCAGATGAACCGTTCCATCGGAGGCCTCGACGCGGCGCCGGAGTGGCCAGCGCTCAAGGCGCTGTTGCCCTCCATGCATGGCCTGAACGTGGTGGATCTGGGCTGCGGTTATGGCTGGTTCAGTCGCTGGGCCATTGAGAATGGCGCGGCCAGTGTCTTGGGGCTGGATGTCTCGGAGAAGATGCTGGAGCGGGCGCGGGAGACCACGACGGCGGCGAATATTCGCTATGAGCGCGGCGACCTGGAACAGCTCGACCTGCCCGCCTGCAGTTTCGATCTGGCTTACAGTTCGCTAGCGCTGCATTACATCAAGGATCTGCCGGGGTTGTTTGCGCACCTGTACGCGGCGCTGAAACCGGGTTCGCATTTTGTGTTTTCCATTGAGCATCCGATCTTTATGGCGCCACGTAATCCGGGTTGGTTGATTGACGCTGAAGGCAACAAGCGTTGGCCGCTGGACAGCTATCAGTTGGAGGGTGAGCGGGTTACGAATTGGCTGGCTGAGGGCGTGATCAAGCAGCATCGTACGGTTGGGACGTTGCTCAATTCGCTGATCGATGCAGGATTCACGATTCGACATGTCAATGAATGGGGGCCGAGCGATGCTGAAGTGGCGGCGCAACCGGCTCTGGCAGAAGAGCGAGAGCGGCCGATGATGATGTTGGTGGCGGTGCAGCGCTGAGCCCTCAACCTAACCCTCTCCCAGAGGGAGAGGGGACTGACCGCAGCGCCAGTACGAGATACGCCGACGTGCGAAATCGAGTCGAACTCAGGTTTTGGAAGCGACACCAATCGGCTCCCTCTCCCTCGGGAGAGGGCTGGGGTGAGGGGTCCAATTTATTTCAGCGCGTCGCAACGATAAATAACCGTGGAAATGGCAACAGCACCGAGCCATCCGCCAGCGCTGGATAAGCCTTCTCAACCTCCGCCAGATACTGCTCCAGGTACTGCGCCTTTTCCGCCTCGCTCAACCGACTCAAAAACGGAATCAACCCGCTGCCCTTGAACCACTCCACTACTCCCGCCGCACCGCCAGACAACTGATGGTGATAGGTCGTACGCCACACATCGACCCGCGCGCAGTGTGGTCGCAGCATCGAGAAATAATCACTGGCGCTGGCCATGTCGGTACGTTGCCCCGCAGCGCCGGAAAGCTTGCTCGCCCACGGGCCATTCGCAGCGACTTCACGCATCAAGCGGTGTGAGGATTCATTGAGGTTGTCCGGCATCTGGATCGCCAGGCTGCCACCGGCCGACAACTTGCTGGCCAACGCCGGCAACAACGTCGCGTGATGCGGCACCCACTGCAACACGGCATTGGCGAAGATCACATCGAACGGCCCGGCATCAGCCCACTGATCAATCTCGGCCACCTCGAACTGCAAATCCGGCAAGCGCTTGCGAGCCGCGTCGATCATGTCTGCCGAGCTGTCCAGCCCGCTGACCTTCGCCCCGGGAAAACGCTGCACCAGCAACTCCGTCGAGTTGCCGGGACCGCAACCGATATCGACCACTGTTCGCGCTTCAGGCGTGGGAATCGCCGCCAGCAGATCGCGGGCCGGGCGGGTGCGTTCATCTTCGAAAGCGACGTATTGTTTGGCGGACCAACTCATTGCGTTCTCCTGTCGGGGGCATTCCAGCGGTTCGACACGATACCGCGATATAGCGCGCCTGCCTGCCCTACCAACGTCCGGTGACGTGGGCGGATTTGTAATTAGAATTTTCCACCAGCCGCAGATGTCTGAATTTCAAGACTCTTCCCAATAAGGAACACGGCTATGAAATTCGCAAAAATCTCCCAGAAGCTCGCTCTATGGGCCGGTAGTCCGAAGACCTTCATGGGCGCGTTGATCCTGATCGGGTTGTGGGGTTTGAGCGGGCCGATCTTCGACTACAACGACACTTGGCAACTGATCATCAACACCTCGACCACCATCATCACCTTCCTGATGGTGTTCCTGATTCAGAACACGCAGAACCGCGACACCGACATTCTTCATTTGAAAATCGATGAATTGCTGTTGGTGACCAAAGAAGCGCAGAACGCGATGCTCGGGCTGGAGGCGCTGGATTTGAAGCAGCTGGAGGCGTTGCGCAGACACTACCGCTCGCTCGGCGAGGGTGAGGTGTTCAATCTTGAGGGATTGGGCGAGAAGAGTAAGTCGAAGCAGGATTTAAATGAGTGTTGAGGATTGAAAGCAAAAGATCGCAGCCTTCGGCAGCTCCTACAGGGATTGAGTAGGAACTGCCGAAGGCTGCGATCTTTTGCTCTTGATTAGCGGCTGGCCTGCAACTGGCGAGCCTTCTCCAGATGGCTTTGCAGTTTCGGCAATGTCTCGTCGGCAAACGCTTTAATCTCCGGCACGTCGGTGGTCTGCGCTTGCTGCTGAATCTGCTCGATGGCCTCTTCAGTGGCTTTGACCTGACTGGCGGCGTAGGCCTGATCGAAGGAGGCGCCGTCGGTCACTGGCGGCATCAATTCCTTGGCCTTGTCGGCCAGTTCTTCACGGGGCGCGACGGGCAGGTCGAGCTTCTTGGCGATTTTCGCCAGGTGCTGGTTGGCCGTGGTGCGGTCGTTGATGACGACGATGGTGTAGTCCTTGACCTCTTTCGATTCGGCCTTGCTGTGGGCCAGACGACTGGCCTCGATGTCGGCCATGCCTTTGGCCGAGGCATCGTTGATGAAATCGGCGGGCGACTGGGCAAAAGCACTGCTGGCACACAGACCCAACAGTGATGCAAAACTCACGGTACGTATACGGGTGGCCATTCGGCTCATGGTCGCGCCCTCCTTACTTGCAAAATTCAAGCGGGAGCTTACGCCCCCGCCTCTCAATCAAAACTACCTTCACCGACTACTTCGATTTCTGAGCGGGCTTGCGGCCCATGTCTGGTTTTGGCTCTTTGTCGACGGTCGTTGTGGTGGTTTTCCCACCTTTGCGACCTGCTTCAGAGGCCTTGGTTCGATCGTTGGCGAAGTTTCCCGAGTTCGAGTTTCTTGAATTAGGCATGATTCTCTACCTCTTGGTAATGATCGTGGCGAGCAGGTGCCCGCCTAGATTGAGAATTTTCTGGCCGGCAAAGGTTTAGAAAAATTGCCGTTGCTGCGACGAACGGCGATGCTTTTTCAGCCATTGAGCGCGTGATGATTCAAGCGTTTGGCGGCGTACATCGCCTGATCGGCATGGCGAAACAGTTGCTGTTCCTCACTGCCGTGCTCTGGATAGCGGGCCACGCCGATGCTTGGTTCGATGTGCAGGTTGTGGCCATCGAGACGCATCGGTTGCACCAGAACCTGTCGGATTTTTTCCGCCACGCCGTCAGCATCTTCCGAAACCTGGACACTGTGCAGCAGTACGACAAATTCATCGCCGCCAATTCGGGCCACCGTGTCGGTTTCCCGCACGCAGCCCTTGAGGCGGTTGGCCACAGTTTGCAGGAGCATGTCGCCGACGGCGTGACCAAAGGTGTCGTTGACCTGTTTGAAGCGATCCAGATCGACATACAACAAGGCCATGTGCCCGGATTGCTCGCGCGCGCCGGCCAACGCAGCCTTCAAGCGATCGCGCAGCAATTCACGATTGGGCAGCTGCGTCAGCTGGTCGTATTGCGCCATACGTCGCAGGCGGGCGTGCAATTGCTGTCGCTCGATGGCCGTGGCGACCTGGGCGCAAACGTATTGCAGCAGTTCCTTGTCTTGCTCGGTGTAGCGCTCGCCGCCGGGCAGGCTTTTGACGATCAAGGCGCCGATGGTGCCGTTTTTCGAGTTCAACGGCACGCCGAGCCAGCAAGGCGCGTTTTGCCCCGCCACCAACTCGGCGAAATCTACCGGGGAATCCGCACTGTCCGGTGTCAGAAGAATCGGCTGGCCGCTACGGATAACTTCCGTGCACAGCCGCCCGGTGACGGTGCCCGGTTGCTCGGGCTGCAATTCGTGATCGTCGACGTGATAAGGGAAATTCAGTTGTGCGCAGTGCTCGTCGTACAGCGCCACGGAGAAATTCATCGCCGGCAGCCATTCGCCGATGATCAGATGAATACGCTTGAACAGCGCCAGCAGATCTTCCGCCGCATGGGCCGCTTCGGAAATCGCGTACAACGCTGCCTGGCGCGACTCGGCCTGTTTGCGTTCGGTGATGTCGCGCGCCACGGCGATGCGCAGTTGATCGACTTCCGACCAGCGCGCCGACCAGAGGATATGCACGACGCTGCCGTCCTTGCGCAGGTAACGGTTTTCAAAGTTGAGTTTGGGTTCGCCACCCATGATTTCGTTGGCGGCAGCCAGAGTGCGCTGCCGATCCGCCGGGTGCACCAGCTCAATCATTTGCCGGCCGATCAACTCTTCAGGCGAATAACCGAAAACACGCTCACAAGCAGCACTGACAAAAACGAAGCGACCCTGCTTGTCGACCGCACAAACGGCATCCAGCAACAGATCGATAAAACTCGCCAACGGCGCGGAATTTCGGCTTTCCATGGTTCAGCGTGGGTGTCCGGACAATGCAGCACTGATCAACCATCCCTGACCTTGTGATTGCGCCTCCCTGCACACCTTTTCAAGCCTTGTTCGGCATCAGCCCCGGCAGTGCATGCACCAGCGCGTTGATAGCAAAACCGATAAACATCACGCCGCACAAGCGGGTGATAAGCAACTCATGACGCTGATACAGCGTGCGTACCCGTTGCGCGCCGACCACGCCAATCAGAATAGCGTAGGCCAGCAGGCCGCCGAGGAAACTCAGGGCAATCAACGCCGGCAGCATCGACCAGTTGAGCAGTTCGGCGCGGCTCGACAACAGCGCGGTGAAGGTCGCGACCGCCACCGGATAGGCCTTGGGATTGGTCAAACCGAACAGAATGCCGTGCCAGAACGGCTTGCGCGCCGCGCCCTGGGGTTCGTCGCCGTTGCGACGCTCGGCGCGCACCGCGCGCCAGCCGAGCCAGAACAGATACAAACCGCTGAGCACACCGAGCACATCAAACGCGGTGCTGCCGATCTCGCGGGCGCCGACAATCGCGATCAGCGCCGTACTGCACCAGACCACATCACCGAGCAGGTGCCCGCAAAGAAACCCCGCCCCGGCCCGTCGCCCGTGGGCTGCACCAATGCCGAACACCGCCAGCACCCCCGGCCCGGGCGTGATGCCGTAAATGAAACCCGAGGCCAGCACGGCCATTAGCAACGATGGAGTCATGGAAAACCTGCAAGCGCCAGAACACGTGGCCGCCAGTCTATAACAGACAAATGTGTCTGATCATGACTCGTCGTAAAAACGCATGCCGGCGTACGGTTTTTGCCGACACGCCCCCAGTCGCGAAGCGAGATCGCCGACGTGAATTTCCAACTTGTGGCCGTCGGGATCGAGAAAATAGAACGAAGCACCTTCGCTGCGGTTATCGCGCCACTCCTGCACATTCGCCGCTTTTAGCCTTGCTACGAACGTTGAGACATCGGCTGCATTGAGGCTGAAAGCGTAATGGGTGTAATCGGCGCACGGTTCGCTTGAACGCAGCGGATCAAGCGACAGACACAACCACAGCCCCGGCAGCGACAGGTAAGCGCCGGCGTCCCACGTGGCTTCGACGCGCAGCTGCAACACATCGCGATAGAACGCCAGACTGCGATTCAAATCGCTGACCGCGAGGGTCAGATGATTGAGGCCGGTGAGCATGCGGTCAGTAACCTCTGAGGTCTTCGGGGACGATGTATTGCTGGCCGTCGTAGGTCAGGGTGATCTGTTTTTGCTTCAGACGTGTGGTATTGGAAACGCACTCTTTACCCGATTGAGTATTTTTCATTTTGCTGCCACTGGTGGTGACGATCAAATCGGCCAGACCATGATGACTGGAAGAGCCGATCTCGACGGTTCGGCGAATCGTCTTTGTGTAGCCTTCGCAATCATTCATGAACTCGCCATTGCTCTTGGCAACCACCAAGCCCTCCAGCACCGGACGCAACTCATTGCCTTCGCGAACATACAGCGCCAGATCGGTTTTCTCGTAGGGAATGGCGTGGGAACTGTGCGCGAACTTTGAACGCAAGCCGAAAGCCCGAACCTCCGGCGCCAGTCGATAACGGGCAGTGTCGATGCGCAGATCCTCAAAGCGCACGGCATCGGAGTTGTAAGCCCCCGGTTTACGGTAAGTGACGATGGGGTTGTAAGTGCTCGCATTGACGATCGACAGATCCAGATCGAACACCCCGGCATCATCGTCGCCGGCGTCGGCAAGGTAGGTGGATTTAACCGAAATCGCCTGGTTCTGCACGGCCGGCCAGACTTTGCAGCGCGACAGGGATTTGCCGTCGAAGTCTTTGGTCTGACAAGCGGCCTGGGCTTGAGGAACGAGGGCCAGAATACTGAGGGCTATAAGGAGTCTGGTGGGCGTGAGCATTGTTCTTCCTTGATAAAAGTCGGGTTAAGCAGGCCGGTTAAAGGCCTTTGAATTCTTGCGGCAGGACGTACGCTTTTCCGTCGTAGCGGAGCGTAGTCAGCAGGGGCTTGTCGTTCGTAGTCTTCATTTCGCAATTGTCAGGCGATCCTTCTCCGACGAGACCGGTGGTGACTGATTTAACGACAAGGTCGGCAAAACCATGAGAGCTGGTTTTACCCATTTCGATGGTGCGAACAGTGGTCGCGCGTTCTCCCGCGCAATTGCCGTCCCATTCACCACTGAAGCGGTAAACCACTAATCGATCCAACACAGGACGCAGTTTGCTTCCCTCTTTCACATAGAGCGACAGCACGGTTTCATCCAATGGATTAACGCGAGACGAGCCTTTGAAATTTGCCCGAATACCAAAAGCACGAAGTTCAGGCGTGAGTTTGTAGCGCGCGGTGTCGATCTGCACGCTATCCAGCGCGAACGCATCAGAAAAAAATGCAACAGGTTGATGGTAAGTGGCGATGGGGGTTGGGTCGCCTGCTGATAAAACGGATAAACCCAAATCGTAAGAGCCAATCTTATCGTCATCGGTGTCAACTGGATCCGGCTCAAACTTCAATAGCAAAGAGATGGTCAGCCCTGGATAAGCAGGCCAATCCTTGCACTGGCCAAAGTCCCAGTTTCCCGACACCGCGAGTGGCGTGCAATCGGCCAATGCCTGCCCCGCCAGCAACCACCCGCACAATGCCGCACATCCGATCCAGCCAGACTTCATTGTCACTTCCTTCTCCTTGTACTTTTTCAGCCGCGCACTATCCCCTCCTCAATCGTCCGATTCAACCAGTTCAACGCCTGATCCCCGCCCCGCCGCTTATGCCACGCCAGCACAAACGTGAATGGCGCAATCTCGAACGGCGGCGGCACCACGATCAGATCACGCTGATCAAGCTCACGCACGCTGCGTGAAGACACCGTAAGAATCAGATCCGTGCCACTGATGAACTGCGGCGCGACGTTCCAGTGCGGCAGGCTGATCGCGACGCGGCGACGCTCACGCAGAGAGGTCAATGCGCGCTCGATTTCCGGCGTGCCGCTGCCGCGCATTTCCAGCAATACATGTGGACGTGACAGGTAGGTCGGCAAATCCAGCTCACCGTTGGCCGGTAACGTCTGGCGATCCAGCAGGCAGACGTAGCGCTCTTCAAACAGTACCGAGTTGCGCAGTTCGTGGGGCATTTCCGGGAAGACGCCCGCAGCGACGTCGATATCGCCATTGAGCACGCCTTCCAGCATGCCTTCGCGACTGGCATGGCTGATTTGCAGGTCGATGCCCGGCGCTTCCCGGCGCAGGGTGCGAACCAACGTAGGCAGAATGATCGCGGCGCCGTAGTCCGACATCGCCACGCGAAACGTCCTGCGCGCACTGGCCGGATCGAAGGTGTTCGGCACCAGCAGTGATTGCACCTGAGCCAGCGCTTCGGCCAACGGCGCGACCAGTTCCAGCGCTCGCGCGGTGGGCACCAGGTTTGAACCGGCACGCACCAGCAACGGATCACCGAGCAGGTCGCGCAACCGCGCCAACGCGTGGCTGACTGCCGGTTGGCTGAGGTGCAAACGCTCGGCGGCACGGGTGACGTGTTGCTCGCTGAGCAAGGCGTCGAGGATCACCAACAGGTTGAGGTCGATACGACGTAGATCATTCATCTGATGCATGTTCTGGATGATGAAACGGAATTTAAATCTGCGCGACGAATACTCTAGAGTCCAGCAAAACCTCTTGGAGTGATGATCATGAGTACGTTGCAGTGGACGGGTTTGCTGATGCTGGCCGCGTTTGCCGGGGCGGTGGTGCCGTTTCAGAGTGCGATCAACAGCAATCTGGCGCGAGGCCTGGGGCATCCGTTGTGGGCGACATTGGCGTCGTTGCTGGTCAGCGTGTTGGTGCTGTTGCCGGTGATTATGGCGTTGCGTTTGCCGTTGCCGTCGTTGGCGTTTATCAGCAAGGCGCCGCTGTGGATGTGGGCCGGTGGTGCGTTTGGTGTGTGTTTTGTGGCGTTGGCGGTAGTGTTGTTGCCCAAGCTTGGCGCTTCAGGGTTTGTCGCGCTGGCGTTGGCTGGGCAGGTGATTGCATCAATGGTGCTGGATCACTTCGGGTTGTTTGGATTGGTGGAGAAACAGCTCACCGTGTCGCGGGGGTTTGGCGCGGCGTTGTTGATTGCGGGGGTGGTGTTGATTCAGTTTGGCGGGGTGTTTGAGAGGAATACAGTGGCTACTGGATGATCGTTTGAATCAATGATTTTCAGTGCCTGGAAATCAGTCTTCGCGAGCAGGCTCGCTCCCACAGGGGTCGAATTTCAATGTGGGAGCGGGCCTGTTTGCGAACGCGTCACAGCAGGCCACCGATCTCGGAGGATTGACGTTCTGCCAATCAACCGACGGGGGATTTCACAGATCACTGATCGATGCGGTAAGCAAGCGAATCAGTTGCGCACTTCCATTTCTGTTCCCCAAGACCAGCACCGATGAATTCTGCAGACAGGCACTCTTGGCAGGCCGCTCGATCTGCGCCGCACCCTCGACTTTGAATGCCGGATCCACGGCGCCATTTGCCAAAAAGCCTCCCGTCAGTAAACCTCGTGTGCCCCCCGAGGTTTGTCCAGCCGTGACGATTCGATTGCCGGCGCCGTCATCCAGGGCGAACCCTTCCGTCCAGCTCCTGAGATCGAGGGTCCCTGTCGCAGGGGTGATAACCGGATATTTGCCATTGAACGTTTCATCCGTCTCGCCGGTGTGGGTGATGCCGCTGATAAACGCATGCTGGAACTTGTCCCCTGCCGACGCTTCGACCGCCGATCCGAGCAAGAGCAAGCGCTCTGACGTTTGCACAATGATCTGCTCGACCGAGCTTTCGAGCGGCTTGTCATCCTTTTGAAGGTTCAACAGCAATGTCCCCTTGTTGCCAAACGCCTCTGCGACGGTTCCGCTGCTGTCGAACGCCATGACCAATCCCTGATTGGTTATTTCTGTTTTTCCATGCACCAGAATAAGCCCATCGCCGAGCTGAATGATCCCTCGCAATGAAATTGCCACCCCCGCAAGTGTCAGGACAATCCAGCCTTTGCCAGCGAACGATGAGTCGTCGGAGCCATCCAGATGGAACCGCGTCAGCAACCCGCTGCCCTTTTGCGAGGTCACGAAAAGCAGCCTGTCCGGCTCCGCCGCCAGGGGAGTGGACTTCGCCAGAATCAGACGCCCACCCGTGGCACCTGTCAGCAGAGGAATACGCGTCGGCACAATCCGATAGCCGCTCTTATCGTCGCCGAACCCGTTATCCGGCGAGCCGTCGGGCAAGAACCGGGCGATGACCTGCTGGTAATCGATGGCCGTGTCTTTGATCACGCCAATCACACCACACAGATAGATCCGACCGTCTGCATCAACGATTAACTGCCCGCCTTGCGACAGCAGGTCACTGCCAAATTGGCCGCGAAGATAGCCGTCATCACCAAAGTCCCGATCTCGATCTCCATTGGCATCCAGACGCACCAGGCCGAAATACGAAAGCCCCGATACCTCAACGGTTGCGCTGACCATGATCTGCCCTGACGGCGTTATCGCCACCCCATGACCAATGGTCTTGCTCGCTCCGGGAAAATTCAGCGTGCGCAGGCCAAAGCGATCATCCAGCTCTCCCGCTGATTGTGCTTTTGCTGTTCTCGGGGCTTTCGATACTTTGGATGCTGTGGCTTTCGGCATGTTCGTGTGCTCCTTGAGAGATCGAAGTCGCCCCCCGATGTCAGAGCATTCGATCCGAAGTAGCCACGCCAGACAACTGACAGAAATGACAGTTTTTTAGAAGAGAATGAAATTACCAACCAAGCAAAAAAAGCTAAAAAACTGGTAGTTTTTACAGGTTCGAAACGAATTACGCCGTGCCAATGTTTCGCTTCAAATCAGCTTGAAGGGAGAAGGACAATGAGTGCTCCGCCAAAACGCAAACGAAAGGCCCCGCCACCACCGATCATCCTTCTTCCCAGAGAGAAAACCACAACCGGGCCTGCAACACTGTTGCTCGGCAGCGGTATACCGGGTGCTCTGGTGCAGGTTTGGAACATTGAAAATACGCATTCGCTCGGTGGAGGTCGGGTCAGCGATTATGGACGGTGGGCGTTTAGCATCAGCGGTCTCCAGTCTCCAGGGGATCAGGGGATTAAGGCCCACCAAACGTGGAATGGCGTCACGTCAGAATGGAGTGAGGCGCGCAGGTATACCGTGCTACTGCGGCCGGAAATCGACGTCCCGGTGGTTTTCGAACCAAAAGAGGGAGCACAGGTAGATACGGTTCCGGTCTTTTCAGGAGATGTCACACAGGCTAGTGGCTTCGTTAACATTATCGATCTGGACAACGGAGAGGTGATTGCCGAAGCCGAGGTCGACTCCCTCAAGCAATGGCGTACTCAGGTTACCTTACCTCCCGGACTGTATCGGACATCCGCTATTCACAACATCGAAGGGACGGTGTCTGACTGGGGCCGTGTTCGAACGTTTACGGTGACCGCTGGAGGCAAGGGCAAGGGCAAAACCTGACCATCAAGAATTCAACCCGACCTTGTCTCTCAAAACGCGTTACGAAAAATCTCCTCGATCTGGCGCTGATCGGCCGCCCGTGGGTTGGTCAAACCACAGGCGTCTTTCAACGCATTGGTCGCGAGCAGCGGAATGTCACTGAGTTTGGCGCCGAGTTCGCGCAAGCCACCGGGAATCTCGACATCTTTGGCCAGGCAGCGGATCGCATTGATCGCCGCCTGCGCGCCCTCTTCCGCGCTGAAACCGCGAATATCTGCGCCCATGGCGTGAGCAACATCGGTCAGCCGTTCGGCACACACCAGCGCATTGAACGCCTGCACATGAGGCAGCAGCACGGCGTTGCACACGCCATGGGCCAAGTCGTAGAACCCGCCCAATTGATGCGCCATCGCATGCACGTAACCGAGCGAGGCATTGTTGAAAGCCATGCCGGCGAGGAATTGCGCGTAAGCCATATTTTCCCGCGCGGCGAGGTCGCTGCCATCACGCACAGCCAAGCGCAAATTGTTGCTGATCAGGGTCATGGCTTTCAGCGCGCAAGCGTCGGTGATCGGATTGGCGGCCGTCGAGACATACGCCTCGATGGCGTGAGTCAGCGCATCCATGCCGGTGGCGGCGGTCAGACCTTTGGGCATGGCGACCATCAGCTCCGGGTCGTTGACCGACAGCAGCGGTGTGACGTTGCGGTCGACGATGGCCATTTTCACGTGCCGCGATTCGTCGGTGATGATGCAGAACCGGGTCATCTCACTGGCGGTGCCGGCGGTGGTGTTGATCGCGATCAGTGGCAGTTGCGGCTTGCTTGATTGATCGACACCTTCGTAATCGCTGATCTGCCCGCCATTGGTCGCGCACAGGGCGATGCCTTTGGCGCAGTCGTGCGGCGAACCGCCGCCCAGCGACACAACGAAGTCGCAGCGACTTTCCTTGAGCAGCCCCAGCCCCGACTCGACATTGGCAATGCTCGGGTTCGGTTTGGCGCCGTCGAAAATCACCGAATCGATGTCCTGCATCGCCAGTTTCTCGGCGACCATCGTGGCCACGCCAGCCTTGGCCAGCCCCGTGTCAGTGACGATCAACGCTTTGCGAAAACCGTAGTTGCGAATGGCGACCATAGCTTCATCGAGGCAGCCGTTGCCCATGATGTTTACCGCCGGAATGAAAAAGGTGCTGGTCATGCGCGCATCTCCTGACAGGGGCCGAATCGACTGCTCCGGTTCGGCGGATAGACACAGCATCGACCGATCGGTCACGAGCGATGTTGATCTGGCTCAATGCCCGCTCGTGATAAAGTCGCCGTCCATCAGCCCCTTTGTTTTGAGACCGCCTACGCAATGACCGATTTTCTCGATGTCGACGCCAGCCTCGAAGACTGGAACACCCTGCGCGCCGCGACCGATTTCAACGGCTTGCTGGTGGGCAATGGCGCCAGCCGTGCGGTGTGGGACGACTTCGGCTACGACTCGCTGTTCGAAAACGCCCGCACCGTGGAAGAGAAACCGCTGAGTGCGTCGGAACTGGCGGTGTTCGACGCCATGCAAACGCGCAGCTTCGAGCAGGTACTCGGCGCACTGAAAACCACCAGCCGGGTCAACAAGGCGTTGGCCGTCAGTTCGGCGGCGCCGCGCAACCGCTACTACGCGATCAAGGAAGCGCTGATCAACACCGTGCACGCCGTGCACATTCCGTGGCGACTGGTGAAAGCCTCGACGCTAGCGACGCTGAATGACGAACTGGCGCGCTATCGCACGGTGTTCACCACCAATTACGACTTGCTCAACTACTGGGCGCTGCAACATCAAAGCGACGCCATCGACGATCTGTTCAACGGTCCGAATGCCAGTTTCGACCTGAGCGAAAGCACCACCGACAAACCCCGCTTGCTGTACCTGCACGGCGGTCTGCATCTGGTGCGCAATCAGGACGGCACGGCGCGCAAACTGACTTCAACCGAAGGCACGCTGCTCGGCAGTTTTGCGATCAACAACACGCTCAAGACTCTGGATGACGTGCCGCTGTTCGTCACCGAAGGACCGAGTGCGGACAAGCTCAAGACCATTCGCAGTTCGGATTACCTGTCGTTCTGTTATGAGCAATTGCTCGGGCATGGCGGCAGTTTGTGCATCTTTGGCCATGCCTTGGGCGAGCAGGATGCGCACATCGTTCGGGCGCTGCGGTTGGCGAAACCTGCGACGGTGGCGATCTCGATTTATCCGCGCAGTGCGGCGTTTGTTCAGCATCAGAAGCGGCATTACGCGCAGGTGTTTGAGGGGACCGGCGTTGAGTTGCGGTTTTTTGATGCCAAGAGCCATGCGCTCGGCAGCCCGAAGTTGTCGGTGCCCGTCGAGGTTTGATGTAAACCGGTCTGACGCCTTCGCGAGCAGGCTCGCTCCCACATTTGGAATGCAAACCTGTGGGAGCGAGCCTGCTCGCGAAGCTTTTGGGGCGCACCTCATTCTTCGCTGCTGTGTACCACCACCAGCAACTGCGCCTGCACCTCCCCGACCGAGCGGATCCGGTGCGGTTTCTGCGCATTGAAGTGCAACGCATCGCCGCGTTCCAGCAGCACTTTCTCGTTCATGAAATCCACTTCGACCTGCCCTTCGTGGACGAACAGAAACTCCTCGCCCAAGTGTTCTTTGAAGGTTTTGTCAGTGAACTCGCTCGGCGGGTAGATGATGAACGGCAGCAGGTTGCGCTCGCTGACCTGATGCGCGAGCACGGCATATCCCGGACTCTGGTCATTGGCCGCCAATGATTGGCGCTCATGGCTGCGCACCAGGCTGTAGCTGTCGAGGCTGACGTTGTCTTCGGAGAACAATTCCTCGACTTTCACGTTCAACGCCTTCGCCAGTTTCAACGCGGCAGCAATCGACGGGGTGTTCAGCCCGCGCTCGACTTTCGACAGATAACTCTTGGTCATGCCGGACTTTTCGGCCAGTGCCTCAAGGGTTACGCCAAGTTTTTTTCTTAACAATTTCAAACGGATAGACATGCGCGGCGGTTATTCCAGCAAGGAAGCGACGATTTGTGCTTGCCAATGACACTTTGTGTCATATAGCCTCTTTCGTGTCATTTGCAATCACCCAAAGGACACAGACATGGCCAAGACATTAGCACTACCCAAAGACCAACTGGTCAAGCAAGCGCTGACCCAGATGCAAAAAAACCTGGCGGATAATACGTGGACGGACCGGCAAAAGCTGGCCCTGACCTGCCGGATTCTCTTCGAGAACGGTCACGACTCAGGCCTCGCCGGCCAAATCACCGCCCGTGGCCCGCAGCCCGGCACCTATTACACTCAGCAATTGGGCCTGGGTTTCGACGAAATAACCGCGAGCAATCTGCTGCTGGTCAACGAGGATCTGGAAGTCCTCGAAGGTCACGGCATGGCCAACCCGGCCAACCGTTTCCATAGCTGGGTGTACCGCGCACGCCCGGATGTGAATTGCATCATCCACACGCACCCGACCCACGTGGCGGCGTTGTCGATGCTCGAAGTACCGCTGCAGATTTCCC
Source organism: Pseudomonas chlororaphis (assembly GCF_000783395.1). GTDB lineage: Bacteria > Pseudomonadota > Gammaproteobacteria > Pseudomonadales > Pseudomonadaceae > Aquipseudomonas > Aquipseudomonas chlororaphis_H. The sequence continues at coordinate 687,421 of NZ_JSFK01000001.1, read as the reverse complement.
ACATGGACCTGTGCCCGCTGTACGACGACTGCGCATTTCTTGAGGGCTGGCCGGGTGTGCCGGTGGGCAACGAAGAAGGCGAGCTGATTGCCGGTGCGCTGGGCGACAAACGCGCGATTCTGCTTTCGCACCACGGTCAGTTGTCGACCGGCACAACCATTGAAGAGGCGTGTGTCATCGCCCAATTGATCGAACGCGCGGCCAGACTGCAACTGCTGGCGATGGCCGCCGGCACGATCAAGCCGATCATCCCGGAGCTGGGCCGCGAGGCGCACGACTGGATCGCCAAGCCGAAACGCCACGCCGCCGCCTTCAACTACTACGCCCGGCAGAACCTGCGTCAACACGCCGATTGCCTGAACTGAACCCTGTTACGGAGAGATTCCCATGTCCACTATTCACGGCATCATCGGCTACACCATCACCCCGTTCGGCGCCAATGGCGAAGGGCTGGATCTGCCAGCGCTCGGACAATCGATCGATCGCCTGATCGACAGCGGCGTCCACGCCATCGCGCCGCTGGGCAGCACCGGCGAAGGCGCTTACCTGAGCGATGCGGAGTGGGATCAGGTCGCCGAGTTCAGCATCAAGCATGTGGCCAGACGCGTGCCGACCATTGTCAGCGTGTCCGACCTGACCACCGCCAAAGCCGTACGCCGCGCGCGTTTCGCCGAAGCCCATGGCGCCGATGTGGTGATGGTGTTGCCAGCTTCGTACTGGAAACTCACCGAAGCAGAAATCCTCGCCCACTACCGCGCCATCGGCGAGCGCATCGGCGTGCCGATCATGCTCTACAACAACCCGGCCACCAGCGGCACCGATATGTCCGTAGATTTGATTCTGCGCATCGTCAATGCCGTGGAAAACGTGACCATGGTCAAGGAAAGCACCGGCGATATTCAGCGCATGCACAAGCTGCAATTGCTCGGCGAGGGTCAGGTGCCGTTCTACAACGGCTGCAATCCGCTGGCACTGGAAGCGTTTGCCGCCGGGGCGAAAGGCTGGTGCACGGCGGCGCCGAATTTGATTCCACAACTGAATCTGGACTTGTACGCAGCATCGTTAGCGGGTGATCTGAACCGCGCGCGCGAGCTGTTCTATCGCCAGTTGCCGCTGCTGGAATTCATCCTCAAGGGCGGCTTGCCGGCGACGATCAAGGCAGGTTTGCGGCAGACCGGGCTGGAGGTGGGCGATCCACGTTTGCCGGTATTTCCGCTGAGTGAAGCGGGCCAGACTCAGCTGCAAGCAATCCTGAAAACCCTGCGCTGATCTACTGACAACGCAAAAACCTGTGGGAGCTGGCTTGCCAGCGATGGCGGTGGATCATTCAACATCGATGCTGAATGAAATGGCCTCATCGCTGGCAAGCCAGCTCCCACAGGAATGGTGGTGGATTTGAAAATGGGTTCAGAGGACGGGCAATGTCTTGTCCTTGATCACTTTGCTCGGCCCGTTCGCCTTGACGCTGGCAATGCCTTTATCGCACGCCGCCTCCGATGAATACGCCTCGCTGCTTCCGATGACCTGATGATTGGCGGCTTTCAGGTTGAAGTACGGGTGGCCGTCCTTCGTCGATTTCTTCTCGTAGCGCTCATCCAGCGGGCTGTTGGTCTGCACCGCCGCGATGCCGCCGTCGGCCGCTGCGCGAGTGGTGTACAGCTCGCTGGTCAGAATCGTTTCGGCGTTCGCCGCTTTCAGAACGAACCTGAACTGGCCATTGCTGCTTTTACTGAGTTCGTACCATCCGGACATGCTCGTTGCTCCTTGGCGATTGAGAGATTTCGCGCTTCAGAGTAAAGACCAGTCCTGATTATCTGTCGCCTGTACCGGCCCTATCGCTGGCAAGCCAGCTCCCACAAAGGTCTGTTGTGTGCCCTATAACTGTGCCGCATCACAATACCTGTGGGAGCTGGCTTGCCAGCGATGGGGTCAACCCGGTCTGGCCTATTTCACCACCGCCCGCACCACCGACAACTCCGGCGCACTCACCCGTCTCTGACTCAGATAGCGCATACAACTCACCCGCAGGAACGAGGCAAAATTCACCACCTCACCGCGATAATCCATTACCTCTTCATACAGTTTGGCGATCAGTTGGTTGGTGGTCATGCCATCGACCTCGGCGATTTCGCTGAGGATGTCCCAGAACTGATTCTCCAGGCGCAACGTCGTCACCACGCCGCAGATGCGCAGCGAGCGCGAGCGTGACTCGTAGAGAATCGGATCGGCCTTGACGTAGAGCTCGCACATCGGCGAATCCTCGTTACAGGGTGATTTTGGTGCCGAGCAAGCCGAGGAAACCGGCCAGCCAGTTCGGATGCGCCGGCCACGCCGGTGCCGTGGCCAGATTGCCTTGAACGTGGCCGTCCGTCACTGGAATGTCGATGTACGTACCGCCCGCCAGTCGCACTTCCGGCGCGCAGGCCGGGTAGGCGCTGCATTCGCGACCTTCCAGCACACCCGCCGCCGCCAGCAATTGCGCGCCGTGGCAGACCGCCGCGATAGGTTTGCCGGCCTTGTCGAAGGCGCGCACCAGCTCGAGGACTTTTTCGTTGAGGCGCAGGTATTCCGGTGCACGCCCGCCGGGGATCAACAGCGCGTCGTAATCGGCTTCGTTGACCTTGGCAAAGTCGAAGTTGAGCGCGAACAAGTGACCGGGCTTTTCGCTGTAAGTCTGGTCGCCTTCGAAGTCATGGATCGCGGTGCGCACAGTCTGGCCGGCAGCCTTGTCCGGGCACACGGCGTGGACGCTGTGACCGACCATTTGCAGGGCCTGGAACGGCACCATTACTTCGTAGTCTTCGACGTAATCGCCGACCAGCATCAGGATCTTTTTCGCGGCCATGGGGAGGACTCCTCTGGAGAATGCTTGGGAGTGTTCAAGGTAGACCTAATCTGGAGCTCCGGGTAACAACCGGCTACTACCTGAAAGACCGTGTCATCGTTCTTCGCGAGCAGGCTCGCTCCCACATTGGAATGCGATCCACTGTGGGAGCGAGCCTGCTCGCGAAGAGGTCGTCAAACTGTACGGATAAGTCTGTGCCTAGCTGTAACAGCCCGAACTCCGCAGGTTATGGCTAGATGAAGATACCTTTCAGCCACCTCAACATCTGGTCCACCATCATGTCCTCGCGCGAAAACACCGGCATGGCCCTCGGCCTGCTCGGCGTGGTGATTTTCAGCCTCACCCTGCCCTTCACCCGCATCGTGGTGCAGGAACTGCATCCTTTGCTCAACGGTTTGGGCCGCGCATTGTTCGCAGCGATTCCGGCGGCGCTGCTGTTGTTGTGGCGCCGCGAAAAGTGGCCGACATGGCAGCAAGTCAAAGGCCTGAGCCTGGTGATCGCCGGGGTGATTCTGGGTTTTCCGGTGTTGTCGGCGTGGGCCATGCAAACCTTGCCGGCCTCCCACGGTGCGCTGGTCAACGGCCTGCAACCGCTGTGCGTGGCGTTGTATGCCGCGTGGTTGTCCCATGAACGCCCGTCCAAAGCCTTCTGGGCTTGCGCGGCACTGGGCAGTGCGTTGGTGCTCGGTTATGCGTTGTACACCGGGGCCGGCAGTATTCAGGCGGGGGATCTGTTGATGCTCGGCGCGATTGCCGTCGGTGGTCTGGGTTACGCCGAAGGTGGCCGGTTGGCCAAGGAGATGGGCGGCTGGCAGGTGATCTGCTGGGCGCTGGTGCTGTCGACGCCACTGTTGATCGGGCCGGTGTGGTATCTGGCGCTTCAGCATCAGGGCGCGGTATCGGCCAAGACCTGGTGGGCGTTTGGTTATGTGGCGCTGTTTTCGCAGTTTCTCGGCTTCTTTGCGTGGTACGCCGGGCTGGCCATGGGCGGCATCGCCCGGGTCAGTCAGATCCAGTTGCTGCAGATCTTCTTCACCATCGCGTTTTCGGCGCTGTTCTTTGGCGAACATGTCGAGCCGATTACCTGGGTGTTTGCCTGTGGCGTGATTGCAACGGTCATGCTCGGGCGCAAAACCGCCGTGCGCCCTGCCCAACCTGCCACAGCCTGAACACATTCCCTTGTAGGAGCTGGCGCAGGTTGCGATCTTTTGATCTTGTTTTTTAAGATCAAAAGATCGCAGCCTTCGGCAGCTCCTACAGTGGTTTTATTTCAGATCTTGTCCGGTCAGGTAGCCGTCGGCGCGCAGCAGGGTTTCCAGACAGTGCTCGCTGATGTTGTAGAAGTCTTTCAACTCCTGAATCTTCACCAACAACTGCGCCGGGTCGACCGGCTCGGCGCGTTTCACCGCCAGAATCATCTTGTTCTTGTTGGTGTGATCCAGCGAGATGAACTCGAACACCTTGGTCTCATAACCGCAGGCCTCAAGGAACAGCGCACGCAAGCTGTCGGTGACCATTTCCGCCTGCTGGCCCAGGTGCAAACCATATTGCAGCATCGGTTTGAGCAACGCCGGGCTCTGGATCTGCAGGCGGATCTGTTTGTGGCAGCACGGCGAGCACATGATGATCGACGCGCCCGAGCGGATGCCGGTGTGGATCGCGTAATCGGTGGCGATATCGCAGGCATGCAAGGCGATCATCACGTCCAGTTCGCTCGGCGCCACGCTGCGCACGTCACCGCACTTGAACAGCAGCCCCGGATGATCGAGCTTCGCCGCCGCAGCGTTGCACAGATTGACCATCTCTTCGCGCAACTCGACGCCGGTGACCTCGCCCTCAGCCTTGAGCGTGTTGCGCAGGTAATCGTGAATGGCGAACGTCAGGTAGCCCTTGCCCGAACCGAAATCCGCCACCCGCACCGGTTTGTCCAGCGCCAGCGGCGACGAGGTCAGGGCATGGCTGAACACTTCGATGAACTTGTTGATCTGCTTCCACTTGCGCGACATCGCCGGGATCAGCTCATGTTGCGCGTTGGTCACGCCGAGGTCCTTGAGGAACGGTCGGCTCAGCTCAAGGAAGCGGTTTTTCTCGCGATTGTGCTCAGCGGACGGCGCTTCGCGCAATTGCTGAGGTTTGCTTTTGAACAGCGAAGGCTTGCCCTTTTTGCTGTATTCGAGCTGGGCTTCGTCAGTCACCGCCAACAAATGAGCATTTTTGAACGAGGCTGGCAGTAGCGCGGCAATCGTCGCCACGCCTTCGTTCAGCGGCAGGTTTTTGGTGATGTCGCGGGTTTTGTAGCGATAGACGAACGACAGATTCGGCTGCGATTTGACTGTTACCGCTTTGATAATGACCCGCTGCAAATCCACTTCTTCGCCGACGTACTTGGCCAGCACCAGTTTGATGAAGCCGTTCTGGTCGAGGCTGGTTTGCAGCAGCTCGATGAACTGGGCGTGGTGATCGGGCGCAGGCTGGGTGGCAGGAGCAGTAACGGACATGGAAAAGCGGCCTCGGACGGGCGGAATCGGGAATGGCGGGTATTTTAGGGGGGATGGGGGTTGGGGACACGCTCTTATTTACCCAACGGTTGGTTAAAGCGGCCCTCACCCTAGCCCTCTCCCAGAGGTAGAGGGGACTGACCGAGGTGTTTTCGCGAGTTACGCCGACCTGAAATACCGAGTCGAACTCAGGTATTAGAAGCATCAAAATAAAGCGATCAGCTGTTAATCCATAATCGACTCGGTGTTTCAGGTCGATGTCGAGCACCAGACACCTCGGTCGGCCCCCTCTCCCTTTGGGAGAGGGCTGGGGTGAGGGTTTGTCTTACCCCAGCACAATCAACCGATTCGGCAACTCATTCCTCACCTGCGTCACCGGCACATGCACTTTCAGCAACTCGCCACACGCTTCGATACACGTGACAAACCCTTCCAGCGTGCGCCCCTGCCTGACCTGCTCGGTAAACGCCGCCACAATCGCATCCCAACTCTTGTTATCCAGCCGTTTGGAAATCCCCTCATCCACCAGAATCTCCACATACCGCTCCGCCTCGCAGACAAAAATCAGCATGCCGGTGCTGCCCACGGTGTGGTGCAGGTTCTGTTCGAGAAACTGCCGGCGCGCCAGGTTCGACGCGCGCCAATGCCGCACGCGACGCGGAATCAGATGGGTGGTGATTTTCGGCAGACGAAACAGCAGGCACAGCACGATAAACGCGCCCCACTGCACCAGCAGCAGGCTGCGCAGGGTCAGCCAACCGGTCAGGTAGTGGACGACGCCCGGCACCACCAGTGCCAAGAGGCTCGCCCACAACAACGGGATGTACGCGTAGTCATCGGCGCGCGCCGCGAGCACCGTCACCAGTTCGGCGTCGGTGTCGCGCTCGACCCGGGCGATCGCCTCGGCGACTTTGCGTTGTTCGTGTTCAGTCAGTAATGCCATGTTGAAAAGTGCCTGCTCATTATTCTTTTAATGTCACCAGCCGCCGGATGAACCACCGCCGCCGAAACTGCCCCCGCCGCCGCTGAAGCCGCCTCCACCGCCGCCGCCAAATCCGCCACCACCGCCGAAGCCGCCCCCTCCTCCGGAGCCGCCACGGCCGGCAGGCAGGATACCGAGCATCTGGCAGACAAACACCGTCAGGATGAACAACATCACCAAAAACACGAACAATCCCGGATGCCGCGAGATGAAATCATCGGACGGATCACCGCTCGACTCATAGACCGTCGACGGTTCGTCGAGCGGATTGCCGCCCAGCACCACCAGCATCGCCGCCACGCCGTCGCTGATGCCCTTGCTGAAATTACCGGCCTTGAAGGCGGGGGTGATGACTTGATGGATGATCACTGAAGTCTGCGCGTCGGTCAGCCGGTCTTCGAGGCCATAACCGACTTCGATGCGCAGTTTGCGCTCGTCACGAGCGACGATCAGCAGCGCGCCATTGTTCTTGTCCTTTTGCCCGATGGCCCAGTGGCGACCGAGTTGAACGCCGAAGTCCTCAATGGTCGTGCCTTGCAGATCCGGCAGCGTGACGACCGCCAATTGCTCGCCGGTCGCCTGCTCGTGGGCCTGCAATTGCTGGCTCAGTTGCGCGCGCACCGACGGCTCGAGCATCTGCGCTTCATCCACTACCCGCCCGCTCAGCGCCGGGAACGTCAACTCGGCCTGGGCGCTGACGGCGAACAGCCACAGCATCAGCACCAGGCCCATTTTCAACACACGCATGCATACCCCCAGCGTTCCCTTGTAGGAGCTGCCGAAGGCTGCGATCTTTTGATCTTGTTTTTTTACCAACCAACGTCAAAAGATCGCAGCCTTCGGCAGCTCCTACACAGGTGTGTTCTCAGAATTTGACCTGGGGTGCCTTATCGGCATCCGGCGTGGTGGCTTCGAAGGTTTCGCGGATCGGCAGATCGCTGTACATCACGCTGTGCCAGAGGCGACCGGGGAAGGTGCGGATTTCGGTGTTGTATTTCTGCACCGCGAGAATGAAATCGCGGCGCGCCACGGCGATGCGGTTTTCCGTGCCCTCAAGTTGCGATTGCAGGGCGAGGAAGTTCTGGTTGGCCTTCAGATCCGGATAACGCTCGGAAACCACCATCAAACGACTCAATGCGCCGGTCAGTTGATCCTGCGCCTGCTGGAACTGCTTGAGCTTTTCCGGATTGTCGAGAGTGCTGGCGTCGACCTGAATCGACGTGGCTTTCGCCCGCGCCTCAATCACTGCCGTGAGCGTTTCCTCTTCATGCTTGGCGTAACCCTTGACCGTTTCCACCAGATTGGGGATCAGGTCGGCGCGGCGCTGGTACTGGTTCTGCACCTGGCCCCATGCGGCTTTGGCCTGTTCGTCGAGGGTCGGGATATTGTTGATGCCGCACGCGGTCAACAGCGTGGCCAGCACCAGCAGTGTGGCGACCTGCAAACGCGAGCGATTGGTTGGGCTTACATTCATCGCGGTGATGCTCCTTGGCACATATCATTATAAAAACCGAGCGCGAAACATTCTCAGCGGGCTCTTGGGGCATAATCGGCCGCGTCGCTGGATTACGACGGGGCAATGGGCTAAAAAGTGCCCTGCGTGATCATGCTGCCAAGTGTCGGCTGCCGTTTTTGGCTCTGTTTCTTTGAGCCTGTACCCGAACAACAATAGTCGCTCCCTAAATTTTGGCTGGCCGGCGTTGCATTGCCGCTTGGGCCCTTGAGAAAAATATTCATGAAGAAGCTGTGTTTGCTGGGTCTGTTCGTCAGCCTGGCCAGTCATCAAGTATTGGCCGCCACGACCCCGGTACCCCTGGAAAACAAGGACGCGTTCATCAGCAACCTGATGAACCAGATGACCCTCGATGAAAAGATCGGCCAGTTGCGCCTGATCAGCATCGGCCCGGAAATGCCCCGCGAGCTGATCCGCAAGGAAATCGCCGCCGGCAACATCGGCGGCACGTTCAACTCGATCACCCGCGCGGAAAACCGGCCGATGCAGGATGCTGCCATGCGCAGTCGCCTGAAGATTCCGATGTTTTTCGCGTACGACGTGATCCACGGTCACCGTACGATTTTCCCGATTCCGCTGGCTCTCGCCTCGAGCTGGGACATGGACGCCATCGGCCAGTCCGGGCGCGTTGCCGCTAAAGAAGCCGCTGCCGACAGCCTCGACATCACCTTCGCGCCGATGGTCGACATCTCCCGCGACCCGCGCTGGGGCCGCAGCTCCGAAGGTTTCGGTGAAGACACCTACCTGACCTCGCGCATCGCCGGCGTCATGGTTCGCGCCTATCAGGGCGCCACCCCGAGCGCGGCTGACAGCATCATGGCCAGCGTCAAGCACTTCGCCCTGTACGGCGCGGTCGAGGGCGGTCGCGACTACAACACCGTCGACATGAGTCCGGTGAAGATGTACCAGGATTACCTGCCGCCGTACCGCGCCGCGATCGATGCCGGCGCCGGTGGTGTGATGGTCGCTTTGAACTCGATCAACGGCATTCCGGCCACCGCCAACACCTGGCTGATGAACGATCTGCTGCGCCGCGACTGGGGCTTCAAAGGCCTGGCGGTCAGTGACCACGGTGCAATTTTCGAGCTGATCAAGCACGGCGTGGCCCGCGACGGTCGTGAAGCGGCGAAGCTGGCGATCAAGGCCGGCATCGACATGAGCATGAACGACACCCTGTACGGCAAAGAGCTGCCGGGGCTGCTCAAGTCCGGTGAGATCGAGCAGAAAGACATCGACAACGCCGTGCGCGAAGTGCTCGCGGCCAAGTACGACATGGGCCTGTTCAAGGACCCGTACCTGCGCATCGGCAAGGCTGAAGATGATCCGGCCGACACCTACGCCGAGAGCCGTCTGCACCGCGCCGAGGCCCGCGAAGTCGCGCGGCGCAGCATGGTGTTGCTGAAGAACCAGAACGAAACGCTGCCGCTGAAGAAAGATGCGAAAGTCGCGCTGGTCGGCCCGTTGGCCAAAGCGCCGATCGACATGATGGGCAGTTGGGCTGCCGCCGGGCGCCCTGCGCAATCGGTGACGCTGTTCGATGGCATGAGTTCGGTGATCGGCAATAAGTCGAACCTGATCTACGCCCGTGGCGCCAACATCACCAGCGACAAGAAAGTGCTCGACTACCTGAACTTCCTCAACTTCGATGCCCCGGAAGTGGTCGACGATCCGCGCCCGGCCAACGTGCTGATCGACGAAGCAGTGAAAGCTGCCAAGGACGCTGACGTGATCGTTGCAGCGGTAGGTGAATCCCGTGGCATGTCCCACGAGTCCTCCAGCCGCACCGACCTGAACATCCCGGAAACCCAGCGCGAACTGATCCGCGCGCTGAAAGCCACCGGCAAACCGCTGGTATTGGTGCTGATGAACGGCCGCCCGCTGACCATTCTCGAAGAGAACCAGTCGGCTGACGCGATTCTGGAAACCTGGTTCAGCGGCACCGAGGGCGGCAACGCCATCGCTGACGTGCTGTTCGGCGACTACAACCCGTCGGGCAAACTGCCGGTGACCTTCCCGCGCTCCGTGGGCCAGATCCCGACTTACTACAACCACCTGAGCATTGGCCGGCCGTTCACGCCGGGCAAACCGGGCAACTACACCTCGCAGTATTTCGATGACACCACCGGGCCGCTGTTCCCGTTCGGTTACGGCCTGAGCTACACCAACTTCGCCCTGAGCGACATGGCCCTGTCGTCGACCACACTGAACGCCACCGGCAAGCTCGACGCCAGCGTCATGGTGAAAAACACCGGCAAGCGTGACGGCGAAACCGTGGTGCAGTTGTACATTCAGGACGTCACTGGCTCGATGATTCGCCCGGTGAAAGAACTGAAGAACTTCCAGAAAATCATGCTCAAGGCCGGTGAACAGAAAGTCATGCACTTCACCATCACCGAGGATGACCTGAAGTTCTATAACGCCCAGCTCAAATACGCGGCAGAGCCTGGCAAGTTCAACGTGCAGATCGGCCTGGATTCCCAGGAGGTGACGCAGCAGAGCTTTGAACTGCTGTAATTTTTCAGGCAACACATAAACCTGTGGGAGCTGGCTTGCCAGCGATGAGGCCGGCACATTCAACATCTCTGTTGACTGATACTCCGCCATCGCTGGCAAGCCAGCTCCCACAGTGTTTTTTGGTGTAGCAACTATCCCCGGCGATCCAGCAGATTGACGACCAAGCGATCCACCCATCCCCAAACCCGCTGCTTGACCCGCCGCCACAACGGCCGGCGTTGCCACTCCTCCAGGCTCACCTGCTGACTCAGCCCGAAGTCCTTCACAAAACTCGCCTGCACCGCTGCCGTCAACGACGGATCCAGCGCCTCCAGATTCGCCTCCAGATTGAAGCGCAGGTTCCAGTGGTCAAAGTTGCACGAGCCGATGCTCACCCAATCGTCTACCAGCACCATTTTCAAATGCAGAAAGCACGGCTGGTACTCGAAGATCTGCACCCCGGCCTTGAGCAGTCGTGGGTAGTAGCGATGCCCGGCGTAGCGCACTGACGGATGATCAGTGCGCGGCCCGGTGAGCAGCAGCCGCACATCGACACCGCGCGCCGCAGCCTTGCGCAGGGAGCGGCGGATTTTCCAGGTTGGCAGGAAGTACGGCGTGGCCATCCAGATGCGTTTTTGCCCGCTGTTCAAAGCGCGGAACAGCGATTGCAGAATGTCACGGTGCTGGCGGGCGTCGGCATACGCCACACGGCCCATGCCCTCGCCCTTGTCCGGTACGCGCGGTAATCGCGGCAAGCCGAAATGCGCGGCCGGGCGCCAGGCGCGGCGATAGCGGTTGGCAATCCATTGGCGATCAAACAGCAATTGCCAGTCGATCACCAACGGGCCGCGGATCTCGACCATCACTTCGTGCCATTCGCTGGTGTCATGGCCCGGCGTCCAGAACTCATCGGTGACACCGGTGCCACCGACCACAGCCAGACATTGATCGACCAGCAGCAATTTGCGGTGATCCCGATAGAAGTTGCCGACCCAGCGCCGCCAGTTCAGCCGATTGTAGAAACGCAGTTCGACCCCGGCATGAGTCAGGCGCTGGCGCAGATTGAGCGTAAACGCCAGGCTGCCGTAATCATCGAACAGGCAACGCACGCGCACGCCACGCTCGGCCGCCAGCACCAGTGCCTGGACGATGGTTTCGGCACAGGCGCCGGCCTCGACCAGGTACAGTTCGAGTTCGATCTGCTCCTGAGCGCCAGCAATCTGCTCGAGCATGCGCGGAAAGAATTGCGGGCCGTCGATCAACAGTTCGAACCGGTTGCCATCCCGCCACGGGAACACCGCGCCGCGCATGTCAGCGCGCCGTGAAGATCAGCACCGCACCCACCGGCACCGACAGACTGATGGCCGACAGATCGGCGAGTTTGCGCAGGCTTTCCAGCCCCGGCAGCAGATCGAAATCTTCAGCGTTGATCACCAGCGGCTCAAGGGTGACCACTTGAAAACGACGATCATCGAGACGCGTCGCCAGCAGTTCGGCGGGGTATTCGTGTTGCTTGCCGTGCAGGTTTACGGTCAGCGGCAGACGTAACTCCAGCTGCGCACCGGGGGCCAGATCGTTGATCGGGCGCAGGTCGATCTGGGTGGTGATGGTCGCTTCGGGGAATTGCTCGATCTGGAACAGCTCCTTGCGCATGCGCTCATCGCGCAGCGGGATACCGCTGTTGATCGAGTCCAGCTCGACTTCGACTTCGGCGCGACCGTTAGGGTCGACCTTGCCGTGCAGCACCAGAAAGCGCTGCACTTCGGAAACATTGGCGTTTTTCGTGCTGACGAACGACAGCCGCGACGACTCGCCGTCCAGGTACCAATTGGCCTGTGCCGGCAGCGCGACGGCGGCGAGCAACAGGCTGGACAGGGTTGCACAGAGGGAGCGGTTGAACATGGAACACTCGTGGGGCCGATAAACCTGCACGAACCTTAACCGCCCCCAAAGTTATTGCAACATCAAGATCAAAAGATCGCAGCCTTCGGCAGCTCCTACGGGGTGGACCCGATCCTGTAAGAGCTGCCGCAGGCTGCGATCTTTCGGTTGTCAGGCCAATACCTGCTGCACATCGCCAATCGTCGCCGCCAGACTATTCAGATGCAGACTCAACACCCGCTCCACCGGCGCCTGATCCATCGGCCAGTGCAGCGCCATGCTGCCCACCAACTTGCCTTCAGCACGAATCGGCAACGCCACCGCGCGAATCAGAAACGGCAAACGCACCGGGTACTCCCAATAGCCTTCCGTGCGCTGGCCAAAACCCTGATGCAACGCCTGCTCGGTCACACGAAACACGCCTTCATCACGCAACTGCTCCCGCTCGGCCAGGCGCTCAACCTCATCACTGGCCAACTCGCCGAGGCACGCCCGGCCCATTGCCGAATGAAACAGGCTGGCGTGATGCCCGACGATCTGGCAGTTGTTCGGATAACGTTTGCGCAGCACCTGCGGGATCGCGCTTTCCATCACCTCGACCCGCTCGCCATCGAAACACGACAGATCCGCGACCAGCCCGGTGCGCTCGCTCAGTTCCAGCAACATCGGCGCTGCGCTCTCCACCAGATGCCGCTTGAAGCGCTGCTGACGATCGCCAAACAGACGCTTGGCGCACAAGCGGTAACGGCGGTCACTGAGGCCGCGATAGATCCAGCCCTGCTCCTGCAAGGTCGCGAGCATTCGCGACACCGTGGCTTTCGGCAGACCCGTGAGGTAGTGCAATTCCTCCAGTCCCAGCGCCTGATGCTCGCCGAGCAATTCGACGATGGCCAGCGCCCGTTCGACCGAGCGCACGCTGCCGGTATCTGCTTTGCTGCCCATGTGATCAATCTCCCTGCGTGCAGATGGATGAGCACTTTGTGCAGCAAAATGCGGGCCGCTCAGGCTGATTGCAGGCATGTCGGCGGGCAGCGTTCGACCCAACGGGTCAGTTGTTCGTGGGCATAAGCCAGTTGCAGCACCGCCCGATCAGCCTGGGCCGGGCCGATGATTTGCAGGCCCATCGGCAGCCCCGCCGGGTTGAAACCGACCGGCACGCTGATGCTCGGTAACCCGGCCAGAGTCGGGCCGATGACCACCTCCATCCAGCGGTGATAAGTGTCCATGCTCTGCCCGCCGACGACGCGCGGCCACGGCTGCTGTGCATCAAAAGGGAACACTTGCGCGGTGGGCAACAGCAGGAAATCGTAACGCTGGAACAACTCGCTCAGAGCGCGATACCACTCGCTGCGGTCGACCGACGCTTGGTAGACATCGGCGGCGGTCAGGCGCAAACCGCCCTCGACTTCCCACTGCGCCTCTGGCTTGAGCAACGGGCGTTTACGCGGGTCGGCGTAGGCCGCGCCAAGGCTGCCCTGCACCAGAAAATGCCGATGAGTCAGCCAGGTCTGCCATAGGCGCGCCATGGCGAAATCCGGCTGACAGGCTTCGACCTGACAGCCCAGGGCGCTGAAATCCGCCAGCGCCGATTCGCACAGGCTCAACACACCGTCGTCCATCGGCAGATAGCCGTTGTAGTCGCCGAGCCAGCCAATGCGTACATCGGTGAAATCCTGTTGCAGGCCTTCGGCATAGTTGCCCGGTGCATCTTTCAGCGACAGTGGCACGCGCGGATCGTAGCCGGCCTGAATCGACAGCAACCGCGCAACGTCGGTGACCGTGCGGCCCATCGGCCCTTCGGTGGCCAGTTGCTGGACGAACACTTCCGGCATCGGCCCGTGCGGCACCCGGCCTTGCGACGGGCGAAAACCGAAGACGTTATTGAAGGCCGCCGGGTTGCGCAGCGAGCCCATCATGTCGCTGCCATCGGCCACCGGCAGCAAGCGCAAGGCCAACGCGACCGCAGCCCCGCCGCTGCTGCCACCGGCAATCAGGCTTGAATCATAGGCATTGGTGGTGGTGCCAAACACGCTGTTGTAGGTCTGCGAACCGAGGCCGAATTCCGGCACATTGGTTTTGCCGATGATGATCGCGCCGCAATCACGCACCCGCGCCACGCTGATCGCATCGTGTTGCGGCACCTGCTCGGCGAACAGTGGCGAGCCCATGGTCGTGCGAAGTCCGGCGGTGGCCGCGAGATCTTTGATTGCCTGCGGCATGCCGTGCATCCAGCCTTTCGACTGGCCGCGATCGAGTTGCCGGTCGCAGTCATCGGCTTCGCGCAGCAGGTCTTCTTCAGCGCGCAACGACACCAGCGCATTGACCTGTGGGTTGAAGCGTTCGATGTGCGCCAGATAGGCCTGCATCACTTCACGGCACGACACTTGGCGCGCATGAATCGACCGCGACAACGCCTCGGCGTCGAGGGCAACAAGCGGATCAATCGCTAACGGTTTCACGGTTTGACTCCCAGATTGAGCGCTACGGATTTCTTCGTGCGCGGCGCCTCGTGCAGACAGTAAGTACCGAGCAAGGTCAGCAGGCAAGCGAACAACACATAGAAGGATGGCGCCACCGGGGTGTTCAACACCTTGCTCAGCCAGGTGACGATCAGCGGTGCGAAGCCGCCGAACACCATCACCGCCACGTTGTAGGCGACGGACACGCCGGTGGAGCGCACTTCAATCGGGAACTGCTCGGCCAGTGCCGTTGGCGCCGGGCCGAAGAAGCCGCCAATCGCACTGCACAGCAGCAGTTGCATCACCAGCAAGCGCTCGATGGATGGCGCTGCGGCGACCCACACGTAAAGCGGATAGACCATCACGAAAAACGCCAGGGTGAACGCCATCAATACCGGACGACGACCGAGGCGATCCGACAGCGCGCCGGAGAACGGAATCACTACGGTCATCAGCGCCACCGCAAGCATCTGCACCAGCAACACCTGATCCAGCGGCAAGCCGAGATTGGTGTGGGCGAAGGTCGGCATGTTCACCAGCACCACGTAAAACGACACCGTCGCACCGCTGGCCAGGCCCATGGATACCAACAGGCTGCGACGGTGTTCGCGGATCACCTGCCACAGGCCGGGCGCGTCACCTTTGGCTTTCTTGCGCGCTTCGAGAAACTCTTCCGGTTCTTCCATGTGCTTGCGAATCCACAAGCCGACCGGGCCGATCAGCAGACCGATCACAAACGGAATCCGCCAGCCCCAGGTGTCCAGCGCCTCGGGCGAAAACACATGGGTGACCAGCGCCACCATCGCCGCGCCGGCAAACACCGCCAGGCATTGCCCGACCAGTTGCCACGACCCGTACAAGCCTTTGCGATGGGCTGGCGCGCTCTCCACCAGAAACGCCGTGGCGCTGGCGTATTCGCCGCCGGTGGCGAAGCCTTGCAGCATCCGCGCAACCACGATCAGCAGCGGCGCGCCCATGCCGATGGCGGCGTAGCTCGGCGCAAACGCGATCAGCGCGATCGACACGGTCATCAGCCGAATGATCAGCTGCATCGCCGCTTTGCGCCCCTTGCGGTCGGAATACATGCCAAGCAGGATGCCGCCCACCGGACGCATGAAGAAGCCCACGCCGAAGGTCGCCAGCGCCATCAGCAGCGAAGCGTAGCCATCTTCGGAGGGGAAGAACTGCCGGGCAATGATGCTCGCCAGAAAGCCGTAAACGATGAAGTCATACCATTCCAGCGCGTTGCCGATAACCGCAGCGACCACTTGCCGGGTACGCGAAACACCAGTGCTCGAAACCTGCATGGGGCGTTCTCCATAAAGCTGTTGGGTGATCACCCGCGCGCTGGTGCGCGTGGGGTTCAGCGGCAGCAGAAAGTGAAGAAGTCAGGCCGGCTTGAGCCAGCTCTCGGTCAGCGCGCCCCAATAGGCGGCGCCAGTCAGCAGGATGTCGTCGTTAAAGTCGTAAGCGGGGTTGTGCACCATCGGCCGCGACACGCCGTTGCCGATGAACAGGTAAGCGCCGGGGCAGCGCTGGAGCATCCAGGCGAAGTCTTCGCTGCCCATCAGCTTGGGCGTGTTGCCGTCGACGGCGTCGGCGCCGACCAGTTCAACGCCGATTTTGCGAGCGAACTCGGTTTCGGCAGCGTGGTTGACCAGCACCGGGTAAGCCGGGCGATGTTCGATGGTTGAAGTGCAGCCGAAGCTTTGCGCCTGGGTTTCGATGATCGAGCGCACGCGGTCGAGAGTCTGTACCCGCACCTCGGCGTTCAAGGCGCGCAGGCTCAAACGCAGGATCGCCTGCTGCGGAATGACGTTGGCCGCCTCCCCCGCTTGCAGCGCGCCGACGGTCACCACCGCCGCTTGCTGTGCATCAATGTTGCGCGCGACCACGGTTTGCAATGCCATCACCACACTGGCGGCGGCGACCAGCGGATCGACCGTCAGGTGCGGCATCGAGCCGTGGCCGCCAACACCTTCGATAACCACGTTGAGCAAATCCTGCGACGCCATCATCGGCCCTTGGCGAAAGCCCAGATGCCCGGCAGGCAGCCCCGGCATGTTGTGCATGCCGAACAATGCATCGCACGGAAAACGTTCGAGCAAACCGTCGGCAAGCATGGCTTCGGCGCCGCCCTGACCTTCTTCCGCCGGTTGGAAAATCAGCGTGAGGGTGCCGTCGAACTGACGGGTCGCCGCCAGATAACGCGCGGCGCCGAGGAGCATCGCGGTGTGCCCGTCATGGCCACAGGCGTGCATGCAGCCCTGGTGTTGGCTGCTGTAGGCGACGCCGGTGTTTTCAATGATCGGCAAGGCATCCATGTCAGCACGCAAGCCCAGTTTGCGTGAGCTACTGCCGTTGCGCAGCACGCCGACCACACCGGTTTTGCCGATGCCGGTGTGGACTTCATAGCCCCAGCGTTCGAGGGATTTGGCCACCAGTGCCGAAGTGCGGTTTTCTTCAAAACCGAGTTCGGGGTGGGCGTGGATGTCCTGGCGGGTGGCGTGCAGGTCGCTGGCCACATCGTTGAGCCAGGCCAGAATGTGCTGATGTCGGGGCATGACGGTTCTCCTCGCACGGGTGTTCCCGGTCTTTTTGTTCGGTTCGATTTCACGACACATACAAGGCAGGTCGTGCTCACCGCCAGATAACCGCGAGATGCGCGCGAGGACAATCGAATGTGGTTCCACGGTGTGGAACCACAGATTTTCGGGTCGTCATCGAATGACGTGGGCCCACACAAAAAACTATGGGAGCTGGCTTGCCAGCGATAACGCCGGCAAAGGAAATATTTTCTTTGACTGACACACCCCCATCGCTGGCAAGCCAGCTCCCACAGGGTTCTTTATTCACAGGGGGATGGTTACGCCCCTTAGATCAGGGATTGAGGCGGCAGCCCTGGCGTTCACTTTGCCACTGGGCGCTGTTGCTGCGGCCCATGCCGCTGACGGTGATGGTTTTGCTGTTGGGGTCATCGATGAATTGGCTGGTCGGCAGCCACTGTTTCACATAGCCACGGCAGTACTCGGCATCGTTGTTCATCACGTATCGACAGGAACAATATTCCTTGGCGGTGTACGCGCTGATGATGTCCGGAAAAGCCCAGAGATTTTCCCGCTCGTAGCCAATCCAGCCGAGCAGCAGGACCAACAGCAACAGCAAAAAGCGCTTCATGGCTGCACCGCCTTCAGCACACGCTTGAGCAATTCGTTATGACGGTAGCTGCCGTCGCGATCATCGGCGTAACGCACGACCACCAGTTTCTCGCTGGGGATCACGTACAGCGCCTGGCCCCAGTGGCCGAGCGCGGCGAAAGTGTCGGGCGGTGCATCGGGCCACGGTGACGCCGCGCCATCTGCCGGGCGGTTGAGCCACCATTGGCCGCCGGGCACCGCTTCGTCCTGATGAGCCTTGTAACCATTGAAGGGTTTGAGGTTGAACGCCACCCAATCCCTGGACAGCAACTGCATGTCATCCCAGCGCCCGTCACGAGCCATCAGCAATCCGACCCGCGCCAGATCCCTCGCGGTGAGATAGGCGTAAGAGGAAGCGACAAAAGTGCCGGTAGCATCGCGCTCCCACACCGCGTGGTGGATGCCCAGCGGTTCGAACAACGCCGTCCACGGATAATCCGCATAACGCTGCGGGCCGACGATGTTTTTCAACGCAGCGGCGAGCAGATTGCTGTCGCCACTGGAATAGCGGAAAGCCTGCCCCGGCTCAGCGTAAGTAGCGTGATCAGCAGTAAAAGCGGCCATGTCGCCATGGCCTCGGGTGTAGAGCATCGCCACCACCGAGGACTTCAGTGGCGCGTATTCATAGTCTTCTTGCCAGTCGATGCCGGAGGCCCAGTGCAGCAGGTCAGCGATTTTTATCGTCGGGTGTTTAGCCAGCGGCGGGTAGAACTTTGCGGCGGGGTCTTCGAGCTTGAACAGGCCTTCGCCATACGCCACACCGAGCACGGTGGCCATCAGGCTTTTGCTGATCGACCAGGTCAGGTGCGGGGTTTGTGCTGTGGTCGGGCCGGCGTAGCGTTCGTAGATGATCTGGCCGTCGCGGATGATCAGCAGTGCGTCGGTGCGGATGCCTTGGCGGGCGGTGTCATCGCGGGGTGGGAAGGCGTAATTTTCCAGTGCCTCTGGATCGGTGACCTTCGGGCCGGTTGGCCATTCTTCACCCGGCCATTGTTCGGCGTGAACGGTGAAGCTGATCAGCAGCAGAAACAGCGACAGGCCTTTGCACATGAGGAGGGCTCTTGGGGAGAACCTGCTGAGATTAGTCGGGACTCATGACAAATTTGAGATTTTGCTTTTCCATGAAATCGCCATCGCTGGCAAGCCAGCCCCCACAGGGTTCTTGAGTGGATACAAATTTTGTGAACACCTGTGAAACCTGTGGGAGCTGGCTTGCCAGCGATGGGGCCAGTCAGGACACCACCAGAGCCTTGGCCAACCGCTTGGCCCGAGCACCTGCGGCCAACTGCATCACCCCTTGATCACGCTGCCACATCTGCGCCCATTCTGCCGGCCCGTCAGCCAACGCCTGACTCACCTCCCCCTCCAGCGCTTCAAACTGCGCAAACAACCCACCCAGCAACACATGCCCGGCCGGATTGTTCGGCGGTTGCCGACTCGCCTCGGCGCACCCGGCCAACAGCGCCAGCAAACGCAGTTGCAGCGCCTGTGGCCAGTCGCTGTCCTGTCCGACGCCATACAGCCACGCAGTCATCGCACTCAGCACATAGACATCTTCAAGGGTGCGAAACGGTTTGACGTAAGCATCCCAACCATCCCCCGCCAACAACTCGCACAACGCGCCATCCAGTAGCAACCGGCCATGACTGATGTCCGGCATCAACGGCAGCGCTGGCAATTTTTCAACGGTTACGCCGGGCTCGCCGGGATACACCACGGCCAGACTCAAGCGCGGGGTTTCGCCGGGTTCTTCACTGCGCGCAGCGATCAAAAGCCAGTCCGCCGCATCGCCAGCGGTGACGAAATCCTTGCGCCCACTCAGGCGCAAATCGCTCAGCCGCGTGTGCATGTCCGCCGGGCGCAGGCTGCGCTGTTCGGTCGCACACAATGCACCGAGGCTCAGCGGCGCACTCGGCCACAACATGCGCAATGCCGCTTGGTAACCGACCAGAAACGCCAGCCCCGGCGTCGCCATTCGCCGCCCGCCCGCGACCGCCAATTCGAACGGGGTGACGTTGCCCAGTTGCTGCAACAACGTCGCAAAACCCTCGGCCAGGTCAGCAACGGCGGGCAATCGGTCACAGCTGTGCAGCAGATCTGGCCAGGGCATAAGAGGCTCCTTGTGGGCTGTCATATAAGCATCACCAAAGGTTCATGGCGATGACACCGGGGCTACATAGCCTGACTTTGCACAACACGGCTGCATAAAGAAAGTCGATCGGCTGCAACCCACGACGGGTTAAAGGCCCGTACGGAGATTCACATGACTCAGATCGCCCGCATCAGCGACACCGGCAATGAACGCCGCCTGCAAGCCGAACGCCTGATCGGCGCCGAGGCTCTGCAGCAAGCCCAGGCCTTGCGCTTCAACGTCTTCAGCGGCGAGTTCAACGCCAAACTGAAAGGCGCGGAACTGGGTCTGGACATGGATGATTATGATGTTCACTGCAGCCACATCGGCGTGCGTGATTTGAACACCGGGCGCCTGGTGGCGACCACGCGTTTGCTCGATCACACCGCCGCCAGCAGCCTCGGCAAGTTCTATAGCGAAGAAGAATTCAGCCTGCATGGTCTGGCGCATCTGCAAGGCCCGATCCTCGAAATCGGCCGCACCTGCGTCGACCCGGCGTACCGCAACGGCGGCACCATCGCGGTGTTGTGGGGCGAATTGGCCGAAGTATTGAATCAGGGCGGTTACAGCTACTTGATGGGTTGCGCGAGCATTCCGATGCAGGACGGCGGCATCCAGGCCCACGCGATCATGCAGCGCCTGCGCGAACGTTATCTGTGCACCGAACACCTGCGCGCCGAACCGAAAAATCCGCTGCCGACGCTGGATATTCCATCGAACGTGATCGCGGAAATGCCGCCGCTGCTCAAGGCCTATATGCGCCTGGGCGCGAAGATCTGCGGTGAGCCGTGCTGGGACGAAGATTTCCAGGTCGCCGACGTTTTCATCCTGCTCAAACGCGACGAACTCTGCCCGCGCTACGCCAAGCACTTCAAGGCGGCTGTGTGATGAGCCGGTTGCGGGTGTACGCGCGGATCGTGCGGGTGCTGTTGGTGGTGTCGCTGGGTTTGACCATGGCCAGCGTCTTCGGGGTGTTTGAACGCATCGGTCTGGCGCATTCGATGGAGCGGCGTCAGCGCTGGTCGCGCTTTTTCATGGCGCGCCTGAGCAATGCCCTGCCCTTTCGCGTGACCGTGCACGGTGAGTTGCCCAAGCAACCGATGCTGTGGGTCAGCAATCACGTGTCGTGGACCGACATTCCGCTGCTCGGCATGCTGACGCCGCTGTCGTTTCTGTCCAAGGCCGAAGTGCGCACCTGGCCGGTAGCCGGTTGGCTCGCGGCGAAGGCCGGCAGCCTGTTCATCCGTCGCGGTTCGGGCGACAGCCAGTTGATCCGCAAGCAGATGACCCGTCACCTGCAAACCGATCACGCCTTATTGATGTTCCCGGAAGGCACCACCACCGATGGCCGCTCGCTGCGCACCTTTCATGGTCGCTTGCTGGCGGCGGCGATTGATTCCGAGGTGATGCTGCAACCGGTGGCGATCCGTTATCTGCGCGATGGCGAAATCGATGCGCTGGCGCCGTTTATTGGTGACGATGACCTGCTCTCGCACCTGATGCGCCTGTTCAGCAATGATTGCGGCGATGTCGAAGTGCACCTGCTCAAGCCGATGGCCTGTCAGGGGCGTGAGCGTGCGGCGCTGGCGTTCGAGGCGCAGCAGGCGGTGCAGAAGGCGCTGTTTGGATCGATTCCAGAAACCCGACAGTCGCCAATGCGCCCGGCAATCGCTGCCTGAAACACAAATCCTGAAATCACCTTGGCCCCTGTGGGAGCTGGCTTGCCAGCGATAGCGGTAGACCAGCCGTCACGAATGTTGAATGTGCTGACGCCATCGCTGGCAAGCCAGCTCCCACAGGGATTCAGGGTGTTGGTGGGGATTGTGCAAAGTCCTGAAGTTGTGGGTAGAAGAGCCTGAAGTCTTCGCTGAGCGGCTCATACAACCGCCGCAACTCCTGCATCGCACCCGCCAGTTCCTCCGGACGGCTCAGTCGCCGCGAGATCCCGCGCAACACCTGCTCCAGCACTTCAAATTCCTGATACGAACCCAGCCAGTCATTGGCAACCATGTGCGGGGCAATCTTCGCCAGCCGCTCGGGCAGTTGCCGCTCGAGGGTCAATACCCGATAAACGTCAGCGGTGAAAACCTCCAGCGGCTGATCGGCATACAGCCGCCAGTCCCGCGCCAGGCAATGATCGAAAAACACATCGAGGACGATCCCGGCATAACGCCGGCGCGTGTCGGAAAACCGCCCCAGGGCGATATCTACCAGTGGATGGCGATCCGTGAACACGTCAATCCGGCGATGCAGTTGAATGGCCGCTTCCACCTCCGGCGCAAACTGCCCTTGCAGCCGACCTTTGACGAAATCGCCATACAGACTGCCGAGCAGTTGCCCGGGGCGCTGGCCACCGAGGTGTAAATGTGCGAGATAGTTCATGGGCGCAGCTTAGCACTGCGGCCCATAAGCCATACACCCACGTATCGTTATAACGCGATATACCAATTTATGCTGACGTCAGATCAAAATCATATTGGTGTATCGCGATCTAACGATTTATATTTCGCCACATCGCGATATAGCGTTGTACACATGATGAGCACCCTGCCATGAACCTCGACCTCGACGAAATAATAAAAGCCCTGGCGCACCCAGTACGGCGAGACATCCTCAACTGGCTGAAAGACCCGAAGAACGAATTCCCGGAACAGTTGCACAACCACGAGTACGGCATTTGCGCCGGGCAGATCGATCAACGCTGCGGCCTGTCGCAGTCGACCGTTTCTGCGCACCTTGCAACGTTGCAACGCGCCGGTCTGATCAGCAGCCAGAAGGCCGGTCAATGGCACTTTTTCAAACGAAACGAGGACGTGATCCAGGCGTTCCTCAGCACCCTCAGTAAAGAGCTCTGACCCTTAACGTCAGCCAGCCGACAAGGAAACCTGCATGCCCCTCTCGCTACTCATCCTCGCCTTGAGCGCCTTCGCCATCGGCACCACCGAGTTCGTCATCATGGGCCTGCTGCCCGATGTGGCGGCCGACCTTGGTGTGTCGATCCCCGGCGCCGGCTGGCTAGTGACCGGATACGCCCTCGGCGTGGCCATCGGTGCGCCGTTCATGGCGATGGCCACGGCCAGACTGCCGCGCAAAGCAGCACTGGTGGCGTTGATGGGCATCTTTATTGTCGGCAACCTGCTCTGCGCCATTGCCAGTGACTACAACGTGCTGATGTTCGCCCGCGTGATTACCGCGCTGTGTCACGGTGCGTTCTTCGGCATCGGTTCGGTAGTGGCGGCCAATCTGGTGCCGGCCAACAAGCGTGCTTCGGCAGTGGCCTTGATGTTCACCGGTCTGACTCTGGCCAACGTCCTCGGTGTACCGCTGGGCACCGCGCTGGGTCAGCAATACGGCTGGCGCTCGACTTTCTGGGCAGTGACCGTCATTGGTGTGATCGCACTGATCGGCCTGATCCGTTTCCTGCCAGCCAAACGTGACGAAGAAAAACTCGACATGCGCGCCGAACTCGCCGCCCTCAAAGGTGCCGGGATCTGGCTGTCGCTGAGCATGACCGCGCTGTTCGCCGCGTCCGTCTTCACCCTGTTCACCTACGTTGCCCCGCTGCTCGGCGAAGTCACTGGCGTGTCGCCGCGTGGCGTGACCTGGACGCTGATGCTGATCGGCCTGGGCCTGACCGTCGGCAACATCATTGGCGGCAAACTCGCCGACAAAGGCATGGCCGCCACGCTGATTGGCGTATTCATCGCCATGGCCGTGGTCTCCACCGTGCTGACCTGGACCAGCGTTGCGCTGATCCCGACTGAAATCACCCTGTTCCTCTGGGCCACCGCGTGTTTTGCCGCCGTGCCGGCGCTGCAAGTCAACGTGGTGACCTTCGGCAAAGCCGCTCCAAACCTGGTTTCGACTCTGAACATCGGCGCCTTCAACGTCGGTAACGCCCTCGGCGCCTGGGTCGGCGGCAGCGTCATCGCCCACGGCTACGGCCTGACCAGCGTACCGCTCGCAGCCGCCGCCCTGGCCGTGCTCGCCCTGCTGGTGACGCTGATTACTTTCCGTCAGAACGGCAATGCCGATCTGGCCCCGGCAACTAACTGATTAACTTTTACTTACGAGGGTTGTAGACATGGCAACTATTTTTGATCCGATCAAACTGGGCGACATCGAGCTGGCCAACCGCATCATCATGGCCCCGCTGACCCGCTGCCGCGCCGACGAAGGCCGCGTACCGAACGCGCTGATGGCTGAATACTACGTACAGCGCGCTTCCGCCGGCCTGATCCTCAGCGAAGCCACGTCGGTGACGCCAATGGGTGTCGGCTACCCGGACACCCCGGGTATCTGGTCCAACGATCAAGTGCGCGGCTGGGCCAACGTGACCAAAGCGATTCACGCTGCCGGCGGCAAGATCTTCCTGCAACTGTGGCACGTCGGTCGCGTCTCGCACCCGTCGTACCTCAACGGTGAAGCGCCGGTGGCACCGAGCGCAATACAGCCAAAAGGCCACGTCAGCCTGGTTCGTCCAATGGCCGACTACCCAACACCACGTGCACTGGAAACCGCTGAAATCGCCGACATCGTCGACGCCTACCGCACCGGCGCCGAGAACGCCAAAGCCGCCGGTTTTGACGGCGTGGAAATCCACGGCGCCAACGGTTACCTGCTCGACCAGTTCCTGCAAAGCAGCACCAACCAGCGCACTGACAACTACGGTGGCTCGCTGGAAAACCGTGCGCGTCTGCTGCTGGAAGTGACTGATGCGGCGATCGAAGTCTGGGGCGCTGGTCGCGTTGGCGTGCACCTGGCACCGCGCGCCGATTCCCACGACATGGGCGATGACAACCTGGCAGAAACCTTCACCTACGTCGCGCGTGAGCTGGGCAAGCGCGGCATCGCGTTCATCTGCTCCCGCGAGAAAGAAGGCGCCGACAGCCTCGGCCCGCAATTGAAAGAAGCTTTCGGCGGCCCGTACATCGCCAACGAAAAATTCACCAAGGACAGCGCCAATGAATGGCTGGCCAGTGGCAAGGCTGATGCGGTCGCGTTTGGTGTGCCGTTCATTGCCAACCCGGATCTGCCGGCGCGTTTGAAGGCGGATGCGCCGTTGAATGAGGCGCGTCCGGAGTTGTTCTACGGTAAGGGGCCGGTCGGTTATATCGACTATCCAGCGCTGTAAGGCATCACGCAGAAACGCGAAAGCCCCCGACTTGTGAAAGTCGGGGGCTTTTTTGTGTTCGCCGGAAGAGTTATTGCGCGGCTGAGTACGTAGCCCCTCACCCCAGCCCTCTCCCAGGGGAGAGGGAGCCGATCTGTGTGCGTTTCAAATCTGGAGTTCGACCTGATATCTCAGGTCGGTGTAACTCGAAAGAACACCTCGGTCAGTCCCCTCTCCCTCTGGGAGAGGGCTAGGGTGAGGGCAAGCGGCCAACACTTGTTCACACAGACGACACAAATTCCCTACAAAATGCCTAGCTCGCTACGTTTAAACTCCCCGCCGCAAACGTATGTAAAGGCAGGCCAATTGACATAAGCTGTGCCAATTACGCATTTTGTTTCATTTGCGCAGGCTGGGGCTCAGGCGCAGCATATCCAACCCTGTATCGACCCAACGCTCGGCCTCGGCATGCAGCTCAAAGCTGTCCGGCGCCAGAAGCCATCCATACAGCAGGCCATCGATGTAAGCGTGAATGCTGATGGCCGCGCGGGCAGTGTCGAGATCTTCCGGCAACTGGCCGCGATTCACCGCATTACGCAGGGTCAGCCCGATGCGCTCATTGCACTCGAGACTGGCCACCCGGCGCTGCTGGCGCAAATCGCACATTTCATCGGTGAACTCGCACTTATGAAACAGAATTTCGTTGATACGCCGGGTTTTCGGGTCCAGCGCAACTTGATGAAACAAATGAATCAGCAATTTGCGCATGCAGCCCAGCGGGTCGAGTTCGTCTTCGCTCTCGCTGGCCTTGGCCAATTCATCCAGTGGCTCATGCAGGCTGTCGAGCATCGCCTGGACCAGGTCCGCCTTGTTGCTGAAATGCCAGTAGATGGCACCGCGCGTAACACCGGCCATTGTCGCGATGTCGGCCAGCGTCGTACGAGCGACGCCCCTTTCATAAAAGGCTTTCTCCGCCGCTTCCAGAATCTGGCTACGGGTTTCTTGAGCTTCCTCTTTGGTACGACGGACCATGACAGTAAAACCTCAAACAGGATGTTTCAGGGATGGCTGAATATCCGCTGAATAAAGAGGGGGCGATCTCTCACGGATCAGCTCCCCGGCCTACAATTTCAAACCTTGCAACGACTTTTGTAACGGGCTGGGTACGCGGCAAAGGTATTTACAAACAACCATGAACGTAAGTATATTCCTTAGCAAGCTACTTATCCACCCGGTATCCTTTTTTTACCCTTACACACTTCTTGTGCGCTCTTTGCGCGCCTGACCCGAGGATTTTCATGCAATTCAAGCCAGCTGTTACCGCTCTGGTCACTGCCGTCGCCCTGGCATCGCTGCTCAGCGGATGTAAAAAGGAAGAAGCGGCACCGGCCGCTCCGCCCCCTCAGGTCGGCGTCGTCACCCTGCAACCACAAGCGTTCACCCTCACGTCCGAACTGCCGGGCCGCACCAGTGCGTTCCGTATTGCGGAAGTTCGACCGCAGGTCAACGGCATCATTCTCAAGCGTCTATTCAAGGAAGGCGGCGATGTCAAAGCCGGCCAGCAGCTGTATCAGATCGATCCGGCGGTCTATGAGGCGACCCTGAAAAGCGCCGAAGCCAGCCTGCGTTCGACCAAGTCGATCTCCGACCGCTACAAGCAACTGGTCGACGAGCAGGCCGTGAGCCGTCAGGAATACGACACGGCCGTGTCCAACCGCATGGAGTCGGAAGCGTCGCTGCAGAGCGCGCAGATCAACGTGAAATACACCAAGGTCTATGCGCCGATCTCCGGCCGCATCGGTCGTTCTTCGGTCACCGAAGGCGCACTGGTCAGCAATGGTCAGGCCGACGCAATGGCGACGATTCAGCAACTGGACCCGATCTACGTTGACGTTACCCAGTCTTCGGTTGAACTGCTGGAACTGCGCCGCGAGCTGGAAAGCGGTCGTCTGCAAAAATCCGGTGAAAACTCGGCAGCAGTCAAACTGACCCTGGAAGACGGCAGCCAGTACAAGCTCGACGGTAAGCTGGAATTCTCCGAAGTCACGGTCGACCCGACTACCGGTTCGGTGACCCTGCGTGCAGTGTTCCCGAACCCGGATCACACCCTGCTGCCAGGCATGTTCGTCCGCGCCCAGTTGCAGGCTGGTGTCAACGCCGCCGCCATTCTGGCACCGCAACAAGGCGTGACCCGCGACCTCAAAGGCACCCCGACCGCACTGGTCGTCGGCGCCGACAACAAGGTCGAACTGCGTCAGCTCAAGGCCAGCCGCACCGTCGGCAGCCAGTGGCTGATCGAAGACGGTCTCAAGGCTGGCGATCGTCTGATCACCGAAGGGCTGCAATACGTGCGCCCGGGTGTTCAGGTCAACCCGTCCGAAGCCACTAACGTAGGCACCAAGAACCCGGCCCCCGCTCAGGCAGCTGACAAAGCCGCCGGCGGCAAAGGGGAGTAATCCATGTCAAAATTCTTCATCGACCGTCCGATTTTCGCCTGGGTAATTGCCCTGGTGATCATGCTGGTCGGGGCACTTTCGATCCTGAAATTGCCGATCAACCAGTACCCGAGCATTGCGCCGCCGGCCATTGCGATCTCCGTGACCTACCCGGGCGCTTCGGCGCAAACCGTGCAGGACACCGTGGTCCAGGTGATCGAGCAGCAGCTCAACGGTATCGACAACCTGCGTTATGTGTCCTCGGAAAGTAACTCCGACGGCAGCATGACCATCACCGCGACCTTCGAGCAAGGCACCAACTCCGACACCGCGCAGGTGCAGGTTCAGAACAAGCTGAACCTGGCCACCCCGCTGTTGCCGCAGGAAGTGCAGCAACAAGGTATCCGCGTGACCAAGGCAGTGAAAAACTTCCTCTTGGTCATCGGCGTGGTATCGCGTGACGGCAGCATGACCAAGGACGACCTGTCCAACTACATCGTGTCGAACATGCAGGATCCGATCTCGCGGACCGCCGGTGTCGGTGACTTCCAGGTCTTCGGTGCCCAGTACGCGATGCGCATCTGGCTCGATCCGGCCAAGCTGAACAAGTACAACCTGACCCCGGCTGACATCAGCTCCGCGATTTCGGCACAGAACGTCCAGGTGTCGTCCGGTCAGCTCGGCGGTTTGCCGGCGCTGCCAGGCCAGCAACTGAACGCGACGATCATCGGCAAGACGCGTCTGCAGACCGCCGAGCAGTTCAAGGCGATTCTGCTCAAGGTCAATCAGGACGGCTCGCAAGTGCGCGTCGGCGACGTCGCCGATGTCGGTCTGGGCGGTGAGAACTCGACCATTTCGGCACAGTTCAACGGCAAACCGTCTTCCGGTCTGGCGGTAAAACTGGCCAACGGCGCCAACGCCCTCGACACCGCCAAAGCCCTGCGCAAGACGATTGACGAGCTCAAGCCGTTCTTCCCGCAAGGCATGGAAGTGGTGTTCCCGTACGACACCACCCCGGTGGTAACCGAATCGATCAAAGGTGTAGTTGAAACCCTGGTCGAAGCGATCGTGCTGGTGTTCCTGGTGATGTTCCTGTTCCTGCAGAACTTCCGCGCCACCGTCATCACCACGATGACCGTGCCGGTGGTACTGCTGGGTACGTTCGGCATCCTCGCGGCATTCGGTTTCAGCATCAACACCCTGACCATGTTCGGCATGGTGCTGGCCATCGGCTTGCTGGTGGACGACGCCATCGTCGTGGTGGAAAACGTCGAGCGGGTGATGAGCGAAGAAGGCTTGTCGCCGAAGGAAGCGACCAAGAAGTCCATGGGCCAGATCCAGGGCGCACTGGTCGGTATTGCTCTGGTTCTGTCGGCGGTACTGTTGCCGATGGCGTTCTTCAGCGGTTCCACCGGTGTGATCTACAAGCAGTTCTCGATCACCATCGTCTCGGCCATGGCCCTGTCGGTACTGGTCGCGCTGATCTTCACCCCGGCGCTGTGCGCAACCATGCTCAAGGCGATTCCGAAAGGCGAGCATGGCACGCCGAAAAAAGGCTTCTTCGGCTGGTTCAACCGTAACTTCGACCGTGGCGTTCGCAGCTACGAGCGCGGCGTTGGCAACATGCTGTCGCGCAAAGCCCCGTATCTGCTGGCGTATCTGCTGATCGTTGTTGGCATGATCTGGCTGTTCACCCGTATTCCGACCGCGTTCCTGCCGGAAGAAGACCAGGGCGTACTGTTCGCCCAGGTGCAAACCCCGGCCGGTTCCAGTGCCGAGCGTACGCAAGTCGTGATCGACGAAATGCGTTCCTACCTGCTGGAGAAAGAATCCGGTGCGGTCGCCTCGGTGTTCACCGTTAACGGCTTCAACTTCGCCGGTCGCGGTCAGAGCTCGGGTCTGGCGTTCATCATGCTCAAACCGTGGGACGAGCGTGACGCGAGCAACAGCGTGTTCGCCCTCGCCCAGCGTGCGCAGCAACACTTCTTCAGCTTCCGCGACGCGATGGTGTTTGCTTTCGCCCCGCCAGCGGTACTGGAATTGGGTAACGCCACCGGTTTCGACGTGTTCCTGCAGGACCGCGCCGGTATCGGTCACGAAAAACTGATGGAAGCGCGCAACCAGTTCCTCGGTCTGGCAGCGCAGAGCAAGGTGCTATATCAGGTGCGTCCGAACGGCTTGAACGACGAGCCGCAATACCACCTGGAAATCGACGATCAGAAGGCCCAGGCCCTCGGTGTGAGCATTGCCGACATCAACAGCACCCTGTCGATCTCCTTCGGTAGTAGCTACGTCAACGACTTCATCGACCGTGGTCGCGTGAAGAAGGTGTACGTGCAAGGTCAGGCCGGTGCTCGCATGAGCCCTGAAGACTTGAAGAAGTGGTACGTGCGCAACAGCGCCGGGACCATGGTGCCGTTCTCCGCGTTCGCCAAGGGCGAGTGGATCTACGGATCGCCGAAACTGGCGCGTTACAACGGTGTAGAAGCGATGGAGATCCTCGGCTCTCCGGCGCCGGGTTACTCCACCGGTGATGCGATGGCCGAAGTCGAAGCGATTGCCAAGAAGCTGCCGGCGGGTGTCGGTATCTCCTGGACCGGTCTGTCCTATGAGGAACGTCTGTCGGGTTCGCAAGCGCCCGCGCTGTACGCTCTGTCACTGCTGATGGTGTTCCTGTGTCTGGCGGCGTTGTACGAGAGCTGGTCGATTCCGATCGCGGTTATGCTCGTGGTGCCACTGGGGATCATCGGTGCGCTGCTGGCCACCAGCCTGCGCGGTCTGTCCAACGACGTGTACTTCCAGGTAGGCCTGTTGACGACCATCGGTCTGGCGGCTAAAAACGCCATTCTGATCGTCGAATTCGCCAAGGAACTGCATGAACAGGGGCGTAGCCTGCGTGACGCGGCGATCGAAGCCTGCCGCATGCGTCTGCGCCCGATCATCATGACCTCGCTGGCCTTCGTCCTCGGTGTTGTACCGTTGGCGATCTCCACTGGCGCCGGTTCAGGCAGTCAACATGCGATCGGTACCGGCGTGATTGGCGGTATGCTCACGGCCACGATCCTGGCGATCTTCTGGGTCCCACTGTTCTTCGTTACGGTTTCGTCCATCGGCCAGCGTAAGATCGCTGACGAGGATGAAGCGACTGAAACTCCTAAAGAGGCTGGCCAATGAGCAAGTCGCTACTCTCCATCGCAGTCGCCGCCTTCGTGCTGAGCGGTTGCTCGCTGATACCTGATTATCAGCAGCCTGAGGCTCCGGTCGCAGGTCAGTACCCGCAGGGGCCGGCGTACTCGCCGGCCCAGGCTCCGGCGCAGGCCGCTGCCGAGCAGGGCTGGAAGCAGTTTTTCCATGACCCTGCGCTGCAACAGCTGATCCAGGTGTCCCTGGAAAACAACCGCGACCTGCGTGTCGCGGCGCTGAACATCGACGCTTACGCGGCTCAATACCGCATCCAGCGTGCCGATCTGTTCCCGGCGGTTTCGGCCAATGCCAGCGGCAGCCGTCAGCGGGTTCCGGCGCGTGCGTCGCAGACCGGCGAAGCGGGCATCACCAGCTCCTACTCCGCTACCGTTGGCATCAGCGCCTACGAACTCGACCTGTTCGGTCGCGTTCGCAGCCTGAGCGAACAAGCGTTGCAACAATACTTCGCCACTGAAGAAGCACGCCGCAGCACCCAGATCAGTCTGGTTGCCAGCGTTGCCAATGCTTACCTGACCTGGCAAGCGGACAAGGAACTGCTCAAGCTGACGCAAGACACCCTCGGTGCCTTTGAAGAAAGCTACAAGCTGACCAGTCGCAGCAACGAAGTCGGTGTGGCTTCGGCGCTGGATCTCGCGCAGTCGCGCACATCCGTGGAAAACGCCCGGGCACAACTGGCGCGTTACACCCGCCAGGTCGCGCAGGACGAAAACAGCCTGACCCTGCTGCTCGGCACCGGTATCCCGGCCAATCTGCAAGCGGCCAAACCGCTGGCGGATGACCTGCTCAGCGACGTCCCGGCCGGTCTGCCTTCGGATCTGCTGCAACGTCGTCCGGACATCCTGCAAGCCGAATACAACCTGAAAGCGGCCAACGCCAACATCGGCGCGGCCCGTGCAGCGTTTTTCCCGAGCATCAGCCTGACCGCCAACGCGGGCAGCCTGAGTCCGGATCTGTCCGGTCTGTTCAAGGGTGGTTCGGGGACGTGGCTGTTCCAGCCGCAGATCAACCTGCCAATCTTCAACGCCGGCAGCCTGCGCGCCAGCCTCGACTACGCCAAGATCCAGAAGGACATTGGCGTGGCGAACTACGAGAAGTCCATTCAAACGGCCTTCCAGGAAGTCGCCGACGGCCTCGCCGCCCGCCAGACCTACACCGAACAGCTGCAAGCGCAGCGTGACTTCGTGCAGGCCAACCAGGATTACTACCGTTTGGCCGAACGTCGTTACCGCATCGGCGTCGACAGCAACCTGACCTTCCTCGATGCCCAGCGTCAGCTGTTCAGCGCGCAACAAGCGCTGATCACCGACCGCCTCGCGCAGTTGACCAGTGCGGTCAACCTGTACAAGGCCCTGGGCGGTGGCTGGAATGCGCAGACCGCGCAGAACGAACCGCTGAAAGAAGAAGCGCCGAAGATGAAGTTGTTCTGATCATCATCAGGTGAACACAAGGAGCCCACCGATTGGTGGGCTTTTTGTTGCCTGTCTGAAAGTTGTGGTGTCTGGGCTGGCCCCATCGCTGGCAAGCCAGCTCCCACAATGTTCTGTGGTGTACCCAACATTGTGAACGACACAAAAACCTGTGGGAGCTGGCTTGCCAGCGATGAGGCCCTCACATTCACCCAAAACACCCGACTCAATGTTGCGTTCGATAATCGCCCAAAACCCGCTTTACCCAATTGAATCCGAACATCCGCCCCCCGCACCATTCGACCAACAAAACCAATAACAACAGGTTCGACACCATGCTCCCGCGCCCTGCTCCGACCGGCTGATCGCCGTCGCCTCACCCCCTGAGTTCATCGCATTTCTGCACCGTAAAAAACGGCCGCAGCGCACCCGTTCGCCTTAAAAAAACAAGAGAGACCCCAGCTATGACAACCTCCCCTGCGCCTTACGCATTTTCCGGTCTGATCGCCCTGGCCCTGGCCGGCGCGGCGCTGCCCGCTGCGGCTGAAGAGGCCGGTTTCATCGAAGGGGCCAAGGTCAACCTGAACCTGCGCAACTTCTACATCAACCGCAACTTCACCAACCCGACCAAAGCTCAGGGCAAGGCCGAAGAGTGGACGCAGAGCTTTATCCTCGACGCCAAATCCGGTTTCACCCAAGGCACCGTCGGCTTCGGCATGGACGTGCTCGGCCTGTATTCGGTAAAGCTTGATGGCGGTAAAGGCACCGGCGGCACGGCGTTGCTGCCGCTGGATCACGACGGTCGTCCGGCGGACAACTTCGGTCGCACCAACGTCGCCTTCAAAGCCAAGCTTTCGCAGACCGAAGTGAAGGTCGGCGAGTGGATGCCGGTGCTGCCGATCCTGCGTTCGGACGACGGCCGCTCGCTGCCGCAAACCTTCCGTGGCGGGCAGATTACCTCGAAAGAAATTGACGGCCTGACCCTCTACGGCGGCCAGTTCCGCGCCAACAGCCCGCGCGATGACAGCAGCATGAGCGACATGTCGATGACCGGCAAAGCGGCGTTCACCTCTGATCGCTTCAACTTTCAGGGCGGTGAATACGCTTTCAACGAAAAACGCACACAGATCGGCTTGTGGAACGCCGAACTCAAGGACATCTACAGCCAACAGTACGTCAACCTGATCCACAGCCAACCGCTGGGCGACTGGACGCTGGGCGCTAACCTCGGCTTCTTCTACGGCAAGGATGACGGCAGCGCCCGCGCCGGCGACCTCGACAACAAGACCTGGTCGGGGATGTTCTCGGCGAAGTACGGCGGCAACACCTTCTACGTCGGCCTGCAGAAACTCACCGGCGACAGCGCCTGGATGCGCGTCAACGGCACCAGCGGCGGCACGCTGGCCAACGACAGCTACAACGCCAGTTATGACAATGCGCAGGAACGCTCCTGGCAAGTGCGTCACGACTACAACTTCGTGGCATTGGGCATCCCCGGCCTGACCCTGATGAACCGCTATATCAGCGGCGACAACGTGCACACCGGGACGATCACCGACGGCAAGGAATGGGGCCGCGAATCGGAACTGGGCTACACCGTGCAGAGCGGCGCGCTGAAGGATCTGAACGTCAGATGGCGCAACTCGACTATGCGTCGGGACTTCAGCAACAACGAGTTCGACGAGAACCGTTTGATCGTCAGCTATCCGATCAGCCTCCTTTAAACACCGATCAACCCCTGTAGGAGCTGCCGCAGGCTGCGATCTTTTGATCTTAAAAACAAGATCAAAAGATCGCAGCCTGCGGCAGCTCCTACAGGGGAATTCTCGCCACTGGTCAGGAGAAGTGGCACTTCGCAGGCCGGCAGGTAAAGTGACAAAACCTGAAGGACTCAGGAGCTTCACCCTTTCCGCTTCCGTCGTCGTAGTCGGTCCTCATGTTGTGAACCAGGTTGTCATCGGAAGACACCGCCGATCACCGGAGGACCCCCTCATGATCTCTCGTCTCACCGCAGCACCCGACTGGGACGCCAAGGCGTACCAGCAGTTTTCCCGTCTCAGGCAACGCCCGGTCAATGAATTGCTCGACCGTGTCGACCTGCAAAACCCTCAACGCATTTACGACCTGGGCTGCGGCACCGGCATTGCCACGCAGTTATTGGCCAAACGCTGGCCGCGCGCGCAGTTGCAGGGCGTCGACAGCTCCATGCAGATGCTCGCTGAAGCGCGCTGTCTGCCGATCCGGGCGCAGTGGAAGTGTTGCGATCTGCTCGACTGGCGGCCGGAGCAGCCAGCGGATCTGCTGCTCGCTGCCGCCGTACTGCACTTTATCGGGGGCCATGAAACGCTGCTGCCGCACCTGCTCGGTTATCTGAATCCCGGCGGTTGTCTGGCAGCGCACATGCCGGACTGGCGCGATGCGCTGTGGTATCGGCTGATGCTCGACACCCTCGAAAACGGCGGCCCCGGTGGTACGCCGATGGGCACACCTGAGCTGCGTCAGCGCATGGCCGCGCGGCCGTTGTTGGCACTGGAGGATTACTACCGCTTGCTCGCGCCGCTGACCTCGTCGCTGGATATCTGGGAGACCGAGCAGTTGCAGGTAGTCGACGGCAAATCACCGGTGTATGACTGGGTGAAGGTCTCGGCGCTGCGGCCGGTGATGCAGGCGCTGAGTTCAGCGGAACAGGCGCGGTTTATCTATCACTATCTGATGCGAGTGAATAAGCATTATCCGCAGGAGGGAGATGGGCATACGTTGTTTGCGTTCAAGCGGATATTTATTGTCGCCACGGTTTGATTGGTCGCGGCCACTATTGCTATCGCTGGCAAGCCAGCTCCCACAGGGATTTTCAGCGAACACAGATTTTGTGCACACCTGAAAAACCTGTGGGAGCTGGCTTGCCAGCGATGGCGTCAGCTCAGGCAACATCACTCCCGGGATTCGACTCCTAGCTCATCCCACACCGATTCCGCCAGATGAAACGTCGCATTCGCTGCCGGAATCCCGCAGTAGATCGCGCTCTGCATGATCACTTCCTTGATCTCGCCCCGGCTCACGCCATTATTGGCCGCCGCGCGCAGGTGCAGTTTCAGCTCACCTTCACGGTTCATGCCGATCAGCATGGCGATGGTGATCAGGCTGCGCGTGTGCCGAGGCAACCCCGGACGCGTCCAGATATCACCCCAGGCGTGGCGGGTGATCATCTCCTGAAACTCCGAGTTGAACTCGGTCAACGTGGTCAGGCTGCGATCGACATGCGCATCACCGAGCACCGCGCGGCGCACTTGCATGCCTTCGTCGTAACGTTGTTTCTCGTCCACAAAAACTTCCTCACTTAGCCTGCAAAAACGCC
Source organism: Pseudomonas chlororaphis (assembly GCF_000783395.1). Taxonomy (GTDB): domain Bacteria; phylum Pseudomonadota; class Gammaproteobacteria; order Pseudomonadales; family Pseudomonadaceae; genus Aquipseudomonas; species Aquipseudomonas chlororaphis_H. The sequence goes on along the minus strand of NZ_JSFK01000001.1, from coordinate 651,909 downwards.
AACACGCGATCACTGAAATCTGCACCGGCCTGCACATTGGACAGATGCGCCGCATAGAACTCGGCGTACTCCGCACCACGCACATGCTCTTGAATGAAGCGCCCCCCGGACGGCGGCGTCACCGCGTCTTCGGTGCCGGCAATCACCAGCAACGGCACGTTGATCGAAGCCAGTTGTTCACGGAAATCGGCATCACGCACCGCCGCACAATTGGCCGCATAACCTTCAGGCGAAGTGGCTGCGAGCATGTCGGTAATCTGCTTGGCCGCCGCCGGATGTGCAGCGGAAAAGTCCGGAGTAAACCAACGGGCAATCGACGCATCACGCAGGGCAACCATCGCTGCTGCGCCATCGCGCAGCACGGTTTCGATGCGTGGATTCCACACCGACGGATCGCCGATTTTTGCTGCGGTGTTGCAAACGATCAGCTTGTTCAGACGATGACCAGCATTGATGCCAAGCCACTGGCCGATCAGGCCGCCCATCGACAATCCACAGAAATGCGCGCGCTCGATGTGCAGCGCATCCAGCAGACCGAGCACGTCATGACCCAATTGCTCAATGCTGTAAGGCCCCGGTGTCACCAGAGATTGGCCATGGCCACGGGTATCGAAACGCAGCACGCGAAAGTGCTCGGTAAATGCCGGCATCTGCGCGTCCCACATGTGCAGATCAGTGCCCAGCGAGTTGGACAGCACCAGCACCGGCGCATCGACCGGGCCTTCAATAACGTAATGCAGTTCGCCATCGGCGAGTTGAACGAAAGCCACAGCCCTCTCCTTTCAGACAGACAATGCGTTGTGTTCGGCCACCGCGCGCTCGACCCAGGTTTTCGCCTGACCGAGGTAACGGGCGGGGTTCAAAAGATCATCGAGTTCAGCGCTGCTCAACTCGGCGGTGACCTTGGGTTCGTTACCGAGCACGGCGCGCAAATGGCGCTGCTCGGCCACTGCGCGTTTGCAGCACTGTTCGAGCAGGTGATGCGCGGTGTCGCGGCCGACACGCTGGGCGAGGACGATGCTCACGGCTTCAGCCAGCACCAGCCCTTGGGTCAGTTCGAGATTGCGCGACATACGTTCAGCGTCGACTTCGAGCCCTTGCGCCAACAACCGAGACTGTTGCAACGAACCGGAAACCAGGCAGCAAATCTCCGGCAAGGTTTCCCACTCGGCATGCCACAGACCGAGGCTGCGTTCGTGCTCTTGCGGCATCGCGCTGAACAGCGTCGAGACCAGACCGGGCACACGCGTCGCCGCGCCAATCAACACCGCTGCGCCGACCGGATTGCGTTTGTGCGGCATGGTCGACGAGCCGCCCTTGCCCGGCGCTGAAGGTTCGAACACTTCGGCTGCTTCGGTCTGCATCAACAGGCTGATGTCGCGGCCGAATTTGCCGAGGCTGCCGGCGATTAAACCGAGCACCGCGCCGAACTCGACCACGCGATCACGTTGGGTGTGCCACGGTTGTTCGGGCAAGGTCAATTGCAGTTCTTCAGCCAGTGCTTCGGCAATCGGCATCGCCTGCTCACCCAACGCCGCGAGCGTCCCCGAGGCGCCGCCGAATTGCAGCACCAACAGACGCGGTTTAAGTTCGCGCAGACGCTGACGGCTGCGAGTGACAGCCCCCAACCATCCAGCGATTTTCATGCCCAGAGTCACTGGCGTCGCGTGTTGCAGCCAGGTGCGTCCAGCCAACGGCGTGGCGGCATGACGTTGCGCCTGGGTGGCGAGAGAATCGGCCAGTTGCGCCAGATCACTTTCAATCAATTCCAGTGCCTGACGCAATTGCAGCACCAGACCGGTATCCATCACGTCCTGACTGGTCGCGCCCAAATGCACATAGCGTTCGGCTTCAGCATCGCTGGCAGCAATCTGCTTGCCCAACGCCTTGACCAGCGGAATCGCCGAATTGCCGGCCGTGGCAATCGCCTCGCCCAGTGCCGCGAAGTCATACAGACCGGCATTGCAAGCCGCCGCAATCGGTGCCACGGCAGACGCCGGAATCAAACCAACCCGCGCCTCGGCCCGGGCCAGCGCCGCTTCGAAGTCGAGCATCGCCTGCACGCGGCCCTGATCGCAGAACACTTCGCGCATATCGCGGGCAGTGAAATAGGCATCGAACAATTGATTGCCCGGTCGCTGAGTCATAAACAGTCCTTGCCGGCGCGGGCCATCACGGCCCGCGCGCTTCGGGTTAGAGATCGTGGTGCAAATACGCCGCTTGTTTCGGCAAGCGCAGGCTGAACAGGAAGGCGATCGCCATCATCGCCGTCACGTACCAGTAGAAGGAGTTTTCCATACCGATGTTCTTCAGGCTCAGGGCGACGAATTCCGCCGAGCCGCCGAAGATCGCATTCGCCACCGCGTAAGCCAGACCGACGCCGAGGGCGCGGACTTCCGGCGGGAACATTTCGGCTTTCACCAGGCCGCTGATCGAGGTGTAGAAACTGACAATCGCCAGCGCCACGGTGATCAACACAAAGGCGAGGAACGGACTGCTGACGCTCTTCAGGCTCAACAGAATCGGCACGGTGAACAGCGTACCGAGCGCGCCGAACCAGAGCATCGAATTACGCCGGCCAATCTTGTCGGCAAGCATGCCGAACAGCGGCTGCATGCACATATAAAGGAAGAGCGCGCCGGTCATGATGTAGCTGGCGGTCTTGGCGTGCATGCCGGCGGTGTTCACCAGGTACTTCTGCATGTAGGTGGTGAAGGTGTAGAAAATCAGCGAGCCACCGGCGGTGTAGCCGAGCACGGTGATGAACGCGGCTTTGTGATCTCGGAACAGTGCGCTGATGCTGCCGGCGTCCTTGTGTTCGCGAGTTTCCTTGTTGGTGGTCTCTTTCAGCGAACGACGCAGGAACAGCGAAATCAGCGCCGCCACCGCACCGACCACAAACGGAATCCGCCAGCCGTAGGCGCGCAGGTCTTCTTCGGTGAGGAACTGCTGCAGGACCACTACCAGCGACACCGCCAGCAGTTGCCCGCCGATCAGGGTCACGTATTGGAACGAAGCGAAGAAACCGCGCTGGCCCTTGAGGGCGACTTCGCTCATGTAAGTCGCGGTGGTGCCGTACTCGCCGCCGACCGACAGGCCTTGCAGTAAGCGTGCGAACAACAGCAGGACCGGTGCCCAGACACCGATGTCCTTGTAGGTCGGCAGGCAGGCAATCAGCAACGAGCCGAAGCACATCATCAGAATCGAGATGAGCATCGAGTTCTTGCGCCCGTGCTTGTCCGCCACCCGGCCGAAAATCCAGCCACCGATTGGCCGCATCAGGAAGCCGGCGGCGAACACGCCAGCGGTGTTGACCAGTTGTACCGTCGGGTTATCGGAAGGGAAGAACGCCGGGGCGAAATAGATCGCGCAAAAGGCGTAGACGTAGAAGTCGAACCATTCGACGAGGTTGCCGGACGAGGCGCCGACAATGGCAAAGATGCGCTTGCTGCGCTCTTCACCGGTGTAATGGGAGGTGGTGGTTGTCATTGTTTTTCACTCGATAGGGACAGTGAGAGTCTAGACATACTTTGCAACAGTCCCGTTCCACATCCTATATCGATCGTTCCCACGCTCCGCGTGGTAACGCATCCGGTGACGCTCCGCGTCACAGTGGACGCAGAGCGTCCATGGCGGCATTCCCACGCAGAGCGTGGGAACGATCAGTTGGCAGCGATCAGTAATCGAAGAACACCGTCTCGGCATCAGTGCCCTGCAGAATCACATTCCACTGGTAAACACCCGATGCATCTTTTTTCGCCAGCAAGGTCGTGCGACGCTCGGCCGGCACACATTCGAGCAACGGATCATCGACGTTGGCCGGCTCGCCTTCAAAGTAGATCCGCGTCAGCAAATGCTTGACCAAGCCACGGGCGAACACCAGCACCACCAGATGCGGCGCCTGAGTCGAGCCCTTCAGCCCTTCAACCGTGCCTGGTTTGATCGTGGTGAAACGAAATCGCCCTTCAGCATCCACCGGCACCCGGCCAAAGCCTTCAAAACTCGGATCGAGCGGTTTGTCCTGCTCGTCTTCCGGGTGGTCGTACTTACCGGCGGCATTCGCCTGCCAGACTTCGAGCATGGCGTCGTTGACGACATCGCCATTGCCATCCACCACTTGCCCGGTGATCGCCACGCGCTCGCCGAGGGTCTGCTCATTGGCGAGGTCTTCACGGTTCAGCCAGGTCAGGCCGATGTGGTAATACGGCCCGACGGTGTGGGACGTGGTCGCAGTCAGCGTCATCTTATTTCTCCATCGGCGTGGCTTCACGCCCGCGCAGCACGATGTCCCAGCGATAACCGAGGGCGTAGGACGGAATGGTTTTTTCCAGATCGAAACTGGCGATCAGGCGTTCCTTGGCCGAGGTGTCCGGCACGCAGTTGTAGATCGGGTCGTAGGCCAGCAGCGGATCGCCCGGGAAGTACATTTGCGTGACCAGACGGGTGAGGATGCTCGGGCCGAACAGCGAAAAGTGAATGTGCGCCGGACGCCAGGCGTTGTGGTGATTGCCCCACGGATAGGCGCCGGGCTTGATGGTCTGGAACTGATACCAACCATCGGCGTCGGTGACGGTGCGGCCAGTACCGGTGAAATTCGGGTCCAGCGGCGCGTCATGCAGGTCGCGTTTGTGGTTGTAGCGACCGGCGGCGTTGGCCTGCCAGATCTCCACCAGAATTCCCGGCACCGGCAGACCGTTTTCGTCGAGCACGCGGCCGTGAACGATGATGCGCTCACCTTGTGGCTCGCCTTCATGCTGGGCGGTCAGGTCATTATCGGTGTCGCCCACGCGCTCGGCGCCGATGGTCGGCCCGGTGATTTCCGACAGCGAGTGCGGCAGAAACACCAACGGCTTCGACGGCGAGCGCAGGTTGGTGGATTGATACGTCGGGTGCAGGTACTCAGGCTGAGTGCCTTCCTGCGGACGACGGTAACCAGGCTTGTCAGACATGTCGCTTTCCTCTGTTCTTTTTCGTCACGGCTTGCGTCAGACGCGTTCGATGGCCAGGGCCAGGCCTTGGCCGACACCGACGCACATGGTCGCCAGACCTTTCTTGCCACCGGTTTTTTCCAGCTGATGCAGGGCAGTCAGCACCAGACGCGCACCGCTCATGCCCAACGGGTGGCCAAGAGCAATCGCCCCGCCGTTCGGGTTGACCTGCGCGGCGTCGTCCGCCAGACCCAGTTCACGCAGCACTGCCAAGCCTTGGCTGGCAAACGCTTCGTTGAGTTCGATCACGTCGAAATCGCTGACCGCTACGCCAAGGCGCTCGATCAGTTTGCGCACCGCCGGCACCGGGCCGATGCCCATTACCCGCGGCGCGACACCGGCGCTGGCCATGCCGAGCACTTTGGCGCGGGCGGTCAGGCCGTGTTTTTTCACGGCTTCGGCGGAAGCCAGAATCAGTGCAGCGGCACCGTCGTTGACGCCGGAGGCATTGCCGGCGGTGACGGTTTTGTCCGGGCCGTTGACCGGTTTGAGTTTGGTCAGTGCTTCAATCGTCGTGTCGGCGCGCGGATGTTCGTCCTGGCTGACCACGGTTTCGCCCTTCTTGTGGGCAATCCGCACTTCGACTATTTCTTCAGCGAAGTAGCCGGCAGCCTGCGCAGCGGCGGTACGTTGCTGGCTGCGCAGGGCAAAAGCGTCTTGATCGGCGCGCGAGACTTTATAGTCGTCGGCGACGTTGTCGGCAGTCTGCGGCATCGCATCGACGCCGTACTGCGCTTTCATCAGCGGGTTGATGAAACGCCAGCCGATGGTGGTGTCTTCCAGCTTCATGTTGCGCGAAAACGCTGCGTCAGCCTTGCCCATCACGAACGGTGCGCGGGACATCGACTCGACGCCGCCGGCAATCGCCAGCTCCATCTCGCCGCTGGCAATCGCCCTGAACGCCGTGCCGATCGCATCCATGCCCGAAGCACAGAGCCGATTGAGGGTCACGCCCGGTACGCTGTCCGGCAGGCCCGCCAACAGCAGCGCCATGCGCGCGACGTTGCGATTGTCTTCGCCGGCCTGGTTGGCGCAGCCGAGGAATACTTCGTCGATGGCGTTCCAGTCCACCGAGGGATTGCGCTCCATCAAGGCCTTGATCGGCACGGCGGCCAGGTCATCGGCACGCACGGCGGACAAACCGCCGCCGAAACGGCCGATCGGGGTGCGAATCGCGTCGCAGATATAAACGTCACGCATCATGCTTCTCCCGGTGCCTGACCGTGGGCGGCGGCGGTGCGCGCTTCTAGATCGCGCAGCGCGGTCAGTTCGACGTCGGTCGGCTCCGCGGTGGTTTCAACGCTGTCGGCAAAACGAATCGCCCAACCGGTGGCCGCAACCACTTGCTCGCGGGTCACGCCCGGGTGCAGTGCGGTGACCACAAATTCGTGGGTGCCCTCTTCCGGCTCCATGATGCACAGGTCGGTGATGATCCCGACCGGCCCGGCGCCCGGCAGGCCCAGACGTTTGCGCGAATCGCCGCCCTCGCCGTGGCCGACCGAGGTGATGAAATCGAGCTTATCGACAAACGAACGCGCCGACTGTTTAAGGATGATCAACACGCTTTTCGCCGAACCGGCAATCTCCGGCGCGCCACCGGCGCCCGGCAGGCGCACTTTCGGCGAGAAGTAATCGCCGACCACGGTGGTGTTGATGTTGCCGAAACGGTCGACCTGCGCCGCGCCGAGAAAACCGACGTCGATGCGTCCGCCCTGCAGCCAGTAGCGAAAAATCTCACCGGTCGGGACGACGGTGTCAGCGGTTTCAGCGAGTTCGCCGTCACCGATCGACAGCGGCAGCACGCTTGGCTTGGCGCCAATCGGTCCCGATTCGTAGATCAGCACCACGTCCGGCGACGAGGTCAGGCGCGCGAGGTTGGCGGCTTTCGACGGCAGGCCGATGCCGACGAAGCACACCGAGCCGTTCTTCAGGCGACGGGCCGCGGCGACGGTCATCATTTCATTGGTGGTGTAAGTCATTACTTGGCCTCCGAAGCAGCGGCCAACTTGGCCTGGAACGCGCTGAAGTCAGCGCAGCCATGGATGTATTCATTGATCCACGCGGTAAACGTCTCACGGTCACGGGCAATCGGATCCCACGCCTGATAGAAACGATTGTCGCGCTCGTTGTAACCGTGGGCGTAGGACGGATGTGCACCGCCGGGCACGTGGCAGACCGCGCTCAGAGCCCAGGTCGGCAACACGCAGGAGTTCATCGGTGCGTTGAGGTTGTCGACGATTTCTTCGACGGTAACGATGCAGCGCTTGGCGGCCAGCGCGGCTTCTTTCTGTACGCCGAGGATGCCCCACAGCAGCACGTTGCCCTGGCGGTCGGCTTTCTGTGCGTGGATCACGGTCACGTCCGGACGCACCGACGGTACCGCCGCCAGCACTTCACCGGTGAACGGGCAGGTCACGGTTTTGATCAGTGGATTGACCTTCGGCAGGTCAGAGCCGGCGTAAGCGCGCAGCACCGCGAACGGCAGGCCGGAGGCACCGGCGACGTAGGCATTGGCCAGGTCGGCGTGGCTGTGCTCTTCGATTTCGAGAGCGTGCGGCCATTGCTTCTCGACCGCGTCGCGCAGACGGTGCAGCGAACCCACGCCAGGGTTGCCGCCCCAGGAGAAAATCAGTTTGCGCGCGCAACCGGCGCCGATCAGTTGGTCGTAGATCAGGTCAGGCGTCATCCGCACCAGCGTCAGATCTTTCTTGCCCTGACGAATGATTTCATGACCCGCTGCTGTAGGGATCAGGTGAGTGAAGCCTTCGAGTGCGACGGTGTCACCGTCGTTGACGAATTGCTTCACCGCGTCGTGCAGCGAAAGGATCTCAGCCATGGAGCGGGCTCCTGTTTTTGTAATGAATCGCCAGTGATAAAAAAGGCGCGAGGTTCAGCGCCGGAGTCACTGCAGATTAAGCCTGGGAAAATCGCCAAACAATCCGATAATCGACTGAGTGTTCGTTTATCGAACAGATTGTTGTCAGCCTATCGGTTCGTGTTTTGATCGTTCCCACGCTCCGCGTGGGAATGCAGCCCGGGACGCTCCGCGTCCCTTTCAAAGGCCGGAACGCGGAGCGTCCCTAGAGGCGTTCCCACGCAGAGCGTGGGAACGATCATGCGCTGATACTCAAGTCGCATCCGCATGACTGACCATGCCCTTGATCACTACCGCCGTCGTCGCCAACGCCGCCGGAATCACCAACGCCGTCAACACCTGCTCGAAATTCCAGCCCAGCCCCAGCAACGTAGCGCCCATCCATGCGCCGAGAATCGCGCCAAAGCGGCCAATCCCCAACATCCACGAGACCCCGGTCGCCCGCCCCTGCGTCGGATAAAACCGCGCGGCCAGCGACGGCATCGCCGATTGCGCGCCGTTCACGCACATCCCCGCCACCAGTACCAACGTCGCCAGCAACGTAATGTTGCCAAGGCTCTGCCCCACCGCGTAGGCAAACACCCCCGCCAGCAGGTAGAAAGTGCCGATAACCTTGTGCGGATTGAAACGGTCCATCGCCCATCCCACAGCGACCGCGCTCAAAACCCCGCCGAACTGGAACAACGCACCGATAAACGCGGCTTGTTCCATGCTCGCGCCGCTGTCACGCATCAGCGTCGGCAGCCAGCTGGTCAGCAGATAAACAATCACCAGACCCATGAAATAGGTCAGCCACAGCAACAAGGTGCCGGTGCTGTAGGTGCCGGAGAAGATCACCGCGAACACATTGCGCGCCTTGACGGTTTTCTGTTCCGGCACGCTGAAGCTTGCGGCCTGAGCGACGGTGGCCGGATCGATCGGCGCCAGGGTTTTGCGGATTTTGTCGGTGCCACGGTTGCGGACTACAAGGTAGCGCGCCGATTCCGGCAGCCAGAACAGCAGCACCACGGCGAGGATCAACGGCAGAACCCCGCCAATCAGCAACAGGCTGTGCCAGCCGAACGCCGGAATCAGCTTGGCGGAAATAAACCCGCCTCCAGCCATGCCCAGGTTGAAGCCGCAGAACATGCTGGTCACCAACAGCGACTTCTTGCGCTCCGGGGTATATTCCGAGAGCAGTGTGGTGGCGTTCGGCATCCCCGCGCCCAAGCCAAGACCGGTCAGGAAGCGCAGCACCAGCAGTTGTTCAACGTTAGTGCTGTAAGCCGAAGCCAGACTGAAGGCGCCAAACAGCACCACGGCGCCCACCAGTACGACTTTTCGTCCAAAGCGGTCAGCCAACGGGCCGGAACCCAATGCACCGAAAACCATACCGATCAACGCAGCACTCATCACCGGGCCGAGGCTGGCGCGGTCGATGCCCCAGTCCTGCGACAGCGCCGGGGCAATGAAGCCCATCGCAGCAGTGTCGAGGCCATCGAGAAAGACAATCAGGAAACACAGGATCACCACCCGCCACTGATAGCGCGAGATCGGTTGGGCATTGATGAAGGTCTGCACGTCGAGGCAGTTACCTACAGCGGACTGAGGCTGGTTCATTATTTTTATTCCACGCAAAAAACGCAGTCGAACGGCGGCCGGCCGAAACGCGGCACGGTCACAAGAATAGAAGGTCTGGATCAGGCGTTGCGGGAAACCCGGCAACAGCGGGTGGAACGGAGACAGTCGGGGAGCGTGCGCATGGTGAGTTGCCTCTTGTCATTATTATGGGAGTCGACAGTCCGGCGGGCTCATTCACATCAGCGCCGGATGACGCTGCCGCGACATTAATGATCCGGGGGTTTTAGCGTCAATTCGATAAACGCAACACTGTGCGTTTATCGAACAGCTTCATCAGGCGAACAGCTGCGCACTGAGGTCGCGACTGGCACTGAGCAGGCCCGGCAGGAAGCGCTGCTCCAGCTCGGTGCGGCTGACGCGACCGGCGTGGGTGCTGACGTTGAGCGCCGCGACCACTTGGCCCGAGGCATCGTAAACCGGCACGGCAATCGAACGCAGGCCTTGTTCCAATTCCTGATCGACGATGCACCAGCCCTGCTGCCGCACTTCCTGCAGGCATTCGAGCAATGCATCAGGGGTGTGGATCGTGCGGCTGGTCTTGGCGACCAGTTCCGCGTGATCGAGGTATTCACGCAGCGATGTGTCATCGAGGGCTGCCAGCAGAATCCGCCCCATCGACGTGCAGTAAGCCGGCAGGCGCCCACCCACCGACAGGTCCACCGAAATCAGCCGCTGCGTGGTTGCCGAACGGGCGATGTAGAGAATGTCGTCGCCTTCGAGCGTGGCCATGTTGCAGGCTTCGTGCAGTTGCTCGCTCATGCGGTCGAGGTACGGCTGGGCCGACACCGCCAACGGCGTCGACGACAGATACGCGTGGCCGAGGGTCAGCACTTTGGGCAGCAATGAATAAGTGCGACCGTCAGTGGTGGCGTAGCCAAGTTTGATCAGCGTGTGCAGGCAGCGCCGCACGGCCGCGCGGGGAATCTCGGTGCGGTGGCTGATTTGCGCGATGGTCAGATGCCGTTTGCGCTCCTGAAAGGCCTGTACCACCGCCAGACCACGGGCCAGCGAGGTCATGAAGTCCGGATCACCGGTCAACGCCTGGATGCGTTTGGCCGGCGAGGCGACGATCGGCGGCGCCACGGAGGTGAAAGAGTTGCGCATTTGATCGTTCATTTCTTGTCCTTTTATCCGGCACGGATCAATCGGCTATACAAGCGGCTCGTCGAGAAATGCACAAGCGTCGAACCAGCAACATTGGGCGATTATCGAACCGTCGACCGATAATCGCAATCGGCTATGCGGCTCGTGGCAAACGCTCCAAGGGTTCGGCTGAACTTTGGCTTTTATCTGAATCACGGCCTTAGTTGTTCGACTAAATGGCGCCAAAAACAGATCGCTCGCTAAATAGTGGTCGTCCTGCACTTCAACTTGCGAGAAAAGTTGCGAGTAACAAAACAATCACACATCCGGAACCGTTTTTAACTTGGCAAAGATAGTCATTCCCGAATCGACCGCTATAATGCACCTCAGTGGCGCCTCGTTTTTAATGGCCGAGGTCGCCACCCGCTGAGGCGATGTCCATCGCCAACAGCCCGGCAAGCGACTGACGCGCATCACTCATGCAACGCCTGCGCTCGCTGAAAACTGGAAACTGATGCTGCGTCAGTTTTTATCTGGTGCCGTAGCCGCCTGTAACACGGAAGTCTTGATCGCCCCACCGATAAAACCAATGCCTGTTTGGGCGTTGAACTCTCGGTGGCTTCGTTCAATCGATTCGTTGCAGTGCGTTTCACCAGACACTTAACTCAACTCATACAGGTAGCACTGTGACGAAAGACGAACTGCGCGCGGAACTTGAGCGCCAGGAACAACGTTACAAGGAAGTTTACGGCGGGGAAGTCACCACCTACGCCGCTCAGCCCGAACCGGAACGCAAAGCATGGCGTAAACGCCCTACCGTTCAGGATCAGGTCTTCAAGCAGGAAATCGAAAAAATCGAAAAGGAACTCAAAGCCGAAGAGCCTTGAGCACGGTTTTGTGTCTTTTGAGGTTTGCGTCCACACCGGTTACAAGCGCGGTGGAACGACGATGCCTTGCGCGCCCGCTACCCGCGGGCAGCGGCCATCAACCGGTCTGGCAGACTGAGGACGGGCGTCCTACACGTTTCACAGATATTTCAGACAAGCGTTTGAGACCCTTGCGCATGGCCGAAATCATCCACAAAACGATGCTTTTATCAAAGAAATCAATGACTTGAAAAACCATGCAAAACGCTAGGTTTTCATGCGCTGCAACAAATTAAATCGAAGAAGTGTGTAACCGATGAGCAGGTAGGGGATCGATTTCCAGTCTTTTCTGGCATAATCGCGCCCCCTTACGACCGGGTCAGAAAACCTTCATGATCGATTTATTCAGCGGACTGGATGCTTGGGTGCTTGTGAGCCTCTTGCTCGCCCTGACGTTTGTCCTCGCCTTCGAGTTCATCAATGGATTTCATGACACCGCTAACGCGGTAGCCACTGTTATCTACACCAAAGCCATGCCGCCCCACCTGGCGGTGTTCTTTTCCGGTGTGTTCAATTTCCTCGGCGTGCTGCTGGGCGGCGTTGGCGTGGCGTATGCCATTGTCCATTTGCTGCCGGTTGAGCTGCTGATCAATGTGAACACCGGCCATGGCCTGGCGATGGTGTTCTCGTTGCTCGCCGCGGCAATCGCCTGGAACCTCGGCACCTGGTACTTCGGTATCCCGGCTTCCAGTTCGCACACCTTGATCGGCTCGATCCTCGGTGTCGGCCTGGCCAACGCCCTGATCAACGATATTCCGTTGGCCGACGGCGTGAACTGGCAGAAAGCGATCGACATCGGCGCCTCGCTGGTGTTCTCGCCAATGGCCGGCTTCCTGATCGCCGCGCTGATCCTGATCGGCCTGAAGTGGTGGCGTCCGCTGTCGAAGATGCACAAGACACCGGAACAGCGCCGCAAGATCGACGACAAGAAGCACCCGCCGTTCTGGAACCGTCTGGTTCTGGTGATCTCGGCCATGGCCGTAAGCTTCGTGCACGGTTCCAACGATGGCCAGAAAGGCATCGGCCTGATCATGCTTGTACTGATCGGTATCGTCCCGGCGCAGTTCGTGCTCGACCTGAACAGCACCACCTACCAAATCGAACGCACCCGCGATGCGACCCTGCACCTGAGCCAGTTCTACCAGCGCAACGCCGATTCGCTGGGTGAATTCCTGGCCCTGGGCAAGAGCGTGGAAGGCGACCTGCCGGAAAAATTCCGCTGCAACCCGCAGCAGACCGAACCGACCATCAGCGCCCTGCTGCACACCCTTAAAGGTGTAGCGGACTACCACTCGCTGTCGTCGGAAAGCCGTATCGAAGTGCGTCGTTACCTGCTCTGCCTGGACGACACCGCGAAGAAGGTGGGCAAGCTGCCTGGCCTGGAACCGCGTGAAAAGGCTGACCTCGACAAGCTGCGCAAAGACCTGACCACCACCACCGAATACGCGCCGTTCTGGGTGATTCTGGCGGTTGCGCTGGCTCTGGGCTTGGGCACCATGGTTGGCTGGAAACGCGTTGTATTGACCATTGGCGAGAAGATCGGCAAGCAGGGCATGACCTATTCCCAAGGCATGTCGGCGCAGATCACTACTGCCAGTCTGATCGGTATGGCCAACATCTTCAGCCTGCCGGTGTCGACCACTCACGTTCTGTCTTCGGGCGTGGCGGGCACCATGGTCGCCAACAAGAGCGGCCTGCAGGGTGGCACGGTTCGCACCATTCTGTTGGCTTGGGTGTTGACCTTGCCGGCGACGGTTGCGCTGTCGGCCGGGTTGTTCTGGCTGGCGTCGAAGGCGCTGGGTAGTTGATAGATAGCGGTACATGAGAAAGGCGCGATTCGAGAGGATCGCGCCTTTTTTTGTGTTTGGGGTTTTGGGATTGGGATTGGGATTGGGATTGGGGGCATATCCGTTGCTGCGGGTGTTGCTGATCAGGGTTCCGCCCTTACGGCGGGTCACTTTTTCCAGACGCCGAAAAAGTAACCAAAAAGGCTTGCCCCGGCGTACGGCACTTCGCTGAGGCTCAGTGTTCCCTCGCTACGGTGTCCATCCGGGGGCATCGCCTACGGTTTGCTTCGCTGCACCTCCTCTCGATGAATGCGGCTGCGCCGCACGGCGCTGCGCGCCTACCCCCCGGATGAACACCTTCGCTCGGCCTGCCGAAGGGGCAAAAGATCAAAAGCCAAAGCCAGAGCAAGATCAAAAGCCAGATCAAAAGCCAGATCAAAAGCCCCTCACCCTGGCCCTCTCCCAGAGGGAGAGGGAACTGACCGTGGTGTTTGGGGAAGGTACGCCGACGTGCGATACCGCGTTGAACTCAGATCTTGAAAAGCCCACAAATCGGCTCCCTCTCCCTCGGGAGAGGGCTGGGGTGAGGGGCAAACCCACCACAAATCGAAAGACAAACATCCGCTCTTCACCACTCAATAGGCCGAGTGTCAGCTCGCCTGCTCTTGATCTTGCTCCACGGGCGACGTCGGAAGGCTGAGTGGAGGGATTGATCCGGGCGTGGGAGCGCAGCGACCGTTTGGCGAAGCCAAACACAGCGAGAGGAGGTGCAGCGAAGCAAACCGTAGACGCTGCGCCCGGATCGATCCCGGAGCGAAGGAACCCCGAGCCCCAGCGAGCGGGCCGCACGCAGGAGCAAGCCTTTTGGGTTACCTTTTCGGCGTCTGGAAAAGGTGACCCGCCGTAAGGGCGGAACCCTAAGCCGCCGTTACCGCAGCAACGGATATTCACAAAGCACACCCAAAGCATGGTCGGCCCAAAGGCCGCCAAGACACAAAAAAAAAGGGGCAACCGAAGTCGCCCCAAAATGCCTTGCGTGCTCATCAATCCAGAAGAATCACTTCTTGCGCTTATTCGCATCCTTCCAGATAAAAAATCCAAACCCTGCAAAAAACAGAACCATCAGCCCTACAGTCAGGACCCCGGCAAACACCACGTTATCGAAAAACATGACTGGCCTCCTGGCCCCTGCTCTGCTGCGATGGGACTAAGTTACCAAACACACAGGCGCACAAATTGACCGGGATCAATACCAGCAACGAAGGGGGATAAAGGAGGGAAAATAACTGACCTGCATCAACGGATGCAGGGGGAGATCAACGCTTTTTCGGCTTGTTTTTCGACTTTTTCCTGGCTTTTCCCAACGGCATCGCCTGCTCGAAAGCCTGGCGCACTTCGTTCAGGCGTTTCTCTTTAATGTCATGCACCCGCTTGGCGCGCTCAGTGCTGAGGTCGATCAGTTTGTCGTCTTGGCTCATGGCGTTCAGTACATCGCAGTAAAGGATCACAACTGCCACATCACCGGCAGGACTGCGCCAATAATGCAACGTCACACCAGCGCTGACCAGCCGAAGATCAGATCTCGATATCGACCCACAAGCCCTGACGCGGCTGATCTTCCATCAGCGGCACCACCGGCACGGTGTTGTCAGCGTTCAGTTCGGTGCCGGGCACCGCCAGGTGTTCTTCCGGATCTTCATCGGCTTCGCGACGACGGCGATCACGTTCTTGCTGACGGCGCTGTTCTTCGCGCGCCAGCAGTCGATCCTCTTCAGGATCACGCTTTTGCAAATCGATCGTGCTTTCGTTGGAGCTTTCCTGCACCGGCACCACCGGAGGAATGTCCGGCCGCTGGCGGATCGGATCCTGCTGGGAAGTGATCGGCACAGCGCTCAGGGGGAGCATCGGTGGCAACATATAAGGGGTCTCCTGTCAGCAGGCTATCGGCTGCGGCAAAGGCGCCTTGAGCCATCCGTCGCAAAACTGTGACGCACTTGGCACGTGTAGGAGCTGCCGAAGGCTGCGATCTTTATCAGACAGCTCAAACCTCAAGGGTTCTCAAAGATCAAAAGATCGCAGCCTGCGGCAGCTACTACGCCAGTAATCTTTGGCCCTGAGGCCCTCATTCCGTTAAGATAGCCCGCTTTTTCAAGGTGGGAGTCAGGCAGCATGGCGCAGCAGTATCAACCGGGGCAACGCTGGATCAGTGACAGCGAAGCAGAGCTTGGTTTAGGCACCGTTCTGGCACAGGACGGCCGCTTGTTGACCGTGCTTTACCCGGCCACTGGCGAAACCCGCCAGTACGCGCTACGGAATGCGCCCCTGACCCGCGTGCGATTCTCGCCGGGCGACAGCATCACCCATTTCGAAGGCTGGAAGATGACCGTGCAGCAAGTCGACGACGTCGACGGGCTGATGGTCTATCACGGTCTCAATGGGCAGAACGAAGCCGTCACCCTGCCGGAAACCCAGCTGTCGAACTTCATCCAGTTCCGTCTGGCCAGCGACCGTCTGTTCGCCGGCCAGATCGATCCGCTGGCGTGGTTCTCGCTGCGTTACAACACCCTCGAACACACCAGCCGCCAGTTGCAATCTTCGCTCTGGGGCCTGGGTGGCGTTCGCGCTCAGCCAATCGCGCACCAATTGCACATCGCCCGTGAAGTCGCCGACCGTATCGCCCCGCGCGTACTGCTGGCGGACGAAGTGGGTCTGGGTAAAACCATCGAAGCCGGCCTGGTGATCCATCGCCAACTGCTCTCGGGCCGCGCCAACCGCGTGCTGATCCTCGTTCCGGAAAACCTCCAGCACCAGTGGCTGGTAGAGATGCGCCGCCGCTTCAACCTGCAGGTCGCGCTGTTCGACGAAGAACGCTTCATCGAAAGCGATGCCACCAACCCGTTCGAAGACACCCAACTGGCGCTGGTCGCGCTGGAGTGGCTGGTCGACGACGAAAAGGCGCAAGACGCGCTGTTCGCCGCCGGTTGGGATTTGCTGGTGGTCGACGAGGCGCACCACCTGGTCTGGCACGAAGAAAAAGCCAGCGCCGAATACTCGCTGGTCGAGCAACTCGCCGAAGTCATCCCCGGCGTGCTGCTGCTCACCGCCACCCCGGAACAACTCGGTCAGGACAGCCACTTCGCCCGTCTGCGCCTGCTCGACCCGAACCGTTTCCATGACCTGGCCGCCTTCCGCGCCGAGAGCGACAACTATCGCCCGGTGGCCGAAGCCGTTCAGGAACTGCTCGACAAGGGCCGTCTCTCGGCCGAAGCGCACAAGACCATTCAGGGTTTCCTCGGCAACGAAGGCGAAGCCCTGCTGACCGCGGTCAACGATGGCGACACTGAAGCCAGCGCCCGTCTCGTGCGTGAACTGCTTGACCGTCACGGCACCGGCCGCGTGCTGTTCCGTAACACCCGCGCTGCCGTGCAGGGTTTCCCGGAGCGCAAACTGCACCCGTACCCGCTGCCGTGCCCGGACGAATACCTCGAACTGCCGCTAGGCGAACACGCCGAGCTGTACCCGGAAGTCAGCTTCCAGGCACAACCGGACGCCAGCGAAGAAGAGCGCTGGTGGAAATTCGACCCGCGCGTCGAGTGGCTGATCGATCAGCTGAAAATGCTCAAGCGCACCAAAGTGCTGGTGATCTGCGCCCACGCCGAAACCGCGATGGACCTGGAAGACGCCCTGCGCGTGCGTTCCGGCATTCCGGCCACGGTGTTCCACGAAGGCATGAACATCCTTGAGCGTGACCGCGCCGCCGCTTACTTCGCCGACGAAGAATTCGGCGCACAAGTGCTGATCTGCTCGGAAATCGGCAGTGAAGGTCGCAACTTCCAGTTCGCTCACCACTTGGTGCTGTTCGATCTGCCGTCGCACCCGGACCTGCTCGAGCAGCGGATCGGTCGTCTCGACCGGATCGGCCAGAAACACATCATCGAACTGCACGTGCCGTACCTGGAAACCAGCCCGCAAGAGCGCCTGTTCCAGTGGTACCACGAAGCGCTGAACGCGTTCCTCAACACCTGCCCGACCGGCAACGCCTTGCAGCATCAGTTCGGCCCGCGCCTGCTGCCGTTGCTCGAAGAAGCCGACGACAGCGAGTGGCAAGCGCTGATCGACGAAGCGCGCACCGAGCGTGAGCGTCTGGAAGCCGAGCTGCACACCGGTCGTGACCGCCTGCTGGAACTCAACTCCGGCGGCGCCGGCGAAGGTGAAGCGCTGGTCGAGGACATCCTCGAACAAGACGATCAGTTCGCCCTGCCGATCTACATGGAAACCCTGTTCGACGCGTTCGGCATCGACAGCGAAGACCATTCGGAAAACGCCCTGATCCTCAAGCCGAGCGAGAAGATGCTCGACGCCAGCTTCCCGCTGGGCGACGACGAAGGCGTGACCATCACCTACGACCGCAATCAGGCGCTGTCGCGTGAAGACATGCAGTTCATCACCTGGGAACACCCGATGGTGCAGGGCGGCATGGACCTGGTGCTGTCCGGTTCGATGGGCAACACCGCCGTCGCGCTGATCAAGAACAAGGCGTTGAAGCCGGGCACCGTGCTGCTGGAACTGCTCTACGTCAGCGAAGTGGTCGCGCCGCGTTCGCTGCAACTGGGCCGTTACCTGCCGCCGGCCGCCCTGCGCTGCCTGCTCGATGCCAACGGCAACGACCTGTCTCCACGGGTCTCGTTCGAAACGCTGAACGATCAGCTGGAAAGCGTGCCGCGTGCCAGCGCCAACAAGTTCATCCAGGCCCAGCGCGATCAACTGACGCCACGGATCAACGCCGGTGAAGACAAGATTGCCCCGCGTCACGCCGAGCGCGTGGCCGAGGCCCGTCGCCGCCTGGCGGCCGACACCGACGAAGAACTGGCGCGTCTGACCGCGTTGCAGGCGGTCAACCCGACTGTACGTGACAGCGAACTGGATGCGTTGCGCCAACAGCGTGAGCAGGGTCTGGCGATGCTGGATAAAGCGGCGTTGCGTCTGGAAGCGATTCGGGTGTTGGTAGCGGGTTAATCGCCCTGCCCCATCGCTGAAAACAAGAAGGCCCGCAGTGATGCGGGCCTTTTTTGTTTGCCTGTGATTTTTCAGCTGATGCTGATGGCCTCATCGCTGGCAAGCCAGCTCCCACAGGTGTCGGGTCGTTTACAGATTATGTGTACGACTCGGTCACTGTAGGAGCTGCCGAAGGCTGCGATCTTTTGATCTTAAGCAGTCGCTACTGCAACCTCTGGCTCAACCACAGCCACCAACCCTTCCTTCATCCGCTGCGCATCGCGCACAAAACACCGCGCCGCCAAAAACAGAAACACCATGGTCAAAAACAGCGCCACCGGAATCAGGTACATCGCATCATGCAGCCCGACGGCCTTGAACGCCTCGGTCATCTGCTCAGCCCCGGCCGCCGCCATCGCGGTATGCGCAAAATGATCCGACAAGCCCCCCACCACCACCGGCCCCAAACCACCGCCCAACAGATACAACCCGGCAAAGAACAACGCCATCGCCGTCGCCCGCAGGCGCGGTTCGACCACGTCCTGAATCGCCGTATAAACGCAGGTATAGAAGTTGTAGGCAAACAGCCAACCAACACTGAACACCGCGACAAACACACCAATTTCGATACGCCCGGCATGCAGCGCCCAGGCCGTGCACAGCGTTGAAATGATCAGGCTGAACGCCGCGAACAACAGCCGCCCATTGGCCACGCGCTGGTGAATCTTGTCGGCAATCCAGCCGCCCAACGTCAAACCCACCAAACCAGTCACACCAACAATCATCCCGGTGGCCACCGCCGCTTCCTGCAATGGCATCAGGAAATAACGCTGCAGCATCGGCACCAGAAACGAGTTGCAGGCATACGTCGCGAAGTTGAAACACAACCCGGCCAGCACCAACCAGAGAAAGGTCGGCACCGCCAGGATCCGCCGGATCGGCTTGTCGACTTTCTCTTGAGACACTTGCACGGTTTCCGCCGCGCCGCGCTTCGGCTCTTTAATAAAGAACATGAAGATCGCGAGGATCAGCCCCGGCACTGCCGCAATAAAGAACGGCGCCCGCCAGCTGTCAAACGCCTTCACCATCCAGCCAATGGTGAAGAACGCCAGCAACAGGCCCAACGGCAAACCGAGCATGAAGATGCCCATCGCCCGCGCCCGACGGTGCGCCGGAAACAGATCGCCAATCAGCGAGTTGGCCGCCGGTGCATAACTGGCCTCGCCGATGCCGATGCCCATGCGCACGATCAGGAAGCTCCAGAAACTGCCGACCAGACCGTTGACGGCGGTCAGCGCACTCCACGTTGCCAGGCCCCAGCCCATCAGTTTGCTGCGCGAACCGGTATCGGCCATGCGCCCCAACGGCAGGCCGGCAATGGCATAAACGATGGTGAAGGCGGTGCCAACGATGCCCAGTTGAAAGTCGCTGAGGTGCCATTCCATGCGGATCGGTTCGATGATGATCGCCGGAATGGTGCGGTCGAAGAAGTTGAACAGGTTGGCGAGGAACAGCAGGAACAGAATGCGCCAGGCATTCGCCGCTTGGGTCGAGTTCTGCATGGGTCCGTCTCTTTATTGTTATGGGGCTTCACTGCCAACGCATCCGAGCCCGGAACCTGCAATCTAGTCAGCCATGACAGGCCTGTCTGTGATCATTCGTCTGCCTGATATCGGGCCATGGCACTGTAACGAAACGTAAGCCCTTGATAAGCCTGCAATCCCCCGAAAACCGGGGCTTTTGCGGCAAAACCTTGCCACAAAAAAATAGTTTCGTGCCCCCCTTCCCAAGTCTGCGGCAAAGCCTAGAATGGCCGCCGGATCCGTCCGGATCTCCCGATCAATCCCTTTGATACCCTCGCCCATGTCTGAAGTCAGTCCGTGTCTGAATTGCGGTGCCTGCTGTTCCCATTTTCGCGTGTCTTTCTTTTGGGGGGAGTGCTCATCTTCCGGCGGCACGGTGCCTGATGAACTGGTCACGCAGATCAGCCCGAGCCGGGTGGCGATGAACGGCACCGACTGCAAATCGCCACGCTGCACGGCGCTGGTCGGCGAAGTGGGCAGCGAGGTGAAGTGTTCGATTTATGAATTGCGCTCCAGCCCCTGCCGTGAATTCGAATCGTCCTGGGAAAACGGCGAACAGAATGTCGACTGCGACAAGGCCCGCGCGCGTTTCGGCTTGCCGCCGCTGCAACCGGACTGGGCGCAAATCCCTTTAGAACAGATCGCTTGAGCCTTTTAGCGCCAATCGCTATGACGCTAATGCCGAAATCATTAGCGCCAATGTGCCACTACCCCTTGCACCCCGAAATCGGCCTCTATACTCCTGACATTCAACTGCGTTCAACGCGCACTCGGGACGACTTCAGAGACGGGGCATGCTATGGAGTGGCTTGGTTTGCAGTTTGTTACCGAGCTGCCGGAGAGCGGGCAGGTCATTTTAGATTGCACACATAATCCCTTATTGGTGCTGGTGGCCTATCTGGTCGCCTGTGCGGCGAGCTTTGCCACTCTCGACATGGCCGAACGGGTCGCGCACGCAGAAGATCCCGGCTCGCAACGCCTCTGGCGCTGGATCGGCGCGACCTGTCTGGCCGGCGGCATCTGGGCCATGCACTTCATCGGTATGCTGGCGTTCCAGGCGCCGATCGAAATCGACTACGATCTGCCCATCACGCTGTTCTCCCTACTGATCGCCCTGCTCGCCTCATGGCTGGCCATGCACACGCTGAGTGAAGCGCAGCCCAGTCTTTTGCGGTACCTGAAAACCGCCATCGTCATCGGTCTGGGCATCGCCGGCATGCATTACGTCGGCATGGCGGCGATGGAGTCCAGCGCCACGGCCTACTACCAGCCAACGCTGTTCGTGCTGTCGATCGCCATTGCCATCGGCGCCAGTTTCGCCGCGCTGTGGGTCGCCGGCTATTTGCGTGAAGGCAGCGGTCTGGGTCATCAGATGCTCAAGTACAGCGCCGCACTGATTCTCGGCGCCGGTATTTTCAGCATGCATTTCACCGGGATGGCCGCGCTGAATCTGATCTTGCCAGCAAACAGCCTGCCGTCGATAGCGGCCGAAACCAGCCATATGCAGTTGGGCCTGACGGTCGCGCTGATCACTTTGCTCATCCTTGGCAGTGCGATCAGTGCGGCGCTGGCCGACAAGAAACTGCAGAACAAAGAAGAGGATCTGCGTCGCGTCAACGCCCTGCTCAGCCAGCTCGATCAGGCGCGCATGTCGCTACAACAAGCGGCCAACTACGACGCCCTGACCAACCTGATCAACCGCCGCGGGTTCAACCAGATCTTCGCCGAGAAACTCTGCCAGAAAGCCACCGAGGGCGGCATGCTCGCGGTGATGTTTCTCGACATCGACCACTTCAAGCGGATCAACGACAGCCTCGGTCACGATGCCGGTGACGAACTGCTCAAGGTGATCGCCAATCACATCAAAAGCTCGGTGCGCAGCCATGAAGACGTGGTCGCGCGTTTCGGTGGCGACGAATTCTGCATCCTCATCAACCTGCGTGAGCGCGAAGAAGCCCGCAGTATGGCCCAGCGCATCATGCTCAAAATGAAGGAGCCGATCGAACTGGCCGGGCGCCGCATGGTGATGACCACCAGCATCGGCATCAGTCTGTTTCCGGAGGACGGCAGCACCTGCGAGGAACTGCTCAAGCACGCCGATCTGGCGTTGTATCAATCCAAGGGCGCGGGGCGTAACGGCCTGCACTTTTTCAGTTCCAACCTCAAGACCCGCGCCAGCTTCGAGCTGCAACTGGAAGAAGAACTGCGCCACGCCTTGCGCGAAGAAAACGGCCTGACGCTCTATTACCAACCGATCTTCGAACTGAAGACCGGTCGCGTCACCAAGCTCGAAGCGCTGATCCGCTGGCAACATCCGCTGCACGGTTTGCTGACCCCGGACCGCTTTATCTCCATCGCCGAAAACAACGGCCTGATTGCCGAACTGGACAACTGGGTACTGCGCCGCGCCTGCAAGGATCTGGGCGAATTGTCGCGGCATGGCTGCGAAGAACTGAAAATCGCCTGGAACTGCTCACCGCTCAACCTCGCCCGGGAAGAACTGGCCACTGAAATCGAAAGTGCTTTGCGCACTGCCGGCGTTGCGCCGGAACGGCTGGAACTGGAGGTCACTGAAAACGCCTTGATGGGCAACATTGCCAACACCCTGGTGCTGCTGCGGCAGATTCGTGCCTTGGGCGTCTCACTGTCGATCGACGACTTCGGCACTGGCTACTCGTCGCTGGCCTACCTCAAGCGCCTGCCACTCAACACCTTGAAGATCGACCGCTCGTTCATCCTCGATATTCCCACGGCGACCGCCGACATGGAGATCGTCCAGGCGATCATCGTCATGGCGCACACCCTGCATTTGCAGGTGGTCACCGAAGGCGTGGAAAGCCTGGAACAGTACGAATTCCTTGAACGCTCAGGCTGCGACTTCATTCAGGGTTACCTGCTCAGCCGTCCGGTGCCGCTGGACGAACTGCGCCCGGTGCTGGAAGAAATCAATCAGCGCAAACACTCACACGCGGTCAATCCGTTGATTCTGGCGCGCGGTACATTTGCACCAGTGTCGCTGGATCCTGCGCCAAATAGCCTTGCGCCCCATGCAGGCGCATCAGTTGTGCGGCCAATCCGCTGATCGGCGTCGACGAACCCTGTTCGCGGGAGAATTTGACGGCGGTGTCGAGATCCTTCAGCAGCGTGCGCACGTGCCATTTGATCGGTTCGAAACGGCTTTCGGCCATTTGCGGGACGAGGATCTGCAACGGTTTCGAATCGGCAAAACCACCCGCCAGCGCCTCGGCGATCAGGGTCGCATCGACCCCGGCCTGCTCCGCCAGCGCCACCACTTCGGCGATCACCAGTGCGTTGCAGGCGACGATCATCTGGTTGCAGGCCTTGGTCACCTGCCCCGCGCCGATGCCGCCCATGTGCGTGACACGTTGACCGAGGTTGAGCAATACCGGGCGCACACGCTCCAGATTTGCCGCATCGCCGCCGACCATGATCGCCAGACTGCCCGCCTCGGCACCGACCACGCCGCCGGACACCGGTGAGTCCAGCCAGGCCATGCCGGTTTTCTCCGCAAGCGTCGCCGCCATTTCGCGAGTGGCCGTCGGTTCAAGGCTGGAAAAATCCACCAGCAACTGGCCGCTTTTCGCCCCTTCGGCGATACCGCCCGCGCCAAACACCACCTCGCGAACCACCGCCGTATCGGCCAGGCACAGCATCACCACGTCGGCGTGTTCGCACAATTCAGCGGCGGTCGCCACCTGCCGGGCACCGGCCTCGACCAGTGGCGCGCACTTGGCCGGGTTGCGATTCCACACGGTCAGCGGGTAACCCGCCGCCAACAAACGGCGGCACATGGGCAGGCCCATCAGACCGATTCCGGCGAACCCCAACGAAGGTAGCGTTGACATCATTTTGCCTCTTTTCGATTAAAGATCGCCGAATAATGGCCGATTCATCAACGATCAGGAAAGGATTCCCCCCAGCGACAGTCAGGCCTCAACCCTGATGCTCGGGCTCAATTCGCGCAATTAAAAGACGCGAGATCTTATTCCGTGAGGTTCGTAGGCAAAGGCCAGCGAGCCAACCAGTCCAGGTATATGGCGCACAATGACTTCTAAAAATAATCCCGCCACTGCGGTATCCGATCTGACTTTGAGCCCCGCCGCCAACAGCCCGTCATCGTCGAAGCCATTGGTCCCGTCGCGCCCGCTGTCAACCCAGCAATACCTGTACTTCACCGAAACCAATACCGACCGCATCCTCGACAACCTCGATGGCCTGCGTGATTTGGTGTTCCCGCGCCCACCGCACTTGGAAGGCGACAACGAACAGCACAACGACCAGGAATTCCCCTCGGTGTGCCTGATCGGCCTCGGTCGCTGCGGCTCGAACATCGCCCTCGATGTTGCGGAGCTGGTGTACAACGCGCGCAAGTTCTACCTCAACGAGTTCAATAACGAAGACCGCGCGGCGGATCGCCGACTGGCCGACAAGGGTTACAGCCCGGCGCAGTGGATCAAGAACAACCTGCGCATCGGCCCGAACAAATCGACCAAACCGGTGTTTCTGGTCGAACCGCTGGTGATGCTCGGCGACCTCGACAAGGACATCGCCGGGCGTATCCGTTTTTCGCGCAAGGGCGAGAAAAGCGGCTTCCTGCGCGACTACAGCAAAATGAAGATCATGGACTTGTCCGAAGTCCACGCCGGTGGCGCCGGTAACGCGCCGATCCTCGGCCAGTACCTGGCGAAGATCATCCTCAACAAGGACACCCAGCGCTTCTCCAGCCCTGACTGGAAAATGATCCACTCGTACCTGATCGACAGCTGCGGCATCAAGGCCAACCAGTCGCGTCTGTATTTCTCGATCTTCAGTGCCGGCGGCGGTACCGGTTCCGGCATGGCTTCGGAATTCGGTCTGGCCCAGCAGCACTCGTACATGAACAAGACGTTCGACACCAAACCGATGGACGAGCATGACGGCAAGAGTGGTCATTCGTTTGTGTTCGAACCGATCTTCACCAGCGGCATCTGCGTGCTGCCGAACATTTCCGATCACCGCAGCGAAATGTCCGAGGCGCTGCACATCAACGCCGGTCGCCTGCTGTGCAAATACCTTTCGGAAGAATGGGATTTCTCCTACAACTTCGCCAATGAAGACAGCAGCGAAGCCAGCGTCATGGGCCGTATCCGCCCATGGAACGCGATGATGCTGATCTCCAACGACATCATGCGTTACGCCGAAGAAAGCGATGACGGCAACATCCAGAACATTGATGTCAATGCGATGGAGAAGCACGCTAACCAATACATCTCGCAGCAGATCTTCAACATTCTCACGGCGCAGGCCGTCACCACCGACTACGACCAGAACTATTTCCGCCGTGCCGGCATCGACATTGGCGAAACCATTCGCCTCGACGCCAACGACCTGTTCATGAGCCTGGCCGGCCCGGTGGCGATTGCCTACGCCGAATCGGTGGTGCCGGAAACCCCGCCGCCAAGCAGCGACAAGTTCAAGGTGTTCGACAAAGAGCCGCAGCGCCTGAACATCGACGACCTGTTCTTCCGCTCGATCGACTTGCCGCACTTCAACAAAGTGACGCAGGCGATCGAAGGCATCAGCCTGCTGCCGATCGAGTCCAAGCGCTATCGCGCTTCGCTGGAGCAGTACAAGAATTCCGGCTACGACGCTGCGGCACTGCACGACCTGCACTTCTTCAAGAACTGCTCGTCGGTAGTCTCGATCGTTTCGCTGCCCAAAGACTACAAGCTGTCGTACATGGACCTGAACCGGTTGAAGACTCACCTCAACAGCCTGTTCCCCAACACCACGCTCAAGCGTTACGCACTGGTAATCGGCGCCTCGGCCAACCTGTCGCTAACCACGTTGATTGCGAAGAGCCCGTGCCTGTCGGACGACTTCCTGACCCTGATCGTCGCGTTTATCAAGCGTTGCTTCGCGAAGAACCCGTACCGTTTCGACGAGACCCTGGACAACTCGATCCTTGATTTCATCATCAACGAGGAGTTCGACGAAGACCGCATTGATGACCTGCTCAACGAATTCGAGAACCCGGCGAAGATCCTCGACACCAACTGGTACGCGATCAAGCCGATGTACGAGAAGAAGTACCGCGAGCTGATCAACGACAAAGAGAAGTTTGTCTCGATCAATGACATTCGTTTGTCGCGCGATTGTGTGAAGAAGTCGATCAAGTACTTGCGCGAGATTTATCGTCACCGGATTGGCAAGACCAAGGTTATTTCCCTCAATAACCATACCGGCAAGTCGTTTTCGGCCTGATCGAAGGCCGAGTCGCCGCCATCGCTGGCAGGCCAGCTCCCACAGGCTCCGGGTTTACACAATTATTGTGTAAACCACAAAACCTGTGGAGCTGGCTTGCCAGCGAAGAGGCCGTAAAATTCCCTGAAGATTTCAGCCTTTCCAATATCCAGAAACAATTAAGCAGCCGTTAGGCTGCTTACTAAACTGTTCCCGTTACGTTTACGTCACCGTGAGGCCACCCGCGCTTGTGGTGTTTCTCTACGGCAACGTGCCATCACGCTACTCCGCTACACACTTTTCGCTGACGACAGGTCGCACCATCAAGGTGCAACGTCAGAAGCGACTGCTCTTTCCTGGATCAGAATCCACGGCGAAACCACCACCGCCCACAACTGTGGATCGCGTTCGAAAAGATCCAGCGCCCGCGTTTCAGAGAGCTTGGCGACTTTGTCTGCGGCCAGCCAGGCGGCCACTTTCTCGCCCTCATCCGAAGCCACGGCCTCGGCCGCCGCGATCAAATCCAGGTCAGGGTCGACCCACAATAGGGCACCCTTGGCGAAGAACGGCTCCAGCTCTTTCCAGGTAATAGATGCGGTTTCACCAAGCAGCTTGGCATAGAGGGTGCTAGGTTCTTGATTCATGGGTGCTGTCCGGAAAAGAAATCGACGCGAATAATAACGTCGGTGGTCCGCCAGCAAAACCCGGTTGCAAATGGCTGCACCGAACGAAAAGAGCAGGAACGCCAAGGAATGCTGCTGATTGGGCTATATGCCCACGAACGCCCCGCCGCAATTCTGTCTTTTTCATTCAAAAATGCGACACCCCCAAGTTTTGCCCCTCGGCGCCCGCTTCCCAGGCTGACAACCGGCGCTCTACACTGTACCGGTACAGTTGCCGGGGGCATTTCCGGAGGGTATCGCAAAGATATCTGACCCGGTTCTGCTGCTACGGCGCCAGAACTCAAAAAAATTACAACAGTAAGAGTGGAGCACTATGACTAAGGCTACTAAGCAGATTTCCAAACTGTTTGCCGCTATGGTTCTGGCCGGGGTTGCCAGCCATTCGTTCGCAGCTGACACCATCAAAATCGGTATCGCCGGTCCTAAAACCGGTCCAGTAGCCCAGTACGGCGACATGCAGTTCAGTGGCGCAAAAATGGCCATCGAGCAAATCAACGCCAAGGGCGGCGTCGACGGCAAGAAACTCGAAGCCGTTGAATACGACGATGCCTGCGATCCAAAACAAGCGGTAGCGGTCGCGAACAAGGTCGTCAACGACGGCGTCAAGTTCGTGGTCGGTCACCTGTGCTCCAGCTCCACTCAACCGGCTTCGGACATCTACGAAGACGAAGGCGTGATCATGATCACCCCGGCTGCCACCAGCCCGGACATCACCGCCCGTGGTTACAAAATGGTCTTCCGTACCATCGGTCTGGACAGCGCCCAGGGCCCTGCCGCCGGTAACTACATTGCCGACCACGTGAAACCGAAAATTGTCGGCGTCCTGCACGACAAGCAACAGTACGGTGAAGGCATCGCCACCGCGGTGAAATCGACCCTCGAGAAGAAAGGCACCAAGGTTGCCGTGTTCGAAGGCGTCAACGCCGGCGACAAAGACTTCTCGGCGATCATCGCCAAACTCAAGCAAGCCAACGTCGACTTCGTTTACTACGGCGGCTACCACCCGGAGCTGGGTCTGATCCTGCGTCAAGCACAGGAAAAGGGCCTGAAAGCCAAGTTCATGGGTCCGGAAGGCGTGGGTAACGACTCGATCACTCAGATCGCCAAGGACGCGTCCGAAGGCCTGCTGGTGACCCTGCCGAAATCCTTCGACCAGGATCCAGCCAACATCGCCCTGGCCGATGCCTTCAAAGCGAAGAAAGAAGATCCGAGCGGTCCGTTCGTGTTCCCGTCCTACTCGGCGGTTGAAGTGATTGCCGAAGGCATCAAGGCAGCCAAGTCCGAAGACGCGACCAAAGTGGCTGAAGCCATTCACGCCGGTACCTTCAAGACCCCGACTGGCGACCTGAGCTTCGACGCCAAGGGCGACCTCAAAGACTTCAAATTCGTGGTCTACGAGTGGCACAACGGCAAGCCTAAAACTGAAGTATCGCCTCAGTAAGGCGCTGCCTGACTGACTGCCAATAAAGCCCACGGCGTGCCGTGGGCTTTGTTTTACGAATGTATTGGGCCGCGCTGGCGTGATCCGCCAGTCTCCCCACCTGAAAATCTCAAAACCGTCATCAGCGGTTCGCTGGCAAAACCCGGATTCGAAGTGGATAAAGATCCACGGGGCCGGGCGGGAAAATGACTCCACCAGTGAAATGCGTATCAGGTTTTTAGGAGCGCTGTAATGCCTGACATCTATCACTTCTTCCAACAGCTGGTTAACGGCCTGAACGTTGGCAGCATGTATGCCTTGATCGCCATCGGCTACACGATGGTTTACGGCATCATTGGAATGATCAACTTCGCCCACGGCGAGGTGTACATGATCGGCTCTTACGTGGCGTTCATCGCCATCGCCGGGTTGACCATGATGGGACTCGACAGTGTCCCGCTGTTGATGACGGCGGCGTTCATCGCCAGCATCGTCGTCACCAGTTCCTACGGTTACAGCATCGAACGGATCGCCTACCGCCCCCTGCGCGGCAGCAACCGTCTGATCCCGCTGATTTCCGCGATCGGTATGTCGATCTTCCTGCAGAACACGGTTCTGCTGGCGCAAGACTCCAAGGACAAAGCTATCCCCAACCTGATTCCGGGCAACCTTGCCTTCGGCCCAGGTGGCGCACAAGAAGTGCTGATTTCCTACATGCAAATCGTGGTGTTCGTGGTGACCCTGATCGCCATGCTCGGCCTGACGCTGTTCATCTCCCGCTCTCGCCTGGGTCGCGCCTGCCGCGCCTGCGCCGAAGACATCAAGATGGCCAACCTGCTCGGCATCAACACCAACAACATCATCGCCCTGACCTTCGTCATTGGTGCCGCGCTGGCAGCCGTTGCGGCTGTGCTGCTGAGCATGCAATACGGGGTGATCAACCCGAACGCCGGTTTCCTCGTCGGCCTCAAAGCCTTCACCGCAGCGGTACTTGGCGGTATCGGCAGCATCCCCGGCGCCATGCTCGGCGGGCTGGTGCTTGGGGTGGCAGAAGCCTTTGGTGCCGATATCTTCGGCGACCAGTACAAGGACGTCGTGGCATTCGGCTTGTTGGTTCTGGTGCTGTTGTTCCGTCCGACCGGCATTCTGGGCCGTCCGGAGGTTGAGAAAGTATGACTAGGAATCTTAAACAGGCACTGTTCAGTGCGCTCTTGGTTTGGGCAGTTGCGTATCCTGTGCTCGGACTGAAACTGACCATCGTCGGCATCAACCTGGAAGTGCACAACACCAGCCCGACCGTGCTGGCGACCATCGCCATCTGTTCGGTGCTGATGTTCCTGCGGGTGCTGTTCAACCAGCAGATCAGCAAAGCCTGGCGTGCGTCGCCGGGCCTGCCGCTGATTCCGGCCAAGGCGAGCAACTTCCTCACCCTGCCAACCACCCAGCGTTATTTCATCATTGCGCTGATCCTGGTGGCGCTGGTGTGGCCGTTCTTCGGCTCCCGTGGCGCGGTGGACATCGCGACGCTGATCCTGATCTACGTGATGCTCGGCCTCGGTCTGAACATCGTCGTCGGTCTGGCCGGTCTGCTCGACCTCGGTTACGTCGGCTTCTACGCCGTCGGCGCCTACAGCTACGCGCTGCTGTCGCATTACTACGGCCTGAGCTTCTGGATCTGCCTGCCGATTGCCGGCCTGATGGCGGCGACGTTCGGCTTCCTGCTGGGCTTCCCGGTGTTGCGTCTGCGCGGCGACTACCTGGCGATCGTGACCCTCGGCTTCGGCGAGATCATCCGTCTGTTCCTGCGTAACCTGACCGACATCACCGGTGGCCCGAACGGCATCAGCAACATCGAGAAGCCGACATTCTTCGGTCTGACCTTCGAACGTAAAGCGGCGGAAGGCATGCAAACCTTCCACGAGTATTTCGGCCTGCAATACAACTCGATCAACAAGGTGATTTTCCTCTACCTGGTTGCGCTGTTGCTGGCGCTGGCGGCACTGTTCGTCATCAACCGCCTGCTGCGCATGCCGATCGGTCGTGCGTGGGAAGCGCTGCGTGAAGATGAAATCGCTTGCCGTGCGCTGGGTCTGAATCCGACGATCATCAAGCTGTCCGCGTTCACCCTCGGCGCTGCGTTCGCCGGTTTCGCCGGTAGCTTCTTCGCCGCCCGTCAGGGTCTGGTGACGCCGGAGTCGTTCACCTTCATCGAGTCGGCAATCATCCTCGCCATCGTTGTGTTGGGTGGCATGGGCTCGCAGTTGGGTGTGATCCTGGCCGCCGTGGTGATGATCCTGTTGCCGGAAATGATGCGTGAGTTCAGCGAGTACCGGATGTTGATGTTCGGTGCCCTGATGGTGTTGATGATGATCTGGCGTCCACAAGGTCTGCTGCCGATGCAACGCCCACACATGGAGTTGCGAAAATGAGCCGCGAGATCTTGAAAGTTGAGAACCTGAGCATGCGCTTCGGCGGTTTGCTCGCGGTCAACGGTGTGGCCCTGACCGTCAAAGAGAAACAGGTGGTTGCCTTGATCGGGCCGAACGGCGCGGGCAAGACCACCGTGTTCAACTGCCTGACCGGTTTCTACAAGCCATCTGGCGGCAGCATCCTGCTCGATGGCGAACCGATCCAGGGCCTGCCGGGCCACAAGATCGCCCTCAAAGGCGTGGTGCGTACCTTCCAGAACGTGCGCCTGTTCAAGGACATGACGGCGGTCGAGAACCTGTTGATCGCCCAGCACCGTCACTTGAACACCAACTTCCTGTCCGGCCTGTTCAAGACCCCGGCGTTCCGCAAAAGCGAGCGCGAGGCCATGGAATTTGCCGAGTACTGGCTGGAAAAGGTCAACCTCAAAGAGTTCGCCAACCGTACCGCCGGCACCCTGGCCTACGGTCAGCAACGGCGTCTGGAGATCGCCCGCTGCATGATGACCCGTCCACGGATCCTCATGCTCGACGAACCGGCCGCCGGTCTGAACCCGAAGGAAACCGAAGACCTCAAGGCGCTGATCAGCGTCCTGCGTGAAGAGCACAACGTCACCGTCCTGCTGATCGAACACGACATGAAACTGGTCATGAGCATTTCCGACCATATCGTCGTGATCAACCAGGGCACGCCTCTGGCTGACGGCACGCCGGAACAGATCCGCGACAATCCTGAAGTGATCAAAGCCTACCTGGGGGAAGCGTAAATGCTGCAGTTCGAAAACGTTTCCACCTTCTACGGCAAGATCCAGGCCTTGCACAGCGTCAACGTTGAAGTCCGTCAGGGCGAAATCGTGACCCTGATCGGCGCCAACGGTGCCGGCAAGTCCACGCTGCTGATGACGCTGTGCGGTTCGCCGCAAGCGCACAGCGGCAGCATCCGCTACATGGGTGAGGAACTGGTCGGCCAGGACTCGTCGCAGATCATGCGCAAGAGCATTGCGGTGGTGCCGGAAGGTCGTCGGGTGTTTGCCCGTCTGACCGTTGAAGAAAACCTCTCCATGGGCGGCTTCTTCACCGACAAGGGCGACTATCAGGAGCAAATGGACAAGGTCCTCGGCCTGTTCCCGCGCCTGAAAGAACGCTTCAACCAGCGCGGCGGCACCATGTCCGGCGGCGAACAGCAGATGCTCGCCATCGGCCGTGCGTTGATGAGCAAGCCGAAACTGCTGCTGCTCGATGAGCCGTCGCTGGGCCTGGCTCCGATCATCATCCAGCAGATTTTCGACATCATCGAAATGCTGCGCAAGGATGGTGTGACGGTGTTCCTGGTCGAGCAGAACGCCAACCAGGCGCTGAAAATCGCCGACCGCGCCTACGTTCTGGAGAACGGCCGTGTGGTCATGCAAGGCACCGGTGAAGCGCTGCTGACCGACCCGAAAGTACGCGAAGCGTATCTCGGCGGTTGAGGTGTTTCAGCCAACAAAAAACGGCCTTCGGGCCGTTTTTTTGTACTTGGGATTCCCCTGTTGGGAGCGGCCTTCGGCAGCTTCGGGGCAGAGTAGGTTGCCTGTGTGGGAATGATCACACAAGTTTGTGAACACTCACATAATTGATCACGTCCTGCACCGTTGTAAATTTCTCGGATGCTTGGTCCGGGATCTCCATACCAAACTCGTCCTCAATCGCCATCACCAACTCAAGCTTCTTCGGGTCGTCCATCCCGAGCTCGCCGATGAAGCTGCTTTCGTTTTTGATCTCTTTTTCATCGACTCCCAACTGTATGACTATCTTTTTCTAACGCTCTAAATCGTCCATTTCCAACACTTCACTTTTCATTGACTGTTCCTGCCGCGAGGAAATGTCCCGAATCAGGCAGAAGGTTTTGCCATGTTTCACTCATCGGCATATCTGAGTTCATCAACTATCACCAGATAATCGATCACTTTCTGCACCGTTGTAAATTTTTCAGCTTCCTCGTCTGAGATCTTTAATTCAAACTCCTCCTCTAGTGCCATCAACATCAGCGACGTTTGCAATGAGTCCGCTCCCAGATCGTCGACGAAGCTGCTTTCATTTCTGACCTCGACCTCGACTTGATTTCCTTCTTCATCTTTTATGTACAAATTCTCGGCTATGAGCTTTTTCACACGGCTCTCTATATTTTGTTCCATTTCCAACACCTCTCTGTTCAATTGAGTGTTCCTGCCGCGAGGGAATGCCCGCATTAGGGGATGACTTTTGATCCCAGCGTCTGATTCGCAGAAATAACGCCCGTCGCCTGCAGCAAATCACTCACCGCATGCAAGACACCAAAATCTTCAAGAGTGGCTTTTTTATTCAGAATGCGACGCAGGCAAAAATAGATCTGCAGTTCACCAAATGCCGCGCCGTCATTAACAACCTTTTCATCCAGGATGATATTGGCCTTCTCGTCGATCCTGGCTTGCACGAGCTTTTTCAATTCGGACAAATTCATGGTCTTTCTCCCTGATGTGTACCGCCACAAGCCCAATATACTCAGTTGAAAAACCCCGCCAACTGTCAGAAATGACAGTTTTTAATAACCATTCACGATAACCATTATTCAATACTCTTGGGTTATCTCTGCTCCCACCGTCGATGTGCGTGTGTTCTTTTGAAAAAGATTTGAGCGTTGCTGTAACGCATCGCCATGAGCTTTCTCTAGAGGGACAAGCAAGCGCAATCGCGTTTGTGCAAACCCTGACCAAGACTGGAGAAACACCATGACTGCTACCACCCGCACCCTGTCCGCCACCGCCCTGGTTCTGGCCCTCGGTTCTGCCCTGAGCATGGCCGCTGTATCGACCGCCCATGCTGCAGACGCCGACATGGAAAAATGCTTCGGCGTGGCCATGAAAGGTCACAACGATTGCGCAGCAGGCGCAGGCACCACCTGTGCCGGCACAGCGAAAATGGACTACCAGGCCAACGCCTGGAAACTCGTTCCGAAAGGCACCTGCGCCACCACTGAAAGCAAAACCTCGCCGACCGGTTTCGGTCAGTTGGAAGCCTTCAAAGCCAAGTCCTGATCGTTGGCCTGCCTGAGTGACGATCATGCTCACTATCAATGACCATGCCCAATCCCGCACTCAGGCAGCCCGCACCGGGCTCCCGTCCCGTGCCGGGCTGGGCCTCAAGACCGGGCACTTTCGTGAAGTGCTCGGTTCATCACCGGACATCGGTTTCTTCGAAGTCCACGCTGAAAACTACATGGTCGACGGCGGTCCGTTTCATCATTTTCTCGGTTTGATCCGCGAGCAGTATCCGCTGTCGCTGCACGGTGTCGGCTTGTCTATCGGTGCTGAAGGGCCGCTGGATAAACAACATCTTCAGCGCCTTGCCGAGCTCATTCGGCGCTATCAACCGCAAGCCTTTTCCGAACACCTGGCCTGGTCGAGCCATGGCCCGGTGTTTCTCAATGATCTGCTGCCGCTGGCCTATGACACGCCGACGCTGAACCGCGTCTGTGAGCATATCGATCAGGTGCAAAACACGCTCAAACGTCCCATGTTGCTGGAGAATCCGGCAACCTATCTGGCGTTTCAACGCTCAACCCTCGATGAGGCAGATTTCATCGCCGAGGTCATCCGCCGCAGCGGCTGTGGCCTGCTGCTGGACGTCAACAATGTCTACGTTTCTTGCGTGAACCATCAGCGTGATCCACTGGCGTATCTCGATGCGCTGCCATTACACACGGTGGGTGAAATTCATCTGGCCGGGTTTGCCGAAGATTGCGACAGCCTTGGCGATCGTTTGCTGATCGACGATCACGGCGCGCCGATCGATCAAGCCGTCTGGGATTTGTACCGGCAAGTGCTGCAACGCGTCGGCCCGGTGGCGACGTTGATCGAGCGCGACAATCAAGTGCCGGCGTTTGCGGTGCTATTGGCGGAAGCTCAGCAAGCTAATGCACTTTTGCTGGATGCAGGAGCACGCACATGAGCACTCAACGCGCTTTCGCTGCCGCGCTCATCGACACGCGACTGCCCTGCCCCGAAGGCCTGTACAGCGCCAACCGTGCTGATCCGGCGAGCCGTTTCGCGGTGTATCGCAACAACGTACAGAGTTCGCTGATCAATGCGTTGAGCGACAGTTACCCGGTGGTTGCGCAATTGGTCGGCGATGAATTCTTCCGCGCTATGGCGGCTATTTTCGTCCAGCAGCAGCCGCCACAGAGTCCGTTGATGAATCGCTACGGCGAGGCATTTGCGGACTTCATTGCAGCGTTTGAACCGGCCGGCAGCGTGCCTTATCTGGCAGACGTGGCGCGCCTTGAGCACCTGCGCACCCTCGCCTATCACGCGGCCGACGCCCGGCCCGTGCGCGCGGAACAGATCACGGCAGCACTGGCTGATGTGCAAACGCTGAGTGAGCTGCGCCTCAACCTTCATCCCTCCCTTCACCTGCTCGACTCAGCCTATGCCGTAGTCGCGATCTGGGGCGCACATCAACACGACTCGACGCTGGAGGGGATCGACGTCAACCAAAGGCAACACGCTCTGGTTTTGCGCAACGGCCTGGACGTCGAAGTGTTCGCCCTCGAACCCGGCGCCAGCGTGTTTATCCGCAATCTGATCGATGGACAGCCTCTCCTGGCAGCGGCTGAACACAGCCCTGAATTCGACCTCGCGCAAACCCTCGGCTTACTGATCGCGCGCAACGCCATTACCCAAATGAACAACAAGGAATCGCCATGAGCCGCCTCATCACCCGCGCCATTGCGCTGCTGGAAAAAATCCCTCACAGCCTGATCGCGTTCATTGCGCGTTTCTCGATTGCCGCGGTGTTCTGGAAATCAGGGCAGACCAAGGTTGAAGGTCTGGCCATTGACCTGATCGACGGCAGCTTTCAACTCGGCTGGCCACGACTGGCCGACTCCACCATTCCGTTGTTCAAGAGTGAATACCACGTGCCACTGCTGTCGCCAGAGATTGCCGCGCACATGGCGGCGTTCGCCGAGCATTTCTTTCCGCTGCTGATTCTGATTGGCTTCGCTACGCGGTTTTCGGCGCTGGCATTATTGGGCATGACCCTGACCATTCAGCTTTTTGTCTACCCAGATGCCTATCCGACTCACGGTACCTGGGCGGCGGTGTTGCTGTACTTGACGGCGACAGGGCCGGGCAAGTTATCGATTGATCATCTGATCGCCCGCCGTTTCGCCAACTGAACGCCGACCTGTAGGAGCTGCCGAAGGCTGCGATCTTTTGATCTTGCTTTGAAAAAAACAAAATCAAAAGATCGCAGCCTTCGGCAGCTCCTACATGGGGTTTATGTTCATATGATCAGCGCTGAAGTCGATCCAGCGCCTCGCCGCTGCGCTTGAACCAGCCGATCAGATAGTCAGCGAGTACCTGCGTGCGTTTCGGCAGTCCGCCCTGATACGGATGCACCAGGTACATCGGCATGCGCCGGGTCTGAAAATCGCGCAGGAGCCAGCGCAATCGGCCGTCAGCCAGTTCCGCCTGCAGCAAGTAGGAAGGCAACCTCGCAATCCCGGCGCCGCTAAGCGCGGCTTTCTTCAGCAAGTTGTAATGGTTGCTGGCAAACGGTCCTGATACTCGCACCCGTAACAATTCATGCTGCTGGTGATACAGCCATTCCTCACGTCCGCTGTAGTGGCTGTTGAGCAAACAACGATGTTCGGCCAGTGACTGTGGCGTCAGCGGCTCACCGAAACGCTCGAGATACGCCGGGCTGGCGCAGGTCATTTCCTGCCAGGCCAGCAGCGGTTTGGCCACCAGTCGTTCGTCATTGGCCACCTCGCTGCGGATCGCCAGATCAAAGCCGTCCCGTGACAGATCGCGGTAACTGTTGTTCAGCTCCAGCTCGATCTGCACCTCGGGGTATTGATGCGAGAACTCCAACAGCAGACCGTCAAAGAAGGTTTCCCCCAGTGAAACCGGCACCGTCATGCGTACCGGACCGGCCATGTCGTCCTTCAATCGCGCCAATGCCTGACGCGCTTTTTCGACCTGGACTACAAGCGCCTGCGCTTGCGGCAACAATGCCGCGCCCGCCGCGGTCAGGCTCAAGCGCCGGGTGGTGCGTTGCAGCAAGACGACGGAAAACTGTGCTTCGAGCTGGCTGATGCGCTTGGACAATTGCCCCTTGCTGCAGCCCAACTGCTGCGCCGCCAGGGTGAAACTGCCCGCCTCGATCAACACCGCGAACGCCGCCAGATCATCCATTTCGCTCACGGATTGTTTCCATTTGAAAACCAAAGGTTGCCTATTAGTGCGCTTATCCGCAGAAAAAACCACTCTAGACTGAAACCTCGTTCAATCACTTGAGGTACAGCTCGATGAAGATTCTGTTGATAGGCGCTGGCGGCACCATTGGTTCGGCGGTGGACAAAGAACTCTCGCAACGCCACGACGTCATTCGTATCGGTCGCAACAGCGGCGATCTCAATGTCGATATCAGTGACAGCGCATCGATCCGCAAGTTGTTTGAACAGACCGGCAAGTTCGATGCACTGGTGTGCGCGGCGGGCAACGTGACTTTCGCCCCGCTGGGTGAGATGAATGAAGACAGCTTCGCCCTCGGCCTCAAAGACAAACTGATGGGCCAGGTCAATCTACTGCTGATCGGTCGCGAATTCGCCAATGACGGCGCGTCATTCACTTTTACCACCGGCGTACTCAGCCACGATCCGATCCGCAGCGGCGCCTCGGCAGCGCTGGTCAACGGCGCCCTCGACAGCTTCGTCCGCGCGGCCGCCATCGAATTGCCGCGCGGCCTGCGAGTGAACTCGATCAGCCCGACCGTACTGCTCGAAGCCATGGGTAGCTACGCCCCGTATTTCCGTGGCTACAAGCCGGTTCCTGCGGCGGATGTGGCATTGGCCTACGCGAAAAGTGTTGAAGGCCTGCAAACCGGTCAGACGTTTCATGTTGGCTGAGCTGCATTTACTCGATCAAGGTCGGTAGGAGGCTTTTGGCAACATGGCGCGGCATCACGATCCTGAGCAACTCACCGAGCTCCGAATGCACTGTCGTTGTTGAAACGTGCTGGCCATTGATTGACAGGTTCAATGGCTGGCCCAGCGCTTCACGACTTGTGGTCTTGGCCCGCGCGGCCGCTTCGGGAGCAAGGGTAACGGAGAGCTGAACAAGGTCCGGATGGGCACCCTGATCATCCTTGAGCAGAATTTCCATCCTGGTGAAATCAGCCGCTGAGGAAAAATCCAGATCAGCGGCGTGGCTGGTACCAGCGCAGACCGTAACCAATAGCAATATCGCGACCTTCCATTGCATGAAGTGCTCCTTGATCTATCCAACAAGACAAGCGCGAGACTATGCGGTGCCCCTAAACCCGACTCAATAGTGGCCAGACAAAACTTGTGATCGACAGCCAGCCTCAGTAACGTGGCGGCACTTGTCTGGAGAGCCGAAGATGCGTGTTGCCCGTTCGTTAGTCCTTGTTGCCCTGCTGCCGTTGTTTGCCGCTTGCCAGTTGTTCGATGGTCAGCGAGAAAGTGCCTCGCACGTCGGGCAGACACGGATGCAGGGGCAACTGACCGCTGCTGACGGCAAACTGGTGTTTCAGCCATGTCAGGATCAGCGTCAGCTGGTGGTCAATGACATCGGTGGCACCAGTATTCTGCAAGAGGCTGCTACCCTCGCCGACGAGCAAGGCAAACTGTTTGCCGACGTTCGCGGCAAAGTCGCCGGTGATCGACTCGACCTGATGCAGCTATATCGCGTCGAACGCTCCGGCACCGCCTGCGATGATCCGAATTTCAAACTGCTGATCCTGCGCGCCGCCGGCCATGGCCCGGAGTGGAATGTCAAAGTCAGCGGCAAAGGCATGGTCATCGACCGCGAAGGTCAGCCGCCACTTGCCGTGCCGTATATTGAAGATCAATTGGGCGACGGCCGCTTCAACCTGAGCAGCGAAGCCAACAATCAGCGCATCGAATTGTGGGTCGCGCCGCAACGCTGCGTCGACAGCAGCACCGGCAGCGTGCAGCACATGAGCGCCGAGTTGCGCATCGACGGCCAGGTGCAGCGCGGTTGCGGGTATTTCGGCGGATCGCGCAACGACTGAGCGTTTTAGCCTCACCGGATCCGGCCTTTGCGGCTTATAATCGCGGCCTTCAAACGCCCTGGCGCAGTTGTGCGCCCCGCGAACCCGGATCCTCGCCATGTTACGAATCACTGAACTCAAGCTGCCAATCGACCATCCCGAAGAAGACCTGCGCGTTGCCATCGTGCAACGTCTGGGCATCGCCAGCGATGACCTGCTCGATTTCACCTTGTTCAAGCGCAGCTACGATGCGCGCAAAAAGTCCTCCGAACTGTGCTTCATCTATACCATCGACCTCGAAGTGCGCGACGAGGCCAAGGTGCTGGGCAAGTTCGCCGACGACCGTAACGTCAACGTGGCGCCGGATGTCAGCTACAAGTTCGTCGGCCAGGCGCCAAGCGACCTGAGCCAGCGTCCGATCGTCGTCGGTTTCGGCCCGTGCGGAATCTTCGCCGGCCTGCTGCTGGCGCAAATGGGCTTCAAGCCGATCGTCCTCGAACGCGGCACCGAAGTCCGTCAGCGCACCAAAGACACCTGGGGCCTGTGGCGTAAAAGCGTGCTCAACCCCGAGTCCAACGTGCAGTTCGGCGAAGGCGGCGCAGGCACATTCTCCGACGGCAAGCTGTACAGCCAGATCAAGGACCCGAAATTCCTCGGTCGCAAAGTCCTGCACGAGTTCGTCAAGGCCGGCGCGCCGGAAGAAATCCTCTACGTCAGCAAGCCGCACATCGGTACATTCCGTCTGACCGGCATGGTGGAAAACATGCGCGAGCAGATCCGCGAACTGGGCGGCGAAGTGCGCTTCCAGGAACGCGTCAGCGACGTGCTGATCGAGGACGGCCAATTGGTCGGCGTACAACTGGCCAGCGGCGAAACCCTGCATTCGAAACACGTGGTTCTGGCCCTAGGCCACAGTGCCCGCGACACCTTCCGCATGCTCCACAGCCGTGGCGTGTTCATGGAAGCCAAGCCGTTTTCGGTGGGTTTCCGCATCGAACACCCGCAATCGCTGATCGACCGTGCACGTCTGGGCAAATACGCCGGGCACCCGAAACTCGGCGCTGCCGACTACAAACTGGTGCACCACGCCAAGAACGGCCGTTCGGTCTACAGCTTCTGCATGTGCCCGGGCGGCACCGTGGTCGCGGCGACGTCCGAGCCGAACCGCGTGGTCACCAACGGCATGAGCCAGTACTCGCGTAACGAGCGCAACGCCAACTCCGGCATCGTTGTCGGTATTACCCCGGAAGTCGATTATCCGGGTGGCCCGCTGGCAGGGATCGAGTTGCAGGAACGCCTGGAATCCCACGCGTTCATTCTGGGTGGCAGCGATTACAAAGCGCCGGCGCAACTGGTTGGCGACTTTATCAACGACATTCCATCGACCGAACTAGGTGAAGTCGAGCCGTCGTACAAACCGGGTGTGGCGCTGGGCGATCTGGCCCTGGCCTTGCCGGATTTTGCCATCGAGGCAATCCGCGAAGCGTTGCCAGCGTTCGAGAAGCAGATTCGTGGTTACTCGCTGCACGATGCAGTGTTGACCGGGATCGAGACGCGTACTTCGTCACCGCTGCGCATCACTCGTAACGAAGCGCTGCAGAGCATGAACGTGAAGGGCTTGTTCCCGGCCGGTGAAGGCGCGGGTTATGCGGGCGGGATTCTGTCGGCGGGTGTTGACGGGATTCGCATCGCAGAAGCCGTGGCACGGGATATTCTCGGCCTGACTGACTAATCATCTGAACCGACACAAAACCCTGTGGGAGCTGGCTTGCCAGCGATGAAGGAATCAGATTCAACATAGATGTTGACTGACCCTCTGCTATCGCTGGCAAGCCAGCTCCCACATTGTTATGTGTATTTCTTCAGATGTTGGCGCGCAGGACTGAGGTTGGTAACGGCTCACCGCGCTCGGCACTCGCCGTGACCGCTTCGATCAACCCGCTCAATTCATACCCCTGCGCCTTCAACCAATCCTGATCGTAATAGGTGTCGGCATACCGCTCGCCGCCATCGCACAGAATCGCCACGATAGACCCCGACTCTCCCGCCGCTTTCATCTGCTGCGCCGCCATCAAGGCACCGATCAGATTGGTCCCACTGGACCCGCCAACATGCCGTCCCAGACGCTGCGCCAGATAATGCATGGCCGCCAGCGACAAGGCATCCGGCACTTTGACCATTGCATCGATCACCTTCGGCAGGAACGACGCCTCAACGCGCGGTCGGCCAATGCCTTCAATGCGCGAACCGCAGTCCAGGCGCAAACTCGCATCGCCCGTCTGGTAGTAATCGAAGAACACCGAACGCTCGGCATCGGCGCACAACACGCGGGTGCAATGCTGGCGATAGCGCACGTAACGACCCAGGGTCGCGGTGGTGCCGCCGGTGCCGGGGCTGGAAATCAGCCAGCTCGGTTCCGGGTGCTTCTCGTAACGCATTTGCTGGAAAATCGATTCGGCGATGTTGTTGTTCGCACGCCAGTCAGTGGCACGTTCGGCGTAGGTGAACTGGTCGATGAAGTGGCCGCCATGCTCGCGGGCCAGACGCTCGGACTCGGCGTAGATCTGCGTGGGATCTTTCACCAGATGACTTTGGCCACCGTAGAACGCGATCTGCGCGATCTTCTCTTTGGACGTGGTCGCCGGCATCACCGCAATAAACGGCAGGCCGAGCATCCGCGCGAAATACGCTTCGGAAATCGCCGTCGAACCGCTGGACGCCTCGATCACCGGCGCGCCGGGCTTCAACCAGCCGTTACACAGCGCATAGAGAAACAACGAACGGGCCAAGCGGTGCTTGAGACTGCCAGTCGGATGGCTGGATTCGTCCTTGAAATACAACTCGATGCCCGCAAAACCCGGCAGCGGCAAAGGAATCAGGTGGGTGTCGGCGCTGCGCTGAAAATCCGCTTCGATGATGCGGATCGCTTCGCGGGCCCACTGTCGGATGTCGCTCATGGTGATGGTTCTCGTTGAATCGGCAGGAGATGAAGCTGTTCGAAAGGCTCACTCATCAGCTTAGGAAAAATCCTATAGCGCGCACAGATACAGCTGAGTCTCAATATGTCAGGCAACTGCTAGGCTCAGCGTGGCTTGAGCCAGACACCTTGTAACGACATATAACAAAAAAGAATATAACTTTTGTTTTAACAACTAACAGTACGGGTTAGGGTGTCCCACCTTTTTACTTATCGATGGAGAGCGACCTTGCCTCTGCGTAGCACTTTCACGCGTTTCTTTCAGTTGGAAGCTGCCAGCGGTCTGTTATTGATCGCCGCGGCCATCCTGGCGCTGATTATCAACAACTCGCCACTGTCGTGGCTGTATACCGGCCTGCTCGACACCCCGGTGGTGGCGCAGATCGGTGCGTTGAAAATCGCTAAACCCCTGCTGCTGTGGATCAACGACGGTCTGATGGCGATGTTCTTCCTGCTCATCGGCCTGGAAGTGAAACGCGAAGTCCTCGACGGCCAACTGTCGAAGCCTTCACAGATCGTCCTGCCCGGCGCGGCAGCCATCGGCGGCATGTTGGTACCGGCGCTGATCTACTGGTTCCTCAACCGTGACAATCCGGCAGCGCTCGACGGCTGGGCGATCCCGACCGCCACCGACATCGCCTTCGCCCTCGGCGTGCTGGCCCTGCTCGGCAAGCGCGTGCCGGTATCGCTGAAGCTGTTCCTGATGACCCTGGCAATCATCGATGACCTCGGCGCCATCGTGATCATTGCGATCTTCTACTCCGGCGAACTGTCTACTCTGTCGTTGGGTCTGGCGGCAGCGTGCATTGCAGCGCTGGTGGCGATGAACCGGCTCGGGGTGGTCAAACTCGGGCCGTACATGATCATCGGTTTGATCCTCTGGGTCTGCGTCCTCAAGAGCGGTGTCCACGCCACGCTGGCGGGCGTAACCCTGGCCTTCTGCATTCCATTGCGCACGAAAAACGCCGAGCCGTCGCCACTGCTGACCCTCGAACATGCGCTGCACCCGTGGGTGGCCTACGGCATTCTGCCGCTGTTCGCCTTCGCCAACGCTGGCCTGTCGCTGACCGGTGTGACCGTAGAAAGCTTCACCCATCACGTGCCGATGGGCATTGCGGTCGGCCTGCTGCTGGGCAAGACCGTCGGTGTGTTCGGCCTGACCTGGCTCGCGGTCAAAACCGGCATCGCCGCCCTGCCCCAAGGCGCCAACTGGGGCCAGGTCATGGGCGTAGCGATCCTCTGCGGAATCGGCTTCACCATGAGCCTGTTCGTCGGTTCGCTGGCGTTTGAACCAGGCGTGAGTGACTACGCTGGCATGGACCGGATGGGGATTTTGACCGGGTCGATTCTGGCAGCGCTGATTGGTTATGCGGTGACGGCGGTGGCGAGTCGCCGGAATACTCTGAAAAACGCTTGAGACGCATTTTTCTACAAAAGTCGAGGCCCTTCTATCCAGAGGGGCTTGGCTCTGAACCTCGCAAGTGTGCTA
Source organism: Pseudomonas chlororaphis (assembly GCF_000783395.1). GTDB lineage: Bacteria > Pseudomonadota > Gammaproteobacteria > Pseudomonadales > Pseudomonadaceae > Aquipseudomonas > Aquipseudomonas chlororaphis_H. The sequence goes on along the minus strand of NZ_JSFK01000001.1, from coordinate 608,759 downwards.
TATCTTTGGTCGACAGCCGCACCTTCTCAGCACCGATTCTGGAGTCATCCATGTCACGTAAAGCAGAAAAACGCCCAATGACGGACGATCAGATTTCCATACAGGAGTCTCGGATTCCGGACATCGCTCTGAAGGCATTCAGCAACGCCTACAGAATGGCGCTCGCCAATGGTGCTGCAGTGCTCGTTGCTAAAGATGGTCAGCTATTTGAAGTGACAGAGAAGAGTTCTGTTGCTTTGCGCACAATAGGCACCTACGGAAATCTGAAAAGCGGCACTCGCCTGCACATCAACAAATCCTCGAAACAGGTTATTTCTTGAGCACACCGAGAATACGGATATTCGCAGGCCCGAACGGGTCAGGAAAAAGCACCTTCAATCGACTGGTTCCAGCGCATTTGCTGGGAAATTACATAAATCCTGATGACATAGAACGCTCAATCAAAGATACAGGGTATTTTGACTTCACCTCCTATCGCATCGAAGCTCACAAAGAAGACATCTTTGAATTCTTTCGTGAGCACGCTCTACTCAAGAAATCCCCTCACTCATTGGCAAAGCTGGATTCCCTGAAAATCGACGGTGAAAGGCTTAGCTTCGCAAATACTGTAATCGACTCCTACGTCGCATCAGCCCTTTCCGACTTCATACGAAGATCTTTGATCAAAGAGCGAATCAGCTTTACGTTTGAAACTGTCATGTCGTCCTCTGACAAGGTCAAACTGCTCGCCGAAGCTCATGCTTCCGGTTACCGGGTTTATGTTTACTACGTCGCTACCGCCGACCCTCAGATCAACATTGCCAGGGTTGCGTATCGTGTCAAACAAGGTGGGCACAGCGTTCCTCCTGAAAAGATAGAGGCACGGTACTGGAGATCTTTGGAGCTTCTGTCTGATGCCATCCTGACCTCCAACAGAGCCTACATTTTCGACAACTCGGATGAAGGTAGCGAAGGTCTCACCCAGATTGCGGAGATCACCGATGGCGATCTGATTGAGATCAAATCAGATACTCAGCCACCTTGGTTCAAAGAGTTCGTGCTCGACAAATTACTGTAGTGCGCTGAACAAATTTTTCCTGCGGGCTCAGTCCTCTGAGTCTCGAACAACAGCCAATCTACAAATCAGCATCCGTCGAACAATCCCCACGTCTTTAGCGACGCGTCCTACAGCCACCATTTTCCTGCTTCGTTAACGTTGCGCAGCCCTTTGCGAAGGGTTGTCGACGGATGAACGAAAGGACGATCAGTGGCTGGCAACAAGGACATTCCCCGGGTTTCCAACCCACCGCAAGGCGACGGGCATCACGTCACCTACCGCTACATGACAGCCACGGAACTGGCCGAGCGCGACGCCAGACAAAACGCTTACGACGCCATGCTGGCGCGGCAGGAGGCTTTCGAGCGCAGCCGTGAGGTGGCGGTCAAAAAAGCCGATCCCGTGCGCGCTGGCTGCGTATTCGCCAAGTCCTGCAAATTGCCGGATGCGATTATCGATTACTCCAGCCCTGCGGGGATGGTGCCGACCGACAGCCTGAAGGATTACGGCGAGCTGATCCTGCTGGGCGCGCGTGAAGCCGATGAAAGCGGCGCAGTTCCTCTCAAGAAAATCGGCGCAACTGCCATCCCGGCCGGATTTGGCAGTCTGGCTTTGGCGGGATCGGTGTTTGAAGCACTGCCCGCCGTGGTATCCAGCGCGGCTGTTGCGCCTTTAGTTGGTTTGGTTGCGTTGTTTATGCCATCGAATCTTGGCGACAGTGCGCTGTATACCGACGAGCAGTTGCGTGGACTTGAACAGGCGCGAACCCGTGTTCGGTTGAGGGTCGAACAGCAGGCGGACGGCAGCCTGAAGGGCTACGGCTTCTACACCGGCAAGAATCGCGATTGGGAAATGGTCGATGTCGCGCAGTTCACCGTGCGAGACAGCCAGTTCATTGCGGATCTGGGCGAAGGCGTCGAGCTGATCTGGACGCCTGCCGTGGATGGCTCAGACATCCTCGGTATTCCCGCGCTGGAGGCTGCACCGCAGGCACCGCACATCTGGGTTTATCCGCCGACGAAAGCGGCGGATGGAATTCTGGTGAATCCGGTTTATCCGCCAGAGTATCGGGATTTCATTTTGGTGTTTCCGGCTAATTCGGGTGTTAGGCCGGTATACATCGTAGTCAGTACATCATCACGTAAAGGCTTACCGTCCGCGGGGCATAGTTATCATAGGCCTCCAAAAGCAGAGGAAATCACTGCATTTCCCGGACTGATAAAGGTGCAGAAAAAGAATCCTATACAAGGAGGCGGAGGACTTCGGGAACGGTGGAAAGATGCGAAAGGTAGAAAAATCTACGAGTGGGACTCGATGCACGGAGAGTTGGAGGTTTACCGAGCAAGTGACGGAACTCACCTAGGCGCGTTTGACCCTTTTACGGGGGAGCGACGCGAAGATGCGAAAGATGAAAGAAGCATCAGAAAAAAATATTTGTGAGGTTGATGATGGGATTAAAACTGAGGCTAGAGTGGTACGACAAGCAAACTGATCTGTGCGAAGGCGAGGAGTATTCCAAGGATTTAGGGGATGATGAGGGCGTTTTGAATGCCTTGGGAATACCGGTGGAAAACAACATAAACAATGGCGGTTTCAATGTTTTCGAAGAATGGGTTCCAATCATTCAACCGTATTTTCAACATGGCATCATCTTCAAAACTTACGATTATCAGATCTCTTTTGACTACAGCGATGTCTGGTGACGGTCTCTTATGATTTATAGGATTGAAGCATTCGATAGGAAAACAGAGTTTCTCGTTTTTGAAGAAGACCTGCCTAGCGGATGCGACGAGAACTTGGCTGCCATCATGAATTGGTCTTGTAAGCAGGAAGGCTGGGAGGGTTACGATCTTTCAAATGATCAGCTTGCCGCGCTGGAGAAACTGCTGGGAAGGAATGTCTTCGATCCGAAGGTCACCTTCCAACTGACGTGCAATGGACGTTGAAACGCATTAAAAAACCCCGACCAGTCACCTGATCGGGGTTTTCTTTACCCTGAATTCCGCTTAGTGCGAAACGCGGCTGGTCCCGCCAACGGTGGAGATGCGCACGCGCTCGCCTACGCGGAACACTTCATTCTCCTGAACCTGCTGCACATAGGCACGCATGCTGCCGTCGTCTTCACGCACGGTGATTTCCACGCCCTGGGTGCGGGTCAGACCTTCTTCGGTTGCCGAACCGATCAGACCGCCCGCCACCGCACCGATAACGGCGGCAACGATGCTGCCCTTGCCGCCGCCGATGGCACTACCGCCGACGCCGCCGACCACTGCGCCTGCAGCGCCGCCGATCGGGGTTTTGGTGCCTTCAATTTTGACCGGGCGCAGGGATTCGATGGTGCCCATGCGAATCGTCTGCACGCGACGCGCTTCGTCACGGGAGTAGGAGTCACCGGTCAGGCTCGATTGGCAGCCGGTAAGCAACATCGCCATCGTGGAAAAGGAAGCAACCAGCAGAACAGACTTACGCATAGCATCAACTCCAAAGAAACATATAGTCATTAAACTCCGTGGCTTGACGCCTGTCACGACACCGCCCGGATAAATTGGCTTTCATTCAGGCGCGGTACAGACACCTGCACGCTCTCCCTGATGTAGCCCTACAGTAGCGCCAAATTACCGATTCTGCGCCACCGACACCAAGGATTTTCATGGATTACTTGATCATCGTCGTCACCACTGCCGCCGGTTTGTACTTCCATGGGTGGTTGTACGTGCGGATCAAACGCTGGATGGATCGCGATCTGGCGCTATCGCTGGCCGGCAAGGACGAAGACAAACGCACGTTCATGCTCGAACAGTTAGCGAACGCTCAGGCGCAGAAGATCAAGCGCCGGGACCTGCCGAAGTGGCTGGAGGCCGCTGCGGCAGGCTATCCCGCTCGGTAGACTGCTCAGGGTGCCAGACGTTCAAGAATCCAGTCGGCGCCCTGCACACGGTAGTTGAGGCGATCGTGCAGACGGCTCGGACGGCCCTGCCAGAATTCGATGCGCTCAGGCAGCAAGCGGTAACCGCCCCAGTGTTCCGGGCAGTCGGGCTGAATATCGGAGAAGCGCTGCTCGGTAGCCTTGAGCAAATCTTCCAGTTCACCGCGCCCGTTGATCACCCGGCTCTGCGGTGATGCCCAGGCACCGAGACGGCTGCCCAGCGGACGCACCTGATAATACGCATCCGACTCCGCGGGCGTGACCTTCACCACCCGCCCTTCGATGCGCACCTGGCGTTCGAGGGTGGGCCAGAAAAAAGTCATGGCGGCAAACGGGTTGGCCGCCAGGTGCTGGCCCTTGGCGCTGTCGTAATTGGTGAAGAAGGTGAAGCCCTGCTCATCGAGGCCCTTGAGCAGCAGAATGCGACAGTGCGGTCGCCCATCCTGGTCGACCGTGGCCAGGGTCATGGCGTTGGCTTCCACCGGCGCCTGTTCGGTTTTCACCGCGTCGGCGAACCACTGGTGGAACAGCGCAAACGGCTCGGCCGGGGCTTGCGCCTCGGTCAGACCATCCCGGGTGTAATCACGACGCATATCTGCCAGAGCCTGGGTCATGGCGCATTCCTTTTGTTAGCGGATCACTTCTTGGTGGCATCGGTCGCGGCGACTTTCTTGTCGGTCGCGGCGGCTTTGGCTGGCGTGGTTTTCTTCGCTGGGGTCTTGGCCGGGGCTTTTTTGGCCGGTGCCTTGGCTGCCGCTTTTTTCACCGGAGCCTTCTTGGTTGCCGGAACAGCCGCTTTTTTCGCGGCAGGGGCCGGGGTGACCGGCTTGGCGGCAGGCTTGACGTCTTGCGCTGCGACCATGGTCACTGGCTTCGGCGCCGGCATGTTGTACTTGCTCAGCAGGGCAACCATGGTGTTTTGCGGCGTCACCAGCAGTTCGACACGACGGTTCAGGGCACGACCTTCAACACTGTCGTTGGCCGCACGTGGCGCTTCGGAACCCATGCCACGCAGCATCAGGCGATCACGCTGCAAGCCACTGAGACGGAAGATTGCGGCGATGGCCTGGGCACGCTCCTGGCTCAGTTTGATATTGGCAGGCGCGGCACCACTGGAATCGCTGTGGCCAAGGACCAGCACGGCAGTTTTCGGGTCGGCTTCAAGGATTTTCGCAACGCGAGTGAACGGGCCGAGGGTAACCGGCAACAGCATGGCTGGACGATCCGGGTTGAACGAGCCTTCGACCGGCGCGGTCACGACCAGCACGTTTTCACGGCGTTCGAGTTGCAGATTGCTGTCCTTGACTGCTTCACGCAGGCGCGGCTCGTAGTCGTCGAGCCAGGCCTGGGTCACTTTCGGATCCGGCATCGGCACGGCTTTGGTGGTGGGTTGATCCTTGCCGCCGAACGGCCACCACCATTTGCCACCCGCATCGGCTTCAGCTTTGGCCACGGTCGCCGGTTTTTTCGCTTCCGGGGCAACTTCAGCCTTCATGTCTGCTTTGACCGCTTCATCATCGGAACCGAACGGCCAGTACCACGGGTTGCTGCTTTCAGCCTTGGCCACGGGTGCAGTGGCAGCAGGTTTCAGCGGGGCTGGAGCCGGTGCTGGCTCCTTGGCCGCAACCTTGTCGGAAGAACCGAACGGCCACCAACTGCCGCCGTCCGCATCGTTTTTCGGGGTCTGTGCACAACCGGTGATCGCTACACACAGGGCCAGGGCGAGGGTCTTTTTAGATGACATTGAAAATCCACAAAATGAAGTAATGAAAAATCAGAGCACTTTCGCCCGGATAAACAGCCGTTTTGAAACGAAAAACCGCTTGAGGTTCCGACCCTGGGACCTCGGATACCACTTTACAGACAAGTGGCAAGCACCCGCGCTAGCTTCTGCGCGCGCGGGTCCATCAAGACGTACGGCCCAAGGGTATTTGTCACAAAACCGAAGGCAACATCATGCTCAGGATCAGCGAAACCGATGGAACCACCCGCGCCCGGATGACCGAATGCACGAGGGCCGAGACCGTAAGTGGCGTTGGGCACATCCGGTTGATCAAGCATGCAGCCCAGACCGAAACAGGTGCGGGTCAACAGTGTCTTGTCTTCGCCGAGGCTGTGTTCGCGGGTCAGCTCTTCGAGCATGTCGCTTTCGAGGAGGCTGCCGTCAAGCAGACCCGCGTAGAAACCGGCCAGACTGCGCGCATTGCCGTGACCATTGGCCGCCGGTTGCTGCATGCGGCGCCACTCCGGTTTGTTGGTGCTGGTGAGCACCGACGGCGGGTTGGTAAAAGCGCGGGTGGTCATCGCGGTGGGCTCGCGCATGGTCACTTGCAGCAAGCGTTGGGCAGCGGCATCGCCAGCATTGCCCTTGCCGCGCGCAATGTGCGCCACACGGTGGAATTCTTCGTCAGCCAAGCCCACGTGGAAATCCAGGCCCAACGGTTTGGCCACACGGGCGACAATGGATTCGCCCGGCCCGCGACCGTCAGCACGGCGCAGCAACTCGCCGATCAGCCAGCCGTAAGTGATCGCGGCATAACCATGGCCAGTGCCCGGCGTCCACCACGGAGCTTCGGCGGCGAGGGCGTCGACCATGGTTTGCCAGTCATACAACGCTTCCGGCGCCAGCAATTCACGCAGCGCCGGCAAACCGGCCTGGTGGCAGAGCAATTGGCGCAGGGTCACGGATTCTTTGCCGGCGGCGGCGAATTCCGGCCAGTAGCGCGCAACTGGAACATCCAGTTGCAGCTTGCCTTCGCCGACCAGTTGCAGGGCGGTGACGGCGGTAAAGGTTTTGGTGCAGGAGAACAGGTTGGCGATGGTGTCGCTGTGCCAGGCTTCGGCGCCATCCTTGTCGGCCGTGCCGGACCAGAGGTCGAGGACGGTTTCTCCACCGACCTTGATGCACAGGGCTGCGCCGCGTTCCTGGGGATCGTCGAACAGTGCGGCGAAAGCTTCGCGCACCGCTTCGAATTGAAGCTCGTAATGTCCCTGAATCTGCACCCGCAACTCCCCCACGAAAACGCTCTACAAAGTGGCCCGCATTGTTCCAGCCCTAGAGGGATTTGGGAACAGCTGCGGGCCAGACGGTTAAAAGCCAAGTCAAAAGATCGCATCCTGCGGCANNTGCCGCAGGATGCGATCTTTTTAAAGCGTCACGCGTTAATGACCATTCCCCGAATGCCCACCGGCATGCCCTGCCCCCGGCCCTTTACCGGCCTCGCCTTTCCTGCCGCCCTCTGCCTCATGCCCCGCCGCTGCGGCCGCTTTCTCAGCCTCTTTGCCAAGCTGATCAAGCGCCTGCAAATTGCTCTTGCGCACCGTTTCGACGAAACCCTGATACGGCAGATCCGTCACGCCCACCAGACCAAAGTGACCGTTCTCGCCATCGAGCAGACGCCCGGTCACCGGTTGATCCAGATACTGGAACCAATGCACGCCGACAATCGACGGTTCGCTCAAGGCCTGCTTGAGGAAGTTGGCGTACGCCGGACCGCGATCTTCTTCCTTGGCCACTTGCGTGACGCCGCCCCAGAACGGGCCACGATCGGCCGAGCCGAAGTTGAACTCGGTGATCAGTACCGGCTTGTCCAAAGCGCTCAGCGCGGCAAAGTCATAGCCGTCCTGCGGTTTGAGCGTGTACATATTGAAGCTCAGCACATCGCAATACTGCGCGCAGGACGCCACTGCTTCCGGAGTACTGATGGCGAAACGGCCGCCGAGCAGCAACTGGTTCGGCGCGTGCCATTTCAGCGAGTCGGAAATGGTCTTGAAGTAAGTGTCGGCGAAAACCTTCTGGAAGTATTTGAAGTCAGCCTCGATTTCCGGGTGCTCCGGGTTCGGCAGCGGCGGTACAAAGCCCGGATCTTCCATCAATTCCCACGCCGGCAGATCGATGCCCCAAGCCTTCGACAGCCCTGCCTGATTGCGGTACTTGTCGCGCAACTGCTTGAGGAACGCACGCTTGGCCGGCACGTCGGTGGTCATTTTCAGCGTGCCGTAAGCCAACGCGTAACGGGATTTCGGATCATCGCCGGGACCGGCCCAGGCCAGTTCGTTGTCGGCGTAGTAGCCAATCAGCCACGGATCATCGCGGTGATCGCGGGCGGCGATGGCGACGGCGCGCTCGGTGGCCATGGCGAAACGCGGATCGAATGGATCGGGCATGCCGCCCCACCAGTCGCTGCCGGTGCTGATGCTGGTGTAGTCGCCGACGATCGACAGCGGCAAGGTGTACGGCACGCGCTCGGCTTCAGTTAGCGAATCGGCACTCCAGTTGCCGACCGTGTTGAAGCCCCAGGCTTGCAGGCGATCAAGCGTGTGGCTGGCCCACTGTTGCTCATCGATGGTGGCCTTGCACAGTTCGGCAGCCTTTTCTGTCGTCGCTTGTACGGTTTCAGTCTTGGCCGCTTCAGCGACGCCGGACTTCGCCTCGGCAGGTACAGGGGCAGGCTCGGCGGCTTGGACGGCGGCCGTTTCAGCGGCTGCAGACTTGGCCGCTTCCGCTACCCCGGACTTGCTTTCACTGTCGGCTTTGCACGGCTCACCGTACACGCGCTGCAGGTTGGCGCCGTAGAAGTCGTACCAGCGCCCGTTACCGTATCCCCGGCCCTGATCAACACCGTTGCCGCCACGGTTGTCGCCTTCGCCAAAATGTCTGGCCAAGGGTTCATCAGCTTTAGGCAAGGATTCGAACATGTACTCACGGCCGGCGACGTAGGTCTGGTTGACCTGCGGGCTGACGGTGTTCACACCCAGCGAGTAAAACGGGTGACCTTCAGGCGTGACCAGATACCAGCGGCCATCGCGCTTTTCAGTGCGGAAGAAACCGCTGGCTTTGAACGCCGGGCCTTTGTTCCAGCCACCGAATTTGTCCAGCGAGGACTTTTCACGCTCGGCGAGCCAGGTTTTCAGCTGTTGCTGTTCCTTGGCGGCGGCGGATTTCAGTTGTTCGTCGTTGCTGACCTTTTCCGGCCACTTGCTGCGGGTCGATTGCCCGTAGGCGTCAACCAGATTGCCGTAAACGGCTTGGATGACCGAGTCGCCGTCCTGCACGCCAAAGCGTTCGAGCAGCAAACTCTGGGCAACTTTCGGCTGATCCATCGACAGGCTCACCGAGACCACTTGACTGCGATCGACCTCGCCGCTGCTGGCGGCCAGCAGGATCCGCTGACCATCGACTGTCATCGGCATTGGCGGCCCGGCTTTCATGCCTTGGCTCAGCGGCGTAGACGCCACCAGCGGAACCAAAAGGGTTTGCGCAGGGCCGGCCGGCAGGTCGACACGGCTGACCAGTGTGCGGCCGTCATTGCTCTGGATTTGCACATAAACCGTCACAGCCCAGTTCATCGCGCTCTGCAAGCGCAGGCTCATCATGCCGGACTGCGACCAGTCCCACGCGCCGGTTTGCGGCGTCAGACGCAAGGTCGGGCGCGTCGCCGGGTTGAACGTCACCCGGCGCAGCACTTCACCTTCCGGTGTCTGTTCGGCGTTGGCTTGCGGCAGATCGGCATTTTCGGTCGCAACTTTGACTACGTCGGCAGGGCGAACGAAGTTGAACAGGGTCTGCTGACCCGCAGGCGCCGCGAACAGCGGCGTGGCGAAGATCAAAGTGAAAACGGCAGGCAACGAACGGCGGATCATAAGAACGGAGTTCTCCCTAGCGACCAACAATGGCCAATGGAAAAGCGATGGCAGAGAGATAGACAACACGGCGGGCAAAACTGCCCACCGTTGTCTCAGGATATTTCACGACGGAAAGGAGGCAACGCATTGAGGATCGCCTTGCCGTAGCGCTGGGTGACCAGGCGCCGATCGAGCAAGGTGATGGTGCCGCGGTCTTCTTCTGTACGCAGCAGACGCCCGCAAGCCTGAACCAGCTTGAGCGAAGCATCGGGGACAGAGATTTCCATGAACGGATTGCCGCCACGGGCCTCGATCCACTCCGACAGCGCCGCTTCGACCGGATCATCCGGCACCGAGAACGGGATCTTGGCGATCACCACGTGCTCGCAGTAGGCACCCGGCAAGTCGACACCTTCGGCAAAACTGGCGAGACCGAACAGCACGCTGGAATCACCGCCATCGACCCGCGCCTTGTGCTTGTTCAGGGTTTCCTGTTTCGACAGGTTGCCTTGAATGAACACCTGCTTGCGCCAGTCGCGGTCGAGGCCGTCGAACACGTCCTGCATCTGTTTGCGCGAAGAAAACAGCACCAGCGTACCGCGCGAGCCTTCGACCAGATCCGGCAACTCACGGATGATCGCCGCCGTATGCGCAGCGGCATCACGTGGATCGGCCTTCAGATCCGGCACCCGCAACACACCGGCATCGGCGTGATGGAAAGGGCTCGGCACCACGGCGGTGACGGCTTTTTTCGGCAGACCGGCACGCATGCGGAAACGGTCGAAAGTGCCCAGCGCAGTCAGGGTTGCCGAGGTCACCAGGCAGCCGTAAGCCACGTTCCACAGGCTGCGGCGCAAGGTTTCCGCCGCCAGAATCGGACTGGCGTTGACCTCGATGTCGAACAGCGAGCCGCTCTCGGCCAAGGTCAGCCAACGCGCCATCGGTGGGCTGTCTTCAGGATCTTCGGCGGTAAACGCGGTCCACAGTTCCCAGTTGCCCGAGGCACGGGACAACAGACTGCCGAATAACGGATACCACTCTTCGGCCTGATTGCTGGCGATGCCGATGTTGACCTCGCCGTCCATGCCTTCCTTGAGCAGGTCGGTGAGGCGCGTGAACAGATCGTTGAGGCGCGAAAAGCCTTTCTTCAGCTCGATGCCCATTTCGCGCATGTGCTCGGGAATCACCCCGGCGACGAAGCGATGGCGCGGGCGCTCACGGCCCTCGACGTCCTCGCCGGGTTTGAAATCGGCGACCTGTTCGCAGGCGCTGAACATGAACTGTTGCTGGGCCTTGATCTCGCGCGCCAGCTCCGGCACCTGTTCGATCAATTTGCCGAGGTCGCCCGGCAGCGGGTGCTGGGCCAGCAGTTTGGTGAGGTTCTTCGCGGTGGTTTCCAGCCAGTCGGCAGTGGAACGCAGGCGCGTGTAATGGGCGAAATGGCCGATGGCCTTGTCCGGCAGGTGATGACCTTCGTCGAACACATAAATGGTGTCGCGAGGGTCGGGAAGCACCGCACCGCCGCCCAAGGCCAGGTCAGCCAGAACCATGTCGTGGTTGGTGACGATCACGTCGACCTTGCCCATGCCTTCGCGGGCCTTGTAGAAGGCGCACTGGCCGAAGTTCGGGCAATGACGGTTGGTGCACTGACTGTGATCGGTGGTCAGCCGCGCCCAGTCGGCGTCTTCGAGCGCGTTCGGCCAGCTGTCGCGGTCGCCGTCCCATTTATTGCCGGCGAGTTTTTCGATCATGCTGGTGAACAGCTTCTGACTGGCCTCATCGACCTCGATCTTGAAGCCTTCTTCTTCGAACAGCTGAGCGGTGGCGGTTTGCGCGTGGCCTTCCTGCAACAGCATGTCGAGCTTGGACAGGCACATGTAGCGGCCACGGCCCTTGGCCAGCGCGAAACTGAAGTTCAGCCCGCTGTTGCGCATCAGGTCGGGCAGATCCTTGTAGACGATCTGCTCTTGCAGGGCCACGGTCGCGGTGGCGATGACCAGACGTTTGCCGGCCAGTTTGGCGGTGGGGATCGCCGCGAGGCTGTAGGCCACTGTCTTGCCGGTACCGGTGCCGGCTTCCACCGCGACAATCGCGGGGTCGCCACTGCGCCGGCCTTCGTCGTCGGTGTCGATATCCCCGAGGACTTTGGCGATTTCAGCGATCATCAGGCGCTGGCCGTAACGCGGCTTGAGGCTCTTGGCCTCTAGAAAACGCGAGTAGGCGCCCTGGATCGTGGTTTTGAGTTCAGTGCTGATCATTGAGTGTCGGGCGCAAAAAACGCTGGATAAATTTTCAGTGGTTTGGATCGGCGGCTATCATACCCCGCGAATCGATCCTGCGCAGAACGGAGTAACCCAATGACACTTTTTAGCCTCGTTTATCCCCTGCATGTCCTGTCCGCCCTGGTCTGGGTCGGCGGCATGTTTTTCGCCTGGATGATCCTGCGCCCGGCGGCTGTGAAGGCCCTCGACGGCCCTGCCCGCCTGACCTTGTGGGTGGAAGTGTTTCAAGGTTTTTTCCGTTGGGTCTGGGTTGCGGTGATCCTGTTGCCGATCAGCGGCGTGGGCATGTTGCATTTGCAGCAGGTCGGTTTCGAGACCGCGCCGAAGTATGTGCAGGTGATGATGGGCTTGTATGTGGTGATGACGGCGCTGTTTATCCGGATTCAGGGATTGATGCTGCCCGAGCTGCGTAAAGCGGTGGAAGCGAAGGACTGGCCGGCGGGTGCGGCGGTGTTGGGGCGAATTCGCCGGGTGGTGGGGCTTAATCTGATTGTCGGGCTGGTGCTGGTGGCGATTGCGGCGGCAAGACCGATGATCTGAAAATCAACAGCCCCTCACCCTAGCCCTCTCCCAAAGGGAGAGGGGACTGAATGGGGGATATTGAGGAGATACGCCGACTTGAAAGATTGGCTTTGAATCCATAATCGACTCGGTTTTTCAGGTCGATGGATAGCCTGAGTCACCTCGGAAAGCCCCTCACCCTAGCCCTCTCCCGGAGGGAGAGGGGACTGAATGGGGGATATTGAAGAGTTACGCCGACCTGAAGGATTAGCTTTGAATCCATAATCGACACGGTTTTTCAGGTCGATGGATAGCCTGAGTCACCTCGGTCGGCCCCCTCTCCCTCCGGGAGAGGGCTGGGGTGAGGGTAAAACGTTCAGAGGCGCTGCACAGTCACAGCGCCCGCCGCCCCCACTGGCCCAGGCTGTCCATCCGCCCCGGCCTTGCCGTTCTTGCCGCCATCGGCGCGATACACCAGGCAACCCTTGGACTTGCCGCCCTTCCCTGCTTTGCCGCCAACACCCGCCGGGCCGCCGTTGCCACCCGCCACGTTGACCTTGATCAGCTCAGCCGGAAACTCGCGCGGCACTTCAAGGCGTACCAGCGCACCCGGTGCACCCGGTTGGCCGTCGCTGCCGTTACTGCCGTCAAAACCGTGCCCGGCCGAACCATAAGTGCAGCCCGGGTCTTCGCCGTTACCGCCATCGAGACCGACAAAACCCGGAGCCCCAGTGCCGCCACGAGCATCGACCAACAGCTGAGGCGCGTTCAACGCCTTGAATTGCAGATTCAGATTGCGCCCCGCACGGGCGGCTTTTTCATAAGTCCCCGGTGCCCCGCGCGCGGTGATCTGACTGCCTTCGCTCAGTTCGGCGCGGGCCACTTTCAATTCCAGCGCCTGTTCAGCCGGAACGATTGCAATGCGCGCTTCATGACCCAAACGCAACTCGCCCACCGTCAATTCGGTCACGTTGGCGGGAACCAGCAAAGTGCCGTAATCGGCCACGTCCAGACGTTCGAGCTGCAACGTGCTGGTGGTATTGGGCAAACGCATCAGCGAGTTGGTTTCGACGCTGACCACTTGGGCACAGGCCAACGGGCTGATGAATGCAGCGAGCAAGCAGAGTTTACGCATGGGAAGAAGCCTCCGGAGCGGCCGGGGCCGGGATGGATTGCAAGTGGAATACGCCGAACAGCAGGATGCGGCCACGGTCACGCCAAGGGTGCGGACGGCCTTTGAGGCTGCGATTGCACAGCAGCACTTCGAGTAGATGAATCAGCAACAGCAGACCGCCGGCCAGATTGACCAGCAGATGCAGCGGATGTACGAAAGGCACCAGTTGATTGGCCAGCACCACGCAGCAGAACAGCAGGGTCAACAACCGCCCCAGCCCCCAGAACACTTTCATACGCTCCCCCGTGTTGCGAATTATTCTTTGGGCGCACAGTAACGGCTTCTGCGGGGGATAAGCCAGAGGGATAAATGAAAAAACTTCCATCGTCTGCCAAATGGCTGCCGGGACGACGGTGATTATCGCCCGGCAGCTCTAGCCTGCGCCCTACAGACGCGTCCTATCGGTTGATGTGCAACTCGACACGACGGTTCTGCGCGCGCCCCTCATCGGTGGCGTTATCGGCAACCGGCTCACTTTCACCGCGCCCTTCACTGGTGAGTTTGTTCGGCGCCAGCCCTTGGCTCAGCAGATACGCGGCGACACTGCTCGCCCGCCGTTCCGACAATGCCTGGTTGTAGGCATCCGACCCTTTGCTGTCGGTGTGGCCGATGACCTTGATGCTCACCACGTCGGCATTGCGCAGTTTGTCCATCAGCGTATCGAGCTGGGCTTTCGCCGCCGGCGTGAGATCGGACTTGTCGAAGTCGAACAGCACGTTGCCGGCATCGCTGAGGGTGATGACTTCAGTTTGCGGTGCGGGCTCCGGCACTTTTTCCGTGACCGGATACTGCGGCAGCGGGCAACCACGGTGATCGACCGGGGTATTTTCCGGGGTGTCCGGGCAACGGTCGCGGCGGTCGAACACGCCGTCGCTGTCTTCATCGCCGTCCTGGGCATAACAGATCAGTCCGCCGGTAAGAATCCCCAGCGCTGCGCCGCCACCGGCCCAGCCGCCACTTTCAATGGCGCCGAGACCGCCACCGACCAGCCCGCCGATAAGGCTGCAGATCGGCCACGTACGTTGATTGAGGGGTGCAGTGCCATCGCTGTGGGTGGCGCAACCGGTGAGCAAGCTGCCTAGCAGTAGCACCGGCAAGACGGACCTTGAGAAAACAGTCATTGTGAAAGCTCCTGTGTCACCGGCCCATACCGGTTACACAGGAGTAAAGACCCGCATCCGCGACTGCACAAGGCGCGGATGCGAGAGGGGCTTAACGCTGGATTTTGATTTCGGTACGACGGTTTTGAGCGCGACCGTCCGCGGTTTTGTTGTCGGCCACTGGCTGGCTTTCACCCAGACCGGACACCGAAACGAAACTGGCGCGCGGCACACCTTGCTGGATCAGGTAATCCACCACCGAGTGCGCGCGACGATCCGACAGTTTCTTGTTGTAGGCATCGCTGCCCACACTGTCGGTATGACCGGTCACGGTCAGTTGCGCCGTCGAGGATTCCTGTTTCAGGCGGGTGGCGACCTTGTCGAGCACTTGCTTGTCAGGGCCGGTCAGCGTGGCTTTGTCGAACTGGAAGTGCACATCACGGATAACAATGGTTTCTTCCTTGACCACTACAGCTTCTTCGACCACGGGTGCAGGCGCTGGTGGAGGGCAACCGTCAGCGTCGACCTGTACGCCTTTAGGCGTGCCCGGGCACTTGTCGCGACTGTCCGGCACGCCATCGCCGTCCTCGTCGCCATCACCGTGTACCCAGCAATAGGCCGCTGCCGTACCACCGACCAGCAGCGCACCGTAGCCGGCCCATGCCGAACTTTCGGTGGCGCCGAGACCGGCACCGACGACACCACCGACCGCCGCACAGGTCGGCCAGTCGGTTTTCTGCAAACCTGCGCAACCAGTCAACACACTGGTTAGCAGAATCAAAGGTAATGCTGTCCGAACTATGCTCATCTGGTTTTCTCCTGAGGGATCGGCTTAGAACCGATTCAGGGAGTAAAGACCGGAGTTTTAATCTCCGCCAGCAATAGGCCACCGCTGTTTGCGACCGTGTTCACAGGACTTCGGCGCTTTTGCCGCAAAGCCGCGTGACAGGGCGCTAGGCTCCGGTGATGGAGCACGCTAGTCTTGGCGATCTGATTGAGGAGCTTCGATGAACGTCGCAATTTCTTCGCGCACGCCCCAGCAGGCGTTGGCTGCTTTACTGGATCGTTACGCCCCGGCGCGCTTGCTGCTGATCGGCGCCAGCGAGTTTCCGGCATTAAGTGCCTTTAAAGAGGCGCATCCGGCTACGAGCGTCGCCCACGCCGCGCCCGGCGCCTTGCCTGCCGAACTGGCGGCGCAGCGTTTCGATCTGGCGCTTGTGGTCGACTGCCTGGAACATTTGCCCAAACGTGATGGCCTGAATCTATTGGGCGGGATTCGTAATCTCAACGCCAGCCGCATCGCCGTGCTGGCGGATCTGCCGGCCAGCGGCTGGCAGGAAACCGACTTCTATTCGCTGGCCCTGCAAGCCAGTGAACGCTTTCAACGCGACGATCAAGTGCTGACCCTGTTCACCTACGATCTGCTTGACTACAAACAAGTCCCCGACTGGCTCAACTCACGGTTCTGGGCCAATCCGGAAAACTTCGGGAAATACTGGTGGTAATGCAATGAGTACAGCCATTTGCCCTTGCGGCAGCGGCAATCTGCTGGATGCCTGCTGCGGCCACTATCACGACGGCCATCCTGCGCCGTGCGCTGAAGCGTTAATGCGCTCGCGCTACAGCGCCTATGTGCTGGGCCTGATCGATTATCTGGTGGCAACCACCCTGCCCGCCCAGCAAGCGGGTCTGGATCGTCAGTCGATCAGCAACTGGAGCGCGCAGAGCACCTGGCTCGGCCTAGAGGTGGAGAGTTCGGAAGTCTTCGGCGGTCAGCCGGAACACGCCTTCGTCACTTTCACCGCGCGCTGGCACGATGATCAGGGTGAGCACAGCCACCGCGAGCGCTCCTCGTTCGTGCAGAACGCCGGACACTGGTACTTCATTGACCCGACGGTGCAGTTGAAACTGGGGCGCAATGACAGTTGCCCGTGCGCCAGTGGGCAGAAATTCAAGAAGTGCTGTGCGGGGTATTTCGGCGCTTGAGGTTGAAGATCAAAAGATCGCAGCCTGCGGCAGCTCCTGCACAGGATTTGCTTTTCCCCTGTAGGAGCTGCCGAAGGCTGCGATCTTTTAGCGGCTAGACTGCCCGCAAAGGGAGTAAAACCATGCTCGGTCGCTGGCGCACACTACATGTTCTGTTTTTGATGCTGATCCTCAACCTCGGCGGTTGCGCGTCGTGGTTCAGCGATGACAGCGTCGATCCCTCCGTGCACCTGGTGAAAGTCGAAGTGGTGCGCGCCAAACTGCTCGAGCAGAAATTCATCCTGCATTTTCGCGTCGACAATCCCAACGACACTGACATGACCGTGCGCGGCCTCGAATACCGCATTCATCTGGCGGACCTGCTGCTGGCTGAGGGCGAGCATGAACACTGGTTCACCGTCGGGCCGAAACGCAGCGCGTACTTCAAAGTGCCGATCCGCACCAATCTGTGGCCTCGGGTAAAAGACGTGGTGAAAATGCTGAAAAGTCCCAACCAGCAAATCCCCTATCGTTTGCAGGGCGAGATGGAAACCGGTTTATTCATCGCCCACTACGTGCACCTTGAGCGCAATGGCGTGATAATCCCCGCCGATTTAATTCCGGAGCAACACCGATGACTCAGCAACCTCATGTCCATGGCCCTGACTGCAACCACGATCATGACCATCATCACGAGCATGACCACGGCCACGTGCACGGCCCGAACTGCGGCCACGCCCACCAGGAACCGGTGCGCAACGCCCTGAAAGACGTCGGCCGCAACGACCCTTGCCCGTGCGGCAACGGCAAGAAATTCAAGAAGTGCCACGGCGCTTGATGCCCGGGGCGAAGACCCTCTTCGCCTGACCTGCCGCCTTCGCGAGCAAGCTCGCTGCCACCGTTGATCTGCACTGAGCACATTTTTGTGGACATCCGCAGGCCCTGTGGGAGCTGGCTTGCCAGCGATGAGGCCGGCACATTCAACATTGATGTCGCCTGTTACTCCGCCATCGCTGGCAAGCCAGCTCCCACAGGTTTATCAGTCGGCTGCCAAAATCAGGGCAGCACTGACCACCGTCGCATACTCCCCGTGCAAATTTCCCAGCGACATCGCGTGCACCTCTTCAGCCGTGCGCAGCGTGCCGAAATAATCGGCCTTGTCGAAGGTAAAGCACGCATCCTCCGCCACCCACGTATCAAACCCCAGGTTGCCCGCCGAGCGCGCCGTTGACTCAACCGAGTTATGGGTCGCCACGCCCACGATGATCAGTTGCCCGACCCCCGCCTCACGCAACTGCACCTCCAAGCCACTGGCACAAAACGCATCCGGCACCTGTTTCTGAATCTGCCATTCACCGTCCTTCGGCAAAAACCGCTGTTGAAACTCCACCCCCTCCTGCTCAGGCCAAAACACCGAATCCGGCTCGCGCGACAAATGCTGCACATGTACCACCGGCCTTGCGCTACGCCGCCAAAGCCCCAGCAGATCAAGAATTCGCTCCTCCGCCTGAGGATTATTCCTTCGGCCCAAACGCGGCTGCAGGATGCCTTTTTGCTGGTCGATGATGATCAGTGCTGCGTTGGCCTGAAGCTCCATGGCGATTTTTCTCACGCGGGGTCATTGAATTCCGCGCAGTTCAGCATCACCTCTTCCTGTTAAGCAAGCTATCGAACGCACACGGGACGACCTGACGCCGGCGTTTGCTGTCCGCACGCAAGTCCATTTCTGCTTTGGAGTTTTCCATGATCGACCTGTATTACTGGACCACCCCCAACGGCCACAAGATCTCCCTGTTCCTTGAAGAAGCCGGCCTGCCGTACACCGTCCATCCGATCAATATCAGCCAGGGTGAGCAGTTTCAGCCACACTTTCTGAAAATCGCGCCAAACAACCGCATCCCGGCCATCGTCGACCATGAACCGGCCGATGGCGGCGAGCCGCTGTCGCTGTTCGAATCCGGGGCGATTCTTTTGTATCTGGCGGAGAAAACCGGAAAGTTTCTGCCCAAAGACCTGCGCGGTCGGCAAACGGCGCTGCAATGGCTGTTCTGGCAAATGGGTGGTTTGGGGCCGATGGCCGGGCAGAATCATCATTTCAGCCAGTTCGCACCGGAAAAAATCCCCTATGCGATCAAGCGCTACATCGACGAGACCGCGCGGCTGTATGGCGTATTGAACAAACAACTGGCCGATAACGAATTCGTCGCTGGCAGCGAATACAGCATTGCCGACATGGCGATTTATCCGTGGATCGTCTCGCACAAATGGCAGAGTCAGAATCTCGAAGACTTCCCCCATGTGCAGCGCTGGTTCAACCACATCAAGGATCGCCCGGCGACGGTGAAGGCCTACGCGCTGGTGCAGAAAATCAATCCACCCAAATCCTGAATCGCCCTGATTCTGATCGTTCCCACGCTCTGCGTGGGAATGCAGCCCGGGACGCTTCGCGTCCCTTCAGGGCCGAACGCGGAGCGTCCGTTGAGGCATTCCTTTGCTGCGCGTTGGAACGATCGTCGAGAACTGAAGAAATAACTCTGTCGCCCGCTTGCGCGGCCACCTCCTGCTCACTAACGTAGCGCCTTTACTGACGCTACCCCCCGCAGGAGCTTTGCCATGGCCTCGCCAGCCCTCACACATTTTCTTCCCCGGTTCGGCGTTGCCGCAGCAGTGGCCGGTGTTTTGGGCCTGTCCGGTTGCCAGACCTGGAACGCTCAGGACACCCTCCCGCCGACCTCCGGCGTGCAGCCGCTCAAGGGCCTGGCGCAGAACGTGTCGGTACGACGCAATGCCATGGGCATGCCGTTGATCGAGAGCAACACCTTCCATGACGCGCTGTTCAGCCTCGGCTACGTCCACGCCAGCGACCGCATCAACCAGATGGTCACCCTGCGCCTGCTGGCTCAGGGGCGTCTGGCGGAAATGTCCGGCGCGTCGATGCTCGACGCTGACCGCTACATGCGCGCGGTCAATCTGAAGAAAAGCGCCGGTGAGTTGTACAAGGCTTCGTCGCCACGCCTCAAGCGTTTCTTCGAAGTCTATGCGCGGGGTGTCAACGCCTACCTGTTCCGCTACGCCGACAAGTTGCCGGGCGACCTCGCTTCCAGCGGTTACAAGCCGGAATACTGGAAACCGGAAGATTCGGCGCTGATTTTCGCCCTGCTGAACTTCAGCCAATCGGCCAACCTGCCGGAAGAAATTTCCTCGCTGGTGCTCGCGCAAACCGTGACCACCGACAAACTCGCCTGGCTCACCCCGTCGGCGCCGGACGAAAACCTGCCGCTGGCCGAGGCCGACAAGCTGCAAGGCCTCAAGCTCAACGGGCAAATCCCGGGGCTGACCGAGTTGAGCAACGCCAGCCAGCAACTGTCGGCGCTGAACCTGCTCGGCACCACGTCTTCAAACAACTGGGCGATCGCCCCGCAACGCAGCCGCAGCGGCAAGAGCCTGCTGGCCAGCGACGCCCATGGGCCGCTCGCCGCGCCATCGCTGTGGAGTTTCGTGCAGATTCGCGCACCGAAATATCAAGCCGCCGGCGTTACTGTGGCCGGTTTGCCGCTGGTCCTCGGTGGTTTCAACGGCAAAGTCGCGTGGAGCATGACCAGCGTCCTTGGCGATAACCAGGATCTGTTCCTGGAAAAAATCCGCCGCCAGGGCAGCAGCCTGACCTACGAGGTCAACGGCAAATGGCAGCCGCTGGGCGTGCGCAACGAAACCTATTTCGTCAAAGGCCAGCGGCCGATTCGTGAAGCGGTGTACGAAACCCGTCACGGCGCGTTGCTCAACAGCGCTCAGGCAGCGGCGCAGGGCAATGGTTTCGGCCTGGCTTTGCAGACGCCGAGCTTCACCGACGACAAATCGCTGGATGCGTTTTTTGATCTGACCCGCGCGCAAACCGTCGAGCGCGCCTCGGATGCCAGCCGCGAGATCCGCGCCATCGCCTTGAATCTGGTGTTCGCCGATGCGAGCAATATTGGCTGGCAGGTCACCGGGCGTTTCCCCAACCGCCGTGAAGGCGAAGGCCTGCTGCCGTCGCCGGGCTGGGAAGGTCGTTACGACTGGGACGGTTACGCCGACCCGATGCTGCACCCGTACGATCAGGATCCGGCGCAAGGCTGGCTCGGCACCGCCAACCAGCGTGTGATTCCTCACGGCTACGGCATGCAACTGTCCAACTCCTGGGCAGCGCCGGAGCGCGGCGAACGTCTGGCCGAACTGGCCGGCAGCGGCAAACACGACAGCCGCAGCGTGATCGCCATGCAGTACGACCAGACCACCACCTTCGCCGCCAAGCTGAAGAAAGTCTTCGAAGCGCCGGGCATGAAGCAACCGCTGAAACAGGCGATCGATACCCTGCCGGAAGCGGATCGCAGCAAGGCCCGTGAAGCGTTTACGCGGTTGATGGCGTTTGACGGCAAGCTCAGCGCGACTTCGGCGGATGCGGCGATCTATGAGTTGTTCCTGCAGGAAAGCATGAAGCAGATCTTCCTCGATGAGCTCGGCCCGGAATCGAGCCCGGCGTGGAAGGCGTTTATTGCTAATGGTGATTTGTCCTACGCGGCGCAGGCCGATCATCTGTTGGGGCGCGAGGACAGTCCGTTTTGGGACGACATTCGCACGCCGCAGAAAGAGGACAAAGCGCTGATTCTGGCACGCAGCCTCGCGGCAGCGATCAGCGCGGGCGACAGTCAGTTGGGCGGCGATCACCGCGCCTGGCAATGGGGCAAATTGCACAGCTACGCCTGGAAGAACAGCAATGGCCAGACTGTGCGCGGCCCACTGGCGGCCGGTGGCGATCACACGACGTTGAACACTTCGGCGTTTGCCTGGGGTCAGGATTTCACCACCACGCGTGCGCCGTCGATGCGCTTCATCGTCGACTTTGGCCAGACCGAACCGCTGATGGGGCAGAACGGTACGGGGCAATCGGGTAATCCAGTCAGCCCGAATTACCTCAACGGGATTGATGCGTGGCTGAAGGGGCAGTACATCGGCTTGCCGATGCAGCCGCAGAACTTTGATCGGGTGTATGGCAAAACCCGTTTGACCCTTACTCCCGGCAAATAAGGCAAAGGTCAAAAGCCCCTCACCCTAACCCTCTCCCGGAGGGAGAGGGGACTGATTGGGGGTTGCTGGAGACATGCGCCGACCTGAACGTACGGCACCGAATCCATCATCGACTCGGTCTTTCAGGTCGATGTAGCTGGCCAGACACCTCGGTCGGCCCCCTCTCCCTCCGGGAGAGGGCTGGGGTGAGGGGCTTTTGATCTGGTTCAGAATCTGTGTTCGCCTCGGTTTTTCAGGTCGGCGTAGCTCTTCCAGACACCTCGGTCGGCCCCCTCTCCCTCCGGGAGAGGGCTGGGGTGAGGGTTGCTCTTCAAAGTCGATAGAACTTCCAGCCCGGCGCCAGCCTCATAGCTAACAAGCCCCCCATTTCTGGTAACGACATGGACCTTGTTATCGCCCGCCCCGAAGGTCTTTATTGTCCTGCGGGGGATTTCTATATTGACCCGTGGCGCCCCGTCGAGCGCTCGGTCATTACCCATGCCCACGGCGATCACGCCCGCACCGGCAACCAGCATTACCTCGCCAGCAGCGCCAGCGAAGGGATTCTGCGCGCACGTCTGGGGCAAGATATCAATCTGCAAACCCTCGCCTACGGTCAGCGCCTGACCCACCACGGTGTCACCTTGAGTTTTCACCCCGCCGGGCATGTGCTCGGTTCGGCCCAAGTGCGTCTGGAATACGGCGGTGAAGTCTGGGTCGCATCGGGCGATTACAAGATCGAACCGGACGGCACCTGCGCCCCGTTCGAACCAGTGCGCTGCCACACCTTTATCACCGAATCGACCTTCGGCCTGCCGATCTACCGCTGGCAGCCACAGGCGCAGGTGTTCAGCGAGATCAATCAGTGGTGGGCAGCGAATATCGCCGCCGGCAAGGCCAGCGTGTTGTTCTGCTATTCGTTCGGCAAGGCTCAGCGAATTCTCCACGGCATCGACGAAAGCCTCGGCCCGATCCTCAGCCACGGTGCGGTCGAGCCGCTGAACCGGGTCTATCGCGAGGCGGGCGTGTACCTGCCGCCCACGATCTACGCTGGAGACGTGAAGAAAAGCGACCCGATCATGCGCCTGGCCCTGGTCATCGCCCCGCCTTCAGCCGGAGGCAGCACCTGGATGCGCCGCTTCGGCGAGTACAGCGACGCATTTGCCAGTGGCTGGATGCGTCTGCGCGGCACCCGACGGCGGCGCGGTGTCGATCGCGGTTTCGTGCTTTCCGATCACGCTGACTGGCCTGGCCTGCTCTGGGCCATTGAGCAAACCGGCGCAGAGCGGGTGATGGTCACCCACGGCTCGATCGGCGTGCTCGTGCGGCATCTGCGCGAACAAGGTCTGGATGCTCAGGGTTTCAACACCGAATACGGCGATGACGAAGAAGAAAACATCGCCACCGAACCGACCATCGCCGAGATGCCCGCATGAAAGCATTCGCCGAGTTGTACGCCGAACTCGACGCGACGACGTCAAGCAACGCCAAACTGGCGGCGATGCAGACGTACTTTGCCCAGGCCGAACCGCATGACGCTGCGTGGGCAGTGTACTTTCTGTCCGGTGGCCGGCCCCGGCAACTGGTGCCGGTTCGAATCCTGCGCGAACTCGCCGTGTCAGTCTCCGGCCTCGAGCCGTGGCTGTTTGAGGAGAGCTATCAAGCGGTCGGTGACCTCGCGGAAACCATTTCCCTGGTACTCGCAGAAAACCCGCACAGCTCCGAAGCCGGTCTCGCCGAATGGATCGAAGACAAACTCCTGCCGCTACGCGGTGAAACTCCGGAATACCTCAGCCGACAACTGCCCGCCCTGTGGGCGCAACTGGATCGATCAAGCCTGATGCTGTGCATCAAATTGATCACCGGCAGTTTCCGCGTCGGCGTTTCGAAACTGCTGGTCACCCGGGCTTTGGCCTCGATGGCCGGGCTGGACAGCAAACGTGTGGCGCAGCGCTTGGTCGGTTACACCGATCTGTCGAACCGACCGAGTGCGGCCAGTTACCTGAAACTGATCGCCCCTGAGTCCAGCGATGAACATGCCCAGCGCGGTGGCCAGCCCTACCCGTTTTTCCTCGCCCACGCGTTGTCGCAACCGGTCGAAGAGTTTGAAACGCTGATCGGCCCTGCAAGCAACTGGCAGATTGAATGGAAATGGGATGGCATCCGCGCACAAGTGGTCAAGCGTGAGGGGCGGCTGTGGATCTGGTCGCGGGGCGAGGAACTTGTGACCGAGCGCTTCCCGGAACTGGATGTATTGGTGCACGGCTTGCCCGACGGCACGGTGATCGACGGCGAAATCGTCGTGTGGAAAAGCACGCACCCAAGCACCGAAGACGCCTTTGATCCGCAATCGACCGAACCACCGGCGGTGCAACCCTTCGCCTTGCTGCAACAACGCATCGGCCGCAAAACCCTCGACAAGAAAATCCTCGAAGAGGTGCCGGTGGTGGTGCTCGCCTACGACTTGCTCGAATGGCAGGGTGAAGACTGGCGCAACCAGCCGCAGGCCAAACGCCGCGCGCAACTGGAAGAAGTCATCGCCCGTTGCAACAGCCCGGTGTTACTGCCCTCGCCCGTGCTGACCGGCAGCGACTGGTTCGACCTCGCCCGCCAGCGCGAGTCATCGCGGCGCTTGGGTGTTGAGGGCATGATGCTCAAGGCGCGGGATTCGCTGTACGGCGTCGGACGCACCAAGGACATGGGCGTGTGGTGGAAGTGGAAAGTCGATCCATTCAGTGTCGATGCCGTGTTGATTTACGCCCAGCGCGGTCATGGTCGCCGCGCCAGCCTGTACAGCGATTACACCTTTGCCGTGTGGGACGGCCCGCCCGAGTCCAGCCAACGCGCGCTGGTGCCGTTTGCCAAGGCGTATTCGGGGCTGACCGATGCGGAGATGCGTGAGGTCGACAGCATTGTGCGCAAGACCACCGTGGAGAAGTTCGGCCCGGTGAGCAGTGTGAAGCCGAGTCTGGTGTTTGAGCTGGGTTTCGAAGGCATCGCCCTGTCGCGTCGGCACAAGAGCGGGATTGCCGTGCGTTTTCCCCGGATGCTGCGCTGGCGGCAGGACAAAACCGTGGATGAGGCGGATAGCCTAGCCACCCTGCAGGATCTTCTCGCCTGACCCCGTTTCCCGGGACATTGATCGTTCCCACGCTCCGCGTGGGAATGCCTCAACGGACGCTCCGCGTTCGGCTCTGGGTGGGACGCGGAGCGTCCCGGGCTGCATTCCCACGCAGAGCGTGGGAACGATCAGCTCTAAATCAGTGCAAGCTATTTTCAGTGCCCGTTTGCGGGCACTGATTCGCTCACCCAATCGCTGCGTCAACCTTTTAAAACACTTGTTCGGGACTCTGGTTCGGAAATTGCTACTTTCTATAGGTCGTACGCGTTCCAGTAACAATAATTCTGCGCCACAAGCGCTCATATTGGTTCTTAGGGATTGAATAATGAAAAAAGCATTGCTGACCCTTTCTGCACTGGCGTTGTGCATGGCCGCTGGCTCCGCGCTGGCCAAGGAATACAAAGAGCTGCGCTTTGGCGTTGACCCTTCGTACGCACCGTTCGAGTCGAAAGCGGCCGACGGCAGCCTGGTGGGCTTCGACATCGACCTGGGCAACGCGATCTGCGCCGAACTGAAGGTCAAGTGCAAGTGGGTCGAAAGTGACTTCGACGGCATGATTCCGGGCCTCAAGGCCAACAAATTCGACGGTGTGATCTCGTCGATGACCGTGACCCCGGCCCGCGAAAAAGTCATCGACTTCTCCAGCGAGCTGTTCTCCGGCCCGACCGCTTATGTGTTCAAGAAAGGTTCCGGCATCACCGCAGACGTCGCGTCCCTCAAGGGCAAAACCGTCGGCTACGAGCAGGGCACCATTCAGGAAGCCTACGCCAAAGCCGTGCTGGACAAGGCCGGCGTGAAAACCCAGGCCTATCAGAATCAGGATCAGGTGTATTCCGACCTGACCTCCGGCCGTCTCGACGCCGGTATCCAGGACATGCTGCAAGCCGAACTGGGCTTTTTGAAGTCGCCACAGGGCGCCGACTATGACGTCAGCAAGCCGGTCGACAGCGAATTGCTGCCAGCCAAAACCGCTGTCGGTATTAAGAAAGGTAACACTGAGCTGAAAGCGCTTTTAGATAAAGGTATCAAAGCGTTACACGATGACGGCAAATACGCCGAGATTCAAAAGAAACACTTTGGCGATCTGAATCTGTACAGCGGCAAATAATGCCCCGGCGCCCATCCTCGATGGGCGCCTTTTCCATCCGCTCAGGTTGCTGATTTATGTTCGAAAACCTCTTACAAAATCTGGGGCTCTCCGCCTTCAGCCTCAAGGGTTTTGGCCCGTTGCTGTTGGAAGGCACCTGGATGACCATCAAATTATCGGCGTTGTCGCTGCTGGTGGCCGTGTTGCTCGGCCTGCTCGGCGCCAGTGCCAAACTGTCAAAAGTCAAACTGGTGCGCCTGCCCGCCCAGCTCTACACCACGCTGATTCGCGGCGTGCCGGATCTGGTGCTGATGCTGCTGATCTTCTACAGCCTGCAAACCTGGCTGACGACCCTGACCGACTACATGGAATGGGAATACATCGAGATTGACCCGTTCAGCGCCGGGGTGCTGACCCTGGGCTTCATCTATGGCGCGTATTTCACCGAAACCTTCCGTGGCGCGATCCTCGCGGTGCCGCGCGGTCAGGTTGAAGCCGCCACCGCTTACGGCCTCAAACGCGGTCAGCGTTTTCGCTTCGTGGTGTTCCCGCAAATGATGCGTTTCGCCCTGCCGGGCATTGGTAACAACTGGATGGTGATGCTCAAGGCCACCGCACTGGTGTCGATCATCGGCCTTGCCGACCTGGTCAAAGCCGCGCAGGACGCCGGTAAAAGCACTTATCAACTGTTCTACTTCCTGGTTCTCGCCGCGTTGATCTATCTGCTGATCACCAGTGCTTCCAACTTCATCCTGCGTTGGCTCGAACGCCGCTACGCCGCCGGTGCCCGGGAGGCCGTACGATGATCGAACTCCTGCAGGAATACTGGCGCGCCTTCCTTTATACCGACGGCCAGAACATCACCGGACTGGCGATGACGCTGTGGCTGCTCAGCGCCTCGATCTTCATCGGTTTTCTGGTGTCGATTCCGTTGTCGATTGCGCGAGTTTCGCCGCACTTCTACATTCGCTGGCCGGTGCAGTTCTACACCTACCTGTTCCGTGGCACGCCGCTGTATATCCAGTTGCTGATTTGCTACACCGGGATCTACAGCCTCGCCGCCGTGCGTGCGCAGCCGTTGCTCGACAGTTTCTTCCGCGATGCGATGAACTGCACGATCCTCGCCTTCGCCCTCAACACCTGCGCCTACACCACGGAGATTTTCGCCGGGGCGATCCGCAGCATGAATCATGGCGAAGTCGAAGCGGCGAAGGCTTACGGGCTAACCGGTTGGAAGCTATATGCCTACGTGATCATGCCGTCGGCGTTGCGCCGTTCGTTGCCTTACTACAGCAACGAAGTGATCCTGATGCTGCACTCGACCACCGTGGCCTTTACCGCGACCATTCCCGACATCCTGAAAGTTGCGCGGGACGCCAACTCGGCGACCTTCCTGACCTTTCAGTCGTTCGGCATTGCCGCTCTGATCTACCTGACCATTACCTTTGCGCTGGTCGGCCTGTTCCGCCTTGCCGAACGCCGATGGCTGGCTTTCCTCGGCCCGACTCACTAGGACAACCCTGCAAATGCGCCACCTGATCCATGACTTGCTGGCCCCGCTGCCGGGGACCGCACGACAGATCCACAGCTTCCACTTCGGCCCGGAGCAGGCCAAGGGCAAGGTTTACATTCAGTCTTCGCTGCATGCCGACGAACTGCCGGGCATGCTCGTCGCCTGGCATCTCAAACAGCGTCTGGCCGAGCTGGAAGCCGCCGGGCGCCTGCGCAGTGAAATCGTGCTGGTGCCAGTGGCCAACCCGGTCGGTCTCGAGCAAGTGTTGATGGACGTGCCACTGGGCCGCTACGAACTGGAGAGCGGGCAGAACTTCAACCGCTGGTTCGTCGATCTCAGCGAAGAAATCGGCAACGCCATCGAAGGCAAGCTGAATGACGATCCACAGCACAACCTCGAACTGATCCGCACACATCTGCGCTACGCCCTCGCCCGCCAGACCGCCACCACCCAACTGCAATCCCAGCGCCTGACCCTGCAACGGCTGGCCTGTGATGCGGATATGGTGCTCGACTTGCACTGCGACTTCGAATCGGTGGTGCACCTCTACACCACGCCCGAAGCGTGGCCGCAGGTCGAACCGCTGGCGCGCTACATCGAAGCTCAGGCGAGCCTGCTGGCCACCGATTCCGGCGGTCAGTCGTTCGACGAATGCTTCACGCTGCTGTGGTGGCAATTGAAGGAACGCTTCGGCGAACACTTCGAAATTCCGCTCGGCAGTTTCTCGGTAACCGTCGAGTTGCGTGGCCAGGGTGACGTTACCCATCCGCTGGCCAGCCGCGACTGCCAGGCGCTGATCGACTACCTGATCCAGTCCGATGCGATTGTCGGCGAGACCAAACCGCAACCGTCGCTACCCTATCCCGCCACGCCGCTGGCGGGTGTGGAGCCGGTGACTACGCCGGTCGGCGGCTTGCTGGTGTACACCGCCACGGCGGGTCAAGTCCTGGAAGCCGGACAGCAGATCGCCGAAATCATCGACCCGATCCACGACCGGATCACCCCTGTTCATTGCACCAGCGCCGGCGTGATGTACGCCCGCTCGCTGCGCCGCATGGCCACTGCCGGCATGGTTATCGCCCACGTCGCGGGCGCTGAAGCCTATCGCAGCGGCTACCTACTTTCGCCTTGAGGATGTCTGTCCCATGTACAAACTGACCGTTGAAGGCCTGCACAAAAGCTATGGCGACCATCAGGTGCTCAAAGGCGTTTCGCTCAAGGCCAAGACCGGCGACGTTATCAGCCTGATCGGCGCCAGTGGCTCGGGCAAAAGTACTTTTTTGCGCTGCATCAACTTTCTCGAACAACCCAACGACGGCGCAATGAGCCTTGATGGCCAGGCGATCCGCATGGTCACCGACCGCCACGGCATGCACGTCGCCGATGCCGATGAACTGCAACGTTTGCGCACACGGTTGGCGATGGTGTTCCAGCATTTCAACCTGTGGAGCCACATGACCGTGCTGGAAAACATCACCATGGCCCCGCGCCGGGTGCTGGGTTGCAGCAAACAGGAAGCCGACGATCGTGCGCGGCGGTATCTGGACAAGGTCGGTTTGCCGGCGCGAGTGGCGGATCAATACCCGGCGTTTCTCTCCGGGGGTCAACAACAGCGGGTAGCGATTGCCCGGGCGCTGGCGATGGAGCCTGAGGTGATGTTGTTCGATGAACCGACATCGGCGCTCGATCCGGAGTTGGTGGGAGAAGTATTGAAGGTGATTCAGGGTTTGGCCGAGGAAGGCCGGACGATGATCATGGTGACCCATGAAATGAGTTTTGCCCGAAAGGTTTCCAGTCAGGTGTTGTTCCTGCATCAAGGTCTGGTGGAAGAAGAAGGCGCCCCCGAGGAAGTCCTCGGCAACCCGAAAAGCGAACGCCTGAAGCAATTTCTCAGCGGCAACCTGAAGTAACGCCGTACACAATCCCCCTGTGGGAGCGAGCCTGCTCGCTCCCACATTCGTTTTTCATCGCCTACACAAATCAAACTTGTCCGCCCGCTGCGTGGTCACTGGAAGAACACCTCCAGAGCGCGCGCAGCCCGCATGGCGAAATCTTCCGACCTCGCAAAAACCTGGTTCAGCGCCCGCAACTGGAAGCCGTTCGCCTTTCAGAAACTGGTGTGGGCGGCGGTGAAAAACGGCGAATCCGGTCTGCTCCACGCCAGCACCGGTGCCGGTAAAACCTATGCCGTGTGGTTCGCGGCACTCAATCGCTTCGCCAAACCCGCAGCGGCTGTTGAATCTGCGCGCAAACGCAAACCGCCAGCCGAACCGCTGACCGTCCTGTGGATCACGCCCATGCGCGCCCTCGCCGCCGACACCGCGCGCGCGCTGCAAACACCGGTCGATGACCTGCAGATCCCATGGAGCATCGGCCTGCGCACCGGTGACACCAGCAGCAGCGAACGTGCACGCCAGAGCCGGCGCCTGCCGACCACGCTGATCACTACGCCCGAAAGCCTGACCCTGCTCCTCGCCCGCGCGGATGCACAAGTGGCACTGTCGAGCCTGCGCATGATCGTCGTCGATGAATGGCATGAACTGCTGGGCAACAAACGCGGCGTGCAACTGCAACTGGCGCTGGCCCGTCTGCGCCGTTGGCAGCCTGATCTGATCGTCTGGGGCGTGTCCGCCACCCTCGGTAATGAATCCCACGCCGAACAAGTGCTGATCCCACAGGGCGGCGGCATCAGCATTCAGGGGCAAAGCGAAAAAACGCTGAAGGTCGACACCCTCCTCCCTCCGGCCATCGAGCGTTTTCCCTGGGCCGGACATATCGGTCTGAAGATGCTGCCGCAGGTCGTTGCCGAACTGGATGCCTGCGCCAGCACCTTGGTGTTCACCAATACGAGGGCGCAATCGGAAATCTGGTATCAGGCGCTGCTTGAAGCACGGCCGGACTGGGCCGGATTGATTGCCCTGCATCACAGCTCACTGTCCAGAGATACCCGCGACTGGGTCGAGCAGGCATTGAAGAACGGGCAGTTGAAAGCCGTGGTCTGCACCTCAAGCCTGGATCTGGGGGTGGATTTCCTGCCGGTCGAGCGCGTGTTGCAAATCGGCTCGGCCAAAGGTGTCGCGCGTTTGATGCAACGTGCCGGGCGCTCAGGCCACGCACCAGGACGCACGTCGCGAGTGACATTGGTGCCGACCCACAGCCTTGAGTTGATCGAAGCCGCCGCAGCCCGCGATGCCGTCGAGCAACGGCGCATAGAACCGCGCCTGTCGCCGCACAAACCGCTTGATGTGCTGGTGCAACATTTGGTCAGCATGGCCCTCGGTGGTGGGTTTATTCCTGAAGAGTTGTACGAAGAAGTCCGCGGCGCCTGGGCTTATCGCGACCTGACAGTCGCCGATTGGGCCTGGGCGCTGGCTTTCGTACGCCACGGCGGGATGTCTCTGACAGCCTATCCGGATTACCGCCGGGTCGAGCCGGACGAGCACGGCGTCTGGCGCGTTCCAGATGCGCGATTGGCGCGGCGCCATCGCATGAGCATCGGCACCATTGTCAGCGACGCGAGTATCCATCTGAAATTCTGGAGCAAGGGCGGCGGTGGCAAACAGTTGGGCAGTGTCGAGGAAGGCTTTATTGCGCGGCTCAAACCCGGTGATGGCTTTCTGTTCGCCGGGCGTTTGCTGGAGCTGGTGCGGGTGGAAAACATGACGGCTTATGTCAAACGCAGCACTGCGAAGAAAGCCGCCGTACCGCGCTGGAATGGCGGACGGATGCCACTTTCCAACGAGTTGGCCGAAGCCGTGGTCAGGCGCTTCAGTGCCGCCGCGCAGGGTGAGTTCGTAGGCCCGGAGATGCTGGCATTACGACCGTTACTGGAAACCCAGATGCGCTGGTCGGGTTTGCCCACGACAGACAACCTGTTGGCCGAAGTGCTGAAGTCCCGCGAGGGCTGGCACCTTTTCCTCTATCCGTTTGCCGGGCGCCAAGTGCATTTGGGGCTGGCGAGCCTGTTGGCATGGCGCGTCAGTCAACGGCAGCCCGTGACATTTTCCATCGCGGTGAACGATTACGGTCTGGAATTGCTCAGCGCTACGCCGATCGACTGGGCCGAGTATTTGAATGCCGATCTCTTCAATGCCGATGATTTATTAGCGGACGTTCTGGCCAGTCTGAACGCCGGGGAACTGGCCTTGCGCCGTTTTCGTGAAATCGCGCGGATTGCCGGGCTGGTCTTCGCCGGTTACCCCGGTGCGCCGAAAAGTACCCGACAAGTGCAGGCGTCCAGCGGTTTGTTTTTCGAAGTGTTCAAGCAATACGACGCCGACAACCTGTTACTGGCCCAGGCCGGGGAAGAAGTCCTACGGGAAGAACTGGATATTCGTCGCTTGGAACAGACATTGGGGCGGATCAACGGGATGAAACTGGATGTGCATCAGCTCAAACGTCCTACACCGCTAGGGTTTCCGTTGCTGGTGGAACGCATGCGCGAAAGCATGAGTTCGGAAAAACTCGCTGACCGGATCCGGCGGATGGTGGGTGATCTCGAGAACAGCGCCGACAAGGATAAATCCGCATGAATTCAGGCTATCCGGTGCGTCTGGCCGGCGAAGAACTTTGGCTTTTGCCGGAGAAAGCCATGTATTGGCCCGCGCAACAGGTGCTGCTGATTGCCGATGTGCATTTCGGCAAAGCCGCGGCTTACCGCAGTCTTGGTCAACCGGTCCCGCATGGCACCACGGCGAGCAATATCGCCGTGATTGATCGGTTACTGGCGAAGCTGCCCTGCCGCTTATTGATCTTTCTCGGGGATTTCCTGCACGGACCCGGCTCTCATGCCCCGGGCACGCTGAGCGCGCTGGCGCAATGGCGTGCGCGCCACGCTGAGCTACCGATGACACTGATCCGCGGCAACCACGACAAACGCGCTGGTGATCCGCCTGAGTCGCTGAACATCCGTGTGGTGCCGGAACCGCTGCTGCTCGGGCCATTCGCCTTGCAGCATGAACCTGACCCACATC
Source organism: Pseudomonas chlororaphis (assembly GCF_000783395.1). Taxonomy (GTDB): domain Bacteria; phylum Pseudomonadota; class Gammaproteobacteria; order Pseudomonadales; family Pseudomonadaceae; genus Aquipseudomonas; species Aquipseudomonas chlororaphis_H. The sequence goes on along the minus strand of NZ_JSFK01000001.1, from coordinate 576,413 downwards.
CTGAAAGGCACGTGCTGGCGGGTCACGTACACCCGGTCTATCGGCTGCACGGCAAGGGTCGACAAAGCTTGCGCCTGGCGTGTTTCAGGCTCGGTGAACGCATCAGTCTGCTGCCGGCATTTGGCGCTTTTACTGGGGGATATCCAGTCGAGAGGGATGAAAGCTGCAGGATTTTCGTCATCGGTGACAACGAAATATGGCCAGTCAGTTGAAGTCTCTGCAGACCTCATCTGACTGGCCATTCATTTTCAATGCAGATCAGGCAACCGGTGCCGGTGGCGGCTCGTCCGGAAGGGTCGGTTCGCCCGGTTCGGTGGGTTGTTCGTTGGGGGTATCAGGATCGGGCTGTCCGGGAATTCCGCCGGCCATGTTCAGCGACGGATGCGCCAACAAGGACCAGGCCAATACGCCAATCTGATTGGGCTCGAGCCTTGCCAGTTCGGCAGTGATTTGCGGATCGATCTTCATAGGGCACTCCTCGGCGAAGGCCCGTTTTGCCGAAAGCAAAACGGGCAGTACACCCCATAGAGTGTCTGCCCGCCAAAGAATTCCCGCGATCTGTCGGATGGACGGATCAGGTGCGCGGCAGAGTGACGCCGCGCTGGCCCTGGTACTTGCCGCCGCGATCCTTGTAGGACACTTCGCATTCCTCGTCGGATTCAAGGAAGAGCATCTGCGCCACGCCTTCGTTGGCGTAAATTTTCGCCGGCAGATTGGTGGTGTTGGAGAATTCCAGCGTCACGTGACCTTCCCACTCAGGCTCGAGCGGCGTGACGTTAACGATGATGCCGCAGCGCGCGTAGGTGCTTTTACCCAGGCAGATGGTCAGCACATTGCGTGGAATACGGAAATATTCGACGGTGCTGGCCAGGGCGAAAGAGTTCGGCGGGATGATGCAGACGTCGCTGTGGACGTCGACGAAGCTGCCCGGGTCGAAGTTTTTCGGGTCGACGATGGACGAGTTGATGTTGGTGAACACCTTGAAGTGGTTGGTGCAACGTACATCGTAGCCATAGCTCGATACACCGTAGGAGATCACACGGCTGTCATCGCTGCCGCGCATCTGTCGCTCGACGAACGGTTCGATCATGCCGTGTTCCTGCGCCATGCGGCGAATCCACTTGTCCGATTTGATGCTCATGGCGGGGGTGTCCTGAATAGCGAGGTGGAAAAATTCTGTCCCGCATCTTACCGGGCGCGCCGCCGGGTTCAAAGTGCGGGCTGCAATTCTCGCCGAACACCCATGAAATACGGGCTTTGGCGACGAACCGTCACACCGCCGATCCCGAAAACAGAGAAACCTTCGCAAGAAGCATTGGCACTTCTCGGAAACTGGGTTAAGGTGGCGTCACTGTGTTGCTTGTGTCACTGAGAATCTCTACACGATATGTTGAATTTCGATCCAACCATCTACAAGAATTTTTCCTGCTCTTTGCACTCAGTCTCGGCCAGGGTTCTTCCTGAGTCGCAGTTATCTTTGTTCAAGGAGTTACACCATGTCTAATCGCCAAACCGGTACCGTTAAGTGGTTCAACGATGAAAAAGGCTTCGGCTTCATCACTCCACAATCCGGTGACGACCTGTTCGTTCACTTCAAAGCTATCCAATCCGACGGCTTCAAAAGCCTGAAAGAAGGCCAACAGGTTTCTTTCATCGCTACCCGCGGTCAGAAAGGCATGCAAGCTGAAGAAGTACAAGTTATCTAACTTGTAGCTTCTTTAGAAAAGAGCCCCGCCCTTAAAAGCGGGGCTTTTTTGTGGGCGTCTGTTTTGTACAGACAAAAAAAATCGCAGCCTGTCAGGGCTGCGATTTTTTGTGAGTGCCTTACCAGGCCACGCCAAACCCTGCGGTGTAACGGGTCTTGTTCAAGTCTGCATCGTTGGTGCCGCTGATGATGTCGCGCTCGGCCTTGAGGTTGAGCGACGCCCAGTCGGTGACCTTGTAACGCAGCCCCAATTCAGCATCCAGCGCGTAATCGGCAACACCGGACAGCGGTTTGCCCACTTCACCGTTGGTGAAGAATTCGACCTTCTTGCCGATCAGGTAGCGGTTGTAATCCCACTTCATCGCGACGGAATAGAAGTTGTCCTTGCTGCCATCGCGATACTCGTAGTCGGTGCGGTTAAGCAGCGAGCCCAGCGAGAATGCGCCCAACTCATCATCCCAGAACTGGTAGCCGGGACCGGTACCGACCACACGCTGGCGTGCCAGCTCTTCGATGTGATCGCGCTTGTAATTCAGTCGACCCTGCCAGAACCATTGATCGGTGAGAAAGCGGTCGAGTGCATATTCGGCGCGCCAGTTGTTGGTGGTGGTTTCGTCATCTTGCACTTCGCGGTTGTACTCACCTTCGGCGGTATGCCGCCAGCGACCATGACGCGCCGTGGTCTTGAAGCCAACATCGTAGTCGTCGGTGTCCTTCTCGGCACGCTGATAGTCCAGCGCCAGGTCAACATTGCCCTTCCACACCAGATCCTCGACCACCGGTTTCGGCTTGAGAATCTGCTGAATGCTCGCCAGCTCCACGGTTTTCGGCGCCTCTCCGTTGGCCAGGGTGACCTTGCCATCTTCGGCGGCGGTCAGCGACTTGGACACTTCACCGGTGTAGGCGTCCTGCTTGACCAACAAGTGCTGATCGCTGTCCAGCGTCTTGACCTCTTTCCAGTCAATCGTGACCGCACCGGCGTACTTGGTCTGGATCAACAGCTTGCCGCCGTCGAACACGGTGATGGTGCCGCTCAACTTGTCACCGTTCTTCAACCAGACGGTGTCGGCAAGCAGGGGCGTGGACGCGCTGAAAACAGCAAGGCACAGCAAGGATCTGGACAACATAAGCGAATCGAAGGCTCAAGTTTGCGAAAAAGGTCGGCATTATCCGTAGGAATAAGACCCTGACAAGGACTGACCGGACGATTTCCATTGAGTTCATTTCTCAACTACGCAGCGACGTATTACCCTTGAAGCATCAAATCCGCCAATGTTCAGGAACCGCGCCCGTGACAGAGCAGCCCCACGACCGTGACAGTGAAGCGCAAATCCGACGCACGGCGCTCTACTCCACCCTCGCTCAAGTGCCAGAAGGCAAAGTCGTCAGCTATGGTCAGTTAGCTGAACTGGCCGGGTTGGGGCGCGCCGCCCGCTGGGTCGGCCGCACCTTGAGTCAGTTGCCCGGCGATACAAAACTGCCCTGGCACCGTGTACTGGGCGCCGGCGGTCGGATCAGCCTGCCGGTGGGCAGCCCCTCGGGCGATGAGCAACGGGCCCGATTGCGCATGGAAGGCATCACCGTCCTGAACAATCGTGTGGATATTCAGCGCCATGGCTGGCGTCCGGTAGAGCACAGCGGTTAGAGTGCGCGCTTTGTTTTCGCAATCTTGAGGCAGACTTCAGCCCATGCCCCGTAAAACCTGGCGCGCCGCGCTAGCCGCTTATGCCAGTCCTTCGACGCTCGTGCTGTTGTTGCTCGGTTTCGCCGCCGGCCTGCCGTACATGCTGGTGTTTTCAACGCTTTCCGTCTGGCTTCGTGAGGCCGGTGTGGCCCGTGAAACCATCGGCTATGCCAGCCTGATCGGTCTGGCCTATGCGTTCAAATGGGTCTGGTCACCTTTGCTCGACCAATGGCGCCTGCCGTTGCTGGGCAAGCTTGGTCGTCGCCGTTCGTGGCTGGTGCTCTCGCAAGCCCTGGTGATTCTCGGCTTGATCGGCATGGGTTTCTGCGATCCGCAGAAGCATCTGTCCTGGCTGATCGCCATTGCAGTCGTCGTCGCTTTCGCCTCCGCCACTCAAGATATCGCGGTGGATGCCTATCGTCTGGAAATCGCCGAAGACAACCGCCAGGCCGCTCTCGCCGCCAGTTATATGTCCGGCTACCGTGTCGCTGCGCTGCTGGCGACTGCCGGCGCCTTGTTCTTCGCCGAAGGCTTCGGCTCTACCGGTTTCAATTATCAGCACTCAGCCTGGGCTGGCACTTACGCACTGTTCGGCGCGCTGATGATTCCCGCGCTGCTGACCACGCTGCTGATGCGCGAGCCGCCGGTACCGCTGCGCACTCAATTACAGGCCGGGCGCTACACCTTCATGCATCAACTGATGTCGGTGTTTGTGCTGATTATCTTGCTGGTCTCGGTACCGGCGATGTTCACCCAGCTCTACAACACCGATTTTGCCAGTGTGCTGTTCGGTGACATGAGTCCGCTTGACCTGCTGCTCGAAGACCGCGCCTTCCTGCGCGCGATTCTCTATACGCTGCTGACCGGTCTGTGTCTGTCGACCATGGGTCGTCGCGGCCTCGCACCGGTGCTGACACCGGTCAACGACTTCATCCTGCGCTACCGCTGGCAGGCGCTGCTGCTGCTCGGCCTGATCGCCACGTATCGAATGTCGGATACGGTCATGGGCGTCATGGCCAACGTGTTCTACATCGACCAGGGCTTCACCAAGGATCAGATCGCCAGTGTCAGCAAAATCTTTGGCCTGATCATGACGCTGGTCGGCGCCGGTATGGGGGGACTGCTGATCGTGCGTTTCGGCATTCTGCCGATCCTCTTTATTGGTGGTGTCGCTTCGGCAGCTACCAACCTGCTGTTCGTGATGCTCGCCGACATGGGCCCGGACCTGCAGATGCTGGTGGTGACCATTTCCCTCGACAACTTCAGCTCGGGTCTCGCGACGTCGGCGTTCGTGGCCTATTTGTCGAGCCTGACCAACCTGAAGTTCTCGGCCACGCAATACGCCCTGCTCAGCTCGATCATGCTGCTATTGCCGCGCCTGATGGGCGGCTATTCCGGTGTCCTGGTCGAGAAGTTCGGTTACCACAGCTTCTTCCTGATCACCGCCCTGCTCGGCGTACCGACACTGGTGCTGATCGCCCTGCACTGGTTCCAGGAGAGTCGCCGCGAAGGCCCTACGCCCACGCCCGAGCCTGTACCGACGCCGGTTGCGGAAGAGTCGTAAGACGTTTCGCCAACGGCGGGAGGAATCCTGCCGTTGGACCTCACCACCGGCCGCACGCCTGTACGTCAGCAAAACTCGCCGGTACACTGCTCCGTCATTTCCAGTCATAGCAACCGACAACGGCCAACCATGCGCACCAGTCAATTTTTGCTCGCCACACAGAAAGAAACGCCTTCCGATGCGGTCGTGATCAGCCATCAGCTGATGCTGCGCGCCGGCATGATCCGCAAACTCGCCTCGGGCCTGTACACCTGGCTGCCCATGGGCCTGCGGGTTATGCGCAAGGTTGAAGCCATCGTTCGCGAAGAGATGAACGCCGCCGGCTCTCTGGAAGTGTTGATGCCGAGCACCCAACCGGCCGAACTGTGGCAGGAATCGGGACGCTGGGAAGAGTACGGCCCTGAGCTGCTGCGCATCAAAGACCGCCACGGTCGCGACTTCTGCGCAGGCCCGACCCACGAAGAAGTGATCACCGATCTGATGCGCAACGAGTTGAGCAGCTACAAACAGCTGCCAATCAACCTGTACCAGATCCAGACCAAATTCCGTGACGAAATCCGCCCACGCTTCGGTTTGATGCGCGGCCGCGAATTCATCATGAAGGACGCCTACTCGTTCCACGCTGATCAAGCCTCGCTGCAGGTCACCTACGACCGCATGCACCAGGCCTACTGCAACGTGTTCACCCGTCTTGGCCTGAAATTCCGTCCGGTTGAAGCCGACAACGGTTCAATCGGTGGCGCTGGTTCGCACGAATTCCACGTACTGGCCGAGTCTGGCGAAGACGATATCGTCTTCAGCAACGGTTCCGACTACGCGGCGAACATCGAGAAGGCCGAAGCTGTGCCGCGTGAAACGTCGCGTCCCGCTGCGACCGAAGAGCTGCGCCTGGTCGACACCCCAGACACCAAAACCATCGCGGCCCTGGTGGAAAAATTCAATCTGCCGATTGAAAAGACCATCAAGACCCTGATCGTGCGCGCCGAAGAAGAAGGCAAGCTGATCGCGCTGGTGATTCGTGGCGATCACGAACTCAACGAAATCAAGGCTGCCCAGCAACCTGGCGTGGCCAGTCCGCTGGTCATGGCCACCGATGCCGAACTGCGTGACGCCATTGGCGCCGGCGCCGGTTCGCTCGGCCCGCTGAACCTGCCGCTGCCAATCATCATCGACCGTTCGGTCGAGCTGATGAGCGACTTCGGTATCGGCGCGAACATCGACGACAAGCACTACTTCGGCGTGAACTGGGAGCGTGATCTGCCGGTTCCGACCGTGGCTGACCTGCGCAACGTGGTTGCCGGTGACCCAAGCCCGGACGGCAAAGGCACCCTGGAGATCAAGCGCGGCATCGAAGTCGGGCACATCTTCCAGCTGGGCAACAAGTACAGCAAAGCGATGAAGTGCGAAGTGTTGGGCGAGAACGGCAAGCCAGTGACCCTGGAAATGGGTTGCTACGGCATCGGCGTGTCCCGCGTGGTAGCTGCGGCCATCGAGCAGAACAACGACGAAAACGGCATCATCTGGAGCGACACCCTGGCGCCGTTCCAGATTGCTCTGGTACCGCTGCGCTATGAAACCGAGCAGGTGCGCGAAGCCACCGACAAGCTGTACGCCGAACTGACGGCGGCCGGCTTCGAAGTGCTGCTGGACGATCGCGACAAGAAAACCAGCCCGGGCATCAAATTCGCGGACATGGAGCTGATCGGCATTCCTCACCGGATCGTGGTCAGCGACCGCGGCCTCGCCGAAGGCAACCTGGAATACAAGAGCCGTACCGAAGGCGAAGCGCAAGCATTGCCGGTGGCCGACGTATTGTCCTTCCTGCAGGCCCGTATCCGCCGCTGAAACCAGATAGAGACGTCATGTTCAAGCGAAACACCTTAGGCCTCGGAGGCACCGCCCTGTGCGGTGCCCTGCTGGTCAGCGGCTGTGCCAATCACATGTCACAACGCAGCGAGCACGAAGAGCGGGTCGAGCGAAAGTTGCTCGACCATAGCCTGCAGATTGATGTCGGTGAGCCTAAGGCGCTTGAGCTGCCGCAGCGACGTGTGAAGATCAACGAACAGAAGACTTTTGAAGTCACCGAGTTCGAAGTGACACGTCGCTACGATCGCTATACGCCCTACCAGCCTTGGCGGGAGGTCTACGAGATCCCGCTGGGCGTGGTCGCCGTGGTCGGTGGCGTCGGCGCCAACGTGGTCAACGTGTTCGCCCTCGGCAACCTGCCGGACAGCGTCACCAAGGACTGGCTGAGCTACGGTTTCGCCGGGCTCAACCCGTTCATGAACGTGCAGTCCAACGGTCGTGCGCAGCAGAATCTGGCCGGCATCGATGAAGTCCAGCGCGACAAGCGCACGGAGTATTCGAGCCTGCCCTGGAGCGAGCGGCCGGTGCAGGTCAAGGCTGGCAAACAGACCTTTGACATGACCACCGATCGTAATGGTGTGCTGCGTCTGAACCTGCTCGACAGTCCGTTTGCCGAAAATGACCTCAATCACGTCGGCAAACTGCAGATCAGCGTCGAAGACGCCAAGGATGACGTGCACTCGGATTCTTCGCTGATGATCAGCAGTCATCTGCGCGGCAAGTTGCTGGAAGCGCACGGGCTGATTTATGACGACCTGGAAGACGACGAAGTGAGCCAGTGGGTACACCGGGTCAAGCGCTTGTCGGAACTGGGTCTGGAAGAAGAAGCCAGCGAGCTGGAACAAAGTCTGATCGAACTGACGCGCAACGATCCTGAGTTGCAGACAGAGTTTCTCAAGTCGCTGACCAAGGATGCCGGGCGTCTGGTGGCGGATCCGGGGCCGAATTAACAGCAAAAGCTAAAAGCTTCGCGAGCAGGCTCGCTCCCACAGGGTGGAATACATTCCAAATGTGGGAGCGAGCCTGCTCGCGAAGAGTCCCTGACAGACACCGCAAGACTACCGCTCAAACAACTCCATCTGCTCAAACCCGCCGCGCAAATCCTCCAGCCTCACCCCGACCCCAAGCAACCGCACCGGTTTCCCGCCGCGATTGAACGCCTGCGTCAGCATCAGCTGATAACTGCCCAGATCCCGCCCTGCCCCGGCCTGCTCCAGCGTGGTCTGGGTGAAATCATGAAACTTCACTTTGACGAACGGCTTGCCCGGCCGATAACTGCTGTCGATCCGTGCCATACGGGTTTTCAGGGTTTCCAGCAGCTCTGGCAGTTTGTCGAGGCAACTGCGCAGATCCGGCAGATCAACGTCGTAGGTATTTTCCACGCTGATCGACTGACGCCGACTGTCGTTGTGCACCAGCCGGTCATCGATCCCACGGGCGAGACTCCACAATCGCTCGCCGAAGCTACCGAATTCGCGTACCAGCGCCAGCTTGTCCCACTCACGCAACTGCGAGCAGTCAATGATGCCGAGCCTGCCCAGTTTGTCGGCCGTGACCTTGCCGACACCGTGCAACTTGCTCACCGGCAAACCACTGACAAAGTCTTCGACCTGATCTGGCGTGATCACAAACAAACCGTTGGGCTTTTTCCAGTCGCTGGCAATTTTGGCCAGAAACTTGTTCGGCGCCACCCCCGCAGACACGGTGATGTGCAATTGATTGGAGACCCGGCGACGGATGTCCTGAGCGATGCGCGTGGCACTGCCGCCAAAATGCGCACTATCGGAGACATCCAGATAGGCCTCATCCAGCGATAGCGGCTCGATCAGGTCGGTGTAATCGGCAAAGATCGTGTGAATTTCTTTCGAGGCTTCGCGATAGGCATCCATTCGCGGCTTGACGATGGTCAGGTCCGGACACAACTTCAGTGCATGCCCCGAAGCCATTGCCGAACGCACACCATAGGCCCGCGCTTCGTAATTGCAGGTGGCAATCACCCCGCGCCGATCCGCCGAGCCGCCCACTGCCAACGGCTTGCCGGCCAGACGCGGATCATCGCGCATCTCGATGGCGGCGTAGAAACAGTCGCAGTCAATGTGGATGATTTTTCGCTGAGTCATGTCAGAAAAGGAAACGTGGCGAACCGGATCGGCAGTATCTCACTGACACCTGTATATAGCACCAGTGGTATGAATGTTCTTTCCAGGCGGTAGGAAATGTCCTTTGAATTTATTTTCTCAATCGACGAGTGGCCGCCAATAGAGCTGAAAGCCTTGCCCCGCCTGACCTGCAGCGTGACAAACACCCGAGAAAAAGCGCTAACCGATTGAACCTCAACAGTTTTTATCCAGATTGCGGGTTGACACCCCAGCGATCCTCTGTAGAATGCCGACACACAGACGCGGGATGGAGCAGTCTGGTAGCTCGTCGGGCTCATAACCCGAAGGTCGTCGGTTCAAATCCGGCTCCCGCAACCAAACATCAAAAAAGGCTACTCGAAAGAGTGGCCTTTTTTGTGCGCGTCTGTTTTGTGGATTGCCTCCTCTTATATAGAAGGATCGCCAAACAGGAATTCGTTGCATTTCCGAAACTTAACGCATCACCTGCGACCGTTTGACGCGATTGCACACTTATTTGACCCTTTACGGGATTAGCGGTTGACACCTCGCCGTTCGCCTGTAGAATGCCGCCACACAGACGCGGGATGGAGCAGTCTGGTAGCTCGTCGGGCTCATAACCCGAAGGTCGTCGGTTCAAATCCGGCTCCCGCAACCAAACATCAAAAAAGGCTACTCGAAAGAGTGGCCTTTTTTGTATCTGTTGAAAAAGTCCTTTCGCAACAATGATCTGTCACTGTGCAGTGAACCGCTTGGGATCTTCAGAAGTAATGACTTGCGACTATGCTTGAGTCGCAGGCCAGGCCTCTGCAATCCAGGAACTGCCCTCGCCGATACCCGGTGAGAGGCGTAGTATTTTGTGATTATTTTTTTCTACAGGGATTGGTAACTTGGCTGGATACCTCCATCCTGTCGCGCACAATCCAAGAGGTGATTGATGCGCGCCAACTCGTCTGATCCACAAGACACCGTCACAGCGGAACATCCGATCAAACCCGAGCGTTTGCGCTTGCTGGATCGGTTGAGCAAATACCGGCAACCGATTGGTCTGGCGGTGACTTTGCTGCTGTTCGCCATTGCGCTGATTGCCTGTCGCCATCTGCTTGCCGAACTCGATCTCGATGCACTGCACGACTCGATTCTCGACGTGCCGAAACCCGCGCTGATCGGCGCCTTCGGTGCGACCGTGGTCGGCTTCATTATTCTGCTGGGCTATGAATGGTCGGCCAGTCGCTATGCCGGCGTGACCTTGCCGCCGCGCACATTGGCGCTGGGCGGCTTCACCGCGTTTGCGATAGGCAATGCGATCGGTCTGTCGCTGCTGTCCGGTGGCTCGGTTCGCTACCGTTTATATGCACGATTGGGTCTGGGGGCGTCGGAAGTCGCGCACATGACGTTGTTCGCCAGTTTGTCGCTGGGCTGCGCCTTGCCGCCGCTGGCTGCATTGGCAACGCTGAGCGACCTGCCTGCTGCCTCCCAGGCCTTGGGGCTTTCCGAAGGCCTGCTCGGCACGGTCGCCGCTGTCGTGCTGGCGCTTGGCGCCGTACTGGCTATCGGTATCTACCGTCGGCGCCTGCCGGAACAACCGTTGCGCGACAACCTGCTGGTCAGGGTTGGCCGCCGCACGCTGCGTTTACCGGGGCGTCGCCTGACCTTCCTGCAACTGATCATTACCGCCCTCGACGTTGCGGCTGCCGCCACGGTCCTTTATCTATTGCTGCCGGAAGCTCCGCCGTTTGGTGCGTTCCTGCTGGTGTACCTGCTGGCATTGGCGGCTGGCGTGCTCAGCCATGTACCCGGCGGCGTCGGTGTGTTCGAAGCGATTCTGCTGGCCGCTTTCGCCGACACGCTCGGTGCCGCACCACTGGCCGCGGCGCTGCTGCTGTATCGCCTGATCTATGTGGTGCTGCCGCTGCTGGTGGCCTGCGTATTCCTGCTGATCAACGAAGGTCAACGCCTGTTCCAGACCCAGACCATGCGCGCCGCGTCCGGTCTGGCGGCACCGATTCTGGCGGTGCTGGTGTTCCTCTCTGGCGTAGTGCTGCTGTTTTCCGGCGCCACTCCCGAGATCGACACACGTCTGGAGCACATCGGCTTTCTGATCCCGCATCGTCTGGTCGACGCTTCGCACTTCGGCGCCAGCCTGATCGGCGTGCTCTGCCTGATGCTCGCTCAAGGTCTGCGCCGGCGCCTGTCGGCAGCGTGGATGCTGACCACCATTCTGCTGCTGGTCGGCGCCCTGCTCTCGCTGCTCAAAGGCTTCGACTGGGAAGAAGCGACGCTGATGACACTCACCGCAGCATTGCTCGGTGTGTTCCGCCGCTCGTTCTATCGCCCGAGCCGCCTGACCGAACTGCCCTTCTCCCCCCTGTATCTGGTGGCCAGCCTCTGTGTGCTGGGCGCTTCGACGTGGCTGCTGCTGTTCGCCTATCAAGACGTGCCCTACAGCCATCAACTGTGGTGGCAGTTCACCCTCGACGCTGACGCACCGCGTGGCCTGCGTTCGCTGCTCGGCGCCGCCGTCCTGCTGCTGGTGATCGCGCTGACCTGGCTGCTGCGTACCGCGCGCCCGGTCATTCACCTGCCGACGCCTGACGAACTCGATCGCGCGGCGAAGATTCTGATGGCGTCGTCACAACCCGACGGCGGCCTCGCCCTGACCGGTGACAAGGCGTTGCTGTTTCACCAGAACGACGAAGCGTTCCTGATGTACGCGCGCCGTGGCCGCAGTCTGGTGGCCCTGTACGATCCGATCGGCCCTGGCCAGCAACGCGCCGAGATGATCTGGCAGTTCCGCGACCTCTGCGATATTCACCACGCCCGCCCGGTGTTCTACCAGGTGCGCGCGGAGAACCTGCCGTACTACATGGACATCGGCCTGACCGCGATCAAGCTGGGCGAAGAAGCCCGGGTCGATCTGCATCGCTTTGATCTCGAAGCCAAGGGCAAAGAGATGAAGGATCTGCGCTACACCTGGAACCGTGGCACCCGTGACGGCTTGTCGCTGGAGATCCACGAGCCAGGTCAGGCGCCGATGGACGAGCTGAAAGTGATCTCCGATGCGTGGCTGACCGGCAAGAACGTGCGTGAGAAAGGTTTCTCCCTCGGCCGTTTCAGCGACGATTACCTGAAGCATTTCCGCATCGCGGTGATTCGCTTCGAAGGCCGCCCGGTGGCGTTCGCCAACTTGCTCGAGACCTACAGCCATGATCTGGCCAGTCTCGACCTGATGCGCGCGCACCCGGACGCGCCCAAGCTGACCATGGAATTCATGATGGTCGGCCTGATTCAACACTATAAGAGTCACGGATACGCGCGTTTCAGCCTGGGCATGGTGCCGTTGTCGGGGTTGCAACCCCGCCGTGGTGCGCCGCTGACCCAGCGTCTGGGCTCGATGGTTTTCCGCCGTGGTGAGCAGCTGTACAACTTCCAAGGCTTGCGCCGCTTCAAAGACAAGTTCCAGCCTGACTGGGAACCCCGTTATATGGCCGTGCCCGCCGGACTCGATCCGCTGGTGGCGCTGGCCGACACTGCTGCCCTGATCGCGGGCGGCTTGACTGGATTGGTGAAACGCTGATGATTCAACGCTCCCTGAAGTACATCCTGGCCGCACTGATCGTGCTGGCCGTGATTGCCGGCGGCGGTTTCTGGTACCTCAAACGTCCGGCACCGGAACCGACCGTCGAACAACTGACCCCGGCCGATGGCGCCGCCATGACCCGCGTCATCCCGGGCACCAAGCCCAAGGCGCAGGTGCTGGTCGCGGTCAACGACGACCAGAAACTCTCTGAAAAACAACTGACCACCCTGAGCCGCAGCGCTTCGGCGCAGATCGTTCAGGTGATTCTGCCCAAGGACTGCCTGCTGCAAAGCCGCGCCCTGCAATCGGGTCTGCGTGAACTGAATGGCCCGGCCACTCTGGTCAGCGGCATCGGCCCAGGCGCTGTACTGGCCTGGCGCTGGTTGTCCGAGCAAAAAGACGACAAGGCCCAAGCCATCTCCGTCGACCTCGCCCTGGAAAAAGGTGGCTGCACTCACCTGTTGCCGAAATCCGCCGCCCACGGCCACTGGCTGGCAGCCTGGAACGACAACCCGGACGACGCCAGCGCAGGTTTCGTACGCGACCAACCGAACGCCGAAACCAGCATCAGCGACTACGACATCAATCTGCCGCAAGTGCTGAACAACGAACTGCGCAAAATCCTCGTCGGCGGCGACAAGGCCAACGGCGGTCTGGCGATCCCGGTGGTGGAAGTGCCGGCCGGTCAAGCCAAGGACACCGTGACCCTGTTCCTCTCCGGTGACGGCGGCTGGCGCGACCTCGACCGCGACGTGGCCGGTGAAATGGCCAAGATCGGCTACCCGGTGGTCGGCATCGACACCCTGCGCTACTACTGGCAGCACAAAAGCCCGGAGCAAAGCGCACTCGACCTGACCGAACTGATGCAGCATTACCGGCAGAAATGGGGCACCAAACGCTTCATCCTCACCGGTTACTCGTTCGGTGCAGACGTGTTGCCAGCGATCTACAACCGCTTGCCGGACACCGAGCAGCAACGCGTCGACGCAATCATCCTGTTGGCCTTCGCCCGCACCGGCAGCTTCGAAATCGAAGTCGAAGGCTGGCTGGGCAACGCCGGCAAAGAAGCCGCCACCGGCCCGGAAATGGCCAAGCTGCCACCGGCCAAGGTGATTTGCATCTACGGCGAAGAAGAAACCGATGAAAGCGGCTGTACGGACAAGACTGCTGTTGGCGAAGCCGTGAAACTGCCTGGCGGCCACCACTTCGACGAGAACTACCCGGCGCTGGCCAAGCGTTTGGTGGATCTGATCGAGAAGCGTCAGAGCAAGGACTCGGTCGCCGAAGAGTGATCTGAGCTACGCCCATAAAAAGCCCCCGCAACTTCACAGTTGCGGGGGCTTTTTACATTCCAGCAGCCACGAAAATCCCTTGTGGGAAATCCCCTGTGGGAGCGAGCCTGCTCGCGAAAGCGGTGGGTCAGTTTACAGATTCGTCGACTGACACTACGCCTTCGCGAGCAGGCTCGCTCCTACAAGGGATGGCGCTGGATTCAGGCAAATCGTCAGTCTCGCCGGCCAAGCTGAACATCTATCCACGTGACATCATCGTCGCCAACGCTAAAGTCGCTATCCGGCGCCGCCAACAAACTGCTTTGCTGGGCTTGCGTCAAGTCCGCCCAAAAGCCATCAGTGACAAATACCAAGCGCTCAACAGCATCCAGCGCACAACAAACAAAGTCAGGGTTCGGAACCCGATTGATCTTCAGGCATCGTGTTACGGAATTTCGCGCCGGGTCTTGCGCCAACTCACAGTGCGAACGGTCGCGCCGCCAATTGGCCTTGCAGTGAGGTGGCGTAATCCACTCGATGGCTCCCGCCAGCGTCACAATCCCGCATGAACAGTCACCTTCGTATGCAACGGTGAGTCGGCCATGAGCGACCAAGCCAATCAGGTAACAGATCGCTCCCGTCTGATCAGCAGGCAACGATGCATGAAAATCCGCCAGTATTGAACCCAATAGACGCTCAACAGCTGCGGGTTCTGCAGGATAGCTCCCCTGCTCCACCTGTGTGGAATGAGCCGCCAGCATGCCGTTTACGAAGCTTTCAGCCAGCTGTCCACTGCCGCGCCTGGAAGTGCCATCCGCGACAACAAAAAACCCACTGTCAACATTACAGGTCGCTCCGGCATAGTCATTATTTGCCCTGCTGGCTTGCCCAGTGATTGATCGGGAGTGGTATCTCATGCGTTGGCCAGCGCTTTCATACGCCTGTGAATAATCTGCCCTCTGCCCGGATTCGCCTGCACCGAGCCTGAACTTTCGATCACGTAGCCAACCCCATCGAGCGCCATCAGCTTCTGGACTCCCTCTGTGATGAACGCCTTGAGGTCCTTGTCAGCTTGGCCCACCTCCTCCAACAGCTCAGGCCGACCATCGATCAAGATGATCATGTCCTCGACATCCTTGTGATAAGGATCACCATTTCCCCGACCGGCGAAAGCTTCCAGTTTCGTTGCGACAAAATACGTGGGCTGGAATATCTGGATGACAGTGCCGCTGGGCAGGGTGAATTTATCCGCCCTCGCCAGCCCCTCGACGAACCAGCGGTTGGCATAGCCGAGCACTGCTGGGTCGGAAGGCATGACATCCACGACAACGTCATTGAAGCGAAAACGACAATTGACCTCGTCCTCACCGGTGATCTTGAATCCCTTGGCCGCCAGCCGTTCGGTGAGTTGGTTCCAGGCGCTGATACCGGCCAACTCGATCACTAGATCAACGTCATCAGTGAAACGAATGTCGTCCAGCACGGCTGTATCTGTAACCAGCATGGCGGTTGTGCAACCGCCAACAAAAGCAACTTCGGCGAGAAACGCCTCGCCCAAGCCTTCAGCCACGAACTCAATGAGTTCGTAGTTGTGATCCGCGTTTGACGGCATGTTATTTCAGCCCCATCCCTGCCTTCAGAATACTGACTGCCACACCACACTCACGCGGGCCACCCAGACGGATTGCATCAGCGAGCGCCAGATAGTGATAAAGGATCCGGTCTTTTTTCACCGCTTCCGGCACTGTTTTGTAAAGCGGCTCGATCGCTTGACCTCGCTCGGTTCCCTGCGCATCCGGCCAGACCGGAATCAAACCACCCGCACTCTTGATGCTTTTGGACAGCGCAGGCGCTGCAAAACCTGTGGGTATGCCACGAACCATCGCGCCAGGCTTGACCGGGAAGAAGTACTTCAGCGCGTGCTCGGTAATTTTCAGCAGTTCCCGGCGGTGCACTTTGGCAAGCCCGGTGTCGTAATCATGAATGAGCAATCCAGATTCCCGGCACCGGGCGAGAGCATTTGAGACTTCGCTTTTGCTCAGTCCGAGAGAGGCAGACAGCGCACGCAGAGAGTAGCGATCGCTCCAACTTGTCAGCGGTGGATCAGATGCTGGTTCCGCCCATCCCTCCCAGCCTGGCCCATCAGCGAAAGGCGAATCGAATTCGCGGCGCTGGAAGACTGTGTCTTCCCCACCAGTGGAATAGGTAACCAATGGCTTCCCCACACCCTCCCCTGCGGTCATTCGGCTGACGACATAGGGCCTGAGCAGCTCTTCGACCCTGTCCGAATTTGATTCGGCCTCCATCTCCCCCAAGAGGTTCTCTTCCTGAGCGTGGAGACTGGCCATTTTGAACAAAAGTAAAATGTCTTGACTCTTCATTTAGCTCAAAACCTCAAGTGTCCACATTCCATAAAACGTGGACACTTGTCTCACTGACGAGGTCGGGTCGTCAAGCCCTTGGGTCGATCACTAATCGCTGCATACCTTGCCCGCATATCTTCATGGCTGATTGCTTGGGCCAGATCAAAGATGAGCAATCGTTCACTGGCCTTCTTTTCGAGCCGAAGGTCCTTCGGTTCATCCTGTGCTTCTTGTTGCGCTGATGCTGTCATACGTACCTGAATGCTTTGCACACGTCGGTTCGTGTCAGACGTTTAGTATCGTTTACTTCCAGTCTCGCAATATCGGATGACGCCCACAGACCTTGTAGGCAAACTCCGAAACTCGTGTTCGGGCGCTTTGCCGCTCTATTGCGCTGTTTTTCGACGGGATACTCTCCGGACGTCGCTGACCCATTCAGCGATCGGGTGTGGTAACCCGGAGAAACCATCGCAACAGCGCGCTCCTCAAGTTATGGCGGCTGTGCGTGGGACGCTTTTGGGCGTGCCGGTTTCCTTGGTTCCCGGTTTACCACCCTGCGTACAGTTGCCTCCCTTTCGCGTGGTAACGAAAGTCGCGGCGCTTCGAACTAAGGAGTAACACGATGACCGAAACTGATCTGCACGGACTTGCAAACGCTAAAACCATCGGCTTCACCCCTTTCCTCTATAACGCGGATCAAGCGTTCTTCAACGTCCGCGCCGGCATCCCGATCATCGATGCCTTGTCCCAATCCTCCGACCTGCTATCCCTCGCCAAATCCTTCGCCGAGGATGCTGCCTTCATCAAAGACACCGACCGCCATGCCTGGGCCGCGCATTACCTGACGGTGATGGGCAAAGCCTTGATTGATGACGTGATCCAAGCGCTGATGCCACGACCTGCGCGGACGAAGACTGAATCCGAAACCGAACTGGCTGAACCCACCTCATAACCTTGTGGGAGCTGGCTTGCCAGCGATGGCGGTGATTCAGTCGACATTGATTCTGAATGTGCCAGCCTCATCGCTGGCAAGCCAGCTCCCACAGGGGATTTGTGGTGGATTTGAGGTTTATCAGCGGACACAAAAAAGCCCCCGCCAGCCACTAGGCCGACGGGGGCTTTTCAGTTGAGGCCAGGCTTACATTTCTACCTGCGTGCCGAGCTCAATCACCCGGTTCAACGGCAGATTGAAGAACCGCAAATTCCCATTGGCATTCTTCAACATGAACGCAAACAGCGCTTCACGCCAACGCGCCATGCCCTCAAGTTTCGAAGCAATCACCGTTTCCCGGCTGAGGAAGTAAGTCGTGCGCATCGGGCTGAAATCCAGATCATCCAGATGACACAGCTTCAGCGCCTGCGGCACGTCCGGCTCGTCGGTGAAGCCGAAGTGCAGGATTACCCGGAAGAAGCCTTCTCCGTGCGCTTCTACTTCAAAGCGCCGCGATGGCGGTACGCGCGGGATGTCTTCGTAGACCACCGTCAGCAACACCACTTGCTCATGCAGCACCTGGTTATGCAGCAGGTTGTGCAACAACGCATGCGGCACGGCGTCGGAACGCGCGGTGAGGAACACCGCAGTGCCCTGCACGCGATGCGGCGGCTGCACGCGGATGCTGCTGATGAAAATCGGCAGCGGCAGCGCGCCTTCGTCGAGGCGTTCGACGAGCAGTTGTTTGCCGCGCTTCCAGGTGGTCATCAGCACAAACAGAGCGATACCGGCGATCACCGGGAACGCACCGCCCTGCACGATCTTCGGCACGTTGGCGGCGAAGTACAGACCATCCACCAGCAGGAAGCCGATCAGCACCGGCACCGCGAGGATCGGTGGCCATTTCCACAGCAGCAGCATCACCGCCGACACCAGAATGGTGGTCATCAGCATGGTGCCAGTCACCGCCACACCGTAGGCCGAGGCCAGGGCGCCGGAGGATTCGAAGCCAAGCACCAGCAGCACAACGCCCACCATCAGCGCCCAGTTCACCGCGCCGATATAGATCTGGCCCTGCTCGTCGCTGGAGGTGTGCTGGATGTACATGCGCGGGATGTAACCGAGCTGAATCGCCTGACGGGTCAGGGAGAATGCACCGGAAATCACCGCTTGCGAGGCAATCACCGTGGCCAGCGTCGACAGACCGACCAGTGGAATCAGCGCCCAGCTCGGTGCCAGCAGATAGAACGGGTTACGCGCCGCCTCGGGATTTTCCAGCAGCAAGGCGCCCTGACCGAAGTAATTGAGCACCAGCGCCGGCAACACCAGGATGAACCACGCGCGGGCAATCGGCTTGCGGCCAAAGTGGCCCATGTCGGCGTACAGCGCTTCGGCACCGGTCAGCGCCAACACCACGGCGCCAAGGATCGCCACGCCCATGCCTGTGTGGACCATGAAGAAACGCACGGCCCAGACCGGGTTCAGCGCATGCAGCACTTCTGGGGTGTGGCTGATGCCATAGACACCGAGGGCGCCGAGGACGAGAAACCAGGTGACCATGATCGGCCCGAACAAGATGCCGATCCGCGCCGTACCGTGGCTCTGGATCAAAAACAGAGCGACCAGCACCACCAACGACAACGGCACAACCCAGTGGTCGATACCCTCAAATGCCAACCCAAGACCTTCAATAGCCGACAACACCGAGATCGCCGGGGTGATCATGCTGTCGCCATAAAACAGTGCCGCGCCGATCAGCCCGCAAACCACCAGCAACGAACGCAGCTTCTTGCGATGCCCTGCCGCGCGACGGGCCAGTGCGGTGAGCGCCATGATGCCGCCCTCGCCCTGGTTGTCGGCGCGCAGCACGAACATCATGTATTTGATCGACACGACCCAGATCAGCGACCAGAAGATCAACGACAGAATGCCCAGCACGCCGTCGTGGTTGACCGGTACGCCGTAAGCGCCGGAAAACACTTCTTTGAGGGTGTACAACGGGCTCGTGCCGATGTCGCCGTAAACTACCCCGACCGCCGCGACCAGCATACTCAGCGGCCTGGAGGCCGAACCCTCGGCGCCTGCCGCATGACTACTTGCCTGACCCATCCAACACTCCTACTTCTCAGAACCGGCTTCTTGAATGAAGCACTATGCTTTGTGGTGCAGCATGCGCTGTTTTACCTGTTGTTACAGACGTTTTGTTGACTGTAAAAAATTGGTAAAGCTCAACGGCGCGAAGCATAGCGCAGCACTCGTCGTATTTCCCTGCATAAAGCTGGTCAAGTGCGTTGCCCGCCGCTAGAATTGCGCACTTTTTGATCAGAGGCGCGCCCTAAGCGCCCGTCCGTCGGCTTTCGCACCAAGAAAGCGATGTCACAAAATACCGAGGTTAGACATGTCCACCACTCCTGCGCCGGCCAATCCAAAGGTTGGCTTTGTATCTCTGGGTTGCCCGAAAGCACTGGTCGACTCCGAGCGCATCCTGACCCAGCTGCGCATGGAAGGTTATGACGTGGTGTCCACCTATCAGGACGCCGACGTTGTAGTCGTCAACACCTGTGGTTTCATCGATTCGGCCAAGGCTGAGTCTTTGGAAGTGATCGGCGAAGCGATCAAGGAAAACGGCAAGGTGATCGTCACCGGTTGCATGGGCGTGGAAGAAGGCAACATCCGCAACGTGCACCCGAGCGTGCTGGCCGTGACCGGTCCGCAGCAATACGAGCAAGTGGTCAACGCCGTGCACGAAGTCGTGCCGCCGCGTCAGGATCACAACCCGCTGATCGACCTGGTGCCGCCGCAAGGCATCAAGCTGACCCCGCGCCACTACGCATACCTGAAGATTTCCGAAGGCTGCAACCACAGCTGCTCGTTCTGCATCATCCCGTCGATGCGCGGCAAACTGGTCAGCCGCCCGGTCGGTGATGTGCTCGACGAAGCTCAGCGCCTGGTCAAATCCGGCGTTAAAGAGCTGTTGGTGATCTCGCAAGACACCAGCGCCTACGGCGTTGACGTGAAATACCGCACCGGTTTCTGGAACGGCGCGCCGGTGAAAACCCGCATGACCGAACTGTGTGAAGCGCTGAGCACCCTCGGCGTCTGGGTCCGTCTGCACTACGTTTACCCGTACCCGCACGTTGACGAGCTGATCCCGCTGATGGCCGCCGGCAAGATCCTGCCGTACCTGGACATCCCGTTCCAGCACGCCAGCCCGAAAGTGTTGAAGTCGATGAAACGCCCGGCTTTCGAAGACAAGACCTTGGCGCGCATCAAGAACTGGCGCGAAATCTGCCCGGACCTGATCATCCGTTCGACCTTCATCGTCGGCTTCCCGGGCGAAACCGAAGAAGACTTCCAGTACCTGCTCAACTGGCTGACCGAAGCCCAGCTCGACCGCGTTGGCTGCTTCCAGTACTCGCCGGTAGACGGCGCTCCGGCCAATGATCTGGATCTGGAGATCGTTCCGGACGAGGTCAAGCAGGATCGTTGGGATCGCTTCATGGCGCACCAGCAGGCGATCAGCTCGGCCCGCCTGCAAATGCGCATCGGCCGTGAAATCGAAGTACTGGTGGACGAAGTCGACGAGCAAGGCGCGGTTGGCCGCTGCTTCTTCGATGCCCCGGAAATCGATGGCAACGTGTTTATCGACAATGGCAGCAATTTGAAGCCGGGTGACAAGGTCTGGTGCAAAGTGACTGACGCTGACGAATATGATCTGTGGGCTGAGCAGATCTGATCTGAAGATCAAAAGCCCCTCACCCCAGCCCTCTCCCAGAGGGAGAGGGGACTGATTGAGTTGTTCTTGCGAGCTGCACCGACCTGAACGTTTCGAGTCGAACTCAGGTTTTGAACAGCATGAAGATCTGCTCCCTTCCCCCTCGCCCCCTTGGGGGAGAGGGCTGGGGTGAGGGGGAGCGTTCTTGCTGGCGACAGAAATAGCCAGCCAGACACCGCAAAAAATACAGAAAGCCCCGCTCTTTTTACGAGATGCGGGGCTTTTTTACGGCTATCGTTTAGCGGGGGACGGACTCCCTTGAAACGGACAAGAGGCAGACGGGCATGCGTCACCATTCGGTCATCCACACGCCGAAACTCAGCGATTATCAGGAACTGACCCGGGTCTGGGAGGCCTCGGTTCGCGCAACCCATGATTTTCTGCCGGACAGCTATATCGAGCTGCTGCGTAATCTGGTGCTCACGCATTATCTGGATGCGGTGATGTTGATCTGCACCAAGGACGCCGACCAGCGCATCACCGGGTTTGCCGGAGTCGCGGCGGGCAAGATCGAAATGCTGTTCATCGATCCTGAGCATCGCGGACAGGGGCTGGGCAAGAAACTGTTGAATTACGCTCTGCAACATTTGAATGCCGATGAACTCGACGTCAACGAACAGAACCCGCAGGCGCTGGGGTTCTACTTCAAGCAGGGTTTCGAGGTGATCGGCCGCTCGGAGGTGGATGGCATGGGCCAGCCGTATCCGTTGTTGCATATGCGTTTGCGCCAGAACCAACAACGCTCAAGCAACGGCTGACACACCACAAAATCCTGTGGGAGCTGGCTTGCCAGCGATGCAGACACTGCGATCTGCCAGAAATACCGAGGTGATGCTATCGCTGGCAAGCCAGCTCCCACAGGGAATACGGATACCGTGTAAATGGAACCGGGCTTAACCGGCGCCACACAGGTACAATGCCCACCCCTTTTTTGTTACGGCCCTGTCATGACTGACCCGATTCGCCTCTCCAAACGCCTCATCGAACTGGTCGGTTGCTCCCGCCGGGAGGCCGAGCTGTTCATTGAGGGCGGCTGGGTCACCGTGGACGGCGAAGTGATTGACGAGCCGCAATTCAAGGTCGGCGACCAGAAGGTCGAGCTCGACAAGGACGCCAAGGCCACCGCGCCGGAGCCGGTGACCATCCTGCTCAACGCCCCTGCCGGCATGGATGTCGAGAGCGCCATGCAATCGCTGAGCGCCGAAACCCTCAGCGAAGAACACCGATTCAGCAAGCGCCCGTTGCGCGGGCACTTCCTGCGCCTGACCGCCAGCGCCGACCTGCAAGCCAAGGCTAGCGGCCTGCTGGTGTTCACCCAGGACTGGAAAATCCTCCGCAAGCTCACCGCCGATGCGGCAAAGATCGAGCAGGAATACGTCGTTGAAGTCGAAGGTGACATGGTCGCCCACGGCCTCAATCGCCTGCAGCACGGCTTGACGCACAAGGGCAAGGAGCTGCCGCCGGTCAAGGCCAGCTGGCAGAACGAAAACCGTCTGCGCTTCGCCATGAAAAATCCGCAGCCGGGGATCATCGCCCAGTTCTGCGAAGCGGTCGGCCTGAAGGTCATCGGCATTCGCCGCATCCGCATCGGCGGCGTCTCGATCGGCAAGGTCCCGGTCGGCCAATGGCGCTACCTGTCCGGCAAAGAGAAGTTCTAAGGCTTCCACTGCCGCCACACATTCCGGCAGCGCGCCTGCGTGCTGCCCACAACGCTTATCAGGATTACTCACATGGTTCATAACGACGTATTGCGCAGCGTGCGCTACATGCTCGACATCAGCGACAAGAAAGTTGTCGAGATCATCAAACTCGGCGGCATGGAAGTAGCGCTCGCCGACGTAGTGACCTGGCTCGACAAGAAAGAAGAAGACGAAGAAGGTTTCGTGCGCTGCCCGGACGAAGTCATCGCGCACTTCCTCGATGGTCTGGTGATCTTCAAGCGTGGCAAGGACGAAAGCCGTCCGCCGCAGCCGATCGAAGTGCCGGTGACCAACAACATCATCCTGAAAAAGCTGCGCGTCGCTTTCGAACTGAAAGAAGACGATATGCACGCAATCCTCAAGGCGGCCGAGTTCCCGGTGTCCAAGCCTGAGCTGAGCGCGCTGTTCCGCAAGGTCGGCCACACCAACTACCGCCCGTGCGGCGACCAGTTGCTGCGCAACTTCCTCAAGGGTCTGACCCTGCGCGTTCGCCCGGCCTGATCCCCTTCTGCGGCGGCGACTGATAGTCGCCGCCGCAACGCATGACTGCTCATTCCTTCTGAAAATAGTGGCTTCGCTTTCTGCGGCTGACGACTAGGGTGTACTGATTCCCTAGCCCTCAGGATTCGCCATGCACCCCTATTTCTCCCTGCAAGGCCGCACCGCTCTGGTCACCGGCGGCACCCGTGGTATCGGCAAAATGATCGCCAAGGCCTTTGTCGAGGCTGGCGCCCGCGTGTATGTCTGCTCGCGCGACGCTGAAGCTTGTCATCAAACGGCTGAAGAACTCAGTGCCCTGGGCAAATGTCATGGCATCGCCGCTAATCTGGCGACGGAAGAAGGCGTACAGGAGCTGGCCGCGCGCCTGAGTGAGCAGATCACCCACTTGGATATTCTGGTGAACAACGCTGGCACCACTTGGGGTGCGCCGCTGGAGAGCTACCCGGTGAAGGGCTGGGAAAAGGTCATGCAGCTCAACGTGACCTCAGTGTTCAGCTGCATCCAGCAGTTTCTGCCGTTGTTGCGCAAGGCCGGGTCGGCGGCGAATCCGGCGCGGATTATCAATATTGGTTCGGTGGCAGGAATTTCTTCGTTTGGTGAGCAGGCGTATGCCTACGGGCCGAGTAAAGCCGCTCTGCATCAATTGTCGCGGATTCTCGCGCGGGAGCTGGTGAGCCAGCACATCAACGTCAATGTGATTGCGCCAGGGCGGTTTCCGAGCAAGATGACCCAGCATATTGGTAATGATCAGCAGGCGTTGGCCGAGGACACGGCGTTGATTCCGATGAAGCGTTGGGGGCGTGAAGAGGAGATGGCGGCGTTGGCGATCAGTCTGGCGAGTACCGCCGGCGCTTATATGACCGGGAATATTATTCCGTTGGATGGTGGTTTCAGTCTCTGATATCGGCGGCGCGGCTATCGCTGGCAAGCCAGCTCCCACAGGTTTTTGCGGTGTACCTGGATTATGTAGCCACTCGAGAACCCTGTGGGAGCTGGCTTGCCAGCGATGGCGTCCGCCCGACCACCGCCAGACTTGAGACGGGACGGGTTATCATGCCCACCCTGCCCCGCTTCGAATGCAAACCATGACTTACAGCGTCTCCCCCATCGGCTTCGTGCGCTCCTGCTTCAAGGAGAAATTTGCCATCCCGCGCCAGCCGCAACTGGCCCCCGCCGCCCGTGGCGTGCTGGAACTGGTGGCGCCGTTCGATCAGGGTGACGCCGTGCAGGGTCTGGAACAGGTCAGCCATGTCTGGCTACTGTTCCTTTTCCATCAGGCGCTCGAAGATAAGCCGCGCCTGAAAGTCCGCCCGCCACGCTTGGGCGGCAACAAGTCCATGGGCGTATTCGCCACCCGCGCGACTCACCGCCCCAACGGCATCGGCCAATCGGTGGTGAAACTGGACAAGGTGGAAGCCAATCGACTGTTCATCTCAGGTATCGACTTGCTCGACGGCACGCCAATTCTCGACATCAAACCTTACGTGCCCTACGCCGATATCATCCCCGAAGCCTCCAACAGCATCGCCAGCGCTGCGCCTCAGCTGATTGACGTGCAGTGGGCGGACTCGGCGCTGCAACAAGCGCACACACACGCTCAGCGCCTCGACGAGCCGTTGGTTGAGCTGATTGAACAGTGCCTGGCGCAGGATCCGCGTCCGGCGTATCAAACTCCGGCGCCTGAGCGTGAATATGGCGCACAGTTCTGGGATCTGGACGTGCGCTGGCATTATCCGACGCCTGAGCAGATTCGCGTGCTGGAAGTCATTCCCGCCATGGTCTGAAACCGCGCCCAATGTAGGAGCTGCCGAAGGTTGNNTCGGCAGCTCCTACAGGTGAATGTCGCGGGCATAAAAAAGCCCCCATTGCCAATTCAGGCAATGGGGGCTTTTCAGTGGGGCTTATTTCTCGACGAACGCACGCTCGATCAGGTAATCACCCGGCTCGCGCATCCGCGCCGAGATCTTCAGGCCGAAGCTGTCGAGCACTTCGCTGGTCTCGTCGAGCATGCTCGGGCTACCGCAGATCATCGCGCGGTCGTCCTGCGGGTTGATCGGTGGCAGGCCGATGTCGCTGAACAGCTTGCCGCTGCGCATCAGGTCGGTCAGACGGCCCTGATTCTCGAAAGGCTCGCGGGTCACGGTCGGGTAGTAGATCAGCTTGTCACGCAGCGCCTCGCCGAAGAACTCGTTCTGCGGCAGGTGCTCGGTGATGAATTCGCGGTAGGCGACTTCGTTGACGTAGCGTACGCCGTGAACCAGGATCACTTTTTCGAAGCGCTCGTAGGTTTCCGGATCCTGAATCACGCTCATGAACGGCGCCAGGCCAGTACCCGTGCTCAGCAGGTACAAGTGCTTGCCCGGGTTCAGGTCGTCGAGAACCAGGGTGCCGGTAGGCTTCTTCGAGATGATGATCTCGTCGCCTTCCTTCAAGTGCTGCAGTTGCGAAGTCAGCGGGCCGTCCTGCACCTTGATGCTGAAGAACTCCAGATGCTCTTCCCAGTTCGGGCTGGCGATCGAGTAAGCGCGCATAAGCGGGCGGCCGTTGGGCTGTTGCAGGCCGATCATCACGAACTGACCGTTCTCGAAGCGCAGGCCCGGATCGCGGGTGCACTTGAAGCTGAACAGAGTGTCGTTCCAGTGATGAACACTGAGGACACGCTCGTGGTTCATGTTGCTCATGTACGTTTGACTCCTGGAGATTGGGTCTGCGCTGGCTTTTGAAGGCGACGGTGCGCAATTGCATCGCATTCTAATAGCGACGACAATATCTGTTAACTGGATTATTAAGATAAGGGTTATCGGTTATATCGATATGCGATTTACTCTCCGTCAACTGCAAGTATTCGTCGCCGTCGCCCAGCAGGAAAGCGTATCCCGTGCTGCGGGTCTGCTCAACCTCTCGCAGTCGGCCGCTAGCACCTCGATCACCGAGCTCGAGCGCCAATCCAGCTGCCAGCTGTTCGACCGCGCCGGCAAACGGCTGAGCCTCAACGCCCTCGGCAAACAGCTGTTGCCACAAGCGGTGGCCCTGCTCGATCAGGCCAAGGAAATCGAAGACCTGCTCAACGGCAAATCCGGTTTCGGCTCGCTGTCGGTCGGCGCCACGCTGACCATCGGCAACTACCTGGCGACCCTGCTCATCGGCAGTTTCATGCAGCGCCACCCGGAAAGCCAGGTGAAGCTGCACGTGCAGAACACTGCCAATATCGTGCAACAAGTCGCCCACTACGAAATTGATCTGGGTCTAATCGAAGGCGATTGCAGCCACCCGGACATCGAAGTGCAGAGCTGGGTCGAGGATGAGCTGGTGGTGTTCTGCGCGCCGCAGCATCCGCTGGCGCAACGCGGTAGCGCGACCATGGAAGAGTTGACCCATGAAGCGTGGATTTTGCGCGAACAAGGTTCCGGCACGCGGCTGACCTTCGATCAGGCCATGCGGCATCATCGCAGTGCGCTGAATATTCGTCTGGAGCTTGAGCACACTGAAGCGATCAAACGCGCGGTGGAGTCAGGGCTGGGGATTGGCTGCATCTCGCGGCTGGCGCTGCGCGATGCGTTCCGCCGTGGCAGTCTGGTGCCGGTTGAAACGCCGGATCTGGACCTGGCGCGGCAGTTCTATTTCATTTGGCACAAGCAGAAATATCAGACCTCAGCCATGCGCGAATTTCTCGATCTGTGCCGCGCTTTCACCGCCGGGGTGCAGCGCAGCGACGAGATCGTTTTGCCGACCATCGCTTAAAGCAGAATCACTGCCCACACCAGCGCGATCATGCTCAGTGCGACGAATTGCGCCGCGCTGCCCATGTCCTTGGCGTTCTTCGACAGCGGGTGCAGTTCCAGCGAGATGCGGTCGATGGCCGCTTCTACTGCCGAATTCAACAACTCGACGATCAGCGCCAGCAGGCACACGGCAATCAACAGAGCCTGCTCAACGCGGCTGACATTGAGGAAGAACGTCAGCGGAATCAGCACCACATTGAGCAGTACCAATTGGCGGAAAGCCGCTTCACCGGTGAAGGCTGCGCGCAGGCCGTCCAGCGAGTAACCGGAGGCGTTGAGGATACGTTTCAGGCCGGTCTGGCCCTTGAAAGGTGACATAAAGTAGAAACCAACCAAAAAGGAGTGGGAAAACTAGATCAACAAAAGTCAAAAAAGCGTGAAGACGCCAGCCATTATTGGCTCGGAATTGACTCAAGTTGTTGCAGCAGTAAAGCCGCTTGCGTACGAGTGCGCACATTCAGCTTGCGAAAGATCGCCGTGACGTGGGCCTTGATGGTCGCTTCCGACACGCTCAGCTCATAGGCAATCTGCTTGTTCAGCAGGCCTTCGCAGACCATGGTCAACACGCGGAACTGCTGCGGCGTCAGGCTGGCGAGGCCATCGCTGGCGGCTTTGGCTTCGTCGGAAACGCTCACCGCTTCGAACGCCTGCGGTGGCCAGAACACATCGCCGTCGAGCACTTTGCGCACGGCTTGCTGAATCACGCTCAGGTCGCTGGACTTGGGAATAAAACCACTGGCGCCGAACTCACGGGATTTGACCATCACCGAAGCTTCTTCCTGGGCCGAAACCATCACCACCGGAATCTGCGGGTACTGTCCGCGTAGCATGACCAACCCGGAAAACCCGAAAGCGCCGGGCATGTTCAGGTCCAGCAGGACCAGATCCCAGTCAGCCTTTTCGGTCAGGCGCGCTTCCAGTTCGGCGATGCTCGCCACTTCCACCAGTCGCACATCCGGGCCAAGGCCCAGCGTCACCGCTTGATGCAGGGCGCTACGAAACAGAGGGTGATCATCGGCAATCAGGATGTCGTATGTGGCCATTTTTCAAATGATCCTGTTTTTGATGGCAGACGCGGTGCATTCCGGTCTGGCCAAAGCAACTCAAGATGCCGCTTTCAAGCGATATCCACAGGGGCACGTTCAACGCCAATCAACAGCAAACACGGCGTTTCAAACCTTGGCCGCACCCTAATCGGCGCCAAGCATGCCCAGCGAAGACGGGGTGGTCAAGCAGCACGGCCGCTGGCTTGTACAGTATGGGCCACTATTGGGCCAACTCCGGCTGCGGCTTTCGTATATAGGGCAGCAACTCGGCGTGGGCCGGCGTCGATTCATTCATATCCAGTTGCTGTTTGGCGCCGAGGTAATGCTGGCTGAACACGTCGAAATAGGCGTCGAGCGCCGAGGCGGCGTCGCTGTCACCGGCCAGTTCCAGGCACAACGCGGCGACTTCGGCAGTGCACAAGTGCTCGCTGCGGGTCGAACGGCGCAAGCGGTAGCGCGAGAGTTTGTCGGGTAACAGGCTCAAGATCGGCAAACGGTCGAAATACGGGCTCTTGCGGAAAATCTTCCGCGCTTCGGTCCACGTTGCATCCAGCAGGATGAACAGCGGCCGTTTGCTGCTATCGATCGCGACGGTGTTGGTCACTCGCGACGGCTCCACGTATTCACCGGGAAACACCAGATACGGCTGCCATTGCGGGTCGTTGAGCAGCGCCAGCATCTGCGGATCGGGCTCGGTGCGCGACCAGATAAACGCATGGTTATCGCGCACGACGTCGGCAATCAGCCAACCGGTGTTGCTCGGTTTGAACACTTCCTTGCCGGTCATGATCAGGCACACACCCGAACGCGTTTCGACGCTGGGCCGCCACGCGCACAGGCAATGGCTGATGATCACCCGGCAGTCGCGGCAACGCTCGGAGCGAAAACCACGAGCCTGAATCGGCTTGATGCCTTCATCTTCGCGCTGATCGCGCAGACGGGCGACGGCGTTAGGGGCATGGTTCATCGCGGATAACGCCGAAAAGCAGGAAAACTCGACACGAACAACACTCGGCAGGGCAATAAAGGCCGGCAGTTTACCAGAGCGACGGGCACAAGCCTGTACCCTCCCGACCGGCTCACCTATAATTCGCCGCCACTGAACGCACAGTCACGTGGCTGGTCGAACCACCAGTCACTGAACCAGGAGAGTTTCATGCTGCGCCTTATCGTTCCCACCGCTGCCATTCTGCTGGCGTCGTCCTTCACCGCTCAGGCTGCCTCCCTGAGTGAGCAGAATCTGAACCGCGAGCTGCGCAACGTCGCCGCCCAAAGCAGCGTCGGCACGCCACGCGCCATCAGTGAAGACATTCTTGATCAGGGCTTTACCGTTGAAGGCACGCAGTTGATCAACCACCTGAGCGTGCAAAAGAGCCACGCTGACAAGATGCGCGCTGACCCTAAAGCCGTGTATTTCCAGCTGGGCGCCTCGGTGTGCAACAACCCGTCGTTTCGCAAGCTGATGGCCAAGGGCGCGATCATGCGTTATGACTTCACGGAAGTGAAAACCAATAAAGCGATCGGCTCCGCCAGCTACCAGGAATCGGATTGCCCGAAAGCCGGCCCGGCGAAGAAAAAGTAATCATCGCGAATTGGCGCGCCGCTGTTCATCCTCGGCGCGCAGTTCGGCCAGCAAGGCCTGTAGATAGTGCGAACGGCGCTCGCCGCCGGCCAAGCGCCGGCAGCACTCCTCTTCGAGACTGAGATGATTGGTCTCGGCTGATGCCTTCAACATTCGATACAACTGCGTATCGATCTCCAGAATCACTCTGGCCATGTGTTCCGCCTCCTTGCCACCCGCAAATCCTTGAATAGCATGCACCTTGCGTACGCTCATGACGCAAAGTTGTCGTACGGCGCCTGTAAGTTAGTTAATCAGAGGCTTTGCCGTTCGGCGCACGTTCGGACGAGCGGTGAAGGAACCGGCGGAAAATCAATAAACGGTTGCCAGGCAAAACGTTGCGGCGCAATGATCAAGTCAGCGCGATTGCGCGCAAGGGTCTAGATTCAGAGTATTCCCGGTCATTTTTCAACGGCAGACAAGGAACTGCCGATCGTGTGTTTTTTGCAGCGCGGCACTGACGCCGCTCGTCAGGGCCTCCCGCTCTGTGCAGAAGGAGACGTTGAATGCCTTACCAACCGAATGACCACTTAAGCCGTCATTTTCAGGAAAGCGGCCCCGACCTCATCAGTAAGGTCGAAGAACAACTCAACCGTGTTTCCCCCAACAGCCCGAATATCCCCATCTACCGTGACATGATCCTGACCGTGCTGCGTATGGCTCAGGAAGACCACAACCGCTGGAATGCCAAGATCACCCTGCAGGCACTGCGCGAACTGGAGCAGGCTTTTCGGGTACTGGAACAATTCAAGGGCCGACGTAAAGTCACGGTGTTCGGCTCGGCGCGCACACCGGTCGAACATCCTTTGTATGCCATGGCCCGAGAGCTCGGCGCAGCGTTGACGCGCTCGGAGATGATGGTCATCACCGGTGCAGGGGGCGGCATCATGGCCGCCGCCCATGAAGGCGCCGGCCGCGACCATAGCCTCGGGTTCAACATCACCCTGCCCTTCGAACAGCATGCCAACCCGACCGTCGACGGTACCGGCAATCTGCTGCCTTTCCACTTTTTCTTCACGCGCAAGCTGTTCTTCGTCAAAGAGGCTGACGCACTGGTTTTATGCCCCGGCGGGTTCGGCACACTGGATGAAGCGCTGGAAGTGTTAACGCTGATCCAGACCGGTAAAAGTCCATTGGTGCCGGTGGTGTTGCTGGATGCGCCGGGCGGCACATTCTGGCAAGGCGCGATGGACTTCATCCGCCAGCAATTGGAGGCCAACCACTACATCCTGCCTACCGACATGAAACTGATGCGACTGGTTTACACCGTCGAAGAGGCGGTGGATCAGATCAACCAGTTCTACAGCAACTTCCACTCCAGCCGCTGGCTAAAGCGCCAATTCGTGATCCGCATGAATCACAAGCTCAGCGATCAGGCGTTGGCGCACATGCAGGAAGCATTCGCCGATTTGTGCCTGAGTGACCAGTTTCATCAACACGCCTACGCCGGCGAGGAACACGATGAAGCGCAGTTCAGTCATCTGGCGCGACTGGCCTTCGCCTTCAATGCCCGCACTCACGGGCGTCTGAGGGAGTTGATTGATTACATCAACCTGCCGGAAAACTGGGCTGATTCAAAACCGCAAACGGCGCAACGTTCGCGCGAACCCTCAAAAGTAATTTGAGGGCAAAAAAAACGGCCCGCTATTTTCATAGCGGGCCGTTTTTATTGAATCGGTTAATCGTCCATGCCTCGACCGCTGAACAAGCGGTTGATCATCTCCATCGAGAATCCTCGATACGCCAGAAACCGACCTTGCTTGGCCCGTTCTTTCGCATCAATCGGTAAATGTCCGGAGAACTTACGCCGCCAGGTGTCCTGAAGTTGTTCCTGCCAGCTGATACCGCTTTCGCGCAGGGCGAGTTCGATATCGGCACGTTGCAAGCCGCGCTGGCTCAGCTCCTCACGAATCCGCAGAGGGCCATAGCCGGAGCGGGCACGGTAGGAAACAAAGCTTTCAAGGTAACGGGCTTCGGAAAGCAGCCCCTCTTCCGTCAAACGGTCGAGGGCTGTTTCGATCATCTCCGCCTCGGCGCCGCGCTGACGCAGTTTACGCGTCAGCTCGACTCGACCGTGCTCGCGGCGTGCGAGCAGGTCCATGGCGGTTCGCCGCACCGCGACGAGTGTATCGAGTACGGCGGTGGTCATCGCTGCAATCAGATGTCAGCGTCGGCCAGGTCGTCTTCAGTCTCTTTGACTGCAGAAGCCTTGGAGTCGATCACTGCAGGAGTCAGCAGTTTGTCACGCAGTTGCTTCTCGAGCTTCGCGGCGATTTCCGGGTTGTCTGCCAGGAACTTGGCCGAGTTGGCCTTGCCCTGACCGATCTTGGTGCCTTCGTAAGCGTACCAGGCGCCAGACTTCTCCACGAAACCGTGCAGCACGCCCAGGTCGATCATCTCGCCGTTGAGGTAGATGCCTTTGCCGTAAAGAATCTGGAACTCGGCCTGACGGAACGGCGAAGCTACCTTGTTCTTCACAACCTTGACGCGGGTTTCGCTGCCGACCACTTCGTCGCCTTCCTTCACCGCGCCAGTACGGCGGATGTCGAGACGAACCGAAGCGTAGAACTTCAGCGCGTTACCACCGGTGGTGGTTTCCGGGCTACCGAACATCACGCCGATCTTCATACGGATCTGGTTGATGAAGATTACCAGGCAGTTGGCGTTCTTGATGTTACCGGTGATTTTACGCAGCGCCTGAGACATCAGACGGGCTTGCAGGCCCACGTGCATGTCACCCATTTCGCCTTCGATTTCGGCCTTCGGTACCAGTGCAGCCACGGAGTCGACGATGATCACGTCAACGGCGTTGGAGCGCACCAGCATGTCGGTGATTTCCAGCGCCTGTTCACCGGTGTCCGGCTGCGACACCAGCAGGTCGTCGACGTTGACGCCCAGCTTGCCGGCGTACTCAGGGTCGAGGGCGTGTTCGGCGTCGACGAATGCGCAGGTCGCGCCGGCTTTTTGAGCCTGGGCGATCACGGACAAGGTCAGTGTGGTTTTACCGGAGGATTCAGGACCGTAGATTTCAACGATACGGCCTTTTGGCAGGCCGCCAATGCCGAGCGCGATGTCCAGACCCAGAGAGCCAGTCGAGATAGCCGGGATCGCCTGACGGTCTTGATCGCCCATACGCATCACGGCACCCTTGCCGAATTGACGTTCGATCTGACCCAGGGCCGCAGCCAAGGCTTTCTTCTTGTTGTCGTCCATTAAAGTCCTCACGTAATCAATAAGGCCTGACGGCCAACACCTGTATAAGTAGCCAGTATTATTCCACAGCGTTCGCGGATCGCCTACCCCTGATTTTCGATTTCTCGTGCCGCTAGTCGCAGGAGCCCCTCTAGCGCGGCCTTCACCGTTTGTCGGCGGACTTCATCACGGTTGCCGGGGAAGTGCTGAACCTCACTGGTCACTGCCTCGCCGACACCCCACGCCAGCCACACCGTGCCGACCGGTTTGTTCGGCGATCCGCCGTCCGGCCCGGCCACACCGCTGACAGCCACGGCAAATCGCGCCAGGCTTTTGTCCTGCGCGCCACGCACCATCGCTTCGACCACCTCGCGACTGACCGCACCCACCGTCTCGAACAACTCGGTCGGTACATTCAGTTGCTGGGTTTTCTGCCGGTTGGAGTAGGTCACATAACCGGCCTCGAACCACGCCGAACTGCCCGGGATCCGCGTGATCGCTTCGGCGATGCCGCCGCCGGTACAGGACTCGGCGGTGGTTACGTGGGCATTGAGCACTTGCAGACGTCGGCCAAGTTCGGCGGCCAGTTGGGTGATCTCTTTCACGGCGTGCTCCGGATCGTGTGGAATGCCTCCACCGTACACGACCCGGTTGCGCTTTCAATACACAGACTCATTCAAAATGTTCGGGCGCGAGCGCTCTGACATACGCCTGACACGCCTGCAAGGCAATCAGTCCGCGATCGCCGGTGTCGGTGATGGCGACAATTCGTTGAGCATGCGCCGGGTCAAGTCGGGCGCGTACGGTTGCATGATCCACGCCGCTGGCACCGGCGGTGGCTGGCACGTTGCAGCCTGGGGCAACGTCGCTGGCGTCGAGTAGGACTGACAGGCGCACATCAGCAGTAGCAAGACGATCGCGCAGGCGATCCTGATCACGTTGGGCATCGCTCAGTGCTCGGTAATGGGTTTGTTCACTGCTCGCCAGCCGCTGCTCCAGCGCCAGGCGTTTACCCTGCTCGGCCTGTTGCGCAGCGGCGGCAGCCTGCGTCAGTTGATTAAGGGTTTCGGCGTTTAACCGGGTCTGCTCGGCCAATTGCCGTTCGTAGCGCCACGCCTGAAACTGCCAGGCCGCGGCAAACGCCCCAGCGCCCAGCAACAAGATGCCGATCACTCGCCAGGGGATTGGCATAGCACTGCCCTCGCCCGCGCCCAGATTTCCAGGCGATCCTGCAAGCCGTTCAACCCGCCGTTGATTCGCCGGGTGATGGTGTTGAACTGATCGCGATCGGCCAGTTCATTCAAGCCGTTCTGCTCCCAGAACCATGCGGCAGACTCAGCGGCCCACTGCGGTTGTTCGAGCAGCTCGGGCAACGAAAGCAGACGCTCATCGCCAAAAAGGCCAACGCTGCACTGACGATAATTCGAACGGCCGGTAATCTGAATCAACCCGCGCCCCCGATACTTTTGTCCGTCGCCATCGGCCTCCGGTGTGTTGCCCAAACGCAAGGCCAACGTGCCGGTGTCGTATTTGCTCAGGTATTGGTTGTTGCCCAGTTCACGCACATAGCGCAATTGCCCGGACTCATGGCCGATCTGCGCAAGAAACGCAGCAATACGTTTAGGCGTATCGATGCGCCGCCGAGTCATGGCACTGTTGAGTGCAGAAACAAAAACGCCCGCTTGGGTGCGGGCGTTGGGCATGATGTCGATAAGGCTTTTTTCAGTTATTTGCATAATGCTTGATCCTCCCTGGATATTGCCCCGATTGAATCACGGCTGACGGCCAATGCCTGCCAGCCATTTTTTTGCCAGAGTTTTCAGGGTGCTGTCCGGCGCAAGTTCTTCGGGCACGTCGAACACCCAACCGAGGGTGCCGAAATTGGCGGTCCAGTCGATTTGCGGTGCAGGAGTGATTTCAGTGATGTCGATCCAGAGCAGATCCGGATGAAACATCTCGGCCATATTGCCGTCGGTGGAGAACAGCTCGACCACGGTGCTGTTGAAGATGCGTGCGTAGGTTTTCATCAGGCGTACTCGTAGATGATCACAACACCGGGGGCGCCTGCTGCACCCGGTCTGCCCGGCTGGTTGGTGGCGTTAGCAATCCCGCCCGCGCCTGAGCCATAACCTGAACCGGGCGCAGCCACACTCAATGCGACACTGCTCGCATAACCACCACTGCCAAGAGGCGAGTTTGCGCCATGCCCGGCAAGTGTTGATCCGGTGAGGCACATCCCTGGGTTACCGGCCGCACCCGCCGAATTGATAATGTTGCCTCCAGTTGAGGCTTGGCTGGGAAAACCACCCACATACAAGCCGAATCCAGGAAGCGTGAGCGGGGAACTCCAGGGAGAACCTCCACCACCGGTGGCCGAAGCCAGTGAGCCAAGCGAACTTGTTCCACCACTTCCCCCGCCTACGCCAACAGCACCCGCCGCGCCGCCCGCCCCAACCGTAATGATTTGGCTCTGCTCGATCGCGGCAGATGATAACCAGGCTTGTGCGTAGCTACCGGAAGCGCCACCGCCTGTAAGGGAAACCTGGGTAGAGTTCGTCGCACCGATTCCAGAGCTGCCACCACCTCCGCCGACGATGGTGACCAATACGTTCTTCATTCCCACTGACGGCACATAGTTGCCGGATGCGGTAAACGTCTTTACCCCCAACAACCGGCCGCTCGCAGCACTACCACCGCTCGCATACACCAGCACCCAACTGTCCAGCGCCGCGCTATACACCACCGAACACACACTGCTGCCGACAATCTCCGCTGGCCGCAACGCACTCAGCCCAAGGCTCAATAGCGGCCGGGGCATCAACCCGTTCGGTGCAAACGTACTCGCCCCGGTATTGGCATTACCGGCAGTAAAGCGCAGCGCCAATCCGTCCTTCAGTGCGGTGACGGCAGGCACATAATTGGCCATGTAGAGATTGGCCGCGCCGATGTCAGTGGCATGTTTGTCTTCACCTGCCTGACTGAGTTTTTTCATCGATTGCAATAACTGGGTTGAATCGGCTTCGCTCGGCTCAAGGCCGGCGGATTTGACGACGTTCAACAACTCATCGGTGACGCTGTTGCCCCAGGTCGCCGGGATCAACGATCCGGGCAATCCCGCGACGACGTCTTCATTGACGAATTTGCCATTAACAAGCCCGACGCTGGGAACGCTTTTTGGATAATCCATTTCGATTCCTCAGCCATTGGCCTGTAGGAAACCGTCAAGCCAGTCAGGTTCGACCGGGCGCGAACGGGCATCGGGGAAGTCCGGATGATTGGGCCAGTCGCGCAGCGCCTGCCGGTAGGCGAGGAGCTCTTTGAACTCCTCGGTACGCAAGGTTGTGCCCTCGCCCATTTCCAGTTCTTCGGCATCGCGAAGGACCAGCCATTGAGTACGATCCAGTGCCTTGTCGCGCCAGAACCTTTCTGCCGCATCGGTGGTTTGTCCAGCCAATACCACCCGCTCTGGACGCCCATTAGCGTTCAGCGAAAGAACTGTCCCTGCCGGAGCATTAGAGACCAGCGCGCAATACTCGCCCTCGCTCAACGCAAACGCGTCTGCGGGGATATTCGCACCGTGTAGATCTGAATGATAAAAGCCAGAAGTTTGCGGAGAGAAATAATACATATTCAGTACCCTATTCCGATTACGCGAGCAGCAATGGAGCCTGTCGGATAATCAGGACAGCGAACATTGATGCCCGCCAGCCGACTGATCGTCGCGTTGTTCCAGACCAGTAAAGTTGCCGATGAAGTGCCCTCATGGGTAGCGACTGCGAGAAATAATGCATTGGGAAACATCAATGGCCATGGGTTTACATCGCCATAATTACTATTGCCTGCCTGGCTGGCACTGCCATTGATCCATTGGATAATGACGCCACCCATCCACGAAGGAAAAACAACATAACCTGATGCCCCTAACCTAACCATGAACCCGAGTCTGAGCTTTTTAGGGGTCACAATAGATGTGTCACTGACACCGGCGTTGACCTCTGCCTGAGAGGCGATTTTTGCTGTTCCTACGAGGGACTCTGTGGCCTGTTGCACTTTTTTCGCAATGGCTTGAAAGACTCTTGACGGCGTCATCAACCGTGTAGTGCTGGTGCCGGATTCGGCTTCGTCCTGACTGGCAAGACTCTCGCTTTGCTTCCTCGCTATAAGCGTATCAATGGCCGCTTTTAGTTGAGTGTTATCACTTTCATCAGCGGCAGCTCCTGAGCCTTTGATGACTTCCAGAATTTCCTGCGTAACGGCATTTCCCCAACTTGCCGGAATCAACGAACCCGGTGTTCCAGTGAGAGGGTTTTCATCAACAAACCTGCCATTCACCAGGCCGGCGCTGGGAATATTTTTTGGGTAGTCCATCAATCTTCTCCATATTTTCAAAGCATCAACAAAACGTCTCAGGCAGAAACGCCGACCATCCACTCCGGTGCAACCGGACGGAAAACCACTTCCGGGAAGTGGCTGGAATCAGGCCAGTCGCGCAGCGCTTGTCGGTACTCGAGCAGTTCCAGATATTGCGCAGCCTTGAGCAAGGTTCCGCGCCCCAGTTCCTGCTCATCGCGATGGCGAGTGACCAGCCATTCAGTCGCAGAAAGGGATGCCTGACGCCAGCTACGTTCGGCTTTCGAAGGCGCTTGATCTGCAACAACCGACGCCTGGAGGATCACCACCGGACTTTCCTGCGCGGGCAGTGGGTCGATTGCTATCGGCAACTGACTGATCGGCGCGCCGATTTCGACCGCCTGACCATCCGGCACTCGCACCATCGACTCGACAAAAGACGGGGCGAACAGTTGGCTGATTGCGTAGTCACCGGTGTCGATCCGTTCGACGACTACGCCGTTTTCGATCCGTGCATAGACAGCCATTATTCGTACTCCCAGATTTCACAGAAGGCGTGGCCGCCGGCGCCGCTGACAACTGAAGCGGAAGCATTCGTCGAGCAGGAGCCGCTGCCACCGGAACCCCGCCCGCCGGAGATGCCATTTCCATTCACGCCTACACGTATGCCACCACCGTCAAACTGGCTGGCAGCCCCGGCCCCGGAAACCACACCCCAATTGAAGTTGTACATCGCGAACTCACCAGGGGTGCCACGAGCGTTGGCCAAACCACCACCCGTGACGATTTGTCCGCCAGCGCCGCCCATGACGAAACCGACCGTCGTTGCTGTAACCGGGAATGAAAGGATTTGCCCGCCTGCACCGCCAGCGGCACTCATATAGGTGCCGAAGGAAGCACCGCCCCCGGTCATCCCGGTCGTATTGACTGAAGCGCCGCCAGCCCCCAAAGACACAGGTACGCCAGCCAGCATTTGCGCGGTCACGTCGTAGAGACTCTCCGCATAGGCACCGGAACCACCGCCACCACCGATTCGGTGATTATTGGCGGGGACGGGCTCACAGCCTCCACCGGAACCACCCGCACCGACCAAGCGCACACGTACGCGTTTCGCTCTGGGATGCGGTTTGTAAAGCGTGATTCCGACGGATTCGAACTGCCTGACTGCCAGCAACCGCCCCACTGCATCAGTAATGCCGTAACCAGCCAACGTGGTTGGGGTATTTTTCAGTTTACTGAAGTCGACCAGTGCACCGATTGCGCTGGCCAGTTGATCGGTTTTGGCTTCATCCGGTGTCAATCCGGCAGCCTTGATCGCGTTGAGAATTTCTTGCGTGACGCTGTTGCCCCATGCAGCGGGAATCAACGATCCCGGTGTTCCGGCGAGCGGGTTTTCATCGACGAAGCCGCCGTTGACCAGCCCCACGCCGGGGATGTTTTTTGGATAGTCCATTGCACTGTTCCCTGTGCTGAAATCAGTTGGCTACGGCCGTGCCGGGTGTGACCGGCCAGGTAATTTCATCGGGGAAACCAGCCTGTTTTTCGATACGGTTCACCTCGACGCTGTAGAGCTTCCACTCGATCAGCAGTAGTTGTTCGTCATGGCTGGCATCGCCGATGTCTTCGGCGTATTGCAGGGGCGCGATGCGCAGCACGGCATCGCGTAGCAGTGCGTCGCGCTGTGCGAGGCATTGCTGTCTTAAGCTCGCCAAGCGAGCCTGCTCTTCCAATACCCAGCCGTTGTCGCGCCAGATATGGAACTCCCCTGGCCGTGGCTCTGTTGTAAGGGTGTCAGGCAACTCTCCCAGTTCGGTCAATATTTGCCTGACGCCATCATGCTTGCGGTAAACCACACCGCGCCGGTCTGTCAGCTCTCGAGGAACATTGTTAACCAGTGTCCACACTCGCCCGCTTTCGGGTGACGGCAGCTCGAATGAAAGTTGAACGGCATTACTCGGCAGCTGAACACCAAGACCGGGGGTGACATCAAACTCGACAGGGCCGATCAAACATCCCAGATGATCAGTCAGATAATTAAACATGGGCACCTCAGATAAGTTTGATTCGACCCGGATAGGCAATATTTCGAGGACGCGTGATACCGCCGTGGTTCAGCAGCTCTGAATCGGCAATTGGCGTAATTGGCGCAGCAGGTGTGATGTATTTGACGGTGGCGCCGGCGTAATCGGCGTAGTTGCCCATATCGAAACCCAGCTGGGTCTTCTGGGAAATGATGTTTGTCGCAAACAAAATGTTGTCGGCGACGCCGTTGTCCCCCTGAACCAATGAACCTTTTTGCCAGGATCCCGCCGCACGACCGGTATCGACCAAACCGCCTTCGGCTAGGACGCGCAAGAATTCACCACGGGCTTCTGGCAGGCGAAAAGTGGTGGCACCGTCTCCAGGCGTCCACGCACCGCCTCGATCTGCCTCGGGACGCAACATGCCTGACTGCTGCGCGTGATCCCAGAGCCAAGGCCATTCCGAGCGATTCAGTAAGGAACCATTCAGCGCGGCATAGCCACCGGGCAGTACAGCCAGTGTGGTTTCAAAGGCTATGTAGCCGAGTGAGGATCCATCCAGACGACCGACCGGCCACCAATTGCCCGCTGCATCGCTGCGTAAATGCCACCAGTCACCGGCGCCCATCAACACGAGAAACGGATAGCCCGCAGCATTCAAATGGGTGTGAAACCTGATCACATCGCCGGTTGAACTTCTCACAACCAAGCGGTTACCGCTGTTATCGACACGCCGCACAATGATGTCGCGCACCCCAAGGCTGGCATTGGCCGGCGGCAGACTGACGTTCAGTGCACCGGCCCCGGCATCGATCAGAACCAGGCCCAGTTCTTCAATGGCCAATGATCTGGACGTGCCAACCCGAGTGATGACCGAACGCATTGGACTGGCGCTGCCGATGATCGACTGAATCGCCTTGAACAACTGCCCGGTATCCGCCTCGGACGGCACTAACCCGCCGCCGGTAACCACACTCAGAATCTCCTGAGTCACACTGTTGCCCCAAACCGCCGGAATCAACGATCCCGGCGTACCTGCCACCGGGTTTTCATCGATGAAGCGGCCATCGACCAGACCGACGCTGGGGATGCTTTTTGGATAATCCATAGCTAGTTCGTTCCTTAGAAATGACAAATGACCGGCGTCGACACAACGTCTTCTGCGTGCCTGTCCACGGTCCGTTCTCGGAAAATAAAAAACCCACAGCGAAGTGGGCTTGGGGTAAGGCAGAACGAAGGCTTTTCGGCTTAGCTGGAAAGACCGCTGGCCAATTCGCGAATGGCGACCAAAGCTTCGTCACCAGCGCTGCGCGCCATATCCATATTGCCCTTGGCAGCCTGTGCGCGAATCTGCGCTTTGGCCTTCAAGCGCAACGTACGTAGTGTCAGCAAATGGTCGGTCAGTTGATCGGCCTTGCTCAGAATCTGCTCGGCGGCCTGTTTGGCCGTGCGCCCTTTGACCACCCACGCTGCAACTGACAGCGGCACTTCCTTTTTCGGGTAACCGGCGTCCTGATGAGCCTGTGCGTCGGCGGCGGCTTGGGCGTACTCCATGGCTTTGAGCGGGTCGCCGGCCAGTGCGATGCGAGCGCTGTCGGCAGCGGAGTCGACTTTGACGCAAATCTGTTCAACTTCCTGCGCATTCAATTCAGTCTGTTTGTCAGCGTTCAGAACCCATGCCTGACCGTCCCAGTCATGGGCGGCAGAAGGTTGAGGAAGGCGCATTTCGCCGTCGAACTGATGAAGCTCTTGAATAACGATCATCGAATAAGCTCCCAGGACAATTGGACGTTCACGGCGTCGGCAAAGTTGACTGCAATACCAACGCTGTAGTCGGTGATTGGATGAGTCTTGATGCCCATGCTCAGCAACAACTCATCACTCTCGGCGTTTGACTGGCCAAGGTTGTGCTCTGCCTGATAGCACTGCCACAGCGAGCGCAAATTGGCATGGTCGAAACTGGCGGCCAGCGTTGCAACCGTCACGTCGTTAACAATGTTGTTGGTGAACAACACACAAGGGGAAATCGTTGCGGGATTCCAGCCCCCGGGGTTGTTGGAGCTGCCGGCAATTACGGGCGACAGGAAGCAATAGTTGCCCCCCACCCATCCGGTTGATGGAAACGCGACCGACGTCACCGCCGTCGACGACGGAGTCGGGTTGCCGGCAACCAATCGTGCAGAACGTGCATGGGGATCCAGTGGCAGGAAAATTGCGCCCGTCCCGTTGACGGTCTGGGTCCAGGTCAAACGGGCACGGTTATAAATGGTTCGCACAGTGGGCACCGAGCCCGGTGCGCCGGTAATTACCCAGGCCAGGCACATGTCCAGTGCTGTTGACTGGAATCCGCCACCGGCGGTGCCGTTGACTGTTCCTTTCAACGACTCGGGCATCACGTCATGGATGTTGCCGCGCTGCACATAGAACGTCAGCACACCGCCAGAGACTTGCGCGCGCAGAAAGTAATGACTGCTGGGCAACAGATCCGCACTGCTCCAGGCGGACGTCATAAAAGTGCGCGAACGACCCAATTGGCCACTCACGACTTCCTGACCCAGGCTGATAAACGTGCCCGCCGCAATTGCAACCCTGCCACCGCTGGTGGATGCCGCAGCCGGGCTGACCGTCAGCCGGCCATCGGTAGTGGCAACGGTCGGCAGCGGCAATGCCACAAGAGGCAACGCCAGATCCTGATTCCAGCCCTTGGCTGTCACCGACTGAATGGCCTGCAACAACTGATCGTATTTCTTCTCGTCCGGGGTCAGTCCCCCGGCGTTGATCACGTTGAGAATTTCCTGCGTGACACCGTTTCCCCAATCCGCAGGAATCAGCGATCCGGGTGTTCCGGTCATAGGATTTTCATCAACGAACTTCCCATTCACCAATCCGGCGCTGGGCACACTGTTTGGATAATCCACGCGGGGACCTCCCGTTATTCTGGGTGATTGTTCAAGAAGCCGTTTTTGCAGGCTTCAAGTCAGAAAAGGCATCAAACCGGCAACACTGGCCAGTCCACGCTTTGCGGATAACCTGGCTGCCTGTCGATTTTGTTCAGCGCCAATTTGTAGGTAGCAAAAGCCTTGAACCGCTGCATGTCATCGGCATCCAGCAACCCTGCGATGTAGGCGTCGGCCATACCGACGGTTTGCTGGTCTGCTTCGGCCAACAACTCGTCACGCCGTGCCAGGGCAGATGCTCGCTGTTCGCTTTCAACCAGCAGCGATGCGTTCGGCAATGCATGTTTGGTGACCTTGCCATCGGTCCATTTCCAGATGCCGTCGCGCTCCTCGATCGTGCGCAGGAACAGCTCATCGGAGATCTCTACGGCAGTGGCAGGCATCTGCGTGTGAATCGCCGAGTCATAGCGCCCAAGCAGTTCGCCCTGGGCATCAAAATCAATGTATTTCATTTCATTCACCGTTGATTTCAGAAGCCGATGGCGAACCAGTTCCAGCCACCAGGGTCAGCATTGGAGAAGCGCTGAAACTGGCTTTGCGAGAGTCGGTAAAGGGAAAAGCGCAGGTCGGAGAATGCCGGTGAAAGATCGCCGCCCGAGAGGAAGAGCACGCTTTTGGGAAAGGCAATCGGATAGGTAATGGTTTCGCTGAGTGCGCCGCCCGTGGCCAGTCCCCATTGCAGGATCAGGCCACTGGGCAAACGCTGATAGCCGCCTGCAGTGTTCAAGGAAGCGGTAAACGCTGGCGAGTACTTGAGCGCACCATCACCAGAATCCAGGCCCCAGCCACCACCGAGCAGAAGCCGGCGAAAAGTAACGTAGCTGCCACCGACAAATGACAACGTGTTATCCGGTGCACCAGCGCTGGCGGTGCCCAGACTCTCGCCACTCCTGACTTTCACGTTCAAACCACCGGAACCTGCGACCAGCGAAACCAAGCCTCCCGCAGGCACAGTTGACCATTCCGGCAGGGTCACTGTACCTGGGCTGGTGAAGATCGAGAGTTTGCCGACGTCAGCGACCGTCAACGAAACATCACCCACGTAATTGGTCTGCCCCGCCAGACTGCCGAGTGCGCGCTGGACAAACTCCGTCGTCGCGACTTTCTGACTGACATCGAATTGTGGCGGCGTTTCAAACAGCTTTTTGCCACGGATGGCCTCGAGCAGTTGGGTGTTCAAGCCCTCGGTCGGTTCGATCCCCGCCGCTTTGATAACCGTCAACACCTCTTCGGTAAGGGCGTTGCCCCACTCTGCTGGAATCAGCGATCCGGGGGTTCCGGTGACGGGATTTTCATCGACAAAACGACTGTTGACCAAACCGACACCGGGCATGCTTTTCGGATAATCCATCCGGCTTACTCCCTAGTCATAATTGATGTGCACCTTGGTATGCGCCGGGGCACTGCGGTGGATCAGGCATTCCAGCGCCGAACCCGGGTTCACCCCGAAACGCTCACCCCAGTAACTCGCGCCGTAACGCCGGCCAAGCAGCAGGCGTCCGCCGGTGTTGAGCGTCCACATGAATTGCGCTTCCCACGTGCCCCAGTGCGCCGAACCAAAACGCGAACGGCCCATGCGCGGGGCTTCGAGTTCGGTGATGGTGGCGTTGGGATAACCCTGGCTTTTGGCGATATCGAGGTAGTAACCGACGGCCTGGCTGCCGACCGCGAGCAGGCGTCGGCGTACGGCGAGGCGGCGGTCGTCGAACAGCGGTGTGGCACCCAGGCACGGGTCGGGCAGTTCCATCACTCGCTCCCAGTCCGGCACCAGTTCGCTGACGCCGGCCGGGTCCATCTCGTTGAGCAGGTCGGCGGCGCGGGCGTCGAGGCGGGCCAGTTCGACGGCGACGCCTTGCAGCACTTCCTCAAGTTCGGGGACGCGCTCCGGATCCCACGCCGGGCCGCTCGGCAGCAGCGCACGCAGTTGCGCCTGGTATTGCGCAGCGGATCTGATCACGCCCATACGCAACCTCCGAAGGTCAACAGTTCGCTGTCATCGGCAGCGACGTTGCCGGTCGGCGAATTGAGCACGTGATCGGTTTCACCGGCGGCGCTGCTGATCGCTTCACGAATATGGCTGATCAACAGGTTCTGACCGAGGTCGGCTTCGCGGTTGTGCAGGTCGCGCAACTGGGTTTCGACCGCCGCGCGCACGGCAGAGGTGTCCGGCGTCAGCTTCAGGTTGTAGGTCACCGGCACCTGCACCGGTGGCAGTACGTGGACCTCGGCGGTGACCGGGCGCAACGGTTCGATGTGTGCCTGGACTTCAGCCAGTTGCTCGGCGTTGGGCACCGGTTGCGGATCGTCGTCGCGCATGATGTAGAGGCTGACCGTGCCCGGCCCGAGCAAACCGCCGCGGCACCATGCGCGCGTCACGCCTGGCAGCTCCAATGCCCAGGTCTCGTAATCGCTGGCCGCACCGCCATGCGGAATTACGCGATAGGAACGGATCACCCGC
Source organism: Pseudomonas chlororaphis (assembly GCF_000783395.1). Taxonomy (GTDB): domain Bacteria; phylum Pseudomonadota; class Gammaproteobacteria; order Pseudomonadales; family Pseudomonadaceae; genus Aquipseudomonas; species Aquipseudomonas chlororaphis_H. The sequence continues at coordinate 531,929 of NZ_JSFK01000001.1, read as the reverse complement.
GAACGCAGCGACTCCAGGCTTTCCAGGGCGACGCCACCACTCAGGCCCGGCTCGGTAACGACGAAGCTGGTGCCGACGATACCGGCAATCGGTTGCACCGGAGTGAGCGTCAGACCGGCATCGGCATTGCCCAGGCTGCCAGCGTCGAGCGCGGCGATGGTGGTGCTGTTGCTGCCATTGGTCGTGGTGCGTGTCTTGGTGACTTTATACGTGCGGCCGTCGTTGGTTTGCAGCAACGTATCGGCGTCGAGCACCGCACCGGCGGTGGCGGTAAAACTCACCGTGCCGGTGGCCGCTTGCGCCGGTTTGCGCGGCTGGTTCAGACGCAGTGCAGCGATGCGTTCCAGGGTCGATTCGTCGGCCTTGTCCGGCAGGATCTGCTCGGCAATCCAGTCGAGGTAACCGTACAAGCCATACGCGGCGCCGCTAAGCGTTCGGGCCAACACTTGCGCATCGGACTGGCGCAGCGAATCGCCGGCCAGGTCGCTTTGGGTGCGCTTGATCAGCACCGGCAGCGAAGGGGTTTCAAACGGCATAGATCACCTGCCAACTGTTATCGGGGTTGATGTCCAGGCGTTCGCCGTCGGCCAGGGTCAGGACCGTGCGCAGGTTCAGGCGCTGAGCGTCGAGGCGTTCGCTGATGATGTCGATGGCGCTGCAATGGCCGTCATCGATCAGCCACTGCAAGGCTTCGCGGGCATAGAATTCAGCGTCCATCTGGGTCTGTCGGGTCAGCTTGACCCGGCGTAACAGCCACAGCCGCGAGCCGATGCGATCGTCGGCGACGGTGGGAAAACTGTCGCCCCACCAGCCAAAGCGCTCGTCGTCATCGAGGGCGTCGTCATCGGCGGCGCGGCGCCAGGTAAACAGGCTGATGAGCACGGCGCGGGTCAGCGCGGCGTGGAGGTTGGGGCTGATAAGCATCACTTGCCTCCTGCCGGCGCGCCGGTCTGGCCGTTACCGGCCTGCACGCCGACGTGCACGTGTTTGATCTGGCTGATGCCGCCAGCGAGTTGATCGCCAGTGGAAACGATTTTGCCGGTCTGGTTGATCACCGGCGTGTCGAAGTTCACCGCGCTGCTGGCGCGGATGTTCAGCGTGGCGGTGTCGATGTCGATGATCCGTCCGCGCTTGAAGTGAATTTTGTCGCCCTCGTCGGTGTAGATCGCCACTTCGCCGGCGGCCAGCGATTGCAGGCGATAGCGGCGGTCGGCGATGACCAGGGCGATGGCGTGGGAGCGATCGCCACCGATGAACGTGACGACACCTTCGGCACCGGCCAGCGGATGGCTGGTGAAACCGTAGGGTTCGAAGTGCTCCATGTCGTCGTTCACTTCGCCGGCGGTAAGGCGCATTTGCAGCGATTGCAGCTTGGATGCCGAATTGGCGAGCACGACAGTGCCGCGCGCCAGCAGGCGTGTCAGTAGGCTCATGGGGTGTCCTCAAGAGGTAGGCATCACGCGATCCACTGTGGGAGCGAGCAGGCTCGCTCCCACAGGGTTCGGAGTCAGGCTCAGGTTTTTTTCGGGGGGCTGGGATTAGCGTCGAAGGTATGCGGCGGCGCCACTTGCAGCGTGGTCACCGAACCCTGCGCCGACAGCGAATACGTGACTTTGGAAATCAGCATGTCGCCATCAAACCCAAGCACCGGATCTTTCACCCGCACCAGCGTGTTGTGCCGCCACAGATCGCCGTTGGCCTGACGCCAGCCCTGCACCTGATAGGTGGTGGTCTGCGCGCGGCCCATGCGGGTAGCGCTTTCCCATTGGGCACGCTGCTGCGCCAACTCAAAGGTCAGTTGCGTGCCTTCGTTGATCACCGTGGTGCGGCGACGTTTGAAGGTCAGGTCGGCAGCAATCGATTCGACTTCGCTGACCGCCGCCCCGCTCTTCTTGTCCGAGCCCTTTTGCTGGCCGATCACCCGGTATTCGGAGAACACCTGGCTGTAATCCATCGCCGCGTTGGCCGAGAGGATATTCTTGCCCAGCTCCAGCACATCACTGGCGCGACCGCCGCTGCCGGGCTTGGCCAGCACCAGCCGGCCCTGCGCGTCATCGGTGGAAAACACCCGCAGCAGCGAGAGCAAACGGTCGATCGACTGAAACACCGTTTCACCCGGCACGATGGTGTGTTTGGTCAGTCGTGCGGTCTCGGGTATTTCGTTGACCACCGACTGCGAATAGCCCATCGCCAGCGCCTCGACAATGCTCAGCAACGGTTGCTCCTGCCATTGACCCGGGCGATTGATGGCCGCGCAATCGACCAGATCCTGGGTCTTCGAACTGCCTTCGATGGTCAGGCTGATCTGCCGCCCGTCATAGCGGATCGGCGCCTTGAACACGTAACCGGTGAGCACCAGATCGTTGCCGATCTTCACCTCGCACGGGTCGCCGGGCTTGATCGGTTTATCCACCGTTTGCCCTGGCCATTGCCAGGTGATGTCGAGTTTGAAGGTACGGAACTGACGCTCCAGATCAGCCGTGATTTCCACGCTTTTCCAGCCGCCATATTCCAGGTTGTTGACCGTCAGCGTGACGCGGTTATCCATCTCGCTCATGGTTCACTCCCCCGGGACTTTCACTTGGTTGGGTGAGAACCCGGGATGATTCGTCGGGTTGCGCTGCTGGATTTCCAGGGCCCGCGTGGCATCGCCCAGGTACTTGTAGGCGATCACCAGCGCCGGCGCGCTTTCCTGAATGGTTTTAGTGACAACCCGTATACCCGAGGACGCAACGGCCTTGAGGTGGGTGACCAACGCATCCTGCAAATCGCTGGCTACCTGGTGATGCGCAGGGCTGGATTTGTTCTTCGCCAGATCCAGCGTGCTGACCAGATTCTTCAGCATCGCCAGCGTATCGTCGGTGGACGGCACGTCCTGATGAGTGATTGGCTGGCTGGCCTGATTGTTGACGGAAGGCGTCGACGGCAACTTCATCGGTTTGCTGGCGACCGGCATCGACGCGATCCACTGCGCCGCTTTCACGATCAGCGTGTCCTGCACCAGATCGGCCATGGCTTGCGCCGCCGCATTGGTGTCTGTGCCGGTGGTGAGCTTCGGCGCATCAGCCTTGCGGATCGCTTCGAGTTGTTGCGACACGTCGGCAATCACGCCACGGTAGCCTTCCTTCGCAAACGTCTTCAGCTCCTTGATATCGCCGAGCAAGCCGTTGAACTCCGCCGCCAGTTCCTTGGGCAACTCCTTGACAGCTTTGACGAAGTCGGTGATGTCTTTGTAGTACTTGATCAGCGGCTGGAGCTGCTCTTTGATGATCTCGTAGACCCCGGCGAGACTGTTACGCAAATTGGCAATGCCGATCCGCGCCGCTTTGATCATCGTCATCGCCTGCTCGAACCGCGCGAGGGCGGAAGCCTGAAAAGTCCCCGCCTTGAGCAGTATTGCCTGTTGGGTACTGACGGACGCAGTCGGAAACTGCAACGGCTTATCGGGATAGAACTTCAGGGTAAAGGTCACCAACCCGCCGTCCTGGCGAGTGTGGGTCATGTCGCATTCGCCGACCTTGACTTGCAGACGTCCGAGCCACGGATGCACCAGCTCACCGCTGCCCGCCTCCAACGCCTTGAGCAACTTGTCGCGCTGCTCCAGGCAATCGGCGCCGATGATGAACGCCGTGACGTCGTGAATCCTCGCCTGCTGGCCAAGGTCCTCGAAGTACGGCAGGTCACGCTGCGGATACTCGTGCAGCTGCCCCTTGCGACCGACCGGGGTTTTCGTCGAATCGATCCAGAAACCGACACCGCGAAAGGATGCCGGCAACAAACGGTCACGCCAGTTCATTGGAACCTCCCACGGACAACGAGCGATAGCCGATGCGCGAAGACAGCGCCAGGCCCGGTTGATTGGTTTGTGGTTGATCGGTACGCATCCCCGGCGGGGCATTTTCGAAACGTACGGTCAGGCCGCCTTCGAGTTGCGTGCGATTGTTGATTGCGCTTTGCTGGATCAGGGTGTTTGAGGTCTGCGACAGCGAGCTGCCCTGCAGAGCCGGTTTCTGCGCAAGATTTTCCGGTGTCGGCAGGTTGCCCGGTGTCGACAACTGGCTCGGGGAGGATTCGTTGTTGCCCTTGAAAAACGCCGGCGCCAACTCGCCTTTGCCCTCGGCATTGGTTTTCAGTTGCGCCTGCGTGAAGACATCGACCCGAGCCTTGGCCTCGGCAACCAGCTCGCCAAAGCCGCCATTGAAAAACGCCTTGATCGGCGCGATGGCCTCTTGAAACTTGTTCGACCACCGCTCAATCCAGGCCGTAACGGGCGCCCAGTTCTCGATGATTTTTTCCAGCGGCGACCACCCCAACTGTTCGCGAATCACGGCGTACATTGCCAGGAAAGGCAACTTGATGTAATCCCAGATCGCGCTGAAGACAGTGACCACCCCGCCCCAGATCGCCTGAATCACCTCAAGGGGTGACCAGTCGAAAAAACCCTGAAGGAAAGCCTTCACCGGCACCGAAACTGCTCGAAGCAAGTCCCAGATCGATGAGAACAAACTCACCAACGGCCCCCAGTTGTTCAAGATCAGTCCTTGCGGCGAATAATTGAACAAGGTTTTGTAAAACTCGATCACCGGCGCGGCAACCGCTTTGAGGCCGTCCCACAACGCCGAGAAAAACGCCGTGACGGGTCCCCAGTTGTTGATCAGCATTCCCAGCGGGGTGTAGCTGAACATTGTCTTGAAGAACTCGGCCATCGGAATCACTACCGGGGCAATCTTCTGCCAGAGCCCGCTGAAAAACGTCGAGATCGGTTTCCAGTAGGCGACGATCAAACCGGCGGCCAGGGCAATGCCGGTGGCGATCAGCATGATAGGGTTGGCCTTCATCACCAGGCTCATGACGTCGAACACCTGGGTCGCCCCCGTCACCGCGGTTTGCATTGCCGAGAAGGCGATGGCTCCCGCCGCGAGGCCTTGTACCAGCTCGGGGTTGTCGGCAAGCAAGCTGCCGAAACCGTTGAGCATTGGTTCAAGACCGATTACCACCGCGCCAACCGCCGGCACCAACGCCGCATTCACCGCCGTCGAGACCTTCTCCATCGACGCACTGAACACGTTCATGTTCTGTGCGGCGACTTTCGGTGCGGCGGGCAGGTCGACGGTTTTTGCCGTGTCGCTGACTTCGGTCAATTTGCCCTGAAACGCCGCCGCCGATTTGATGCCATCCACAAACGGCGTGATCACGCTGCCGCCCTTGAACAGCCCGCTGATGTCCAGTTTGTCGAGGCCGACCTGCTCGAGATTTTTCTTGAAACTGCCGACCTTGGCCTGAAGGGCTCCGAGCTTGGGCGATAGCTCATCGATGCCCGTGATCAGCACCGGAGTTTTTACTTTCGTTTCTTCGTCTGCCATCACTGCACCTGCTGCATCGCATTGATCCGTTGCGCGTGCTCCAGCGATTCGCGGAGCACATCCAGTGGCCTGGCCATCATCTGTTCGGGGTCAACCTTCCAGAACCAGGCCAGGTCATAGGCGACGGCGATCAGGTCGGTGATGGCGCCGACGCCGCACTCATGAAAAAACTCGCAACGGCCCAGCTCAGCGCATTGAGGTCAGCCAGATCCAACTGGTTGACCGACGACGGCGGAATGCCGGCGCACACGGCGATGTATTTGGCCGCCACGTCCATGTCGAGGCTGACTTCTTCGCTCTTGTCGATCTTGTACGGCAACGCCTTGATCGCTCGCACTTCCTGCACCGTCGGACGGCGCAGGACGAGTTCGGTCAGAGGCTCGCCGTGAGCTTCGATGGCAACTTGAAGCTTCACGGCGCCGCTCATTGCCAGGTCCCCTTGATGCCTTCGAATTTCAGTTCGATGGTGGCGTCATCGCCCTTGGAGACTGGCTCTTCGACCAGGTAGGCACCAGCCAGCACGTAGACTTTGCCGTTGCTGAATTCGCAGGTGACGGTGATATCGGTGCCTTCGATCAGCTTCTTCAGCGGGAAGTCGGCGGTGTGCAGCGCGGTCACTTTGAACGACGGCGCAATGTCGGTTTCCTTGTAGAAACCGGGTACGACGGTTTCGCGTTTGACCGCCATCAGCGGGGCTTCGCAGCCGCCATTGATAGTCAGTTGTGCGCCGTCGACTTTGACGTAGCAGGTGCCTGCAATCAGTTGACCCATGGTGTTACTCCCTTGCATAAAAAAGCCCACGCGAGGTGGGCTGAAAACTTGCCGTCAAACGCGGCTATCAAGCCGCGTCGTCGTACTGCAGACGGAATTGGTTGAGCAGTGCGAACACGCGCAGACCGTTGATGTAGTCCGGCGGGAACAGCACGTTCACGCGGCTCGGGTCCTGCACGTCGCGCTCGACGATCAGGTGTTCGGCGAACAGCTCGGCGTTCTCGACGTGGCCTTCCAGTTCGAGCTTGGCGTACTGCGCGATCAGTTCACCGCGAATGGTCGCAGGCGTCACGATCGGCTGGCCGGCGCCGAAACGGGTGCCGTCGGAGGCCAGTTTGTGCCGGCCGTATTTGCTGGTGATCACGCTTTGCAGACGGCGTACGATGAACGCCGACTGGTGCATGGTTTCGCTGTCCAGATAGGAGTTGTCGGCCTGACCGTAAGCGTTTTTCTGGTAGGTGGTGATCGAACGCTGGATGCGCACGTAACCGCCTTCGTAGTACGCGGTGGCGATGCCGTAGTTGAGCAGCGACTGACGCTCGGTCAGCGTGAAGCGCTCGCTGGCAGGTGCCGGATCAACGCCCGGCAGGCTGCCACTTTGGGTCGGACGGCTGGCGTCGGCGGAGATGAACACCGCGGTGCGTGCAGCCAGTGCAGCGGCTTGTACCCAGAACGGTTGCGGAACGCCGGGCTCCAACGCCTGAATGGTCATGTGCTGGTCGTTACGTGCCTGGCCGGCAGCAACCAGAGTGCCGACAGTGCCCCGTTTGGCGCTGTAGACGTGACCGAACAGTTGCTTGGCCCACGACCAGCGACCGGTGCTGTCGTCCATGACCGCTTGCCAGGTGTTGAGGGTCGAAAGATCGGACCACGGCAACGCGATGAACTCGAACGGCTCGTCACCCAGAGCGGCAATCGCCGCCACTTGATCCGGCACACCGGCGCCGCCGGTCATGGCCGTGATCGCAGTGGTCAGGCCGGCCGGGGTGTCTTCGCCATTGCTTTTGCCCAGGCGATTGAATTGCAGGCTGATGTCGTTACCGCTGTCGCCGGTCCATTTGGCATTCAGGGTGACCACACCTTCGGCAGCCGCAGCGCTGACCGGCAGATCGGCAGTGGCGTTGATTTTCTGCGCCAGAGCGGTGGCCGCTTGCGCAGCGCTGGCACCGTTGACCACGGTGGCTTGCACACGCACGCCGCCGACATACAGATTCAACACGCCAGCCTGAGTGGCGGTGCCGGTCAGGGTCAGCACGCCTTTGGCGATGGCGCCTTCAGCGTTGTGCAGCGGCAGGCACCAGATCTCACCGATCGGGTCGGCCTTGCGGAAGGTCTCGTACATCGAGGCGAGCATCGAGCCTTGGCCGCCGATGCTCTTGGCCAGCGCAACGCTGGAGACCAAAACCAGTTTGCCGACTTCGGTCGGCGCGATGTTGTCGTTGACCTGAGCGACGATCAAACGACGCAGGGTCGAACTCGCGCTATTGGCGGCCGAGTTGTCCATTTCGGCATAGAACAGCGGTACACGAATGTCCGCGGGGATGTTGCTGAATCCGATCGCCATTATTTGGCTCCCTTTTGTTTGGCTGGTGCGGTTTTGAGGGTGATGTCGCCGTCGGCCAGACGTCGGCGCCACCAGGCGCTGTCCAGCACTTCACGGCCTTCCAGCGGCAGCAGATCGCCCGCCTCCGGGTCAGGTACAACGCGGCCTTCGGCCGGCAGTACGGTGATGCGATTGCTCATGGGGTTACGTCTCCAGAGAAAGTCATTTCCACGCGCCCATCGGGGCCCGGGCGTTTCAGGTTGGGGTCGGCCGGATCGATCGCATCGACCCGCACGGTGGCCCCGGTAAAGGACGACAAACCGTCCAGTTCGCGTTCGTGCCAACTCTCCGCAGGCTGACTCGGCAGATTGCGACCGAGCTGGAACTCGGCAAAAAAGCGCAGCCGGTAAAAGGCGCGGCTGCTGTTGATCGAGACCAGTTCGCCGCCGTCGTAGGCGATGGCGCTATAGTCTTTTTCGGGTTTGAACCCCACCAGCGCGCGCCACAGCTCGGCACGCAAGTCGTGCAACAAATCCAGCGCTTTTGTAGCGTCCGTGGCGTCAAGCACCAGGACGATTTCGAAGCGGTCGCGGATCGGTTGGGTGGTGAGGTTTTGGGTGGTGCTTTCACTCGCCAAGTCGGCCAGTGGCAGCACATGGGCCGAGGGTGTCGGCAGATCGACATTGCCTTGCAGCAACGCCAGATCGACACCCACCGAAATGTGACTGGCAAGGCCAGGGCATTGCCCACGCAGTTGCGTGAGGATCGGGGTGATCTTCATGGGGGTGTTCCAGGATGATGAGAATTGCGCAGGACCAATGTGGGAGCGAGCCTGCTCGCGAAAGCGATGTGTCAGTCGCGTTCAATATTGGATGTTCCGGCCTCTTCGCGAGCAGGCTCGCTCCCACAGGGAGTTGTGTCGTCAGTCTTTGGCTTCGGCTTTGGGGTCGAGGCACGATGCATCGATCAGGCAGCGATAGCTGTTCTCGCGATTGCCGCTGGCAGTGACTTTGTCGATCGACCAGCGCCCGCGCATAAAGTCAGGCCAGGTGTCATCGAGCACCACCAGGCCTTCGGCCGCCAGCTGCGGATTGCCCGGGCAGGTGATCTTTACCTTGAACTTTTTCCGGAGCATTTTGCGCACTTCGCCTTCACCCACAGCGATGGCGTCCGCTTCGCTGGGTTGCTGCTGGCGCAGGATCTTGAACGGCGAAAGCCCGGTTTTAACCTCTTGCAACTTACCGCTAGCGGCATCCAGCCAACGGGTTATACAGCCCTGATTCTGCGCCCGCGCAGCCTCTTCCAGCGTGGCGCTGACAAAGGCGTGATCACCCGGCCGATTGTTGCTGGTCACCGACAGGATCACGTTCGCCAGCACTTTGCCCGACAACGATTTGGTCTGCCCGGGCCGCGCCAGCACGTAAATCTGATCGTACGGTTTGGCGACCACGTTGTACTTCATCGCCAGTCGCGTGAGGAAGCCCATATCGGTTTCGTTGGTCTGATCGATGTGCTCGATCCGGATCAGCGATACGTCTGGTGCTACCCGCGGCGAAAAGCCATGCCGCGCTACCAGTTCGCGAAACAATCCGCCCAGCGTCGTTGGCCCATGACTGGCGGTGCGGCGCTGTTTGAAGCCGGTTTCATCGTCCTTGCTGAACGGCGCCGCAGTGGCGACCAGAGTCAGGCGGAACGGGAACAGCGTCGGCGTCAGCCGCGTCACTTTGAACTGGCCCTTGTCGACCATCCCGGATTCCAGATAACCGACTTTCAGACCGATCCTCCCGCCCAGATCTGGCAGCCCCTCGAGGCCCTCCAGATCCACCGTCAAGGTCAATTGATCCGACTCGATACCGGCGGCATCGATGTGTTCCCAACTGATCAGGCGTTGATTGAGCAGGGCCGCATGTGCGCCGTAGATTTCTACCGCCGGGGTAAAACCCAGTGTCATGTAACCTCCTTAATCCCAGGCGCTGAGCGCTTTGATCGCGGCGGGTTTGCTGTCGAGCTCAGGCAGCACGATCCAGATGCCTGCAGGCAGGACCGGACCGTGCTCGGCCAGAGTCGGGTTGAGTTTCCACAGGGCATCTTCAGCGGCATCATCGCTGCGCCCGGTTTCGCGGTAGAGCAGCAGATTCACCGAATCACCGGCCACGCTTCGAACCTTACGCATTGTTGAACTCCGCCAATTCGATGACCCAATCGACCACCATCGCTGTGCCGTCATCGATGATCTGGGTCTGGGTTTCCTGAACGCTGTTGATCCGCCACAGACCCCAGTTGCGACCAATGCCATCGATCAGCGGCAGCGGTATGCGCAGCGCCTGCAAGGCGCGCAATTCATCCAGCCGATCCATGGCCACGGCATACATCGACTTGCCGGTGATGGTCAGGGTTTCCGACTTCTGGCCGGTCTGGCTGGATTTCGGTTTGCTGGTGAGAATCTGTATTTCCGTCCAGCCGCCATCGGATTTGCGCAACAGCGAGTGGTACGCAAATTGGCGCGAGAGGCCGAAGATGAAGCTGCCTAATGCCATTTGTTGTTTCATCAGGCGACTCCATCGGTCAGGGCTGCGTCACGGCGGGTGGCGAGGGGATTGGCACTCATCGAGGTCATGAACTGACCGTTGAAATGGTTTTGCATGACTTGCGAGATCACTGCACCCACCTTTTCGGAACTGGCTATTTCACTGCCACTGATCTGAATCGACGGTGCATAGGTGATCTGCTGGTTTTGCGTCTGAGCATTGCTCAGGTCCTTGGCCACTTGCGCGGGAGGCGCGAGTTTGTCCTCGGCAGGCTTGCCCCATTGTTCACCGACGTACGAACCGAGCATTCCGCCCAGAGTCCCACCGATGAATGTCCCAATACCGGGCGCAATGAAAGTACCGATCGTGGCGCCGATGGCAGTGCCGGCCAACTCGCCGGCGGCACCTTTGACCGCTTGGTCATCGCCTTCGCGCCAACCTTTCAGTCCGCTATAGGCCGCGTGCGCAATGGCCAGCGGCGCTCCCAGTTTTACCGCCGGCAGCGCTTGGGCGATTTTGGGCATGACCTTGGCGCCGACGCTTTCGACCAAGGGCATAAGCTTGGCAACTGGCCCTTTGAGTCGCGATGTCATCTCGCTGTTGCCCAGGCGATCGGCGAACAGTTTGAAGCCCATTTTGATGTCATCGAACAGAGGCGCGACCTTAGCCGTGAGCCCCCCCAAACGACTGCCCCCACTGGCGCGCGGAACTGTCGTGCGCACCGCCGTTCTGGCCTGCGGGCGTCGACCCGATCGACGACCCGATCGTTTGTTTTTTCGCCCGCCATCAGAGACATCGTCACCGACGATGGCATCAGCAATATCGGGGGGGAGTCGCGTCGTCGCCAGACGCAACAGCTTCGCAGAAACGGTGTCGAGGACTGAAGCAACGCCGGTTTTCAGCGCCCCTCCCACAAATGGAAGGGCTGCGGCACCAAGCAGAACCAATCCTGCAGTAAGCGCCGGGAAAGCCGCCGCCGCAGTACTCACGCCATTGGCCAGCGCAGTGAGCACCACTGCGGCACCATCGGCCAACGGCGCCAGTGCGGTGCCGAATGCGGTGGTCAGCCGGGTCAGACTCGCATCCAGCGCATTCCAACGCCCTTGCGACGTATTGCCAAACGCCTCGGCGGATTTCGCGGCTGCCCCCGAATCGGCGCCAAGTTCCGACGTCGCGTATTGGCGCTTGTCGGCCACTTGGGAGAATGCGTTTTTTACATCCTCTGGTTTCTTCAGCAGCTCAAGAACTCTGACGTCGTTTTCGCCAAACAGCGTCTTCGTCAGTGTTGCCCGTTCTTGCAGCGGTTGTTTATTGAGTGCAGCAAGCACCGAGTTGATGGCAGCGGGAGCGTCTTTGCGCATCTCTCCTGCCAATGATTCGGGATTCAACCCTAACTGGCTCAGAGCCGTACGTTGCTCCGTCGATGCATCTGCGCCCTTCGCCAGCACCGAAGTAATGCCCTTCAGCGCGGCACTGGCGCCCTCCTTGTCTGCGCCACTGTTGAGCAGTGCCGCCGCAAACGCGGCCACCTGTTCCGGGGTCATGCCGGCAGTGATTGCGGTCTCGCCGGAGCGTTGCACGACCGAACCGATGTCGGCTGCCTTGGCATCCAGGCCACTGTTGCCGAGATAGCTCGTCGCATCGGCCAGATCCTGGCTCTGATAGCGATCCAGCTTCAGCGACGAACGCCAGGCCGCCAACATCTCGCCAGCCGTTTTGACGTCCACCCTGAAGGCCGATGCGTTGATCGCGGCATCACGGGAGAACCACTTCAGCTCGTTCGCCCGTTGGTCACCCTTGGCGCCATCGGCAATACCGGATCGTGCTCCGGCGACTTGAACTTGCAATAGGTCAGCGTTGGTTGCACCACTGGCCGCCACCTGTTTCTCGCTGGCCAGTTCCAGAGTGTTCTGTGAATGCGTTTGCAGCTGGTCGTTGCTCATCTTGAGCAACTGATTGAGTTCAACCAGCGCAGTCTCGTTGGCCATCGCCGGCTGCATGAGTTTGGGCGGCGGACGCTGCTCGATCTCGGCCTTGAGTTTGGACTTCGGCTCAGCGCTTGCAGCAGGGGCTGCAGCGCCAGCCTTGAACAACGACTGCTGGCTGACCAGTAGCTCACGCAGCTTGATCTGCTCCTGAGTCAGCAAACGAATATCCACGCTTGCCAACGCTAGCGTCAGATTCAAATCCTGCAGCGGTTTGCCGAGGTTGTCGGGCAGTGTAAATCCGCCCGATGCATTGCCGCCCTCACCGGCGTACGTGAGCGCATATTTGCTCTCTGCCATTGCCGCTCTACTCCTGTTTCACGCCAAGGCGAGTGATCGCTATGTCGTAGCGGCGCAACGCCTTTTCGGCGTCCCATTCCAGAATCTCCGCTTCACTTACCGGGTAAATGAGCGGGACGATATCGAGGATTACTTCGATGTCGCGTTCCGAAAGTAGGCCGCCGGCTGGTTTAAAAAATCGTCGATGCGCACCTGCAATTGCGTCCAGTCCGGGACGGTCATCAGGGCCAGATCGGGGATCATCAGGCCGGTGCAATGGGCGGTGATGAACTCGGCGCGTTCCTTGGCCGTTTTCAGTTTCTTCATCACTTTGGTGGCGCGCAGTGCCGGCATTTCCAGCGACAGCGAGGTCACGGTGCGGCCGGTCACGGCGAGCGGTTGCAGCAATTGCACCTGGTCGGGATCGGCGGATTTTTCCGCATCTTCGACCTGCTCCAGAAAGTACGACGCAGGGCGTGTCGACATCTCGTGCACGTACTGGGCGATGCTCACGTAGTCCGGGCGTTTGAGCTGGTCGAGTTCCTTGACCGACAGGCCGGTGGCGAGCAGCGCCAGTTCGAAGAACTGATCGTCTTCGTCATCGCCGGCGCGTTCCAGCGCTTCTTTTTGCGCGGCGTAGAACAGCGGCTTGAGCTGGATCGTTTCGATCTGCGAACCGTCGTCGCTGGTGATCGGCGACAGCAGGTCATGCTGGGGTGGCATCCACGACATGAATGAATTCCTTGGTGATTCTTGAGGGGGTGTTGCGTAAAGGGGCCAGTCAACCTGGCCCAATGTGGGAGCGAGCCTGCTCGCGAAAGCGGTCTTACAGTCACATAGGTAGCGAATGTGGTGGCCTCTTCGCGAGCAGGCTCGCTCCCACAGGTTTTGCGGTGTAATGGGTTACGGCATCAGCACCGCACGCCGCGCATCACCAAGGATGTCGACGCCGTTGAGCACGAACTTCTGGGTACGCACGTCGATGTCGATCACCGGTACACCGTTTTCCAGACGGTTGTAGGTGCGGCAGGACAGTTCCAGATTGGTCTTGGGTTTTTCACCCATTTTCACTGCGGTTTCTTCGAGGGACTTCAGCTTGCCGCCGACGGTGTGATAGGTGAACCAGGTGTTGCCATCCTGATCCTGACCGGCTTCACGCACGTTCAGCAGGATGTCGTCGCCCAGCTTCACGCCGAGTGCGAGCATGACTTCGGCGCCGAGACCTTGCAGGGTCAGCTTGGCGTTGAGCGCTTTGCCGCCCTTGGCCATTTCTTCGACGATAAAGCGGCCGCCACGCATTTCTTCCACGTCGAATTCGATCTTCGGCGGGGTGAATTCTTCAACGGTCGCCGACAGCGGCAGGCCTTGCAGGGTGGCCGCGATGGCCTGTCTTACGCGGTTGGTAAACATTAGAGAACGTCCTCCAGGAACTGCTCGATGATTTCATCGCGGGCGTTGAGTTGATAAACCATGTGTTCGTTCGGCGCGTAGCGGCCGTAGTCGATGACCACGTACCAAGTACCGTTCTTGTATTTCTCGACGCTGTTCAGTTCCGGGTGCAGATACACGCTGCCGCCAGGAATGGTTTCGTCGGCGACCAGGGTCTGCAGCCAGTCGTTGATGCGCTTGACCTCTTGATCCATGAACGACTTGGTGAGGTTCTTGGCCATGGCTTTCTGACCGGCCTTGACCAGCTTGCGGCTGATCGCATCTTCGAGGCCGACGTAGCTGATGAACTTGCCGGTGATCGAGCGGTTACCCAGCAGCGAGAAGCCGCCGAGCACGGTGCGGGCGTAGTAGCTGACGCCGTAGCGGTTGAGCAGATCGCCTTCGGTGGAGGTGTCGAGAATGTTGTATTCAACGACCCGCGACACGTCTTCGGCGTAGGTCACCTGATTGCCCGGGCTCTCCCACTGCTTGACCTTGGCCAGTGCGGCAATCGCCAGACTGGACGGCGACAGGAAGACGTTTTTCTTCGCCGCTTTCGAGTACACGGCCGGCATGTTGTGCACCACCAGGCAACGGTCGAAACCGAGATCGGCGCCGCCCAATTCCTGGCTGTACAGCACTTGATCGGCGACCGAGGCGTCCTTGCCGTCCAGTACCACACGGGCCTTGATGCGCTTGCCGAACGAGGCAAACTCGCTGGCCACCGCTTTGGTGCCGGTGAAGCCCGGCGCGCCGATGATGGTCAGGTCTTCCGGGACACTGCCCAGCGCTGCCAGACCGAGCTTGCGGCCGGTCAGCGGATCAACACCACCGATCACATTGTTGACGGTGTCGGCCGGAGTCGCGCCCGCTTCGACGATCACTACGTACACGGGAACCTTGACCACTTTGAGGATCTGGTAGACCGCGTGATACAGAGTGCCCTCTTCCGAACCGGTCGGATCAAGCAGTGCATGGGTGGTGAAGCTGTTGATGCGGAACGGTGCGTTGCGCGGAATCAGCGGATCGGCTTTCGGCGCAGTGCCGACCAGACCGATGACGTTGTCACCCAGGCCACCCATGGCCTCGGGGGATTCGGTGGCATTGACGGTAATGCCGTTGTGCTCGAAGTTCAGAACCTCAGCCATATTCAGTCAGCCTTCTTGGCAGCGGCCTTTTTGGCCTGGGTGGATTGGGTTTTCAGCTCCAGTCGGCCGGCGCTGTGCAGGGCACTGGCCTCGACGTCGAGCAGATCAAGTTCCTGGCCGATGCTCGACCAGTGCCCACCGCCGGTGGGGAATGGGACGAGCACGGTGTAGGTTTGGCGGGTTGCCATTTTTCGTTTCTCCATAAACGGGAAAGCACCTCGTGGGGAGGGGCTTGGCGGGTGTTGAGTGTTTTGTGGGGGAAAGAAAACGCCCCGGATTCGGGACGTTTATTGAGTTGCCGGTTCAGGTTGAACCGGTGGGTACTTCAGGTATCAGGATCCACCTGGGTGACGAGCTCACGAATCAGTGCACTTATCGGACTATCCGCGCTGCGAACCACAGACGTACGACACGCACCATCAACCCTGAACGCCAGTCACCATCGCCTGGAAAGCCTTGATTGCTTCTTCGGCGATCTGTCTGGCTTCATCGGTTGCATCAACTGCAATCCTCGCCTTAATCAGTTCTTTCGCCTCCAGGCGCCTTTCCCGAATCAGGTATAGGGCCTCTGTGTAGCGGGCGGCTTCGATCAGGATGCCGTCGGCAGACTCTTGAGGCGTACGGCCTGCGATTGCCCAGGCAGCCACAGTGCGCGGTACCGCATCTGCGGGATAACCGGCGTCTTTGAATGCTTGTGCTTCGGCGGCGGTTCGTTCGTATTCGACCGCCCGGAGTGGATCGACTGCAACCATCCGCCGCGCCTGGTCGGCGTAGTTATCAATTCTCGCGCACAGGTCAGCAACGGTAGGCGCAGGCTCGCCGTCATGTTCCCAATGGCCTCCCCATTCGCCGTCATCACTGATTCGCCTACCTTTGAATCGCGGATTCCAACAAGGTTGCGGCAATGGGACAGCCGTCCAGTTTTCGGCCCCGACCGGGGCATCGGTGGCGTAGAGAAATAGCCCGGTTTGATCAATGACAAAAATCATGCTGCCCCCTTAAGCCGCTTGAACGCAGAAACTGAACTGGCAGCGATAGCCACTAACACCCGACGCCGATCCAATCGAGTAGTCCAGGACAACCTCGCCCGTGGTTTCCGCGCGCCACGACAACAAACCGAACCCAAGCTGGCCACTGGTCGCCCAACCGCCTGCGCCGCTCACTCTGCTGAGGGGGCGAAAGCCCGGTGGAAGCGTGAACATGACCAATGCATCGGTACCGCTACTGACCCAGCGGGCAACATCGAGGCACACATAGATATTGCCATTGGCTCTCCAGTATCGGGAGGAATGGTTGTCGGTGAAGCCGTTGATAAAGGCTGGAACCTGGAGACTAGCCGCAGAGAAGTTCGCGAAAGAAGTGCTGACAACGCTGTTGGTCTGGCCTTGGGTATAGCTATCGACAATTCCGTAGCCCGCCAACGTATTGGGTTTTCCTGAGCTGATCTTGCTCCAGTCCAGAGCGGGGACATCCGATGCAATCAGGTTCCCGCCGCTGGTAGCCAACCCTTTGGCATTGACGGCAATTTTTGTGTAAGTACCGGCAGAAACGCCCGAGTCGGCCAGCGCCAGTGAAATGTTTGCGTTTGCCGAGCCGTCAAACGAAGTGCTACCGCTAGCCGCGCCGGAAATGGCAATACTGCGCGCCGTTTCAAGCTTGCGAGCCGCTACCGCCGTTGCGTTGATGCCAAGGGCGTCAGTGATCCCGAAGCCGGCCAGTGTCGCGGGATTGGCCCCAGCCGTCGCTCGTCCATACTCATCGACCGTCAGACTCTTGTAAGTCCCGGCAGCAATCCCGGTGCGACCGGCGAGCATCTTGAACGTCAGCGCGGTGGTGCCCAGGATGACCGGTGCATTGGTGGTCAGGTGCCACAACGAATCACCGTTCGTTGTTCCCTCCTCCACCATCACCGTCAGTCCCGGCGTCACCTTGGCGCTGCTATTGGCATCGGTCGCCCGCACCCAGTCACCATTGGCAACAACCCACAGGCCGTTGTCCTTGGCCAGCGTCTGGTTCGCAACCAGCACGCGGTCACCAGCGATCACTGCGACACCGTCAATTTGCTGCGCACCGTTCAACACGATGTTGGTGGATGCCGCAACACGCGCCGACTGCTTACCATCCAGCTTGCCGAGTTCTTCGGCGAGATAACTCATGACCCAGGCACGCGTGGCCTTAACAACGGTGTCATCAATCAACAACGTCACCAGCGACGCATTGCTCGTCTCGAAAATCGAACGTATGTAAAACTCTTTACCCGACCCCGACGTCGCCAATACCGGTTTGAACGACTCCGGATATTTGACGATTGCGTAAAGAATCCCGGTATCAGTCCACAGCCCCGCTTCGCGCACATACCAACCGCCAACATCCGGCGGAATGGTCACTTCGGCGAGCAGCCAACTCGGATTCTTCTCGTCCTGGAACAGCGCATTGAGCGGCCCGCGCCAGACTTCGCGTTTCAGCGCGGTGGCGGTCGCGGCCGGGTTGTAGACCGAGCCGCCGCCGTCGCCGACGGAAATCTGCGTCAACTTGATCGGCGTGCCCGCGGCCTTGCACGCCGTTTCGTAGGCAATCCCTGCGTTGGTGAGCAGGGTGTAATAGTCAGCCATTCAGGCCCCCTGAGGATAAATAGTGGATGTTTCGACGGTGTACATACCGGCAGCCATGAACGCCTCTCCCGAGGTTTCCAGCCCTTCGATGAACACCGGATAAACCGTGGTCAGTTCGCCGCAAAACGTCGCGGCACCGATGACGTGATTGCCGAAAGCGCTCAGGCCGACGGAGACCGTCAGCACATCGCGTTCGCTCTTGGCATCAGCCAGACGTCGGTCGAGACGGGCGTCGATCTCTTCGCTGTAGGGTTGGTCGCTGAAGGCTCGTACGGAAAAGCTGTACGGCGCACCGGGCGGTGTCTGTTCGTACCAGGCGCGGATCTCGGGTCTTAACTGCAAACCCTTGGCAGCGTTTTCCAACGCCTTGCGAGTGCCGGCCTGGCGCGCGGTGGGCCAGGCCAGTTCGACGGTCAGGCGTTTTTCCGCTTCCGGCGCAGCGGTGCTCCATTCAGCAACACCGCGATCCGATGCCAGATACGGCAGGAAGGCGACCGGCGTTTCGCTCGGGTTCATGAGTTCAGGAAATGGCGGCGCGATGCGATCAAGCAGTGCGCCGAAGCCCAGATCCAGGCCGCGTTCGAGTGTCGAGCTGTTCGCAGGCAGCAGCGTCGGACGCTGAATTTGCTCACTCATAGCGTCAGCACCTCGACTTCGACTGCGGTGCAGTAAGGCGCTTGAAACGCCGTCGTCACGATCGGCGTCAGCGGCTCGAGAATCTGCAGTTGCACGGCGCCGGCGCTGTGCAGCGTGTAGTCGATCCAGCTCGGATCGACCCGGCCTTCAAGACGATGACAACTGTCGGCGTAGGCCTGCAGTTGCTGTTGCGCGGCGACTTTGGTCAGGCCCGAATCAGGGCCGGAATTGATCTTGGCGACCACGCGGATCTTGTAGCGCTGGATGTCGGCAGCCTTGACGGTGACGAGGTCGGTTTCCGGTCGCACATCAGGCCGGGCGAAGTGCTCACGCACACCTTCAAGCAATGCCTCGGCAGGTGTGCCGTCGCCCTCTCGCGACAGCACCGTGACCTGCACTTCACCGGGCGCGGTGCGTCGACCGTTGCCATCCTTGACCTGCGCGGCGAGACCATCGGGGTTGAAGGTGTAAGTGACATTCACCACACCGGCATCGGTGGATTCGACCTTCACCGTTGGCCGCTCGCCGAGGGTGAACACCTCACGGCGATACTGCATCCGTGAGCCCGCTGCCGGGGCGTGCGGCGCCAGGTAATAACGCAAGCGAGCATCGTCGTCGCTTTCATAAATCGCCGGCACCGGTGGAAATGCTGCGGGATCGCCCGGGTCGAGCAACTGCCGCTCAAGCCCCATGTCCGCCAGCCGCGCATCGAGATTGCTGCCCGTCGCCCACCACGCCAGCATCTGTTTGATGCGAGCGTTGTATTTGCGCTCGTGGGTTTGCAGCCGCACACAGAAAGCTTCAAGCGCCAGGGTCAGCAGTTCGCTTTCGTTCTCGAGACTGGTCCTGAGTTTTGCAGCACTGTCCGGCGAACGCGCCCCGACGTATTCGACGACGAAAGTCTTGAACTCGGCGAGCAGATCTTCGAAGGCTTCAACGGTGATCAGCGCGGGTTCGGCCAATTGGTTCTGGCCGGGGATCAACATGCTCATGTCACGACCTCGAAGGTTTGTTGACGGTTTTTCCAGGTGCCGGCGAAACGCAACAGCAGGCCGGCGCCCTGACGGCTGGCGACGATCACTTGCGGTTGAAAATCGCTGATGCCGTTCTGCGCGTTGTAGAACGCTTGCGCCGCATGGCTCTGGGCCAACAGCAGGACGTCATCGCCAAGGTTCTGCCCCAACAGCGTGGGGATCAGCGATCCGTACAAGGGCCGTTTTTGCCGGGTGCCCAGCGGCGTGGTCAGGGCCCGGGTCGCGCGCTGCACAAATTGCAGCCAGTCGTCGACCGTGGCCCCGCTGTCTCTATCGATTCCGATCATATGGAGGCTCTTGAATCAGGGGCTGATGACGCGGCCCTGGTGATCGACCAAGGGGCCGCTGAAGTGCACGCCGGAGGTGTCGATGGTCAGGCCGACCGCACCCAGTTGCAGGGTGATCATTTGTGGTGTCATCGCTAACCGGGCCGGGCCGATGCTCAGTTCCAGCGACTCGCGAGAACCGCTGAAGGCTGCCGGGCCGTTTTGCCAGTGCAGA
This sequence comes from Pseudomonas chlororaphis, assembly GCF_000783395.1. Classification (GTDB taxonomy): domain Bacteria; phylum Pseudomonadota; class Gammaproteobacteria; order Pseudomonadales; family Pseudomonadaceae; genus Aquipseudomonas; species Aquipseudomonas chlororaphis_H. The sequence continues at coordinate 512,101 of NZ_JSFK01000001.1, read as the reverse complement.
GTGTGGCTGGCATCGTCGTAGCCGCTTTCGCTGCCGTCCTTATGCACTCGACGGGTCAGCGTCGGCACGGTGGAGGCTGGCGGAAAGCGGTCGCTGTTCAAGCCGAACAACGCCACGCTTTGTGCACCGCTTTCGCCGCTGCCGTAGTTGAACAGCAGACACTGCTCACCCACCGTCGGAATCCGCGACTCACTTTGTGCGCCGGCGCTGGGGTTGAAAAACTTGATGGCTGGCGTGAGCAATCCACCGTGACTGACCTGACAGGTGTTGCTCGCGGCGTCGACGGTCTGGCAAATGCCGATGCGGCAAAAGCTTTCGGCGCGGCGGTGCAGATCATCGATTTCTGCTTCCATCTCAGCCAGGCGCTCGATGATCGGGCCGAGTTGCATGCGCAATAGTCCATCGAACATCTCAGGCCTCCAACGCGGTGTATTGGTCGGGGTCGTCGATATTGCTGACCTCCCAGGTGCGAGCGAATTTCGGCGTGCCCAGTGGGTCGTCAAGCAAGGTCGGGCCGAGGTAGAGGGTCTGGTTGAACGTCAGGGTCCAGGCCTTGTATTGCTGGTCGGCGCGGATGAGCAATGACGGCAAGCCATCGATGTTCATTGGCAGATCGCACTGGTCGCCGGGCAAGTTCCAAGCGTTGTCGGTGATCAGGTTTTTCAACACAGCGATCAGATCGCACGCCGCAAATGCGCTGGCGGCAAGGGCCGGGATGACTTGCAGGGATACCGTCATGACATGAGCAATTCGCCCGTCAGCGGCGCGCATTCCAGGTGCATTGCGGTCGAAGCCAATCAGCACCCAGGCCTGATCGGCCGGTGCAGTGAAATCATCGTGATTGCCGACATTAAGGTTGAGCCCGGCGGTATTGCGCAGCGTCGTCGCGATGGCGGTGAACAGTTGCGACGGCTGCTGGATCGGTGTGGGCATACATGACCTCCTTTTCAATCGTCCACGCGAAACCCTGCCGCCAAAATGGCGGCACGGAGAAGTACTCAGGTTAAGGTTGGTCGCGAGGCGGGACTTCGCAGACGCCGATGCGCTTGGCGGCCCAGCGTTCGTACAACCCGATGGCGACGTCGGCGCCGGCCATCGCTGTCAGGCAACCGAACGCGCCGGCGGCCCAGATCGAAAGTCCTGCGGCATACAGCAGCATGATCGCCGACACACCGCAGATCATGCAGGCGCCGGAGCGCAAGGCCAGTCGCCGCAGCAGCGACCAGCCGCGGGCACCTTCCTTGTCGGCGCGCCACATTTCGCCGGACACCCCGCCGACGACGGCCAGGAGGATGACCAGCCAGATCGGCATGTCCGCCAACGCTTGTTGCTCGCTTGTCATGTCACGCCTCCCGGGGGTGATTGATGAGTGATGTTTGTTGGGTTCAATCGTTTTCTCTTGAGGTAGGCATTCCAAAAAGCCCGACACGGGGGCCGGGCTTTTCAGTAATGCGCTCCTTCGCCTTCCTTCAATTCCTGTGTTCAAGAAGGAAGCTGACTTTTCGGCGCTACTGGCGCGGTACGAGTCCATTCAGATTGTTTTTCCGACCGCGGTCCCTGCCCGCCGGATAACTGCTTCTGGTGCTTTACGCTGCACACCCGGGTCAGTTGCCAACCCTCTGAACCGTTGAGGCCGGTTCATCGCTGCCTGTTCTTGTGGAACTAAAGAGCTTTCTTGCCAGCCGCTTTGTCGAGCGGCTTGGTAGCAAGAATATGCATGTATGCATACACAGTCAATGCGTAAATGCATTTATTTATGCATGCGAAATGCGTGAATGCATGAAAGCCCCACAGCTCAAGGGTTTGCCGGTTTCATCAAGGCGAAAAAAAACCCGCCAATGGGCGGGTTTTTCTGAAAAGGTCGGGTTAGCGGGCGTACATGCCCCACCAGAAGACGTGACCGAGGATGACGATCTGCTCTTCCTGGATTTCCTGGAAGCTGTAGTCCTCGTCCGGATGCTCATCGCGATTGAAGCTGCGCAAACGAATGCCGGTAGGCAAGCGGTAAAGCTGCTTCACGCGCAATTGGCCGTTGTGATTGATCGCGTACAGGTCGCCATCGATGATGTCGCCGATGCCGCACTTGCCGGCGTTGACGCCGACGGTGGCGCCATCACGCAAGACCGGCAACATGCTGTTGCCGCGTACGGTCACACATTTGGCCTGGTCGAACTGCACACCGTTATGGCGCAGACTGCGCTTGCCGAAGCGCAGGCTAGAGCGCTCGCTCTCTTCGATGACGAATCTTCCTGATCCAGCAGCCAATTCAACCTCGCGAAGGAACGGCACCGATACTTCGTCATCATCGACAGGCGTATCGTCGTCCCACAGCATTATGTCCTTGAGTTCCGCGTGTACGTCATCACGCACGGCACCGGCCGACGCCGCGACATCCGCGCGCCCGCGCAATTGATCGGTGCTCACGGCGAAGTACTCGGCGATCTTCGAAATGTGTTTATCCGAAGGATCGACGATCTTCCCGCTGAGAATCCGCGAGAGAGTGGATTGAGGCACGCCGGTGCGACGGTGGAGCTCCGTGGGGGAGATCCCGTGCTGGTCGAGCAGTGCTCTTAAGACGGAGGCTACGTTGCGTTTTTGCATAACGCGCATAGTGCTTGAAGTTATTCGCGAAGACAAATGCTGATTTGCATAATTAACGCATAAATATGAATGCTGCCTCAAAATGATATTGCCGAGCCATCATTTTGCATTGAATAACGGCCCGGCTCCAACGTGTGATCAGCCCTTGACGCGACGCGCGGCAGCATTGACTTTTTTAAGTCGATCGGTTCTGGCCTTCCTGTCGTAATCGTCCTTGGCGCCCATCATTCCTCCCGCAGCATGTACCCAGTCGGTAGCGGTGCAGCCAGAGATCAGCACAGCAGAAGTAAAGACTGAAGCAAAGATAAGGATGTTTTTCATATTCGATTTCCTGGTGTCACTGATGAACACGTTGAATTGCAGGGTTGAAAAAGAAAACCTGCTGCGGTTTGTTGGCAGTGGTTGCCGCTTTACTCATCCATAAGCTTTTGCAGCTTTGTCTGAGCTCGTTCGAGCCTGGCTTCCTGTTTCCTGATGATTTTCACATCGCCGTACTGACGTGCGGCCTCCAGATAGTTCTGTCTGCGTCGCACTTCGGCTTCAGCCTTTTGCAGGGCGCTTGAGCGGTCATCTTGCGCTAAGGGTTCTTGGCAATAACGCTCGACATTGGCAAGTGCCTGCTCTAGACCGGACTGGCGATAAACATTGCCCGTCGCCTCGGCGCGCTCAATCTGGAACACAAGTTCGGCGCGGCGCTGTGCGCAACTTTCTCGCGAGCCAGCCCATGAACTATCGATGAGCAAAACGCTACCAATCAGCAGAGACAGATTGCAAAACAGACTCGGGATCATGAGACAAACCCCAGATAATTTTTTTCTCCAGCGCGCCCATAAAAGTGGCTCACTCGAGACCATATCTCACGGCTACTTAGTGTTTCCCGTATACCAAAAAGTGCCGCCATCACCATGTCGTAACAGTGCGACCTGCACATTGGAAAGTGCTCGACTATCCACGCCACTGGTACGTAAACATGATCGAAGCACAGCAACACCGGAGTGCGATCAAACAACGTGGAAACACTCACATCCTTTTCTTTTCCAGCAACAACCGCCGGCACAAACACAATGCCTTCCCGGTTTATTGCAATTGATCGCTTCCAGGCGGGAGAATTGGCCCCATGAGAACTGCGCACGCAAAACCAGAGCATTTATAACGTTCCTCAACAGCTTAAACATCATCATGTTATTCAAGGCAAACAAACAGCAGCACTGCGGCTGACTCTCCGTTAGTCGCAGGAGCTGTTGACTTGATTCGAATCACATTAACAACGCGGGGGCGTCGAGGCCTTACTGGCGTCTTACTCAGTCTTACTTAGTCGCCAAGAGGCCTTGAAAACCGGGGGCTTGCGCTAGCGAGGGACGTGGCACACGCCATTGATCAGGTTATTGATATTGTAGTAATACTCGGCATCGGAGAAGTAATTGAACGTCACCATACCGCCTTGAAATCCTCTTTCCATAAACGGAAGCTCATCGTCGGCGGTGTCCGCATCAAACTTTACAATCGAACGCGTCTTGAACAGAAACCTGGAAGTATCCAGATGTGTTAGTGCAATCTCGAACTTGCGATCATAGGTATAGACTTTGCCTTCAGGGGTTTTGACGACGTAGTACACATAGAGAGCGCCCTCCCTTGGATCGATCGTCATATCGCCGACGCCATGCCAACGAACTTTGTGATCATGAGTATGGACAAAATCGATGGATGCAAAACAGGGCGCGCGTGGAATATCGCGACTGATCAAATAAAAATGCTTTATAACCAGACTACCGAAGACGAATACAGACAAAGCGGCAATCACTGCGATTACTTTTTTCCAACGAGTTGGTAGTTCACGCATATGGCCTCCCCTTTGCTTTCTGGCTTGATGCACTTGACCAGTAATTGGGAGAGTGGTTTTCGTACATAGTAGTTGATATCGGACAATACAATCGGTGGTTCGAACTCGCTGAGCGCCTTGACAATATCATCTTTGGACATTCTTTCACTTTCTTCTACATACAACTTCGCTTCGCCCTCTTGCCAGATAAGTTTCCACTCCTCCAGATCGGCTGGCTTTTTAAACACCAGGTAAGCGTAAAAGACCGGAAGAGCAATCGCCGGTACCAGGACCGCTGGCAAAAGGAAGCGCCAGTAACGACTGAATGGCTTTTTCACCGTGGGAGCGTCGACGATGAAGGGTTCAGCATCATTTACCAGCGCTGGCGGCGACTCAGAGGATTGAGTCTGCGCGCTGACCAAGCGGATTTCACACAACAGCACCACGCCCCGGCGTGGCAAAGTCTTGAGACTGTCCCGTGGCAAACCAACGTCAGCAAGATGCGCGCGAAGCATGTGCAGCGTCTTGTAATAACTGCTGTCGGAAATCACCAGGCCGCGCTCCCCCCAGACTCGGGAGATAAGCTGTTCCTTATCGGTCACGCCGGCTATCAAGGCCAGCAGCAGATCACTCTCATTGCTGCCCAGCTCCGCTGACTGCCGCGCCCGGCTGAGGGTCATTTTTTCTGCATCGTAGTAACAATCGCTCGCTGATGCTCCTGAGCCAATGCCCTCTGACTGTTCCAAGCTGCGTCCTCAACTGATCTGCAATCCTCGAATTCCGATCATTCGATAGCTTTTCGGCACTATAGGACACAATGCCAACCCAAGCGGCGGTGCGTTGCTGCATCCACCTCAAAAAAACTTCATACTCGGCCCCACTGAATCAACTCACGGGCCGCATCGCTGGCAAACACTCGCCATTTTGAAGATGCGAACGAACCCGTTTTTGCCTCGTCACTTTTTCCGGTAAAGCTAAACCCCTGATGAATAAAGCTATTTCTGACCTGTCCTCCCACACTCCGATGATGCAGCAGTACTGGCGCCTGAAGAATCAGCACCCGGACCAGCTGATGTTCTACCGCATGGGCGACTTCTACGAGATCTTCTACGAAGACGCGAAGAAGGCGGCCAAGTTGCTCGACATCACCCTGACCGCGCGCGGACAGTCGGCGGGGCAGGCGATTCCGATGTGTGGCATTCCTTACCACGCGGCGGAAGGCTATCTGGCGAAACTGGTCAAGCTTGGCGAATCGGTGGTGATCTGCGAGCAGGTCGGCGATCCTGCGACCAGCAAAGGCCCGGTTGAGCGTCAGGTCGTACGGATCCTCACGCCGGGCACGGTCAGTGATGAGGCGCTGCTCGATGAGCGCCGCGACAACCTGATCGCTGCGCTGTTGGGTGATGAGCGTCTGTTCGGTCTGGCCGTGCTGGACATCACCAGCGGCAGTTTCAGCGTCTCGGAAATCAAAGGCTGGGAGAACCTGCTCGCGGAACTGGAGCGGATCAATCCGGTTGAGTTGCTGATCCCGGATGACTGGCCAAGGGACCTGCCAGCGGAAAAACGCCGTGGCGTCAGTCGTCGTGCGCCGTGGGACTTCGAGCGTGATTCAGCACTGAAAAGTCTTTGCCAGCAGTTCTCCACCCAAGACCTGAAGGGCTTCGGCTGCGAGAACCTGACCCTGGCCATCGGCGCCGCCGGTTGCCTGTTGGCCTACGCCAAGGAAACCCAGCGCACCGCCCTGCCCCATTTGCGCAGCCTGCGCCACGAACGTCTGGATGACACCGTGGTGCTGGACGGCGCCAGCCGCCGCAATCTTGAACTCGACACCAATCTGGCCGGCGGCCGCGACAACACCCTGCAATCGGTGGTCGATCGCTGCCAGACCGCCATGGGCAGCCGTTTGCTGACTCGCTGGCTGAATCGCCCGTTGCGCGATCTGACGGTATTGCTGGCGCGCCAGACCTCGATCACTTGCCTCCTCGACGGTTACCGTTTCGAAAAGCTGCAACCACAGCTCAAGGAAATCGGCGACATCGAGCGGATTCTCGCGCGGATCGGCCTGCGTAATGCCCGTCCTCGTGACCTCGCACGCCTGCGTGACGCCCTCGGCGCCCTGCCTGAACTGCAAGTGGCGATGACCGATCTGGAGGCGCCGCACCTGCAGAGTCTGGCGACTATCACCAGCACCTACCCGGATCTGGCGGCACTCCTGGAAAAGGCCATCATCGACAACCCGCCCGCCGTGATCCGTGACGGCGGCGTGCTGAAAACCGGCTACGACAGCGAACTTGACGAGCTGCAATCGCTGAGCGAAAACGCTGGCCAGTTCCTCATCGATCTCGAAGCCCGCGAGAAAGCCCGCACCGGTCTGAGCCATTTGAAAGTCGGCTACAACCGCATTCACGGCTACTTCATCGAATTGCCGAGCAAACAGGCCGAGTCGGCACCGGCGGACTATATCCGTCGACAAACCCTGAAAGGCGCCGAGCGTTTCATCACGCCTGAGCTGAAAGAGTTCGAAGACAAGGCACTCTCAGCCAAGAGCCGTGCTCTAGCCCGCGAGAAGATGCTTTACGAAGCGCTGCTGGAAGATCTGATCAGCCAGTTGCCGCCGTTGCAGGATACCGCCGGTGCGCTGGCCGAACTCGACGTGTTGAGCAACCTCGCCGAGCGTGCGCTGAATCTCGACCTGAACTGCCCGCGCTTCGTGACCGAGCCTTGCATGCGCATCACCCAGGGACGTCACCCGGTGGTCGAGCAGGTACTGACCACGCCGTTCGTGGCCAACGACCTGAGCCTGGACGACAACACGCGCATGTTGGTGATCACCGGCCCGAACATGGGCGGTAAATCCACCTACATGCGCCAAACCGCACTGATCGTGCTGCTGGCGCATATCGGCAGCTTCGTGCCGGCGGCCAGTTGCGAACTGTCGCTGGTCGACCGCATTTTCACCCGTATCGGTTCCAGCGATGACCTCGCGGGCGGCCGTTCGACCTTCATGGTCGAAATGAGCGAAACCGCGAACATCCTGCACAACGCCACCGAGCGCAGCCTGGTGCTGATGGACGAAGTCGGTCGCGGCACCAGCACCTTCGACGGTCTGTCGCTGGCATGGGCGGCGGCCGAGCGTTTGGCCCATCTGCGTGCCTATACGCTGTTCGCTACGCACTACTTCGAACTGACCGTGTTGCCGGAAGCCGAGCCATTGGTGGCCAACGTCCACCTCAACGCCACCGAGCACAACGAACGCATCGTGTTCCTGCACCACGTGCTGCCCGGCCCTGCCAGCCAGAGTTACGGTCTGGCAGTGGCGCAATTGGCCGGTGTGCCGAGCGAAGTGATCGTGCGTGCCCGCGAGCACCTGAACCGACTGGAAGAAACTGCTTTGCCCCATGAAGCGCCGAAACCTGCGGCCAAGGGCAAACCGGCGACGCCGCAGCAAAGCGACATGTTCGCCAGCCTGCCGCATCCGATACTCGATGAGCTGGCTAAACTGGATCTGGATGACCTGACCCCGCGTCGTGCGCTCGAAATGCTCTATGCATTGAAGAACCGGATATAAGCACTGAAGAAGCGGATATAACGCAAACGGCTTCAAGCTGTTAGAATCTCGCGCGGTTTGGGATGCTGCTGGCTAATAGCCTGGCCAGCAGGTATCGCTCCCGAACCTGGCGACCCCAACCGTGAAGGGGCAACGCTGCCGCCGCCTGAGGAGAAAATTAGAAATGACCTTCGTCGTCACCGACAACTGCATCAAGTGCAAGTACACCGACTGCGTAGAAGTCTGTCCGGTGGACTGCTTTTACGAAGGCCCGAATTTCCTGGTGATTCACCCGGATGAGTGCATCGACTGCGCCCTGTGCGAGCCGGAATGCCCGGCCGTAGCCATTTTCTCCGAGGACGAAGTTCCGGAAGAGATGCAGGAATTCATTCAACTGAACGTTGAACTGGCTGAAATCTGGCCGAACATCACCGAGAAGAAAGAATCGCTGCCGGATGCCGAAGAGTGGGATGGCGTCAAAGGCAAGATCAAAGACCTCGAACGCTGATCTGTCACGCGCTCGAATGAAAAGGCCCCTTGCGGGCCTTTTTGCTTTTCCGCGCTGTGCTTTTTTTGCGGGCAAAAAAAGGGGCGGTATGACCCGCCCACATTTTTTCCCTATTCCCTGTATTCCTTTTCATCGTCCTGATGAATCGCGTCCTGCGATGTCCGTTCCCCTCTTCCTTGAAGGGCGTGTCTGTCCGTCGACACAACCCAGATACTAAAGAGTTCCCCGCCAAGAGCAATCGGCTCCGGTGACAAGAAACAGCTGTAATAAGCACTTCACATTAAAAAATAAATATATAAATCAACAAGTTAAATAACTCTGCCGGAAGCGATCGACGTCTACCGTACTGTAAAAATAGGGAACACTTACGAAAGAGTAAGCCAAGGCTTACACCGCGAGACTACAAACGATGGAAATGCCAACCGTACGTCAGACAATGAACCAGGTGGCGCGAGATAACCAACAAATCCATGCCAACAAAAAGCCCCGAACCAGTCGGGGCTTTTTGCGGGCGGGCGTTTGAGGCGCTTACTGAAACAGCGACTCGCTCGACAGGCCATTCTTCTCAAGAATTTCACGAAGGCGCTTGAGGCCTTCTACCTGGATCTGCCGCACCCGTTCCCGGGTCAGACCAATCTCCAGGCCTACATCTTCCAGCGTGCTGCTCTCATGACCGCGCAGGCCAAAGCGGCGTACCACCACTTCGCGCTGCTTGTCGGTCAGCTCTGACAGCCATTGATCAATGCTCTGCGACAGATCGTCATCCTGCAGCAGTTCACAGGGATCGGTCGGACGATCATCGGTGAGGGTGTCCAGCAGGGTTTTATCCGAATCCGGACCCAGCGAGACGTCGACCGAAGAAACCCGTTCATTCAGGCCCAGCATGCGCTTGACCTCTCCCACCGGTTTTTCCAGCAGGTTGGCAATTTCTTCGGGTGAAGGTTCGTGGTCGAGCTTTTGCGTGAGCTCCCGTGCAGCCCGCAGGTACACGTTGAGTTCCTTGACCACATGGATCGGCAACCGGATGGTCCGGGTCTGATTCATGATCGCGCGCTCGATGGTCTGACGAATCCACCAGGTCGCGTAGGTCGAGAAGCGGAAGCCGCGCTCGGGATCGAACTTTTCCACCGCGCGGATCAGCCCGAGGTTGCCCTCTTCGATCAGATCCAGCAGCGACAGCCCCCGATTGACGTAACGCCGGGCGATTTTCACCACCAGCCGCAGGTTACTTTCAATCATGCGCTTGCGCCCCGCCGGATCGCCACTTTGCGACAAGCGCGCAAAATGAACTTCTTCCTCCGGGGAGAGCAATGGGGAAAAGCCGATTTCGTTGAGATACAACTGCGTGGCATCAAGTGCCCGCGTGTAGTCGATGTACTTATGTTGTTTAAGTGAAGCGGAGTGTTTGGATTTGGAACGAACGGAAGGTGGAGCAGCCCCTTCATCATTCGACATCGAAGATTCCGAATCGATGCCGGTCTCCATAAGGAGAACCTCATCGTCGATGTCAAACTCCGGCACTTCTTTACTGAGAGCCATTGTTATAGTCCTTTGGTGAGTTCGACCCCAAGCTCAAGCGACGCCTTTATCCTTGGCAGCGCTGGAGCCTGTCCCCTCTACGCGACGGAACAGGCTGGCTTACAAATCAACGTCTTGGCAGGAACTGCAGTGGATCTACAGGTTTACCTTGGCGGCGAATCTCAAAATGCAGTTTCACCCGGTCTGTACCCGTTGACCCCATTTCGGCAATTGTCTGTCCGACCTTGACCTGCTGTCCCTCCCGAACCAACAGCCTGCGGTTATGTCCGTAAGCACTGACGTAGGTTTCGCTGTGTTTGATGATGACTAATTCGCCGTAGCCCCTTAAGCCACTCCCGGCGTATACCACCGTCCCATCAGACGCAGCTAAAACAGGCTGTCCCAAATCTCCGGCGATATCAATTCCTTTATTCAAACTACCGTTTGAAGAGAATTTTCCAATCAGAATGCCATTAGATGGCCATCCCCAGCCGGTCGGGGCCGGGCCTGCCGGAGGCAGCGGAGCGGGTGCCGACTTGTTGGCGACGGACGGTGCAACGCCAGCCGAACCGCCCGTAGAACCGGTGGTTGTGGTGGTCGTCGTGCCATTTGCCTGGCGCCGGATTACCGTGGTTTTGCTCGACGAAGAAGGCGAGGAACTGCTGTTGCTCACCACCGCGGTCGACGTTGAACCGGTGCGACCATCAAAGCGAATGGTCTGACCCGGATGGATCGTGTACGGCGTAGGAATATTGTTCCGGGCGGCGAGGGCTTTGTAGTCCCAGCCGTAGCGAAACGCGATCGAAAACATCGTATCGCCGGGACGGACTACATACTGTCCGGTCGTCACGGTAGGACGCTGGGCCACCGCGCTGTTCCGATCGACCACCCGGACATTGCTCGATTTGGTGCTGGAGCAACCGACCAGCAAGGTGCTCAAGACAAGGCCAGTCACCAGGCGCTGAAAGCTCGTGTTACCCATACGCTGCGCAATGACTGTGAGACTCACCCGCCGCTCCCTTTGTGGTGGCTGAAAAATGTGAAATGCCGGATTTCGGCATGAGGTGTCGCCAGTATAACGGGCCGGATCGGCTTTACCTTTAATGAAGCGAAATCGCTTCGCGCACACGTTTGCAAGTTGAAAGTCTGCTGCGTTTAAACCATCGCTGCCGGCGTAAGACACAGACGAACGAAAGGAATTCAGCGCACTTAAACAAATGCTCAGGCCAGTGGCCCGTTGAGCAACGGCACGAAACGAACTGCCCCCAGAACGTGTCGGGAAAAGCCGTTTTCCTCACGCACGATCAGCAACAATTGCTGCACTTCTCCGGAGCCCACCGGAATCACCATGCGCCCGCCCGGAGCCAATTGGTCGAGCAAGGCTTGCGGTACATCGGTGGCCACGGCGGTGACGATAATGCCGTTATACGGCGCCAGCGCCGGCCAGCCTTCCCAGCCATCCCCCCAGCGGAACACCACGTTGCGCAGGTTCAGTTCGACCAGGCGTTCCTTGGCACGATCCTGCAGCACCTTGATGCGCTCGACCGAAAAGACTCGCTCGACCAGTTGCGACAACACGGCGGTCTGGTAACCGGAACCGGTACCGATCTCCAGCACTTTATCCAGTGGCCCGGCCTCCAACAGCAGCTCGCTCATGCGCGCCACCATATAAGGCTGGGAAATCGTCTGGTTATTGCCGATCGGCAGAGCTGTGTCTTCGTAAGCGCGGTGTGCCAGTGCCTCGTCGACGAACAGGTGACGCGGTGTACGCCGAATCACTTCCAGCACCTTGGCGTTGGACACGCCCTCCTCATACAAGCGCTGGATCAGCCGCTCGCGGGTACGCTGGGACGTCATGCCGATGCCGCTGCGCAGCCGGTCTTCGTGTTCACGAGCCATCAGCGCAGTCCCTCCAGCCAGCCGTCGAGACTTCTGAACGCGTCGTTAAAGGTGCGATCAAGCTGCAACGGCGTGATGGAAACATAACCCTGCATCACTGCATGGAAGTCCGTGCCCGGGCCGCCATCTTCGGCATCGCCGGCAGCGGCAATCCAGTAACCGGCCTTGCCACGCGGATCGACCACCTTCATCGGCGCCGCCGCCCGGGCGCGATGGCCGAGTCGGGTCAGCTGGATACCGCGAATGTGGTCGATGGGCAGGTTGGGAATATTCACGTTGAGCACCGTGCGTGGCGGCAGATCGAGCCCGGCATGGGCTTCAACCAGTTTGCGCGCAAAGTACGCCGCTGTCGGCAGATTATCCACCTGCCGCGAGACCAGCGAAAAAGCGAACGACGGGCGCTCAAGGAAACGTCCCTCTAAGGCGGCTGCCACTGTCCCGGAATACAACACATCATCGCCAAGGTTGGCGCCAAGGTTGATCCCGGAAACCACCATGTCCGCCTCGCGCTCCAGCAAGCCGTTCAGGCCCAGGTGCACGCAGTCGGTCGGTGTGCCGTTGAGGCTGATAAAGCCGTTGGCCAGATATTGCGGGTGCAGCGGACGGTCAAGCGTCAGCGAACTGCTGGCGCCGCTTTTGTCCTGCTCCGGGGCGATAACCACGCACTCGGTGTAATCCGCCAGCGCAGCATAAAGCGCGGCGAGACCGGGTGCGGTTACCCCATCGTCGTTAGAAATCAGAATACGCATGGGCTGTCCGTCTGCCCCACCGGCACCAGATCAACGAGCTCGCGCACCAATACGGTGGCGAAGCATCCGGCCGGGAGGACGAATTCCAGTTGCAGAATGTCAGGCTGGGGATAATGCCACGTCAACCCGCCAATGGGCAGCCGCAGGATGCGACGTTCTTGGCTCATGCCGGCATGAACCAACCAATCACGCAGCTCTGCTTCATCGGCAGCGATCCCCTGCTCCAGTTCATGGACAACGCCTGCGGTCGGCGAGTCACCTTCGCCCCACTGCGGGCCGGTCGGATGCAGATCGAGAATCGCCAGGCGCGGGTCGCTGCATTCAGCTTCACCGGCCGGGAAAAAGCTGCGGCTGTCGGTGAACGCCAGCAGATCGCCAACCTGAGCTTTTTGCCAGGTACCATCAGCCACACGTGCCGCCAGCACTTTATTGAACAGAAAGCTGCGCGCGGTCGAGAGCAGACGCGAACGCACATTGCGCTGCTCCGGCAAGGCCTTGCGCGCTGCCCACGCACGCGCATCAACGACGTTACCGCCGTCATGGCCGAAACGCTGGGCACCGAAATAATTGGGGATACCTTGCTGGGCGATCAGTTGCAGACGTTGTTCAATCGCGTCTTTGTCGCCAGTGAACTGAGTCAGGCGCAAGGTGAAACCGTTGGCCGAATGCGCACCGCGTTGCAGTTTGCGTTTGTGCCGGGTGGTCTTGAGGATCTTCAGCGTGTCGTTTTCCGCCGCTGACAGATCCGGGTCGGCCTTGCCCGGCAATTGCACGCTGAACCACTGGCGGGTCAACGCCTGACGATCCTTGAGACCGGCATAGCTGACGGTACGCAATGGCACGCCGGCAGCCTTGGCGATACGCCGTGCGGCCTCTTCAGTGTTCAGGCCACGTTTTTCGACCCAGATCCACAGGTGTTCACCATCGCCGCTGAACGGGATATCGAGGACTTCATCCACCTGAAAATCTTCAGCGATGGCTTTCAGTACCGCGGTGCCGAGGGGTTCGCCATAGGCGCGCGGGCCGAGCAATTGCAGTTCATTCATGCGCGCAGCAACAAGGCAACGGAGTGCACGGCAATGCCTTCTTCGCGACCGACAAAGCCAAGCTTTTCGGTGGTGGTAGCTTTCACGTTCACTTGATCCAACTCAACTTGAAGATCCGCCGCGATCAGCGCGCGCATCGATTCGATATGCGGCGCCATTTTTGGCGCCTGGGCAACGATGGTGTTGTCGACGTTGCCGACTTTCCAGCCTTTGGCGTGAATCAGCGCGACGACATGACGCAGCAGCGCGCGGCTGTCGGCGCCCTTGAATTGCGGGTCGGTGTCCGGGAAGTGTTTGCCGATATCACCCAGCGCAGCCGCGCCGAGCAAGGCATCGCTCAAGGCGTGCAGCAGGACGTCACCGTCGGAATGAGCGAGCAGCCCGAAGCTGTGTGCGATACGCACGCCGCCCAGAGTAATGAAATCGCCTTCAGCGAAACGGTGCACATCATAGCCGTGGCCAATACGCATAAAAAAACGCCCCGATTTTTGTCAGGGCGTGATTCTACCTGCATTAACCGCGCAGGGCGCGTGCGTGATGCTGCAAGTGGTCGTCTATGAAGCTTGAGATGAAGAAATAGCTGTGGTCGTAGCCCGGTTGCAGGCGCAACGTCAGCGGATGGCCTGCTTGTTTTGCCGCTTGTTGCAGGGCTTCGGGTTTGAGCTGGGTGGCGAGGAAGTCATCGCGATCACCTTGATCGACCAGCAGCGGCAGTTTTTCATCCGCGTCGGCGATCAGCGCACAAGCATCCCACTCCTTCCACTTCGAACGGTCTTCGCCCAGATAGCGGGAGAAAGCCTTCTGGCCCCATGGGCAATCCATCGGGTTGTTAATCGGCGAAAAAGCCGACACCGATTGGTAACGCCCCGGATTGCGCAACGCGCAGACCAGCGCTCCGTGGCCGCCCATCGAGTGACCACTGATGCTGCGTTTATCCGAAGCGGGGAAATGCGCTTCAACCAGTGACGGCAATTCCTGCACGACATAGTCATGCATCCGATAGTGGCGCGACCAAGGTTCTTGCGTGGCATTCAGATAGAACCCGGCGCCGAGGCCGAAATCCCAAGCGTTGTCCGGATCACCCGGGACATCGGGGCCACGTGGGCTGGTGTCCGGCGCAACGATGATCAAGCCGAGTTCTGCGGCCATGCGCATCGCGCCGGCCTTCTGCATAAAGTTCTCGTCGGTGCAGGTCAGGCCTGACAGCCAGTACAGCACCGGCAACTTACCGCCCTGCTCCGCCTGCGGCGGCAGGTACACGGCGAACACCATGTCGCAACCGAGCACGTCGGAGCGATGACGATAGCGCTTGTGCCAACCGCCAAAACTTTTCTGACAGGAGATGTTTTCCAGACTCATGTAAAGACTCCTACGCGGTCACGGCAACAAGCCTTCACGAGTTGTTGCCATGTCGCCACGATTGATCAGAAATGAATGACGGTACGGATGCTCTTGCCTTCGTGCATCAGGTCGAACGCCTTGTTGATGTCTTCCAGGCCCATGGTGTGGGTGATGAACGTATCCAGCGGAATCTCGCCGCTCTGAGCCATGTCGACGTAGCTTGGCAACTCGGTGCGACCACGAACGCCGCCGAATGCCGAACCGCGCCAGACGCGACCGGTGACCAACTGGAACGGACGGGTAGAGATTTCCTGACCGGCACCGGCGACACCGATGATCACCGACTCGCCCCAGCCCTTGTGGCAGCACTCAAGGGCGGCGCGCATCAGTTGCACATTGCCGATGCATTCGAAGGAGAAGTCGACGCCGCCATCGGTCATGTCGACGATCACTTCCTGGATCGGACGATCGAAATCTTTCGGGTTCACGCAATCGGTGGCACCGAGTTGCTTGGCGATTTCGAACTTGGCCGGGTTGATGTCGATGGCGATGATGCGCGCAGCCTTGGCTTTCACCGCGCCGATCACCGCAGACAGACCGATGCCGCCCAGACCGAAGATGGCCACGGTGTCACCGGGTTTGACCTTGGCCGTGTTGAGCACCGCACCGATACCGGTGGTGACGCCGCAGCCCAGCAGACAAACCTTCTCGAGCGGCGCATCTTTGGAGATCTTCGCTACGGAGATTTCTGGCAGCACGGTGTATTCCGAGAACGTCGACGTACCCATGTAGTGGAAAATCGTTTCGCCCTTGTAGGAAAAGCGCGAAGTGCCGTCTGGCATCAGGCCTTTGCCCTGAGTCGCGCGAATCGCCTGACACAGGTTGGTCTTGCCCGACTTACAGAATTTGCACTGGCCGCATTCCGGGGTGTACAGCGGAATAACGTGATCGCCAACGGCAACCGAGGTCACGCCTTCGCCGATCGCTTCAACGATGGCGCCACCTTCGTGGCCGAGGATCGACGGGAAGATGCCTTCCGGATCAGCACCGGACAGGGTGTAGGCGTCGGTGTGGCAAACCCCGGAAGCCACCACGCGCAGCAGGACTTCACCGGCCTTGGGCATGGCGACATCGACTTCTACGATTTCCAGCGGCTTCTTGGCCTCGAAGGCAACGGCGGCGCGCGACTTGATCATGCTGACTCTCCAGTGAATCCAATGAGTAAAAAACCAGACAAGGAGTGTAATACACAGCTTTACGATGAATAATCAGGACAAAAGCAAAACATTATTGCCATACAGGGATAATCCTGATGTCCGAAAACCGCTGGGAAGGCATCGACGAGTTCGTCGCCGTTGCTGAGTGCAGCCAGTTCACTGCCGCTGCCGAACGTCTTGGGGTTTCGTCCTCGCACATCAGTCGACAAATCGTACGCTTGGAAGAAAGACTTCAGACGCGCCTGCTCTATCGCAGCACCCGCCGGGTGACGCTGACCGAGGCTGGGCAGACCTTTCTGCAACATTGCCAACGCTTGCAGGACGGTCGCGAAGAAGCCTTGCGTGCAGTCGGCGATCTGACCAGCGAACCGAAAGGCATGCTGCGCATGACCTGCGCCGTAGCCTACGGTGAGCGTTTCATCGTGCCGCTGGTGACGCGGTTCATGGGCCTGTATCCGCAGTTGCGCATCGATATCGAACTGAGCAATCGCCAGCTCGATCTGGTGCATGAAGGTCTGGATCTGGCGATTCGCTTGGGCCGCCTGCAGGACTCGCGGTTGGTCGCGACACGTTTGGCGCCAAGGCGAATGTATCTCTGCGCGTCACCGTCATACGTTGAGCGGTACGGCCGCCCCCACAGCCTGTCGGAGTTGAGTCGACATAATTGCCTGATTGGCAGCTCGGACATCTGGCAGCTTGAGCAGAACGGGCGCGAGTTTTCCCAGCGCGTGCAGGGCAACTGGCGCTGCAACAGTGGGCAAGCTGTGCTGGATGCGGCGCTTCAGGGAGTGGGGTTGTGTCAGTTGCCGGATTATTACGTGCTGGAACATTTGCACAGTGGCGCGTTGATTTCGTTGCTGGAGGCGCATCAGCCGCCGAATACGGCGGTGTGGGCGTTGTATCCGCAGCAGCGGCATTTGTCGCCGAAGGTGCGCAAGTTGGTGGATTTTCTCAAGGAAGGGTTGGCTGAGCGGCCGGAATATCGAGGTTGAAAAGCAAAAGATCGCAGCCTTCGGCAGCTCCTACAAAGGCATGCGAACCCATGTAGGAGCTGCCGAAGGCTGCGATCTTTTGATCTTTTAGCGGCGATTCGCCCAACGCTGGCGCAACCATTCAAGATCTTCAGGCCGGGTCACCTTAAGGTTATCCGCCCGCCCTTCAATCAGACGCGGCTTGAGACCGGCCCACTCCATCGCCGAAGCTTCATCAGTAATCAGCGCATCAGCGACCAGACTGTCCGCCAACGCCCGATGCAACGCGCCGAGGCGAAACATCTGCGGCGTATACGCCTGCCAGATCACACTGCGATCGACGGTTTCCACCACCCGACCGTGCTTGTCGACGCGCTTCAACGTGTCGCGCGCAGGGACAGCGAGCAAACCGCCGACCGGATCATCCGCCAGTTCATCGAGTAACTTGTCGAGATCTTCGCGACTCAGATTCGGTCGTGCCGCATCGTGCACCAGCACCCAATCTTCATCATCTGCACCCTGCGCATGCAAGTGCAGCAGGGCATTGAGCACCGAACCAGAACGCTCGGCCCCGCCTTCAACCCGCTGAATGCGCGGATCGCTGACGCACGCCAGGTTCGGCCAGTAAGGATCATCAACCGCAAGACTGACCACCAGCCCTTTAAGGCTTGGGTGATCAAGGAAACAGCCGAGGCTGTGTTCGAGAATTGTGCGCCCGCCCAGTTGCAGATATTGCTTGGGACGGTCCGCGGCCATTCGGGCACCGACGCCCGCGGCAGGAATCACGGCCCAGAAGGCCGGCAGGGAATTGATCATTGGGCCAACTGGTAAAGGGTTTCGCCGTCCTTGACCATGCCCAGTTCGTGACGAGCGCGTTCTTCAACGGTCTCCATGCCCTTTTTCAACTCGCTGACTTCAGCGTCCATCACTCGGTTGCGCTCCAGCAAACCTTCGTTCTCGGCGTGTTGATCAGCAATCTGCTGATTCAGCTCGGCGACTTGCGCCAGACTGCCATTGCCCACCCACAGGCGGTACTGCAGACCGGCCAGTAGCAAGAGCAAAACGAGAAACAACCAGTAAGGACTGCGCATCGAATATCAGGTATCCAGTGAAAAAAGACAGCCACGCCAAAACTTTGAAGCATCTGATAGCACGAAGCCTGGAAGACCCAGGCTTGTGCTGTTAAGGCATCAGATTAGTGGCAAATCCATCGCTGTCACGACTTTTTCGACACAATCCGGTGTCCTTCCATCGATTTGTACTCAGCCGCGGAACTCGCTGCGACCGTTGTACTTGGCCTTGCCATTCAACTGCTCTTCGATACGCAGCAGTTGGTTGTACTTGGAAACGCGGTCGGAACGGCACAGCGAACCGGTCTTGATCTGGCCAGCCGAGGTGCCCACAGCCAGGTCGGCAATGGTCGAATCTTCGGTTTCGCCCGAACGGTGCGAGATCACTGCGGTGTAACCGGCAGCCTTGGCCATCTGGATGGCTTCCAGGGTTTCGGTCAGGGTGCCGATCTGGTTGAACTTGATCAGGATCGAGTTGGCGATGTTTTTATCGATGCCCTCTTTCAGGATCTTGGTGTTGGTTACGAACAGGTCGTCGCCTACCAATTGAACCTTCTCGCCGATCTTGTCGGTGAGGATCTTCCAGCCAGCCCAGTCGGACTCGTCCAGACCGTCTTCGATCGAGATGATCGGATAACGTTCGGTCAGACCTTTCAGGTAGTCAGCGAAACCTTCAGCGGTGAACACCTGGCCTTCGCCGGACAGGTTGTACTTGCCGTCTTCGTAGAATTCGCTGGCCGCGCAGTCCAGAGCCAGAGTCACGTCGGTGCCCAGCTTGTAACCGGCGTTGGCCACAGCTTCGGAGATCACTTTCAGAGCGTCTTCGTTGGAAGCCAGGTTCGGTGCGAAACCGCCCTCGTCGCCAACGGCAGTGCTCAGGCCACGGGCCTTCAGCACAGCTTTCAAGTGATGGAAAATCTCGGTGCCCATGCGCAGACCTTCCGAGAACGACTTGGCGCCAACCGGCTGCACCATGAATTCCTGGATGTCGACGTTGTTATCGGCGTGCTCGCCACCGTTGATGATGTTCATCATCGGCACCGGCATCGAGTAAACACCCGGGGTGCCGTTGAGGTTGGCGATGTGTGCGTACAGCGGCAGGTCCTGGTCCTGTGCAGCAGCCTTGGCAGCAGCCAGGGATACGGCGAGGATGGCGTTGGCGCCCAGGGTCGCTTTGTTTTCGGTACCGTCGAGCTTGATCATCGCGTGATCCAGAGCTTTCTGGTCGCTTGGGTCGGTGCCCAGCAGCAGATCGCGGATCGGACCGTTGATGTTGGCTACCGCTTTGAGCACGCCCTTGCCCAGGTAACGGCTCTTGTCGCCATCACGCAGCTCGAGCGCTTCACGCGAGCCAGTGGATGCACCGGACGGCGCGCACGCGCTGCCGATGATGCCGTTGTCGAGAAGCACGTCCGCTTCCACGGTGGGATTGCCACGGGAGTCGAGAACTTCACGACCTTTGATGTCGACGATTTTTGCCATTGTTGTAAACACTCCAAAGTTGACGAAAACGACGCAGCTAGAGGAAATCTTTTTACCGTCGGCAAGGGGTGTGCAGCGGGCAGACTTGCAGACGATAGCGCTCATGCCCGAGGGCATGAGCGACAAATCGTGCGGTACTTTACCGGAGAATTGAGGTTTACGCGGTTTCTACCGTCGGAAAACTCTTCACCAGTTCGTCCAGAGCTTTGAGCTGGGCCAGGAATGGCTCCAGTTTGTCCAGACGCAAGGCGCAAGGGCCGTCGCATTTGGCGTTGTCCGGGTCCGGGTGCGCTTCGAGGAACAGACCCGCCAGCGACTGGCTCATGCCCGCCTTGGCCAGATCCAGAACCTGTGCGCGGCGACCGCCGGCGGAGTCGGCACGACCACCCGGCATTTGCAGCGCGTGGGTCACATCGAAGAATACCGGGTACTCGAACTGCTTCATGATGCCGAAGCCGAGCATGTCGACCACGAGGTTGTTGTAGCCGAAACTCGAACCACGCTCGCAGAGGATCAGTTGATCGTTACCCGCTTCCACGCACTTGTTCAGGATGTGTTTCATTTCCTGAGGCGCGAGGAACTGGGCTTTCTTGATGTTGATCACTGCATTGGTCTTGGCCATCGCGACGACCAGATCGGTCTGGCGCGACAGGAAGGCCGGCAGCTGAATGATGTCGCAGACCTCAGCGACGACCGCGGCCTGATCAGGCTCGTGGACGTCGGTGATGATCGGTACGCCGAAGGCTTGTTTGATGTCCTGGAAGATGCGCATGCCCTCTTCCAGGCCAGGACCACGATAGGAGGTCACAGAAGAACGGTTGGCCTTGTCGAAACTGGCCTTGAACACGTAAGGGATACCGAGTTTTTCGGTGACCTTCACGTACTCTTCGCAAACCTGCATGGCCATGTCACGGCTTTCCAGCACGTTCATGCCGCCGAACAGCACCATGGGTTTGTCGTTGGCAATCTCGATGTCGCCGACGCGGATGATCTTCTGTGCCATCGGGGTTACGCCTTCTTCTGGTGTTGAGCCAACGCAGCTTTGACAAAACCGCTGAACAGCGGATGGCCATCGCGTGGTGTCGAGGTGAACTCAGGGTGGAACTGGCAAGCGACGAACCATGGGTGATCGGCCGCTTCAACCACTTCAACCAACGCCGCATCAGCGGAGCGGCCGGAGATTTTCAGGCCGGCTTCGATCAGCTGTGGCAGCAGGTTGTTGTTCACTTCGTAACGGTGACGGTGACGCTCGACGATCACGTCCTTGCCGTAGCAGTCGTGGACCTTGGAGCCGGCTTCGAGCAGGCAGTCCTGAGCGCCGAGACGCATGGTGCCGCCCAGGTCGGACGATTCGGTACGCACTTCAACGGCACCGGTCGCGTCTTCCCACTCGGTGATCAGACCGACCACCGGATGGCCGCTGGCGCGATCGAACTCGGTGGAGTTGGCGTCTTTCCAGCCCATCACGTTACGGGCGAACTCGATGACCGCCACTTGCATGCCGAGGCAGATACCCAGGTATGGAACCTTGTTTTCGCGAGCGTACTGAACGGCAGTGATCTTGCCTTCCACGCCGCGCAGACCGAAGCCGCCCGGTACGAGGATCGCGTCGACACCTTCGAGCAGCGCAGTGCCCTGGTTTTCGATGTCTTCGGAATCGATGTAACGCAGGTTGACCTTGGTGCGGTTGCTGATGCCGGCGTGACTCATCGCTTCGATCAGCGACTTGTAGGCGTCCAGCAGTTCCATGTACTTGCCGACCATGGCGATGGTCACTTCGTGTTCCGGGTTCAGCTTGGCGTCAACCACCGCTTCCCACTCGGACAGATCAGCGCTGCCGCATTGCAGACCGAAACGCTCAACGACGAAATCGTCCAGACCCTGCGAGTGCAGGATGCCCGGGATCTTGTAGATGGTGTCGGCGTCTTCCAGCGCAATTACCGCACGCTCTTCAACGTTGGTGAACTGGGCGATCTTGCGACGCGACGAGATGTCGATCGGGTGATCGGAACGACATACCAGAACGTCTGGCTGCAGGCCGATCGAACGCAGCTCTTTTACCGAGTGCTGGGTTGGCTTGGTTTTGGTTTCGCCGGCAGTGGCAATGTACGGCACCAGAGTCAGGTGCATCAACATCGCGCGCTTGGCGCCGACTTCGAAACGCAGTTGACGAATGGCCTCGAGGAACGGTTGCGACTCGATGTCACCGACGGTGCCACCGATTTCAACCATCGCCACGTCTGCGTCACCGGCACCCTTGATGATGCGGCGCTTGATTTCGTCGGTGATGTGCGGGATCACCTGGATGGTTGCACCCAGGTAGTCACCACGGCGCTCTTTGCGCAGCACGTGCTCGTAGACACGGCCAGTGGTGAAGTTGTTGTTCTGAGTCATGGTCGTGCGGATGAACCGCTCGTAGTGACCCAGGTCCAGGTCGGTCTCGGCGCCGTCGTGGGTGACGAACACTTCACCGTGCTGGAACGGGCTCATCGTGCCCGGATCGACGTTGATGTACGGATCCAGCTTCAGCATGGTGACCTTAAGTCCCCGCGCCTCCAGGATGGCTGCCAATGAAGCCGATGCAATGCCTTTCCCCAATGAAGAAACAACACCGCCCGTGACGAATATGTAGCGCGTCATGAAAAACCCTAGAAGTCTGCGTTAAAGCGGTACGAGCCGCCGGGGAAAGCGAAGGAAGGCCGAAGCCCCCGATCACCTGCATTAATCACAGTGCACCTTTCAAAAAAACCGCCGCGTTGGGACAGACCGGCAGGTGAAACACCGGTACGTTGCTCGCTACACATTTTTTGGAATCGCCCAGCAAAGACTGCTTGGTAATCGGCAACTCCTGCAATTCAGGCGAATCCACAGAAGTTGTATCAAGAAGGGAGCGTAGTCTACCGGAATGCTCCTTTCAGCTCAAACCTTGATCTTCGTCTGTTGGCAGCCAATGCAATTTCCAGCCATGCTGCAAATGGCCATCAAGTCCCGGCAGGTTCGCCACCGCGAGCAATTCATCGCCGCGAAACAGCAGCGGCAATCTGCCACGGACGAAGCCCGGCACTGCGCGCTCATTGAGCAGGCGCTTGAGATCACGGTGGCCGCGATCCGCGATTTGCATGACTTCGCCGCCCTGCCGATAGCGAATCTGCAAAGGCCCGGAGGGAGTCTGCCCGCTGAACAGGACACGTCCATTATCCGCCAAGCGTAGCGCTGACGCCGGGCTCTGCCACTCGCAGCCGATCACTGGCGTACGCAGCCAGCCGCCGCTGAGCCACCACAGGCGCCCGGCGCTGCGGTGCAGTTCGCCATCTGCCAGACGCCAGATAGGGGAAGCATCGGGAGCGGCATCACAGAGATCCGTCCAACCCGACCAATGGTCGGTGTCGGGCAATTGTGTGAAGGGTTCAAGCCAATGGCTGATCGCGTTCCGTTGGCGGGCGGCAGACAGTGCGGCGAGTGGCGCCAGCTCCAGCGATGGCAATCCCAGCCATTCGAATTCATGAGCGGTGGCGGCTTGAGCCAGATCAATCTGCGCCAACTCATCGAGCAGCCCCTGCGCCTCACGCAGATGCGCGGCGCTGCGAGCCGTGCTCGCCTGCGCTTGCGGCCAGCGCCCGATCAGCAACGGCATGACCTGATGGCGCAGGTAGTTGCGCGAGAATTGTCGATCCTGGTTGGACGGGTCTTCGATCCAGTTCAATTGATGAGCCTGCGCATAGGCTTCCAGTTCGGCGCGGGAGATGTCCAGCATCGGACGAATCAGCATGCCCTGCCCCACTGATCGCTGCGCCGGCATCCCGGACAATCCGCGCACACCGGCGCCACGCAACAGGCGAAACAACAGCGTTTCCGCCTGATCATCGCGATGTTGACCGGTCAGCAACACATCATTGGTTTGCGTTAGCGCACTGAACACCACGTAACGCGCATCCCGCGCCGCCCGTTCCAGACTCGCGCCCGGCTGCACCGTCACCCGTTCGATCAGCAGCGGCACGCCCAGCGCATCACAGACAGACTGGCAGTGTTTTGGCCACGCATCAGCCGCAGCCTGAAGACCGTGATGGATATGAACAGCGCTTAACGGGGGGAGAGATTCGGTTTTTGCGAGATCGGCGAGCAGATGCAGCAGGACGGTGGAATCGAGACCACCAGAGAAGGCAATGCGCCAATGAGCGGCATTGCGCCAAGGCTCAAGGTTGCGCAGAAGCCGGGAAGGCAAATCAATCATGGACTGACCCATACTTTCTCTTTGCCCCAATCAAATGTGGGAGCGAGCCTGCTCGCGAATACGGTTCAACATTCAACACATTCGTCGACTGTGATACCGCTTTCGCGAGCAGGCTCGCTCCCACATGGGTATTGCGTTCGACTTAGAGACCGTAGCTCATCAGTCGATCATAACGACGCTTCAACAGCGCTTCGTTATCGAACTTCTTCAGCATCGCCAGTTGCGAGCTCAGCTCGGCACGGATCGACGCAGCAGCAGCGGCCGGATCACGGTGCGCGCCGCCCAGAGGCTCGCCAATCACCTTGTCGACAATGCCCAAACCTTTCAGACGCTCAGCGGTGATGCCCATCGCTTCAGCAGCATCCGGCGCTTTTTCTGCGGTTTTCCACAGAATCGAAGCACAACCTTCCGGCGAGATCACCGCGTAGGTCGAGTATTGCAGCATGTTCAACTGATCGCAGACGCCGATGGCCAGCGCACCACCGGAACCACCCTCACCGATAACGGTGGCGATGATCGGGGTTTTCAGGCGCGACATCACGCGCAGGTTCCAGGCGATCGCTTCGCTCTGGTTGCGCTCTTCAGCGTCGATACCAGGATAAGCACCCGGGGTGTCGATGAAGGTCAGGATCGGCATTTTGAACCGCTCGGCCATTTCCATCAGGCGGCAAGCCTTGCGGTAGCCTTCCGGACGCGGCATGCCGAAGTTGCGGCGTACCTTCTCGCGCACTTCACGGCCCTTCTGGTGACCGATGATCATCACCGGTTGGTCTTCCAGGCGGGCGATGCCGCCAACGATTGCTGCGTCGTCAGAGAAGTGACGGTCGCCGTGCAGTTCGTCGAACTCGGTGAAGATGTGCTCGATGTAATCGAGGGTGTACGGGCGTTTCGGGTGACGCGCCAGACGTGCGATCTGCCAGCTGGTCAGCTTGCCGAAGATGTCTTCGGTCAGCGTTTTGCTCTTGTCCTGCAGGCGGGAGATCTCATCGCCGATATTCAGCGAATTGTCATTACCGACCAAGCGCAACTCTTCGATCTTGGCTTGCAGGTCGGCGATCGGCTGTTCGAAATCTAGAAAATTCGGGTTCATAGGCGTCCGTCTTGGGTCGTGTCCCAAATGAGCTTGGGCCGGCCGGTTGTCTATTCGCGCCCTACCTTAAGGGAGAGGCGCGCTGAGGTCGAGATTAAAAATTCAGGTTGCGGGCAAGCGCCACGATGGCACTTGCCGGTCAACGGTATTGGAGGAAGACGTTGTCTCGCCCGAACTGGTCACGCAGGGCTTGAATCAACGCATCCGCCGGATCAATTCGCCAGGTCTCGCCGAACTGCAGCAAGGTCTTCGCATCCGGGCTGGTGTACTCCATGGTGATCGGGCACGCGCCGCGATGACGCTTGAGCAAATCACCCAACCAGCGTAGCTGATCGCCTTTCAGGTCCTGGGTTTGCAGCTTCAGGCGCAGGCTCTCGGCGAGGTTGGTGCGCGCATCTTCCATGCTCATCACCCGTTTGACCCGCAGGCGCAGGCCGCCGGAGAAGTCGTCGTTGCTGACTTCGCCTTCGACCACCACCATTGCGTCCGTCTGCAACAGTGATTGCGCAGAGTGGAACGCATCGGCAAACAGCGACGCCTCGATCCGCCCCGAGCGGTCGTCGAGGGTGATGAAACCCATCTTGTCGCCCTTCTTGTTCTTCATCACGCGCAGGGCAATGATCATCCCGGCCACGGTCTGCGTGTCGCGCGCCGGTTTCAGGTCGATGATGCGCTGACGGGCGAAACGGCGAATTTCGCCTTCGTATTCGTCGATCGGGTGACCGGTCAGGTACAGGCCCAAGGTGTCTTTTTCACCTTTGAGGCGTTCCTTGAGGGTCAGCTCCTTGGCTTTGCGGTGGGACGCATAAACGTCAGCGTCTTCCTCGACAAACAGCCCGCCAAACAGATCGGCGTGGCCACTGTCATGAGTACGCGCGGTCTGTTCCGCTGCCTTGATCGCCTCTTCCATCGCCGCCAGCAATACAGCGCGGTTGCGGTCGATGTTGGCTTGATAAGCCTTCTGTTCGTCATGGAAGTAAGGCCCCAGACGATCCAGTGCACCGCTGCGGATCAGACCGTCCAGCGTACGTTTGTTAATGCGCTTGAGGTCGACACGCGCGCAGAAGTCGAACAGATCCTTGAACGGACCTTCCTGACGCGCCTCGGTGATCGCCTCAACCGGGCCTTCACCGACACCTTTGATCGCGCCGAGGCCATAGACGATGCGGCCGTCGTCGTTCACCGTGAACTTGAACTCCGACGTGTTCACGTCCGGCGCGTCGAGGCGCAGCTTCATGGTGCGCACTTCCTCGATCAAGGTCACGACCTTGTCGGTGTTGTGCATGTCCGCCGAGAGTACCGCGGCCATGAACGGCGCCGGGTAGTGGGCTTTCAGCCATGCAGTCTGGTACGAGACCAGGCCGTAGGCGGCGGAGTGGGATTTGTTGAAGCCGTAACCGGCGAACTTTTCTACCAGGTCGAAAATGTTACCGGCAAGGTCGGCGTCGATGTTGTTGGTCGCGCAACCTTCAATGAAACCGCCGCGCTGCTTGGCCATTTCCTCAGGCTTTTTCTTACCCATCGCCCGACGGAGCATGTCCGCACCACCAAGGGTGTAGCCAGCCATGACCTGAGCAATCTGCATCACCTGTTCCTGATACAGGATGATGCCGTAAGTCGGTGCCAATACTGGCTTGAGGCCTTCGTACTGATAATCCGAGTGCGGGTACGCCAGTTCGGCGCGACCGTGCTTACGGTTGATGAAGTCGTCCACCATGCCGGACTGCAGCGGGCCCGGACGGAACAGGGCCACCAGTGCGATCAAGTCTTCCAGGCAGTCGGGCTTGAGCTTTTTGATCAGCTCTTTCATACCACGCGATTCAAGCTGGAATACCGCGGTGGTCTCAGCTTTCTGCAACAACGAGTACGTCGGTTTATCGTCCAGCGGGATAAACGCGATATCCAGCGGTGGCTCGTTGACCTTGGCGCGGTCGCGGTTGATGGTTTTCAGCGCCCAGTCGATGATCGTCAGGGTCCGCAGACCGAGGAAGTCGAACTTCACCAGGCCGGCCGCCTCAACGTCGTCCTTGTCGAACTGGGTAACCAGACCGTCGCCGGCCTCGTCGCAATAGATCGGCGAAAAGTCAGTCAGCTTGGTCGGCGCAATAACCACACCACCGGCGTGCTTACCAACGTTACGCACCACGCCTTCGAGCTTGCGCGCCATCTCCCAGATTTCCGCAGCCTCTTCATCGACCTTGATGAAGTCGCGGAGGATTTCTTCCTGCTCGTAGGCTTTTTCCAGGGTCATGCCGACTTCGAACGGAATCATCTTCGACAGACGATCCGCCAGGCCATAAGACTTACCCTGTACCCGCGCCACGTCGCGCACCACAGCCTTGGCGGCCATGGAACCGAAAGTGATGATCTGGCTTACCGCATTGCGGCCGTACTTCTCGGCCACGTAATCGATCACGCGGTCACGACCGTCCATGCAGAAGTCGACGTCGAAGTCGGGCATCGAGACCCGTTCCGGGTTAAGGAAACGTTCGAACAGCAGGTCGTATTCCAGCGGATCGAGGTCGGTGATCTTCTGTACATAAGCCACCAACGAACCGGCACCCGACCCACGGCCCGGACCTACCGGCACGCCGTTGTTCTTGGCCCACTGGATAAAGTCCATCACGATCAGGAAGTAACCGGGGAAGCCCATCTGGATGATGATATCCAGCTCGAAATTCAAGCGATCAACATAGACCTGACGCTTGGCTTCGTAGTCTTCGGTGGTGTCTTTGGGCAGCAGCACCGACAGGCGCTCTTCGAGACCGTCGAAGGACACTTTGCGGAAATATTCGTCGATGGTCATGCCATCGGGGATCGGGAAGTTGGGCAGGAAGTGAGTGCCCAGCTTCACTTCGATGTTGCAGCGCTTGGCGATCTCGACGGTGTTTTCAATCGCGTCAGGAATATCGCTGAACAGCTCGATCATTTCCTCGGCGCTTTTCAGGTATTGCTGGTCGCTGTAATTCTTCGAACGGCGCGGATCGTCGAGGGCGCGGCCCTCACCGATGCACACGCGGGTTTCGTGGGCAGCAAAGTCTTCCTGCTTGATGAAACGCACATCGTTGGTTGCCACCAGCGGCGCGCCGAGCTTGTCGGCGAGGGCCACGGCGCCGTGCAATTGCTCTTCATCGTTGGGACGGTTGGTGCGCTGGATTTCCAGATAGAAACGATCCGGGAATACGGCCATCCATTCGCGCGCCAAGGCTTCAGCTTCAGCCGGGTTGCCGCCGATCATGGCCATGCCGATCTCGCCTTCTTTGGCGGCGGACAGCATGATCAGGCCTTCATTGGCTTCAGCAACCCACTCGCGCTCGACGATGATCATGCCGTTGCGCTGACCTTCGATGAAGCCGCGCGAGATCAACTCGGTGAGGTTGCGATAGCCCTTGGCGTTCATCACCAACAGGCTGAGCCGGCTCAGCGGTGCGTCCGGGTCTTTGTTCGACAGCCACAGGTCGGCACCGCAGATCGGCTTGATGCCCGCGCCCATGGTGTTTTTGTAGAATTTGACCAGGGAACACATGTTGTTCTGGTCGGTGACCGCGACCGCCGGCATGTTCATGGCCGTCAGTGCCTTGACCAGCGGCTTGATCCGCACCAGCCCGTCGACCAGGGAGTATTCAGTGTGCAGGCGTAGATGAACGAATGAAGCCGGCATAGTGATCCTGTCCAGTTACATAGAGACAACAAGGCCCGGATTGTACCGGGCCTCGAACAAAACATCAGCCTTGCGACTAAACCTGCGTCAGACCTTCCAGCGCTTCGTAAGCCAGACGCACCGGGGCGAACGAGCGCCGGTGAATCGGCGTCGGGCCAAGACGCGCCAACGCTTCCAGATGAACAGGCGTCGGATAGCCTTTATGGCCACCGATGCCGTAACCCGGGTAGATCAATTCGAAGGCGGCCATTTCGCGGTCGCGGCTGACCTTGGCCAGAATCGATGCGGCAGCGATGGCTGGAACCTTGCCGTCGCCTTGCACGACTGCTTCGGCGCGCATCGGCAGTTGCGGGCAGCGGTTGCCGTCGATCATCGCCAGTTTCGGCTGGATGTGCAGCCCGGCAACCGCGCGCTGCATGGCCAGCATGGTCGCGTGCAAAATATTCAGTTCGTCGATTTCCTCGACTTCGGCGCGGGCGATGCACCAGCTCAGGGACTTCTCGATGATTTCGTCGTAGAGCTTTTCGCGCTTGGCTTCGGTGAGCTTCTTCGAGTCGTTAAGCCCGAGGATCGGCCGGTTCGGATCAAGGATCACCGCCGCCGTCACCACCGCACCGCACAACGGGCCGCGACCGACTTCATCGACGCCGGCAACCAGTTCTTCAACTTCGGCGACCAGGGTGAAATCCAGGCCCATCTGCATGCTTGTCTTGCTCATCGTGTCTGACCGATCAGGTTAAGGACGGCGTCCGCCGCCTGATTGGAAGCGTCCAGGCGCAGCGTGCGATGGATCTCGTCGAAACCGCGGGTCTGCTCTTCGCCGCCTTCGATCAATGGCGACAGCGTCTGCGCCAGTGCTTCGACCGTCGCATCATCCTGCAACAGTTCCGGGACCAGCAGACGCTGGGCCAGCAGGTTCGGCAAGGACACGTACGGGCTCTTGACCATGCGTTTCAGAATCCAGAACGTCAGCGGTGCCAGGCGGTACGCCACCACCATCGGCCGCTTGTACAACAGCGCTTCAAGGGTGGCGGTGCCGGAGGCGATCAACACGGCGTTACATGCGGCCAAAGCCAGATGAGATTTGCCATCGAGCAGGGTCACCGGCAGATCCCGGCCAGCGAGCAGCTCTTCAAGCTGCGCGCGGCGTTCCGCATTGGCGCACGGAATGACAAAGCGCAAACCCGGGCGCAATGCACGCAGACGTTCAGCGGTATCGAGGAACAGCGCGCCCAGTCGAGACACTTCGCCGCCACGACTGCCGGGCATCAACGCCACCAGCGGACCGTCGGGCAAGCCCAGCTCGGCACGCGCCGCAGCGCGATCAGCTTCCAGCGGAATGGTATCGGCCAGGGTGTGACCGACGAACCGCACTGGTACGCCCTTCTCTTCGTAGAATCTGGCTTCGAACGGCAGCAACGTCAGCATCAGATCACAGCCTTCGCGGATCTTCAGCACACGCTTCTGCCGCCACGCCCACACCGACGGGCTGACGTAATGCACGGTTTTGATCCCGGCCTGACGCAGCTTGAGTTCGATATTGAGATTGAAGTCCGGTGCATCGATACCGATGAATACGTCCGGCTTCTCGGCGATCAGCGTGGCGATCAGGTCTTTGCGGCGCTTGAGCAATTCGCGCAGGCGTCCGAGGACTTCCACCAGGCCCATGACCGACAAGCGCTCCATCGGAAAGTAGGAAGTCAGGCCTTCAGCCTGCATCAACGGGCCACCGACGCCGATGAATTCGACCGCCGGATGCTGAGCCTTGAGCGCGCGCATGAGGCCGGCGCCGAGAATGTCACCGGAAGCTTCACCCGCCACCAGCGCAATACGCAGATTGGCCATGATCAGCGAGTGATGCCGCGAGTCGACGACTGAATGGAGTCGCGGAATATCGCCACTTCCGGGTACTGCGCAGCAGGCTCGGCCAGTTCGGCCAATGCCTGTTCGACCGTCAGGCCTTGGCGATAGACGGTTTTGTAAGCGCGACGCAGGGTGTGGATCGCGTCCTCACTAAAACCACGACGGCGCATGCCTTCGAAGTTCATGCTGCGCGCTTCGGCCGGGTTGCCGAACACAGTGACGAACGCCGGAACGTCCTTGCCGATGGCGGTGCCCATGCCGGAAAAGCTGTGGGCGCCAATGTGGCAATACTGGTGAACCAGGGTGAATCCGGAAAGGATCGCCCAGTCATCCACATGCACATGCCCGGCCAACGCGGTGTTGTTGACCAGAATGCAGTGGTTGCCGATGACGCTGTCGTGACCGATGTGCGCATAGGCCATGATCAGGTTGTGATCGCCCAGCGTGGTTTCCGAACGGTCTTGCACGGTGCCACGGTGAATCGTCACGCCTTCACGGATGACGTTGTGGTCACCGATCACCAGGCGGGTTTCTTCGCCTTTGTACTTCAGATCGGGCGTGTCTTCGCCTACCGAGGAAAACTGATAGATGCGATTGTGCTTGCCGATGCGGGTCGGGCCTTTGAGGATTACATGCGGCCCGATCACGGTACCCTCGCCGATTTCCACACCTGCGCCGATGATCGACCACGGGCCGACCTCGACGCCATCAGCCAGAACGGCCGACGGATCGATGATTGCGCGAGGGTCAATCAAACTCATAGCTTGCGTTCCGCACAGATGATTTCAGCGGAGCAGACTGGCTTGCCGTCGACCGAGGCCTGGCATTCGAACTTCCAGATCTGACGCTTGCAGCTGATGAACTTGGCTTCAAGGATCAACTGATCACCCGGCAACACCGGCTGGCGGAAGCGCAGCTTGTCGGAACCGACGAAGTAATACAGGGTGCCGTCGGCAGGCTTCACATCAAGCATTTTGAAACCGAGGATCCCGGCAGCCTGAGCCATCGCTTCGATGATCAGCACGCCCGGCATGATTGGATGCGCCGGGAAGTGACCATTGAAGAATGGTTCATTGATGCTGACATTCTTGTAGGCGCGAATGCGCTTGCCTTCAGTGTCCAGTTCCACCACCCGGTCCACCAGCAGGAACGGGTAACGGTGAGGCAGGTATTCGCGAATCTCGTTGATGTCCATCATTTCGGGGGGAAGCCTATGTAAAGATTGGGAGCGCGACTGACGCGCACTCCTCTAGCAAATCAAGGAGGCAGTCTAGAGGCTGTGCACACTTGATATGGAAATGGTATCAGCCATCAGATGAAGCATTGCCGTCAGGGGTCACTTCCCCTACGCGCTTTTCCAGCTGTTTCAAACGTCGCGCGATGTCATCGAGCTGACGGATGCGGGCCGCGCTTTTGCGCCATTCGGCCGCCGGTTGCATGGCTGTACCGGAAGAATAGGCACCCGGCTCGGTAATCGAGTGGGTCACCATGGTCATCCCGGTCAGGAAAACGTTGTCGCAAATATCAATATGGCCGACCAGACCGACACCACCGGCGAGCATGCAATGCTTGCCGATTTTGGTGCTACCGGAGATCCCGACGCACGCAGCCATGGCGGTGTGATCACCGACCTGAACGTTGTGGGCGATCTGGATCTGGTTGTCGAGCTTCACGCCATTGCCGATCACGGTATCGGCCAGAGCGCCGCGGTCGATGGCAGTATTCACGCCAATCTCGACATCGTCGCCGATGGTCACGCCACCGATCTGGGCGATTTTCTGCCAGATGCCTTTTTCATTGGCGAAGCCGAAGCCTTCACCGCCGAGCACGGCACCGGACTGAATCACCACACGCTTGCCGATGCGCACGTCGTGATACAGCGTCACGCGCGGGGCAAGCCAGCCGCCTTCACCGATTTCGCTGCGGGCACCGACAACGCAATGCGCGCCCAAGGTCACTTGCGCACCAATTCGCGCACCGGCCTCTATCACCACAAATGGGCCGATGCTGGCGGTTGGATCAACCACCGCGTCCGCCGCAATGACCGCTGACGGATGAATACCCGCGGTGGCTTTTGGCTTGGGATCGAACAGATGAGAGATACGCGCATAAGCCAGGTAAGGATCAGGCACGACCAACGCATTACCGGCAAAACCTTCGGCATCAGCTTCTTTAAGCAGCAATGCAGCTGCCTGCGAGCCCGCCAGGTATTTGCGATATTGAGGGTTTGCCAGAAAGCTCAACTGAGCTGGGCCAGCCTCTTGCAAAGTGGCTAGCCCAGTAATTTGCTTCTCAGGGTCGCCACTCAGGGTGGCGCCGAGGAACTCGGCCAACTGGCCGAGTTTGATAGTCACGGTCATGGGTTACTTCAGCTGATTCATGCGCTCGATAACCTGGCGCGTGATGTCGTACTGAGGTTTGACATCGATCACTGCGCCACGCTCGAACACCAGGTCAAAACCACCTTTCTTGATGACTTCTTCCACTGCGCTATCCAGTTTCGGCTTCAGTTGCTTGAGCATTTCGCGGTCGGCAACAGCTTTGGCTTCGTTCAGCTCTTTGGACTGGAACTGGAAGTCACGGGCCTTTTGCTTGAATTCCAGCTCCAGACGCTCACGCTCACCTTGCTGCATCTTGTCGCCACCGGCCATCAGACGATCCTGAATACCCTTGGCGCTGCTTTCCAGTGTTTTCAACTTGGTCAGTTGCGGACCGAATTTTTTCTCGGCATCCACCGCGTACTTCTTGGCAGCGTCGGATTCGAGCAAGGCCATCTGATAGTTCAGAACAGCGATTTTCATGTCGGCAAATGCCGGGCCTGCCACCATCAAGGAGGCCAGGAGAACCAATTGAGTCAACTTACGCACGATGCACTCCTACAAAATCCATTGTCGTTATCTTGGGTCAGACGCTTAGAACGTCTGGCCGAGGGAGAATTGGAACACTTGAGTTTCAGCCTCATCCGGCTTCTTGATCGGCATGGCCAACGCGAAGCTCAGAGGACCCAGTGCGGTGACCCAGGTCACACCCACACCAACGGAACTGGCCATGTTGCTCAGGCTGATGTCGTTGCACTTGGTGTTCGACGTCGAGCCGTTTGCATTGGTAGTGTCCTTGCACTGCGAGTCAAATACGTTACCCACATCCCAGAAAACAGAAGTACGCAGGGAACGCTGATCTTTCACGAACGGCAGCGGGAACAGAACCTCGACACCACCCTGGATCAGGACGTTACCACCGAACGGCAGTGGATCCTGGTCCGGGTCAGCCAGCGTACCCGGGTTGGTACCACGGCTCGGCGTACTGCGCGGGCCGAGGGTGCTGTCCTTGAAGCCACGAACCGAGTTGAAACCACCAGCATAGTAGTTTTCATAGAATGGCAAGCCATCGGTTCCGCCGTATCCGTCGCCATAACCCAGCTCTGTGTGCAGACGCAGGGTGTAGTTCTCGCTGATCGGCTGGAACAGCTGACCGCGGTAATCAAGTTTGTAGAATGACAGGTCGCTGCCCGGCACTGTGGTTTCCAGGGTCAGACTCTGGGAACGACCACGGGTCGGCAGTACGCCTTTGTTCAGGGTCGACTCGGACCAGCCGGCCGAAGCCTTGAAGTTCAGGTACTTGTCGCCTTCCTTGTTAACGAAGTCGAAAATCTCGTCAACGGTATAGGTACCGGTCTTGATCTCGTCCTGTTGAACCGACAGACCAAACGTCAGACGCGAAGTCTCGCTGATCGGGTAGCCAACGTTTACGCCGGCACCCAGGCTGTCTACCGCATAGCTTGCTACGTCGACGTCGAGGTCTTTGTAGTCAGTGGTGCGATAGAACGCGTTGTAACCCAGGCTCACGCCATCGGCGGTCCAGTACGGGTCAACGTAGCCGAAGTTGTAGCGGCTCTGGTATTCGCTGCGAGTCAGGCCGATGCTGACGCGGTTACCGGTACCCAGGAAGTTGTTCTGAGTGATCGAACCACCGAGGATCAGACCGGCGCTCTGGGCGAAACCGACACTGGCGGTAATCGAACCGGAAGCCTGTTCTTCAACGGCGTAATTCACGTCAACCTGATCGTCGACACCCGGGACGGCCGGAGTTTCAACGTTCACTTCTTTAAAGAAGCCCAGACGCTCAAGACGGGTCTTGGACTGGTCGATCAGGTAAGTCGAAGCCCAGCCGCCTTCCATCTGACGCATTTCACGACGCAGCACTTCGTCTTCGGACTTGGTGTTGCCACGGAAGTTGATGCGGTTGACGTAGGCACGCTTGCCCGGATCAACAGCGAACAGGATATCGACGGTGTGATCTTCATCGTGTGGCTGAGGTACGCCGTTGACGTTGGCGAAGGTGTAACCCTCGTTACCCAGACGACGGGTGATCAGCTCGGACGTGGTGGTCATCAGCTTGCGCGAGAACACCTGACCCTTCTGCACCAGCAGCAGGGACTTGACCTGATCTTCAGGGACTTTCAGATCACCACTGAGCTTGACGTCACGAACGGTGTACTTTTCACCTTCGGTGACGTTGACAGTGATGTAGACGTGCTTCTTGTCCGGGGTGATCGACACCTGGGTCGAAGCGATATCCATGTTGATATAGCCACGATCCAGGTAGTAGGAACGCAGACGCTCCAGGTCACCGGACAGTTTTTCACGGGCGTACTTGTCGTCGTTCTTGAAGAACGACAGCCAGTTGGTGGTCTTCAGCTCGAACAGGTCGGTCAGGTCTTCCTCCGGGAAAACCGTGTTGCCTACCACGTTGATGTGCTGAATGGCCGCAACGGTGCCTTCGTTGATCTTCACTTTCAGGCCGACACGGTTACGCGGTTGCGATACCACTTCGGTATCGACCGTAGCCGAGTAGCGACCTTGCGCGACGTACTGACGTTGCAGTTCGTTACGCACGCCTTCAAGGGTGGCGCGCTGGAAGATCTCGCCTTCGGCCAGACCGGATTGCTT
Organism: Pseudomonas chlororaphis; assembly: GCF_000783395.1. Classification (GTDB taxonomy): domain Bacteria; phylum Pseudomonadota; class Gammaproteobacteria; order Pseudomonadales; family Pseudomonadaceae; genus Aquipseudomonas; species Aquipseudomonas chlororaphis_H. Next base: position 476,539 of record NZ_JSFK01000001.1, on the reverse strand, counting down.
GAGACCTTTCATCAGGTCTTCAGTCGAGATCGCCTTGTTGCCTTCGATTTCGATACTGGCGACCGACGGACGCTCGACGACCGTGATTACCAGAACGTTGCCTTCGCGGCCCAGCTGGATATCTTGAAAGAAACCGGTTTTGAACAACGCACGAGTGGATTCCACCAGGCGACGATCATCCGCCTGCTCACCGACGTTCAACGGCAAGGCACCAAAGACGCTACCCGCGGAGACCCGCTGGAGGCCATTGACGCGAATATCAGAGATAGTGAAGGACTCGGCGTGAACTTCGGCGATCATCAATACGGTGAGAACCGCAGTTAGCAGCAGACGTTTCATGAAGTCCTTTCTTATTCCAACTGGCAATAAACAAACTGCCGCAAAATGCGGCAGATTCGCAATTCAGCGAAGCGTTACAGTCGACCCAGATCGTTGACCAGAGCAAGCAACATCACCCCGACCACCAAACTGATACCGATCTGTATCCCCCAACCTTGCACCCGATCCGACAAGGGACGACCACGCGCCCACTCGATCAGATAAAACAACAAATGCCCCCCATCCAGTACAGGAATGGGCAGCAAATTCAGAACCCCCAGGCTAATACTCAGATAAGCAAGGAAATTCAGGAAATCAGCGACGCCCGACTGGGCAGAAGCGCCCGCCACTTTAGCAATGGTTATCGGTCCACTCAAGTTTTTTACCGAGAGCTCGCCGAACAGCATTTTCTTCAGTGAATCGAGTGTCAGAATGCTCATGGTCCAAGTGCGACGGGCGCCCTCGCCAATCGCGGCCAGCGGCCCATAACTGACCTCGCGGATCATCTCCGGCGGCCAGTCGACAGCTTTCACACCCGCGCCCAGATATCCGCTTGGCGATTTGCTTTCACCGCGCGCAGCCAAGGTCACAGGGACGTCGATTTGAGCATTGTCGCGCTCGATGCGCAGCATGATTTTGGTATCAGGACGCGTACGAACCGTATCGACCACTTGCTGCCAGTCATTCAGCGCCTGACCGTCGAGCGCCAACAGGCGATCGCCAGTCTTCAGGCCGGCCGCCTGGGCCGGACCCTTCGGATCAAGCTCGGCCAACACCGGCGGCAACGCCGGACGCCAAGGACGAATACCCAGAGAGCGGATCGGATCAGGCTCATCAGCGCCTTTGAGCCAGTTATCCAGCTTCAGCTCACGCGGCGCATCCGCAGTCGAACCCTGCTCACGCACCAGCAATTGCAGAGAACCGCTTTCACCAAGGCGTCGTACCAATTGCAAATTGACGGCCGCCCAACCGGACGTCGGCTCACCATCGATCGCGACGATTTCCTCACCGGCGCTCAAACCGGCACTGGCGGCGATGCTGCCGGACTCAACCGCACCGATGACCGGACGCACCTGCTCGCTGCCGAGCATGGCCAACACCCAGAAGAACACCAACGCCAAAAGAAAGTTGGCAATCGGGCCAGCCGCAACAATAGCGATACGCTGACGCACGGATTTGCGGTTGAAGGATTGATCTAGCTGATCGACCGGCACTTCGCCTTCGCGCTCATCGAGCATCTTGACGTAACCGCCCAGCGGTATCGCCGCGACCACAAACTCCGTGCCCTGCTTGTCATGCCAGCGCAGCAGCGGCATGCCGAAGCCTACGGAGAAACGCAGGACCTTGACGCCACAGCGACGCGCGACCCAGAAGTGGCCGAATTCGTGAAAGGTGACCAGCACACCCAAGGCGATCAGGGTGCCGGCAATCATATAGAGCGCGCTCATCTACTTTCTCCGCAAACCTGTTCAGTGCCGCGTGTAGCCATTTGTGTTGCAAATTCTATCGATCGTGACGCTTCAACCACTGCCCGGCCAGCACTCGCGCCTTGGCATCTGCCGTAAACACTGCATCGAGATCCGCCAGTGCAACCACCGGCTCGAGATTCAAGACTTCCTCGATGATACTCGCGATTTCCAGGTAACGGACCCGTCCGTCGAGAAACGCAGCTACCGCAACTTCATTGGCCGCATTGAGCATCGCCGGCGCACTGTCGCCAGCCTCGGCAGCTTGACGTGCCAGACGCAGGCACGGGAAGCGCCCTTCATCCGGCGCTTCGAAGTCCAGCCGCGCGATGGCGAACAGATCCAGCGGTGCCACACCGGAGTCAATGCGCTCCGGCCAGGCCAGGGCGTTGGCGATCGGCGTACGCATATCGGGATTGCCCAACTGCGCCAGCACCGAGCCGTCGACATAATCAACCAACGAGTGAATCACGCTCTGCGGGTGGATCACCACCTCGACCTGCGAGGGTTTGGCATCAAACAACCAACAGGCCTCGATCAGTTCGAGACCTTTATTCATCATGCTGGCCGAATCGACCGAAATCTTGCGCCCCATGGACCAGTTCGGGTGTGCACACGCCTGCTCAGGTGAAACATGCGCCAGTTCACTCATCGGCGTCTGTCGGAACGGTCCGCCAGAGGCTGTGAGTAAAATCCGACGAACACCAACCGAACTCAGCCCACGGGCAAAATCCTGTGGCATGCACTGGAAAATTGCGTTGTGCTCGCTGTCGATCGGCAGCAACACCGAACCGCTCTTGCGCACCGCCTGCATGAACAAGGCGCCGGACATCACCAGCGCCTCTTTATTGGCCAGGAGAATCTTCTTGCCGGCTTCGACGGCGGCCAGGGTCGGACGCAGACCAGCCGCACCAACGATCGCCGCCATCACCGCATCGACTTCCGGAGCAGCAGCGACCTGACACAGGCCCTCCTCCCCCACCAGTACGCGGGTCGGCAAACCGGCGGCGCGCAAATCGTCCTGCAAACCGCGCGCAGCGACCGCCTCTGGCACTACGGCAAACTGCGGCACGTGACGCACGCACAAGGTGAACAGCTCACTCAGGCGCGTGAAACCACTCAACGCAAAAACCTGATAACGCTCAGGATGACGAGCAATGACATCCAGCGTGCTCAGGCCGATCGAGCCTGTCGCGCCCAGAACGGTAATCTGCTGAGGGCGACTCACGGTGCAGCCATCCACAGCAGCACGGCAAACACCGGAATTGCTGCGGTCAGACTATCGATGCGATCAAGCACGCCGCCATGGCCGGGCAGCAGATTACTGCTGTCCTTGATGCCGGACTGACGCTTGAACATGCTTTCGGTCAGGTCGCCGACAACGGAGATGAAGACGATCAGCGCAGCGCCGATCAAGCCTTTAAGCAGTTCGGCGACGGTCCAGTCACGCACCAGACCGACAATCGCGGTGATCAGCAGGCTTAGCGCCAGACCGCCGTAGACGCCTTCCCAGCTCTTGCCCGGGCTGACTTGCGGGGCCAGCTTGCGCTTGCCGAACTTGCGACCAGAGAAGTAGGCACCGATATCAGCACCCCAGACCAGCACCATCACGGCCATGATCAGCCAGTTACCCAGCGGGTACTGCTTGATCTGCACCAGACCTTGCCAGGCCGGCAGCAGAATCAGCAGGCCGATGACCAGTTTGGTTGCCGCACTGGACCAATGCACGCTGGAGCGCGGATAGGTCAGCACCAGCCAGGTCGCCGCCGCCCACCACAACACAGACGCACCCAGCACCCACGGGGCAAGCCCGGGCAGGATGTACATGATGAACAACATGAACGCGACCACGGCGGCAAAACCCACGCGGAACGCTTGCCCGGTGAAGCCAGCCAGCCGCGCCCATTCCCAGGCACCCAAAGTCACGACCAGACCGATGAACAAGGCAAAACCGGAGCCTTCCAGCAGGAAAAACCCGCACAAGGCGATCGGCAGCAGTATCAGTGCAGTGATGATTCGTTGTTTAAGCATTAAACCCGGGCTCCAGCTTCGACCTGTTCGCTCGTTTTACCGAAGCGACGCTGGCGCGAAGCGAAATCGGCCAGCGCATTGCGCATGGCATCGTGTTTGAAGTCCGGCCAGAACAGGTCGGAGAAATACAACTCGGCGTAAGCCAGTTGCCACAGCAGGAAGTTGCTGATGCGATGCTCGCCACCGGTACGAATGCACAGGTCTGGCAACGGCAGATCGCCGGTCGCCAGACAGGTTTGCAGCAGATCCGGAGTGATGTCTTCCGGACGCAGGTGCCCGGCCTGAACTTCACGCGCCAGACGCTGTGCAGCTTGTGCGATATCCCACTGACCACCGTAATTGGCGGCGATCTGCAGAATGAAACGGTTGGCGCCCGCCGTCATCGCTTCAGCTTCACGCATTGCCGCCTGAAGCTCCGGATGAAAGCGCGAACGGTCGCCAATGATGCGCAGGCTGATGTTGTTGTCGTTGAGGCGCTTGGCCTCACGACGCAATGCCTTGAAGAACAGGTCCATCAAGGCACTGACCTCATCGGCCGGGCGCTGCCAGTTCTCACTGGAAAACGCGAACAGGGTGAGCACTTCGACCTTGGCCTCGGCGCACACCTCGATCACGGCACGCACAGCGTCCACGCCCGCTTTATGCCCGGCGACACCCGGCATAAAGCGTTTTTTCGCCCAGCGATTGTTGCCATCCATGATGATCGCGACATGGCGCGGCACCGCGGACGGCGCAGTCTGCTTGGTCTTGTCCATTAAAAGCTCGAACCTTATACGGCCATCAGATCCGCTTCTTTTTGCTTGGTAGCCGTGTCGATATCAGCCTCGGCCTTGTCGGTGAGCTTCTGAATATCGGCAGCGGCACGACGCTCTTCGTCTTCGCTGATTTCTTTGTCCTTGACCAGCTTCTTCAGCTCGCCCAGGGCATCACGACGAATGTTGCGCACGGCAACACGGGCGTCTTCGGCGGCACTGCGCGCCTGCTTGGTGAAGCCCTTGCGGGTTTCTTCAGTCAGGGCAGGCATGGAGATCAGCAGCAACTCGCCCAGGTTGGTCGGGTTGAGGTTCAGGCCAGCACTCTGGATTGCCTTGTCGACCGCTGCGAGCATATTGCGCTCGAACGCAACGACTTGCAGGGTGCGTGAGTCTTTTACAGTGATGTTCGCCACTTGGGTGATGGAGGTATCTGCGCCGTAGTACGGCACCATCACGCTACCCAGAATGCTTGGGTGAGCCTTGCCGGTACGAATCTGACCAAATGCGTGGGCCAGAGAGTCCAGGGATTTCTGCATGCGCTCTTGAGCGTCTTTCTTGATTTCGTTGATCATTGTTGACCTTCCTCGATCAGGGTGCCTTCAGCGCCGCCATGGACGATGTTCAGCAGGGCACCGGGCTTGTTCATGTTGAATACGCGCAGCGGCATCTTGTGGTCGCGGCACAGGCAAATAGCTGTCAGATCCATTACACCCAGCTTGCGATCCAGCACTTCATCATAAGTCAGATGATCGAACTTCTCGGCATGCGGGTCTTTGAACGGGTCAGCGGTGTAGACGCCATCGACCTTGGTCGCTTTGAGCACGACGTCGGCATCGATCTCGATTGCGCGCAGGCAGGCTGCAGAATCCGTGGTAAAGAACGGATTACCGGTACCGGCCGCGAAAATCACCACGTCCTTGGAGTTCAGGTGGCGCATGGCTTTGCGGCGATCATAGTGATCAGTCACGCCAACCATGGAAATGGCCGACATCACGATGGCCGAGATATTGGCACGTTCCAGCGCATCACGCATGGCCAGGGCGTTCATCACAGTGGCCAGCATGCCCATGTGGTCGCCTGTAACCCGATCCATACCGGCTTTGCTCAAGGCTTCGCCACGGAACAGGTTGCCACCGCCGATCACCAGACCGACCTGCACGCCGATGCCGACCAGTTGGCCGACTTCCAGCGCCATGCGATCCAGCACTTTTGGATCGATCCCGAACTCTTCCGAGCCCATCAGGGCCTCGCCGCTAAGCTTGAGTAGAATGCGTTTATAGCGAGCCTGATAACCACTGCCCTGCTGAGCCATTGCGAATCTCTCCTGCGGCGTATTTAAAAATTCTTTGCGAGCTGTTTACAGCTGGCGTTCACTCTAGCTTGGCGCTGCTTCAGCGCCATCGGAACATGGCTTTGTAAGTCAGTTCCAAGTGGAAACCAATAAAAAATTGGCAACCCCATCTGAAAAGAGGCTGCGCGCGTGAGCGGGCAGCCTCTTTCGGGCGACAGTTGAAAAACCGTCTTACTGCTTGGCGGCAGCCAGCTGGGCAGCAACTTCTTCAGCGAAGTTGTCTACTGGCTTCTCGATGCCGTCGCCCACTTTGTAGTAGGTGAAGGAAACGATTTCTGCGCCGCCTTTCTTGGCCAGCTCGCCAACCTTGATTTCAGGGTTCTTGACGAACGCCTGCTCAACCAGGCTTGCTTCTGCCAGGAACTTGCTGATACGGCCTTTGACCATGTTCTCAACAATGTTTTCTGGCTTGCCTTTGATCTTCTCTTCGTTCAGCTGCAGGAACACAGCTTTTTCACGCTCGATCGCTTCAGGCGAAACTTGCGAAGGCAGCAGGAACTCAGGGTTGCTAGCAGCTACGTGCATTGCGATGTCTTTGGCCAGCTCGACGTCACCGCCTTTCAGAGCCACAACAACACCGATCTTGTTGCCGTGCAGGTACGAACCTACAACGTCAGCTTCGATACGAGCCAGACGACGAATGTTGACGTTCTCGCCTACTTTGGCAACCAGCGCTTCACGAGCAGCTTCTTGCGAAGCGATCAGCGGAGCAGCGTCGGTCAGCTTGTCAGCGAAAGCTTTTTCAACGCTGGCAGCAACGAAGTTTTTGAAGTCGTCTTGCAGAGCCAGGAAGTCGGTCTGCGAGTTCACTTCCAGGATAACGGCAGCTTTACCGTCGTCCTTGATTGCGATTGCGCCTTCAGCGGCAACGTTGCCAGCCTTTTTCGCAGCCTTGATCGCGCCCGAAGCACGCATGTCATCAATGGCTTTTTCGATGTCGCCGTCAGCCTTTTCCAGGGCTTTCTTGCAGTCCATCATGCCTTCGCCGGTGCGCTCGCGCAGTTCTTTAACCAACGCTGCAGTAATTGCTGCCATTTTCAAATTCCTCTTGGATAGGTTTTCAACCATTCCACCCGATCGAACGGGCGTTCAATTCGTCCCGAGCCCCACCTTGTAGCCGCTGCACGTTACAAATACAGGGCGGGCGCTGCCACAAGTGGGCGCCAACAATTGGTTTTCGAGGTGGCAAAAAGGGGGCCAAGCCCCCTTTTTGCTTACTGAGTCAACGCCAGGGCGTTAATTACTCAGCTGCAGCCTGAGTTTCTTCAGCTGCGAATTCTACAGTGCCGCCAGCAACATTGTTGCGACCACGGATCACTGCGTCAGCCATCGAACCCATGTACAGCTGGATAGCGCGGATTGCGTCATCGTTGCCTGGGATGATGTAGTCAACGCCTTCCGGGCTGCTGTTGGTGTCGACAACGCCGATTACCGGGATGCCCAGCTTGTTGGCTTCGGTGATCGCGATGCGCTCGTGGTCAACGTCGATCACGAACAGTGCGTCTGGCAGACCGCCCATGTCCTTGATGCCGCCCAGCGAACGATCCAGCTTCTCAAGATCACGGGAGCGCATCAGCGCTTCTTTCTTGGTCAGCTTGGCGAAAGTACCGTCTTCGGCTTGAACTTCAAGGTCACGCAGACGCTTGATGGAAGCACGAATGGTTTTGAAGTTGGTCAGCATGCCGCCCAACCAGCGGTGATCGACGTACGGCGAACCGCAACGTGCTGCTTCTTCAGCAACGATCTTGCCAGCGGAACGCTTGGTGCCGACGAACAGAATCTTGTTTTTGCCCTGGGCCAGACGCTCTACGAAAGTCAGAGCTTCGTTGAACATTGGCAGGGTTTTTTCAAGGTTGATAATGTGAATCTTGTTACGCGCGCCGAAAATGTACTTACCCATTTTCGGATTCCAGTAACGGGTTTGGTGACCGAAGTGCACACCGGCCTTCAGCATATCGCGCATATTGACTTGGGACATGATAGTTCCTTAATAAGTCGGGTTTGGCCTCCACGTATCCCAATGACCAACCAGTGGCATAAAGCCAAAAGCACCCAGGTCATCGTGTCGACACGTGTGTGGATTTAAGCTTTTCGGGGTATCCCCGGAAAGCGGCGCATTTTATACCACAGGGTGCGCAGAAACGGAACCCGGAATCTGTATTCGCACCAAGGACATGGGCGCAGCCCCCTTGGAATCGGCCCCGAACGCACCATTGTATAGAGAGAAGCGATGCACGCGGGCGCTGAATTGCGCCGTGCGTCTGTTAGAATCGCGTTTTTCAGGGTCGCCAATCGACACTCGCCACCCTATTCGTATCAGCAAGCGCCGCCGAGCGCAGAGAGAGCCTGTATGACCGTCAACCTCAAAACTCCCGAGGACATCGCTGGCATGCGCGTCGCCGGCAAACTGGCCGCCGATGTGCTGGAAATGATTGCCGAACATGTCAAACCGGGCGTCACCACCGATGAGCTGAACCAGATCTGCCACGATTACATCGTCAACGTGCAGCAAGCCATCCCGGCCCCGCTCAACTACAAGGGCTACCCGAAGTCGATCTGCACCTCGATCAACCACGTGGTCTGCCATGGCATCCCGAATGACAAGCCGCTGAAAAACGGCGACACCCTGAACATCGACGTGACCGTGATCAAAGACGGCTACCACGGCGACACCAGCCGCATGTTCCATGTCGGCGAAGTGCCGGTCTGGGCCGAGCGCCTGTCGCAGATCACTCAGGAGTGCATGTACAAGGCGATCGAGATCGTCAAACCCGGCTGCCGCCTCGGCGACATCGGCGAAGTGATCCAGAAGCACGCCGAGAAGAACGGCTTCTCGGTGGTTCGCGAGTTCTGCGGCCATGGCATCGGCAAGGTCTTCCACGAAGAACCGCAGATCCTGCACTACGGCCGCGCCGGCACCGGCATGGAACTGAAGGCCGGGATGACCTTCACCATCGAGCCGATGATCAACCAGGGCAAGGCCGACACCAAAGTACTGGGCGACGGCTGGACCGCGATCACCAAGGACCGCAAGCTCTCGGCACAGTGGGAACACACCCTGCTGGTCACCGACACCGGTTACGAGATCTTCACCCTGCGCGCCGATGACACCATCCCGCGCGTCTCGGCCTGATCCACACAACGCTCCCAGCCTTATAGAAGGAAAGCCAACCGATGCCGCAGGTGGATCCCGAACTCTTCGACCGCGGCCAGTTCCAGGCTGAACTGGCCCTGAAAGCGAGTCCTATCGCGGCGTTCAAGAAGGCGATCCGCCAGGCTCGCGAGGTGCTCGACACGCGTTTTCGCCAGGGTCGCGACATTCGCCGCCTGATCGAAGACCGTGCCTGGTTCGTCGACAACATCCTGCAAAAGGCCTGGGAGCAGTTCAACTGGAGCGAAGACGCCGACATCGCGCTGGTCGCGGTCGGAGGCTACGGCCGCGGTGAGCTGCATCCGTACTCCGACATCGACTTGCTGATCCTGCTGGACAGTGCCGATCACGAAGTTTTCCGTGACTCTATCGAGCGTTTTCTGACGCTGCTGTGGGACATCGGCCTGGAAGTCGGTCAGAGCGTGCGCTCGGTCGATGAATGCGCCGAAGAGGCCCGCGCCGACCTGACCGTCGTCACCAACCTGATGGAAAGCCGCACCATCTGCGGCCCCGAGCGTCTGCGTCAACGCATGCTCGACGTCACCAGCACCGCACACATGTGGCCGGCCAAGGAGTTCTTTCTGGCCAAGCGTGCCGAACAGAAGGCCCGCCACCACAAATACAACGATACCGAATACAACCTGGAACCCAACGTCAAAGGCTCGCCCGGCGGCTTGCGGGATATCCAGACGATTCTGTGGGTGGCCCGACGTCAGTACGGCACCCTGAACCTGCGCGCCCTCGCCGGCGAAGGCTTTTTGGTCGAAAGCGAAAACGCCCTGCTCGCCTCTTCCCAGGAGTTTCTCTGGAAAGTGCGCTACGCCCTGCACATGCTCGCTGGTCGCTCCGAAGACCGCCTGCTGTTCGATCATCAACGCACCATTGCCGGACTGCTGGGCTTTGAAGGTGACGACGCCAAACAGGCGGTCGAAAACTTCATGCAACAGTATTTCCGCGTAGTGATGAGCATTGCCCAGCTCAGCGACCTGATCATCCAGCACTTCGAGGAAGTCATCCTCTCCCCGGAAGACGAAGCGCCGCCACAGCCGATCAACTCGCGTTTCCAGCTCCACGACGGCTACATCGAGGCACGCAACGACAACGTATTCCGCCGCACGCCATTCGCCATGCTCGAGATTTTCGTGCTGATGGCGCAGCAGCCGGAAATCAAAGGTGTGCGTGCCGACACCATTCGTCTGCTGCGCGAGAACCGTCACCTGATCGACGACAACTTCCGCAACGACATTCGCAATACCAGCCTGTTCATCGAGCTGTTCAAGTGCAAGATCGGCATCCACCGCAACCTGCGCCGGATGAACCGTTACGGCATTCTCGGGCGCTATCTGCCGGAGTTCGGCTTTATCGTCGGGCAGATGCAGCACGACCTGTTTCACATCTACACGGTCGATGCGCACACGCTGAACCTGATCAAGCACCTGCGCAAATTGCAGTACACCCAGGTCTCGGAGAAATTCCCGCTGGCCGCCAAGCTCATGGCCAAACTGCCCAAGCCCGAACTGATCTACATGGCGGGCCTGTACCACGACATCGGTAAAGGCCGGCATGGCGATCACTCGGAAATCGGCGCCGTCGATGCCGAGGCGTTCTGCCAGCGCCATCAATTGCCGGTGTGGGACAGCCGCCTGATCGTCTGGCTGGTGCAAAACCATCTGGTGATGTCGACCACCGCGCAGCGCAAGGACTTGTCCGACCCGCAAGTGATTCACGATTTCGCTCTGGCCGTCGGCGATGAAACCCGCCTCGACTATCTCTACGTGCTGACCGTGGCCGACATCAACGCGACCAACCCGACGCTGTGGAACTCGTGGCGCGCCAGCCTGTTGCGTCAGCTCTACACCGAGACCAAACGCGCCTTGCGCCGAGGCCTGGAAAACCCCGTGGATCGCGAAGAGCAGATCCGCCAGACCCAAAGCGCCGCACTGGATATTCTCGTGCGTGGCGGCACCGATCCAGACGATGTCGAGCAGTTGTGGGCGCAGTTGGGCGATGACTATTTCCTGCGCCACACCGCCGGTGACGTGGCCTGGCACAGCGATGCGATCCTGCAGCAACCGGTCGATGGCGGGCCGCTGGTGCTGATCAAGGAAACCACCCAGCGCGAGTTCGAGGGCGGCACGCAGATCTTCATTTATGCACCGGACCAGCATGACTTCTTCGCCGTGACCGTGGCCGCGATGGATCAGCTCAACCTGAACATTCATGACGCCCGAGTCATCACCTCGAGCAGCCAGTTCACCCTCGACACCTATATCGTGCTCGACAACGAAGGTGAATCCATCGGCGACAACCCGGCACGGGTCAAGCAGATCCGCGAAGGCCTGACCGAAGCCCTGCGCAATCCGGACGATTACCCGACGATCATCCAGCGTCGCGTGCCGCGCCAGCTCAAGCATTTCGCCTTCGCGCCGCAGGTGACGATTCACAACGACGCGCAGCGCCCGGTAACCGTGCTGGAATTGACCGCACCCGATCGCCCGGGGCTGCTGGCGCGGATCGGCGGGATTTTCCTCGAGTTCGACCTGTCGCTGCAGAACGCCAAGATCGCGACACTCGGCGAACGCGTGGAAGACGTGTTCTTCATCACCGACGCCCACAACCAACCGTTGTCCGACCCGTTGCTGTGCAGCCGTTTGCAGGATGCGATCGTTGAGCAACTGAGCGTCAATCAGGAACCCGATATCAAATTGTCGCGCATCAGTATCTGATGGCGCCCCGGATTCAACTGGCTTTGTGAGAGACCCAGCCCCAATGAACAACGCTCTGAACCAGCTCCAGCCGTACCCGTTCGAAAAGCTCCGCGCCCTGCTCGGCACTGTGACGCCAAATCCGGACAAACGCCCGATCGCCCTGTCGATCGGCGAGCCGAAACACCGCTCGCCGAGCTTTGTCGCCGAAGCGCTGGCCAACAGTCTGGATCAGATGGCGGTATACCCGACGACGCTGGGGATCCCGGCCCTGCGTGAAGCCATCGGCGGCTGGTGCGAGCGTCGCTTTGGCGTGCCAAGCGGCTGGATCGATCCGGCGCGCAACGTACTGCCGGTCAACGGCACCCGCGAAGCGCTGTTCGCTTTCACCCAGACCGTGGTCAACCGTGGCGATGACGCACTCGTGGTCAGCCCGAACCCGTTCTACCAGATCTACGAAGGCGCAGCGTTCCTCGCCGGCGCCAAGCCACACTATCTGCCTTGCCTGGACGAGAACGGCTTCAACCCGGATTTCGATGCTGTTTCACCAGACATCTGGAAGCGCTGCCAGATTCTGTTTTTGTGTTCGCCAGGCAACCCGACCGGTGCGTTGATCCCGGTCGACACCCTGAAAAAACTGATCGCCCTGGCGGACGAGTACGACTTCGTGATCGCTGCCGATGAGTGCTACAGCGAACTGTACTTCGACGAACAGACTCCGCCGCCGGGCCTGCTGACTGCCTGCGTTGAATTGGGCCGCAAGGATTTCAAACGCTGCGTGGTGTTCCACAGCCTGTCCAAGCGCTCCAACCTGCCGGGCCTGCGCTCCGGTTTCGTCGCGGGTGATGCCGACATCCTCAAGGGCTTCCTGCTGTATCGCACCTACCACGGCTGCGCGATGCCGGTGCAGACCCAACTGGCCAGCGTTGCCGCGTGGAACGACGAAGTTCACGTTCGCGCCAACCGCGCGCTGTACCGGGAAAAATTCGATGCGGTGCTGGAAATCCTCAGCCCGGTGATGGATGTGCAACGTCCGGATGGCAGCTTCTATCTGTGGCCGAATGTACAAGGTGATGACGCGGCGTTTTGCCGTGACTTGTTTGAACAGGAACACGTGACTGTAGTACCCGGTTCTTACCTGTCCCGCGACGTCGATGGCGTCAATCCAGGTGCGGGTCGCGTGCGAATGGCATTGGTCGCCCCCTTGGCCGAATGCGTAGAAGCCGCAGAACGAATTCGCGCATTCGTTACTCGCCAACAGTAACTGTCAAATATCCGCACCAGGCAATCTGGTGCGGACTTTCACCATATAGAAATCACAACTTACAACGCATCGCTTTACTCACCTACCCACAAACAAATAACTTACCCCGCACAACAACGACAATGTATCAAGCAATACAAATTCACGACCTATTGAACTTGTAGATACCCACTAAAAATCAGACTTATAAATATCACTAAACCTCAAAAGGAATTGATCATGTATAAAACCAAGCCGTGCCTGAAACTTGAGATAGATGACCCCATTGCCAGCTTTCGAGCAGCCATCAATGAAAACCCTAAAAACATTTCGTACACCTCCGGTTCGTCCTCACGAACAATGGCAATCAACGCAAAGTGCTGGCACCCGAACCGTCATCTGACCATTTCGTTCCTGGACAACCCCCCCGCCTCGCTGAAAGAGGCGATAAAAAAGCATATATGGGAATGGGCTGATTATGTCAGTCTCACCTTTAGTTTCATCGACAGTAAAGACGGCATCATCCGAATTAAAACCAATACAACTGAAAATGCATCTCAAATTGGAACTGACGCACTGACAGTCGCTGCGAGAGAGCCAACCATGTTCATATCCGCGCGACCGGAAGATTCAGACTTCCGCACAGTGGTATTGCACGAATTCGGTCATGTTCTCGGATTACATCACGAGCACTTGCACCCGGATGCGAACATTCCCTGGAACAAACCAAAGGTCTATAAGGAATACGCAGAAAAATGGGGAATGGATAAGGAGAAAGTGGACCTGAACATCTTCACACCGATAACCGAGCAGACCACCATCACCGGGTACGATCCAACATCCATCATGCATTACCCTGTCGAAAAGGAACTCACCGATGGAAAATTCGAAGTACCGATGAACACCGAGATCAGTTGGGAAGACAAACGCATAGCCGCACATTTCTACCCGATCGAAATCCCTGACGACGGCTCCTGCGAGCGACCATGAAGCGCCATCAGGGACAGTCTTTCACTACGACTTGACCTGCCCCAGATTGGCTTCACTCAAATCCAGATCGGCCAACACTTCTCTGAGCACGTCATCACCGATCTGGTGATGACGACTGAGGCTATAGAGTTCCAGACGCTGGGCCCTTAGCGCTTTCAAACGCAGACGCCGCTCCAGTAGATCCATCTGGAACGCCAAGGCCTGAGCTTCGGCGGAATCGTTGAAGACATCGAGCTGATGGCGATACTCGGACATGATCCGCGCCTTCAGTTCTGCCGACAGCGCCGCTTGAGCAGCGTCCTGCGGGGTAGTTTCCTCGGTTTCGAGCGCGTGAATCGCCGCCTCTGCGGTTTTACGCCACGCGTCGCGCACCTCCTGGCGCCGTTTGTCATCCGGACTTTTCTCGATACCTCGCAACAACAGCGGCAGCGCGATACACGCCGAAACCAGCGACAGCAGAATCACCCCGGCAGCGATGAAGATCAGCAAATCACGCTCGGGAAACGCATCCGCCCCCATCAACATCGGCACCGACATCACACCCGCCAGCGTCACCGCGCCACGCACGCCGCCAACGGTCAGCAGCCAGCAGGAGCGCGCAGTCGGCACTTGTGTCAGATCGCCCTTGCCGCGCAAGCGTCGCAGCAGCACCGACAAACGCCAGATGCTCTGCACCCAGATAAACCGCAGCAACACCAGCGCGAGGAAAATCGCCACAACATCAAGACAGCGATAGAACAAGGTCGGCCACAGCGTCGGCTCGTGGCTGACAACGGCTTTGATGATGTCCGGCAATTGCAGACCAAGCAGGAGGAAGATCAAGCCGTTGAAGGCGAACTCCAGCAGCGACCAGACGCTGCGATTGAGCAAGCGGGTGCTGGTCTGCCGAGGCAACAGATCAAGCCAGCTCTGCATCATCCCCGCCGCCACGGCCGAGAGAATGCCCGAGACGCCAAGACGTTCGGCCAATACATAAGCAGCAAACGGCAACAGCAACATGAACACAACGTGCGTCGCGGGATCGTCCCAACCGCGAGCGATCATCCACGCCCGCAAACGCCCGACCAGCCAGCTCAATGCCACGCCGACCGCCAGCCCACCCAGCGCCACCACGACAAAGGTGAGGCTGGCGTTGGTCAGCGAGAACACCCCTGTAATAGCCGCCACCAGGGCAAACTTGAAGGTCACCAGACCCGAGGCATCGTTCATCAGCGCCTCGCCCTGCAATATATGCATCAGCGGGGTCGGCAAACGGTTTTGCGAAATGGCCGACACCGCCACAGCGTCCGTCGGCGACAACACTGCCGCCAGGGCGAAGGCCACAGGTAACGGAATTGACGGCAACAACCAATGAATGAAGTAGCCGGCGCCGACCACGGTGAACAGCACCAGCCCGACCGCCAGCGTCAGGATCGGCCCGCGCAAATGCCAGAACTCGCGTTTGGGCATGCGCCAGCCATCGGAAAACAACAAGGGTGGCAGGAACAGAAACAGGAACAATTCGGGATCGAGCGCCACATGCAGGCCCAAGGTCGGCCAGGCGAGCAAGGCGCCAGCGGCGATTTGTACCAGCGGCAGTGGCAACGGGATGACCCGTCCGACCAGCCGCGAGACGCTGACCAGCATCAGCAGGATCAGGACGGTGTAAGCGGTTTGCATAAAGCGGAAATCTCAGACAATCGACAGCGTTGAACTGCCATATTAGCTGCTTAGGATGAATCTGACCGTTGCACCTATGTCGCACTGCTGGAACGCAGCCCCCTTGTGGGAACGAGCCTGCTCGGGAATGCGCTGCGTCATTCAACAAAGACATTGCCTGATACGGCCCCTTCGCGAGCAGGCTCGCACACAGGGTTTTTCAGCGTTACGACAACCGTGGCCGACGAAACCGTTTGGTCATGGCATAATCCGACACCATTTTTCTCCAGCACCTGTAAAGGGGGCGATTCCTTGACCGTTTCAAGTAAAACGTTGCACCTTTTCGGCATCAAAGCCTGCGACACCATGAAAAAGGCGCGCACCTGGCTCGATGAACACGCTGTCAGCTACGACTTTCACGACTACAAAACCGCCGGCATCGACCGTGAGCACCTGACCCAATGGTGTGACGAACACGGCTGGCAAACGGTGTTGAACCGCGCAGGCACGACCTTTCGCAAACTCGACGACGAACGCAAAGCCGATCTCGATCAATCGAAAGCCATCGAACTGATGCTCGCTCAACCCTCGATGATCAAGCGCCCGGTGCTCGATCTCGGTGACCGAACCCTGATTGGCTTCAAGCCAGATATCTACGCGGCCGCTCTGAAGTAAGCAGCCCGTCACTCTTTGTAGAGGTGTATTTACATGTCCAATTCCCTGTTCAGCATCGCCTTTGGTGTCGGCACTCAGAACCGTCAAGGCGTGTGGCTGGAAGTGTTCTACGCACAGCCATTGCTCAATCCTTCGGCCGAACTGGTCGCTGCCGTTGCGCCAATCCTCGGTTACACCGAAGGCAACCAGGCCATCACCTTCACCACCGCTCAGGCGGCGCAACTGGCTGAAGCCGTGAAAGGCATCGACGCCGTGCAAGGCAAGCTGCTGACCCGTCTGGCTGAAAGCCACAAGCCGCTGGTCGCCACTTTGCTGGCCGAAGACGCACAACTGACCTCGACGCCTGAGGCGTATCTGAAGCTGCACCTGCTGTCGCACCGTCTGGTCAAGCCACACGGCGTGAGCCTGGCCGGGATCTTCCCGCTGCTGCCGAACGTAGCCTGGACCAGCCAGGGTGCAATCGACCTGAGCGAACTGGCTGAACTGCAACTGGAAGCGCGTCTGCGTGGTGAATTGCTGGAAGTGTTCTCGGTAGACAAGTTCCCGAAAATGA
Source organism: Pseudomonas chlororaphis (assembly GCF_000783395.1). Taxonomy (GTDB): domain Bacteria; phylum Pseudomonadota; class Gammaproteobacteria; order Pseudomonadales; family Pseudomonadaceae; genus Aquipseudomonas; species Aquipseudomonas chlororaphis_H. The sequence goes on along the minus strand of NZ_JSFK01000001.1, from coordinate 459,663 downwards.
CCGACTACGTGGTTCCGGCTGGCGTGCGTATCGCTGACGCTGCTCGTCTGCGTCTGGGCGCTTACGTCGGTGAAGGCACCACCGTGATGCACGAAGGTTTCATCAACTTCAACGCCGGCACCGAAGGCCCGGGCATGATCGAAGGCCGCGTTTCCGCTGGCGTATTCGTCGGCAAGGGTTCGGACCTGGGCGGCGGTTGCTCGACCATGGGCACCCTGTCGGGCGGCGGCAACATCGTGATCAAGGTCGGCGAAGGCTGCCTGATCGGCGCCAACGCCGGTATCGGTATCCCGTTGGGCGACCGCAACACCGTTGAGTCGGGCCTGTACGTGACCGCTGGTACCAAGGTCGCGCTGCTCGATGAAAACAACAACCTGGTCAAGGTTGTGAAGGCGCGTGAATTGGCTGGTCAGACTGATCTGCTGTTCCGTCGCAATTCGGAAACCGGTGCTGTGGAATGCAAGACCCACAAATCGGCGATCGAACTGAACGAAGCGCTGCACGCTCACAACTAAGCAGCACATTGATAACCTGTGGGAGCGACGGTTCGACGATTCGACCTGCTCGCGAAGCTTTTAGCGTCCTCGAGGACGCCTTCGCGAGCAGGCTCGCTCCCACAGTGTCTTGTGTATACCCGCCCAAGTTCACAGGGCTGAACAGATGATGATTCCCTCCCCGTGGCGTGCCGATTTTCCGGCCATCGCCGCGCTGCAACGGCAAGACCAGACCTATCTGGACAACGCCGCCACCACGCAAAAACCCCAGGCCCTGCTCGACGCGCTGACGCATTACTACGCCAATGGCGCAGCCAATGTGCATCGCGCGCAACACTTGCCCGGCGCCCACGCCACGCAGGCGTTCGAGGACAGTCGGCTGAAGGTCGCCCAGTGGCTGAATGCCGGTGACAGCGGGCAGATCATCTTCACTCACGGCGCCACCAGTGCGCTGAATCTCCTGGCTTATGGCCTGGAACATCTTTTCCAACCGGGCGATGAAATTGTCATCAGCGCCCTGGAGCATCACGCCAACCTGCTGCCATGGCAGCAACTGGCGCAACGTCGCAATCTGAAACTGGTGATCCTGCCGCTGGACGCCGACGGTCTGATCGACCTTGCGGCCGCCGTGCATCTGATTGGTCCGCGCACGCGATTGCTGGCGGTCAGTCAGTTGTCCAATGTGCTCGGCGCCTGGCAGCCGTTGCCGGCATTACTCGGCATGGCCAAGGCGCAGAACGCGCTGACCGTGGTCGATGGCGCGCAAGGCGTGGTGCATGGCCGGCATGACGTGCAGGCGCTGGGTTGCGACTTTTATGTGTTTTCCAGCCACAAGCTCTATGGACCTGATGGTCTCGGCGTGCTGTTCGGGCGCAATGCGGCGCTTAAGCGGTTGAAGCCTTGGCAGTTCGGTGGCGAAATGGTGCTGGAAGCCAATTATCACGACTCGCGCTTTCGCCCCGCGCCGCTGGGCTTCGAGGCCGGTACGCCGCCGATCGCCAGCGTCATCGGCCTTGGCGCGACGCTGGATTATCTGGCGGGTCTGGATCAGGACGCGGTCTCTGCTCATGAAGCCGCGTTGCATGACTATTTGCTGCGTGGCCTCGCGGCGCGTAATGGCATTCGTCTGCTCGGCAAGCCGCAACTGGCACTGGCGAGTTTTGTTGTCGAGGGTGTACATAACGCCGATCTCGCGCATCTTTTGACCGAGCAAGGTATTGCCGTGCGCGCCGGGCATCACTGCGCGATGCCGCTGTTGAAAAGCTTCGAGTTGGCCGGAGCGATTCGGGTGTCGCTGGCGCTGTACAACGATTCCGAGGATCTGGAACGTTTCTTTGAAGCGCTGGATCAAGCGCTGGAGTTGTTGCGATGAGCCTGCCCGTCGAGGCAATTGAAGCGCTGCAGACTTTTCAGAATGCAGCGGGCTGGGAACAGCGGGCACGGTTGCTGATGCAGTTTGGTGATCGTCTGACAGCGCTCAGCGATGCGGACAAGTGCGAGGCCAACCGGGTGCATGGCTGTGAGAGTCAAGTGTGGCTGGTTGGATCGTTGCACGACGGTCACTGGCAATTCAGCGCCAGCAGCGATGCGCGGATGATTCGCGGGTTGGTGGCGTTGTTGCTGTTGCGGGTTAATGGTTTGTCGGCCGCCGACTTAAAGCAGGTTGATTTGCCGGACTGGTTCAATCAGCTCGGCCTTTCGCGGCAGTTATCGCCCTCGCGCAGCAATGGCCTCAATGCCGTGCTCCAGCGGATGAATGAGTTGGCTGGTTAATCGCCATCGCTGGCAAGCCAGCTCCCACAGGGTTCTATGGTGTTCATAGATGCAGTGAACTTACCCAATACCTGTGGGAGCTGGCTTGCCAGCGATGAGGGCATAAGCCCCAGCATCAAGCCTGAGGTTTTACTCGGTCAGCCGGGCGCCGAACACCCGCCACAATCTTGTCCACAGCCTTGGTCGCCGCGACCATGCCGAACGTCGCCGTGACCATCATCACCGCGCCAAACCCACCGGCGCAGTCGAGCTTCACGCCGTCGCCGACAAAACTCTTCTGCAAACAAATGCTGCCATCCGGTTTCGGGTAGCGCAGCTGTTCCGTGGAAAACACACACGGCACGCTGTAATGACGAGTCACGGTGCGCGAAAAACCATAATCGCGACGCAACGTCGAGCGCACTTTCGAGGCCAACGGGTCGTTAAAGGTACGGTTGAGATCGCAGACCTGAATCAGTGTCGGATCAATCTGCCCGCCCGCACCGCCCGTGGTGATGATCTGGATCTTGCGGCGTTTACACCAGGCGATCAGCGCAGCCTTGGCGTTGACCGCGTCAATGCAGTCGATTACGCAATCGATGTTCGGCGTGATGTATTCGGCCATGGTGTCGCGGGTGACGAAATCCGCCACGGCGTGCACGGTGCAATCCGGGTTGATCCCGCGCAGACGCTCGGCCATCACTTCGACCTTGGGCTTGCCGACGGTGCTGTCCAGCGCGTGCAACTGGCGATTGGCGTTGCTGACGCAGACGTCATCGAGGTCGAACAGCGAAATCTCGCCGACGCCACAACGGGCCATGGCTTCCGCCGCCCAGGAACCGACACCACCGACGCCGACGATCGCCACATGGGCCGCGCGCAAACGCGCCAGACCTTCGATGCCATACAAACGGGCGATGCCTGCAAACCGCGGATCTTCTGTACTCATGACCATTACCCCAAAAACCGGCGCGCATTATAGGGCTACACAGCGACAAGTTTTAAGCTTCCAGCTACAAGTGTAAGAACTTAAGTCAAAGTCGGCTGCCCAATGTCCGGCATTTCCCTGTCTGATGTACGACTTGCGAACTGCCGGTGTAGGATGCGCGCCCCTCGGGCGTCTAGCCGACCGATCCTTCGTTCCACAGCCTTTGGAACCCGAAATAGCTATGTCATCGCGTAAATTTGGACTCAACCTGGTGGTGGTTCTGGCAATCGCCGCCCTGTTCACCGGTTTCTGGGCGCTGATCAATCGCCCGGTTTCCGCGCCGAACTGGCCGGAGCAGATCTCCGGTTTCTCCTATTCGCCGTTCCAGCAGGGACAATATCCGCAGAAAGATCAGTATCCGACTGACGACGAAATGCGTCGCGACCTGGAGATCATGAGCAAGCTGACGGACAACATCCGTATCTACTCGGTCGACGGCTCGCTGCAAGACATCCCGAAACTGGCTGAAGAGTTCGGTCTGCGCGTGACACTGGGGATCTGGATCAGCCCGGACCAGGAACGCAACGAACGGGAAATCACTCGCGCCATCGAATTGGCCAACACTTCGCGCAGCGTGGTGCGCGTGGTGGTCGGTAACGAAGCGATTTTCCGCAAGGAAATCACCGCCCAAGAGCTGAGCGTATTGCTCGATCGCGTGCGCGCGGCGGTGAAAGTGCCGGTGACCACCTCCGAGCAATGGCACGTCTGGGAAGAACACCCGGAACTGGCCAAGCACGTTGACCTGATTGCGGCACACGTTCTGCCGTACTGGGAATTCATTCCGGTCGACAAGGCCGGGCAGTTCGTTTTCGACCGTGCCCGCGACCTGAAAAAAATGTTCCCGAAAAAACCACTGCTGCTCTCCGAGGTCGGCTGGCCGAGCAACGGTCGTATGCGCGGTGGCGCCGATGCGTCGCCCGCAGATCAGGCGATCTACCTGCGCACCCTGGTCAACAAGCTCAATCGCCAAGGCTTCAACTACTTCGTGATCGAAGCGTTCGATCAGCCGTGGAAGGCCAGCGACGAAGGTTCGGTGGGCGCGTACTGGGGCGTGTTCAACGCTGCGCGGCAGCAGAAATTCAACTTCGAAGGCCCGGTGGTCGCGATTCCCCAATGGCGTGTGCTGGCAGTCGGTTCGGTGGTATTGGCGTTGCTGTCGCTGACCCTGCTGATGATCGACGGCTCGGCGCTGCGTCAGCGTGGGCGGATCTTCCTGACCTTTATCGCGTTCCTTTGCGGTTCGGTGCTGGTGTGGATCGGCTACGACTACAGCCTGCAATACAGCACGTGGTTCAGTTTGACGGTGGGCTTCCTCTTGGCGCTCGGTGCGCTTGGGGTGTTTATCGTGCTGCTAACCGAGGCGCATGAACTGGCCGAAGCGGTGTGGATTCACAAACGTCGGCGTGAGTTCCTACCGGTTGAAGGCGACTCCAGCTATCGCCCGAAAGTGTCGATTCACGTGCCTTGCTACAACGAGCCGCCGGAGATGGTCAAACAGACCCTCGACGCCCTCGCTGCTCTCGATTACCCGGACTACGAAGTCCTGATCATCGACAACAACACCAAGGACCCGGCGGTGTGGGAGCCGGTGCGCGACTACTGCGAAACCCTCGGCCCGCGCTTCAAGTTCTTCCACGTTTCACCGCTGGCCGGTTTCAAGGGCGGCGCGTTGAATTACCTGATTCCGCACACCGCCAAGGACGCCGAAGTGATTGCGGTGATCGACTCCGATTACTGCGTGCACCCGAACTGGCTCAAGCACATGGTGCCGCACTTCGCTGACCCGAAAATCGCCGTGGTGCAGTCGCCGCAGGATTATCGCGACCAGAACGAAAGCACCTTCAAGAAGCTCTGCTATGCCGAATACAAAGGCTTCTTCCACATCGGCATGGTCACCCGTAACGACCGTGACGCGATCATCCAGCACGGCACCATGACCATGACCCGTCGCTCGGTGCTGGAAGAATTGGGCTGGGCCGACTGGTGCATCTGTGAAGACGCCGAACTCGGTCTGCGCGTATTCGAGAAAGGCCTGTCGGCGGCGTATTACCACGACAGCTACGGCAAGGGCCTGATGCCGGATACGTTTATCGACTTCAAGAAGCAACGTTTCCGTTGGGCCTACGGCGCGATCCAGATCATCAAACGCCACACCGGCAGCCTGCTGCGCGGCAAGGACACCGAGCTGACCCGTGGCCAGCGTTACCACTTCCTCGCGGGCTGGTTGCCGTGGGTCGCGGACGGCATGAACATCTTCTTCACCGTCGGCGCGCTGTTGTGGTCGGCGGCGATGATCATCGTGCCGCAACGGGTCGATCCGCCGCTGCTGATCTTCGCAATCCCGCCTCTGGCGTTGTTCGTGTTCAAGGTCGGCAAGATCATCTTCCTCTACCGTCGCGCCGTTGGCGTGAACCTGAAAGATGCATTCTGCGCGGCACTGGCCGGGCTGGCGTTGTCGCACACCATCGCCAAAGCGGTGCTGTACGGCTTCTTCACCAGCAGCATTCCGTTCTTCCGCACGCCGAAAAACGCCGACAACCATGGCTTCTGGGTGGCGATTTCCGAGGCGCGGGAAGAGCTGTTCATCATGCTGCTGTTGTGGGGCGCTGCGCTGGGGATCTTCCTGGTCAACGGCATGCCGAGCAACGACATGCGCTTCTGGGTGGTGATGTTGCTGGTGCAGTCGCTGCCGTATCTGGCGGCGCTGATCATGGCGTTCCTGTCGTCCCTGCCGAAACCGGCGGCTGCACCGGAGCCGGCGCCGGTCGTCTAAATCCTCATCGAAGCACTAAACGGCGGCCAATGGTCGCCGTTTTGCTTTAAGATAACCGCCATTTTGCGGGGCTTGGCGTGATACGCGGTGTAACTGACCGAACCCAATCCCTGTGGGAGCGAGCTTGCTCGCGAAGGCTTTGTAACATTCAACCCTTATGTTGCCTGATACAGCGCTTTCGCGAGCAAGCTCGCTCCCACATCGGCCCCAGCTCAAATTCATGACCCCGGAGTTTTCCATGACGGCCCACGCCGACCTTTCGCCGACCCTCCAACTCGCCATCGACCTGATCCGCCGTCCGTCCGTGACGCCGGTCGACGCCGATTGCCAGAAGCAGATGATGCAGCGCCTGGGCGATGCCGGTTTCACTCTTGAACCGATGCGCATCGAAGATGTGGATAACTTCTGGGCCACTCACGGCAACAACGACGGCCCGGTGCTGTGCTTCGCCGGCCACACCGACGTGGTCCCGACCGGTCCGGTGACCGCGTGGCAGATCGACCCGTTCAACGCCGTGATCGATGAGCACGGCATGCTCTGCGGCCGTGGCGCGGCAGACATGAAAGGCAGCCTGGCGTCGATGACCGTCGCCGCTGAGCGTTTTGTCGCCGACTACCCGAACCACAAGGGTAAGGTCGCGTTCCTGATCACCAGCGACGAAGAAGGCCCGGCGCACCACGGCACCAAGGCTGTGGTCGAGCGTCTTGCTGCGCGTAACGAGCGTCTGGACTGGTGCATCGTCGGCGAACCGTCGAGCACCACACTGGTTGGCGACGTGGTGAAAAACGGCCGTCGCGGCTCGCTGGGCGCCAAGCTCACGGTCAAAGGTATTCAGGGTCACGTCGCTTACCCGCATCTGGCGAAGAACCCGATCCACCTCGCCGCTCCAGCGCTGGCCGAACTGGCCGCCGAGCACTGGGATCACGGCAACGATTTCTTCCCGCCGACCAGTTTCCAGATCTCCAACGTCAATTCCGGCACCGGCGCGACCAACGTGATTCCAGGTGATCTGGTGGCGGTGTTCAACTTCCGTTTCTCCACCGAATCGACCGTTGAAGGCCTGCAGAAACGCGTGGCCGACATTCTCGACAAGCACGATCTGGACTGGCACATCGACTGGGCGCTGTCCGGCCTGCCGTTCCTCACCGAACCGGGTGCGCTGCTCGACGCGGTGTCGGCGAGCATCAAGGACATTACCGGTCGCGAGACCAAGGCGTCGACCAGCGGCGGCACCTCCGATGGCCGCTTTATCGCGACCATGGGCACGCAAGTGGTTGAACTGGGCCCGGTCAACGCGACCATTCACCAGGTCAACGAACGCGTGCTGGCAGCCGATCTCGACGTACTGACCGAGATCTACTACCAGACCCTGATCAAGTTGCTCGCCTGATGCTTGCTTGCCCCATTTGCAGTGAACCGCTGAATGCGCTGGACAACGGTGTGGTCTGCCCGGCAGGCCATCGCTTCGACCGTGCGCGACAGGGTTATCTGAACCTGTTGCCGGTGCAGCACAAGAACAGCCGCGACCCTGGCGACAACCAGGCCATGGTCGAAGCGCGCCGTGACTTCTTGAACGCCGGCCATTACGCGCCGGTAGCCAAGCGTCTGGCCGAACTGGCAGCGAGTTATGCGCCAGATCGCTGGGTCGACATCGGTTGCGGCGAGGGTTATTACACCGCACAGATCGCCGAGGCCCTGCCGAACGCTGATGGCTACGCGCTGGACATCTCCCGCGAGGCGGTCAAACGCGCGTGCAAACGTAACCCGGCGATTAGCTGGTTGATCGCCAGCATGGCCCGCGTGCCGTTGGCGTCGGGCAGTTGCCAGTTTCTCGCCAGTGTTTTCAGTCCTTTGGATTGGGAAGAGGCCAAGCGCTTGCTCAGTGTCGGCGGCGGTCTGATGAAAGTCGGCCCGACCAGCGGCCACCTGATGGAACTGCGCGAGCGTCTGTACGACGAAGTGCGCGAATACACCGACGACAAGCATCTGGCCCTGGTGCCGGAAGGCATGGCGCTGGCGCACAGTGAAACCCTGGAATTCAAGCTGACGCTGGACAAGCCCGAGGATCGCGCCAACCTGTTGGCGATGACGCCCCACGGCTGGCGCGCCAGTGCCGAGCGTCGTGCGGCGGTGATCGAACAGGCCGAGCCGTTCGAGACCACTGTGTCGATGCGCTACGATTATTTCGTTCTTCAATAACTTTTGGTTCCGGGCAAACGCCCGGGGCCGGCTAAATCCGCGAATGGATTTTTCAGACCCGCAGTGAGGACATCCATGCGCCAACCGGACATCGAGATTTACCTGAAAGACGCCGACGTCGACCACAAGGCCATTTCGGCCTGGCTGGGCGCCGCGCTGGGCCCATGCAGCGACTGGGTACAGAAAGGCCAGACCTACAAGTGCAAGGCCGGCAACGTGCCGGTGACCTGGCTGCCGAAAGCCGTGGGCAAATGGAACAGCCTGTACCTGGAAAGCGACCAGACGCCATGGGACGACGACATCGCCTGCGCGCGTGCAGCGTTTGCTGCGCTGAACGTGGAAGTGCGTTGCGCGCCGGGGACGTGGGTCGAGGAAGAAGGTGAGGAGACGGCAGATCGCTGGATGCGCATCAGCGCAGACGGTGAAGAAGAAATCACCTGGAAGACTGCCTGAAAGCAAAAGATCGCTGTCTCGGACAGCGATCTTTCGACCTTGAAATTACAAGTTACACCCTCAATAGCAGCCCTCAGTTCCAGTTGCCCACCGCTTGATCGGCTTTTATGAATTCAAACCGTGCGGACTCGGCAGTTGTTCGAGGCATCGTCAGTTTGATAATCGGTATTGCCTTGCTGGAATACTTGTAAAAATCCTGCTGATTGTAGCGGGCAGCCGCCAAACCATTACTCGTATAAAAGAACGCCTTGATCGGAATGGTCGTATGGATGTTCTGCGGCCATGTTGCCAGACGGATTTCATTCCACGAATTGAACGACTCCGCGCCCATTAACTTCATGGCCAGTATTCCTTGATAAAACGCATTGGCTGCAAGTGCTCCCTGACTCGCCCGCACATTGAATCCACACTGACGCTGGTATTTCCAGCCTGTGGACCCTTGGTTGTAATGAGTGAGCCATCCTGCAGCAGTGGTAATTCCCTGCTGCTCGCATGAGCGACTGACCGTCGGATAATTACTGGATACACCACAGCCGTGATCGCCCCTTATATCACTGCCTCCGTCTATGGGAAAAATGCATAGAACCTGAACTTCCACACTCCCCGCCGGGCGCTGCTGAAGTGGAAAAAAGACGAAACCACTGGTGTTTGGATAGTTGGAGGGAAATCCTTTGAAGTGCGCATCTTTACGCAAGTAAAAAAATGAAACTCCTCCATTCTGCTGCGAAAGCGGACTGGGGTTCCAGGCGCGATAAGCCGTACCGTTGATCGTCGCCCGCAATATGACACCCGAGCACAACGCCGCTGGTAGCGAAGCACTGCCGCAATTTTGTCGCGTATCGGCGTACTGTGCATTGAGATCATTGGCAACGCGTTGCCCATCTCCTCCCGGCTCCGTACCGATTACCCGCACGGGCAGCGCTGACGAGGTAATCAGACTGCCCGCGCCACCTACCTTGTAGGTATAAGTGAGGTTGAACGTACGCCCCTTGTTTTCGGTGATCCAGGCTTTGGGCAACTTGAAGGTCAGCGTGCCTGCGGTGGACACGGTCTGGATCGGCGCATCACGCAATGCCACACCGGTCAGGCGCACGCCGACAGTATCCTTCGCTGCCAGGCTCGGATAACTGACCTGTACGTTGGCTTCGGTGCCGAGTGTGTCGACGTTCAACTCACCCGTCGGTGCTTCGACCACCTTGAATACGCTCTGGCCCTGAGCGCTGACCACGCGAATGCTCAGTGGCGACGAGGTAATCAGACTGCCCGCGCCACCTACCTTGTAGGTATAAGTGAGGTTGAACGTACGCCCCTTGTTCTCGGTGATCCAGGCTTTGGGCAACTTGAAGGTCAGCGTGCCTGCGGTGGACACGGTCTGGATCGGCGCATCACGCAATGCCACACCGGTCAGGCGCACACCGACGGTGTCCTTCGCTGCCAGGCTTGGATAACTGACCTGTACGTTGGCTTCGGTGCCGAGCGTGTCGATGTTCAACTCGCCCGTCGGCGCTTCGACTACTTGGAATATCGACGATTGCGCGCCGAACGTACTCAGAGTTTCGTTCTGTGGTGGTGATGACTGAACCTTCATCGCCCGGAAGCGGGGTTGCGCAACCTCTGAAGTAGTGGGTTGCACCGAGCATCCAACAACGCCCATCATCAGAAAAATCGAAACGCTCTTCCACATGACCGTTTTCCTCTCGAACGGACAATGCCCTGAAAACTCTGATTCACAGGGATTTTGTTCCGCGAAGGTAAGCGTGAGAAAAAAAGCCGTCTACTGTCATAACTGACAGGGTGATTATTTATACAGTATTGGGTTCAGGACTTTCTCGCCCCAAAATAGATCGCAGCCTGCGGTAGCGCCTACAGGGTTACGTGTACACCCTCAGACTGCGATCTTTTGGTCTTCAAGGTTACAGGCCTACAACATCCTCAGCCTGCAAACCCTTCTCGCCAGTAATCACCGCGTACTCGACCTGCTGGCCTTCAGTCAGCGACCGATGCCCTTCGCCGCGAATCGCGCGGTAGTGCACGAACACGTCCACCCCGTCTTCGCGCTGAATAAAACCGTAGCCTTTGGCGTCGTTGAACCACTTCACGTTGCCGGTTTCACGTGTTGCCATCTGTTCATACTCCTTTTTTATTATTGGACAGGCTTTTCGCAGGAAAGCCTTTGCGGAACGTCAGCCTGCGCCCGACGTCCATAAATGGGCCCCGGCGACAGACCGCCGAGTATATGACAGGCGCGAAAACTCTCAACAGGAGATTACTTCGCCGCTTTTTTGCCGATTTTCGGTGAATACGGCAAACTGTCGACCTCCCGAGCAACCGCTCGGTTTTATTCACTCATGCAGAAGCCGTATGACCCGTTCCCCGTTCCGCCGTCTTGTGTTTGGCACCTTGCGCCGACTGTTGTACCTCTGGGTTCGCTCGGAGACGATCAACCAGTCGTCGTTCACCCTCAACCTCGACCGCAGTCGTCCGGTGTTCTACGTCCTGCAAAACCCTTCGCTGACCGATCTGGCCGTGCTCGACACCGAGTGCACCAAGGCCGGCCTGCCGCGTCCGGTGCTGCCGGTGTCGGTGGGTTCGCTGATCGAACCGGCGGCGTTTTTCTACCTGACGCCGGATCCCGACTGGCTCGGGCGCCAGGACAAACGCGGCGCGCCGCCAACCCTGACTCGCCTTGTCAGCGCACTGACGCAGAACGCTGCTGAAGATGCGCAGATTATTCCGGTCAGCGTGTTCTGGGGCCAATCGCCGGACAGCGAAAACAGTCCGTGGAAGCTATTGTTCGCCGACAGCTGGGCCGTCACCGGGCGCCTGCGTCGGCTGTTGAGCATCATCGTCCTCGGCCGCAAGACCCGCGTGCAGTTCTCCGCGCCGATTCATCTGCGCGAACTGATCGAACACAACAAGGGCCACGAACGCACCGTGCGCATGGCCCAGCGAATCCTGCGCGTACACTTCCGTAACCTGAAAGCAGCGGTCATCGGCCCGGACATTTCCCACCGCCGTAACCTGGTCAAAGGTCTGCTCAACCAGCCATTGGTCAAGCAAGCGATCCTCGACGAAGCCGAACGCGAAAACATCTCCCCGGAGAAAGCCAAGGCCCAGGCCTTGCGCTACGGCAACGAGATCGCCTCGGACTACACCTACACCGCGATCCGTTTCCTCGAAGTGGTGCTGAGCTGGTTCTGGAACAAGATCTACGACGGCATCAAGGTCAACCACATCGAAGGCGTGCAGAAGGTCGCTCAGGGTCACGAAGTGATCTATGTGCCGTGCCACCGCAGCCACATCGACTATTTGCTGCTGTCGTACCTGCTGTTCCGCAACGGCCTGACCCCGCCGCACATTGCCGCCGGGATCAACCTGAACATGCCGGTGATCGGCAGCCTGCTGCGCCGTGGCGGCGCGTTCTTCATGCGCCGCACGTTCAAGGGTAATCCGCTGTACACCTCGGTGTTCAACGAATACCTGCACACCCTGTTCACCAAAGGCTTCCCGGTCGAGTACTTCGTCGAGGGCGGGCGCTCGCGCACCGGGCGCATGCTGCAACCGAAAACCGGCATGCTCGCCATCACCATGCGCAGCTTCCTGCGCTCGTCGCGGATGCCGATCGTGTTTGTGCCGGTGTACATCGGTTACGAACGCGTGCTGGAGGGGCGTACCTACCTCGGCGAACTGCGCGGCGCGAGCAAGAAGAAAGAATCGATCTTTGATATTTTCAAAGTCATCGGCGCGCTCAAGCAGCGCTTCGGTCAGGTCGCCGTCAACTTCGGTGAGCCGATCAAACTGGCGGAATTCCTCGACGCCGAGCAACCGGACTGGCGCCAGCAGGATCTCGGCCCGCAGTACAAACCGGCGTGGCTCAACGAAACCACCAACCGCCTCGGCGAAAAAGTCGCGCAGCACCTCAACGAAGCCGCCGCGATCAACCCGGTCAATCTGGTGGCGCTGGCGCTACTATCGACCACACGTCTGGCGCTGGATGATCGCGCCATGGCACGGGTGCTGGATCTGTATCTGGCGCTGCTGCGCAAAGTCCCGTACTCGCCGCACACCACGCTGCCGGAAGGTGACGGCCGGGCGCTGATCGAGCATGTGAAGGACATGGACCTGCTCGCCGAGCAGAACGATGCGCTGGGCAAGATTCTCTATCTGGATGAGCAGAACGCCGTCCTGATGACCTACTACCGCAACAACGTGCTGCACATCTTCGCCCTGCCGGCACTGCTCGCGAGTTTCTTCCAGAGCGCCTCGCGCATGAGCCGCGAACAGATCCTGCGCTACACCCGCGCACTGTATCCGTACCTGCAATCGGAACTGTTCATTCGCTGGACGCTGGAAGAACTGGACGGTGTGGTCGATCAGTGGCTGGAAGCGTTCGTCGAGCAAGGCCTGCTGCGTTTCGAGAAAGACGTCTATCTGCGTCCAGCACCAAGCTCGCGGCATTTCGTACTGCTGACCTTGCTGTCGAAGAGCATCGCCCAGACCTTGCAACGCTTTTACATGACCGTGTCCTTGCTGCTCAACAGCGGCCAGAACACCGTCAGCGCCGAAGAACTGGAAGACCTCTGCACGGTCATGGCCCAGCGTCTGTCGATCCTCCACGGCCTCAACGCACCGGAGTTCTTCGACAAGAGCCTGTTCCGCCACTTTATCCAGACCCTGCTCGACCTCGACGTGCTGCGTCGCGACGAGGCCGGCAAACTGAGTTATCACGAACTGCTCGGCGAACTCGCCGAAGGTGCGGCCAAACGTGTGTTGCCGGCGGAGATTCGCTTGTCGATCCGTCAGGTCGCGCTGCATCGCAGTGAAGATGCGGCAGAAACGGCAGTCTCCAGCGAAGTCTGAAACTTGCCGACAACTAACGGGGAACCCGCCGGGTTCTCCGGCTAGTTGATTCGTGAATAAATAGGCTCACTTCAATAGTCGCGATAAGGATATCGAGATGAGCCTGTTACAAGAACAAACTCCCACCGTCACCGTCGACTTCCGTTTGCCCACTGAATTCCGCGCCCCCGTGGGCGGAGAGAATGAAACGGTGGTCAGCGTCAAAGTCGTCAATGCCACTTCGCCAATAAACATCAAAGACTGGCGACACTCTTCAATCTTCGATGTTGGCTGGAAGTTCTCATTCCCGCATCACTACAGCGATGTCGGCGTGAAGTATCAGATCAACGTCCAGATGTTTCATGACCAACAGCCTTTGCTGGTGGAACTGGACTACTTCGTTATCGTCAACACAGCGCCACATCGGCAGACACTGCAACTCAGCCCGGTCGGCTTCCTGTATGTGGAAGTTCAAGAGCCCCGCGCAATCACTGAACATGAAGCCGTGACGATCAGCCTGCACGATGTCGGTAATCCCGAAACAGAACTTGCACGTGTCATGCACGATGAACAAACAGCTACGTCGTTTTATCTGCAGTACGATCCGGGTAGCGTCATACCCGGTAAGCGTTATGAATTAAGCGGTATTGAAAACCGCTATCACCAATCGATTCCGGTAACGCCATGGCAGGTCGAACTTGCGCCGGTTTCGCCTACGTTGAGTTCACGGTTATCCCTCTGGGTTTCGCAATGGTTGGGTAAACCCTTACGTTTGTTCACTGACGCTGGTGGCAAAATCCGCTAGATTTCTCTTCGGCGTCGGGATTCTTCCGGCGCAAAAGTATTAGAGGTTCCGATGAAAAAACTCACCCTTCTCGCCGCCGCCACGCTGTTGAGCGCCTGCCAATCGACCACACCTGCTGGCAAGGTCGGCCTCGACGGTGAAGTGTTCTACTTGCAACGCATCGCTTTGCCACCGAGCGCGATCTTGAGCGTGAGCCTGCAAGACGTTTCCCTCGCCGATGCGCCAGCCGTCGTACTGGACGAGCAAAAAGGCCCGGTCAAAGGCCAGGTGCCGCTGCCCTTCCACTTGAGTTACGATCCGGCCCAGGTCAAACCAGGCCATCGTTACTCGGTCAGTGCGCGCATTGAAATCAACGGCGAACTGATGTTCATCACCACCGAAAACCACGCCGTGCAACTCGACGGCAACGATCCGCAGCCGCTGAAAATCCGCGTCGACGCCGTTCGTTAATTCATTGTCCGCAACCCTTTACCGCAACAAGGAAGCCGCCATGCTCCGCCCTACCCTTCGCTTCGCCGGTCTGTGTGCAGGCCTGATGATCTCCGCCAGCGCACTGGCCCTGTCGCTCAGTGATCTGTCGCAAAAAGACGCCACCGGCGGCCTCAAGGACGCGCTGACCCAAGGCGCACAAATCGCCGTCAAGCAACTGGGCACCCCCGGCGGCTTCAGCAACAACCCGGAAGTGAAGATCGAGCTGCCGGGCAAACTCGGCAAAGCCGCGAGCAAGATGAAAGCCTTCGGCATGGGCGCTCAGGTTGAAGAGCTGGAAACCGCGATGAACAAAGCCGCGGAGTCCGCTGTGACCCAAGCCCAGCCAATCCTCATCGACGCCGTGAAGAAAATGAGCGTGGAAGACGCTAAAGGCATCCTCAGCGGCGGCAAGGATTCCGCCACGCAATACCTCGACAAATCCAGCCGCGAACAAATCCGCGCCAAGTTCCTGCCGATCGTCAAGCAAGCGACCGACAAGGTTGGCGTAGCGCAGAAGTACAACTCGTTCGCTGGTCAGGCTGCTGCGTTTGGCGTGGTGGATGCGAAGAGCGCCAATGTCGAGAACTACGTCACCGAACAAGCGCTGAATGGCCTGTTCGAAATGATCGGCAAACAGGAAGAAACCATCCGCCAGAACCCGGCCGCTGCGGCGACCAGTCTGGCGAAGAAGGTATTCGGCACGCTTTAAGCTGTCACAACATGGGGGCGAAGGAATTCGCTCCCGTGCTTCCATCCACCGACTGGATTACGTAAAAAGAACACCCACTCCCGCCCCATCTTCCTTCGTTCAAAAACTCGCAACTCGTCTAATCCGTCTAGTGCCGACGCCGCCTCGCTATGCGAGCAAGCAAAATTCTCAGCCACATTGCTCGCGGTGAACTCCTTTGCCACTCCGTTTTTGGCCACCTCGTACAACGCGCGTTGTTTTTCCGTGAGTTGATCAAAGAAGCCGCAAGTCTTCAGCCTGCGCTCGAACTCTTCGGTGCACCCCACGCTCTTGCGGTAAACATCGGTAAACCCGAGCACCGCTCGCTGGATGACCGAACACTGGAACTCGATGAAATAAGTCAGATCCAGCTCATCCGCCTCGGTGTGCAGGTATGAGCGTCCATATTTCACCGGCGCATTACGCAGTAACAAACTGATCGCTATGTAGCGAAACGCCGCAAATTCGTTTTTGAACATGAACCAGTAAAACAACGCCCTGGCGACCCGCCCGTTGCCGTCGCGAAAGGGATGCTCGTAGCCCAAGGCAAAGTGCAGCGTGATCGCCTTGATCAGCGGATGCAGATAGTGGTTATCCAGTGGTGAGCCGTCGGGCAGGTTGATCCAGTGCGACAGTCGCTCAAGCCGCGACGCCAATCCTGCTGCAGGTGGCGGCCGGTGCACCGTGTTGCCCGCCCCGTCCTGAACGACCACCTCGTCATTGGTCCTGAACACCCCAGGTGAATACTGCTCGTCATCGATACCCTCGACTCCCACCCGATGAATCGCCGCAATCAACTCCACGCTCATGGGTTCGTAACGTCTCTCCCAGGCAAAATTCATCATCCGGTAATTACCCATCACCATGCGTTCATCCGGAGTACGAGGCTGGCGCTGCTGTTTGAGCATGTCCTTGGCCACGCGCGTGGTCGTCGCCGCACCCTCCAACTGGCTACTGGCGATGGCTTCGTCTTCGATCAAGTCATTGAGCAGATAACTGAAATGCGCCCGCTCGCCGATCTGGCTGGTCATGTACTCCAGCGCAGCCGTACTGGCCTGTCGATCGACGATGGAGATGGTCTTCTGCGCCAGCGGCGTGAACAGATACTTGCCCCACTGCACCGGCTCGCCCAGTGGCAGAAGGTTAATGTACTGGGCCGCCCGCGCCTTCTTGACCAACGCCCAGCACAGTCTGGCATCCAGCCCCGCCGCCCAGCGATAACGCAACGCTTCAAATGGCAGATAACGACCTTGATCATCGAGCGGCTTGAGCAGCGCAAGATAATCAGCCAGACGTTGCCGGTGAGGCGGGCGCACCAACAAGTCGAACACCGGGTCGGTTCTGCCTTTCAATGCTGGCGGCTTTTTCATCAAGACAAACTCAGGAAAGCTGGAAAGCAGAGGCTGGAGTACAGCATCCGAGACACCGAGGCTCAATATCGGAGGTTTCTGAAAAAGATGTAGGAAGTGGCGAAGGCAGAGCGGGCTATGGATAGTCAGCGAGAACAGGTCGGCTCTCAGGCCGCCTTCGCGAGCAGGCTCGCACACAGAAGAGCAAGAGCAGACCGCTTCTGCTCCTCACCACTCAACAGGATGAGCGTTAGCTCGGCTGCAGCTTTTGATCTTGATCTGGAAGCCCGTCGGCAGGCTGAGTGGAGGGATTGATCCGGGGGTAGGCGCGCAGCGCCGTTCGACGAAGTCGAACACATCGAAAGGAGGTGCAGCGAAGCAAACCGGAAGCGATGCCCCCGGATCGATCCCGGAGCGAAGGAACCCCGAGCCTTAGCGAGCGGGCCGAACGTCAGGGCGCAGACCTTTGGTTCCTTTGGGGCGTTTGCCAAAGGGACTCGCTGTAAAAGCGAAACCGCCAGTGGCAGCGCCCGCAGAAACGGATATTCACCCAAACCCCAAGAACATGGTCGGCCCGAAGGCCGCCACGTCAAACATAGATCAAGCCTCGCGCCGAACCCTGAACCAAGCCGCATACAACGCCGGCAAAAACAACAGCGTCAACGCCGTAGCCACAATCAACCCGCCCATGATCGCCACCGCCATCGGCCCGAAAAACACACTCCGCGACAACGGAATCATCGCCAACACCGCCGCCAAAGCCGTCAACACAATCGGCCTGAAGCGTCGAACCGTAGCCTCGATAATCGCCTGCCAAGGCTTAAGCCCCGAAGCAATATCCTGCTCGATCTGATCCACCAGAATCACCGAATTACGCATGATCATCCCGGACAGCGCGATCGTTCCCAACATCGCCACAAACCCGAACGGCTGGCGGAACACCATCAAGAACAACGTCACCCCGATCAACCCCAACGGCGCCGTCAAAAACACCATCGCCGTGCGCGAAAAACTGCGCAACTGCACCATCAACAGCGTCAGCACCACAACGATGAACATCGGCACCCCGGCATTCACCGACTTCTGCCCACGCTCGGAATCCTCCACCGTGCCGCCAACATCCAACAGATAACCATCGGGCAACTCGGCACGAATCGAATCCAGCGTCGGCATGATCTGCTTCACCAGCGTCGCCGGCTGTTCCTTGCCATAAATATCCGCGCGCACGGTCACGTTCGGCAGCCGATTGCGATGCCAGATGATCCCTTCCTCAAAGCCGTATTCCAGCGTGGCAATCTGCGACAACGCCACACTGCGACCGTTATCCGTCGGCACCGCCAGACTCGGCAACAACGACAACTCAGTACGTTCATGCACCGTGCCGCGCAACAGAATCTCGATCAATTCGTTGTCTTCGCGATACTGACTGACACTCGACCCGGTCAACGAACTCTGCAGAAACTTCGCCAGATTCGCCGTGCTTACGCCCAATGCCCGGGCACGATCCTGATCGATATTCAGGTACACCACTTTGCTCGGCTCTTCCCAATCCAGATGCACATTGACCACATGCGGATTCTCGCGAACCTTGGCCGCCACCTTACGCGCCAGCGCGCGAACTTCTTCGATGTGTTCACCGGTCACGCGGAACTGCACCGGATAGCCAACCGGCGGACCGTTTTCCAGACGCGTAACCCGCGAACGCAGCGCCGGGAATTGCTCGTTAAGCGTTTCAATCAACCAGCTGCGCAGCGCCTCACGCTCCTCGATGTTCTTCGCCAACACCACAAACTGGGCGAAGCTGGCCGCCGGCAATTGCTGATCGAGCGGCAGATAGAAACGCGGCGATCCGGTGCCAACATAGGCGACGTAATTGTCGATGCCGGCGTGATCCTTGAGCATCGCCTCAAGCCGTTTGACCTCACCGGTGGTATTGGCCAGTGAAGCGCCTTCGGCGAGTTTCAGGTCGACCATCAACTCCAGTCGATTTGAGGCCGGGAAGAATTGCTGCGGGACAAAGCGGAACAACATCACCGAGGCAATAAACAGCCCCACCGTCAGCACGATCACGGTCTTGCGATGCATTACGCACCACTCGACCAGACGCCGAACGCGCTGATAAAACGGCGTGCCATACGGATCAGCCTGACCATTGGCGGTGCCATGTTTGGCCGCATGAATTTTCGCCAGATCCGGCAGCAGTTTTTCCCCCAGATACGGCACGAACATCACGGCCGCCACCCAGGACGCGAGCAGCGCGATGGTCACCACCTGGAAGATCGAGCGCGTGTATTCGCCGGTGCCGGACTGCGCCGTGGCAATCGGCAGGAAACCTGCGGCAGTAATCAACGTACCGGTGAGCATCGGGAACGCGGTGCTGGTCCAGGCATAGCTCGCTGCGCGGATGCGATCAAAGCCCTGCTCCATTTTGATCGCCATCATTTCCACAGCGATGATCGCGTCGTCCACCAGCAAACCCAGCGCCAACACCAACGCGCCAAGGGAGATCTTGTGCAGACCGATGCCGAGGTAATACATGCAGGCGAAGGTCATCGCCAGCACCAGCGGAATGGTCAGCGCCACCACCATGCCGGTACGCACGCCGAGGGAGAAGAAGCTCACCAGCAAGACAATCGCCAGCGCCTCGACCAGCACCTGGACGAACTCGCCAACCCCGGTTTTCACCGCCGCCGGTTGATCGGAAACCTTGCGCAACTGCATGCCGGCCGGAAGGTTTTTCTGAATGCGCGAGAACTCGCCTTCCAGCGCTTTACCCAGCACCAGAATGTCGCCGCCATCCTTCATCGCCACCGCCAGACCAATCGCATCTTCGCCCATGAAGCGCATGCGCGGCGCCGGTGGATCGTTGAAACCGCGACGCACATCGGCGACATCGGAGATACGAAACGTACGATCGCCGACGCGGATCGGGAAGTTCTTTATCTCCTCGACCGTCTGAAAATTCCCCGAAACCCGCAGCTGCAAGCGCTCGCTACCGGTTTCAAAGAACCCGGCGGTGGACACCGCATTCTGTTCTTGTAGCGCTTGTTGCACCGCCGCCAGCGGCAGGCCGAGGGTCGCCAGTTTGACGTTGGACAGTTCGACCCAGATCTTCTCGTCCTGCAAACCGAGCAAGTCGACCTTGCCGACATCCTTGACCCGCTGCAGCTGGATCTGGATGCGATCGGCGTAGTCCTTGAGCACCGCGTAATCGAAACCGTCGCCGGTCAGCGCATAGATATTGCCGAACGTGGTGCCGAATTCATCGTTGAAGAACGGCCCCTGAATATCCGGCGGCAAGGTCTGACGAATATCGCTGACCTTCTTGCGCACCTGATACCAGAGGTCGGGGATTTGCTTGGAATGCATAGAGTCGCGGGCAATGAACGTGACCTGCGATTCGCCGGGGCGCGAGAACGAGACGATGCGCTCGTATTCGCCGGTTTCCATCAGCTTCTTTTCGATGCGTTCGGTAACCTGCCGCGAGACTTCCTGCGCGGTCGCCCCCGGCCAACGGGTTTGAATCACCATGGCTTTGAAGGTGAACGGCGGGTCTTCACTCTGGCCGAGCTTGGTGTAGGACAACGCACCAACGATGGCCAGCAAAAGCATCAGGAACAGTACGATCTGGCGATTACGCAGCGCCCATTCGGAAAGGTTGAAGCGCATCGGGGCTTACTCCTTGTCCGCCAGATTGACCACACGGTTGGAGCGATCCACCGGACGCACCTGCTGCCCTTCGAGCAACACATGCACACCGGCGGCGACCACCCAGTCGCTGGCGTTCAGGCCTTCGAGCACCGGCACGGTTTTTTCGCCGAACGGGCCGATGCGCACCGGGGTTTTCTTCAAGGTGTTGTTGCCGTTGACGACCCAGACGTAAGTCGCGCCGTTTTCGGCGGTGAGTGCCGAGAGCGGCACCGACAGGGAAACGCTGTCGGCCGATTGCACGAACACGCGGGCACTCTGGCCCAGTTCAGCCGGGACTTTGCCGCTGGTGAAGGAGATGCGCGCGGCGAAAGTGCGCGAGCGCGGATCGGCGGCGGGCGACAGTTCGCGGATCTGCCCGGCGAAGCGCTGGTTCTGCTGCGTCCACAGTTCAACAGTGACTGGCTGACCGACCTTGAAGCGCCCGAAACTCTGCTCCGGCAGGCTGATCAACACTTCGCGCTCGCCATCGGTGGCGAGGGTAAACACCGTTTGCCCAGCGGCAACCACCTGGCCGACTTCCACCGAACGCTTGGCCACCACGCCATCCTGCGGCGCACGCAGCACCGCGTAACTGGCCTGATTGGTCGATACGTTGAATTCAGCTTTGATTTGTTTGAGGCGGGCTTCACCGGAGCGGTAAAGGTTTTCGGCATTGTCGTAGGCCGAGCGGCTGACCATCTGCCGATCCATCAAGGTCTTGTAGCGATCGCGCTCGGCGCGCACCAGATTGAGATTGGCTTCGGCGGCGGCGACTTGTGCGCGGGTGGCTTCCAGTTGCAGGCGCACGTCCTGCGGATCCAGCTCGGCGAGTGGTTGATCGGCCTTCACGCGCTGACCCTCATCGACCAGTCGTCGGCTGACTTTGCCGCCGATGCGGAATGCCAGGTCAGGTTCGTAGCGGGCGCGCACCTCGCCCGGATAACTTTCCATCGCCTGCGCCGAAGGCTCTGGCTGCACCACCATGGCCGGTCGTACGGTGACTTGCGTCGCCTCTTCCTGACCACACGCTGACAAAAGGAACGCCAGACTTACTGGCAACGCGAGGGACAACGCATGGCGGAACATGGTGACGGACCTTTCGCTAATGGTGCTTGGAATAATTATACTGGCGGGTATGTTATTAATAGCAAACTCACCAGTCCAGTATTAAAAGCGAAGAATGTCGAACAATCTTTCAGCTCCAAACGGTCCGGGCCGCCCCAAGGATCTGGCCAAGCGCCAGGCAATCCTCGACGCGGCGAAAATTCTGTTTCTGAGTCATGGCTATGCCAACACCAGCATGGACGCGGTCGCCAGCGAAGCCGGCGTGTCGAAGCTGACGGTCTACAGCCATTTCAACGACAAGGAGACGCTGTTCTCCGCCGCCGTCGTGGCCAAATGCGAGGAGCAATTACCGCCGTTGTTCTTCGAATTGCCCGAAGGCATTGCCGTGGAAAATGTGTTGCTGAACATTGCGCGAGGCTTTCATCACCTGATCAACAGTGATGAGTCGGTGAACTTGCACCGCTTGATCATGGCGCTGGGGGTGCAGGATCCGAAGCTGTCGCTGATTTTCTTCGAGGCCGGCCCGCAGCGCATGGTGCAGGGCATGGAGCGGCTGCTGACGCAAATCCATGACAGCGGCGCGCTGAGCATCGACCTGCCGCGCAATGCGGCCGAGCATTTCTTTTGCCTGATCAAAGGTGCAGGGAATTTTCGTTTGTTGTATGGCTGTGGGGAGCCGTTGACTGAAGAGGCAGCGGAAAGCCATGTGCAGGAAGTTGTAGCGTTGTTTATGCGCGCCTATAGGCCTTGATTTCTGCGGTGTCAGCACTGACGCCATCGCTGGCAAGCCAGCTCCCACAAGGATTTGGGTGTGATCACAAATCGTGTACACACCACCAAACCCTGTGGGAGCTGGCTTGCCAGCGATGAGCGCGACTCGGTATCAAGCCTTGAGCGCTTTCTTCGGGTAGATGTCATAGCGGCTCGATTTGCCGTCCAGCGCATGACTCGGCTTCGGCCCCTCAATGCACGGCGCCTTGCGTGGGCGCTTGACCACCACCCGGTGCGTCGCCAACGCCAGCGCAGCCTGCAACAGCGCCGGCGCATCCGGATCATCGCCCACCAACGGCCGGAACAGGCGCATTTCCTTCTTCACCAGCGCAGTCTTCTCGCGGTGGGGAAACATCGGGTCGAGATAAATCACCTGCGGCGGCTCACCTTCCCAGTTCTGCATGACTTCGATGGAGTTGCCCTTGAGCAACTTCATCCGCGCCACGATCGGCGCCACGTCGAAATCTTCCGCCGCCCGCGCCAGACCATCTTCCAGCAGCGCGCCGATCAGCGGCTGGCGTTCGATCAGGCTCATCTCGCAACCGAGACTGGCCAGCACGAACGCATCCTTGCCCAACCCCGCCGTGGCATCCAGCACGCGCGGACGCACGCCTTGGGCAATGCCGACCGCCTTGGCGATCATCTGCCCGCTGCCGCCGCCGTATAGCCGACGATGCGCAGCGCCGCCCTCAACAAAGTCGACCCGCACCGGCCCCGGTGCGTCCGGGCCGAGCTGTTGCAGCTGCAAACCCTGCTCGCCGACCTGCAAGGCAAACTCGCCGTCCGCCACTTCAAGCGGCAGGCCGAGACGCTCGGCCCACTGCCCGGCTTGCGCTTCAAACGTCGGGCCAAGGGCCTGAACATGGATGCGGCAGGCCGCAGGTTGCTCGATCATGGAAAACACGCTCAAAAATTCAAGGATCGGCAAAAACCGCCGATAATTCATTCAACGCGCATTTTGCCAGAGCTGAGCGTCAACCGAAAAAAATGTCAGGCATTCTTCCCACATCGATTGGCTACATCTCGCCCCATGGCGACTTTAGCCGTCACAACACTCAAGCACTGAGCGGCGTCAGTCACCTGTGGCAGGATTTCTTTGCCCAGGCGATGGCCGAACAGACGAGTGAAGTGGTGCCTGCCTGCGGTACGTTCCCGCCGGTTGACCTGAGCAGCCCGGAAGAACCGACCATCGGCAGCGAGCTGCACGCGCACATCGTCAGCCAGCGCGAATGCGATGTGGTCGAAACCGAAGTGCGTCCGCCGGAGCCGCTGTTCCTGCCGATCGCCGAATTCGAAATGGACTTGCTGGACAAACCATTCCCGCCATTCCCGCCGGAAGAACTGAAAGCTCAGCAAGAGCAACAGGATTTCGACAGCAGCTGGGTGCGTCCGGTGGTGATCAACAATGGTCAGCCCGTTCCAGAGCCTGGCCCGGCCCCGCAGAAGAAACCGCTGTACCTGCCGATTGCCGAGTTCGACCTCGACCTGATGCAGAAGCCTTACCCGCCGTGCCCGCCAGAAGAAATCGTCGAGCAACAAAAGGCGCTGGACTTCGATAATGGCTGGGCACGCCCGATCGTTCTGCAGAACCTGCGCCTCGCCGCCTAAACCTTAGCGACACACGCTCCAGCGCCCGACATCGACATGAAAGTGATTGCGATGGGCAGCGTTGTAATCCGGACTCAACACCACACTGAACGCCTCGCAGGCGCCATCGCGCACCTGACGCAAAAACTGCGCGTCCTGATTTTGCTTGGGCCAGTCCTTGAGCACGCTGACCGTGCGGCCATCGCCCAGGCGAAACCCGGAGATGTCCAGCGCATCGGCACTGGCATGACGGCTGAGCGCACCGCTTTCGCGATTGTAGACATTGCGACAGGCGAAGCTGCCGAGGTGATCGACACGCGCGACCTTTTGCCCGTAAACGGATTGAGCGGCGGGTTGCAGCGTGTGGTGTTCAAACATCGCGTAGGCCACCGCCAGCGGACAACTGGCGAGGAAGCTGCTGCTCAGCGCCACCTCACCACCCTGTACGCGCAAGACGCCGATCAGTGGACACTTGGCGTCGGGGCTGTCGGATTGCCGCGTGACGCGCAACTCAGAACTGCTTAACGCTTGCGCGCAGAGTTCAGGGTCACTGCGCAAGCGCATCAGCTTGTAGCCGGTCAGCCAGTTGGGTGCGGCTTTCACGTCCAGCGGCGCCCACGGATTCCATTGCGGCGGCACGCCCAGCCAACCGCGCCAGACACTGAGCGCAGCGCCGCCAATCATCAGCAGCACCAGCCAGAATATCCACCGCCCCATGTTCAGCCTTTGAAAAACTGATTGGCCTTGGCGTAAGGCATCGACTGCGCGGTAAAGCCGAACGTGCCGGATTGCTGGATCTCTTCAGCCGCGCGGAAGAACTCGCCGAATGCCGCCAAGGCCAATGCCGAACCGGTACTGATGCGACGCACGCCCATTTCCTGCAGCTCCTGCACGGTCAGTTTCAAACCGCCGGACATCAGCACATTGACCGGTTTCGGCGCCACCGCGCGCACCACTGCCAGCACCTCTTCGGCGCTGCGCAAACCTGGCGCGTACAACACGTCGGCGCCCGCTTCGGCGAAAGCCTGCAAGCGGCGGATGGTGTCGTCGATGTCGGGATTGCCGTGCAGGTAGTTTTCCGCACGCGCCGTCAGGATGAACGGGAATGGCAGCGTGCGCACAGCGGCGACGGCGGCTTCGATGCGCGCCACGGCGTGTTCGAAGCAATAGATCGGCGCATCCGCGCGGCCCGTGGCGTCTTCGATCGAGCCACCGACGGCGCCCGCCTCGGCTGCGCGAAGCAGGCTTTTAGCGGCCTCGGCCGGGTCATCGGCGAAACCGTTTTCCAGATCCACCGCTACCGGCAAATCGGTGGCCGCGACAATCGCGCGGACATTGGCCAGGGTCTCGTCGAGACTTAAAGCACCATCGGCCTTGCCCTGGGAAAACGCATAACCGGCACTGGTGGTTGCCAAGGCCTGATAGCCGAGGCTGGCGAGCATTTTCGCCGAACCGGCATCCCACGGATTGGGAATGACAAAAATTCCCGGACGTTCATGCAGGGCTTTGAAGGCGTGTGCTTTAACGGCTTGGGCATCCATCGGCAGGCTCCAGGGCAGGAAAAATCCGCTTCAGAGCAGGCCAAGTTGCTCCGCAGCGGGTTCTCTGTATAGCTCAGGCAGCGCTGGCAGGCCAGGCAAACGTTGCATCAGTTGTGCGTGAAAACGTTGCGCCAGCTTCGCCGCGAGGAGATTGTCGGCGGTGTGCAGGAAGATGTACGGCGTGCGGCCCTCTTCGATCCACTCGGCAATTTTCGCCACCCACGGCAGCAGAAACGGGTCGTTGGCTTCCAGCTCCGGATGGCCGATGAAACGCACCTGCGGGAACTGGGTGAACGCCGCCGGGCGCGTGGGCACTCGTGGCTTTTTCGATTGTGCGTGGATGACCGAAGACTCGGTCGACAGGCAACTGAACAGCGCTCGCGGATCGAGGCAGATGCGCTCAACGCCACGGTCCAGCAACAGGCGATTGAGCAAGCGTTCGCTCTCGCCCTTGGCGAAGAACTGTTCATGCCGCACTTCCACCGCCAGCGGGCAATCCAGCGCATCGATGAATGCCGCCAGTTCCGGCAGGCGATGCGGTGTGAAGCTTTTCGACAATTGCAGCCACAGCGGCGAAACACGTTCACCGAGCGGCTTGAGTAATTGCAGGAAGGTTTCGGCGGCGGTCAGTTGCTCGCGCAAATCACCGCTGTGGCTGATGTCGCCGGGGAATTTGGCGGTGAAGCGAAAGTGCTCGGGCATGACCTCGGCCCAACGCTGCACGGTGGCGGGCGACGGGCTGGCATAAAAGGTCGTGTTGCCTTCAACGGCGTTGAACACTTGCGAATAGAGACTGAGGAAATCGGAGGTTTTGGCGTCTGCCGGGTACAGATATTCGCGCCAGGCGTTTTCGCTCCAGGACGGACAACCGAGGTAGTAAGGCAGAACCATCAGATGTACAGATCGAGGCCCAGCACGTCTGCATCCCAATCAACAAAACCGGCGGTACTCAGGTAACTGGCCAAGGCCATCGCTACGCTCTTTTTCATCGCACGGTGATAGATCATGTCTTGCTGACGGGCAGGCAGATTGCTCAGGCGTTGGGCCGAGGCTTTGGCAGCGCGGGCGGCCAATTGCTCTTCAGTCGGAAATTCCAGCTCGCCGTCGATATCGTCGACGGATTCATCCAGCGCCACATTGCCTTTGCGAGGCTTGCGCTTGATGGGGTAGGACTGAGAGGAGAGGCCGTCTATACGCATAAATTCATGCTCGGTATCGATGATGGCAATTTAGCGGCACTTGACCGACTTAGCAAACCGCCGAGTGATAACTAGAACACATAAAGCGCAAAAGGTTTAAAGCGAGGGGTTAGAAACTGACGATTGGCTTCAGAAGATCAAAAGATCGCAGCCTTCGGCAGCTCCTACATTTGGAATGCGATCCTTGTAGGAGCTGCCGAAGGCTGCGATCTTTTTAAAGGCTCAACGAGCCTTGGGGGTGGCGACTTTATCGCGCAGGTAAACCGGTTGAGCGTCATCCGCCGGGATCGACTCACCGCGTTCCCAGGCGAAACGCGCGAGGGTCAGCAAGTCTTCGGCGTGGGGCAACATGCCTGCATCCGAGCCGCTCAGATTGACCGCGATCCGCTCGCCATAACCCCAACCGGTGCCAGCACCAAACCAGTCGCCACTGGCATCGGCCGGCAGCGCGGCGACTTCCGGTGGCAACACCGCTTCGGCACCGACCAGACGCATCTCCCCCGCCGTCTCGCGGTAGCAGCCCCAATACACTTCATCCATCCGCGCATCGATGGCCGCCGCGACCTGGCTCACACCGTGTTCACGCAACGCGCGCTGGGCCAGCACGGCAAGGTTGGACACCGGCAGCACCGGGCGATCCAGCGCGAACGCCAAACCCTGCACCACACCAATGGCAATCCGCACCCCGGTGAACGCACCCGGCCCGCGACCGAAGGCAATCGCATCGACCGCCTGCAACGTGGTGCCGGCGTCGGCCAGCAATTGCTGGATCATCGGCAACAGCTTCTGCGCGTGCAGGCGCGGGATCACCTCGTAATGGCTCGTGACCTTGCCGTCATGCAGCAAGGCAACGGAGCAAGCTTCAGTCGCGGTGTCCAGGGCCAGCAAGGTGCTCATCGATGTTTCCAAAACAGGGGTGGGAAAAAGTGCGTCAGTATAAACAACTACGGCCCGCAAGCGGGCCGTGGATGATGCTGCGGTTCAGACTTTTCAGCTCAGCGCTTCAAGCACCTTGGCGGTGATGGCTTCTACCGAGCCAACGCCAGGAATGTGGCTGTACTTCGGCTTGCCAGCGTTTTTCGCCGACAGCTTCTGATAGAACTCCACCAGCGGCTTGGTCTGTGAATGGTAGACCGACAGGCGATGACGCACGGTTTCTTCGGTGTCGTCCTTGCGCTGTACCAGCTCTTCGCCGGTGATGTCGTCTTTGCCAGCGATTTTCGGCGGGTTGTAGACGATGTGGTAAACGCGGCCGCTGGCTTCGTGAACACGACGGCCGGCGATGCGCTGCACGATTTCTTCGTCTTCAACAGCGATTTCAACCACTGCATCCAGCTCAACGCCGGCAGTCACCAGGGCTTCAGCCTGCGGAATGGTGCGCGGGAAGCCGTCGAACAGGAAACCGTTGGCGCAGTCTGGCTGAGCGATACGATCCTGGACCAGTGCGATGATCAGGTCATCCGACACCAGGCCGCCGGCATCCATGATGCTCTTGGCTTGCACGCCCAGCGGAGTACCGGCCTTGACCGCTGCACGCAGCATGTCGCCAGTGGAAATTTGTGGAATGCCGAATTTTTCGGTGATGAACTTAGCCTGAGTACCTTTACCGGCCCCGGGAGCTCCCAGCAGAATGACGCGCATTAGATGTGCTCCTCAATTTTTTTATAAAAAGCTTTTACAAAACAAAGGATTCGCCGCTTGGGACGAATCCTGAAAATACGGGTCGTGGCCGCACAAACGGCCAAAGGCTGATCAAGATACACAGCAGGCTGCGCCCACACAAGACGCCAAAAGTCGGAGAAACCGACGCCCCCCGCGACCTTGCGACGCGGTAACCCAAGTCGCAACCCCATCATTAACTGTCGCCTGACGGCACTTTCCGCCGTCAGGCAAAGCGACATCCGGTGCGTGTTCCGGGGGCCGCGTACCCAGACAAAAACATTAGCCGGTATTTCGCAAACCGGCGGCAATCCCCGCCACAGACACCAGCAACGCCTGTTCTACCGGGCTGCCCTGCTCGACATCCTGCTGCCGCGAGCGGGCCAGCAGTTCGGCCTGCAATAGATGTAGCGGGTCGAGGTAGGTGTTGCGCAGACGGATGAATTCAAGGGTATCCGGGCTATGTGCCAATAGCTGCGACTGGCCAGTCAGGCCGAGCACCACGGCGCACGCCTGCGACAATAGGTCGCGTAACTGCGCGCCCAACGGCAGCAGATCCGGCTCGACCAGACGCTGATCGTAGGACAGCGCGATATCCGCGTCAGCCTTGGCCAGGACCATTTCCAGCATGTCGATGCGCGTACGGAAGAACGGCCACTGCTCGCGCATCTGCCCGAGCAATTTGCCTTCGCCGCGCTCCAGTGCCTTGCTCAGCGCCGACTCCCAACCGAGCCATGCCGGCAACATCAACCGCGTTTGTGTCCAGCCGAAGATCCACGGGATCGCCCGCAGACTTTCGATACCGCCCGCGCGACGTTTGGCCGGGCGACTGCCCAGTGGCAAACGCCCCAACTCCTGCTCTGGCGTGGACTGACGGAAGTACTCGACGAATTGCGGATTTTCTCGCACGACCTGGCGATAAGCACTGACGCCATCGGCGGCCAATTCGTCCATCAAGTGACGCCACTCTGGTGTCGGCGGCGGCGGTGGCAGTAGCGTTGCTTCAAGCACCGCCGCCAGATACAGATTGAGGTTTTGCTCGGCAATGTCTGGCAGGCCGAATTTGAATCGAATCATTTCGCCCTGCTCGGTGGTGCGGAACCGCCCCGCCACCGATCCCGGCGGTTGCGACAGAATCGCTGCGTGCGCCGGGCCACCGCCACGACCAACAGTACCGCCGCGACCGTGGAACAGCAGCAGTTCGACTTGTTGCTCGCGGCAGATTTCCACCAAGCGCTCCTGCGCCCGATATTGCGCCCAGGCCGCCGCCGTGGTGCCGGCGTCCTTGGCCGAATCGGAATAGCCGATCATCACTTCCTGCGGGCCTTGCAGCCGTGCGCGGTAACCCGGCAGCAGCAACAGCCGCTCCATCACTGGCCCGGCGTTGTCGAGGTCGGCGAGGGTTTCGAACAGCGGCACCACGCGCATCGGCCGCAACACGCCGGACTCTTTGAGCAGCAGTTGCACGGCGAGCACATCAGAAGCAGCGCCGGCCATGGAGATCACGTAGGAACCGAGCGAAGCGCCCGGTGCGGCAGCGATTTCCTTGCAGGTGTTGAGCACTTCGGCGGTGTCAGCAGAAGGCTTGAAATGCGCCGGCAGCAATGGCCGACGATTGCTCAATTCGCGGGTCAGGAAGCTGATTCGCTGCTCTTCGTCCCAGTCTTCATAGCGACCGAGGCCAAGGTAATCGGTGATTTCGGTCATCGCCGAGCTGTGCCGCGACGAATCCTGACGCACATCCAGGCGCACAAGGAACAGGCCAAAGGTCACCGCCCGACGCAAGCAATCGAGCAACGGGCCGTCAGCGATCACGCCCATGCCGCATTCGTGCAGCGAGTTGAAACACAATTCCAGCGGATCAAGCAGATCGCGATTGTTGTGCAACACATCCGCCGGCGCTGGCGTCGGTGCGGTCAGCGCGGCGTGTGCCCAGTTGCGTGTGGCGCGCAGGCGTTCGCGCAGTTGTTTGAGCACCGCGCGATACGGTTCGGCACTGTCGCCGGCCTTGGCCTTCAGGGCATCGCTGGCCTGCTGCATCGACAGTTCAGCCGCGAGGTGATCGACATCGCGCAGGTACAAATCGGCGGCCATCCAGCGCGCCAGCAGCAACACTTCGCGGGTCACTGCGGCGGTGACGTTGGGGTTGCCGTCACGGTCGCCGCCCATCCACGACGCGAAGCGAATCGGTGCTGCCTCCAATGGCAGACGCAGGCCGGTCGCTTCGAACAAGGCCTTGTCGGCCTTGCGCATATGGTTGGGGATCGCTTGCCACAGCGAATGCTCGATCACCGCGAAACCCCATTTGGCTTCATCAACAGGTGTCGGTCGGGTGCGGCGGATTTCTTCGGTGTGCCAGGCTTCGGCGATCAGCCGTTGCAGGGTGTTTTGAATCTGTTCGCGTTCGGCTGTGGTCAGGTCGCGATGATCCTGCGCGGCGAGTTGCCCGGCGATCGCGTCGTATTTTTGAATCAGCGTGCGCCGCGCCACTTCGGTCGGGTGCGCGGTCAGCACCAGTTCGATTTCCAGGCGCGCCAGCTGCCGGGCCAGCGATTCGGCGCTGTGGCCTTCGTTGCGCAAACGCGCGAGCAATTCCGGCAACACGTGGGATTCGAACGGCGCCGGCTGCGACTCTTCGCGGCGATGGATCAACTGGTACTGCTCGGCGATGTTCGCCAGGTTGAGAAACTGGTTGAACGCCCGCGCCACCGGGAGCAATTCGTCTTCGCTCAATTGATTGAGGCTGGCGCTCAGTTCAGCGTCCATCGAGCCACGCCGGTCAGCCTTGGCGCCTTTGCGAATCTGCTCGATCTTGTCGAGAAAAGCCTCGCCGTACTGATCTCGAATGGTGTTGCCCAACAGCTCTCCGAGCAGGTGAACGTCTTCGCGCAAGCGTGCATCAATATCGGTCATCAGCAATTCCCCAGCAGTAATCCGGACGGCTTAGAAACGAGTGCATGACCTAGAGAGTGCCGCTCTACGACGCTTCTTACAAGCAGCCGACGAAGGGACGTTAAACCTTGCGGGCGAAAGCTAGTCTCAACAGTAAGCCGTACAACGGCTTGCCGCCGGCCCCGGCGGACACTCACCCAGACCTGCCATGAGCAGGTGCGAAATGAGGTCATCATGAAAATTCGTGAACTCGCCCAGCATTGGGAAGAAAACGCCAAGGGTCGCCTGACCGACACTGGCTACACGATCCATCTGGACGTCGAAGCCGCTGCGCGTCTGGCAGCGATTGCCGAGATGTACCCCAAACGACATGCCGAAGAACTGCTCGGCGAACTGATCGGCGCAGCCCTCGAAGAGTTTGAAGCGAGCCTGCCGTATGTGAAGGGTTCGACGGTAGTGGCGACCGATGAGGAAGGTGATCCGTTGTATGAGGATGTTGGGCCGACGCCGCGGTTTCTGGCGTTGTCGCGCAGGCATTTGCATGATCTCTCGGCCACTGCCGGCAAGCAAAAACACTGATCCGACATTGCGTTAACCCTGTGGGAGCTGGCTTGCCAGCGATGGCGTCAGTTCAGTCACCGATGTGTTGAATCTGATGGCCCCATCGCAGGCAAGCCAGCTCCCACAGGGAATGTATTTCTCCTCCAGCACTACGTTTTTTTTCCCCGCGCGTACCGCTTCATCCCGCCAAAGTTCCCGCTTTAGAGCCTTGTCCATTCGGTCAAAATATTTTTTGGCGATAGGCCATCTTTTCTGAACTTTTGAAAAATCCCGCCGGTCGGAACCTGTAACCACGCCTGGAACGAGCGTTTCAAAAACGCGCTTTCACACGTCGCTTGCGGCTCCTCGACCAGGATGGATTCAGATGTATTCAGGAGATGCCTAATGGAGTTGAAGACCATGAAAAACCAAACCACATTTGCACACTTGCGCGGTCTGAAACTGGCCGCTCTGGCCATCGGCACCAGCTTCGTGCTGGCCGGTTGCGCCGGTAACCCACCGACCGAGCAATACGCCGTGACCCAATCGGCCGTGAACAGCGCAGTCAGCGCCGGCGGTACCGAGTTCGCTGCGGTTGAGATGAAGCAAGCGCAGGACAAACTGAAACAAGCCGAAATCGCCATGCACGACAAGAAGTATGACGAAGCACGCACCCTGTCCGAGCAAGCCGAGTGGGACGCTCGCGTCGCCGAACGCAAGGCTCAGGCCGCAAAAGCCGAACAGGCTGTGAAGGATTCCCAGAAAGGTGTTCAGGAACTGCGTCAGGAAAGTCAGCGCACCGTGCAGTAAGCGCGCATCCCGATAGCAACGCTGAAACTTTTATCGATAGAAAGGACGAAAATTATGCGTAAGCAACTGATGATCCCAGCTCTTCTGGCCGCAAGCGTCGCTCTGGCTGCCTGCTCTACCCCGCCTAACCCGAACCTGGAACAGGCGCGCACCAACTACGCTGGCCTGCAAGCCAACCCACAGGCGAGCAAAGTCGCGGCGCTGGAAACCAAAGACGCCAGTGATTACCTGGACAAGGCCGACAAGGCTTATCTGGACAAGCAAGACGCGGCCAAGGTTGACCAACTGGCCTACCTGACCAACCAGCGCGTGGAAGTGGCCAAGCAGACCATCGCCCTGCGCACCGCTGAAAACAATCTGAAGAACGCCGCAGCCCAACGTGCCCAGGCGCGTCTGGATGCGCGTGATCAGCAGATCAAACAGCTGCAGGACAGCCTGAATGCCAAGCAGACCGATCGCGGTACGCTGGTGACTTTCGGTGACGTGCTGTTCGCCACCGACCGTGCCGACCTGAAATCCAGCGGTCTGGTGAATATCAACAAACTGGCGCAATTCCTCCAGGAAAACCCGGATCGCAAAGTGATCGTCGAGGGTTACACCGACAGCACCGGTACTGCCAGCCACAACCAGTCGCTGTCCGAGCGTCGCGCCAACTCCGTGCGTACTGCACTGGTGAAAATGGGCGTTGATCCAGCGCGTATCGTCACCCAAGGCTACGGCAAGGAATACCCGGTTGCCGAGAACGGCAGCGTCTCCGGTCGTGCGATGAACCGTCGTGTGGAAGTGACCATTTCCAACGACAACCAGCCAGTGATGCCACGTTCGGCGGTCAGCTCGAACTAAGCGCCCTGCTGTAACGCAAAAGCCCCGCCTGAGTGATCAGGCGGGGCTTTTTTATTGGAAGTTTGAAAAATTATTGCTCTATACGCATGGGGGTCTTCACCTTTAGAGAACGACGTCTACTGTCAACTGTGACAGTAGACGAAGATCCATTCACGGAAGAGGCTGTTGCTTGTCATCCCGCCCCTGACAAGGAAGCCCCCATGAAACGATCAATCATCGCTATCGGATTGTTGTCGACACTATTCCATGCTGCGTTCAGCTGGAGTAACCCGCCCCCCCAAAATGAGCCATTGCATGATCCGAATGACGTGATCATCAGCACCGGTCCTGAAATGCTCGTTCCCGTGAAAAAGCGTCCGGTCACAGGCGTTCAAAAGGTATTACTGGTGGTCGGGCACTGGTCTGGCGAACCGGGCCTGGACACCAAAAAAATTGCTGAGCAAACCTTCTCAACGCACTGGAACTCCTTGCGCTCTTATATCTTGTCCGCGTCAGGCAATAAGCTGAAACTGGAGGGCACACAAATTGAAGCCGATTTCGGCCCGAAACCTGTGACCTGTAGTGCCTCAGGCAGTCTTGATGCGGGGCGCAAGGCGGCACTTGCACAGAACATTGATCCTGCCGCTTTTGCGTTCTTGTTTGTAGCTGTTCCTTGTGGCGGGGGCGCAATCGCTACGGTGCCGGGAAACTGGATTTGGGTTAAAGGTATGCCGGGCTCACCGCATGTATGGAAGCACGAATTCGGCCACAATCTGGGATACCCACATGGCGGCACTTATACCAAATGTCCGGTGAGTAACGACGTTGTTCAGGCTCCTGAAGAGTGCAGCCCAGTCGGGTATGGTGATACTGGAGATTCGGTATCGGGTGGCGGAACACTCTATCCGGCAATCAACCGGTGGTTTTCCGGCTGGCTAGATGACTCGCAAGCCGCCGTGATCAGTAAGACAGGTCTGTATCGACTGAGTGTTCTCGGAGAGGCGGGACCTCAACTGTACCTTCTCAATCGGACGACAGAACCGCAGTTGATAACGCTTGAGTACCGCCAACCGACACCATTTGATGACTTTTCCGCCTCCGATAATCGCGTAACCGGCGTCTGGATCAGATACTCGTCACTGAACGGAACTGTGCGCAACGCGCAACTGGATGCCACGCCAGAAACTGCCACAACGGCCGATCCTACCCTGCAGCCAGGACGGACGCTGGAAGACGCGACGGCAAAAATCAAAATCAAAGTCTGTGCGACGGATAAGGCTGGTGCATCGCTCGCAATTGCAATTAATGGACAAGGCCTCCCGTATTGCACAACGACAGTCGTGCCACCGCTGGTCATGACACCCGAGCAGAACGCTACAACAACGCTGAAACCTTTGATCACTGGAACGGCGCGACCGGGAGCAACGATCAAGGTAGCAGAAGCCGCAACCCCGGAGACTTTCTTCGCGACAGCTATCGCGGATGTACAAGGCAGGTGGTCAATAACCCCACCTACCGATAGGCCATCAGGCCCCAATGCACTTGTGCTTCGGCAGTACTTTGGCGACAGAGTCTCGGGGCCGTCCGAGCAGCGTTTATTCAACGTTGTTGATATCGTGGATGTGCCTCCCCCGGTTATCTCTACGCCAGTGGAAAACGCTGACTCCGGTTTCAACCCTTTGCTTTCAGGCACAGCATTGCCTGGCGCTCATATTCGCGTAACCCGCGTTTACGGCCCTTACGAAGTACTGGCGGAAACGGACGCTGATGCCTATGGCAAATGGTCAGTGCGAAGTGTCTGGACCTTACCCTCAGGGCCTTTTTCCATGACAGCCTGGCAAAGCATTGATGGTAAGCGCTCGCCGTGGAGTGCCAGTCGAACAATCAAGGTAATTGATACGCTCGACGCGCCAGTCATAGAAACACCACTTGAGGGTAGTGACAGTGGTCAAAACCCTCTGCTCTCCGGCAAAGCTCTTCCGGGCGCACATATCCGTGTGTCCAAGCTCTACAGCCCTTACGAGGTACTGGCGGAAACAGACGCCGATGCCTATGGCAACTGGTCGGTGCGAAGTGTCTGGAGCTTACCTCCGGGAACTTTTTCCATGACGGCATGGCAAAGCATCGACGGTAAGCGCTCGCCATGGAGTGCTAATCGAAAAATCACGGTGACAGCCGGCCCTTAGCGGTAGAAGGTCCGTCGTTCAAAGATGGCGGGGCTTTTTGGGTGGGAGCTGAAATGGCGGCCCCTCACCCCAGCCCTCTCCCGAGGGAGAGGGAGCCGAATGGGGGATGTTCAGTTACTGCATCGGCCTGAAGTTGCTTCGCGGAATCCATAGTCGACACTCTCTTTCAGGTCGGTGAATAGCGAAAGACAACTCGGTCAGTCCCCTCTCCCTCTGGGAGAGGGTTAGGGTGAGGGCTGAACCTGCAGAATCACTCCTCCAGCTTCTGCGGGGTCTCTTCGCCCATGCAACGTACTGCTTTTTTCTGCGCGTTGATCAATACGCCGGTCAGGCCTTTCTGCTCGGTATCAAACAACACCAGCACGCCATCGATGCACTGCGCCACCTGCGGCGCCGGGTCCAGCGAGACTTTGTAGTCTTCGCCGGGCACGGTCTTGAGCATGGTGAATTCATTGAGCAGCAACGCATCCTCGGGTTTGGCGAAATGCAGGTAGCCGTAGTACCACAGCGCCCCGACGGTGCCGAGGATGCTGCAGATACCGGTGATGATCAACGGGATGGCGTTACGTTCTTCACTCATTGCGGGCTCTCATCTTCAGAATTCGGGGGTGTCGGGTAATTGGGGATTTCGCCGAGGCGGCGCAGGCCGTTGAAATGCTCGGGATCGTCGAGGTAGCGCAGCATGACTTGGCGCCAGACCGGGTCGCCGAAGGTCTGCACATGACCGCCGCGGGTCAGTTGCAGCACGCGCGGTGGCGGCGCAGCTTGATACAGACGGATGCCGTTGGACAGCGGCACCAGTGGATCGTCGATGCTGTGGAAAATCAGCTTCGGCACGCCGTTGAGTTGCGGCATTGAATTAATTGCGCTGTCGCCGTCCGGTACCAGCCACGACAGCGGCACCTGAAATGGCCAGGTCAGCCACGAGGTACTGAGCGCGTATTGGCCAACGCTGCGATAGCTGGCGGGCACGCCGTCGAGCACCAGCGCTTTCAGTTGCTTCTGCCGCTCGGGATGCTGCACCAGCCAATGCACGGCCATCGAACCGCCAAGGCTCTGACCGAGCAGCACCAGCGGTTTACCTTTGACTTCCAGCGCCTTGTCGAGCCAGGCGAACGCGGCGTCGATGTCCTGATAGATCGCCGGCAAACTCGGCTCGCCCTCGGACAAGCCATACCCGCGATAGTCGACCAGCAGCACTTGATAGCCGTTTTTCGGCAGCCACCAACTGCCACCGAGGTGCATCGGCAGGTTACCGCCGTTGCCGTGCAGGTGCAGGACGGTGCCTTTGACTTCGACACCGGGTTTCGCCGGTAGCCACCAGGCGTTGAGCTTCAAGCCATCAGCGGTAACCAAAGTTACCGTCCGGTATTCGAGCTTGGCTTTTTCCGGGGTAAAGATCTGGCCCGGCTCGGGGTAGAACAACAGCGAACTGCAACCGCCGAGAGTCAGGAGCAGGCAGAAAATGCCGAGGATTCTCATCCGGTGAAACCTCGCGAAGGAAATTGGCAAACAAACGATTCAGAGAAAAACAAATAACCCTGTGGGAGCTGGCTTGCCAGCGATGGCGGTGGGTCAGCCAACATTAATATTGACTGACAGAATACAATCGCTGGCAAGCCAGCTCCCACAGGGGATTGTGTTTGGGTTAAAGGATGTTGGAGTAATCCGCTTCGATCCGGTCCAGGCTCAAATGGTTGAGGAAGTTGGAGAAGCACATCCACGCCGACAACGCATTCAAATCGCGGAACTGATCCGGCAAGTATTTCGGCGCCACCACCAGCCCTTCATCCACCAACTGACGCAAGGTACGCATGTCTTCCAGCGTGGTCTTGCCGCAGAACAACAACGGAATCTGTTCAAGCTTGCCTTTACGCACGGCCAACTGAATGTAGTTGTAAACCATGATAAAGCCCTTGAGGTAGGACAAGTCTTTGGTGAATGGCAGACCGGTCGGCGTCGATCCACGGAAAACGCGACTGGCGTTGCCGTAGCTTTCCGCCATCTCGAAGCCCTGCTCACGGAAGAACTCGAAGATCTGCAAGAAGTCCGCGCCCTCCTCGACCATATGAATGGCGCGGGTGCGGTTGGTCAATTTGCGCAGGCGACTCGGGTAGGAGGCGAAGGTGATGATTTCCATCAGGATCGCCAGGCCTTCCTGGGTCACCGTCGAGGACGGCGGGCCTTTGGACAGGAAGGTGCAGATCGGCTGGTTCAAACCGTTGAGCGTAGTGCCGACGTGGACCAGGCCTTCGTGGACTTCCAGCGCGCGCACGTCGCGATCGTTGAACATCGCATCGGTGCGGATCTTGATGTAGTCGGCGCCGGCCGCCGCGTCGGCAACGATGCCGTCGGACTCGAACACGCGAATGGTTTCCTCGGCCTCGCCGAACACCTTGTTCAGACGGGTTTGCAGCAGATGCACGGCG
The DNA here is from genome assembly GCF_000783395.1 of Pseudomonas chlororaphis. Classification (GTDB taxonomy): domain Bacteria; phylum Pseudomonadota; class Gammaproteobacteria; order Pseudomonadales; family Pseudomonadaceae; genus Aquipseudomonas; species Aquipseudomonas chlororaphis_H. The sequence continues at coordinate 421,622 of NZ_JSFK01000001.1, read as the reverse complement.
TCCTTGGCGGTGAGGATCTTCGGTTCGTCCTTCAGATCGCCACGGCCATCGATGTTGTTCAGGTAGTCGGACATCATCAGGCCGAGGTCGGCCAGGGTCGGGTCGCCGGCGTGGAAGGCATCAGAAGCGGCGCCGTACAGCTCTTGCGAGATCAGGCCGAAATCCTCGGTGCCGCGCGCTTCGAGCATGCGCACCACCATGCGGTATTCCTTGCACATGCGCCGCATGATCTGCCCGACCGGGTTGAACTGGCCGAGCTGACGGGTGATGTCACGCTCGATGTTCTGGAATTCCAGTTTGACCTTGCTCGAATCGAAACTCAGTGGTCGATTGAGGTAGTAGTCACGATCCACCGCCGGCATTTCCTTGCCTTTGGCCTTGAGGAAACCCTTGCGGATGTTCTCGTCCCACTTGACCGCGTCGAGCACACGGATCGGTGTCTGCGCCAGCACAATGCGGTCGGACAATATGCGTATCGACTGCTGGTAATCGTCCACCCGAAACTCCTGTAGAAAACCTGACGTAGTGAATTATTGGGCGCGGGCCTGGCGCTGGTAGCGCACGGCTTCGACAAAGACATCGGAATTGGCCGGATCGTCGAGGTAAGCAAAGACCTTGTCGAGGTTGCTGTCGACGTGCACGCCGTCGCCATCGTCGGTCTGGAAGGCCTGACCGTCGAGGGCTTTTTGCTTGATCGCTTGATTGATCTGTTCGAGATCGAGGTTGTAGACCACCAGTTCGTGTTTGTCGGTGAGTTCGAAACCGGCGATGGTGAAGTGGCCACCGTACTGCGCCGGGACTTTCGCCGACAGATACCAGCGGCTGCCGTGGCGCGACACGGTGAACGGATAGGCTTCGCGTTCGCGGGGCTTGGCCTTGAAGTACGTGACGGCCTGATAGCGATCGTTGCCCAGGCGCGTCAGTTCAAGGTTCATCGGCTCACCCCAGGCATTGGTGCTCGACCATTTGCCGAGCAAGCCCTTGGGCGCCGGGTCACTGGTGGTCAGCGGCTCCTTGAAGGTCACCAGACAGCCACTGAGCAGCAGGAACGACAAGGCGATCAGCACGCCACGCCAGGCTTTCATTCAATACTCCCTATGAACATTGGCCGCCCTCATGGTGATCGATCGTTCCCACGCTCTGCGTGGGAATGCATCCACTGACGCTCTGCGTCATGTCGACGAAGGTACGCGGAGCGTCCCCGGCGGCATTCCCACGCAGAGCGTGGGAACGATCTTGTGGTCAGACCGACGCGAGCACCAGATGCATATACCGCGTCAGAATGCCAAGCATGTCTTCTTCGGCCAAAGGCTCGGCATCGTTGAGCAGGCCCTGATATTCCATCCGTCCGATAATCGCCGTCAACACCTTGGCATCTTGCTGCGGTTCACGCGAGCCCAATACCTGAAACAACTGGCAGGTGCCCTGCAACAGAATCTGCTGATGCGAGCGCACCAGAATTGCCAGACGCGGATTGAGCAGCGCCTCCTGACGGAACGCCTGCTCGGCCATCAAATGCTCGCGGCGGTTAACCAATTGCCGATGCACGTAGTCGGCCATCAACCGCGCAATGTCGTCAGCCAGTTGCGAGCGCGACTCCGGACTACCATCACCACTGACGACCATGTCACGCAATAGACCTTCATTGTTGATCCACAGCTTGGCCATGTATGCCGCACTGCGCTCGACATATTGGGCGAAGGTATCGGTGAGCAGGTCATCGATGTCCTTGAAGTAGTAGGTGGTCGCCGACAACGGCACACCGGCCTCGGCAGCCACTGCGCGGTGGCGCACGGCACGTACGCCGTCACGCACGACAATACGCATCGCTGCATCGAGAATGTCCTGTCGACGCTGCTCACTGCCCTGTCGGCTGGCCTTGCGACCCTGGTACTGAACACTTTCAGCGACCGCAGTGGCGATACCCGCTGCACCCTCTTGAGCTATTGCACCCATCACGACAGAACTTCCTCTGCTATTGCAAAATTAACCAATTGATACATTTGTACCAGACAGGCAATAAAAAGCCGCCTGTTTTAGGCGGCTTTTTAACTGAAACGTTTACGCTTGCGGTCGCATGTGCGGGAACAGGATCACATCGCGGATCGACGGCGAGTTGGTCAACAACATCACCAGACGATCGATGCCGATGCCTTCACCGGCCGTTGGCGGCATGCCGTACTCCAGCGCGCGCACGAAGTCGGCGTCGTAGTGCATGGCTTCGTCGTCGCCGGCGTCCTTGTCGGCCACCTGCGCCATGAAGCGCTCGGCCTGGTCTTCCGCGTCGTTCAACTCGGAGTAGGCGTTGGCGATTTCACGGCCACCGATGAACAGCTCGAAACGGTCGGTGACGTTCGGGTTGTCGTCGTTGCGACGGGCCAGCGGCGACACTTCGAACGGGTACTGAGTAATGAAGTGCGGCTGTTCCAGCTTGTGCTCGACCAGCTCTTCGAAAATCATCACCTGCAGCTTGCCCAGACCTTCGAAGCCCAGCACCTTGGCGCCGGCCTTCTTGGCGATGGCGCGGGCCTTGTCGATGTCGTTCAGATCATCGGCAGTCAGCTCAGGGTTGTACTTGAGGATCGAGTCGAAAACCGACAGACGCACGAACGGCTCGCCGAAGTGGAATACCTTGTCGCCGTAGGGCACATCGGTGCTGCCCAGCACCAGCTGCGCCAGTTCACGGAACAGTTCTTCGGTCAGGTCCATGTTGTCTTCATAGTCGGCGTACGCCTGGTAGAACTCCAACATGGTGAATTCCGGGTTGTGACGAGTCGAAACGCCTTCGTTACGGAAGTTGCGGTTGATCTCGAAGACCTTTTCAAAACCACCGACCACCAGACGCTTCAGATACAGCTCTGGTGCGATACGCAGGAACATTTCCATGTCCAGCGCGTTGTGGTGGGTTTCGAACGGCTTGGCCGCAGCGCCGCCCGGAATGGTCTGCAGCATCGGCGTTTCGACTTCGAGGAAGTCGCGCTTCATCAGGAAGCTGCGGATGTGCGCGATCACTTGCGAACGTACGCGGAAGGTCTGACGCACGTCTTCGTTGACGATCAGGTCAACGTAGCGCTGACGGTAGCGCTGTTCGGTGTCAGTCAGGCCGTGGTGCTTGTCCGGCAGCGGGCGCAGCGATTTGGTCAGCAGACGCACGCTGGTCATTTCAACATACAGGTCGCCCTTGCCGGAACGCGCCAAGGTACCTTCGGCAGCGATGATGTCGCCCATGTCCCAGGTTTTCACCGCGGCCAGGGTGTCTTCCGACAGGGTTTTACGGTTGACGTAGACCTGGATGCGACCGGTCATGTCCTGAATCACCATGAACGAGCCACGGTTGAGCATGATGCGACCGGCAACCTTGACCGGGATTGCAGCCTCTGCCAGCTCTTCCTTGGTCTTGTCCGCGTACTGTTTCTGCAGTGCATCGCAGTAGTTTTCGCGGCGGAAGTCGTTCGGGAAGGCATTGCCCTTGGCGCGCTCGGCAGCCAGCTTTTCCTTGCGCAGCGCGATCAGGGAGTTTTCTTCCTGTTGCAGGGCTTGCGGGTCGAGTTGTTGGTCGCTCATGTCTTTAGATATTCCATCAGGTTCGTTGCCCCCGGGCCTTGCGGCCCGGGGATCGCCAGCAGGCTGGCTCCTACAGGGATCGGGTTGAATCAGCCGATCCTGTAATGCGTCTTTTACAGCCCGGATTTCAGGCTGGCTTCCAGGTATTCGTCGATATCGCCGTCGAGTACCTTGTCGCAGTCGCTGCGTTCGATGTTGGTGCGCAGATCCTTGATCCGCGACGCATCGAGCACGTACGAGCGAATCTGGTGACCCCAGCCGATGTCGGACTTGGTGTCTTCCAGCGCTTGCGACGCGGCGTTGCGTTTCTGCATTTCCTGCTCGTACAACTTGGCCCGCAGCATTTTCATGGCGGTGTCCTTGTTGGCGTGCTGGGAACGTTCGTTCTGGCAGCTGACCACGGTGTTGGTCGGTACGTGAGTGATACGTACGGCCGAGTCAGTGGTGTTTACGTGCTGACCACCGGCACCGGAGGAACGATAGGTGTCGATCCGCAGGTCTGCCGGGTTGATTTCGATTTCCACCTTGTCATCAATCTCTGGCGAGACGAAAACCGCGGAGAACGAGGTGTGGCGACGGTTGCCGGAGTCGAACGGGCTCTTGCGCACCAGACGGTGCACACCGATCTCGGTACGCAGCCAGCCAAAGGCGTATTCGCCCTTGATGTGCACGGTGGCGCCTTTGATACCGGCGACTTCACCGGCCGACAGTTCCATGATGGTCGCTTCGAAACCGCGTTTATCCGCCCAGCGCAGGTACATGCGCAGCAGGATGTTGGCCCAGTCCTGGGCTTCGGTGCCGCCGGAACCGGCCTGGATGTCCAGGTAGGCGTTGTTCGGGTCCATTTCATGGCTGAACATGCGGCGGAATTCCAGCTTGGCCAGATTTTCCTCGAGACGGGCCAGCTCGGCGACGACATCGCCCACTGCGCCTTCGTCGTTTTCTTCGACGGCCATGTCCAGCAGGTCGCGGCAATCGGCCAGACCGGCGTTCAGTTCGTCGAGGGTGTCGACGATCTGCGCCAGCGCGGCGCGCTCGCGGCCCAGCTCTTGGGCGTATTCAGGTTTGTTCCAGACGCTCGGATCTTCAAGCTCGCGATTGACTTCAGTCAGACGCTCATGCTTTTGATCGTAGTCAAAGATACCCCCGAATAGTTTCGGAGCGCTCGGACAGGTCCTTGATGGTGTTCAGGATCGGGTTGATTTCCATGACGGGCAGCACTCGTTGGCGAACTTTTGAAAGCCGGCGAGTATAACGTAATCAGGCTGTGACGGCAGCCCGTCTGGCGGCTGTGGGGATCATTAAAGCCTTTGCCCTCACCCTAGCCCTCTCCCAGAGGTAGAGGGGACTGATTGGGGGATGTTCGGTAGGTATGCCGACCTGAAATGGCTTTGCCGAATCCGGAACCGTCAGTCTTGAAGATCCATAATCGACTCGGTCGATCAGGTCGATGTACAGCGCCAGACACCTCCGTCGGCCCCCTCTCCCCTTGGGAGAGGGCTGGGGTGAGGGTGAGCGTTTACTCGATCCCGACCTGGTTACGCCCGTTGTTCTTCGCCAGATACAACCCACGATCCGCCGCCGAAATCAGCAACCGACAATCACTACCCGCCTGCGGCACCATCGTCGCCAGACCAATACTGATCGTCAGACTCGCCCCTTCCGTCGGGGTGTTGTGCGGAATTTTCAGTGAAGCCACGGTCTGGCGCAGTTTCTCCGCCACCAGCCGCGCACCGCCCGGCGAGGTGTTCGGCAACACCAGCACAAACTCTTCCCCGCCATAACGCGCCGGCAAGTCCGACGGGCGTGCGCTGGCATCGCGGATCGCCGTGGCGACCTTGCGCAGCGCTTCGTCGCCTTCAACATGGCCAAAGCTGTCGTTGTAAGACTTGAAGTAATCGACGTCGATCATCAACAGTGACAACTGGCTTTGATCGCGTAACGAACGGCGCCACTCCAGTTCCAGGTACTCGTCGAAGTGCCGGCGATTGGACAGCCCGGTCAGGCCATCGGAGTTCATCAGCCGTTGCAGCACCAGATTGGTATCGAGCAATTGCTGCTGGCTGACCCGCAGCGCGCGGTACGCGGCATCGCGTTGCAGCAGCGTCATGTACGAGCGCGAGTGATAGCGGATGCGCGCCACCAGCTCGATGGTGTCCGGCAGTTTCACCAGATAATCATTGGCGCCGGCGGAGAACGCCGCGCTCTTGATCAGCGGGTCTTCCTTGGTCGACAGGACGATGATCGGGATGTCCTTGGTCGCCGGGTGATTGCGGTATTCGCGCACCAGGCTCAGGCCATCGAGGCCGGGCATCACCAGGTCCTGCAGGATCACCGTCGGCTTGATCCGCACAGCCTGCGCGATGGCTTGCTGCGGGTCGGAGCAGAAGTGAAAGTCGATGTTTTCCTGATTCGACAGCCCACGGCGCACCGCTTCGCCGATCATCGCCTGATCGTCCACCAACAACACCATGGCGGCGTTTTCGTCGGTTTTAATGTCGTCGATCTGTAAGTCATTCATGGGCGGTCACCTGTGTACTGCGGGGGCCAGGATTGCGGATAAACCTGTTCATTTGGGAAAAACCTCCAGCAATCGTGGCGCTATCTTTTCCAGTGCACGAATTTCAACCGCGGCATCAATCGCCGCAGCAGCCTTGGGCATGCCGTACACCGCACTGCTTTGCTGATCCTGCGCGATGGTCAGGTAACCCTGCTGACGCATGAGCTTAAGCCCTTGCGCCCCGTCGCGCCCCATCCCGGTCAATAAAACCCCGACGGCTTCGCCATTCCAATAGCTGGCGACACTCTCGAAAAACACATCGATCGAGGGCCGGTAGATCTCGTTGACCGGCTCGGCGGTGTAAGCCAGCGTGCCGTTTTTCAACAAGCGAATATGGTGGTTGGTCCCGGCCAGCAGCACCGCGCCGGCCTGTGGCGGTTCGCCCTCGCGGGCCAGACGCACATCGAGGCCGCTGGCGCTGGCCAGCCATTCGGCCATGCCGGCGGCGAACACCTGATCGACGTGCTGCACCAGCACAATTGCCGCCGAGAAGTCACGGGGCAGGCCTTTGAGCAAGACTTCCAGCGCTGCCGGGCCGCCCGCAGACGATCCGATCGCCACCAGCCGCTTGCACGAAGCGGAGCTGCGCTGGGGTGTCGGCGCCGGGCGTGAGCGTTGCGGCTTGTCGCCAATCAGCCAGCCAATATTGAGGATCTTGCGCAGCAACGGCGCCGCCGCTTCCTGCGCATTGCCAGCGCCGAGGGCCGGGGTATCGACCACATCCAGCGCGCCGTGGCCCATGGCTTCGAAGACACGGTGCACGTTCTGTTGGCGGTCAACGGTCACGATAACGATGGCGCACGGGCTTTCGGCCATGATTCGGCGAGTGGCTTCGACGCCGTCCATCACCGGCATGATCAGGTCCATCAGAATCAGATCCGGGGTGTTTTCGGCGCACAGTTGCACCGCCTCGGCGCCGTTGCGGGCGACCCAGACCACTTGATGCGCCGGCTCGAAGGCCAGCGCCCGGCGCAGGGCCTCCACCGCCATGGGCATGTCGTTGACGATTGCGATCTTCATGCCCGCGCTCCTCCGATAAGCTCGACCACTGCGTCGAGCAGGGCGTCGTCATGAAAACTGGCTTTGGCTAAATAATAGTCGGCACCTGCATCAAGGCCACGGCGGCGATCCTCTTCACGATCCTTGTACGACACGACCATCACCGGCAGCGATTGCAGACGGTTGTCGCGGCGCAGCAGGGTGACCAGTTCGATGCCGTCCATGCGCGGCATGTCGATGTCGGTGATCAGCAAATCGAAGTCCTCCGAACGCAGCGCGTTCCAACCGTCCATGCCGTCCACCGCCACCGCGACGTCGTAGCCACGATTGAGCAGCAGTTTGCGTTGCAGCTCGCGCACGGTCAGCGAGTCGTCGACCACCAGCACGCGCTTGCGTGCCGCCTCGACGGCCTGACTGCCATGACGGGCGATGCGCTCAAGGCGCCCGGTATTAAGCAGTTTGTCCACCGAACGCAGCATGTCTTCAACGTCGACGATCAGCACCACCGAGCCGTCGTCAAGTAACGCGCCGGCGGAGATGTCCTGCACTTTGCCCAGACGCTCATCGAGTGGCAAGACCACCAGGGTGCGCTCGCCAATGAAACGCTCCACGGCAACGCCATAAACTGCATCGCGCTCGCGGATCACCACGACTTTGAGGGTTTCGCCACTGTTCTGGCTGGCCGGGCGGTTGAGCAACTGGCTGGCCGCGACCAGGCCGACGTGCTGGCCTTCGTGCCAGAAATGCTGACGGCCCTCGACCTGCACGATGTCTTCCGGGGCCAGATCACACATGCGCTCGATGTGCGCCAGCGGGAAGGCATACGCTTCTTCGCCAACTTCCACCACCAGACTGCGCACCACCGACAAGGTCAGCGGCACTTCCAGATGAAAACGACTGCCCTCGCCCGCCGTCTGCTCCAGCACCACCGCACCGCGCAACTGGCGAACCATGTGTTGAACGGCATCGAGGCCGACGCCCCGCCCGGACACTTCGGTGACCGTGTCGCGCAGGCTGAAACCGGGGAGAAACAGGAAGGTCAGCAGTTCTTCCTCGCTCAACTGCGCCGCCGTTTCCGCTGGGGATAACTGCCGTTCGACAATGCTGCGGCGGACCTTTTCCAGATCGACGCCGTTGCCGTCATCGCTCAATTCCAGCACCAGCAGACCGGCCTGATGCGAGGCGCGCAGGCGGATCAGGCCCTCTTCAGGCTTGCCCTTGAGCAGCCGTTGCTCCGGGGTTTCGATGCCGTGATCGACGGCGTTGCGCAGCAAATGGGTCAGCGGCGCTTCGAGTTTTTCCAGAACATCGCGATCGACCTGGGTTTTCTCGCCTTCGATCTCCAGCCGCACCTGTTTGCCGAGGCTGCGACCCAGATCCCGCACCATGCGCACTTGACCGGTGAGCACATCGGCGAAGGGCCGCATGCGGCAGGCCAGCGCCGTGTCATAAAGCACTTGCGCGCGTTGGCTGGCCTGCCAGGCGAATTCATCGAGTTCGGCGTTTTTCTCGCTCAGCAGTTGCTGGGATTCAGCGAGCAAACGGCGCGCATCCTCCAAGGCTTCCAGCGCTTCAAGGCTCAACGCATGTTCCTTGAGGTGCACGTTGAGGTTTTCCAGCGCGCGCAGGCCGTTGTTCTGCATGCGTTTGAGGCGCTGCATGGTTGCCAGATGCGGCTTGAGCCGCTGGGTTTCCACCAGCGACTTGCTCGACAGATCGAGCAAACTGTTCAGGCGTTCAGCGGTGACCCGCAAGACACGCTCGCCACCTTCGGTGGTGCGTTTGTTCTTGCGTGACGCCGGTTCTGAGGGTTCGACCGGGGCTTCGATGACCGGCGCTGGCGCAGGTTCAAACACCGGTGGCGCTTCAAGTTGCAACTCGGCCATCGGCGGCGCAACGAACGCTGCAGGTGGTGTTGAAGGGTCAAGCAAACCCGCCATCAACGCTACGTAAGCTTCAATATCACTCGGCTGCGGTGCATTGGCCGGCGTGGCGATGCGCATCAGCAAATCGGTGCCCTGCAACAACGCATCAATGTGCTCGGGCCGCAGCAACAACCGCCCTTCCTGCGCGCTGACCAGGCAATCCTCCATGACATGCGCAACGCTGACGCCGCTGTCGATGCCGACAATCCGCGCCGCACCTTTGAGCGAGTGCGCCGCGCGCATGCACGATTCCAGTTGATCGGCCTGAGTTGGATTGCGCTCCAGCGCCAGCAGCCCGGCGCTGAGGACTTGGGTCTGCGCTTCAGCTTCGAGGCTGAACAGCTCCAGCAGCGAGGCGTCGCGCATTTGCTCGGGGGTCATGTGAGGCTCCGGGTCACGGCGGACAGCAACTGTTCTTCATCCAGCCAACGCAGGCTGCGACCGCGATATTGCAGAACGCCACGGGTGTATTTCGCGCTGGCTTGCGCCCCGGACCGCGATGCGGCGTCGAGAATGCGCTCGTCGATGGCATGAATGCCGTCGACCTCATCCACCGGCACCACCACCGGCCCGCCATGGGCGGCGATGATCAGCATACGCGGCATGATGCGCGCGCCGGTGGCTGGCGCGGCGTTGCCATCCAGATCAAGCAACTCAACCAGCGACAGGCACGCCACCAGCGCGCCGCGTACATTCGCCACGCCGAGCAAAGCGCGCGAACGCTGGTGCGGCAACGAGTGAATCGCCTGCAGCGGCGCCACTTCAACGAGACTGCGCGTCGCCAGCCCCAGCCATTCTTCGCCGAGACGGAACATCAGCAACGAGCGGGTTTTCACATCGCTTTCTACGGCAGTCGCCACCGGGTTGCGCTCGTCTTGCTGCAACGCATAACGGTCGAGCAGGCGCGTGGCAGCGGCGGAATACACCGAGCAATTGCGGCAATGAATGTGGTCTTCAAGCAGCGGACAGGACTTGTCGCCATGGATGCCGATGCGGTTCCAGCAATCGTCGATGGCCCGGGCGTCTTCGTGGGTGACGTTCAAGGTGTCGGACGGGATCATCGTTTACGCTCACTGTCGGCGGTGCGCCCGCTGCGGGCGGCGCGCTCCTGCAATCGTCTGGCACCGACGCTGTCGCCCTGGGCCTGCAGCAATGCGGCCAGGTGCATCAACGCTTCGGGATGTTGCGGTTCGAGGTACAACGCCTTGCGGTAGAAACCCTGGGCTTCGAGGGTCAGGCCGGCGACATCGCTGAGCAAGCCGAGCCAGTAAAATACTTGGGCCACCGGTTCGTGGCTGCGCAAATACTGTTCGCACGCCGCCCGGGCTTCGGCGCTTTTGCCTTCGTTAGCCAGTGCGGCGATGTTGGCCAGCAACGTCGCCGCGTCCGGGTTCGCGCTTTTGCTGGCGATCGGCAGTGGCGTCACGGCGGTAAACGGTCGATTGCGCAACGGCGCTGGCGGCGTGCTGCGCTGCGGTTGGCTGATCGGCACCGCGATCGGTTTGGGTGTCGGCAGCGGTTCAGGATGCGGCTCACTGTGGCGACTGAAGGCAAAGGATTGCGGGATGCCGATCGAACGCATGCCCAGACGCCCAAGCAAACTACCCTCGGCCGGGCCGATAAACAGCACGCCATCAAAGTGCGTCAGGCGCTTGAGCACCTCGAACACCAGTTTTTGCGTCGGCTGATCGAAATAGATCAGCAGGTTGCGGCAGAACACGAAATCGAACGCCGGCTCGCTGGCCAGCAGCGTCGGATCGAGCACGTTGCCGACCTGCAAGCGTACCTGCTCACGCACGTTCTCGTTGACCCGATGGCCGTCCTGCTCAGGAGTGAAATGCCGTTCGCGAAAGTCCAGATCCTGGCCGCGAAACGAGTTTTTGCCATACAGCGCACGCCGCGCCTTCTCCACCGACAGCGGACTGACGTCCATGCCATCGACCTTGAACTGATGCGGCTTGAGCCCTGCATCGAGCAAAGCCATGGCAATCGAATACGGTTCTTCGCCGGTGGAGCACGGCAGGCTGAGGATGCGCAGCGCACGCATGTTGTTCAGCTCGGCGAGGCGATTGCGCGCCAGTTTGCCCAGCGTGGCGAAGGATTCCGGGTAACGGAAAAACCACGTTTCCGGGACGATCACTGCTTCGATCAGCGCCTGTTGCTCATCCCGTGAGCCTTGCAGCAATTGCCAATATTCATCGGCATGCGCGGCTTGCGAGAGCGTTGTGCGCTGGCGCACGGCCCGCTCGATGATCGCCGGGCCGACCGACGTCACATCGAGGCCGATGCGTTCCTTGAGAAAGTCGAAAAAACGCTGATCGCTGCTCATGCCTGCGCCTCAAGCTGCGCCGAACTCAGCGGCGGATCGGGGAACAGCAAAGTACGCACGGCGTCATCGAGCAAGTCATTGACCCGCACCCATTGCACCAACCCCTGGGCATCTTCACGCACCGGGCCGAGGTAAGGCGCCTCGCGGTTGTCGAGGCCGTAAGGCTGAAACTCTTGCGGATGGCAACGCAGGGTGTCGGTGGCCTGTTCCAGAATCAGCCCGAGCCATTGCGCCGCCTGCGATTGATCCGGCTGATAATTGACCAGCACCAGACGGGTGCTGGTGCGCGCCTCGGCGGGATGGCCGAAGGTCAATGCGCTGAGGTCGATCACCGGCACCACCGCACCGCGATAGGCAAATACGCCTGCAACCCACTGCGGCGCCCGCGCAATCGGTTTCAACGGCAGGCGCGGCAGTACTTCCGCCACTTCGGTTGCGCGCAGGGCGTAACGTTCGCTACCGATGCGAAACAGCAGGAACAACGCCGGCTTCGCCACCTGCGCGGCGCTGCGTTTGGCGAGGATTTCGCTCATCAGACTTTAAATCGCGAAACGCCGCTGCGCAGCCCGACGGCCACCTGGCTCAGTTCGTCGATGGCGAAACTGGCCTGACGCAACGATTCGACGGTCTGGCTGCTGGCGTCGCCCAACTGCACCAGCGCATGGTTGATCTGCTCGGCACCGGTGGCCTGAGCCTGCATGCCTTCGTTGACCATCAACACCCGCGGCGCCAGCGCCTGCACTTGATGGATGATCTGCGACAGCTGCTCACCGACCTGCTGCACTTCGGACATGCCACGGCGCACTTCTTCAGAGAACTTGTCCATGCCCATCACCCCGGCAGACACCGCCGACTGGATCTCGCGAACCATCTGCTCGATGTCGTAAGTGGCAACAGCGGTCTGATCCGCCAGACGTCGCACTTCAGTGGCGACCACGGCAAAACCGCGACCGTATTCACCGGCCTTCTCAGCCTCAATGGCGGCGTTGAGCGACAACAGGTTGGTCTGGTCGGCGACCTTGACGATGGTCACCACCACCTGGTTGATGTTGCCGGCCTTCTCGTTGAGGATCGCCAGTTTCGCGTTGACCAGGTCCGCTGCGCCCATCACCGAGTGCATGGTGTCTTCCATGCGCGCCAGACCTTGCTGACCGGAACCGGCCAGCACCGAGGCCTGATCGGCGGCGGTGGAGACTTCGGTCATGGTGCGCACCAGATCGCGCGAGGTGGCCGCGATCTCGCGGGAGGTCGCGCCAATCTCGGTGGTCGTCGCGGCGGTTTCGGTGGCGGTGGCTTGCTGTTGCTTGGAGGTGGCGGCGATCTCGGTCACCGAGGTGGTCACCTGCACCGACGAGCGCTGTGCCTGCGACACCAACGCAGTCAGCTCGGTCATCATGTCGTTGAAGCCGGTTTCGACGGCGCCGAACTCGTCCTTGCGCTCAAGGTTCAGGCGCGAACTGAGGTCGCCGGTGCGCATGGTTTCGAGAATCTCCACGATGCGATTCATCGGCGCCATGATTGCGCGCATCAACAACAGGCCGCACAGGCCGGCGGCGAGCACGGCGACCAGCAGGGAAATGAACATGCTGACTTTCGCCGCGGCCACCGCGTCGTCGATATTGTTCATGGCCTGATCGGCGACTCTCTTGTTCTCGCCGATGATGTCGTTGAGCTTCATGCGCCCGGAATACCAGGCTGGCGTGAGCTTGTCGTGGAACATCCTGACCGCGTCCGCTTCCAGGTTGCGCTTGTGCAGGTCCAGCACCGCATCCTGAATCTGGATGTAGGCGTCGTGGTACTTCTCGAACGCGGCAAACTCGAGACGATCCTCGTCGGTCGCCATGGTCTTGCGATAGTTCTCCATCTGCTCCTGCAAACGCGCCTCGAACGCCTTGTAGTCCGCCGCGTCCTCGCTGGAAATCCCCTGGCCTTCCTTGAGGCCGAGCAGTTCCTGAGTCTGCAGATAGCTGTCGACCCACGCGCCGCGAATCATCGAGCTGTAATAGACCCCGGGAATCGCGTCATCACGCACGCTGTTTTCACTGGCCTCGATCTTCAACAGCCGAGAATACGAAACGACGACCATCAGCAACATGATGGCGATAATCACCGCAAAGCTCGCCAAAATGCGTTGGCGCAACGTCCAGTTCTTCACAGTGATTCCTCGTGCCTGATCGAAATGCGGGGAGTATAGCCGAGGGCGGTGTTTCATTTATAAGACGCTTTTTAACCCTCGGGCCTGTCCGCAGTGGTTGGCGGGAGGGCTCTGGGGTGGGACTGTCCGATAATTGCAGGTGAGCGTGCCAGTGGGGTACTGGCAAAAAGGGGCGATGGATCGGCCATTGCCGCTGGTGTGCGGCAGAAAGTGCCTTCGCGAGCAAGCTCGCTCCCACATTGGAACGCAATCCCCTGTGGGAGCGAGCTTGCTCGCGAAGTGGCCAACCGGGTTTATACCGATGCGATGCGCACCTGTTTCTCCAGCTCCGACTTCAACCCCGGCTCCAGCTTCAACTGCCGCGCCAGTTCATCGAGATAGCTCTTCTCCATGAAGTTCTCCTCATCCACCAGCATCACGCTGGCGATGTACATTTCTGCCGCCATCTCCGGCGTGCTCGCGGCGCGGGCGACGTCGGTCGGGTCGAGGGGTTTGTTGAGTTCGGCGTGCAGCCAGTGTTGCAGCTCCTGATCGTTATCGAGTTTGGTGAATTCACCTTCGATCAGTTCGCGTTCGCGGTCATCGATGTGACCGTCGGCCTTCGCGGCGGCGACTAGCGCTTTGAGAATGGCCTGACTGTGTTGTTCGGCCTGCGCCGGTGGCAAGCGGTCGAGGGTCTGCGGTTCAATTTGTGGAGCAGTGCCTTTTTGCGCGTTGTAGTTGCCATAAGCCTTGTAAGCCAGCACGCCCAGCGCAGCCAGGCCGCCGTAGATCGCGACTTTACCGCCGACCTTGCGTACTTTCTTGTTGCCAAGCAGCAAGCCCATCGCACCAGCCGCCAACGCACCACCGCCCGCACCTGACAGCAGACCGCCGAGGCCACCGGAGCCAGAAGCGCCGCCGAGCAAACCGCCCAAGCCACCGGCAGCCGGTTTGTTCTGCGTGCCACCGGCCTTGTTCTGCAACAGATCCTGGCCGGATTTAAGCAGTTGATCGAGCAATCCACGGGTGTTCATGTTCCGCCTCCAAAACAGGGGTTATCCGGATCTATAAGGCCCTCAGCCTAGTTCGAAAGTGCCCCTGCCCGGCCCGCGAGTGTGCTTCCAGATGTTGCTCAGTACGCCCAAGCCCTTCGCGAAAATAGATATACACTCAGATCCATCTATAAAAACCGCCCACCGGGTATTCCCGTCATGATGACCCTGCGTCAGATCCGTCACTTCATCGCCGTGGCCGAGACCGGCTCGATCTCTGCCGCCGCGCAAACTGCATTCATTTCCCAATCGACCCTGACGCTGGCGATCCAGCAACTGGAAGAGGAAATCGGCGTCAGCCTGTTCAGCCGCCACGCCAAGGGCATGACCCTGACGCATCAAGGGCATCAATTCCTGCGTCAGGCGCACCTGATTCTTGCGACCGTCGACAATGCCAAGCGCAGCCTGCAACAGAGTACCGATCAGGTCGCCGGGCAGTTGATCGTCGGCGTGACCAGTCTGGTGGCCGGTTACTACCTGGCGGATCTGCTCACCCGTTTTCAGCGCGCCTATCCCAATGTCGAGATCCGCGTGATGGAAGATGAGCGCCCTTACATCGAGCATTTGCTGGTCAGTGGCGAGATCGATGTCGGCGTGTTGATCCTCTCCAACCTCGAAGATCGCCACGCTTTGCAGACTGAAGTACTGACCCACTCACCGCACCGTTTGTGGCTGCCAGCGCAGCATCCACTGCTGGAACACGACAGCATCAATCTCGCTGACGTCGCCCGCGAACCGTTGATTCAACTCAACGTCGATGAAATGGATCGCAACGCCCAGCGGCTGTGGCGCGGCGCCGGGTTGCAACCAAAAATCACCTTGAGAACCGCCTCGACCGAGGCCGTGCGAAGTCTGGTCGCCGCCGGTTTGGGCGTGTCGATTCAGCCGGACATGACTTATCGCCCATGGTCGCTGGAGGGCGACATCATCGAAGCGCGTCCGATCGCCGACCTCAATCAGACCTTGGACGTGGGCCTGGCCTGGCGCCGTGGCACTGCGCGCCCCGCTCTTGTTGACCCATTCCTGACCGTGGCCCGCGAACAACCCCACGGCGGACGCAAGCCATCTATTTAATCGAATGCTGCCTTCAGTATTTAGAATTTGTCGACCTCGGAGCCGCGCACTAGTCTTGCTGCATCTATAAGACGGTCGGCTCCCGATATCAGGGAGCAACAATGGCCACACAAGAAAAGAGATCGCGGAAAATGGCTGGCGCGCAGACCCCGATGTGTACCGCGTTGTTGATCGACGGCGAATTGGTCGCCGGGGAAGGTTTTGTCGAGCCGATCCTCAACCCGGCCACCGGCGAAATCCTCACACACATCGCCGAGGCCAGCACCGAGCAAGTCGAAGCCGCCATCCTCGCCGCCCACCGCGCCTTCGCCGAATGGTCGCGCACCACGCCGCAGCAACGTTCCAACCTGCTGCTCGACATCGCCAACGCCATCGAAAAACACGCCGATCACCTCGCCCGCCTCGAATCGCTGAACTGCGGCAAGCCTTTGCACCTGGCGCGTCAGGACGATCTGACGGCGACCGTCGATGTATTCCGTTTCTTCGCCGGCGCGGTGCGTTGCCAGACTGGTCAGTTGAGCGGCGAATACCTGCCGGGCTACACCAGCATGGTCCGGCGCGATCCGATTGGCGTGATCGCCTCGATTGCGCCGTGGAACTACCCGATCATGATGGCCGCGTGGAAAATCGCCCCGGCCCTCGCCGCCGGCAACACGCTGGTGTTCAAACCGTCCGAGCACACACCGCTGTCGATCCTCGCACTGGCGCCAGCGCTGGCTGAAATCCTGCCGCGCGGGGTGATCAACATCATCTGCGGTGGTGGCGAAGGCGTTGGCAGCCATTTGGTCGGCCACGCCAAAGTACGCATGGTCTCGCTGACCGGCGATATCGTCACCGGGCAGAAAATCCTCCAGGCCGCCGCGAAAACGCTTAAACGCACGCACCTCGAACTCGGCGGCAAAGCCCCGGTGATCGTCTGCAACGACGCCGACATCCAGTCCGTGGTCGAAGGCGTGCGCACTTACGGTTACTACAACGCCGGCCAGGACTGCACCGCTGCCTGCCGGATCTACGCGCAGGCCGGGATTCACGACAAGCTGGTCGCCGAACTCGGCGCCGCCGTCAGCAGCCTGCGCTTCGCCGGCAAGCGTGACGCCGACAACGAGATCGGCCCGCTGATCAGCACCCGCCAGCGCGACCGCGTCGCCAGTTTCGTCGAACGCGCCCTCGGTCAGCCGCACATCGAACGCGTGACCGGTGCAGCCGTGCACTCCGGCGCCGGTTTCTACTATCAACCGACGCTACTCGCCGGTTGCAAACAGACTGATGAAATCGTCCAGCGCGAAGTGTTCGGCCCGGTGGTCACCGTGACCCGTTTCGACGAACTCGCGCAGGCCGTCGACTGGGCCAACGACTCCGAATATGGCCTCGCCTCGTCGGTCTGGACACAGAATCTGGACAAGGCCATGCAGGTCGCCGCGCGCTTGCAGTACGGCTGCACCTGGATCAACAGCCATTTCATGCTGGTCAGCGAAATGCCCCACGGTGGCCTGAAACGCTCCGGTTACGGCAAAGACTTATCCAGTGATTCGCTGCAGGACTACAGCGTGGTGCGGCACATCATGGCCCGCCACGGCCAGCATCTCTGACTACGCTAATAACAAGCCGCCAACGGCATGCTTCACCGCGTTCACAACTGCCCCGACCATAATTTAAAGAAGAGGGTTCAACCATGTTCGTGCACAAGACCGCACTGCTCAGTGCAATCACCACGGCCCTGCTGGCCAGCGCCAGCCTGCAAGCTGCCGAGCCGCTTAAGGCTGTCGGCGCTGGCGAAGGTCAGCTGGATATCGTTGCGTGGCCGGGTTACATCGAACGTGGCGAGAGCGACAAGGCTTACGACTGGGTCACCGGTTTCGAAAAAGAAACCGGCTGCAAGGTCAATGTGAAGACCGCTGCAACCTCCGACGAAATGGTCAGCCTGATGGCCAAGGGCGGTTACGACCTGGTCACCGCGTCGGGCGATGCGTCGCTGCGGTTGATCGTCGGCAAGCGTGTGCAACCGATCAACACTGCGTTGATCCCGAACTGGAACACCCTCGACCCGCGCCTGAAAGACGCGCCGTGGTACGTGGTCAACAACCAGACTTACGGCACCCCGTACCAGTGGGGCCCGAACGTGCTGATGTACAACACCAACGTATTCAAGACCGCACCGACCAGTTGGAGCGTGGTGTTCGCCGCGCAGAATCTGCCCGACGGCAAGCCGAACAAGGGCCGCGTGCAAGCGTATGACGGGCCGATCTACATCGCCGATGCGGCGCTGTATCTGAAATCGACCAAGCCTGAACTGGGCATCAAAGACCCGTACCAACTCACCGAAGATCAGTACAAAGCCGTGCTCGATCTGTTGCGCGCACAGCAGCCGTTGATCCACCGCTACTGGCATGACACCACGGTGCAGATGAGCGACTTCAAAAACGAAGGCGTGGTGGCGTCGAGTGCCTGGCCGTATCAGGTCAACGGCCTGATGAACGAGAAGCAGCCGATCGCTTCGACCATTCCGAAAGAAGGCGCCACGGGTTGGGCTGACACCACCATGCTGCACGCCGAGGCCAAGCACCCGAACTGCGCCTACAAGTGGATGGACTGGTCGCTGAAACCGAAAGTCCAGGGTGATGTGGCGGCGTGGTTTGGTTCGTTGCCAGCCGTGCCAGCGGCGTGCAAGGAGAGCGAATTGCTTGGCGCTGAAGGTTGCAAGACCAACGGTTTCGACCAGTTCGACAAGATCGCCTTCTGGAAAACCCCGCAGGCTGAGGGCGGCAAGTTTGTGCCCTATAGCCGCTGGACTCAGGACTACATTGCGATCATGGGCGGCCGCTAAGCCCGGGAGCACCTCGGTCTAGCTCCCTTTCCCCCTCGCCCCCCTGGGGGAGAGGGCTGGGGTGAGGGGGTAGCTTTTGCCTTTGCTCTTGATTGAAGGGCAACGGCCAATAAAGCCCCCCTCACCCCCCGCCCTCTCCCGGAGGGAGAGGGAGCTAAAAGCAATTTCAGCGCCCTGCACACCTACTGTAGGAGCTGCCGCAGGCTGCGATCTTTTCGACGCACACACGACTTTTTTGAAAGCCCGTTTTACCGGAGCACCGCACCATGACGCTTGCAGTCCAGTTCACCAACGTTTCCCGGCAGTTCGGCGAGGTGAAGGCCGTTGACCGGGTTTCCATCGATATCGAGGACGGCGAGTTCTTTTCCATGCTGGGTCCTTCCGGCTCGGGCAAGACCACCTGCCTGCGGCTGATCGCCGGGTTCGAACAACCGAGCGCCGGTTCGATCCGTATCCACGGCGCCGAAGCGGCCGGGTTGCCGCCTTATCAACGCGACGTCAACACGGTGTTTCAGGATTACGCACTGTTCCCGCACATGAACGTTCTCGACAATGTCGCCTACGGTTTGAAGGTCAAAGGCGTCGGCAAAACCGAACGGCACAAGCGCGCCGAAGAAGCCTTGGACATGGTCGCCCTCGGCGGTTACGGCGCACGCAAACCGGTGCAGCTATCCGGTGGTCAGCGCCAGCGTGTCGCCCTCGCCCGCGCCTTGGTCAATCGCCCGCGCGTGCTGTTGCTGGATGAACCTCTGGGCGCGCTCGATTTGAAATTGCGCGAACAAATGCAAAGTGAATTGAAGAAGCTGCAACGCCAGCTCGGCATCACTTTCATCTTCGTCACCCACGATCAGACCGAAGCGCTGTCGATGTCCGATCGCGTCGCCGTGTTCAACAAGGGCCGCATCGAACAAGTCGACACGCCGCGCAATCTGTACATGAAACCGACCACCACATTTGTCGCTGAATTCGTCGGCACCTCGAACGTGATTCGTGGCGATCTGGCCCGCCAAATCAGCGGCCATCCGCAGCCGTTTTCGATCCGCCCAGAGCACGTGCGTTTTGCCGAAGGCCCACTGGCCAGTCACGAAATCGAAGTCAGCGGTCTGCTCCATGACATTCAGTATCAGGGCAGCGCCACGCGTTATGAATTGAAGCTGGAAAACGGTCAGACCCTGAGCATCAGCCACGCCAACAATCAGTGGATCGACAGCAGCGCACAGCATCAGACCGGCCAGCGCCTGAGCGCGCGTTGGGCGCGGGAAGCGATGATTCCGTTGCACGACACCGTGACGAGCGGGGTGTGACATGAGCACGCTCGCGATGACTGCATCGCCGCCGTTGCGCCGGTTTTCCAACCTGCTCTACCGCAAGCCGAACCTGTATCTGTCGATGCTGCTGGTGCCGCCGCTGCTGTGGTTTGGCGCGATTTATCTTGGCTCGCTGCTGGTGCTGTTGTCGCAGGGTTTCTACACCTTCGACGACTTCACCATGGCGGTCACCCCTGACCTGACCCTGGCGAATTTCGCCGCGCTGTTTCAGCCGTCGAACTTCGACATCATCCTGCGCACGCTGAGCATGGCCATCGTCGTGTCGATCGCCAGCGCCATCGTCGCTTTCCCGATCGCCTACTACATGGCGCGCTACACCACGGGCAAGACCAAGGCGTTTTTCTACATCGCGGTGATGATGCCGATGTGGGCGAGTTACATCGTCAAGGCGTATGCGTGGACGTTGCTGTTGGCCAAGGGCGGCGTGGCGCAGTGGTTCGTGCAGCACTTGGGATTGGAGCCGGTGTTGCAGTTTATCTTGGGGATTCCCGGCGTCGGTGGCAGCACCTTGTCGACCTCGCATCTGGGGCGGTTCATGGTGTTTGTCTATATCTGGCTGCCGTTCATGATTCTGCCGATTCAGGCGTCGCTGGAACGTCTGCCGCCATCGCTGTTGCAGGCGTCAGCCGACTTGGGCGCGAAGCCGCGTCAGACCTTTATGCAGGTGATTTTGCCGCTGTCGATTCCGGGTATTGCCGCCGGTTCGATCTTCACTTTTTCGCTGACCCTGGGCGACTTCATCGTGCCGCAACTGGTCGGGCCGCCGGGCTACTTTGTCGGCAGCATGGTGTATGCGCAGCAAGGTGCGATCGGCAATATGCCGATGGCGGCGGCGTTCACGTTGGTGCCGATTGTGCTGATCGCGGTTTACCTGTCCATCGTCAAACGACTGGGGGCTTTCGATGCACTCTGAGAAAGCATCATTAGGCTTAAAGATCGCAGCTTGGGGCGGGTTGGTGTTTCTGCACTTCCCGATCCTGATCATCTTTCTTTACGCCTTCAACACCGAAGAAGCCGCGTTCAGTTTTCCGCCGAAGGGCTTCACGTTGCACTGGTTCAGCGTGGCGTTTTCCCGGCCGGATGTACTGGAATCGATCAAGCTTTCATTGCAGATAGCAGCCATCGCTACATTGATCGCGATGGTGCTCGGCACGCTCGCATCGGCAGCGTTGTATCGCCGTGATTTCTTCGGCAAACAGGGCATTTCGCTAATGCTGATTTTGCCGATTGCGCTGCCGGGGATCATCACCGGGATCGCACTGCTGGCGACGTTCAAAACGCTGGGGATCGAGCCGGGGATGTTCACCATCATCGTCGGCCACGCGACCTTCTGCGTGGTGATCGTCTACAACAATGTCATCGCCCGCCTGCGCCGCACTTCGCACAGTTTGATCGAGGCCTCGATGGATCTCGGCGCCGATGGCTGGCAGACCTTTCGCTACATCATTCTGCCGAACCTCGGCTCGGCGTTACTGGCGGGCGGCATGTTGGCGTTTGCGCTGTCGTTCGACGAAATCATCGTCACCACGTTTACCGCCGGGCATGAGCGCACGTTGCCGTTGTGGCTGCTCAACCAACTGAGCCGGCCACGGGATGTACCGGTGACCAACGTCGTCGCCATGCTGGTGATGATGGTGACCATGTTGCCGATCCTCGGCGCGTATTACCTGACGCGCGGTGGCGAAAGCGTCGCCGGCAGCGGCGGCAAATGAACTCATAACAGACACCCCCCCCCTGTGGGAGCGAGCCTGCTCGCGAAGAGGCCGTCACATCCAGCATTGATGTCGACTGATACACCGCTTTCGCGAGCAGGCTCGCTCCCACAGTTTCAATCCGGTTTCGGCAGAAAAATAATAGATTCAAAGAGGACAAAAGCATGCAAACCAAACTCTTGATCAACGGCCAACTGGTCAACGGCGAAGGCCCGGCGCAACCGGTGCTCAACCCTTCACTTGGCGAAGTCCTGATAGAAATCAACGAAGCCAGCGAAGCCCAGGTCGATGCCGCCGTGCGCGCCGCCGATAACGCCTTCGCCGAGTGGTCGCAAACCGCGCCGAAAGACCGTTCGCTGCTGCTGCTCAAACTCGCCGACGCCATCGAGGCCCACGGCGAAGAACTGGCCAAGCTCGAATCCGATAACTGCGGCAAACCCTACAGCGCCGCGCTCAATGACGAGATTCCGGCGATTGCCGACGTGTTCCGTTTTTTCGCTGGCGCCAGCCGTTGCATGAGCGGGTCGGCTGGTGGCGAATACCTGCCCGGCCACACCTCGATGATCCGCCGCGACCCGGTCGGTGTCATCGCCTCGATCGCGCCATGGAACTACCCGCTGATGATGGTCGCCTGGAAAATCGCCCCGGCGCTGGCCGCGGGTAATACCGTGGTGCTCAAGCCGTCGGAACAAACCCCGCTGACCGCGTTGCGTCTGGCCGAACTGGCGTCGGAAATCTTCCCGGCGGGTGTACTCAATCTGGTATTTGGTCGCGGTCCTATCGTCGGCAGTCCGTTGGTCACGCACCCGAAAGTGCGCATGGTTTCGCTGACCGGCTCCATCGCCACGGGCGCCAACATCATTTCCAGCACCGCCGACAGCGTCAAACGCATGCATATGGAACTGGGCGGCAAGGCGCCAGTGATCATCTTCGACGACGCCGATATCGATGCGGCGGTGGAAGGTATTCGCACCTTTGGTTTCTACAACGCTGGGCAGGATTGCACGGCGGCGTGCCGAATTTATGCCCAGCAAGGTATCTACGACAAGTTCGTCGAGAAGCTCGGCGCTGCGGTCAGCAGCATCAAGTACGGCTTGCAGGATGATCCGTCGACTGAGCTGGGGCCGTTGATCACGGCGCAACATCGCGACCGCGTTGCCGGGTTTGTCGAGCGTGCTGTGGCGCAATCGCACATTCGTTTGATCACGGGCGGCAAGGCTGTTGAAGGCAACGGCTTCTTCTTTGAACCAACCGTTCTGGCCGATGCGCAGCAGGACGACGAAATCGTTCGTCGCGAAGTGTTTGGGCCGGTGGTTTCGGTGACCAAATTTACTGATGAAGCGCAGGCACTGGAGTGGGCCAACGATTCGGACTACGGCCTCGCGTCCTCCGTGTGGACAGCGGATGTAGGACGCGCGCATCGCATGTCGGCGCGTTTGCAGTACGGCTGCACGTGGGTGAATACGCACTTCATGCTCGTCAGCGAAATGCCCCATGGCGGTCAGAAATTGTCCGGTTACGGGAAGGACATGTCCATGTACGGGCTGGAGGACTACACCACGGTTCGGCATGTGATGTTCAAGCACTAAGGTCAAAAGCTTCGCGAGCAGGCTCGCTCCCACATTAATTGAAATGCTTTCCCTCTGTGGGAGCGAGCCTGCTCGCGAAGGCGTCACCTCGGTTTCAGGAAGGAAACCGGCATTACGCACCACCAGGATCCCAAAACAATAACTACCGAACCGGGCGGCGCCCACAAAGCCTCGCCACGGCCTCGGCCATCCGAAATCTGCCGATTTCACGGAGCAAACACACATGAGTTCCTCACCCGATCTCGCCGCAGCCGTTGCCGACAGCGATGCCGAACAACTGCGCAAACTGGGCTACACCTCGAACTTCAACCGCAGCATGAGCCTGTGGGAGAACTTCGCTCTGGGCTTCACTTATCTGTCACCGGTCGTAGGGGTTTATACCCTCTTCGGCCTGTGCCTCGCCGCCGGCGGTCCACCGATGTTCTGGGCCTACTTGCTGGTCGGTTGCGGCCAGTTGCTGGTGTGCCTGATCTTCGGCGAAGTGGTTTCGCAGTTCCCGATTTCCGGCGGGGTTTACCCTTGGGCACGCCGATTGGTCGGTAAGAAATGGGCATGGATGGTCGGCTGGATCTACTCCATCGCCCTGTGCGTCACCATCGCCGCCGTTGCGGTCGGCGCCGGCCCGTACCTTGCCGCCATGCTCGGTTTCGAGCCAAGCAACAACACCAACATCGTCATCGCCCTGGTGCTGACCCTGTTCGCCACACTGGTCAACCTCAGCGGCACCAAAGTGCTGGCGCGCATCGCCATGTTCGGCTTCCTCTGCGAACTGGTTGGCGCAGTGATCGTTGGCGTTTACTTGCTGGTGTTCGAACGCCATCAACCGCTCAGCGTACTGTTCAACACCTTCGACATCAGCGTCGACGGCTCTTACCTGCCGGCGTTCCTCACCGCATCGCTGGCGGGGATGTTCCTCTACTACGGCTTCGAGGCCTGCGGCGACGTCGCCGAAGAAACCCCGAACCCGAGCGCGAAAATCCCGGTGGCCATGCGCATGACCATCTACATCGGCGGCATCGCCGCGATGTTTGCCTGCCTGGCGCTGATCCTCGCCGTACCGGACATGCAAGCCGTGATCAACGGCACCGACAAAGACCCGGTCACCACCATCCTCAACAACGCCTTCGGCCCGGTCGGTTCGAAAGTGGTGATGGGCGTGGTAATGATTTCCTTCATCTCCTGCGTCATCAGCCTACAAGCAGCGGCAAGCCGTCTGCTGTACTCCTACGCTCGGGACGAAATGGTCATCGGCAGCCGACTGCTGAAAAAGATTTCTCCTACCACCCAAGTACCGGTTGCCGCACTGTTCGTGTCCGGCGTCCTGCCGGCCCTGATCATCGCCCTCGGCTTCTTCCTGCAAGACGCCGTCGCAACCATCGTCAGCTTCGCCGCCATCGGCATCTACCTCGCGTTCCAGATGATCGTGCTGGCCTCGCTGTACGCCCGCAGCAAAGGCTGGAAACCGAGCGGCAAATTCACCCTCGGCGCATGGGGCTGGCCGGTGAACATCGGCGCGCTGGTGTACGGCGTTGGCGCCATCATCAATATGGCCTGGCCACGTACGCCGGATGCAGCGTGGTATGTGAACTATGCGATGGTGTTGAGCACGGCCATCGTGATTGGTTTGGGCCTGGTTTACATGTGGATTGGCAAGCCGTATGACCATGGCAAAGCGCCGGCTGGGGATGCGTGGAAGGTGAGTCGCTAAGAGCCTGCGATCCCGGCATCGACAAGGTGCCGGGGTTCAGGAAAACCGAGAAAAACCATCAAAAAGAAAGCTCTGCCTGATCGTGTTTCAGCAAGGAAATACGATCGAACAGTTTGATTTTTTCATTGGCTTTTTGCTTGGCGTGATCGGACATGAATGCAATCAACTCTTCGAGCTGACTGACGTCTCCGACTACTTTGAACTCCTTTTCCTTGTTGACGAAAACAAGCGACTTCTTCTTTCTCGACAACAATTCAATGACGTTGCTGAGCGTGCCGGTGCTCTTTGCGTCCCAGATCATCAAACCGTAGTCAGCCGCTTCGGCCATGACGACGTCTTTCTCGGTGAAGAAAGCTCTCGACCCTTTGGAATGCTTGGAGTCGACTGTTCTGGCGGGCCAATGCCCTAGATTGTTCCTCGGCGTTGAACCACTGCAGAACACAGTGGTTCTGGATCGCTCGAGGCTCAATAGGTACTCCTGAATGGAGGTATCGGCCCCCCCTGCATCACCCACCACCACCTCAAAATCAGACGCAACGATATTATTGAGACGCTCTTTAACCTTCGGATCAAGGTTCTTGATGTTG
This sequence comes from Pseudomonas chlororaphis, assembly GCF_000783395.1. Classification (GTDB taxonomy): domain Bacteria; phylum Pseudomonadota; class Gammaproteobacteria; order Pseudomonadales; family Pseudomonadaceae; genus Aquipseudomonas; species Aquipseudomonas chlororaphis_H. The sequence goes on along the minus strand of NZ_JSFK01000001.1, from coordinate 396,234 downwards.
ATAGAGCCGGCAATAAATACAGTCGTCATTGAATTCACTTCCAAGTTAGCGCTGCGACGTAAATTTTCCCTACCGTCGGATATTTACGCAAAACAGCGCAGGCCGCGTCCATCGACGCCCCGCTATCAAACAAATCATCTACAACCAAAACATTCCAGCATCCATCGGTGGTGATTTCTCCGTTATTCGTAACAATCCTTTGAGCCTGGAAACCAAGGGCCGAGCATTTGTAGCGATGCGCGAGATTCAAACAAATAACGGAAAAAATACTGATTAGAGGTGGTTTCACTGATGCCAGTGCAAAAACAGGCATTTCCTACAGGCGTGACCTTCAAGGAAAAATCTTGTTTCCTACAGTGGATGGCGACTGAATGGCCTTGGTTCAGCCAGCGCCTGCCAGCAACGTCTCCTCTCAGCTACTGAGCCAGGCCAATGGGGGCTCGGAGAGGGCTTATGTGTCAATCGGCTGGGGCTTTGAGAGGGCTTCGAACTCATCCATCAATAGGTGAATTTCAGTGCTTGGGTTGTGTTCGCCACTGAGGGCGACATCCTCAAGAACTTTGGGGGCCAGCGCTCTTGCCTGCTGAAATGGCTTTCCGAGTAGCTGAGCGAAGTAGCTGACGTCTTTGCCTTTCTGATAGTCAGCCATGCTGGGTTTTGCTCTGAGGCTCTTGGTCACCAAATCAGCCGGAGAGTTCTTCCCGGCTGTGCTGAACGGTTTTCGACTGTAGCCAAAGTGCAGTAGTAGCCAAAACTCGAAGCATGGATAAGATGCGATGACTTGGATTTTTGGATAAGACTTCGCCACATTCAACGCTCGCTCGAAGCACATGTGGGTGTCTCGATCCAAAACACAGAACACCTTATCGAAGCTTTTTTGCCTTACGACTGCTCGCTCAACAATGCCGCTTGGATGTGTAACACCGCAGTGGACGATCTCAACCTGGGCCTTGGCCCGAAAATAAAACGCGGCTTCCTCCAGATAACGTTTCCCTGACTTACTGTCTTCACACAACACCAGCACCTTAGGCTGCGGTTTGAAGCGGGAAGCCTTGCGATCAAACGATTTGAACGAACTCACGACCCTCACCCCCGCCTTATCAGCGGCAGCCCGCGATAACGCCCTTCGAAGTAACGCTTCTCGACATCCTCGCTTTCCCGACCTTCAAAATCGTGTACGGAAAACAAGCTCGTGGCGCCATGAGCATCACGTTCTGTAATCCAGAACTGGTCACGCCGCAGAATCTTTTCATTCATCAGATGGGTATCGTGTGTCGTGAAAATCAGTTGGGTATCCAAGCCACTGTCCAGATGCTTTGCGATCAAGTCAGCGACGATTTCGGGATGAAGACTGCTATTCAGTTCGTCGACGCAGAGGATCCCACTACCACCGGCCTGATTCATCATGAACCAGGGCAACCAGAAGCCAATCAGGTTTTTGGTTCCGCAAGACTCCTCCGAGAAGTCGAACTGCGCATCGCCTGAAATGCTGGAATGCGTGAGGGTCAGTTTGTCCCTTTGAGCCGCCGCGAAGAACTCCTTCAAGGTCTGTTTTCTGTTGCTCAAGTCTGCACAGGCGTCATCCGGGTCGAGTTGTATCGCAGACACAGGAATATCCAGCGCCCTGAGAAAATCGCGCAGGTTGCTCGTATGATTTTTCACCATTTGCAGAAAGCGAATCGAGGCTGTGGACAAGCCAAGCATGTTGTTTTGTTCAATGACCAGCAGACCGGTTTGAAACCAACTGAATGGAGTCCGCAGTTGACTCAACTCTTCGCTGCTATGAGTGACGGCTTGTTTAATAAACAGCATCGTCGGACTGGTCAATCGGCGCCAAGCGCAATGCACTTCCTTGCCGCCATCAAGGGTTTTACCAAACAGGTAGTGCTCACCTTCAGCATCAAACCGGCGGTCATAAAGCAGTGTTTCCTTACCTTTCGGGTAAGCGGTCAGTTGTTCCTGAACAATCCTCTGCGCGGTCAGCCCGAGGACAAACCGATAGCGCAGTCCGCCCTGAATAAAGTCGTACTCAAAGACACTGGGCGCATCGCTCAGAGTGCAATCAAATCGAAAGGGTGAAACAGGCAGCGCGTCGTCATTTGAACCACGTGGTGTCGCTAGCAAGCGTCCGACGATGCCCATTGCGCGGATCAGTGAAGACTTTCCGGAGGCGTTCGGACCGTAAATAGCTGCAACCTTCAACAGCTCCGGAAGCTTTTCTGCGCTCGTGGAGGCTTTGAACGTATTGCGCGTTTTGCTCAGACGAGCGCTCGCCGCCATGGACAGGGTTTGCCTGTCCCGAAATGAGCGGTAATTGGATACCGAGAATTCGATCAACATGGAGAAAACCTGCAGTTCATTGCTTGGGTTTTCATGAATAAACGAAAAAACAGGCTTCAGATGCAGACGGACTGCAGCGAGTGCAAAAACAGGCATTTCCTACAGACACAGCCTTCCGGAGAAAGCCCCGTTTCCTACAGTTATTGTCGATAGAACAGACTTGGTGCGTAGAGCACACGGCAGATAGTCTTCTTTCCGGCTGTGACATCAGCAGCCCGGTGTCGAAGCCGGAACAAAATCAACATGGCGCAACCGCGCTCATTTGAGTGGCGGCTCTATTCTCGATATTGGAGTCGACAAATGCCTAACCACGTACAAATTCCTTCTGAAAGCTCCGCTTTCTTCACCCCCACCGCCTTCACCCGCCACAACCGTTTCCTCCACGCCTTCATGCAAGATCACGAAGCCTGGTTCTGTGTTCAGGATCTCGGTCGCTTGATGGGCTATCCGCTAAACGAACGCCTCACCCTGAAACTAGATCCCGATCAGCGTCGCCATGTCCTTCTGCGTCGGGACGGCGAAATCATCGATTGCGCAATGGTCAGCGAATCCGGCCTGTTCGCCCTGCTCGTCCATCACTTCGTCCCGGAAAACCGACACCTGCGCCAATGGCTGAGCCATGAAGTCATCCCGATGCTGCGCGAAAACCAATCGAACCCTGCGGAAAACCACCCGAGCCTGAGTTCGATGCATTGGGCGGGCGTCACCGTGCCGCTGCTGCACTGGCAACAGCAGGCGTGGGTCAAATGGCGGGATGTGCCGGAGTTGATGCGCGGCCAGCGGCCGTATCCGGTTCTGAGCACATGTAGCTAAGGCTCATAAACAAAAAACCTGTGGCGAGGAAGCTAGCTCCCTCGCCACAGGTTTAGCGTGTCCCCTCTAGCGAGTTGAATTCAGATGAGTAGAACTGTTCTCAAATGTCCTCAGATTGAGGAAGTCATTCCCTGTGATGAAAGCTTTGCGATCTCTTACCTGAAACTAAACGACAATGCCGATCTTCAGAAAGCCATTGCCATCGGCATCACCGATGCCGACGCAGGCAATTTGATTGACCTGGCCACCGTAAGAGCCAAATGGCTTTCACGGTGCCCACCCCAGCGTTAAAACCGCGAAACACTCCGCATCGCATCCACCAGATACCGCATCGCAATCCGGTCATTCTCCGAAAGCTCCCGATAACGCTCCACCAGTTTCACTTCGTCAGAGCTGAGCCGACGCCTTTTGCGGCCGCTGCCCAGGCAAGGAAAGATGCCCAGCATGTCGGTGATCCCTTGTATTTTTGCCATGGACGATGTCCTTCAATACTTCAAAGAATTGCTAAACCACCACATCGCCCTGCCCCTTACAGCAGCGCCGTGTGCCCTACCGGTCAGCCCGGTCATGCCCATAGAATAGAAATTAAATCGGCGCTGAAAAGCGGTTTTTAGAGTAATTAGTCGAAAAAAGCAGATATGCCGTGTAAATCAGAACGCCCTGTCAGATTTTTAACCGACATGTCTTGTTTCATTGACACACTGGCGCGGTGAATCAACGAATTTTGCATTGCGAGCGAACCGTTTAAGCTAGCGGGCATCTGTTAATAGTCCGTTGCGTTTGGCCGAAGGCTTGTCCGAACCGTTATTTCTGATCCAGCACGTGCCAGGAACGGCGCGGGATTGCACACGACAGGTTGTATTTATGCATCGCAGGAATTTGCTCAAAGCGTCCATGGCCATTGCGGCTTACACCGGTCTTTCGGCCACTGGCCTGCTGGCCAGCCGTGCATGGGCGGCCAATGGCGGCGCCGCCGACGGCGAGGCTCAGGCCTTCGACTTCGAAGCGCTGAAGCGCCAGGCCAAGCAACTGGCTGGCAGCGCCTATCAGGACACCAAACAGGTGCTGCCGCCGACCCTGGCGACCATGACCCCGCAGAACTTCAACGCGATCCGTTACGACGGCGAGCATTCGCTGTGGAAGGAAAACAAGGGGCAGCTGGACGTGCAGTTCTTCCACGTCGGCATGGGATTCCGTCAACCGGTGCGCATGTACAGCGTCGACGCCAAGACCCGCACTGCCCGCGAAGTGCATTTCCGCCCGGCGCTGTTCAACTATGAAAACACTTCAGTCGACACCCAGCAGCTCAAGGGTGACCTCGGTTTTGCCGGTTTCAAGCTGTTCAAAGCGCCGGAGCTGGATCGTCATGATGTGTTGTCGTTCCTCGGCGCCAGCTATTTCCGTGCGGTAGACGCCACTGGCCAATATGGCCTCTCGGCGCGCGGCCTGGCGATCGACACTTACGCGAAAAAACGCGAAGAATTCCCTGACTTCACCAAGTTCTGGTTCGAGACACCGGACAAGAACGCCACCCGATTTGTGGTGTATGCCCTGCTCGACTCGCCGAGTGCCACTGGCGCTTACCGTTTCGACATCGACTGCCAGGCCGAGCGCGTGGTGATGGAAGTCGATGCGCACATCAATGCGCGCACGGCGATCGAGCAATTGGGCATCTCGCCGATGACCAGCATGTTCAGCTGTGGCACCCACGAGCGCCGCATGTGCGACACCATTCACCCGCAAATCCACGACTCGGATCGCCTCGCCATGTGGCGCGGCAACGGCGAGTGGATCTGCCGTCCGCTGAACAACCCGGCGACCCTGCAATTCAATGCGTTTGCCGACACCGATCCGAAAGGTTTCGGTCTGGTGCAGACCGACCATGAATTCGCCAACTATCAGGACACCGTCGACTGGTACAGCAAGCGCCCGAGCCTGTGGGTAGAACCGACCACCGCGTGGGGCGAAGGCTCTATCGATCTGCTGGAAATTCCTACCACCGGCGAGACTCTCGACAACATCGTGGCATTCTGGACGCCGAAAAAACCGGTGGCTGCCGGGGATTCGCTGAACTACGGCTACAAGCTTTACTGGAGCGCATTGCCGCCAGTGGGTACGCCGTTGGCACGGGTGCACGCGACCCGTTCCGGCATGGGCGGTTTCACCGAAGGTTGGGCACCGGGAGAGCATTACCCGCCAGTGTGGGCGCGCCGTTTTGCCGTGGACTTCACCGGTGGCGGTCTGGATCGACTGCCGCAGGGCACCGGGATCGAGCCGGTGGTGACCTGCTCGAATGGCAAGGTGCAGGACTTCAGCGTGCTGGTGCTGGATGACATCAAGGGTTACCGGATCCTGTTCGACTGGTACCCGACCAATGACAGCGTCGAGCCGGTGGAGCTACGTTTGTTCATTCGCACCAATGACCGCACGTTGAGCGAGACCTGGTTGTATCAGTACTTCCCGCCGGCACCGGATAAGCGCAAATACCCTTGATGATTTGAGGCGCCTGCACGGGCCTCATCGCTGGCAAGCCAGCTTCCCACAGTGTTTGGTGTCGATCACAATTTTTGTGTACGACGCCAAACCTGTGGGAGCTGGCTTGCCAGCGATGACGGCAGTATTTCAACAAAAGATCATCAGACAAAACAAAGCCCCGGCCTTCACTGACCGGGGCTTTTTGCTTTACCGCTACCGTCTCAATCGCGCAAATCTGACTCATGAATCGGCTGATCACGATGGGTCGCGCGCTGGTACTGCGCCGGCCACACCGCTTTGCGCCCACCCAGATCATCATCGGCATGCAACGGCCAATACGGATCACGCAACAGTTCGCGGGCGAGGAAGATGATGTCGGCCTGACAGGTGCGCAGAATGTGCTCGGCCTGCGCCGGCTCGGTAATCATTCCGACAGTGCCGGTGGCGATGCCTGACTCTTTGCGGACACGTTCGGCGAAGCGCGTCTGATAACCCGGCCCGACCGGAATTTCCGCGTTGGCCGCCGTCCCGCCCGACGACACGTCGATCAGATCCGCGCCAAGGGTGTGCAGGCGTCGCGCTAGCTCCACGGTTTCATCCGGGTTCCAGCCGTCCTCCACCCAGTCAGTGGCCGATACGCGGACAAACACCGGCAATTCCTCAGGCCAGACCGCCCTCACCGCCTCAGTGACTTGCAGCACCAGACGAATACGGTTCTCAAACGAACCACCGTACTGATCACGACGCTGATTGCTCAGCGGCGAAAGAAACTGATGCAGCAGATAACCATGCGCGGCATGTACCTCAACCACACTGAAGCCAGCCTTCAGCGCGCGCTTGGCGGCATCGACAAACGCCTGAATGACCTCGGCGATCTGCCCCTCATCCAGCTGTTTCGGTTGGGTGTGCTGCGGATCGAAAGCAATCGGCGACGGCCCGACCGGTGTCCAGCCGCCATCATCAGGTTTGACGCTGCCATGCTTGCCGATCCACGGCCGATGGGTGCTGGCCTTGCGCCCGGCGTGAGCCAGTTGAATGCCGGCAACTGCGCCTTGGGACGTGATGAATCGGGTAATGCGTTGCAGCGGTTCGATCTGTTCGTCGTTCCACAGGCCCAGGTCTTCGGCGGTAATCCGCCCGTCGGCCGTGATCGCCGTGGCTTCAGTGAAGACCAGACCGGCGCCGCCCACCGCGCGGCTGCCGAGATGCACCAAATGCCAGTCGTTGGCCAGGCCATCGACGCTGGAGTATTGGCACATCGGCGAGACGGCGATGCGGTTGGGCAGGGTCAGTTGGCGCAGGGTGAAGGGTTCAAGCAGCAGACTCATGGGGCACCTCTCAAATCAGTGGGCAGGCTCCAGGGTTCTGTTTGAATAGTCGACGAGTGACAGGAAAAAGGTGCAGCACCCGCCCCCGCGGGCAAAAAATTCGACAAGACGTCACAAGGCCAATCAAGCAGTGCTTAGAGCCTAGTCGACAACCGGCGATGAGGGAGGGTTCAGAGTGATTCAGTGTGTGAAAGGACACTTTCGCGAGCAGCCTCGCTCCCACATTGGAATGCATTTCAAATGTGGGAGCGAGCCTGCTCGCGAAGGCGTCAGCGCGGTTCGATGTGGGCAATCATCAACTGAACCGTCTCATTCCCACGAAACTCGTTAACGTCGAGTTTGTAAGCCAGCTCAACCCACTGAATGGTCGGATTCGGCCAGATATCGCGGTCAATCCCAAAGGCAATGCCATCCAGTTTTACCGAGCCACATTCGCTCTTCAGCACCACTTTCAGGTGCCGCTCGCCGACCACCCGCTGTTCGACCAACTGGAACACGCCATGAAACAGCGGCTCCGGGAAGTGCTGCCCCCAAGGCCCGGCATGGCGCAAGGCGCGGGCCAGTTCGAGGTGGAACTCTTCGACCGCCAGCGTGCCATCGGTCAGCATGCGCCCGGTCAGGTCGTCTTCGCGAAGTTGCCTACGCACCTCAGCGTCAAAGGCCTCGGCGAACAGCGGAAAATTCTCCTGCGGCAAGGTCAGACCTGCGGCCATTGCGTGACCGCCATACTTGGCGATCAGGTTTGGATGCTGCGCCGCTACCACGCTCAACGCGTCACGAATGTGGAAGCCCTGCACCGAACGGCCCGAGCCCTTGAGCAAACCATCGCCCGCATCGGCGAAGGCAATGGTCGGACGGAAATAACGCTCTTTCATCCGCGACGCGAGAATGCCGATCACACCCTGGTGCCACTCGGGATCGAACAGGCACAAACCAAACGGCATCGACTCGACCGGCAGGTCCTTGAGCTGCGCCAGCGCTTCACGCTGCATGCCCTGCTCGATGGATTTGCGATCCTGGTTCATGCCGTCCAGTTGCGCGGCCATTTCCCGGGCCAGGTTGGCGTCGGCGGTGAGCAAGCATTCGATGCCCAGACTCATGTCATCCAGACGCCCGGCCGCGTTCAGCCGCGGGCCGACGATGAACCCGAGGTCAGTGGAGGTAATGCGTGCAGCGTCTCGTTTGGCCACTTCAAGGATCGCTTTGATCCCCGGCCGTGCGCGACCGGCGCGAATTCGTTCCAACCCTTGATGCACCAGAATCCGGTTATTGGCGTCCAGCGGTACCACGTCGGCGACGCTGCCCAGCGCCACCAGATCAAGCAGTTCGCCAATGTTCGGCTGCGGCTTGTTCTCGTACCAGCCGAGGCTGCGCAAACGCGCGCGCAACGCCATCAACACGTAAAAAATCACCCCGACGCCGGCCAACGCCTTGCTCGGGAACTCGCAACCGGGCTGGTTCGGGTTGACCAGCGCATCGGCCTGCGGCAGTTCATCACCGGGCAAGTGGTGGTCGGTGATCAAGACCTTGAGGCCCGCGCGCTTGGCTGCGGCCACGCCTTCGACGCTGGAGATGCCGTTGTCGACGGTGATCAGCAATTGCGGCTCGCGCGTCAGCGCAACTTCGACTATTTCCGGAGTCAGACCATAGCCATATTCGAAACGGTTCGGCACCAGATAATCAACGTGCGCGGCACCGAGCAAACGCAAGCCGAGCATGCCGACTGTACTGGCCGTCGCGCCGTCCGCATCGAAGTCGCCGACGATGAGGATGCGCTGGCGTTGCTCCAGCGCCGTCACCAGCAGGTCTACCGCTGCGTCGATGCCCTTGAGCTGCTGAAACGGGATCAACCGCGCCAGGCTCTTGTCCAGCTCCGCCTCGGACTGCACGCCCCGCGCCGCGTACAGGCGGGTCAGCAGCGGCGGAATATCACCGAGAAAAGGCAGAGTTTCGGGCAGTAGGCGAGGTTCGATGCGCATGGGGTGACGGAGACTTCTCTTTAATACGTGGGATTAATCAGCTACAGGCGCGGGATCAGCCGCGCTCACCTTGCAGCCATTGCAACTGGACTTCGTGCTGACCACGGTCGTCGGTGACGAAGATCGTCCCTTCGCTGATCATCACGTCCCACTTGATAACGCGGGGCATGTCCTTGGCCAGGGTTTCCAGCACTTCTTGCGGAACCGCAGCGATGTTGACGTTTTTCAAGTTCTTGATCGCCGGGATTACCTTGGTTTCCCAAACGCGCAGGCTGCCGTAAGCCAGCAGGCTGGTGCGTTCGGTGCGACGCGAGCACCAGGTCAGACGATCGGCGTCTGGCTGGCCGACTTCGATCCAGTGCAGAACACGGTCATCCAGGCTCTTTTCCCACAGCGCAGGTTCATCCACGTCTGACAGACCACGGCCAAACGACAACTGCTCGTTGTACCAGAGGGCGTAGGCCAGCAGTCGCACGGTCATGCGCTCTTCGGTTTCCGAAGGGTGACGGGCGATGGTCTGCTTGACGCTCTCGTAGACACTGCGGTCGAGGTCGGTGAGGTTCAGTTCAAACTTGTAGGTAGTGGACGGCTGGGCCATGAACGGGCTTCTTGATACGAGGAAAGTCGGCAAGTCTAACCGATGCGGTAGGCAATCATCGAATTGATGGCGATCAACCTGCGGCGTCTGACAGCCGGCTATGTTAAAACGCTGTATCTGCTTAGCCTTGTCCTACAGGATTCAGTATGCCGTTCGCCAACAAACCGCTCAGCGGTGTGAAAGTCATTGAATTGGGTACATTGATTGCCGGGCCGTTTGCCTCGCGCATTTGCGGCGAGTTCGGCGCCGAAGTGATCAAGATCGAATCGCCGGACGGCGGTGATCCATTGCGCAAGTGGCGAAAACTGTATGAAGGCACGTCGCTGTGGTGGTTCGTCCAGGCGCGCAATAAAAAGTCTCTGACGCTGAACCTCAAACACCCTGACGGCTTGGCGATCCTGAAAAAACTGCTCAGTGAAGCCGACATCCTCATCGAGAACTTCCGCCCCGGTGTGCTGGAAAAACTTGGCCTGAGCTGGGAAACCCTACACGCCTTGAATCCTAAACTGGTGATGGTGCGCCTGTCCGGTTTCGGCCAGACCGGGCCGATGAAGGATCAGCCCGGCTTCGGTGCGGTGGGTGAGTCCATGGGCGGTCTGCGCTATATCACCGGTTTCGAGGACCGGCCACCGGTGCGTACCGGGATCTCCATCGGCGATTCGATTGCCGCGCTGTGGGGCGTGATTGGCGCACTGATGGCGCTGCGTCATCGCGAGGTCAACGGTGGCACCGGTCAGGTCGTCGATGTGGCGTTGTATGAAGCCATTTTCGCAATGATGGAAAGCATGGTGCCGGAATTCGACGTGTTCGGTTTTATCCGCGAGCGCACCGGCAACATCATGCCGGGCATCACGCCCTCTTCGATTCATACCAGCGCCGACGGCAAGCACGTGCAGATCGGCGCCAATGGTGACGCGATCTTCAAACGCTTCATGCTGATCATCGGCCGCGAAGACCTGGCCAACGATCCGACACTGGCCAGCAACGATGGCCGTGACAATCGCCGCGACGAGTTGTACGGCGTGATTGATCGCTGGGTCAATTCATTGCCACTGCAAAGCGTGCTCGACCTGCTCAATCAGGCCGAGGTGCCGGCCAGCCGGATCTTCAGCGCCGAGGACATGTTCAACGATCCGCAATACCTGGCCCGAGAGATGTTCCTGCAGGCAAAACTGCCCGACGGCAAAGATTTCAAGATGCCGGGCATTGTGCCGAAACTCTCTGAGACACCGGGCAGTTCAGAATGGGTCGGGCCGCAACTGGGTGAACACAATGCGCAGGTACTTCACGAACTTGGCTATGACGAGAGACAGATCGCCAAGTTGCGCGAAGACGGAGCCATTTAAGCTGAAACGCCGGCAGACATCGCACAGCAACCGCGCCCATCACTGGTGGACGTGGCGGTTGTTCGGCTTGTTGTTTTTGCTCACGCTGTCGACCGGCGTGCAGGCGAAACCGACGCTGATCTGGTTACTGCGCGACCTGCCGCCACTGACCATTTTCGAAGGCCCGAAAAAGGGCCAGGGCGTGATTGATCAACTGATGCCGTTGCTGATCGCCGGCATGCCGCAGTACGAACACATGCTGATGCGGGTCAATCGCGCCCGTGGTTTGCAGATGCTCCATGAAAACCCGTTTGCCTGTGACCCCGCGCTGCTGTGGAACAAGGAACGTGCGCAGTGGGTCGCGTATTCGATCCCGGCGATTCGCGCCGTGAGCAACGGCCTGGTGGTGCGCCAGCAAGATCGATCGGTCCTTGAACCTTATCTGTTGAACGGCGAAGTCGACCTGTCGGCGTTGCTGTCCGCCACCGACAGAAAAGTCGGCGTGGTCGCTGAGCGCAGTTATGGCGAATTGATCGACAACATTCTGCATCAGGCGCCGAGCGGCGCATTGACTGCCCATTACGGCAACGATGCGCTGACCAATCTGCTGTCGATGCAGCGTCTGGGCCGGTTGCAGGTGGTGCTGGGTTACTGGCCGGAGATCCGCTATCAGGCCAAACAAGCGCAAATTGCAGAGGATGAACTGGAGTTTTACCCGATTCGCGGCACGGGAAAATACCTCTCGGGCTACGTGGCGTGTTCCGACACCACCCAGGGACGCCAGGCCATCAGCGAGATCAACCAGTTGCTGCGGACCCTGCCCCACGAACACCTCAATCAGCTTTATGCCGCGTGGCTGGACCCTGAGCGCCAAGCAGATTATCTGCAAGAGGCCCGTGCATTTTTCGAACACCAGGCCGCGCAGTAAGCAAATCACAGGCAAAAGAAACCCCGAGAAGTGGGGAGACGACTCGGGGTTAAACGTGGCCTACATAAAGACCCGTAGCAGCAAGCGACAAGCACCGGAGCACAATGCTTGATCCTGCTGTTATGGGGTCTGACTGACAGGGATGCAGGAAGGTTCCCACAAAAAATATTTCATCTTTACAGCGCCGCACGCTTGTCCAGTGCAGCGTTGCGCAAGGCCGCGATTACACAAGGCTCCAGCCTTCCTTCAGCGATCAGAACGTCGCGGTGCAAACCGTCGACGACATCGGTCAACTGGCGCTTGTCGGTCAGTTGCGCCTGATTGAATTCGCGCTCCACCACAATGGCGCCGCTGCTGTTCTTCAAGGTCACCAGGCATTCGCCGTGGGAACCGCTTGGCGACAACGAAACCTGATACGGGCTCAGAGCCTCACCGAGCAACAGACTGATACTTTCCATCTCGATCTCCACTCAATAGTCCGAAAACTGTGTGCCTGGGGCGTGTTCACAATAAATGACCACCGGCCCGAGAAGAAAGTTCTGCATACCGATTGCTCCGTTCCTGGAGTGTCAGAGCATGCACGGCGAAGATGACAGAAAAATAACCGCCCCCGTCAAACCCGCACAAGGGGCGAAGCGGCGCTCAGGTAGTTGTCGAGCAAACCGCGCATCAGTACCGCCGACACAGGGGTTTGCAAGCGCCCCAGCAACCGCAAACGGTGCTCGCACAGCAAGGGTTCGAGATCGTTCAGCAGGCTCGGTGCGACCGTCCCCAGCAGGATCAGCGCACGCGCCTCATGTTGAACCGCCAGATGCTGGATCAACGCCAGACCATCGCCGCCCTTGAGTTGTGGATCGCAAATCGCGATGTCGACCACGCCGCGATGGCTCAAGGAAGACAGGGCCGATGCCAGCGACGGCGCCGTCAGCACGTCATAGATGCCAATGGCATTGAGCATTTGATGCAATGCCATCAGCTGGAACGGATTGGGTTCTAGTATCAGGACTTTAAGCGAGCGCATAAGCGACCTCTGAAGCGACAATCGCGGACTCTCACCGCAGTGGTTGTCACTCTAGGGCAGCCGTCCTAAGCCTCCCATCGGAAAAGTAGCCGCGTCGTATAGGACATTTCCCATCTTCAATGCAGACATCGGCACCCGCTCTCTGTACGACGCTGGGTGATGTCCGTCCAGCCACCTAAAAGCCCACGCAATTTACCGTCGGCACTGTAGAACGGTACCGTCCATTGATAGACCTCGCGGGGACCGCTCTTGAACTGCAATCGCCGTTTGCTGAAGCGCGACTTGCGCGTGCGCAACTGCACCATGAACTCATCGTGCAACATCAGCGCCGTGGCGTCGGGCAGCGAGTCAACCTCGATCAGCAACCGCCCTTGCACCTGATCCAGTCGAATCGACAGCGCCTCCTCATAGCTGCGATTGCACATGACCAGCCGTCCTTGCAGGTCGCGGACGAACACCGGATCAGGCATGGAGTCGATCAGCGCATGCTGAAACGCCAGTTGATCGCCCAGATCCTTTTCCGCCGCGCGCCGTAATTTGATCACTGCCGTCAAACGCCGATTCCACACCAGCGACAGCAAACCGAACACACCGAGCCCGCCCATCCCCCAACAACCCCATTCAAGCATCTGCTGCCAGACCGACGGCACGGGCGCAGGAGCAATACCTTCCAGCCATTTCAGGCGAATCGCCCGTAACTCCGCCGCAGGAAATGCCTCAAGGGCCTTGTTTAGGATACTCAGCAGCACCGGCATGCCTTTGCGCACGGCCAGGTTATCCGCTTCCCATTTGCCTTCGACCAGACCGCCGACCTTGAGCAAACCCAGCGGGTAAAGCTGTGCGCCAATTTCGTTTTCGATGGTGGCGTAGGCTTCGCCGCTCTCGACCAGCGCCCGCGCCTCGGCGTAAGTCTTGACCGAGCGGATCTCGATCGAGGGGAAGTCACGCCTGATCATGTCTTCCAGCGCATGTCGGGCCGGCAGCACCAGCACCCGTTTGCTCAATTGCTCGAAAGATTCCAGCCGCGGCGCATCAGCGCGGCCGACGAATACCCAGCCCGCGCCACCGAAGGCGTGGCTGTAATCCAGAAACACCTTGCGCTCCTCGCTCATGGCCAGGGTCGTACTGATATCCGCCGCGCCGCTCTCCAGCCGTTCGAGCATGTGATCGGTGGAAAACGATTCCTGATGTACAAACCGCAACCCGGTCATCGCCGTCACACGCTTGAGTACATCGTTGTTCAAGCCGCTCCACTGCCCGTGCTCATCCTGGAACAGGTACAACGGGTACTGCAACGATGTCACCGTCACCTCGGGGTTGTCGCGAATCCATTGACGCTCGTGTGCGGCCAGTTCGATGGGCTGGACTTTGCCAGCCACGGCCTCGTCATGCAGCGCCAGTTGCGCCGCCTCGCTGCTGCGCATCAAGGCCAGTAATGCGAACAAGAACAGCCCACCCAGTGCCGGTTTCAAACCTCTATAAAACAGCATTGCCACTTCCTTCGTGATCGACTCACCCGTCCTTCGTGGGTGAAAACCCGAGCAGTGTGGCAGCAGAAACAAAAAAGCCCGTCAGGAGACGGGCTTCAAAATGTGACAGCTTTTACTGGCTTAAAGCGGCTTGCCGCGGTTGCCATGCTGGCTGACAAAGGCTTGCACGGCTTTCAGCTCGTTTGGCAGAACGGTGCAACGCTCGTTTCGCTCAAACAAATCAGAAAGATGTGCAGGTAGTTCGAGCGCTTTTCCTACACCGGCTTTCTCTACCGCATCCGGGAATTTCACCGGGTGGGCGGTGCCGAGAATCACCATCGGGATATCGAGGCTACGACGGCATTCGCGTGCAGCCTTGACGCCAATGGCGGTGTGCGGATCCAGCACCTCGCCGGTCTGCTCGTAGACTTCAGCAATGGTTTCGCAGGTCTGCGCGTCATCCACGGCCAGCGAGTCGAACAGTTTGCGCGCTTCGGTCCAGCGCTCTTGCTCGACGCTGAAACCGCCGCCCTGCTTGAACGAATCCATCAGGCCGGCGATCGCTGCGCCGTTGCGACCGTGCAGGTCGAACAGCAGGCGTTCGAAGTTCGACGAGACCATGATGTCCATCGACGGCGACAGCGTGGCGTGCAGGGTTTCCTTGACGTACTGATTGCCGCTCATGAAGCGGTGCAGGATGTCGTTGCGGTTGGTGGCGACGATCAACTGGTTGATCGGCAGGCCCATGTTGCGTGCCAGGTAGCCGGCGAAGATGTCGCCGAAGTTGCCGGTCGGCACCGAGAACGACACCGAGCGCGCCGGGCCGCCCAACTGCAGGGCTGCGTGGAAATAGTAGACGATCTGGGCCATGATCCGCGCCCAGTTGATCGAGTTGACCGCGACCAGACGCGTGCCTTTGAGGAAGCTCTGGTCGGCGAAGCTGTTCTTGACCATTTCCTGGCAGTCATCGAAGTTGCCTTCGATGGCGATGTTGTGGATGTTCTCGCCGAAAATCGTGGTCATCTGGCGACGCTGCACTTCGGACACACGGTTGTGCGGGTGCAGAATGAAGATGTCGACGTTTTCGCAGTGCTTGCAGCCTTCGATGGCGGCCGAACCGGTATCACCGGAGGTGGCGCCGACGATTACTACGCGCTCGCCGCGCTTTTCCAGCACGTAGTCGAGCAGACGACCGAGCAGTTGCAGGGCGAAGTCCTTGAACGCCAGGGTCGGGCCGTGGAACAGCTCCAGCACCCATTCGTTGCCGTTCAACTGACGCAGCGGCGCTACGGCGCTGTGGGCGAACACGCCGTAGGTTTCTTCAAGAATCTTTTTGAAATCGGCATCCGGAATGCTGCCGGTAACGAACGGGCGCATGACGCGGAAAGCCAGCTCGTGATACGGCAGGCCGGCCCAGGAAGCGATTTCTTCCTGGGTGAAACGTGGCAGGTTTTCTGGAACGTACAGACCGCCGTCGGTCGCGAGACCGGCCAGCAGGACGTCTTCGAAATTCAGGGCCGGTGCCTGGCCGCGGGTACTGATGTAACGCATGACTGACTCCAATGGAGAGTGTTCACAACACCGGCCCCGCTCACGGGGCCGGTGCAGGACAACGACTTAGTTCAGGTGCTCGACGCGGATCCGTACAACCGGACCATTGACGCCCGCCAGCGCTTCGAGGGCGGCGATGGCATCGTTGATACGCTGCTCGACCACGCGGTGGGTCAGCAGGATCATCGGCACCAGACCGTCGTGTTCCTCGACTTCCTTCTGCATGATCGACTCGATATTGATGCCGCGCTCCGAGAGGATGCTCGCCACCTGAGCCAACACGCCCGGATGGTCCTTGGCCTGAATGCGCAGGTAGTACGCGCTTTCGCAGGCTTCGATCGGCAGGATCGGATGCGCCGACAACGAATCCGGCTGGAAGGCCAGGTGCGGCACACGATTCTCCGGATCGGAGGTCATGGCGCGAACCACGTCGACCAGGTCTGCGATCACCGACGAAGCGGTCGGCTCCATGCCGGCGCCAGCGCCGTAGAACAGCGTCGAACCAGCAGCGTCACCGTTGACCATCACTGCGTTCATCACGCCGTTGACGTTGGCGATCAGACGATCGGCCGGGATCAGCGTCGGGTGTACGCGCAACTCGATGCCGGCAGCAGTGCTGCGCGCCACGCCGAGGTGCTTGATGCGATAGCCCAGCGCTTCGGCGTAATTGACGTCAGCGGTGGTCAGCTTGGTGATGCCTTCGGTGTATGCCTTGTCGAATTGCAGCGGAATACCGAAGGCGATGGAGGCCAGAATCGTCAGCTTGTGCGCCGCGTCGATGCCTTCAACGTCGAAGGTCGGATCGGCTTCGGCGTAACCCAGTGCCTGGGCTTCGGCCAGCACGTCTTCGAAGGTACGGCCCTTCTCGCGCATTTCGGTGAGGATGAAGTTACCGGTGCCGTTGATGATCCCGGCGACCCAGTTGATGCGGTTGGCGGACAGGCCTTCTCGGATCGCCTTGATCACCGGAATACCACCGGCCACAGCTGCTTCGAATGCGACGATCACGCCTTTCTCGCGAGCCTTGGCGAAAATTTCATTACCGTGAACGGCTATCAGAGCCTTGTTCGCGGTGACCACATGCTTGCCATTCTCGATGGCCTTGAGTACCAGCTCGCGGGCAACGGTGTAGCCGCCCATCAGCTCTATGACGATGTCGATCTCAGGGTTCGTGGCCACTTCGAAGACATCGTTGGTAATCGCAATACCGGTCGTCTGGAACTGAGGCTTTGGCGTGCGCATGGCAATTTGTGCCACTTCGATTCCACGCCCGGCACGACGAGCGATTTCCTCGGCGTTGCGCTGAAGTACGTTGAAGGTACCGCCACCGACGGTCCCTAACCCACAGATGCCTACTTTGACCGGATTCACTGTGAACTCCCCATAAAACGGCCGACGCGGGGTCGGCCGGAAAACAACCGCGTGCTCGCGGCTCTCTATTGATGGCCCGGCGATGTGGCTACCGGGCCATGATCGTCACGGCTGACCGTGACGATGCGAATTTACTTCGCGCCCAGCGCCAGTTTGGCGACTTGTGGCGCAGGCTGGTAGCCCGGAATCACTTGTCCGTCAGCCAAAACGATGGCCGGTGTACCGTTCACGCCGATCGACTGACCAAGGGCGAACTGCTTGGAAACCGGGTTATCGCACTTGGCGGCCTTGATTTCCTTGCCATCGACCATTTTGTCCATAGCGGCTTTCTTGTCTTTCGAGCACCACACGGCTTGTAGTTGCTCGTCACCCGGCGAGTTCAAACCCTGGCGCGGGAACGCTACGTAACGCACTTCGATGCCGCGCTTGTTCAGCTCAGGCACTTCGGCGTGCAGTTTGTGGCAGTACGGGCAGGTAGTGTCGGTGAACACGGTGATGTGCGATTTGGTCTCGCCCACGGCCGGGTAGACCACGGTTTCGGCGACCGGGATAGCGTTGATCAGTTTGGAAATGCCCAGGCGTTCGGTCTTCTCGGTCAGGTTGACCGGTTTGCCATCCTTGAGCTGGAACAGGTAGCCCTGCACGATGTACTGGCCATCGGCACTGGCGTAGAGCACGCGGCTGCCCTTGAGCTTGACCTCGTACATGCCTGGCAACGGGCTGGCACTGATACTTTCTACCGGAACCTCGAGTTCGAGTTTTTCCAGGCTTTGACGAATCGCTTTGTCGGCCGCGTCATCGGCGACGGCAAAGGTGCTGACCAACGCAATGGCTGCGGCGGCGAAAATCTGGGTCAGACGCATGAGAACTCCTGAAGGCGGACAAATGGAACGATCAGAACGCCCGTGCCGGAACACCGGGTCATAACCGTCCATCGTGCAAACCGGCAAAGCCTAACACATAAGGCCACGGTGGCCGAATGCGCCTGTCGCCACACTTTCAGGACGACATATCCCCCTGTGGGAGCGAGCTTGCTCGCGAAGAGGCCAGCACATCCAAACATGTGCTGCCTGACACACCGCTATCGCGAGCAAGCTCGCTCCCACAGGGACTGTTTTCAGCCGCGCGGGTGGTGTTTGGCATGCAGATCCTGCAATCGAGCGCGGGCGACGTGGGTGTAAATCTGCGTAGTCGAGAGGTCGCTGTGACCGAGCAACATCTGCACCACACGCAAATCCGCGCCGTGGTTGAGCAGGTGCGTGGCAAACGCATGGCGCAAGGTGTGCGGCGACAGCGACTTGCCGATCCCGGCAACCTTGGCCTGATGCTTGATCCGGTGCCAGAAGGTCTGGCGAGTCATCTGTTCGCCGCGCTGGCTGGGGAACAGCACATCGCTGGGCCGGCCACCGAGCAGTTCGCCGCGACCGTCACGCATGTAGCGTTCGACCCAGACGATCGCCTCCTCGCCCATCGGCACCAGCCGCTCCTTGCTGCCCTTGCCCATCACCCGCAACACCCCTTGACGCAGGTTGACCTGTTCCAGCGTCAGGCTGACCAGTTCGGTCACGCGCAGTCCGCAGGCGTAAAGCACTTCAAGCATGGCGCGGTCACGCTGGCCAATCGCTTCGCTCAGATCCGGTGCTTTAAGCAGGGCTTCGACGTCAGCTTCCGACAGCGACTTAGGCAACGGCCTACCGAGTTGCGGCATGTCGACGCGCAACGTCGGGTCGACACTGATCAGCTTTTCCCGCAGCAGATAGCGATAAAAGCCACGCACCCCGGAGAGGAATCTGGCAGTGGAGCGCGGTTTGTAGTTCTGCTCCAGGCGCCAGGCCAAGTGATCGAGGATCAGCTCACGGCCGGCGTTGATCAGCTCCAGATTCTTCTCCTGCAACCAGCCATTGAACAGCGCCAGATCGCTGCGATAAGCGCCGCGTGTGTTATCGGACAGGCCTTTCTCCAGCCATAAAGCGTCGAGGAATTGGTCAATCAGCGGATGGTCGATGGCAGGCATGGGCGCTCAAGACACACAGCCTCATGGACTGTGCGCAAATGTAGAGTGAACTGTAGGAATGGGCGCTAGTCTTTCATAGCCGGCTATTTCAAGGAACAGGGAGCATCAATGAACGAGCAGCAAATTCTCTTGGCATTTGGCGCGATTGGCGCGGCGGCGCTGGGTTGCCAATGGCTAGCCTGGCGCCTGAAGCTGCCGGCGATTCTGTTTTTGTTGCTGACGGGGATTCTGGTCGGCCCAGTGCTGGGCTGGCTCGATCCGCAGGAAATGTTCGGGCCGCTGCTGATGCCGCTGGTGTCGCTGGCCGTCGCGCTGATTCTGTTCGAAGGCAGCCTGACCCTGCACCTGTCGGAGTGGAAGGAGATCGGCAGCGTCGTTCATCGTCTGGTGACCATTGGCGCGATCTCGACCTGGATCGTCATCGCGGTCGCTACGCACTTCCTGCTCGGTTTCGACTGGATGCTGGCCATCCTGTTCGGCAGCCTGACGCTGGTGACCGGCCCGACCGTCATCGTGCCGATGCTGCGCGTGGTAAGGCCGAAAGCCTCGATCGCCAATATTTTGCGTTGGGAGGGCATCGTCATCGACCCGATCGGCGCCCTCCTCGCCGTGGTGGTTTACAGCTTCATCATTGCCAGCGCCGAAGGTCATGGCCTCAAGCAGAGCCTGTTCACCTTTGGCGGCGTGATTCTCTGCGGCGCGGTGTTCGGCATTGTCGGTGGCTGGCTGCTCGGCACGGTAATCCGCCGGCAGTGGCTGCCGGAGTATCTGCACAACCTCGCCTCGCTGGCGGCGGTACTGGGAATTTTCATTGCCGCCAACGCAGTGATGCATGAATCCGGCCTGCTGGCGGTGACGCTGATGGGCATGTGGCTGGCCAACATGAAGGGCGTGGATGTGCGGCATATCCTGCACTTCAAGGAAAACCTCAGCGTGCTGCTGATTTCCGGGCTGTTCATTCTGTTGGCGGCGCGCCTGGATTTGTACGCCTTGATCGGATTAGGTCCGCTGGTGCTGATCCTGCTGCTGGTAATCCAACTGATTGCCCGGCCATTGAATGTGCTGCTCAGTACAGCGGGGTCCAGTCTGAGCTGGCGTGAGCGTGCGTTGCTCTGCTGGATCGCGCCACGCGGGATCGTCGCGGCGGCGGTCTCGGCGATTTTTGCGATTCGTCTGCATGAGGCCGGTCACCAGGGCGCGTTACTGCTGGTGCCGCTGACGTTTGCGGTGATTATCGGCACCGTTGTGCTGCAAAGCGCCACGGCACGACCGCTGGCACGCCTGCTGAAAGTCGCAGAACCCGCGCCGAGCGGCTTCCTGATCGTCGGCGCCAACGGCCCCGCCCGGGAGCTGGGCAAATCGCTGCAGCAACTGGGCAGCCGCGTGCTGCTGACCGATTCAAGCTGGGAAAACATTCGTGCGGCGCGGATGGAAGGCTTGCCAACGTATTTCGGCAACCCGGCCTCGCAACATGCCGATGCGCATCTGGATCTGGTCGGGCTGGGGCATCTGCTGGCGCTGTCGCCGTCAGGTGAACTCAATACTCTGGCGGCGATGCGTTTTCGCCATGACTTCGGGCATCAGCGCTTGTTTGGATTGGCCAGCGGACATGAAAGCCGTCGCAGCGATAAACACCGCGCGAGCCTGGAGCATCGTGGTAATCAGTTGGGCAGCGAAGCGTTTACCTACGCGAAACTGGCCAGCCAGATGGGTCAGGGTGCCGAGCTGTACAGCACGACGTTGACGGACGGGTTTGGCTGGGAGGATTACCGCGCGCTGCATGGGAATCGTGCAACGTTGTTGTTCATGCGCGATGACAGCGGCTGGGTGCATGTGGTGACGCCGGAGACTGCTTTGAAACCGGGATCCGGGTGGACGCTGCTGGCTTTGATTCAGCCGGAGGCCAGCGGCGCCTGAGCTGACGCCTTCGCGAGCAAGCTCGCTCCCACAGGTTCTGTGCCGGACACAAATGGTGTGTTCACCCCGATCACTGTGGGAGCGAGCTTGCTCGCGAATGGCGCGACGCGATATCAGATCAGGCCGCAAAACCCGGCAGCACCGGCACCGGTCGCTTGTCATCATCAATGGCGACAAAGCTGAACTGCCCATGAATGGCCTTCTCGCGGCCATCGCAGCTCATGCTCTCAACAAAGACTTCTACTTCGACCTTGAGGCTGGTATTGCCGACCTTGATCACCTTCCCGACCAACTCGACGATGGAGCCGGCCGGGATCGCGTGATTGAAGTCGATGCGGTCGGTGGACACGGTCACCAGCGGCAACCGGCAGAAGCGCGTGGCGGTGATGAACGACACTTCGTCCATCCATGCCAACGCCGTGCCGCCAAACAGGGTGTTGTGATGGTTGGTGGTCGGCGGGAAGACGGCTTTGGTTACGCGAGTCACCGAGAGTTCGGTGCGGCGTTCGATTTCCTGGTCGCGGGTGGTCATGAAATAGACTCGATATCTGGCTTCCGAATACAAGCAAGATCAAAAGATCGCAGCCTTCGGCAGCTCCTACAGGATGGGGGCAGTTTTATTGCAGGCAACAAAAAAGCAGCCCGTAGGCTGCTTTTTTCTGCATCGGAAGCTGGACTTAAGCCAGTTTTTCCTTGATGCGAGCTGCTTTACCCGACAGGTCGCGCAGGTAGTACAGCTTGGCTTTACGTACGTCACCGCGACGTTTAACAGCCATGCTGTCGATCTGCGGGGAGTAGGTCTGGAAAGTACGTTCTACGCCAACACCGTTGGAGATTTTACGTACGGTGAACGCACTGTTCACGCCGCGGTTACGCTTGGCGATTACAACGCCTTCGAACGCTTGCAGACGGGAACGATCGCCTTCCTTCACTTTCACCTGAACGACAATAGTGTCGCCTGGGGCGAAGGTAGGGATTTCTTTGGTCATCTGCTCTGCTTCGAGTGCAAGGATGATTTTGTTGGTCATGCTGTGCTCCTAAGGTAAATCGTTCGATCTACCATCGATACGTTGTTAACTATCGTCCCGCTCGCGGATGTATTCCTCGAGCAGCTTCTTCTCTTCTCCAGAAAGCGAGCGGCTTTCCAGAAGATCGGCGCGTCGTTCAAAGGTCCTACCAAGGGACTGCTGTAAACGCCAACGCCGGATATGCGCGTGATTGCCACTCAGCAACACGTCGGGAACACGCTGATCCGCATACACCTCAGGTCGGGTGTAGTGCGGGCAATCCAGCAGACCATCCGTAAAGGAATCTTCCTCGGCGGAATCCGCATGCCCTAAAGCTCCAGGCAGCAGTCGTGTAACCGCATCGATCAGGACCATCGCCGGCAGCTCGCCGCCAGACAGTACATAGTCGCCAATCGACCACTCTTCATCGACATGAGCCTCAATAAAGCGCTCGTCAATGCCTTCATAGCGGCCGGCAATCAGGATCAATGCATCCGATTGTGCCAGCTCGCGTACCGCCGACTGATTCAGTTGACGGCCTTGGGGGGACAGGTAAATCACCTTCGCCGCCTCCCCGGCTGCTGCCTTGGCCTGAGCCAGAGCATCTTCCAGGGGCTTGATCTTCATCACCATGCCCGGACCACCGCCAAACGGGCGATCGTCCACAGTGTGATGCCGATCCGTCGTGTAATCTCGCGGATTCCAACAGGTCAGCTGCAAGAGCCCCTGTTTGACCGCACGACTGGTGATGCCGTAGTCGCCGATGGCGGAAAACATCTCGGGAAACAAACTGATCACTTCTACGCGCAAATTAGCCACGTTTAGAAGTCCGCGTCCCAATCCACCTTCATCTCGCCCGCTGCCAGGTCGATGGCCAACACACATTGCTCCGTATAGGGCAACAGGCGTTCGCGATCATCCAGGCTGCCAGCGCAAGGCTTGACGACCATTACATCATTGGCGCCGGTTTCCAGAAGATGATCGATTTTCCCGAGCAATTGCCCAAGGGTGTCGATGACCTTCAGACCTTCCAGCTGGTACCAGTAGTACTCGCCTTCGGTCAATTCAGCGAACAGATTGCGCGGCACGCAGATCTCATAACCGGCCAGAAGACGAGCTTCTTCACGATCATCGAGACCCTTGAGCTTTGCGACCAGGAACTTGTCGTTCCCGCGTCCACTGACCAGCTCGACCTGTTTCACATTGCCTTCGCGCTTGAGCGTCCAGGTTTTGTACTGCAACAGGTTTTCAGTCGGATCAGTAAAGGAATAAACCTTCACTTCGCCGCGAACGCCATGAACAGAATAAATTTTGCCAATAACGATCAAATCATCGGCAACAGCAGGCGTCGCGTTCATATTGCTCAGGCCGCAGCCTTTGCAGATTCCTTCAGCAACTGAGCAACACGCTCAGAAGGCTGTGCACCAACGCTCAGCCAGTAGGCTACGCGCTCTTGGTTCACGGACAGACGGATTTCCTGACCACGGGCAACAGGGTTGAAGAAACCAACCTGTTCTTTGTGGGAGCCGTCACGCGGGTTACGCGAGTCGGTTACGGTCAGGTGGTAAAACGGGCGCTTTTTGGAGCCGCCAAGGGCAAGACGGATTGTTAGCATGTGAACATCGTTCCTGTAGTCGGTGCTGCAAATCTAAATGCACAGCGGGCATGGGTGCCCGAAAGGCCGCATATTCTAAGGAATATCCGGACTTTTGCAAATGACTTTTTCCGGCGCCTGTGGCATGCCGTGCAGATTTGCATATAGAGCCGTCGATGAAAACGGCCAGTCAGCTCCCGCCGAGTGCGGGTTTGCTGTTGATCCTGCGTCCTTGCAGGGTCCGCGCCGGTGCGACGACCGGCGAAGTCTTTACATCTTTGGCATGCCGCCGCCGGGCAACATTCCGCCCATGCCGCGCATCATTTTCGCCATTCCGCCCTTGGCGGAGAATTTCTTCATCATCTTCTGCATCTGCTTGTGCTGCTTGATCAAGCGACCGATGTCCTGCACCTGAGTGCCGGAACCCATGGCGATCCGGCGCTTGCGCGAACCGCTGATCAGCTCAGGGTCGCGGCGCTCGGCCGGGGTCATGGAATTGATGATGGCTTCCATCTGTTTGAATTGTTTCTCTGCGGCGTTCTGGGCATTGCCCATTTGCGACAGGTTGACGCCGCCGATGCTCGGCAGTTTGTCCATGAGCCCGCCGAGGCCGCCCATGTTCTTCATTTGTTGCAGCTGATCGCGGAAGTCTTCGAGGTCGAAACCCTTGCCCTTCTTCAGCTTCTTGGCCAGTTTGTCGGCCTTGTCCTTGTCGAGGGTTGCTTCGGCCTGTTCGATCAGGCTGAGCACGTCGCCCATGCCGAGAATCCGCGAGGCGATACGCTCAGGGTGGAACGGATCGAGCGCTTCGCTCTTCTCGCCCATACCGATGAACTTGATTGGCTTGCCGGTGATAGCACGTACCGACAATGCGGCACCGCCACGGGCATCGCCGTCGACCTTGGTCAGGATCACACCGGTCAGCGGCAGTGCATCACCGAAGGCCTTGGCCGTGTTGGCCGCGTCCTGACCGGTCATGGCGTCAACCACAAACAGGGTTTCGACCGGATTGATCGCGGCGTGCAGCGCCTTGATCTCGCCCATCATCTCTTCGTCGATGTGCAGACGACCGGCGGTGTCGACGATGACCACGTCGATGAATTTCAGTTTTGCTTCTTTAATAGCGGCGGTGGCGATGTCCACCGGTTTCTGGCTCAGGTCGGACGGAAAGAACGTCACGCCGATGTCGTTGGCCAGGGTTTCCAGCTGTTTAATAGCTGCCGGGCGGTAAACGTCCGCCGACACGACCATGACCGACTTCTTCTTGCGCTCTTTAAGGAAGCGCGCCAGTTTGCCAGCGGTGGTGGTTTTACCGGCGCCCTGCAGACCGGCCATCAGAATCACGGCAGGCGGTACGGCGCTCAGGTTCAGATCTTCGTTGGCCGCGCCCATCAGGCTTTCGAGCTCAGCCTGGACGATCTTCACGAACGCCTGGCCCGGCGTCAGGCTGCGCGACACCTCGGTGCCGACAGCGCGCTCCTTGACCGAATTGACGAAGTCCTTGACCACCGGCAGGGCGACGTCGGCTTCGAGCAACGCCATGCGCACTTCACGCAGGGTGTCTTTGATGTTGTCCTCGGTCAGCTTCGCCTTGCCGGTGACATGGCGCAGCGTCTGCGAGAGACGGTCGGTTAAGTTTTCAAACATTGCGCGATCCTTTCAGGCCCTGTGTAGACCGGGATAATGGCGGCCCAGACCGGAATCAACATGTGCTCGGCGAGCCTGCGGCGTGGGCAGGTCGCGGATTATAGCGAAGACTGCGGCTGGCGGACACCTCGCTGTCAGCTTCCTGAGTCTTTCGTGCCATGGCGGTTCTATGCCAAACTCAGCCCCTTTCGGGCTTGCCTAACAGGATTTATGCTCCCCTTGTCACCGAGTTTGCTGACCACCCTCGCCGCCGCCCTTCTATATGCCGCTGCGACTCTTTATCAGAGCACCCGTCTGGCCACCGGTGCCAAGGCGAACAAGCGCCTGCTGGTTAGCCTCGGCGCTCTCGCCGTGGTGGCCCACGCCGCCAGCCTGCTCACCCACTTGCTGACACCAATCGGCCTGGGCCTGGACTTCTTCAGCGCCTCCAGCCTGATCGCGGCGGCGGTGATCGCCCTGACCCTGATCGCCTGCTCGCGCATTCCGGTGGAGAACCTGCTGGTACTGCTGTTCCCGCTCGGAGCGGTGACTGTGCTGCTGGCGCAGTTCGCGCCGACCGGCACTGTGCAGATCATCGACGAAGAGCCGGGCATCCTCGCGCACATTCTATTGTCGATCCTCGCCTACGGCATGTTCACCATTGCGGTCTTCCAGGCCTTGCTGCTACTGGTGCAAGACCACCAGCTCAAGCACAAGCACCCGTCCGGGCTGATCAAGAATTTCCCGCCGCTGCAAACCATGGAAAGCCTGCTGTTCGGCTTCCTCTGGGCCGGCTGGACGCTGCTGTCGCTGTCGCTGATCTCCGGCTGGCTGTTCGTCGAAAACCTGTTCGCCCAGCATCTGGTGCACAAGACCCTGCTGGCCTGCCTGGCCTGGATCGTGTTCAGCGTGCTGTTGTGGGGCCGCAATCGTCTCGGCTGGCGCGGTCACAAGGCGATTCGCTGGACTCTCGCCGGTTTCTGTCTGCTGATGTTG
Source organism: Pseudomonas chlororaphis (assembly GCF_000783395.1). Taxonomy (GTDB): domain Bacteria; phylum Pseudomonadota; class Gammaproteobacteria; order Pseudomonadales; family Pseudomonadaceae; genus Aquipseudomonas; species Aquipseudomonas chlororaphis_H. The sequence continues at coordinate 369,882 of NZ_JSFK01000001.1, read as the reverse complement.
GCGTATTTCGGCAGCAAACTGGTTCGTGAATACATCCTGCACATCTGACGGGCGGCATAAATGGACGGTTTGCCCATAGGGCCGATGCTCGCGGTGTTTGTCCTGCTGATTTTGTGGTCAGGGCTGTTTACCGCCGTCGAAATCGCGCAGCAGCACCTGCTCGCGCAACGCAACGCCTCGCGCGCCAGCGATAAACCGCTGGCAAAGCTGAGCTTCCCGCTCGACAGCCTGATTCTCTGCAATACCCTTTGCCGTGCCCTCGCCGTGATCATCGCGACGCTGCTGGCGATCTTTCTCTGCGAGGAAAATGGCCCATGGGCTGCGTGCCTCGGTGCCGGCGCAATTCTGCTGGTGTTTGCCGATTACTTCCCGCGTACCGTCGCCCAGCGTTATCCCGATGCCGTGCTGGCGTTCGGCAACACCTTGCTGGCGGTGCCACTGAAGATTGTCTATCCGTTTGCCTGGCTGTTCAGCCGTATCAGCGGTTTGCTGATGACTCCATTTGCGCGCAAGGTTCAGGTCGTGCAGCAAAGCGAAGATGACTCGCCTGCCGATCGGTACGACGATCCAGAACACCCGGTCCGGGCACACCCGGTTTCCGGCATTCATGCGTTGGACAACATCACGGTCAACGACATCCTGGTGCCGCGCAGTGACGTCGACGGCATCAACCTCGACGATTCTCTCGAAGAGATCATTGAGCAACTGCGCCACAACAAACGTACGCGCCTGCCGGTATTTCACAGCGACATCAATCAGGTTGAAGCGGTGCTCAATACCCGGCAGATCCGCCATCTGCTGAGCAACGGAGATCTGACGCTCGAAGCCTTGCTGGCCGCCAGTTACGAGCCGTACTTCGTGCCGGAAAGCACGCCGCTGCAACTGCAACTGCTGAACTTCCACAAACAACAGCGCCGCCTCGGCATGGTGGTCGACGAGTACGGCGAAGTGCTCGGCATCGTTACCCTGGAAGACATTCTCGAAGAAATAGTCGGCGAGTTTGAAAGCGAGCACAGCCTCGATAATCCGCACATCCATCCACAGGGCGATGGCCGCATGGTGATTGACGGTGCAGCGTCGATACGCGAATTGAACAAATGCCTGGGCTGGCATTTGCCGAGCGATGGGCCGAAAACGCTGAATGGTCTGGTGACTGAAGCGTTAGAGACTATTCCGGAAAGTGCGGTTTGTTTGAAGATCGGGCGTTATCGCCTGGAGATTCTTGAGACTGAGGAGAACCGGGTGAGCAAAGTGTTGATCTGGCATACCTCTTCAGTGCCAGCCCTGGTGCCTGCCAGGTAAAAGATCAAAAGATCGGGCCGCGTTCGGACGATCTTTTTGCTCTTGTTCAATCGTTAGCCCCCTTCCTATAATCGAGGCGCTTACCCAAGCCCCGCCGAACCTCATGCTTACCCCGCACCTGACAGGTTTCGGCCATTTCTGCATTACACCGGCGACTGTTCCTACCTGAAACAGCGATCGCGCCTCATCCCACATCCCTGGGTGTTCGACCATAATAATTCGCTCCCACGGAGCTCATGACTGTCAGGGATCACCGCATGACAACCAGTACCGCTTACAGCGACACCACGCCTGCCCAACCGACCAACTCCGCGACCCGTGTGGCGACGGCGAGTTTTATCGGCACCGCGATCGAGTTCTACGACTTCTATGTTTACGCCACGGCGGCTGCACTGGTGATCGGGCCGGTGTTCTTTCCGCAGACGTCCGGCACGGCGCAGATGCTCTCGGCGTTTCTGACCTTTGGCATCGCCTTCCTCGCCCGACCGCTGGGCTCGGCGTTGTTCGGCCACTTCGGTGACCGCATCGGGCGTAAATCGACGCTGGTAGCTTCGCTATTGTTGATGGGCGTGTGTACGACGCTGATCGGCGTGCTGCCGGGTTACGCCACCATTGGCGCCTGGGCACCGATTCTGTTGTGTGTGCTGCGCTTTGGTCAGGGCCTGGGATTGGGCGGCGAATGGGGCGGTGCTGCGCTGCTGGCCACGGAAAACGCACCGAAAGGCAAACGCGCGTGGTTCGGCATGTTCCCGCAGCTCGGCCCTTCGATTGGTTTTCTCGCGGCCAACGGTTTGTTCCTGACGCTAGCCATGACCCTCGATGACGAGCAATTCCGCAGTTGGGGCTGGAGGATTCCGTTCCTGCTCAGTGCCGCGCTGGTGATGGTCGGTCTGTACGTGCGGTTGAAGCTGCACGAAACGCCGGTGTTCGCTAACGCCATCGCCCGTCAGGAGCGCGTAAAAGTGCCGCTGGTCGAGCTGTTCAGCCAGTACTGGGCGCCGACACTGCTGGGCGCGGCGGCGATGGTGGTGTGCTACGCGCTGTTCTATATCTCGACGGTGTTCTCCCTGAGCTATGGGGTTTCCACACTGGGTTATAGCCGCGAGACATTCTTGGGACTGCTGTGCTTTGCCGTTTTGTTCATGGCCGCTGCGACACCGCTGTCAGCCTGGGCCAGCGACCGTTACGGGCGCAAACCGGTGCTGATCATTGGTGGCGTGCTGGCGATTCTGTCTGGATTTCTGATGGAGCCGTTGCTGACTCAGGGTTCGACCTGGGGCGTGGCGCTGTTTCTGTGCATCGAACTGTTCTTGATGGGCGTGACGTTTGCGCCGATGGGGGCACTGTTGCCTGAGCTGTTTCCGACCCACGTGCGTTATACCGGCGCTTCGGCGGCGTATAACCTGGGCGGCATTGTCGGAGCCTCGGCGGCGCCGTTCTTTGCGCAGAAACTGGTGGCGATGGGAGGGTTGAGTTATGTCGGCGGGTATGTGTCGGCGGCGGCGGTGCTGAGTTTGATTGCAGTGCTGTGCCTGAAGGAAACGCGCAATAACGATCTGAATCAGATTGCCTGACAGAAGATCAAAAGCTTCGCGAGCAAGCTCGCTCCCACATTGGAATGCATTTCCCTGTGGGAGCGAGCTTGCTCGCGAATGTCGCGACTCGGTTTACAGCTCTACAACAACAGCCTGAGCAGCACGGGTCGCCTTGGCACGAGCAGCCTCGATCGACTCATCCCGCGCCAGTGCCACACCCATACGACGCTGACCATTCACTTCTGGCTTACCAAACAGTCGCAACGCCGTGTCCGGCTCGCTCAACGCCGCGCCGAGGTTGGCGAATGCGGTCTGAGTCGACTGCCCTTCCACCAGAATCACTGCCGAAGCCGAAGGCCCGAACTGACGGATCAGCGGCACCGGCAGGCCCAGAATCGCGCGAGCGTGCAGAGCGAACTGCGACAGATCCTGCGAAATCAATGTCACCAGACCGGTGTCATGCGGACGCGGCGAGACTTCGCTGAACCACACCTGATCACCCTTGATGAACAGCTCAACGCCGAACAGGCCGCGGCCACCCAGCGCTTCAGTCACCGCTTTGGCAACGCGCTCGGATTCAGCCAGGGCAATCGGGCTCATGGCTTGTGGCTGCCACGATTCCTGGTAGTCGCCCTTCTCCTGACGGTGACCGACTGGCGCGCAGAACGTGGTGCCGCCGATGTGGCGCACGGTCAGGAGGGTGATTTCATAGTCGAAATCGATGAAGCCTTCGATGATCACCCGACCTTTGCCGGCGCGACCGCCCTCTTGCGCGTAGTCCCAGGCTTTCTGCACGTCATCGACGCTGCGCAGCAGGCTCTGGCCTTTGCCCGACGAGCTCATCACCGGTTTGACGACACATGGAAAACCCAGGTCTTCAACGGCTTTGCTGTAGTCCTCGAAGGTGTCGGCAAAGTGGTACGGCGAGGTCGGCAGGTCCAGTTCTTCAGCGGCCAGACGACGGATGCCTTCGCGGTTCATGGTCAGTTGCGCAGCGCGCGCGGTCGGGATCACGGTGAAGCCTTCGGCTTCCAGTTCGACCAGTGTGGCGGTAGCGATGGCTTCGATTTCCGGCACGATGAAGTGCGGCTTCTCGGCTTCGATCACTGCACGCAGCGCGGCGCCGTCGAGCATGTTGATCACGTGGCTGCGATGGGCAACCTGCATGGCCGGCGCGCTGGCGTAACGATCGACGGCAATCACTTCAACGCCCAGGCGTTGCAGCTCGATTACCACTTCCTTGCCCAACTCACCACAGCCACACAGCAATACGCGGGTCGCGGTTGGCGACAATGGAGTTCCGATACGGGTCATCTCAGGTCCTCAAAGAAGCGGATCATCGAGGAAAGCAACGCCAGACGCGCTTTCCATGGGGAGAAAGCGCGGCATTTTACATGAACCTGAGGGTTTGGCTTCAGCCGGCGACGGCCTGTTTGCGATCGCGCCAGGCCATGATCAGCCAGACGGCGGTAACCCCGGCGAATTTCGACAGCAAAGCGGTGATGATCACCGGTGGCGTCAGCAAGTCGATCATACCGAAGAAGATGAAGGTATCGAGGGGAATGCTCAGTGCCGAGCTGATCCACAAGCGGTCGCGCAACGGTCGCTTGGTGATGCTGAACACCAGCCAGTCGATGCACTCGGAGACCGCGAACGCCGTGGCACTGGCCAGCGCGATGGAGGGATCAGAGGTGACGTAGGACAGCACCAGCGCCGCCAGCATCGCGACGATCGCGCCGTGGCCGAAGCGGGTTTGCACCATATCGCGCAATACGAACACCAGCCCGCCCCAGGCCGACCAGATGATGTCCAGGTGTGGCGCGGTGGAGAAGGCGAAGTTGATCAGCACGACACTGCTGATGTAGGCGATGAGGAAAATCATGGGGGCGACCTGGCAGATTGGCGCACAGGTTACTTGACCCGCAGATCAAGAGCCACCCCCTCACCCCAGCCCTCTCCCCCACGGGGAGAGGGGGAAAGGGAGCAGATCTTCGTTTAATCGAATCCCGAGTTCGACTCGATAACCCAGGTCGGTGCGACCCGAACAATCAACCCGGTCGCTCCCTCCCCCTTCAAACGAAGGGAAAGCGAGCCGATCGGAGGCTTTTCAAAACCTGAGTTCGACTCGGTAGCTCAGGTCGATGTAACTCGAACCATCAACTCGGTCAGTCCCCTCTCCCTCCGGGAGAGGGTTAGGGTGAGGGCCGTCCCAAGCCGATCACGTCTTCGACGACGGCATCATCCAAACCAACCCACTCGCCTTAGCCCGCTCATGACACAACCCCAACACCACCCGACGCTCGTCATTGCTCATGCGGCCCCAGCGGGTGATCTCCTCGACCGTACGCTGGCAGCCAGTGCAGATGTCAGCCTCATCCAGCGCACAAATATTCACGCATGGCGAGGCGACAGGTCTCTCGGACGTGTTCATTCTTCCTGCTCAACCAGATCACGCGCATAACGCTGGGAGTTATGCACATAGTGCGCGGCGCTGGCCTCAAGCATCTTTTTCTGCGGTTCGGTCAGCTCGCGCACGACTTTGCCCGGCGAGCCCATCACCAGCGAGCCGTCAGGAATTTCCTTGCCTTCGCCGATCAGCGAGTTGGCGCCAATGATGCAGTTCTTGCCGATCTTCGCGCCGTTGAGAATCACTGCGTTGATGCCGATCAGGCTGTAATCGCCGACGGTGCAGCCATGCAGCATCGCATTGTGGCCGATGGTCACTCCGGTGCCAATGGTCAGCGGATAGCCCATGTCGGTGTGCATCACGGTGCCGTCTTGCACGTTGCTGTTCTTGCCGATCAGGATCAGTTCGTTGTCGCCGCGCAGCACGGCGTTGAACCAGACGTTGGCGCCCTCGTCGAGTTTGACCTTGCCCACCAGTACGGCATTGGGCGCTACCCAGCTCTGTGGATGGGTCTCGACACGGGCGTCGCCCAAGCGGTATTTCATCTTGTTTTCCTCAGGGCTCACGGTGAATGACCGTTCGAACGACGGCTTCAGGTATTGATAAAGCTTTTGGGTGGCTCATGCAGGCTGATTTTCGCGTCATAGAGCAGGTTGATCAACTCTACGATCATGATCGCTGTCAGCCCCCAGATCTTGAATTCGCCGTAGCGATAGCTCGGCACGTACCAACTGCGACCTTGATAGTCGATGCGATGGGTATGTTCACGAGGGTCTTTGCGGAAGAATTCCAGCGGCACACTGAACACCGCGGCGATCTCGGCATCATTGGGCTGATACTCGACGAAATCGGGGATCACGCCGACATAAGGCGTGACCTTGATGCCGTGCAAGGAAATCAGTGGGCTCAGCGGTCCGATCACTTCGACCAGTCCGGGCGGCAGACCGATCTCTTCTTCCGCTTCGCGCAGGGCGGTGAAAATCAGATCCGGGTCTTCCGGATCGCGGCGGCCGCCGGGGAAGGCGACTTCGCCACCGTGGGTCGAGAGCCCGCTGGCGCGCAGGGTCAGTACCAGTTCCGGCTCGTCACTGCGGGTGATCGGCACCAGAACGGCGGCCTCGGGGAAACGTGTGTCAGTCTCCAGCGTGCGCGGTGTGTGGTTGCTTACCCTATGCAGTAGCTCGTCCAGCATGAGTGTTCTCGATCTGTGCCTTACTCTGCATCATGCACCAATCGTTGCGAGCGCCCAAGCCCCCGAAACCCGTCGTGTCGCGAAACGACAACTTGCCGACCGGCACCGCTGCACGCCAAGATAGGCGCAGCATTCAGGAAGCCCAGCATGAAATTTTGCAGCCACTGCGGTAACCCGGTCACCCAGCGCATTCCCGAAGGCGATTCGCGGCTGCGATTTGTCTGTGACAGCTGTCAGACCATTCACTATCAGAATCCCAATATAGTCGCCGGCTGCGTGCCGACCTGGGGCACCAAAGTGTTGCTCTGTCGCCGCGCCATCGAGCCACGCCTGGGTTACTGGACCTTGCCGGCCGGTTTCATGGAGAACGGCGAGACCATCGAGCAGGCCGCCGTGCGCGAGACTGCCGAAGAAGCCTGCGCCCGCGTGCGCAACCTGAGCATCTACACATTGATCGATGTGCCGCACATCAGTCAGGTGCATGTGTTCTTCCGTGCCGAGCTGGTCGATCTGGACTTTGCCGCCGGCCCCGAGAGCCTCGAAGTGCAACTATTCGACGAAGCCGACATTCCCTGGGACGAACTGGCTTTCCGCACAGTGGGGCGTACCTTAGAATGCTTCTTCGCTGATCGTCGCGCTGAGGTGTATCCGGTTCGTTCGGAATCGATTCCGCCGCTCGCTCAGCCTGCCATTACTTGATTTCTTCGCCGGCCAGCCGATAACCCGAGCACGTCTGCACAACACCTATAAATCATGTATCTGCGTCATTCCTGGGGAATCGTTTCAATGCGCTGGTTGCTTGCCCTGTTCTGCCTGTCGTTCGTTACCGTCTCCCAAGCGTCCTTCGTGACCACTGTGACGCCTGCGAATACCCCGTTCATCGAGAAAGTCCTGGTGCTCAAATCGGCTCATCAATTGCAGCTGATCGCCGACGGCAAGCCGCTCAAGACCTATCGTATTTCCTTGGGCAAGGGCGCTAAAAAAGGTCCGAAGTTGATAGAAGGCGACAAACGCACACCTGAAGGTTTCTATTGGATCGACTGGCGCAAGACCAGCGACAAATTCAATCTGTCGATGCACATCTCCTACCCGAACATCAGCGATTCGGCCCGCGCCCGTCGCGAAGGTGTCGAGCCCGGCGGGATGATCATGATCCACGGCACGCCGGATTCGGAAGAAACCCCGGAAGACCTGTTCCACACCCTCGACTGGACTGACGGCTGCGTCGCCATGCGCAACGTTGATATGCGCGAAGTGTGGAACCTGGTGCCGGATGGCACGATGGTCGAAATCCGCCCTTGATCCCTGACCACTGGTCACCTGCAAAAAAATAAATCAAAAGATCGCAGCCTGCGGCAGCGCCTACAGAGGTGATACCACTCTCAACTGTAGGAGCTGCCGCAGGCTGCGATCTTTTGTTTTTTACAGGCCACCACTAATACCACTTCAAACCATAACCCCTGAAAGCCGCCAATCCATTGGGCCAGATACCATTTCACTGCGTTGACATGGTATTCAAGTGGTATTAATTTCCGCCCCACAAGCGAGCAACAACAATCCTATACTCGCGACGGAAATGCCCTACATGAACGACCTCCATACCCTACGCCCGGACGACTCCCAGCCGACGCCGCTGTACCTGCAACTGGCACGCAATCTGGAAGCAGCGATTCATGCCGGGCAGTGGAAGTCCGAGCAGGCGATGCCCTCGGAACGCAACCTCAGCGAGCAATTGGGCATTTCCCGGGTGACTGCCCGCAAGGCATTGGAAGTCCTCCTCGATCAAGGCCTGATCCGGCGCCTGCAAGGTTCCGGCACCTTCATCACCCCACGCCTCGAACAACCGCTGTCGCGCCTCTCCGGATTCAGCGAGATGCTGCGTTTGAAGGGTTTCGTGCCTAGCTCGAAATGGCTGGAACGCGAAATCACCCTGCCGACCCACGAAGAACTGATTCGCCTCAGCCTGTCGCCGAACGACAAGGTCGCGCGCATGAAGCGCCTGCGCAAAGCCGATGACACGGTCATGGCCATCGAAATGAGCACCCTGCCCGCCTCGATCATGCCCAAGCCACAACTGGTCGGCGATTCGCTCTACGAATACCTCGACGGCATCGGCAAACCGATCGTCCGCGCCTTGCAGCACATCCAGGCAATCAACGCCTCAGACGAGTTTGCCGCACTGGTCGGCATCGCCCCCGGCACCGCGATGCTGCTGATGACCCGGGTCGGCTACCTGGAAGACAACACACCGATCGAAGTCACCGACACCTATTGCCGCAACGACTACTACGACTTTGTTGCAGAGCTTCGTAGATAAAGAGCTGCGCCGCTGAGAGCGGCCCAAAGCGAGAATCAAAATGTCCGAAGACAACATCCTCACCGCCAGCGGCTGGGTTCGCGGCCGGCTGATCCACGAACACGGCAAAGTCGTGTCGATCGAAGGTGTGCCTTGCGATCCGGCGAGCAATGATTTGCCGTATCTGCTGCCCGGTTTCATCGATTTGCACGTCCACGGTGGCGGCGGCAAAGACATCATGGAAGGCGCCAGCGCTTTCGAAACCATCACCAGAACCCACGTGCGTTTCGGCACCACCTCGCTGCTGGCGACCACCATGACCGCGCCGAGCGCCGAGATCTCCAGCGTCCTGAAGGAAGTAGGAGAGTTCTGCGAACAGCGTCCGAAAGGTGCCGCGCGGGTCCTCGGCGTACACCTCGAAGGCCCGTACATCAATCCGGGAAAACTCGGTGCCCAACCGAACTTCGCCCACACCGCGTTGATGGCCGAAGTCGAAGAATACCTGGCGCTGGCGCCGATCCGGGTGATCACCATCGCCCCGGAAATCGCCGGTCATGACGGTTTGATCCGTGAGCTGAGCAGCCGTGGCGTGCGCATGCAGATCGGTCACACCCTCGGCAGTTACGAGGAAGGTGTCGCCGCCCTCGATGCCGGCGCCACCAGTTTCACTCACCTCTACAACGCCATGAGCCCGCTGCATCACCGTGAACCGGGCATCGTCGGCGCGGCATTGGCCCACGCTAAATTCGCCGAGCTGATTCCCGATCTGCTGCATGTGCATCCCGGTGCCATTCGCGTGGCACTGCGCTCGATCCCCTGCCTGTATTGCGTGACCGATTCGACTGCCGCCGCCGGCATGCCCGACGGTGAATACAAGCTCGGCAGCCACACCGTGACCAAATGCCTGGGCGGCGTACGCCTGCCCGACGGCACCTTGGCCGGCAGCACACTGACCATGGATCAGGCCTTGCGCAATCTGGTGAAGATCGGTTTGCCGATCAGCGAGGCCTCGCAACGTCTTTCGCAATTCCCCGCCGACTACCTCGGCATCAACGAACGCGGGCGTCTGCAACCCGGCGCCTGGGCCGACTGCGTGCGGCTGGATCGCTCACTCACACTGACCGCCGTCATGGTCGAAGGAGAAGACATTGACTTCAAAAATGCTTGAGGAGGCGCTGTCCTCCTTCGAGGCCGTGCAAGCCCAACTGCAACAGCTCGACGCACAAATGATCGAGATCGCCGGGCGCCTGCGCCGTCAGCCACCACAAGTGGCGATGACCGTTGCGCGCGGTAGCTCCGACCACGCGGCGAGCTACTTCGCCTACCTGACCATGCAGCAACTGGGTGTGCCGGTAGCGTCGCTGCCGATGTCGGTGGTGACCATGCAGCAGGCGCCGTTGAAGGTCAGCGGTCAGGTTGCATTCGCCTTTTCGCAATCGGGGCAGAGCCCGGATCTGGTCAACAGCCTGCGACTGTTGCGCAAGCGTGGCGCGTTGAGCGTGTCGATGGTCAACGCCGCCGACTCGCCACTGGAAGCCGCGTGTGAGTTCAGCGTGCCGCTGCTCGCCGGGACTGAAAGCAGCGTTGCCGCGACCAAAAGTTTTATCGCCACCCTCAGCGCCAGCGCCCGCTTGATCGCGCACTGGAAAGAGGACAGCGAATTGCTCGAAGCCGGCAACGCTCTGCCCGAAGGCCTGCGTGAAGCGGCGAAACAGGACTGGAGCGTGGCCATCGAAGCGCTGCGCGATTGCGAGCGTTTGATGGTCATCGGTCGTGGTGCCGGTTTTGCCATTGCTCAAGAGGCAGCGCTGAAATTCAAGGAGACCTCGGCGATTCAGGCCGAAGCGTTCAGCAGCGCCGAAGTGCGTCACGGCCCGATGGCACTGATCGACGAACACTATCCGCTGCTGGTCTTCGCCCCACGCGGCGCCGAACAGGCCGGCCTGCTGAGCCTCGCCGCAGAGATGCGTCAACGCGGCGCTCGCGTGTTGCTGGCCGCACCGGATGACGTGACCGAGCGCGACCTGACCCTGACCCGCGCCGAACACCCGGCCCTCGATCCGATTCTGGCGATCCAGAGCTTTTACGTGATGGCCGCGGGTCTGGCCGTGGCCCGTGGCATGGACCCGGATCAGCCGCGCCACCTGAGCAAAGTGACCCGTACGCACTAAGTCCGAATGACTGCAGACCTGATGAGACCGAGCCATGCACAACAACAATAAAGAGCTGACCCTCAGCGCCCCGCTCAGCGGCCCGGTGCTCACGCTCGCCAAAGTCCCGGACGCGGTGTTCGCCAGCGGCGCAATGGGTGACGGCATTGCCATCGACCCGATCAACGACACGCTGTACTCGCCGTGCGCCGGCGTGATCATTCACGTCGCGCGTACCGGCCACGCGCTCACCGTACGTGCCGACAACGGCGCGGAAATCCTCCTGCACCTGGGCCTCGACACCGTTGAGTTGAACGGCGAAGGCTTCTCGATGCTGGTCAAGGATGGCACGCGTGTCAGCAAGGGCCAGCCGTTGTTGCGCTATGACCTGGACAAGGTCGGCCAGCAATGCAAAAGCCTCGTCAGCTTGTTGATCCTGACCAACAGCCAGGATTTTCAGGTGCGTCCGATCACGCTCAAAGCGGTGAAAGTTGGCGAACCGTTACTGCACATTGTTGCGCGCAACAGTTCGGCGGCGAATGTTGCAGACGTGGGTGGGCCAGAGGTTCATGGCCATGTTCTGGTGGCTCATCGCGGCGGTTTGCATGCGCGCCCGGCAGCGCTGATTCGGCAGACCGCGCAAGGTTTCAAGAGCCAGTCGCAACTGCACTTCGCCGGTAAATCGGCGCCCTGCAACAGCCTGATCGGTTTGATGAGCTTGGCGGTTGGCGAGCAGGACGAAGTGCAGGTCAGCTGTCAGGGGCCGGATGCCGAAGCGGCGCTGCAGGCGTTGCTCACTGCGTTGGCCACGGCGCTACCGGATGATCATCACGCTGCCGCGCCGGTCAATGTTGCCGCTATAAAACGTCCGGCCGAGGCTGGCGTTTTGCACGGTGTGTGCGCCGCGCCGGGACTGGTCGGTGGGCCGCTGTTTCGCTTGAGCGTGATCAGTTTGCCGGCGGATGCCGGTAATCACGATCCGATCCAACAGCAGTCGGTTCTCGACGCTGCGCTAACTCGGGTACGCAACGAAATCGACGGCACACTCGCTCAAGCGAAAAAACACAGGAATGCCGACGAAGAAGCGATCTTCGCCGCGCATCTGGCACTGCTTGAAGACCCGGCACTGCTCGACGCGGCACAGCAATCCATCGAACAAGGCACTGCGGCGACTCACGCCTGGAGCCAGTCGATCGATGTGCAGTGCGAAGTCCTGCAACACACCGGCAGCGCACTGTTGGCGGAACGCGCCAACGATCTGCGCGACCTTAAACAACGCGTGTTGCGTGCGTTGCTCGGTGAGGCGTGGAATTACGACGTGCCGGCCGGCGCCATCGTCGCCGCACATGAATTGACGCCGTCGGATCTGCTGCAACTCAGCGCGCAAGGTGTCGCCGGGTTGTGCATGGCCGAGGGGGGCGCGACTTCGCACGTGGCGATCCTGGCGCGGGGTAAAGGTTTGCCATGCATGGTGGCGCTGGGTTCGGCGCTGCTTGATCAACCGCAAGGTCAATCGGTGGTGCTCGATGCCGATGGCGGTCGTCTGGAACTGACGCCCAACGCTGAACGTCTGGCTGAAGTTCAGCAGGCGCAAATCGAACGCCAGCAACGTCGCGATGCTCAACAAGCCAAAGCTCACCTGCCTGCCGAAACGCGAAATGGCGTGCACATCGAAGTCGTCGCCAATGTCGCCTCCAGCAGTGAAGCGGCGGACGCCTTCGCCAACGGTGCCGATGGTGTTGGTTTGCTGCGCACTGAGTTTTTGTTCGTCGATCGTCAAACCGCGCCGGACGTCGAGGAACAACGCAGTGCCTATCAAGCAGTGATCGATGCAATGGGCGACAAGTCGGTGATCATCCGCACCATCGATGTCGGCGGCGACAAGCAACTCGATTACCTGCCGCTGCCGATCGAAGCCAACCCGGTGCTCGGTTTGCGTGGCATTCGTCTGGCTCAGGCGCGTCCGGAAATCCTCGATCAACAATTGCGCGCACTGCTGCAAGTCAGCCCGCTGCACCGCTGCCGGATCCTGCTGCCGATGGTCACCGAAGTGGATGAGCTGCTGCACATCCGCCAACGCGTCGATGCGTTGTGCATCGAATTGGGTGTGACTCAGCGCCCGGAAATCGGCGTGATGATCGAAGTCCCCGCCGCCGCGCTGCAAGCCGAGCAACTGGCCGAACACGCCGACTTCCTCTCGATCGGCACCAACGACCTGTCGCAATACACCCTGGCCATGGATCGCGATCACGCAGGTTTGGCAGCCCGCGTCGATGCCTTGCATCCGGCGCTGCTGCGTTTGATCGCCATGACCTGCGAAGGCGCGGCGGTGCACAAACGTTGGGTCGGTGTCTGCGGCGCCCTCGCCTCTGATCCGCTGGCCACACCGGTGTTGATCGGTCTGGGCGTCAACGAACTGTCGGTCAGCCCGGTGCAGATCGGCGAAATCAAGGATCGCGTGCGCCAGGTGCACGAAGCCGAATGCCAGCGCATCAGTCGCGACCTGCTCAAGCTGAGCAGCGCCGCCGCCGTGCGTCACGCCTGTCATCAACATTGGCCTCTGCGCTAACAAAAACAACAAGGACAAACGCCATGTACCAACTCTTCATCGAAGGTCTGCAACGCCTCGGCCGCGCGCTGATGCTGCCGATCGCTATCCTGCCGATTGCCGGCCTGCTGCTGCGTCTGGGTGACACCGACCTGCTGAACATCGCGATCATTCACGATGCCGGCCAAGTGATCTTCGCCAACCTGGCAATGATCTTCGCCATCGGCATCGCCGTCGGTTTCGCCAAGGACAACAACGGCACCGCAGGCTTGGCCGGGGTGATCGGTTATCTGGTGATGATCTCCACGCTCAAGGTGCTCGATGCGAGCATCAACATGGGCATGCTCGCCGGGATCGTCAGCGGCCTGATGGCCGGCGCGCTGTACAACCGCTTCAAGGACATCAAGCTGCCGGAGTATCTGGCGTTCTTTGGTGGGCGACGCTTTGTGCCGATCGTCACCGGGTTTGCGGCAGTCGGTCTGGGCGTGGTGTTCGGCTACATCTGGCCGCCGATCCAGCACGGCATCAACAGCTTCGGCGCGTTGATGATGGAAAGCGGCAGCATCGGCGCGTTCGTGTTTGGCGTGTTCAACCGCCTGCTGATCGTCACTGGCCTGCACCATATCCTCAACAACATGGCGTGGTTTGTGTTCGGTAACTTCACCGATCCAACCACGGGTGCACTGGTGACTGGCGACTTGTCGCGCTACTTCGCTGGCGATCCGAAGGGTGGCCAGTTCATGACCGGCATGTTCCCGATGATGATCTTCGGCCTGCCAGCGGCATGTCTGGCGATGTACCGCAATGCACTGCCGGAACGCCGCAAGGTGATGGGCGGGATTTTCCTGTCGATGGCACTGACTTCGTTCCTGACCGGGGTGACCGAGCCGATTGAGTTCGCCTTCATGTTCCTCGCCCCGCTGCTGTATCTGCTGCATGCGTTGCTGACCGGGTTGTCGATGGCGATTACCAATGCGCTGAACATTCACCTCGGCTTCACCTTCTCCGGCGGCTTCATCGACATGGTGCTGGGTTGGGGGCGTTCTACCAATGGCTGGTTGGTGATCCCGGTCGGGCTGGCGTATGCCGTGGTGTATTACGCGGTGTTTGATTTCTGTATTCGTCGTTTCAATTTGAAGACGCCGGGGCGTGAGGACGTCGCTGTCAGTGAAAAAGCCGTGTTGACTGAGAACGAGCGCGCCAGTGCCTACATCAAGGCGTTGGGCGGAGCAGAGAACTTGCTCACCGTCGGTGCCTGCACCACGCGGTTGCGATTGGAGATGGTTGATCGCAACAAGGCTTCGGATGCGGATCTGAAAGCGTTGGGTGCGATGGCGGTTGTGCGACCGGGTAAAGGTGGGAGTTTGCAGGTTGTGGTCGGGCCGATGGCAGACAGCATTGCCGATGAGATTCGTCTGGCGATGCCTGCATTGGGGCGTGCTGTTTTGGTTGAAACCGCTGTTGTTGATGAGCCGAAAGTTATGGCCGTTGCCGGTTCCGAGGCACAGCAATGGCTGAACGCGTTGGGCGGTGGCGACAATGTGCTGCAACTGGATTGCATTGCGATGACGCGGATTCGCCTGCAATTGGCGGATGGCAAGGCGTTGTCCGAGGCGCAGTTGAAGGATCTGGGTTGTCACAGTGTCAGCCAGTTGGATGGCGGGGTCTGGCATTTGCTGGTGGGGGATAAGGCGGCGAGTTTGAGTGGGGCGTTGGAAGCGCTGGTCAACCGCAGCGAGGTCAGCGCCAAAGTCTGAACCCACACATCACCCCTGTAGGAGCTGCCGCAGGCTGCGATTTTTTGATTTTGCTTTTTTACAATCATAAGCAAGAGCAAAAGATCGCAGCCTCGTTTCACTCGACAGCTCCTACAGGGAAGCTATCTATCCGAAGAATCAGGTCGGCTTTCAGGCCGTCATCGCTGGCAAGCCAGGCTCCCACAGGTTCTTCACTGTTCTCAAAATTGTGCACAACCTTGCGCAAGCCAGCCTGCTGGCGATGAACGATGACGCGGTCGTCAGGTTTGTGGATCGACTCGATCCAGTGCGCGGTTTACTGCGAGTTCGGCGAGCATGATGATTTGCTGGATACCTAGCGCGGTGCTGCGCTGCAGGCCGGTTAGCTCATTGGCAAAGTTGCTGGTAGCAGCGCTTGCCGAGGCTAACGATTCGCAGGCGTGAGCGAGCAGACTTTCGGTGTCGACCTCTGGGCAGACCATGAACATGGTGCTCGGTCGGCGGGGCTTTGCGGGTTCGGGGCACAGGTAGAAGTCGAGGGCGCGTTTGATGGCTTCGCGGTTTCGGGCCTGGTCTTCGGCGCGGAGGGTTTCTTCGAGTGGGGTTTTGGTTTCGGGTGGATCGGGTACGGGCTTAGTCATTGCAATGATCTCTAATCAATGATTGAGCCATCACTGGTCGTTTCTCACGCGACGAAGAGGTGGCAGCTATGTGCGGAGTGAGAAACCGGTAAGAGATCAACCCGGCCGAACCGAAGTCCGCCCGCACACAGCCGCCATAGAACATCACCGGCAGCAAATGAGCTGGCGGCGATTATGGTGCTACTGACGTTTGATTAAAACCTCTTACCGGGTTCTCACACCCGATCACCGATTTGCGGTGACAGCCAAAGACTAGAGACCCGACGTCCGACGGACAACCTGAAAACCGTGTGGGAAGGTTCTGGCTATTCGACACATCATTAAACAGCCAAAAGCAAACCCTCACCCTAGCCCTCTCCCAGAGGGAGAGGGCTAGGGTGAGGTGTTCGGGCGAGATACACCGACGTGATATACCGAGCCGAACTCAGGTTCTGAAAGGCCCCTAAATCCGTCCTCTGCCTCCCCTAGCCGAACTCAGTTTCGCCCCCACAAATCGGCCCCCTCTCTCCGAACCAAACTCAGGCTTGAATAGCACACGAATCAGCGCCCTCTCCCTCGGGTGAAGGCTGGGCGGGCGGCGTTCCGATGAGAGGCGAATCCAGTACAAAACCCAAGTCGATCACACACCACTCAAACAGGATGAGCGCCAGCTCGCCTGCCCCCCACATTACCGGCACGGTCAACTGTCAGGTCTGACAGTTGACCGCCTCGATCGACCTTATTACGTTGACTGAATCAGGCAGTTTTCATGTCGTAGCCTTGATAACCCGAAGCTCAACTCAAAAAGGATGGCTGCGACATGGAAACGAAAATGACGGACGCAGAACAACTGGAGCATCTGAAAAAAACCTTCAGAGATCTTGATGAAAATACAGACGGAATTCTTACTTTCGAAGAGTTCGCCAACGGTGCCAAAGGCTTTGAAAAAACCATGAGAACCTGGGTGTGGGATGAATACAACAAGGACCGGAACAGCGAACTAACCCTGCAAGAGTACCTGGCCAACCAAAAAACGAAGGCCGCCGAATAGTTTCGTCACCTCCAGGCCGCCATCGCTGGCAAGCCAGCTCCCACAGAGCAAAGCACCAGCACCCCGCTCCTCACCACTCAACAGGATGAGCGTTAGCTCGGCTGCGGCTTTTGATCTTGATCCACCGGCCCCGTCGGCAGGCTGAGTGGAGGGATTTATCCGGGGGTGGGAGCGCAGCGACCGTTTGGCGCAGCCAAACACAGCGAGAGGAGGTGCAGCGCAGCAAACCGTAGGCGCTGCGCCCGGATCGATCCCGGAGCGAAGGAACCCCGAGCTTTAGCGAGCGGGCCGAACGTTGGGGCAAGCCTTGGGTTACCTTTTCGGCGTTTGGAAAAGGTGACCCGCCGTAAGCGCGGAACCCTAAGCAGCCGTTACCACAGCAACGGATATGTACCCATGAATCCTGAGCGACACACAACACCAGGTGCGCTGGCGTTCTTCAATACATATGTACCACCCTCAACCCCGCCACCCTCGCCATGCTGAAGACTCTTCCCACCAGCATGGAGGCTGTGCCGATGAGCACTTCCACTCTCCCCACGCCCGCCGAGATCAGTAACGATCTCAATCAGATCGGCCATCATCTTTTCAAGATCGAAACCCCGCTGCTGCCTGAACATTCACCGACGGCCGAGCAGGCCTACCTGAAACGCCTGAACGAACAGCTGAAAACTTACCGCCAGAACTTCCTGCAGCGTAGTCGCGAGCTTTATCAGGCGCTCGAAACCACTGACCTGCACAGCGACGAAGGAAAGAAGCTGATCGCGACACTGAAAATCAAGCTCGATACGCAATTGATCAACATGGATCTTAGCGATCGGATCGATGGCAAACCCGCCAAAACCTTCTTGAAGTACGACGCCGGCTTCACCGCCGTCGGCCACGAGGCACGACAGGCCGTCAAGGATCGCCTGCTGGCGCCGGAGGCCGGTGCGCTGCTGGAAAAAACAGCATTGGGGCCGATGTTGCGTCCGGCCATGTACGCTCTGCAGTTCAGCTACCAGGGCGTCACCGTCGAGCTGGCGGGCGCTTTTGTCGTCACTGAAAAAGACAGCCACCGGGTCAGCGACCTGCTGACCGATCAAAGCGTCGGATATGCAGTGTTGTTCACGCCGGCAAGAGGTATCGAGTACTTCGACTCGCTGGCAGATCTCGATACCCGACTGCTCGATGACTTCAAACACGCCAACGGCCCTGACGGATTCATGCAAATGCTGCCGACGCGTTATCACAACGTCGGCGCAGCCGGGATCTGGCCGCTGCAACTGTCGCCGATCGACAGCAAGCCCTTGTTTGAACATATTTACGATGTGCTTATCGATAAACGCACGCAGGATATCGAGCGCGCATTGAGCTTCGACGACAATCCGCAACATGACGCTTCCCGATTGCTCGTGGCCCTCGATCGAGCCATCACCACCGCACTGTCGGATCTCACGCAGCGCCTGGAATTGAAAGCGCAGACCTTGTTCGAACGCCACCTTCGCAACAGTGCTCCTGATTGGTATCGCAGCGCCAGCGCAACGAAGCAGACCGAACTGGCGCAGTTGACCGGCAACTATCATCAGGCACGGCAAAAGCTGCTCGAGCTGATGGGACCGGCGGCCAGCCTGATGGCGTTGGCCCGGCAGCAGTGGCTTGAGCGCCTCAGCGACGACTTGGAAATCGATGATCTGGAACCACAAAACCTGCAACTCAGCACGCAACGTCGGGTCGCCGGGTACGGTGTCTTCGAGCACCAGCGCAATCTGCTCGATCTGTCCTTGCGCGGGCCACATACCGGCGATGAACTGGCGGGTTCGGCGTTTCTCAGTCATACCACGCTGACCTACAACGATGCGCCGTTGCCCGAGGCGTACGTAGACGTGACGCCGGCCTGGCTGGTCGAGCAAGCGCTGACATTGCAGCCTCGCGTCGACTTCAACCACCTGCAGAAAGACATGCACGCACGGACTGCCATCAAACCCGCCATCGAACACATGCTGGACCAACGGATCCTCGCGCTGGCGTATTCGGCAGTGCTGCAAGGCCACCTGCTCGACAGTGACCTGCAACTGATCCGCAATCTGCGCAGCGGCAGCGACTCACGCTTGAGTGCTGCGACGCTGTCCTTGCACGGCGCACAACTGCAGGATTTGTGGGTACTGCGTCAAAGCAACAGCATGGGCGCCATCACCCGTGTCTTGCTCTGCACGCCACAAGCACCGCGAGAACGACAGTTCCAGGCATTCACCAGCGAGCTCGAATGCCAGACGCATATTCTGGGTTGGGCCGGGCACAGCGATGACGCCAACAGCATGGCCGGGTACCTGATCAGCCGTGCACCGATGCGTTTTCACCAAAGCCTGCACAAAGTGCTCTCCGGCCTCAGTCTCAAGCCTGAGGATCAGGAGCATAAAAAGGTCACCTTCGAAAACACCGGTAATCATGTCGTCTGCCTGCGGGCGATGGCGGATCACGTGCTGGCCACGCGGGTCGACGACTATGACTTCAGCACTCCAACGTGGTATCGCTCGACCACCGCAGCCAACCGCAGAAAGCTGTCGACACTGACCGAAGAGGCCGAAGGCGCGTTGCAGGCATTCGACAAACACAAGCTAGCGGATAGCCGCTTCCCGACGTTTGAAGCGTTCCTGCATGAACAAGCAAAAAAGAGCCTGAATCAATTGCTCAAGCGCCCGGCCAATGATGTGGATCCGGATACCGTATGGGCCTACTCGCCCTTCTCCCTCGTACGCTCGTGGACACCGGCGCCTTTGAGTTATACCCGGTTGTTCCGCGACGGGTATGCCGACGGCGTCGGATTTCTCGATGAAAAATTTTCCCGTTCAGCACGCTTCAAGGGTCCGCCAGGGATCGATATCAGCAATCTGACTGCGCAGAATGTTGCGCGCTCAGTCACCGGGGTCTGGATCGGCGAACAATACACCGCCAAGGTCAAAAGCGATCTGCAAAGCCCTGCCAGTGAGGGCTACGATTTCAGGCGCAACACCACGCTGGCCATTACCCAGCGCCAGATGAAAAGCGCGGCGCTGGAATGCTGTCTGCAAGGTCATATCGCCAGCAGCGACCTGACCTGGCTCGAGCAAAGCATCGACAGCATGGGTGACCCATCGCAGCAAAGGCAAAAAAACTATCCGATCCACCGACTGCTGATCGACGGTGAATGGGTGCTCGACAACTGGCTGTTCAGCCATGAAAAGCACCCGGTGCTGCTCTACACCCCCGGCGCCCCCGATGGCGTCGGCTTTCGCGAAGCCAGACTGTTCAATTACCTGCTCAAGCAGCAGGACGGCATGGTCGAATACTTCACCCGGCGAGTGGGCGTTGCCTCCCAGAGCAGAATTCGAGTGTTCCTCGAAGACGTCAGAAAAAACCTGCCCAAGGACCTCAACAGAACCACGCCCAGCCCTGCGCGTTACGACTCGACCCACGCGGTGGTGCCCGTCAGCGACCTGCGCCAGGGTGTATACAACATGAAATTGCAGCGCAAGATCGACGATGTTCAGGCCACCACAACCAGCCGAATAGAGATGATCTCTGGCCTGGCCTGGATGTGTGTCGAATGGTTGACCGCCATCGCCACTGCGCCGTTTCCACTGCTAAGCCTGAGCACCGGTCTGCTGCTGGCATTCAAGGACGGCATGCTCGCCCTGCACGCCTATCGACAGGGTGAAAACAGCGAAGCGTTCAAACATTTTCTCGGTTATCTGTTCAACAGTGCAGGCGCGGTGCTGACCGACTTGCGTCCCGCCCTGCGCTCGCTCAACCCCGTCAACCGTCGTTTACGCCTGAGCGCCGGCAGCGTGGACAGTACCAGCACCAGCACCACCAGCGTCGACACCATCGGCAGTACCGGCAGTACCGGCAGTACCGGCAGTACCGGCAGCGTCGGCAAAGAACAAGCGCGTGTCATGACCCTGGTTGATCAACTTGAGCCCAACCCGCTGACGTCGGACATGCGCCCGGTGGTCTACAGAGGCCAGTCCCTATGGGCATCAAACAAGACCGACGCCATCGGTCGATATTTGCTGCATCGCCGCGACCCTGAAACCGGCAGATTTTTATCGACCGCCATTCTGGCCGAACCCAACTCCGACGGTGTGATGGTGCGCAGTGGCATTTCCGGCGGTGCGCCGAAATACGAGCAAGTGCAAGAGACGCCCGGCCCGCACAAGGACTATGGCATGCCGCCCAAATACCGGGACCGTATCGAGACGATGATGAACCCGCAAACCAGAGAAGACATCCTCATGCGCAGCCAGGATTACGTGGGCGACTCGCCGCAATTGGCAATCGTCGGAGTGATCGAACAACTGGCCTCCACTCGCAAGGTCTACCTGGAAAAGGTCGAACAACTGACCCGGGATGCAGGGCTTCACTTTGCCGGCATGCGTTTGCCCGCGCGCGGCAGCGTACCTGTCGTCGAGCCCGGCACGACATTTCCACAATTGATCGCGAGCGACACGTTTGCCGGCAAAAATCTGGTCATCGGTGCGCTGCCAGAATCCACCGCCAGCAAACAGACCCTGATCACCCATATGGATGCGCTGGTCGACAGTGGCTTCAAGCGCATCTATGTCGAATATCTACCGGGTGACGTCTTCCATCTCAAACTGGAAAAATTCAACAAGGGTAAATCCTGGCGCCACATCAAACGCCATCTGAAAGCCGTCGATAAGGCCCTGGGCCACGGACCCGACGCGCCATTCTCTTACGTGGCCCTGGTGCGCACGGCTCGGGAGAAGGGTTTGAAAGTCAAAGCACTGGACGCGTCTACCAGTTACGAGATGGACAGCGCCCTGCTGCTGGCCGACGTCTCGCCCTTGACCCCCCGTGGTAACGAAATCAGAAATTTCTACTCGTCCAAGACCCTTGCCGCCGATATTGCCGATGCACCTGAAGAGCGCTGGATCGCCCTGACTGAACAGACTCGTATGACCACGTTTGAAAGCACGCCGGGGCTGGCCGACCTGCACGACGCCGTCGCTGTCCGCATCGAGGATCTCGCGCCGGGTCAGCCAGCACGCATCGGCGTGGATACACCTGGCAATATCGCCGGCGATACAGCGGCCAAGGGCGATTATCATGTGGCACTGCCCACGTCACACAAGATCCGTCAGGCATTACCTCAACCACCAGAGACTGCAGGCCCCGGCACCTCGCACTTCAGTGAATTCGACGTACCGACGTCGGTGCGTGACGATATTGTTCAACTGCGCAGGGAGCGCTACTCACTGGACCCCCGCTACCGTCCGCCTGGAAAAGCGCAGGGGGAGGCATACGATGCCTTTATGGCCAGCCGTGCACGTTTGGAGAAGGTGGCGAGAGACGCTTTCACCGACTTTACGCCACCACCTGCCGTCACGTTGCCACAGGTTGTCGATGGCAGCGATTTCACCGTGTTTTCAAAACAAATGGCCGACAATGGCTTGAACCTGTTGATCGGTGAGGGGCATGCCCACGTATCAAGCAAGGCGCTGCTCAAAGCCTACATGAAAGATCTGAAGAAGGCCGGGTACGAAACGCTGTACATGGAGCACCTGATGACCGATCTGCACCAGATCGAACTGGATCTTTTTTATCGCACCCAGCGTATGCCCGAGCGACTCAAAACCTTCCTGAGGGAACAGGACAGCGGCCACATGCCTTTCTACATCGGTAACGATACCTATACAGCGGTGGTTCAGGCCGCCGCCAAATACAAAGTGCGTATCAGGGCGCTCGATTGCACCGCCAGCTACCATCTCAAAGGTTTGAACGACCCGGACCTGTCACGAAACGAGATGTTCAGCTATTTCGCTACCCAAGTCATCGAGGCTGATCAACTGGCAAACGGGCCACACAAATGGATCGCCCTGATTGGCAGTGCACACACCAATTACAACCTTGGCGTGCCTGGCCTGGCCGAGACACTCGGGGCCGTGGGCGTCCATGTCCGTGATACCTCACCTGAACTGGCCGGCGGTATCCGTCGCGGGGTATGGGAAGTCACGGAGCCTGCAGCCAGTCCTGCTACCCGGGCTTTACGCGCCGATTTCACGATGGAAGTCGCTATTCCCGGAACCAGCAGGCCCGGGCCGATCGTATCTCCCGATCGGAGCAAGTTGACCCAACCCGGACACTTCTTGATCGAGCGCCCCAGCACGACCGAAACCCGACTGGTGCACAAGTCAAAAAGCGGCGACATCGTCACCTCGCCGATCCAGGTGGATGACAAAGGCTTGTTTTACATTGATCGATGGGGCAAGAAAGACCGCCGTTTCAAGTATCTGCAGGCGCTCATCGAAATGCTTAAAGAAGAACAGAGTTTGACGGCTGTCGGATAAACGTTACCCGCAACAAAAAACCCGCTGAGATCACTCTCAGCGGGTTTCCTGTTCCAGCCGCAAAAAAGATCAGAAATCTTCCAGCCGCCACACCTCATAAGCCGGTGTCTCATACGGGTGACTCAGCTTCAACGCCGCCACAACGGCAACGATCAACTCATCCGCCACCACAAGCTCAACCTTCCATTCCTCAACCCGCTCGATCTGCCCCGCCTCTCCAATAAACGGCTGACTGCCGTCCAAAGGTCGAAACTGGCCCAGACCGAGCACCTGCCAGGCACAGTGGTCATAGTCACCGATTCGCCCGCCACCGGCAGCGAACACAGCCCCTTTGACCACCTCGACATGACTGTCGGGAACAAAAAAAGCGAGCTTGTACACAGGCCTTAGTTAACCCAGACGCGCGCGTTACGGAACATGCGCATCCACGGTGCATCTTCGTTCCAGTCTTCCGAACGCCACGAGTTCTGCACGGCACGGAACACACGCTCCGGGTGCGGCATCATGATCGTCACACGGCCATCACGGCTGGTGAGACCGGTAATCCCGCGCGGCGAGCCGTTCGGGTTGGCCGGATAACGCTCGGTGACCTTGCCATGGTTGTCGACAAAACGCATCGCCACGCAACCCGACAGATCGGCTTCCAGCAGTGCCTCTTCGCTGGAGAACTCGGCGTGACCTTCACCGTGAGCAATGGCGATCGGCATACGCGAACCGGCCATGCCCTGCAGGAAGATCGAGTTCGATTCCTGAATCTGCACCATCGCCACGCGCGCTTCGAACTGCTCGGAGCGGTTGCGCACGAAGTGCGGCCAGAACTCGCTGCCCGGGATCAGCTCGTGCAGGTTGGACATCATCTGGCAACCGTTGCACACGCCGAGGGTGAAGCTGTCGTTACGCTCGAAGAAGCCCTGGAACGCATCGCGGGCGCGGCTGTTGAACAGCGCCGACTTGGCCCAGCCCTCACCGGCGCCGAGAACGTCGCCGTAGGAGAAACCACCGCAGGCCACCAGACCTTTGAACTCGTTAAGGTCGACACGGCCAGCGAGAATGTCGCTCATGTGCACGTCGATCGCGTTGAAACCGGCGCGGTCGAACGCCGCCGCCATTTCCACCTGACCGTTGACGCCCTGCTCACGCAGCACGGCAACCTGAGGGCGGATGCCTTTCTTGATGTAAGGCGCGGCGATGTCCTGGTTGACGTCGTAGCTGAGCTTGACGCTCAGGCCCGGGTTGTCTTCTTCCAGCAGCACGTCGAACTCTTGTTCGGCGCAGTCGGCGTTGTCACGCAGACGCTGGATCTGGTAGCTGGTTTCAGCCCAGGTACGTTGCAGCAGACGACGCTGGCCTTCGAACACGGTGTCACCGTTGAAGGTGATGTTGATCTGGCCATTGTTGATCGGCTGACCGATCACCGACACGCAGTCGCCCAGACCGGCGGCGCTGAACTGCGCGAGGATGTCTGGTGTGGCGTCCTGACGAACCTGGATCACCGCACCCAGTTCTTCGTTGAACAGGATCGCAGCGATTTCCGCCGAGGATTCGGCAACGCTGTCGAGGTTCAGGCTCAGACCGCAGTGGCCGGCGAAGGCCATTTCCACCACGGAGGTCAGCAGACCACCGTCGGAACGGTCGTGGTAAGCCAGCAGGTGACCGTCGGCGTTGAGGCCCTGGATCACCGCGAAGAAGGCTTTCAGGTCTTCGGCGTCATCGACGTCCGGCGCGTGTTTGCCGAGCTTGCCGTGTACCTGTGCAAGGATCGAAGCACCCATACGGTTCTGACCGCGACCGAGGTCGATCAGGATCAGGTCGGTGGTGCCCTTGTCCATGCGCAGTTCCGGGGTCAGGGTCTGACGGATGTCAGCCACTGGCGCGAAACCGGTCACGATCAGCGACATCGGCGAGGTCACGGTTTTTTCTTCGCCGTTATCGTTCCAGCGAGTGGCCATGGACATCGAGTCCTTGCCCACCGGAATGGTGATGCCCAGCTCAGGGCACAGTTCCATACCGACCGCTTTCACGGTGTCGTACAGACGCGCGTCTTCGCCCGGGTGACCGGCAGCGGACATCCAGTTCGCCGACAGTTTGATGTCGGAAATCTTGTTGATACGCGAAGCGGCAATGTTGGTCAGGGTTTCGCCGATGGCCATGCGGCCCGACGCCGGAGCGTCGAGCAGAGCCAGCGGAGTGCGCTCGCCCATCGCCATCGCTTCACCGGTGTAAACGTCGAAACTGGTGGCGGTGACGGCAACGTCGGCCACCGGAACCTGCCATGGGCCAACCATTTGGTCACGGGCGACGAGACCGGTGATGGTGCGGTCGCCGATGGTGATCAGGAAGCTCTTGCTCGCCACGGCCGGGTGATGCAGAACGCGCTCGATGGATTCGCTGATGTCGAGGTTCGACGGATCGAAGTCATCGCCCAGCTCGGCTTCGCGAACCACCGAACGGTGCATGCGCGGGGCTTTGCCCAGCAACACTTCCAGTGGCATGTCCACCGGGTTGTTGCCGAAGTGGCTGTCGGTCACGGTCAGTTGTGGTTCAGCGGTGGCTTCACCGACTACGGCAAACGGGCAACGCTCGCGTTCGCAGATCGCCTGGAAGCGCTCGAAGTCTTCCGGGCCGACGGCCAGAACGTAACGTTCCTGGGATTCGTTGGACCAGATTTCGTGCGGGGCCATACCCGGCTCGTCGTTTGGAATGTTGCGCAGTTCGAAACGGCCACCGCGATCGCCGTCGTTGACCAGTTCCGGGAAAGCGTTGGACAGACCGCCCGCGCCGACGTCGTGGATGAAGCTGATCGGGTTTTTGTCACCCAGTTGCCAGCAACGGTCGATGACTTCCTGGCAGCGACGCTCCATTTCAGGGTTTTCACGCTGTACGGAAGCGAAGTCGAGATCCGCCGAGCTGGTGCCGGTGGCCATCGAGGAAGCCGCGCCTCCGCCCAGACCGATGAGCATCGCCGGGCCGCCGAGCACGATCAGCTTGGAGCCAACGACGATTTCGCCTTTCTTGACGTGTTCTTCGCGGATGTTGCCCATGCCGCCAGCGAGCATGATCGGCTTGTGGTAACCACGAACTTCGTCACCGTGCGGGGTGGTGATCGACTGTTCGAAGGTACGGAAGTAGCCAGTCAGGGCCGGACGACCGAATTCGTTGTTGAACGCGGCGCCGCCGAGCGGGCCTTCGATCATGATGTCCAGCGCGGTAACGATGCGCTCAGGCTTGCCGTACGGCACTTCCCACGGCTGTTCGAAGCCTGGGATCTGCAGGTTGGACACGGTGAAACCGGTCAGGCCGGCTTTTGGCTTGGCGCCACGGCCGGTGGCACCTTCGTCACGGATCTCGCCACCGGAACCGGTCGACGCGCCCGGGAACGGAGCGATCGCGGTCGGGTGGTTGTGGGTCTCAACCTTCATCAGGATGTGCACCGGCTCCTGCACCGCGCCGTACTGGCGGGTTTCAGGATTCGGGAAGAAACGGCCGGCAACGTTGCCGACGATCACCGAGGCGTTGTCCTTATAGGCCGACAGAACGCCTTCGCTGTGCATCACGTAGGTGTTCTTGATCATGCCGAACAGGCTTTTTTCCTGATTCTCACCGTCAATATCCCAACTGGCGTTGAAGATCTTGTGACGGCAGTGCTCGGAGTTGGCCTGGGCGAACATCATCAGTTCGATGTCGTGCGGGTTGCGCTTCAAGCCGTTGAAGGCGTCGACCAGATAGTCGATTTCGTCTTCAGCCAGGGCCAGGCCCAGCTCGGTGTTGGCTTTTTCCAGCGCGGCGCGACCACCACCGAGGATGTCGATTGCGGTCAGCGGCTTCGGCTCGGCGTGGCTGAACAGACCGGCGGCCTGTTCGAGGTTGGCCAGCACGATCTGGATCATGCGGTCATGCAGCACGTCGGCAATCTGCTGGGCTTCGGCTTCGCTGAACTGACCGGCAACGTAGAAGGCGATACCGCGCTCCAGACGCTGGATCTTGCTCAGGCCGCAGTTGCGGGCGATGTCGCTGGCCTTGCTCGACCATGGCGAGATGGTGCCGAAACGCGGCAACACCAGAAACAGACGACCGGTCGGCTCTTGAACCGGAACACTTGGACCGTACTTCAGAAGGCGCGCAAGCACCTGCTGTTCGTCGCCGGTCAGGACGCCGGTGACTTCGGCGAAGTGAGCGAATTCAGCATACAGGCCACTGACAGCTGGAACCTTCTGGCTCAGTTGCTCAAGGAGTTTGCTGTGGCGAAAGGCAGAAAGGGCAGGAGCGCCGCGCAGGATCAACATCTTCGGGACAGCCTCGGGAAGGGGTGTGCTTTGAGGCCGTGCATTCTAGCCTAAACCGCCCTCAACATCACCCGAAACGCTACGCACGGTTGCACTCGAGTATCAATCTGTGTTTCCGACTTCAGAGTCAGGTAAATCAGCGTTTTAGAGGGCGCTTATTTTTACTGTAACAAAAAGCCGTGAAGGCCCATTCCTGCTGGGTTTCGCTCGATTTTGTGATCTCTAGCAGACTCGTCCTGCGCTGTCGAGATATGGCGCCCGTGGCCGTTTGCGTATACTGCGCAGATGTTTTTTCCAACGGCTTTGCGTCCGCGGTACGCCAAATGGCTGATCGCAACCGGACTCTTCCTGATGCTCAGTGGCTGTGTTGATAAACCCAACACACTGGAGCGCATAAAGGAGGATGGTGTGCTGCGGGTGATTACCCGTAACAGCCCCGCCACCTACTTTCAGGATCGCAGCGGTGAAACCGGCTTCGAATACGAGCTGGTGAAGCGCTTCGCCGACGATTTGGGTGTCGAGCTGAAGATCGAGACCGCCGACAACCTCGACGACCTCTTCAACCAGATCGGCAAACCCAACGGCCCGGTGCTGGCTGCCGCCGGTCTGGTCAGCAGCGATCAGCGCAAGCAGCAGGTGCGGTTCTCGCACTCCTACCTTGAAGTCACCCCGCAGATCATCTATCGCAACGGCCAGTCGCGGCCGACCGATCCCGGTGATCTGGTCGGCAAGAAGATCATGGTGCTCAAAGGCAGCACGCACGCCGAACAACTGGCGGAGCTGAAAAAGAAATTCCCCGGCATCGACTATGAAGAGTCCGATGCGGTTGAAGTGGTCGACCTGCTGCGCATGGTCGATGAAGGTCAGATTGACCTGACCCTGGTCGACTCCAACGAAGTGGCGATGAACCAGGTGTACTTCACCAATATTCGCGTGGCCTTCGACCTCGGCGATGCGCGCAGCCAGAGCTGGGCGGTTGGCCCGGGCGAAGACAACAGTCTGCTCAACGAGATCAACGCGTATCTGGACAAGGTACAGAAAAACGGCACCCTGCAACGCTTGAAGGATCGTTATTACGGCCACGTCGATGTGCTTGGCTATATGGGCGCCACGACCTTCGCCCAGCATTTGCAGCAGCGCCTGCCGAAGTACGAACAGCACTTCAAGAACTATGCGAAGAAAGAGAAAGTCGACTGGCGCCTCCTGGCGGCCATTGGTTATCAGGAATCGCTGTGGCAGCCGACGGTTACCTCGAAGACCGGCGTGCGCGGGCTGATGATGCTGACCCAGAACACCGCGCAGGCGATGGGCGTGTCCAACCGCCTCGACCCCAAGCAGAGCATCATGGGCGGCGCCAAGTACCTGGCTTATATGAAGGATCAGCTCGACGATTCGATCAAGGAACCGGATCGCACCTGGTTTGCTCTGGCGGCGTACAACGTCGGCAGCGGTCACCTCGATGACGCGCGCAAACTGACGGCCAAGGAAGGGTTGAACCCGGACAAATGGCTGGACGTGAAGAAGATCCTGCCACGCCTGTCGCAGAAGCAGTGGTACAGCAAAACGCGTTATGGCTATGCCCGGGGCGGTGAACCGGTGCACTTTGTGGCGAACATTCGTCGTTACTACGACATTTTGACCTGGGTGACGCAGCCGCAGCTTGAAGGTGATCAAGTGGCTGAGGGCAATTTGCATGTGCCCGGTATCGACAAGTCAAAACCCGCGCAAGAACCTGCCCCGCTCTAACAGACCCTGGAACCAAATGTGGGAGCGAGCCTGCTCGCGAAGGCGTCGTGTCAGTCGACATCATCTTTGACTGACACACCGCTTTCGCGAGCAGGCTCGCTCCCACAGTTGTTATGCGGTGATCTTTAGTGCTTGGCAGCCGCCAGAATCAGCGCTTTCATTTCCGATACCGCAGACTTGAAGCCGACGAACAACGCATGCGCCACCAGCGCATGGCCGATGTTCAGTTCGTTGATGCCCTTGATCGCCGCTACGGCTTCTACGTTGTGGTAATGCAGGCCGTGACCCGCGTTAACGATCAGCCCTTGGGCCAAACCAAACGCCACGCCATCCGCCACACGCTTGAGTTCTTCAGCCACTTCAGTCGGTGTCTCCGCATCGGCGTAACGCCCGGTGTGCAGTTCAATGGCTGGCGCACCGACACGTTTCGACGCCGCAATCTGCCGCTCGTCCGCGTCGATGAACAGCGACACTTCGCTGCCGATCTTCGACAGACGCTCAACCGCTGCCTTGATGCGCTCTTCCTGCCCCGCTACATCCAGACCGCCTTCAGTGGTCAGCTCCTGACGGGTTTCAGGGACCAGGCAAATGTGCGCCGGACGGATGCGTTCGGCGAACGCCATCATTTCTTCAGTGACGCCCATTTCGAAGTTCATGCGGGTTTGCAGCACATCCTTGAGCAGCAGTACGTCGCGCTCCTGAATGTGCCTACGGTCTTCACGCAGGTGCACGGTGATGCCGTCGGCGCCCGCCTCTTCCGCGTCCAGCGCAGCCTTGACCGGATCCGGGTAGCGCGTGCCGCGGGCCTGACGCAGGGTGGCGACGTGGTCGATGTTCACGCCAAGAAGAATGCGATTGCTGGTGGTCACGGATGCGCTCCTGAATTGAGAGATTCGGCGCACAGCATATCAGGGCTTGCGAAACAGCTCGCGACTGACGAGAGGTCGACCGCCCAAGTGAACGGCCAGTGCCTGACGCATCAGACGCTTGGCGGCGGACAGCGCGCCGGGGGCGGTCCAGTCGGCTTCGGCCATAGCCAGCAGTTCAACGCCGTTGAACAGGCCCGGTTGCAGCAGGAAGACCCGTTCAAGTCCCGCATCCACTTGCAGACGATAGAGGCCGTCCGGCGCAACAGGCTCGCCATGGACATCGGTATTCAACGAAAAGCCGTAACCAAGATCATCCAGCAACCGCCATTCGAAGGAGCGCAGCAACGGCTCCAGTGGCCGCCCCTCAGCCAATGCCAGCAAGGTCGCAGCGTAGTGATCGAACACGCCAGGGTGCGGATCCTCGGCAGGCAGCAAACGGATCAGCAATTCATTCAGATAGAGACCGCTGAACAACGCTTCACCATTGAGCCACGCCGAGGTGCCTGAACTCTCCATGCGCCCGACATTTTTCAGCTCACCCTTGCCACGAAACTCGACCTCCAGCGACACGAACGGCCGCGCCAATGTCCCGGCCTTGCCCCGCGCACTGCGCAACACCGCCCGCAGCCGACCTTGCGGCGTGAGGAAATCCACCAACGCACTGGTTTCGCGGTAGGCGCGACTGTGCAGGACGTAGGCGGGTTGGGCGGGAGGCGGGTTTTGCGACATTGAGTTCTCGATGAAGAAACGCAGATTTACACACAACCCAAAACCACTGTGGGAGCGAGTCTGCTCGCGAAAGCGGAGTGACAGTCAACATCAATGCTGAATGTTACATCCTCTTCGCGAGCAGGCTCGCTCCCACAGTGACTATCGGTGTTCTCTGGAACGGTGATTACAGGTCGCCGTAACCCAGCGAACGCAGCGCACGCTCGTCGTCGGACCAGCCGCCCTTCACCTTCACCCACAGGTTGAGCATGATCTTGGAGTCGAACAGCAGCTCCATGTCCTTGCGCGCTTCGGTGCCGATGCGCTTGATGCGCTCGCCCTTGTCGCCAATGATGATCTTCTTCTGGCCGTCACGCTCAACGAGGATCAAGGCGTGGATGTGCAAGGTCTTGCCCTGCTGCTTGAACTCTTCGATCTCGACAGTGATCTGGTACGGCAGCTCGGCGCCCATCTGTCGCATGATTTTCTCGCGCACCAGTTCGGCGGCGAGGAAGCGGCTGCTGCGGTCAGTGATCTGGTCTTCCGGGAAGAAGTGATCGTTCTCCGGCAGATGATCGGCAATGACCTTTTCCAGCGCTTCAAGGTTATGCCCGTGTTGCGCCGAAATCGGAATGATCTGCGCGTTCGGCAGTTGTTCCTGCAGCCAGCTGAGGTGCGGCATCAGCTCGGCTTTGTCTTCGATGCGGTCGGTCTTGTTCAACGCGACGATCAATGGACCCGTCACGTACTGCACGCGCTCGAGAACCATCTGGTCTTCGTCGGTCCACTTGGTGCGGTCAACGACGAAGATCACCACGTCGACGTCTTTCAACGCGGCCGAAGCGGTCTTGTTCATGTAACGGTTCAGGGCCTTTTCGCCACCCTTGTGCATGCCCGGGGTGTCGACGTAGATCGCCTGCACGTCACCTTCGGTTTTGATCCCGAGCATGTTGTGGCGGGTGGTCTGCGGCTTGCGCGAGGTGATCGCGAGCTTCTGGCCGAGGATGTGGTTCAGCAACGTCGACTTGCCAACGTTGGGACGGCC
This sequence comes from Pseudomonas chlororaphis, assembly GCF_000783395.1. Taxonomy (GTDB): domain Bacteria; phylum Pseudomonadota; class Gammaproteobacteria; order Pseudomonadales; family Pseudomonadaceae; genus Aquipseudomonas; species Aquipseudomonas chlororaphis_H. Next base: position 338,065 of record NZ_JSFK01000001.1, on the reverse strand, counting down.
GACGATGGCAACATAGCCACAGCGAGTTGCGTTTGTATCAGTCATTGCCATTCTCCACGCCCAGGGCAATCAGTGCTGCGGCGGCCGCTACCTGTTCGGCAATACGACGACTCACACCCTGACCTCGGCTTTTTTCATTCAGTAAGACAACTTCGCACTCGACGAAGAAGGTTCGGCAGTGCGGCTCGCCCTGGATATCCACCACTTCATAGCGTGGCAGATCGCAACCGCGCGATTGCAGGTGTTCCTGCAGGCGGGTCTTCGGATCCTTGTTGGTATCGACCAGTGTCAGACCTTCGAACTCGCCAGCCAGCCAGGCCAACACGCGCTCACGCGCCATGTCCATGCCGGCATCGAGATAGATCGCACCGATCAACGCTTCGAGGGCATCGGCCAGAATCGACTCGCGACGGAAACCGCCGCTTTTCAACTCGCCGGAGCCCAGTCGCAGGTAATCACCAAGGTCGAAACCACGTGCCAGGACAGCCAGCGTCTCACCTTTTACCAAACGTGCGCGCAAACGCGACAACTGGCCTTCACGGGCCAGCGGGAAGCGATCGAACAGCGCCTCGCCAGCGACGAAGTTGAGGATGGCATCGCCGAGGAATTCCAGGCGTTCGTTGTTGCGCCCGGCAAAACTGCGGTGCGTCAGGGCCAGCAGCATCAGCTCCTGATCCTTGAAGGTGTAACCGAGCTGGCGCTCGAGACGGCTTAGAGAAACGCTCACGGTTTACCCACGCTGAGTTCGTGGCTGGATTCCACTGCCATCGCCGGGATACGGCGCAGGCCTGGGACAATTAACGCTGTGTTCAAAAATTAAATCCTGGCGATTGCGAAGCCGATTGTGCCGGCTCCAGAAATGCATTCGGCGCTGTGGTCAACAGCGCCGTGTGTAATTACTTGATCAGGCCAACCCGCGAGAAATTCGGCAGGTGACTGAGTTTCGGCTCCGGCCAGCTCATCCAGACCGCGAAGGCCTTGCCGACGATATTCTGGTCGGGAACCATGCCCAGCAGATCCTTGGGAATGTTCGGATCATCCCAGTAGCGACTGTCGTTCGAGTTGTCGCGGTTGTCGCCCATCATGAAATAGTGCCCGGCGGGTACTGTCCAAGAGCGGTCCGGCGTGGCGCGGTAGCGGCTCATTTCCTTGCGGATCAGATGCTCGGCGGCGCCCAGTTTCTCTTTGTACAGTTCGGCGCTGCCCAGCGTGCCCGGCTCGGCGCCGACCATTTGCTCGGCAATCGATTCGCCGTTCACAAACAGACGCTTGTCAGCGGTGTAACGCACCGTGTCGCCCGGCAGGCCAACCACACGCTTGATGTAGTTGACGTTCGGATCGCTCGGGTAGCGGAACACCATCACATCGCCACGCTGTGGATCACCCACTTCGATGATTTTCTTGTCGATCACCGGCAGGCGGATCCCGTAAGAAAACTTGTTCACCAGAATGAAGTCGCCGACGTCCAGGGTTGGCTTCATCGAACCGGACGGGATCTGGAACGGCTCCACGAGGAACGAACGCAGCACCAGCACAATGAACAACACCGGAAAGAACGACTTGCCGTATTCAACCAGCAGCGGTTCTTTGTTCAGTTTCTCGACGACCACGACATCGGGCTGGCTGACACTGCCTTGATAAGAGGCAATGGCAGCCCGCCGACGCGGCGCCAGGATCAACAGATCAAGCAACGCCAACAGGCCGCAGACGAACACGGCGATGACCAGCAACAGCGGGAAATTTAGTGACATAGGACCTAACTATCCAACCTGAGCACGGCAAGGAAGGCTTCTTGTGGAATTTCCACGTTGCCGACCTGCTTCATGCGTTTCTTACCGGCCTTTTGCTTCTCGAGCAGTTTCTTCTTACGGCTGACGTCACCACCGTAGCATTTGGCCAATACGTTCTTTCTGAGCGCCTTGACGGTTGTCCGGGCAACGATCTGACCACCGATGGCGGCCTGAATGGCTACGTCGAACATCTGACGAGGAATCAGTTCTTTCATCTTCTCGGTCAACTGGCGACCTTTGTAGTGCGAGTTGTCACGGTGCACGATCAATGCGAGGGCATCGACCTTGTCGCCGTTGATCAACACGTCCAGTTTCACCAGATTAGCCGATTGGTAACGGTCGAAATGGTAATCCAGCGAAGCATAGCCGCGACTGGTGGATTTGAGGCGGTCGAAGAAGTCCAGGACCACTTCGTTCATCGGCAGGTCGTAAGTGACCTGCACCTGATTGCCGAGGAACAGCATGTCGACTTGAACGCCACGCTTCTCGATGCACAGGGTGATGACGTTGCCCAAGTGCTCTTGCGGCACGAGGATATTGGCGCGCACGATCGGCTCGCGCATGTCTTCGATCGACGACACATCCGGAAGCTTGGACGGGTTGTCGACGTAAATCGTTTCACCGGTTTTCAGCACCAGCTCAAAGATTACGGTTGGCGCGGTGGTGATCAGGTCCAGGTCGTATTCGCGCTCAAGGCGCTCCTGAATGATCTCCATGTGCAGCATGCCGAGGAAGCCGCAACGGAAGCCGAAGCCCAGTGCGTCGGAGCTTTCCGGGGTGTATTGCAGCGACGAGTCGTTGAGGGTCAGCTTCTGCAGCGCTTCGCGGAAATCCTCGAAGTCGTCGGAGCTGACCGGGAACAGACCGGCGTAAACCTGTGGCTGGATGCGTTTGAAGCCGGGCAGCACTTCAACGTCCGGGGTCGAGCTCAGGGTCAAGGTGTCACCGACCGGTGCACCGTGAATGTCCTTGATGCTGGCGATGATGAAGCCCACTTCGCCGGCCTTCAGATCTGAAGTAGCGGTGTGTTTCGGGTTGAACACGCCAACGCTGTCGACCAGATGGATCTTGCCGGTGGACTTGACGAGGATCTTGTCACCCTTCTTCACGCGGCCATGACGTACACGCACCAGGGAAACAACGCCCAGGTAGTTGTCGAACCAGGAGTCGATGATCAACGCTTGCAGCGGATCTTCGATGTTGCCGGTCGGCGCAGGAATGGTGTGCACCAGGCGCTCGAGCACTTCGTCGACACCCAGGCCGGTTTTGGCGCTGCAAGTGACGGCGTCGGTGGCGTCGATGCCGATGATCTTCTCGATCTCGTCCTTGACGCGATCAGGATCGGCCTGCGGCAGGTCGATCTTGTTCAGCACCGGCATGACCTCAAGGCCCTGCTCGATGGCGGTGTAGCAGTTGGCCACGGACTGGGCTTCAACGCCCTGACCGGCATCGACCACCAGCAAGGCACCTTCACACGCGGCCAGGGAACGGCTGACTTCGTAGGTGAAGTCGACGTGGCCCGGGGTGTCAATGAAGTTCAGCTGATACTTGATGCCGTCTTTGGCGGTGTAATAGAGGGTAACGCTGTGGGCCTTGATGGTGATCCCGCGTTCACGCTCCAGATCCATGGAATCCAGTACCTGGGCTTCCATTTCACGCTCGGCCAGGCCGCCGCACATCTGGATGAAGCGATCGGCCAGCGTCGACTTGCCATGGTCAATGTGGGCGATGATGGAGAAATTGCGGATATGACTCAAATCACTCACGGATCAACACTCAAAAAGGCTGCAGGCATGGCCCGCCGAAAAATAGCCGGGAATTGTACCTGATACACGACGCAAGCGTCACGTTCACCTGTCACCAGGATTGCATGCAAAAACGCCCCGATCTGTCGACCGGGGCGTTTTCGAGTTTAAAGCGCGGGTAAAAATACGCGCATCAACCGGCTCTTCGCAGCAGCCAGACACCTGCCAGCGCACAGACACCGGCCGGTACCAGCACCGCAAACAGCGGCGAGAAACCGAACACCAGGCTCGACGGGCCGAGCAAATCCTGGACGATACGGAAGGTGAAGCCCACCAGAACACCGGTGAACACGCGCTGACCGAGAGTCACCGAACGCAGCGGGCCGAAGATGAAGGAGATCGCCATCAACACCAGAGCGGCAGTGACCAACGGCTGCAACACCTTGACCCAAAATGCCAGCCAGTAACGGCCGTTGCTCAGGCCTTGCTCGGACAGGTAGTGGATGTAACCCCACAGACCACTGATCGACAGCGATTCAGGGGCCATGACCACGGTGCTGAGCAATTGCGGGCTCAACGCCACGTCCCATTGCTCGCTCGGGGTATTGACGACTTCCGTGCTGCGTTCATGGAACAGCGTGGTGGCAACGTCGGTGAGCTGCCATTTACTGCCATCGAACTCAGCCTTTTTGGCGAAGCTCGAACTGAGCAGATGGCGTTCCTTGTCGAAGTGATAACGGGTCACGCCATACAGCAAGCCGTTCGGTTGCACGGCGTTGATGTGGATGAACTCTTCACCCTGACGGTGCCACATACCGTGCTTGGCGCTTTGCGCGTCGCCGCTGCCCTGCGCCAGCGAGCGATTGGCCTGAGCCATGCTTTCGGTTGCCGGAGCGACGTACTCGCCGATCAGCACACCAGCCAGCATCAGCACCAGCATTGGCTTCATGACAGCCCAGACGATACGGCCGATGGACACGCCAGCGGCGCGCATGACTGTCAGCTCACTGCTGCTGGCCAGACTGCCGAGGCCGATCAGGCAGCCAATCAATGCGGCCATTGGCAACATTTCGTAGAGACGGCGCGGCGCGGTCAGCAACACAAAGCTCAGAACATCGACCAACGTGTAGGTTTCGCTGACGTCACCCATCTCATCGATAAAGGCAAACAGGGTCGCCAGACCGAGAATGATTGCCAGCACAGCAATGATCGCCATGAACACGCTGCTGCCGATGTAGCGATCGAGTTTAACCACGGGCCACCTCCAGCGCTGCGGAGCGACGACTGGCCATCTTCAGGCGTAGCGGCTCCCAGTAGAGCAGGCCAAGGCCGATGAACAAGAAGATCGCATGCACCCACCACAGACCAAGGGCCGGCGGGATCTTGCCTTTTTCAAGGGCGCCGCGGGCGGCAATCAGGATGGTCAAGTAAGCCATATAAAGAAGAATCGCCGGCAGCAGCTTGAGGAAACGCCCTTGGCGCGGATTGACTCGCGACAGCGGCACCGCCATCAGGGTCACGATAAATACCAGCAGCGGCAGGGACAAACGCCATTGCAGTTCGGTTTTCGAGCGAATGTCATCGCTGCCCAGCAGTGACGAGGTTGGCATGGCATCACGGTCGGTGACTTCTTCGCTGACGTCTGGCTTGGGCAACAGCACGCCGTAGGTTTCGTAATGAATGGCACGGTAATCGGCCTGACCCGGGCTGCCGTCGTAGCGGTAGCCGTTATCGAGGATCAGATAGCGATTGCCGTCGGGGCGCACTTCCTGGCGACCGCTTTCGGCCACCAGCACGGAAATCCCGCGATCCTTTTGATCGGCACCGAGGTTCTTCTGCGAAATGAATACGCTACCCAGATTGACGCGATCGTCACTCAGGGTTTCGGTGTAGGTCACCCGAGTACCGTCACGCAGGGCCTGGAAGCGTCCCGGCTCGAGGGTATCGAATTCGGTCAGCGCGTCCTGCTTGTTCAGCAGCAACTGGAACTGGTTGGCGCCTTGCGGGGCCAGCCCAAGGCTCAGCCATGCCACGACCAGCGCGACCAGCGTCGCCGGAAACAGGGTCATGCGAAACAGTTTCTGCTGGCTCATGCCGGTGGCCGACAGCACGGTCATCTCGCTTTCCAGGTACAGGCGACCGTAGGCCAGCAGGATCCCGAGGAACAGGCCCAGCGGCAGAATCAGCTGCAGGAAACCCGGCAGACGAAAGCCCATGATCAGGAACAGCGAGCCCGGATCGAGCTGGCCGGCAGCGGCCTGCGCCAGATATTTGATGAAGCGACCGCTCATGATGATGACCAGCAGCACGGCACTCACGGCGCTGAGGGTCAACAGGACTTCGCGGGACAGATAACGGAAGACGATCAAACCAGACACTCCAGGGTTGTCAGGCTAAGGCGGCCAAACAAGCAAACACATCGACCGGCCCGCAACGCAGAGCCGTCGAAAAAAAGATGCGGCATTATCCTGTGATTGGGGGCGCCTGTCACTGCGCACACTCATCCATCGTTGTAATCCTTTGCAGATCGTACAACCTAGGGGGCGTTCTCAATTAGTTTTCACACCGCGCCGGGTCTGCTGTTGTGCAGGGCAAGGCGCGAGAAGCGTGGTTTGGTCATTCCAAATAAGCTTCGAGCAACGCAGCCCTGCACAACAGCAGGCCCGGCCCTTCGGGTTGTGCCTTAAAGCCGGCCAGTCTGCGTTGCAGGCCTTGGAAAGGGAACAACCATTCCCAGCGGCCCGCGCCTTGCCTGGCTGGCTTTAAGGCGACAACGCGGTGTGAAAACCAATTGAGAACGCCCCCTAGGGTTGTCAGGTGCAGGGAGCGGGGTTCAAACTGCGGCCCTTGTCGCAGGCTTTGGCCTGCGCCTCTTCTATCTATAAGCAGGCGACTGCGGACACCGTCGAACGCCTGCGTGTTGACCATTCATTCAGGGATCCGGACATGGAACTGGTTGTAAAAAGCGTTAGCCCAGAAACGTTGAAAACCGCCACCCTGGTGGTTGCTGTCGGCGAAGGCCGCAAACTCGGCGTCGCCGCCAAACAGGTCGACGAACTGAGCGGTGGCGCGATCAGCGCCGTACTCAAGCGTGGCGATCTGGCTGGTAAAGTCGGTCAAAGCCTGCTGCTGCACAGCCTGCCGAACCTGAAAGCCGAGCGCGTGCTGCTGGTCGGTGTGGGCAAGGATGAAGAACTGGGCGACCGTCCGTTCCGTAAAATCGTGGCCGGCATCCTCAACACCCTGAAGGGTCTGGGCGGCAGCGACGCCGTGCTGGCGCTGGATGAAGTTATTGTCAAAAACCGCGACAGCTACGGCAAAACCCGTCTGCTGGCAGAAACCCTGGTCGATGGCGAATACACCTTCGACCAGTTCAAGAGCCAGAAAGCCGAACCGCGCACCCTGAAGAAAATCACCCTGCTGACCATCAAGGCTGCGCAAGCTGAAGTGCAGCGCGCCGTGAACCACGCTACTGCGATCGCCAACGGCATGGCCTTCACCCGCGATCTGGGCAACCTGCCGCCGAACATCTGCCACCCGACCTTCCTCGGCGAACAAGCCAAGAATCTGGGCAAAGAGTTCAAGGATCTGAAAGTCGAAGTCCTCGACGAGAAGAAGATCAAATCCCTGGGCATGGGTTCGTTCTATGCCGTCGGCCAGGGCAGCGAGCAGCCGCCGCGCCTGATCGTCATGCAATACAACGGCGGCAAGAAATCCGAGAAGCCGTACGCACTGGTCGGTAAAGGCATCACCTTCGACACCGGCGGTATCAGCCTGAAACCAGGCGCCGGCATGGACGAAATGAAATACGACATGGGCGGCGCTGCCTCCGTGTTCGGTACCCTGCGCGCCGTGCTTGAGCTGAAATTGCCGATCAACCTGGTGTGCATCCTCGCTTGCGCGGAAAACATGCCGAGCGGCAATGCTACCCGTCCGGGCGACATCGTCACCACCATGAGCGGCCAGACCGTGGAAATCCTCAACACCGACGCCGAAGGCCGTCTGGTGCTGTGCGACGCGCTGACCTACTCCGAGCGCTTCAAGCCTCAAGCGGTGATCGACATCGCCACCCTGACCGGCGCTTGCGTCGTTGCCTTGGGCGCCCACACTTCGGGCCTGCTGGGCAACAACGACGAACTGATCGACCAACTGCTCAGCGCCGGTAAAGCCGCTGATGACCGTGCCTGGCAATTGCCGCTGTTCGACGAATACCAGGAGCAACTGGACAGCCCGTTCGCCGACATCGCCAACATTGGCGGGCCGAAAGCCGGCACCATCACCGCCGCTTGCTTCCTGTCGCGCTTCACCAAGAACCTCAACTGGGCGCATCTGGACATCGCGGGCACCGCGTGGACCAGCGGCGGCAAGGACAAGGGCGCCACTGGCCGTCCGGTGCCTCTGCTGACCCAGTACCTGCTGGATCGCGCCAAAGCCTGAACCCGCTGATGGGCGGCGTCATTTTCGGGTGACGCCGCTTGCTGCTCTGGAACCGCAATGACCAAAGTCGACTTCTATATCCTGCCCAGTGCCGACCCTTCGGCTCGCCTGGACTTTGCCTGCAAGCTCACGGAAAAAGCCTGGCGCATGGGCCATCGCATCTATCTGCATTGCAGCGATGCGGCTCAACGCGATGATCTCGATGCGCGCCTGTGGGCATTCAAGGGCGAAACTTTTGTACCTCACGGCCCGGCCGACAGCGAACCGGACGGTTTGATTGTGTTGGGTCTGGGTGAAGACTGCGGTCAGCATCAGGATTTACTGGTCAATCTCGACCTGAAAGTCCCGGCCTTCGCCAACAAGTTCGCCCGGGTGGCGGAAGTGGTGGTGGAAGATCCGACAATTCGGGCGGCCGCGCGGGAGAGTTTCCGTTTCTACCGCGAACAGGGCTATCCTCTGCAAGATCACCGTTTACAGCGACTCTGAGCATTCCAATGGACACTCCGAAACCGCAACAAAAGTCCGCACACCTGTTGGATGATCTTGAATCGATCCGCCAGTTGCTCGGCGATGACAACCTGCAACCGCCACTGCTGACCGAGACGGTCGATGACGGCGAACAGGAACAGATTCCGATGCTGTTCGATTCGGTCGGCAACGAGCCGGCCGCTGTCGAACCACCACCCGCGCCAGCCCCGACTCCTGCTGCGCAACCCGCGGCGCCGGTGAATAAGGGCCCGGATGCCCTGCTCCACCTGGACAGCGAACTGCGCGCCGCCGCGCAATTGATCATGCAAGACGTGATCGACGACTTCGCGCCGCACATCGAAACCGAAATCAAACGCCGCCTAGATGCGCGGATGGAACGGCTGCTCAGCCAGTACGAATAACGCACCCCGTGTAGGAGCTGCCGCAGGCTGCGATCTTTTGACCTTTGTTTTTTAAAGACAAGATCAAAAGATCGCAGCCTGCGGCAGCTCCTACATTTAGATCTCCATCCGGTCCGCCCCGCTCGCCCTCTGCCCCATGCCCCGCTATACTCGTCGGCTTTTCCTGAATTAATGCCAATAGGGTCCCGCCGCGCATGGATAAGACCTACCAGCCGCACGCCATTGAAACTTCCTGGTACAACACCTGGGAGTCCGAGAACTACTTCGCCCCGCAAGGCGCGGGCGACTCCTACACCATCATGATCCCGCCGCCGAACGTCACCGGCAGCCTGCACATGGGTCACGGTTTCAACAACGCGATCATGGACGCCCTGATCCGTTTCCGCCGCATGCAGGGTCGCAACACCCTGTGGCAGCCGGGCACCGACCACGCCGGTATCGCCACGCAGATGCTGGTGGAGCGTCAACTCGAAGCCCAGGGCCAGAATCGCCACGATCTGGGCCGCGAAAAATTCCTCGAGAAAGTCTGGGAGTGGAAGGATCAGTCCGGCGGCAACATCAGCCGTCAGATCCGTCGCCTCGGCTCGTCCGTGGACTGGAGCCGCGAGCGCTTCACCATGGACGACGGACTCTCGGAAGCGGTTAAAGAAGCGTTCGTGCGCCTGCACGAAGACGGTCTGATCTATCGCGGCAAGCGCCTGGTCAACTGGGACACCAAACTGCACACGGCGATTTCCGACCTCGAAGTGGAAAACCACGACGAGAAAGGTTTCCTGTGGAACCTGAAGTATCCGTTGGCCGACGGCGCAAAAACCGCTGACGGCAACGACTTCCTGATCGTCGCGACCACCCGTCCGGAAACCATGCTCGGCGACTCCGCCGTCGCGGTAAACCCGAACGATGAGCGCTACCAGGCCCTGATCGGCAAGTTTGTCGAGCTGCCACTGGTTGGCCGCCGCATCCCGATCATCGCCGACGATTACTGCGATCCTGAATTCGGCACCGGTTGCGTGAAAATCACCCCGGCCCACGACTTCAACGACTACGAAGTCGGCAAGCGCCACAACCTGCCGCTGCTGAACATCTTCGACAAGAACGCCAACGTGCTGCCGGCAGCCCAGGTGTTCAACCTCGACGGCACGCTGAACGACAGCATCGACGGCGCGATTCCAGCTGAGTACGCCGGTCTTGAGCGTTTCGAAGCGCGCAAGCAGATTGTTGCCGCATTCGACGCCGCCGGCTTGCTGGTCAGCGTCAACGACCACGCCCTGAAAGTGCCGAAAGGCGACCGCTCCGGCACCATCATCGAGCCGTGGCTGACCGACCAGTGGTACGTGTCGACCAAGCCTTTGGCCGAGCCTGCGATTGCTGCCGTTGAAGACGGCCGCATCCAGTTCGTACCGAAGCAATACGAAAACATGTACTTCTCGTGGATGCGCGACATCCAGGACTGGTGCATCAGCCGTCAGCTGTGGTGGGGCCACCGGATTCCGGCCTGGTACGACGAGTCGGGCAAAGTCTACGTCGGTCGCGACGAAGCCGAAGTGCGTGCCAAGCACAACCTCGGTCCGGACGTGGCGCTGCAACAGGACAACGACGTACTCGACACCTGGTTCAGCTCCGGCCTGTGGACCTTCTCCACCCTCGGCTGGCCTGAGCAGACCGAGTTTCTGAAGAAATTCCACTCCACCGACGTACTGGTGACGGGCTTCGACATCATTTTCTTCTGGGTTGCCCGGATGATCATGCTGACCATGCACCTGATCAAAAACGAGGACGGCACCCCGCAAGTGCCGTTCAAGACCGTTTACGTGCACGGCCTGGTGCGCGATGGCCAGGGCCAGAAGATGTCCAAGTCCAAGGGCAACGTCCTGGATCCGCTGGACATCATCGACGGTATCGAGCTGGAAGAACTGGTGCAGAAACGCACCTCCGGCATGATGCAGCCGAAACTGGCGAAGAAGATCGAGAAGCAGACCCGCGACGAGTTCGCCGACGGCATCGCCAGCTACGGCACCGACGCCCTGCGTTTCACCTTCTGCTCGCTGGCCTCGACCGGTCGCGACATCAAGTTCGACATGGGCCGCGTTGAAGGCTATCGCAACTTCTGCAACAAGATCTGGAACGCCGCGCGTTATGTTCTGGACAAGGGCGAAGACTGCGGCCAGAACGGCGAAGCTTACGAGCTGTCGCTGGCGGACCGCTGGATCATCTCGCAGCTGCAACGCACCGAAGCCGAAGTGACCCGTCAACTCGATCAGTTCCGTTTCGACCTGGCGGCACAAGCGCTGTACGAGTTCATCTGGAACCAGTATTGCGACTGGTACCTGGAATTGTCCAAGCCTGTGCTATGGGACGAGAACGCGCCGGTTGAACGTCAGCGCGGCACACGCCGTACGCTGGTTCGCGTACTGGAAGTGGCGTTGCGTCTGGCGCATCCGTTCATGCCGTTCATCACTGAAGAGATCTGGCAGCGCATCGCGCCGCTGGCCGGCATTCAGGGCAAGACGATCATGCTGCAAGCGTGGCCAGTGGCTAACGAAGAGCGCATTGATCCGGCCGCCGAAGACGACATCGAATGGCTCAAGGAACTGATGCTCGGCACGCGTAACATCCGTGGCGAAATGAACATCGGTCCGGGCAAACCACTGCCGATCTACCTGAAGAACGTCAGCGCTGAAGACCAGCGCCGTCTGACCGAGAACGAAGCGCTGCTGAAGAAGCTGGCGCGCCTGGAATCGATCACTGTTCTGCAAGCTGGCGAAGAAGCACCGTTGTCCGCCACCGCGCTGGTTGGCGAGATGGAAGTGCTGGTGCCGATGGCCGGTCTGATCGACAAGGGCGCCGAGCTGGCCCGCCTGGACAAAGAAATCCTGCGTCTGCAGGGCGAAGTCCAGCGGGTTGGCGGCAAACTGTCCAACGCCGGTTTCGTCGACAAGGCCCCGGCTGAAGTCATCGAAAAGGAACGCGCCAAACTGGCCGAGGCTGAACAAGCCCTGGGCAAACTGGCCGAGCAGCACGCGCGGATTGCCAGCCTGTAAGGGCAAATCGCAATGAAAAAGGGAGGCCCAGGTGGCCTCCCTTTTTTATTCCAGAACACCACAACGCCCCTGTGTGAGCGAGCCTGCTCGCGAAAGCAGTGTGTCAGTCGACAAATCTGCCGGATGTGAAACCGCCTTCGCGAACAGGCTCGCTCCCACAGTTTGAACGGTGTTGCCTTTAGATGTGGGACAATACCCACCACTTTCAGCCATACCCGAATCGACCACGCCCATGAACGCCCCCCGCACACCCAAACCTGCGCGCAAAAAGCCTGACACCGCGACCCCGGCCAAGACCGTCGAGCCGCGTGAAAAGGCCAGCCTGCACCCGCGCAATCGCCATCAGGGTCGTTACGACTTCCCGGCGCTGATCAAGACCACGCCGGAACTGGCGAAGTTCGTGATCACCAACCCGTACGGCAAGGAAAGCATCGACTTCGCCAGCCCCGATGCGGTACGCGTGTTCAACCGGGCGCTGCTCAAGTCGTTTTATGGCATCCAGCATTGGGACATTCCGGCGGACTACCTTTGCCCGCCAGTGCCGGGCCGTGCCGATTACGTGCACTTTCTCGCCGACCTGCTGGCGAGCATGAACGACGGCAAGGTCCCGCGCGGCGCGATCGTCAACGTGCTGGACATCGGCATGGGCGCCAACTGCGTGTATCCGCTGATCGGTAACAGCGAATACCGCTGGCACTTCCTCGGCTCGGAGATCGATCCGACCGCCGTGGCCGCAGCCAAAGCCATCGTCCAGTCCAACGATCTGAGCAAGGTCATCCAGCTGCGCCAGCAGGAAAACCGCAAGCACATCCTGATCGGCTTGCTGGAGCCGGGTGAACGCTTCGACCTGACCATGTGCAACCCGCCGTTCCACGCTTCGATGGACGAAGCGACCAAGGGCAGCGAGCGAAAATGGCGCGCATTGGGCAAGGCAGACCCGAAACGCAAACTGCCGGTGCTGAACTTCGGCGGGCAGTCGGCTGAACTGTGGTGTGAAGGTGGCGAGGCGCGTTTCGTGACGCAACTGATCGCCGAGAGCGCGAACTTCCAGCATAAAGTGCTGTGGTTCAGCACGCTGGTGTCGAAAGCGTCGAACCTGCCGGCCATCGAAACCGCGCTGAAAAAGGCCGGTGTGCTGGAAAGCCAGGTCGTCGAGATGTCTCAGGGCCAGAAGCAAAGCCGTTTCGTCGCCTGGACGTTCCAGACCAAGTCCGAGCAGCAGATCTGGCGCCGCGAGCGCTGGGTTCGCTGATAGCTGCGCAGATGCCCCTGTAGGAGCTGCGGCACGCTGCGATCTTTTGATCTTGATCCTGAAGAACAAGATCAAAAGATCGCAGCCTCGTTTCACTCGACAGCTCCTACAAGGCGGTGTCATTCCTCGCCAAATCGCAGACACAAAAAAACCGTGCCCGGATCGCTCCGGTGCACGGTTTTTTTATCGCTGCGTCTTACTTGTTCACAGCGTCGGTCAGGCCTTTGGCCACAACCAGCTTGATCACTTTCTTAGCAGGGATTTCGATGGCAGCGCCAGTCGAAGGGTTACGGCCAGTGCGGGCAGGACGCTCGGTCACTTTCAGCTTGCCGATACCTGGCAAGGTGATTTCGCCGCCGTTTTCCAGCTGATCGGCAACGATTTGGCCCAGTTGGTCCAGAGCGTTACGCGCGGTGGTTTTCGGCGCGTCGATAGCTTCAGCGATGTCGGCGATCAGTTGGTCTTTAGTAAGAGCCATGTAGTGTTCCTTCCCTATCAAATTCATATGGATTGCAGAGTGCAGTGTCAGCCATCGAGCCCGATCTTCTGGATCTGGCACCCTCGGCGATAACCACGACGAGTCGGGTTATAGATACCGAAATCAGGGTTTGGTTCGACCTGACAAATGCTGATTGCACGCTTAACGCAGTGACTTCGCGTAAGACCGGGCAAAACTAGCACAGAGACGGGGAAATATCCGCCTCTAGCTACCCATTTGGTCAGCTTTATTGCGCTAAATCGGTAAAAAACTGCATATGCGTCAGTACGCGCCCCGGTTTTGCCCTACAACCCGCGCCAAAACCAGTGGTTGCGGTACACTTAGCGCTTTTTCGGGGGAGCCTGCCCTCCTCCCTTCCAACAGCCGAGAAGCCCATGCCGATCCGTCATTGCATCGTCCACCTGATCGACAAAAAACCCGACGGCACACCCGCAGTTCTGCACGCCCGTGACACGGAACTGGCCGAGTCTGCTGCCATCGAGAACATGCTCGCCGACCTCAACGAGAGCTATAACGCCAAACAGGGCAAAGCCTGGGGCCTGTTCCATCCGGAGTCCGGCGCGTTCCCTTTCAGCGGCTGGCTGAAGGAATACATGGAAGGCGGCAAGGACTTCACCGCGTTCAGCAAAGTCGCGGTCGAGCATCTGCAGAAGCTGATGGAAGAGTCGAACCTGTCCGTCGGTGGCCACGTGCTGTTCGCTCACTATCAGCAAGGCATGACCGATTACCTGGCGATCGCCCTGCTGCACCACAGCGAAGGCGTGGCGGTGACCGACGAGCTGGACGTGACCCCGTCGCGCCACCTCGACCTCGGTCAACTGCACCTCGCAGCGCGGATCAACGTTTCCGAGTGGCAGAACAACAAGCAGTCCAAGCAGTACATCTCGTTCATCAAGGGCAAGAACGGTAAAAAGGTCTCGGAGTACTTCCGCGACTTCATCGGTTGCCAGGAAGGCGTCGACGGCCCGGGCGAGACGCGCACGCTGCTCAAGGCTTTCAGCGACTTCGTAGAAAGCGAAGACCTGCCGGAAGAATCCGCCCGCGAAAAGACCAAGACCTTGGTGGATTACGCCAGCAGCCAGGCCAAACTCGGCGAGCCGATGGGCCTCGAAGAGTTGTCGGAGTTGATCGACGAGGAACGCCCGAAGGCCTTCTACGATCACATCCGCAACAAGGACTACGGCCTGTCACCGGAGATTCCGGCGGACAAACGCACCTTGAACCAGTTCCGCCGCTTCACCGGCCGCGCCGAAGGCCTGTCGATCAGCTTTGAAGCACACCTGCTGGGTTCGAAGATCGAGTACGACGAAGAGGCTGGCACGCTGGTCATCAAAGGCTTACCAACCTCGCTCACCGATCAGTTGAAGCGGCGTAACTGATGCTCGGCAATGTGCTGAAGAAGGTTGCGCTGGTTCTTCTGGTGGTCGTGGTCTATCAGAACTGGGGCAAGATCGAGCGGGTGTTCAACCCGTCGCAGATGGTTGCAGAGCAGACCCGCGCGCAGGCCAATGTCGTGCTCTACGCCACCGACTGGTGCGGCTACTGCAAACAGACCAAACGCTTTCTCGACAGCAAGGGAATTCCGTTCAAGGAGTTCGATATCGAGAAGGATGCCGAAGCGCGCAAGGCGTATGAGGCATTGGGTGGACGCGGGATTCCGTTGATCGATGTGAATGGCACGTTGATTCGCGGTTTTGACCCGGACGAAATTCTCGCCGCCCTGAAATAACCAATGTGGGAGCGAGCCTGCTCGCGAAGACGGCAGATCATTCAACACTGTTGTTGTCTGACACACCGCTTTCGCGAGCAGGCTCGCTCCCACAATGGATCTTTAGCGGGCTTCGATGCGGAAACCAAAGCGTGGAAAGTGCACATGCACCACGCCACCGCGTTCGTCTTCACGACGAATGATCAACTCTTCGCGACCGGCAAACAGCAACTCACCCACCACCGGATCAACCCCGTAATCCGTCGCTGAGATCGCCACCTGCTGCCCAGCCTTGAAGCCGTTCGGATCTACAAACTGCTCGCCAGGCAATGCCGCCGGTTTCGCGTTGCGTGCAACCTCAAGCGCCTCTTCCGAGGTCATCGCGCTCGCCGCGCCATGACCAAAGCCCAGCACTCGGCCCAACCAGGCTGCAACCGCCGGATAATCATCCACCAGCGGTGCCGTGACGTGAGTCGCTTTCAGGAACCACATGGGATGCGCCAGTGCAAAGTCGGCAATCGACGGTTCGCCGAACAGGTAGTCGCCCTGTTCGCGCTGCAACTGCTGCTCAAGGCGGGCCATGATCGTCGGCCATTGATGCTTGGCTTGTTCGGCAGACAAACGCGTGGCGCTGCCACCACTGAACAGACCGGCCCGGTCGGCGATAAAAGCTTTGATCGCTTCCGGAGGCAACTTGGCGAAACGCACCGCCACCGATTCCGGCTGAAACACCAGGCTCACCGCATGTTGAAACACTACCGAGTCTGCCCACGTGGCAAAACTGGCAGCTATAAATTCCTGACCTTCGGGGAAAAACGCCGGCAACGCCTTCTCCTGCTCCAGCCGACGCGCGATCAGCGAAGTGTCGCAATAGATGTCAGCGCCAATCTGCAACACCGGTGTCTTGCGATAGCCGCCAGTCAGGGCGGTCAGATCCGGTTTCGGCATCACCGGCGAAATATGCACCGAGCGCCACGACAAGCCTTTGAAGCCCAGCAGCAGACGGGCCTTCTCGGCAAATGGAGAGGTCGGGTAATGATGCAGAATCAACTCGGACATGCTCGGCTCCGCCGCTCAGATAGTGAGCCAGCAGCTTAGCGTGCATTTGCTTAGCAGCCTACAGATCTGCCTGATGGGAACCAATCAGTCAGATTGATAAGACGCAACCAAACATTCCTTCGCGCTCTTCCTGAGTTTTTTGATCAACCGCTCTTGTCGCAGCGCATCGCTTTTATCGCGGCACAGCTCGGTATAAACCAGCGCCATCGCCGGGCTGGAGAGGAAGAACCGTGCGCCTTTGCCGCTTTGATGCTTGGCGAAGCGGCGCACCGGGTCGTCGCTGATCCCGCAGTACAACGAACCATTGGCTGCGCGAACGAGGTAGACGAACCAGGACTTGCTCACCGGTTCGGCCACATCGACAGATTTTTCGCTAAGGCTGGTCACTTCGGGATCAAGACGTGTAGGAAACAGGCGGCGATCTTATCAGCGACCGGCCTGTAATGCCTTCAGTCCCTTCAATGCCTGCGCACGCACGGCGTTGCGCACCAGCGGTGTCCAGCCCAGCAGCAGGCCTTTGAAACCCAGCGCCTGACGCGACCAGCGCCACAGATCAAAATGATCGTGGTGCTCGCAGATCTTGCCGTCACGGAACACGAAGCGGGCCTGGATATCGTTGACCACGACATTGCCGGTCTGGTTGAACAGATAAGTCGCGACCCAATGTGCGCCGCCGCTGCGCTCGTCGGCGCGAACGTTGTCGAAGGTCAGCGAGAAGTCTTTGGCGCGGGTGGTGAGCATGCGCCACATGTCGCCGGCATCACGCCCGCGCAGTTCACCGAAGGCCGGGTCGCTGAACACGATGTCGTCGGTGTAGCAGGCGGCCATGGCTTCGGCGTCCAGGCGCTGGAAGGCCTGGTAGAAGCGGGTGATCAACGCGGCGTGGGCTTCGCTCATGGGCAATCTCCAAGATAGGTACAGAGTGCCAGCACCATAATCTGCAATGCGCAGAAACACTATCGGCATTCGTAAACCGAATACCAACAACACACAAAACCAATGTGGGAGCGAGCCTGCTCGCGAAAGCGGTGTGTCAGTCGACACAGATATTGAATGTAAAATCGCTTTCGCGAGCAGGCTCGCTCCCACATTTAAAATCAGTGCATTCAGATCTTCTCGCTTTGCACTTGCACGTACAACGCACGCCCGGCACCAAGCCCGGCGATGATCGCGCCGGTGCCAATGATGCCGAAGATCCAGCCCACCGCATTCCAGCCGCCGGTCCAGTCATGCACCACGCCGACCGCGAACGGCCCCATCGACGCCAGCGTGTAGCCGAAGCCCTGAGACATGCTCGACAGGTTCGCCGCGACATGTGAATCCCGCGAACGCAGCACAATCAACGTCAACGCCAGACTGAACGTACCGCCCTGCCCCAGACCCAGCAGAATCGCCCAGCCCCACAAACCTTCGATCGGCGCATACAGGCAGCCGAACAGACCGCCAAGGGTCAGCGCCATGACCACGACGATCGCCAGACGCTGATCCTTGCCGCGAGTGGCCAGCCATGGCGCGGCCAACGAGCTGGCAAGCTGAATGATCACCGAACCGGACAACACCAGACCGGCCTGGGTTGGCGTCAGGCCACGACCGATCAGGATCGACGGCAACCAGCCGAACACGATGTAGGCCAGCGACGATTGCAGCCCCATGTACAAGGTCACCTGCCAGGCCAGCGGATCACGTAATAACCCGCGAACGCGATAGGCGACGTTGTGCGCGCCATGCTTCTGCCCGACTTGCGGCAACCAGAACACCGCCGCAACCAACGCTGGAATCACCCAGAAACCCAGGCCCATCGCCCAGCTACCACCAAAATGCTCACTGAGCGGCACGCTGGAACCCGCTGCCATCGCCGCACCCAGGCACAGCGCCATGGTGTAGACACCGGTCATGGTGCCGGCGTGTTTGGCGAAGTCGCGCTTGACGATCCCCGGCAGCAGCACACCGATGATGCCGATGCTGGCGCCACCCAATACGCTGCCGGCGAACAGTCCGATCTCACCGAAGTTGCTGCGCAGGATAATCCCGCCGGCCAGCGTCAGGAGAATCCCCAGCACCACCCGTTCAGCGCCAAAGCGCCGCGCCAGAATCGGCGCCAGCGGTGCGAACAAACCGAGGCACAACACCGGCAGTGTGGTCAGCAAACCGGCCTGGGCCGCCGACAAGCCAAGACTTTTCGACACATCGCTGAGCAGCGGCGCCATGCTCGACAGCGCCGGGCGCAAATTCAGCGCGACCAGAATCAAGCCAAGCAGCAACAACCACGGCCGGCGCACCAGCGGATGGCTTTGTTGCACTTGCTCGTCGTCAGCCTCGGCGTCTATCAGCAGCTCTTCAAGTTCTGCTGTGCGTTTGGGGGTTGTGGATATCTCACTGCGGGACATGGATTTCTCGGTTTCAAGGTTCATTGATCAACTGCCTCGATAAGGCTTTGGCCCGTTCCGGGTCGCGTTGCTCGACCGCATCGAGCAACTCGATGTGCAGGTCGAACACTTCCTGACGGCGCGGGACGATGTTCAGGGTCTGGCGCAATTGCGCGCCGACGATGCTGGAGAAATAGCGATACAACTCGCTGAGGGTCGGGTTGTGCGCGGCGTCGACCAGACGCCGATGGAACACCAGATCGCAGGCGATATAGGTGTCGAGATCGCCGTGGTAGTGGCTGCCGCTGGTGCCGAGCGCCTCGCGCAATGCGACGAGGTCTTCTTCGGTACGACGTAACGCCGCCAGGCCGATGGCCTCGACTTCGAGGATGTGGCGGGTTTCCCGTGCCTGTTCCAGCGAGCATTGCGACAGCGCTTTCAGGGTATCCATCGGATCGACCACTGCGCGCAGGTAACTGCCGTCGCCCTGACGAATCTCGATCAGCCCGGAAAACGCCAATACGCGCATGGCTTCGCGCACGGTGTTGCGGCTGATGCCCAGTTCGGCACAGAGCTCGGGTTCGGTCGGCAAACGCTCGCCGACCTGCCAGGCACCGCTGTTGATGCGCTGACGAAGCTGATCCAAGGCCTGATCGACCAAAGATCGCTTAATGAGTGGAGAAATGTCTGACATAGGATTCGTCCTTTCATCCAATCATAGGATGAATTTTCTGACATGTTAGTCAGACCCGTGTAGGACAGCAACCACCTACGGTCAATCGGAGACACATGAAGCGGTATTTTCGATTGGTCAAAATTACCCTTTAAGGGTAATTTCAGGGACAGGGTTTTGGTTTCTTATGGAAAAGAACACACCCCATTACGACTTGGCGGTGATCAAGGCGGATGTCAGGCGACTTGGCTGGAGGGCTTTCACGCACACAGCAAGAAAAACGGGCACTGCACTCAAACTCACTCTCGAAGAGATGCAAGAAATCGTTCTCAAGCTGCAGCGCGGCATGTTGTACAAATCGATGACGACTTATGACGATCACCGTATTTGGCAAGACGTCTATCACATCCAATCACATGGTTTGGAGATTTACATCAAGGTGTCATATCACTACGACAGGCGCCCACCCGTGATCTCTTTCAAGGAGAACCATTCATGAATACGCAGCAGTGTGTTAGTTGCGGCGCTCCGGAAGGCATGGTGCATTTCAAGGGTCGAGGCGAAACCCTGAGCGCCAAGGGAATGGAGCGTCGGATCGACGATTTGTCGGGCTGGGAGTGCCAGAAGTGCGGTGAGGTCGAATTGGACGATGAGTGCGGGCAGCGGTATTCCGACGCATGCGATGAACTCGTTATCGCCTGTAGAAAAATGGTAGGTGACGAAATGAAAAAGATCCGTCGCAAACTGCACCTGACGCAAAAGGAAACGGTGCAATTGCTTTCAGGGGGCGGGCACAACGCATTTTCACGATACGAACGCGGCGAGGTACTTCCGCCGAAAGCATTGATGCTGCTCATGCGTCTGCTGGATCGCTATCCACACTTGCTTGCCGACGCGAGAGTCTTGGCCGAAGGGGCTGATTTGAGAGGCGCTTTCAAGTTCACTGAGCACAAAGAACAAGAACCTCTCACCGCCTCCTGACCCATAAAAAACAAACCCGGCACAATGCCGGGTTCGTTTTTACACACAAACCATCAATGCAAAATCTGACTCAAGAACAACTTCGTCCGCTCATTCTGCGGATTATCGAAGAAGTCATTCGGCGCCGCCTGCTCAACGATTTCGCCTTTGTCCATGAAGATCACACGGTTGGCCACGGTGCGGGCAAAGCCCATTTCGTGGGTTACGCAGAGCATGGTCATGCCGTCTTCCGCCAGACCGATCATGGTGTCGAGCACCTCTTTGACCATTTCCGGATCGAGGGCCGACGTCGGTTCGTCGAACAGCATGATTTTCGGTTTCATGCACAGCGCGCGGGCGATCGCCACACGCTGTTGCTGACCGCCGGACAGTTGCCCCGGAAACTTGTGCGCCTGCTCCGGAATGCGTACGCGTTCCAGATAATGCATGGCGATTTCCTCGGCCTTGCGCTTGGGCATTTTGCGCACCCACATCGGTGCCAGTGTGCAGTTCTGCAAAATGGTCAGGTGCGGGAACAGGTTGAAATGCTGGAACACCATACCAACTTCGCGGCGGATCGCTTCGATCTGCTTGAGGTCGTTGGTCAGTTCCACGCCGTCGACGACGATGCGGCCCTGCTGGTGTTCCTCCAGACGATTGAGGCAGCGAATCGTTGTCGACTTGCCGGAACCCGACGGCCCGCACAGGACGATCCGCTCGCCCTGTTTGACGTTGAGGTTGATGTCTTTGAGCACGTGGAACTGGCCGTACCACTTGTTGACGCCCTGCATCTGAATAATGCCTTCAGGACCTGCAGGCTTTTTGATTGCTTCACTCATTTACAGAACTCCTAACGCTTGTGGCCAGTGTCGAGCTTGCGTTCCAGATGCATGGAATAGCGCGACATACCAAAACAGAAAATCCAGAACACCAGGGCGGCGAACACGTAGCCTTCGGTGGCCATGCCCAGCCATTTCGGATCGGCAGCGGCTTGCTTGACGCTGTTGAGCAGGTCAAACAGGCCGATGATGATCACCAGACTGGTGTCCTTGAACAGCGCAATGAAGGTGTTGACGATGCCGGGGATCACCAGCTTCAGGGCTTGCGGCAGAATCACCAGGCCCATCGAACGCCAGTAACCGAGGCCCATCGCTGCAGCCGCTTCGTACTGACCTTTGGGGATCGCTTGCAGACCGCCGCGCACCACTTCGGCGACGTACGCCGACTGGAACAGGATCACGCCGATCAGCGCCCGCAGCAGCTTGTCGAAGTTCATGCCTTCCGGCAGGAACAGCGGCAGCATCACCGAAGACATGAACAGCACGGTAATCAACGGCACGCCGCGCCAGAACTCGATGAAGGTCACGCAGACCACACGAATTGCCGGCATGTTCGAGCGACGACCCAACGCCAGCACAATCCCCAGCGGCAAAGCACCGGCAATACCGACAGTGGCGATGACCAGGGTCAGCATCAGGCCGCCCCACTGGCTGGTTGCCACCGGGGTCAGACCGAAACCACCGTGCAGCAGGGTGAAGGCAATGATCGGGTACAGCACCAGAAAGCTCAGCCCGTAGATCGCTTTACGCGGCACACGCGAGATGAACAATGGCGCCGCCCCGATCACCGCCAGCCACACGGTCAGGTCCACGCGCCAGCGCAGTTCCGTCGGGTAGTAGCCGTACATGAACTGGCCGAAACGCTGCTGAATGAACACCCAGCAGGCGCCCTCCTTGGTGCAGTCGGCGCGGGTGGTGCCGACCCAGTTGGCATCGACAATCGCCCAGCTGAGGATCGGCGGCACCACGAGATAAATCAGGTAGAACGCAAACAGGGTCAGCAGGGTGTTGAGCCAGCTGGAGAACATGTTCGCGCGCATCCACGCCACCACGCCGATGCTGCTGTTCGGTGGGGGCATGTCGGGTTTGAAAGTATGAGTACTCATGCGCTTTTCCTTACCGCTCGATCAGCGCAATGCGCTTGTTGTACCAGTTCATCAGCAGGGAAATGCTGATACTGATCGCCAGGTACACGCTCATGGTGATGGCAATCACCTCGATCGCCTGACCGGTCTGGTTGAGCACCGTGCCGGCAAACAGCGACACCATTTCCGGGTAACCGATACCGGCTGCCAGCGAGGAGTTCTTCGCCAGGTTGAGGTATTGACTGGTCAACGGCGGAATGATCACGCGCAGGGCTTGCGGAATGATCACCTTGCGCAGGGTCGGGCCGTTGCGCAGGCCGAGCGAACGCGCCGCTTCGGTCTGGCCGTGGCTGACCGACTTGATCCCGGAACGCACGATCTCGGCGATAAACGCCGCGGTGTACACGGTCAGGGCCAGGGTCAACGCGAGCAGTTCCGGGATCAGCACCCAGCCGCCAACAAAGTTGAAGCCTTTGAGTTCGGGCATTTCCCAGTGCAGCGGTGCGCCGAAGATCAATGCGCACAAGGTCGGGATCACCAGCAGAATCGCCAGACCGACCCAGAACTTGTGGAACGGCACGCCGGTTTCTTCAAAGCGTTTGTTGGCCCAGCGGGTCATCAGCACGATGCCGACGATGGCCACCACGATGCTGCTCACGAACGCCCAGAAACCATCAGCCGCCAGCGCGGCCGGCATGTTCAGGCCACGGCTGCTGACGAAGAAGGTGTCGCCGAAGTTGTGGCTGTTGCGCGGCCCCGGCATGGTCAGGAACACCGCGAAGTACCAGAACAGGATTTGCAGCAGCGGCGGAATGTTGCGAAACACTTCCACATACACGGTCGCCAGTTTGCTGATGATCCAGTTCTGCGACAGCCGCGCGACACCGATGATGAAACCGAGGATCGTCGCCAGAACCACGCCGATGACGGTCACCAACAAGGTGTTGAGCAGGCCGATGACAAAGACGCGGGCATAGCTGTCCGCTTCGGTGTAGTCGATCAGGTGTTGAGCGATGCCGAACCCGGCACTGCGCTCCAGAAAGCCGAAACCGGAGGTAATGCCCCGGTGCTGAAGGTTGGTTTGCGTGTTGTCGAACAAGTACCAGCCCAGCGAGACCACCGCCACAACGGTGATGATCTGGAATAGCCACGCACGCACTCGTGGATCGCTGAGGCTGAGCCTCTGCTTTGGTGCGCCGATTGAATTTTGCATGAAGTGCCCCGGAAAAAATGGAACAAGAACATCACCCGGCGGTTGGCCCGCCGGGTGATAGAACCATTAGCGCACTGGTGGTGCGTACTGAATGCCGCCGTTGTTCCACAGGGCGTTCAGACCACGGTCGATCTCCAGCGGAGTGCTCTTGCCGAGGTTTTTCTCGAAGATCTCGCCGTAGTTGCCGACTTGTTTGACGATCTGCACCACCCAGTCCTTCGGCAGTTTCAGGTCTTTGCCGTACTCGCCGTCAGCGCCGAGCATACGGGCGACGTCCGGGTTCTTGGTCGACTTGGCTTCAGCTTCGACGTTCTTCGAAGTGATGCCGGCTTCTTCGGTGTTGAGCAGCGCGTAGCCAACCCAACGGACGATGGCCAGCCACTCGTCGTCGCCATTACGTACGACCGGGCCCAGCGGTTCTTTGGAAATGGTTTCCGGCAGAACCACGTAGTCCTTCGGCGATGCCAGCTTGGAGCGCTGGGCGAACAGTTGGGACTTGTCGGAGGTCAGCACGTCGCAACGACCGGATTCCAGCGACTTGGCGCTTTCATCGGAGGTGTCGAAAGTGATCGGGGTGTATTTCAAACCGTTGCCACGGAAGTAGTCGGAAACGTTCAGCTCGGTGGTGGTACCGGCCTGGATGCAGATGGTTGCACCGTCCAGTTCTTTGGCACTTTTCACGCCCAGCTTGTTGTTCACCAGGAAGCCGATGCCGTCGTAGTAGGTAATGAAGCCCGGGAATTTCAGGCCCATGCCCGCGTCACGCGAACTGGTCATGGTGGTGTTGCGCGACAGGATGTCGATCTCGCCCGATTGCAGCGCGGTGAAGCGCTCCTTGGCGTTCAACTGACTGAATTTGACCTTGGTCGCGTCGCCGAATACGGCAGCGGCCACAGCGCGGCAGACGTCAGCGTCGATCCCGAGGATCTTGCCGGTCGCGTCCGGTACCGAGAAGCCCGGCAGACCGTCGCTCACGCCACACTGCACGAAACCTTTCTTCTGCACTGCATCCAGGGTTGCACCCGCCTGAGCGAACCCGCTGACACCGAGTACTGTTGCTGCAGTCACGATGGCCAGGGTGGATTTCAACATCTTCATTCAAACCTCCAGTTTTGCTCTTGTTGTGTCGGAGCTTGAGTCCAGTCGCACCCTTTTGAGGCGTTGTTGACCCGTGTTGGCTTTTTTTGGGGTCAACCGACGTAAGACCTTCGCTATGAGTCTAGTAGGAGAAAATCCACATCATGGACAACTCACTTCTCACCAATCGGCCGAACGGGCTGTAGCCCTTTCACGTTCGCTGAGCCCGTGGCGGCCATTGGCGAACATCCATCACCGGATTCTTTGTCATCCCGTCGCGGGTCGTACACTGATAGTGTTACCGCCACGCGTAAGATGTTTCGTACAGAACCTTCCATAGCAAAGCCCGTACCACACCTGTCGCGGAATCGATTCGGCGACAGGTCAATAGCAAAACTTGTAACCTTGCGACATCTTCTTAACGGATCAACCGGGCGCGCACTCGAATCACGCACTCAATGAGAGCGCCCGCACATATTTGGAGCAGCCATGACCGAGCCCTTGATTCTTCAGCCTGTTAAGCCCGCAGACGCCTGCGTGATCTGGCTGCACGGCCTCGGCGCCGATCGCTACGACTTCCTGCCGGTGGCCGAAGCGTTGCAGGAAAGCCTGCTGAGCACACGCTTCGTGCTGCCGCAGGCGCCGACTCGTCCAGTGACGATAAATGGCGGATATGCCATGCCCAGCTGGTACGACATTAAAGCCATGAGCCCGGCGCGAGCGATCGACCGTGATGAGCTGGAAGCGTCGGCGGATCGCATCATCGAATTGATCGAAAACCAGCGCGCCAGCGGAATAGACGCCTCGCGGATTTTCCTTGCCGGTTTTTCCCAGGGTGGCGCTGTCGTTTTGCACACCGCTTTTGTGAAATGGCAAGGCGCACTGGGTGGCGTACTTGCTCTGTCGACTTATGCGCCGACGTTCAGCGATGACATGCAGCTTTCAGCCAGTCAGCAGCGGATTCCGGCGCTGTGTCTGCACGGCCAGTTCGATGGCGTGGTGCAGAACTCGATGGGACGCAGTGCCTACGAGCATTTGCTGAAGCATGGTGTCACCGTGACATGGCAGGAATACCCAATGGAGCACGAAGTGTTACCCGAGGAAATTCGCGACATCGGTGTCTGGTTGAGCGAACGTCTACGCTAAGCGTCGAGATTAAAATCGCCCTTTGATCCCTCCCCCTACGCCGCGCCCGTTTCTTGCATTACACTGGCCGGCGTACATTCCTTAACCAATTGATGAGATGACCGTGCTCAAAGCACTCAAGAAAATGTTCGGTAAAAGCGAGGCTGAGCAGCTCGCGCCAGTTCCCAGTGCGCCGTCGCACGCCCCCGGTCATCGCAACGATGCGCCACAGGCCGACCGCCCCGCTCCCGTAGCTGCACCGAAACAAGCACCGCAACCGGCACCGGCCGCCCCCATCGCCGCCGAACCTGCCCGCAGCGAAACGCCGAAACCGGCCAGACCGCGCCGCGAACCCAAGCCCAAGGCACCGGTTATTCCGTGGAAACTCGAAGACTTCGTCGTCGAGCCACAGGAAGGCAAAACCCGCTTCCACGATTTCAAGCTGTCTCCAGAACTGATGCACGCCATTCAGGATCTGGGCTTTCCTTATTGCACGCCGATCCAGGCGCAGGTGCTGGGTTTCACCCTCGCCGGCAAAGACGCCATTGGCCGCGCACAGACCGGCACCGGTAAAACCGCCGCGTTCCTGATCTCGATCATCACCCAACTGCTGCAAACGCCGCCGCCGAAAGAACGCTACATGGGCGAACCCCGTGCGCTGATCATCGCGCCGACCCGTGAGCTGGTGGTGCAGATCGCCAAGGATGCCGCCGACCTGACCAAGTACACCGGCCTCAACGTCATGACGTTCGTTGGCGGCATGGACTTCGACAAGCAACTCAAGCACCTCGAAGCGCGCCACTGCGACATCCTCGTCGCGACCCCGGGCCGTCTGCTCGATTTCAACCAGCGTGGCGACGTGCACCTGGACATGGTCGAAGTGATGGTGCTGGACGAAGCCGACCGCATGCTCGACATGGGTTTCATCCCGCAAGTACGGCAGATCATTCGCCAGACCCCGCCGAAGTCCGAGCGCCAGACCCTGCTGTTCTCCGCTACCTTCACCGAAGACGTGATGAACCTGGCCAAGCAATGGACGACCGATCCGTCCATCGTCGAAATCGAAGTCACCAACGTCGCCAGCGAAAACGTCGAGCAGCACATCTACGCCGTGGCCGGCGCTGACAAGTACAAATTGCTCTACAACCTGGTCAACGATAATGGCTGGGAGCGGGTGATGGTCTTCGCCAACCGCAAGGACGAAGTGCGTCGTATCGAAGAGCGTCTGGTGCGCGACGGTGTGAATGCTGCGCAGTTGTCCGGCGACGTGCCGCAACACAAACGCATCAAGACCCTCGAAGGTTTCCGCGAAGGCAAGATTCGCGTGCTCGTCGCCACCGATGTGGCCGGTCGTGGCATTCACATCGACGGCATCAGCCACGTGATCAACTTCACCCTGCCGGAAGTCCCGGACGACTATGTGCACCGCATTGGCCGGACCGGTCGCGCCGGTGCCGATGGCGTGTCGATCAGCTTCGCCGGTGAAGACGACTCCTATCAGTTGCCGTCCATCGAAGAGAAGCTCGGTCGCAAGATCAGCTGTGAAACGCCGCCGACGCACCTGTTGCGTGCGGTTGAGCGCAAGCGTCCGCAGTAAGCGACGTTTAAAAGAGAGGCGCAGCCGGCAACGGACTGCGCTTTTTTTTCGCCCGGGATTTGATCGGACGCTTGCGAGAGACAACTAAAAGTCCATAATGGACAAATTAGTTTAGAATGCAGACTCCGGAGCCTGACATGTCCAGTACGCCTTACATGATCGACCAGCATCAGGCCCGCGAGCTGTTGACGCGCATCGATGTGCCGCAAATCCTGCGCAAGTTGTTCCGAGATCTTGCGGCGGGTAATGCCGTGCAACCGGCGCAGCAATGGGTGGAATTTCCTCAAGGTGCCGGCGACTTCATCAATTATCTGGGTGTGCTGGCTGAGGACGGCGTATACGGGGTGAAAACCTCGCCGTACATCGTTCGCGAACAGGGTGCGCTGGTCACTGCATGGACATTATTGATGTCGATGAAAACCGGTCAGCCGTTGCTGTTGTGTGATGCCGGTGAACTGACCACCGCACGCACCGCCGCGACCACCGCCGTGGCAGTCGACGCCCTCGCGCCGTTGAATGCCACGCGACTGGCGATCATCGGCAGCGGCAAGGTTGCACAGGCGCATCTGCACTACGTGAAATCGTTGCGTGACTGGCAAAGCATCAGCCTGTATTCGCCAAGCCTGTCCGCCGACACTCAAACCCAGGCCCTGTTGAAAGCCATCACGCCCAATCTGAGGATTGCTGACAGCCGCGAAGCGGCCATCGCCGAGGCCGACGTGATCATGCTCTGCACCTCGTCCGCCGGTCCGGTGATTGATCCGGACACATTGAGCAAACCGGCCCTCATCACCTCGATCAGCACCAACGCCCCGCGCGCCCACGAAGTCCCGCCGCAAAGCCTCAACGACATGCAGGTGTTCTGCGACTATCGTCTGACCACGCCGGGGTCGGCCGGTGAGATGTTGATTGCCGCTGAAAAACATGGCTGGAGCCAGGATTCGATTGTTGGTGATCTGGCGGATCTGCTCAGCGAGAAAGTGCAGCGCCCGGATTGCGACCGTCACGTATTTTTCCGTTCGATTGGCTTGGGGCTGGAAGACATCGCCTTGGCCAATGCGATTTATCTCTTAACCCACTAACACCACAAATCCCCTGTGGGAGCGAGCCTGCTCGCGAATGCGGTCTGATATTCACCGAAGATGTCGACTGACACATCGCTTTCGCGAGCAGGCTCGCTCCCACAGGGGACTAGCGAACGCCTCGATATTGCGTACTCACTGGAGAACCTCATGAGCCAGGCAGATTTCATCATCATCGGCGGCGGAATTGCCGGCGCTTCCACCGGCTTCTGGTTGTCGCCGCACGGCAAAGTGATCGTGCTCGAACGTGAATCCCACCCGGCCTATCACTCCACCGGGCGCTCCGCCGCGCTGTTCACCGCCGCGTACGGCACGCCGCAAGTACGCGCGCTGACCCAAGCCAGTCGTGAATTTTTTGACCATCCGCCTGCCGGTTTCTGCGAACACCCACTGCTGACCCCGCGCGGCGAAATGACCGTGGATTTCACCGGCGACGCTGCCGAACTGAACAACCAATACCTCAGCGCCAAAGCCACCGTGCCGGAAATGCAACTGCTCAGCGCCGACGAAGCCTGCGCGCGGCTGCCGATCCTGCGTCGGGAGAAAGTCCACGGCGCGATCTACGACCCGAGCGCCAGCGACATCGACACCGACGCCCTGCATCAAGGCTACCTGCGCGGCATCCGCCGCAACCACGGCGAAGTGCACACCGATTGCGAAGTGCTCGGCTTAAGCCGTGACGCCGATGGTCTCTGGAGTGTTCAGACCAACGGCCAGACCTTCAGCGCCCCGGTGATCATCAACGCGGCCGGCGCCTGGGCCGACAAGATCGGCGCACTGGCCGGCGCCAAGCCGCTGGGCCTGCAACCGAAACGCCGCGCCGCATTCATCTTCGCCGGCCCCGAAGGCGTCGACATTCATCATTGGCCGATGCTGGTCAGCCTCGACGAATCCTTCTATATGAAGCCTGACGCCGGCATGTTTCTCGGCTCGCCGGCCAACGCCGATCCGGTCGAACCCCACGATGTGCAGCCGGAAGAACTGGACATCGCCATGGGCATCTACCAGATCGAAGAAGCCACCACGCTGAGCATCCGCCGCCCGACTCGCACGTGGGCCGGGCTGCGCAGTTTCGTCGGCGACGGTGATCTGCTCAGCGGTTTCGATCCGCAGGTGCCGGGATTGTTCTGGGTCGCCGCGCAAGGTGGCTACGGCATTCAGACTTCGCCGGCGATGGGCCAGGCCAGCGCGGCGTTGGTGCGTGGCGAGCCACTGCCCGAGCACTTACACAACTTCGGCCTGAGCAGCGCCATGCTCTCCCCTGCCCGTCTCGCCTGAACGTCCATGCGGATGACGCGCCCAACGGATTGCGGCACACTCGCAGCGCCTCCTGATCACGGAGGCGTTGACGCTGCCTGGAGCTCCACTGTCATGACCGCCCCTGAATTCGACCCGGCGCTGGATAACTTTCGCGCCATCGCCGACGCCATCGCTACGCTGTTCTTTCCGCACGCCGAAGTGGTGCTGCACGACCTGCGCACGCAGAAGGTCGACTACATCGCCAACAACCTGTCCAAACGCGAAATCGGCGACGACTCGTCACTGGAGGACATGCTCAGCGAGGATGTCAGCGACCGCAATATCGGTCCGTACGAAAAGCTCAATTGGGACGGCCAGAAGATTCGCAGCCTGAGCAGCGTCCTGCGCGACAGTGAAGGCCTGCCACTGGCGGTGCTGTGCATCAATCTGAATATTTCGCTGTTCGAGAATGCCAAGGCAGCGCTGGACCTGTTCCTCTCGCCGAGCAAGCTGATCCCGCAACCGGACTCACTGTTTCGTGATGACTGGCAGGAGCGCATCAACACTTTCCTTCACGCCTGGCTGCGCGAGCGGCAACTGAGCTTGAATGTGCTGACCCGCGATCACAAGCGTGAACTGGTGCTGGCGCTACACGCCGAGGGAGCGTTCAAGGGCAAGAGTGCCTCGAACTATGTGGCCAATGTGCTGAACATGGGGCGGGCGACGGTGTACAAACACCTGAAGGAATTGAAGGGCTGAAGCTTTGCGGTGATTGATCTGGCCCCATCGCTGGCAAGCCAGCTCCCACAGGTTTTGTGTACGCCGCAAATCCTTGTGGGAGCTGGCTTGCCAGCGATAGCGGACTATCAGTCGCCGTAGATATCAGACTTGAAATACTTCTCGGAAATCTTCTGGTACTCGCCACTCGCACGAATGCCGTCAATCGCACCATTCAACTGGCTGACCAGTTCCGCGTTGCCCTTGCGCACCGCAATCCCCGCCCCCTCGCCCACGTACTTCGGATCCTTCAACTCAGGCCCGACAAACGCGTAACCCTTGCCACGCGGCATCGACAAAAAGTCATTCAGCGGAATGGTGTCAGCAAAAATCGCGTCGAGACGCCCCGCCGCCAGGTCCATGTAGATCTCTTCGTTGTTGCTGTAGCGCTTGACGTTGATGCCCTTCGGCTCGAACACCTCGGTGGCATAACGATCAGTGGTGGTCGCGCGCTGCACGCCGACATTCTTGCCCTTGAGGCTGGCGTATTGATCGTCGACGGTGGCGCCTTCCTTCATCACCAGTCGTGACGAAGTGAAGTAGTACTTGTGGGTGAAATCCACCGACTTCTTGCGGTCTTCGTTGATGGTCATCGATGACAGCGCCATGTCGATCTTCTTCACCTTCAGCGAGGGAATCAGACCATCGAACTCACCTTCGACCCACACGCACTTGACCTTCATCTGAGCGCACAAGGCGTTGCCGATGTCGTAGTCGAAACCGACTATTTCACCTTTATCGGTTTTCGAGGCGAATGGCGGGTATGCGGCTTCGATACCGATGCGCAGGGTTTGCTCGGCGGCGAACACGCTGGTGGCGGCCAACAGGCTGAGGGCCAGACCGGTGATGAGGGGGAATTTCTTCATGTTCGTTCTCTCGCGGGTTGTTGTTGGTTTGGCAAGATGAAGAAGAGCAGCTGCTAGCGGGGCGCTACGAGCGGCAAAACTGAAGCTTTTTTGTACTTGTAAATCCATATTGGACTTATACGTACAGATGGTCAATTAGGGAGGAGGGAGTGTCTGCGAGATTTTTGCTGCTGCAGATGGCCTCATCGCTGGCAAGCCAGCTCCCACAGTGTTTTGCGGCGTGCACAGATTTTTTGTACACCACTGATACCTGTGGGAGCTGGCTTGCCAGCGATGACGGACCAAAGGGCGCGACAGGAATTACTTTTTCCAGCGATCCGCAGCCGCATGATCGCTGTCCCGGCCTTCAACCCAACGCGGCCCGTCGCTGGTGTTTTCTTTCTTCCAGAACGGTGCACGGGTTTTCAGGTAGTCCATTACGAAGGCGCAGGCATCGAAGGCGGCCTGACGATGGGCGCTGGCGGCGCCGACAAACACGATGGGTTCGCCCGGCTCCAGCGCGCCGATGCGGTGCAGCACTTCCAGCTTCAGCAGTGGCCAGCGCTGCTCGGCTTCGATGGCGATCTTGCCGAGGGCTTTTTCGGTCATGCCCGGATAGTGTTCGAGGAACATCCCCGCTACATCCAGGCCGTCGTTGAAGTCGCGCACGTAGCCGACAAAACTCACCACCGCACCGACGCCGACATTGGCCGCGTGCATCGCGTTGACTTCAGCGCCTGGGTCGAACGGCGTGGCCTGCACGCGAATCGCCATGGCTCAGCCTCCGGTCACGGTGGGGAAAAACGCCACTTCGTCGCCATCGACCACAGGCTCGTCGAGCTGGCAGAGGTCTTCGTTGCGTGCGCACATCAAGTTCTGTTCGCTCAGCACCTCGGCGCCATCACGTTGCGCCTGCATTTGAAGAACATGTGCTCGCACGTCATCGACGGTGGCGAAATCGCCTTCAACCTTCAGCGAATCCACGCCCAGCGCTTCACGGTAACGGGCAAAAAACTTCACGGTCAGGTTCATGGCTGCTCCGCCTGAAAGTGCCCGCTCTTGCCACCGACCTTCTCCAGCAGGCGTACGCTTTCGATGGTCATGCCGCGATCGACGGCTTTGCACATGTCGTAGATGGTCAGCGCGGCGACGCTGGCGGCAGTCAGTGCTTCCATTTCCACACCGGTCTGCCCGGACAGTTTGCAGCGGGCAACGATGCGCACGGTGTCGTCGCCGTCGGCACTGAGTTCGACTTTGACGCCAGTGAGCATCAGTGGATGGCACAGGGGAATCAGATCGCTGGTTTTCTTCGCCGCTTGAATGCCGGCAATGCGCGCCACGGCGAACACGTCGCCCTTTGGGTGGCCGCCGCTGACGATCATCTGCAGCGTTGCGGGGAGCATGCGCACCAGCGCTTGGGCCGTCGCTTCACGGAACGTCACGGCTTTTTCGGTGACGTCGACCATGTTGGCGCGACCTTGGGAATCGAGATGAGTCAGCACGGGATTACTCCTGATCAGGAGCGACGATTGTAAACCTGCGGGTCAAATTTCCGCACGCACGAATATGGTGTTCATCGTGTAGGAGCTGCCGAAGGCTGCGATCTTTTGACTTTGATTTTTAAAAACAAGATCAAAAGATCGCAGCCTTCGGCAGCTCCTACATTGGGATTTGTGCAGGGGCATAAAAAACCGGGCGGCTGTAAGGGCCGCCCGGTTTTGGGTGAAGGGCTACAAATGCGATTCAGCGTATTCAGCCAGAATCGAGCGAGGCACCCCTTGCAGGGTGATGTGCACACCGTTGGGGAAATCCTTGAAGCGTTCGGTCAGGTAGGTCAGCCCGGAGCTGGTCGCGGACAGGTAAGGGGTGTCGATCTGTGCGAGGTTGCCCAGGCACACCACTTTGGAACCGGCGCCGGCCCGGGTGATGATGGTTTTCATCTGGTGCGGCGTGAGGTTCTGGCATTCGTCGATCAGGATCAGGCTCTGCTGGAAGCTGCGACCGCGAATGTAGTTGAGCGATTTGAACTGCAACGGCACTTTGCTGAGGATGTAGTCGACGCTGCCATGGGTGTTTTCGTCATCCATGTGCAAGGCTTCGAGGTTGTCGGTGATGGCGCCCAGCCACGGCTCCATTTTTTCCGCTTCAGTGCCGGGCAGGAAGCCGATTTCCTGGTCCAGGCCCTGCACGCTGCGGGTGGCAATGATGCGGCGATAACGCTTGCTGACCATGGTCTGCTCGATCGCCGCAGCCAGTGCCAGAATGGTTTTACCGGAACCGGCGGCACCCGACAGGTTGACCAGATGAATGTCCGGATCCAGCAACGCGTACAGCGCCAGACTCTGATAAATGTCACGAGGCTTGAGACCCCAGGCTTCTTGATGCAGCAGCGGTTCCTGATGCAGGTCGAGGATCAGCAGCTTGGCCTCGTCGATCTCCTTGATCCAGCCGACAAAGCCCTGTTCGTCGATGATGAACTCGTTGATGTGCACTGCCGGCAGGTTGTCGATCAATTGCACTTGGTGCCAGGTGCGGCCGTGATCCTGACGGGTATCGACCTTGCTCACGCGGTCCCAGAAAGAGCCGGTCATGTTGTGGTAGCCGTTGGGCAGCAGGGACACGTCATCGACCAATTGGTCGGTACTGTAATCCTCGGCATCAATGCCGCAGGCGCGCGCCTTGAGGCGCATGTTGATGTCTTTGGTGACCAGCACCACCGGTTTTTTCGGGTCGCGGGTGTGCAGGTCGATCAGTTGGTTGATGATTTTGTTGTCGTTCAGATGCTCGGGCAGAATCAGGTTCGATTCGGCCTGTTTGCTCATCAGAATTGACAGCAAGCCCTTCGGCCCGCCTTTGCCGCGCTGGATCGGCACACCCAGCTCGACATCTTCCGGGGACGCATCGCCCAGGGTCTTGTCGATCAACCGGATGGCCTGACGGCATTCAGCAGCCACGCTGTGATGCCCGCTCTTGAGCTTGTCCAGCTCTTCAAGCACGGTCATCGGGATCGCGACGTGGTGTTCTTCGAAATTCAGCAGGGCGTTTGGATCGTGAATCAATACGTTGGTATCGAGTACATAAAGGATTGGCTGGTTGGAGGAAGGGCTACGTCCGTGATCATCCATACTCGGTCACCTTTGTCAGAGCCAGTAGACGCAATACCTGAGCGGTGCTGCGCCTCGAAGTGACTGCCGAAATCTCACCTGCGGAGATTCAAGTGACTGCAAACAAACGGGTCTTGGAAGACGCCACCTGTGTTGCAGGTTTCGGCGGTCTGTCTTCGTAATACTCCAAAACCGATGACATAAAAAAGTACTTTGACGGTTTTTTTAAGTTTATTTTGCAGAGTGACGAAAAGCCCTTGGCGGACTGTCCATAGCCCGCTAAAGTCGGAAGTCCGCCTGCACCGAAATACCGTAAAAAATCACCCCAAGCCCAATGTTTCCGGGCTTTTGCCATTTCTCAGCGAAACGCGTCCTGACAGTCTTCCCAACCGATGCCGCTTTGCGCGGTTTGCGTGATCAGCCACGGCAACGAGGTCTTCACCGCGTCTTGTTTCATGTTGAAATTGATTACCCCGTGCCGCCACAACAGCATCAGGGTCAGCACCCGCTGCGCACTCGGCGCGCCCTTGAGTTTGCCCGCGCCGTCCTGGGCGTCGATGTCCCATAACGCGACTTGCAGGCCCTGGGTGTTGAAGAAACCTTGTGCATCGCTGCGACGCTGACCTTCCGGCGGGCGGAACAGCGGCACATAGTTTTCCGGCAACTTGTTCTTCACCAGATCAGCGCTGCGCCGCACCGAATCCTGCCAGTCCTGCCAGTGGCTGTGGGAACGGAACTCCCAACCCTGCACGCCGACGCACTGTTTCGAAAAACCGGCTTGCAGGCTGCTGACCGAACGATCGGCCAACCGCGCCTGAATATCCTTGCCCAGCACGAAGAACGTGCCGCTCAGGTTCGATTTGCGCAGGTATTCGGTGAGCCAGTCGGTGTTGTCCGGTTGCAGATTGGCGGCGCTGTCGAAGGTCAGCAGAAACAAACGGTCGTGCATCTCGTCGCCATTACGCTCGTAGTCGCCGAAACGATCGAATTCGTTGCTGGTCTGCGGCGATAACGCAGCCTTGCGCATCAGTTCGTCGAGATACTGCAAATGGAAGATCCGGCTCGGCTCGGCCCACTTGGTGTAATAGCTGTCGTCGCTGACCACGAACTTGGCAGCTTGCTCACGCAGGGTTGGCAGGTCTTCGACGAGGAAACAGAACGAGGCGTCCTGATCGCAGCTTTGCTGGGCATAGTTGTAGTTGGCCAACAAGCGCTGCCAGAGACGCTGGCGCAGGCTGTTGACTGCGTCGATATTGACCGTGCGCAGGCCCAGACGCTGAGCCAACGCAGCTTCGTCCATGGATTCGGTGCCGAGCAGACCACGGGCGAACATAAGGATTTCCGCCCGC
The DNA here is from genome assembly GCF_000783395.1 of Pseudomonas chlororaphis. Lineage (GTDB taxonomy): Bacteria > Pseudomonadota > Gammaproteobacteria > Pseudomonadales > Pseudomonadaceae > Aquipseudomonas > Aquipseudomonas chlororaphis_H. The sequence goes on along the minus strand of NZ_JSFK01000001.1, from coordinate 302,313 downwards.
GACGCGACGTCAAACAGCGTCGGATTGCTGAGCTGCTCTGGCCATGTGCTGCGATCCAGCGTCGCCACATCGCCCGGCGCCGCGACGGCACCGAAGCTCAACAGCCACGCGGTGAATAAAAGAACAATGCGCAAAAGGGATGTCTCCATAACAAAACCCGCGCGGCACTATAGCTGATGTGCAAGGCTGAAGGACGCCGCCCTCACCCCAGCCCTCTCCCGGAGGGAGAGGGAGCTGACCGAGTATCGCTTTCGATATCCGCCAATCGGAACTACCGAGTCGAACTCAAATTTTGAAATCAATGAGATCGGCTCCCTCTCCCTCCGGGAGAGGGCTGGGGTGAGGGAAAAATTCCACCAGCCGTCGCAAATGCCCGAGCTTCCCCACACCTATTACCCCCATAGCTGGAGTCAACACCGACAACCCCCTAGAATCGCCCCCACGATTAAAGGAGACGACTTCATGCTGATGGTGATTTCCCCCGCCAAGACCCTCGATTACGAAACACCGCCGGCGACCCAGCGCTTCACCCAGCCGCAATACCTCGACCACTCGCAGGAGCTGATCCTGCAACTTCGCGACCTGACGCCGGCGCAGATCAGCGAGCTGATGCACGTGTCGGACAAGATCGGCGGGCTCAACGCCGCGCGTTTCGGCAGCTGGACGCCAGCTTTCACGCCAGAAAACGCCAAACAGGCGCTGCTCGCCTTCAAGGGCGACGTCTATACCGGCCTCGACGCGCAATCTTTCAGCGAAGCCGATTTCGATTACGCGCAAAAACACCTGCGCATGCTCTCCGGTCTCTATGGCCTGCTGCGCCCCCTCGACCTGATGCAACCGTATCGCCTGGAAATGGGCACCAAACTGGCCAACGCCCGTGGCAAAGACCTTTATGCCTTCTGGGGCACGCGCATCAGCGAATGGTTGAACGAAGCGCTGGCCGATCAGGGCGACGACGTGCTGCTCAACCTGGCGTCCAACGAATACTTCTCGGCGGTCAAACGCACAGCGCTGAACGCGCGAATCATCAACACCGAGTTCAAGGATCAGAAGAACGGCCAGTACAAGATCATCAGTTTCTACGCGAAGAAAGCGCGAGGCCTGATGAGCCGTTTCGTGATCCAGGAAAAAATCAACGATCCGGCCCTGCTCAAGCAGTTCGATGTGCAGGGTTATCGCTATAGCGCCGAGCAGTCGAAACCAGACAATCTGGTGTTTTTGCGCGACCACGCCCCCGAATAAAGCATGCCCAATGCACGACTCTTTATATAAAGAGTCGTGCAGCTCGCACGATGTCAAAAAACCCTCGCTACATTTCGCCATTTTACTGGCGCCAGAAAAACCTCCCTGTCTTTTCTAAGATTAGTTTCACTCGACACTGATCATTTTTTTCAGTAGTGGCACCTAAATTTTTTCACCGTAGTGGCACAAAACTATCTAACGTGATTTTTCGCCTGTTATTAAAGGTCGAAAACGAAAGTGCTATCAAATTGAGACTAGTGCCATCTCTGACAATATTTCAAGAAATTTCAGATTTCGCGATGAGCGGACAGGAACTTCGTCCGAATGCATAGCTCATACCACCGGTAACGATTCTCGCCGAGTTTGTACGAGATAACTTACGCAGAGCAGATAGCCATGTAACCAAGTTGTCACAGCAACTTGCCTGGATGACTAACTAGTCTCAAAACAGACGATGGACAGGAGATACGCACCATTAATATCCCCTACAAAGGCCATGGCCGCGCCCTTATAAACGTGCTCGCCTGAGCACCCAACCGCTTGATTTACGGGACCTTCATCCCGACATCGAGCGCGCAAGACGATTGCACAAGAGTCTTCCACAAAGAAGATCGGCTGCATAACAGGGCAAGTCATAACAACAAGGCCTGGTTGCGCACATCTTGAGTGCACTTATTTAGACACTCGAAACTTAGTATGCCTGCACACGGCATTGTGGCGCCTGTAAGCCGCACTTTCGAGTGCACTAATGAACGCTGAACACCATTAACTCCGGCCTTCTAAGGTCTGATATATACAGAGGTAATTGCGATGCGCATCAGCATATTTGGTTTGGGTTACGTTGGCGCAGTATGTGCCGGTTGCCTGTCTGCACGGGGCCATGACGTAGTTGGCGTCGATGTTGCCAAAGACAAGATCGACATGATCAACGCCGGCAAATCGCCGATTGTAGAACCGGGCCTGGGCGAACTTCTGCAACAGGGCATTCAGACCGGTCGTCTGCGTGGCACGACCAACTTCGCCGAGGCGATTCGCGACACCGACCTGTCGATGATCTGCGTCGGCACGCCGAGCAAAAAGAACGGCGACCTCGAACTGAACTACATCGAAGCGGTATGCCGCGAGATCGGTTTTGTTCTGCGTGAAAAAACCACTCGCCACACCATCGTCGTGCGCAGCACCGTGCTGCCGGGCACTGTTGCCAACGTGGTGATCCCGATTCTTGAAGACTGTTCGGGCAAGAAGGCTGGCGTCGACTTCGGCGTTGCGGTCAACCCTGAGTTCCTGCGCGAATCCACCGCGATCGCCGACTACGACCTGCCACCGATGACCGTTATCGGCGAGTTCGACAAGGCCTCGGGCGACGTTCTGCAATCGCTGTACGAAGAACTCGACGCACCGATCATCCGTAAGGACATCGCCGTTGCCGAGATGATCAAGTACACCTGCAACGTTTGGCACGCGACCAAAGTGACCTTCGCCAACGAGATCGGCAACATCGCCAAAGCGGTCGGTGTCGATGGCCGGGAAGTGATGGAAGTGGTCTGCCAGGACAAGACCCTCAACCTGTCCCAGTACTACATGCGCCCGGGCTTCGCCTTCGGCGGTTCGTGCCTGCCGAAAGACGTGCGTGCCCTGACCTACCGCGCCGGTTCGCTGGACGTCGAAGCGCCGCTGCTCAACTCGCTGATGCGCAGCAACGAATCGCAAGTGCAGAACGCCTTCGACATCGTTGAAAGCCACGACAAACGCAAAGTCGCCCTGCTCGGCCTGAGCTTCAAGGCCGGCACCGACGACCTGCGCGAAAGCCCGCTGGTGGAACTGGCCGAGATGCTGATCGGCAAGGGTTACGACCTGAGCATCTACGACAGCAACGTCGAGTACGCCCGTGTTCACGGCGCGAACAAAGACTACATCGAGTCGAAAATCCCGCACGTTTCGTCGCTGCTCAACGCGGACTTCGATTCGGTGATCGACAACTCCGACGTGATCATCCTCGGCAACCGCGACGAGAAGTTCCGCCCGTTGGCGCAGCAAGCGCCGCACGGCAAGCAGGTCATCGACCTGGTCGGTTTCATGGCCAAAGCCACCGACGCCGGTACGCGCACCGAGGGTATCTGCTGGTAATGCAGACCTAAGCGACAAGCTCCGAGCTGCAGTACTTGCAGCTCGGAGCTTGCAGCCTCCCTTACCTTCGGATGACGTTGATGAGCAAGCTCAAACATTTTTTTCTGCAATCAGCCGGCTGGCTTTTTTATCTCAGTCTGCTGATGGGCCTGGCCTTGATGCTGCCCACGTCCACATTCGACTCCGAGTCGAAGGACTTCATTTTCCTGATTGGCGCCGTGGGTATCTGGCGCTACTCGATGGGTGCAACGCACTTTGTGCGTGGCATGATTTTTCTCTACATCGTTTACCCGCACCTGCGCCGCAAAGTGCGCAAGCTGGGTAAGGCGGCAGACCCGTCGCATGTGTTCCTGATGGTCACCAGTTTCCGTATCGACGCGCTGACCACTGCGCAGGTCTACAGCTCGGTGATCCGTGAAGCCATCGACTGCGAACTGCCGACCACCGTGGTCTGCTCGATCGTCGAAATGTCCGATGAGCTGCTGGTCAAGGCACTGTGGGCGCGGATGAATCCGCCCGACCGCGTGAAGCTCGACTTCGTGCGCATTCCCGGCACCGGCAAACGTGATGGCCTGGCCTACGGTTTCCGCGCGATCTCCCGCCACCTGCCGGACGACCGCGCCGTGGTGGCCGTGATCGATGGCGACACCGTGCTCGGCGAAGGCACCGTGCGCAAGACCGTGCCGTGGTTCCAGCTGTTCGGCAACGTCGGCGGCCTGACCACCAACGAATTCTGCGAAGTGCGCGGCGGCTACATCATGAGCGAATGGCACAAGCTGCGTTTCGCCCAGCGTCACATCAACATGTGCTCGATGGCCCTGTCCAAACGCGTACTGACCATGACCGGTCGTATGTCGGTGTTCCGCGCCACTGTGGTGACCAACCCGGAATTCATCGCCGACGTTGAAAGCGACTCGCTGCAACACTGGCGTCTGGGCCGTTTCAAGTTCTTGACCGGCGACGACAAGTCGAGCTGGTTCAGCCTGATGCGCCTCGGTTACGACACCTTCTACGTGCCTGACGCGGCGATCAACACCGTTGAACACCCGCCGGAGAAGAGCTTCATCAAGGCCAGCCGCAAACTGATGTTCCGCTGGTACGGCAACAACCTGCGGCAGAACTCGCGAGCGCTGGGCCTGGGTGTGAAACGTCTCGGCGCGTTCACCTCGGTGGTGCTGTTCGACCAACGCGTATCGATGTGGACTTCGTTGCTCGGCCTGACCGTGGCGCTCATCGCCAGCTTCAAATACGGCACCGCGTTCATCCTGGTTTACCTGCTGTGGATCGGCATCACCCGCCTGATCCTGACCTTGCTGTTGTCCTGCTCAGGTCACCGGATCGGCCCGGCCTACCCGGCAATTCTTTATTACAACCAGATCGTCGGCGCGTTGGTGAAGATCTACGTGTTCTTCCGCCTCGACCAACAATCCTGGACTCGCCAGCCCACTTCCCTGACCCGTGATCTCGCCAGCTTTCAACGTTGGTTCAACACCTGGTCGTCTCGGACCATGACCTTCTCCGCCGGCAGCATTTTCGTCGCCGTGCTGCTGATGATGGTCTGACCCGCCCCTATTGAATTAACAAGGAAATCGCCCCTATGAATACCGCCGTCAACGCCAACGTAGTGCATGAATCCGAAGCCCAGCGCCAACACGCCCGAGTGAAAATCCCGGCCAAGCTGCGTTTCTTCGGCCCCGACCGGACGCCAATGGAAGCACGGGTTCTCGACCTGTCCGCCGGTGGTCTGGCGTTCAACGCCGGGCAAATGCCGCTGACCATCGGCGAGGTGTACAAGGCCCGCCTGCAATTCGTCATCGACAACCTCGGCCTGGCCATGGACGTTGAACTGCAGGTGCGCTCCTTCGACCGCCAGACCGGTCGTGCCGGTTGCCAGTTCCAGAACCTTGAGCCGCAGGACATTTCCACTCTGCGCCACTTGATCACTTCGCACCTGGCCGGCGACATCGTCAGCATGGGTGAAGTGCTGGCAACCCTGCAGCGCGACAACTTCACCAAGGCGCGCAAGGTCAAGGACGGCGGCAGCGGCATGACCCCGTTCGGGCGTCTGAAAGCAGTGACGTTCAGTGCCGGTATTTTTGCGGTCGGCCTGGTTGCGGCGGGTTTCATCTTCAAATCGGTGTACGGCATGTACTTCGTCAGCCATGCGCAGGCGGGCCTTGTCAGCGTACCGGGCATGAACATCACCATGCCGCGCGACGGCACCGTGCAGAGTCTGGTCAAGTCCGACGGCGTAGCAGCAAAAGGCGCGCCCCTGGCAACCTTCAGCACTAGCATGCTCGATGTACTCAAAGGTCACCTGGAAGAAGACCAACTGTCCCCGGCCAAGGTTGAAGAACTGTTCGGCAAGCAAATGACCGGCACCCTGACTTCGCCGTGCGATTGCACCGTGGCCCAGCAACTGGTGGCTGACGGTCAATACGCGAGCAAGGGCGACGTGATCTTCCAGCTGGTACCGCGCAACACCCAGGCCACCGTCGATGCGCGCTTCTCCTATCGCCAGTTCGGCGACGTGCGTCCGGGCACCCCGGTGAGCTTCCAGATTGCCGGCGAAGACAAGACCCGCACCGGCAGGATCGTCAGCAGCACCAGCCTGAAAAGCGCCGACCTGTCCTCCGACATCCGCGTGCAGATCCAGCCTGACGAGCCGCTCGACAGCAGCCTCGCCGGCCGCCCGGTGGAAGTGAACAGCGACCGTGGCCCGAACCTGAACTGGCTGATCGACAAAGCCATGGCTGCCGGTCTTTAAGTCGAGGACATGCCTGTGACTACTCCACCCATCCTGAAAACACCGCGATCCCTGTGGGAGCTGGCTTGCCAGCGATTGGATCAGCGCGGTGTGTCTGATGTACCGCATCGCCTGCATCGCGAGCAGGCTCACTCCTACATGGGGACGGTGTGCGCCTTGGCATTGGCGGTGAGTCTGGCCGGTTGTGCCGGCCTGCCCGATCAGCGTCTGGCCAACGAAGCGCTCAAGCGTGGCGATACCGCCACCGCCGCGCAGAACTATCAGCAACTGGCCGATCTGGGTTACAGCGAGGCGCAAGTCGGCCTCGCCGACATCCAGGTCGACAGCCGCGACCCTGCGCAAATGAAACAGGCCGAGGCGACTTACCGCGCCGCCGCCAGTGTTTCGCCGCGCGCTCAGGCCCGTCTCGGCCGCTTGCTGGTGGCCAAGCCGGGTTCCACCGAAGCCGAGCACCACGAAGCCGAAACCCTGCTGAAAAAAGCCGCCGCCAATGGCGAAGGCAACACGTTGATCCCACTGGCGATGCTCTACCTGCAATACCCGCACAGCTTCCCGAACATCAACGCACAGCAGCAGATCGATCAGTGGCGCAAATCCGGTTATCCGGAAGCGGGTCTGGCCCAAGTGCTGCTGTATCGCACTCAGGGCACCTACGACCAGCACCTGGATGACGTGGAAAAAATCTGCAAAGCCGCGCTCAACACCACCGACATCTGCTACGTCGAACTGGCCACCGTTTACCAGAAACGCGCGCAGCCAGAGCAACAAGCTGAGCTGATCAAGCAGATGCAGGCCGGTTACAGCCGTGGCACCGTCACCGCGCAGCGCGTCGATTCGGTGGCCCGTGTATTGGCCGATTCGACCCTCGGCAAGCCCGACGAAAAAACCGCGCAGTCGCTGCTTGAGCCGATCGCTCCAGGCTACCCGGCGTCGTGGGTGACCCTCGCGCAATTGCTTTACGACTACCCGGAACTGGGTGACGTCGACCAGATGATGAAGTACCTCGACAACGGCCGTGCCGCCGACCAGCCGCGCGCCGAGCTGTTGCTGGGCAAGCTCTACTACGAAGGGAAAATGGTCCCGGCCGACGCCAAAGTCGCCGAAGAACATTTCCAGAAAGCCGTTGGCCGTGAGGTCGCCGCCGACTACTACCTCGGCCAGATCTATCGCCGTGGTTACTTGGGCAAGGTCTATCCGCAGAAGGCCCTCGACCATCTGCTGACCGCTGCGCGCAATGGCCAGAACAGTGCCGACTTCGCTATCGCCCAGCTGTTCTCCCAAGGCAAGGGCACCAAGCCCGACCCGCTCAACGCCTACGTATTCAGCCAATTGGCCAAGGCACAAAACACCCCGCAAGCCGATGAGCTGGCGACCACCCTCGCCGCGCAATTGCCGCCCGAGCGTCTGGCCGAAGCCCAGCGTCTGCTGCAACAAGAGCAAGCCAGCCGTGGCGCTCTGAACCCGAACACGCTGCAACTGCACGCCCTGCAAGAAGAAGACGGCGAGGAAAAATTATGAAGTTGAATCCATTCGTGAAGGCCGGTATTGGCCTTTCGTTCGCGCTGATCTGGTCTTGCCCGACACTGGCCGCGATGACTGAAACCAAGAACTTCGGCCTCGAAGTGAAAGTCACCGGCCAGTCCGAAGACGACCGTGACCTCGGCACCGCCAGCGGCGGCGACGTCAATGGCGTCGGCCTCGACCTGCGTCCGTGGATCTACGGCGAAAGCGGCGCGTGGAGCGCCTACGCCATGGGCCAGGCCGTGACCTCGACCGACATCATCGAAACCGACACCCTGCAACAATCCGACGGTGAACAAGCCACCGACAACAGTGATCGCAAAACCAAGAAAAACTACTTGGCGATGCGCGAGTTCTGGGTCGGCTACAGCGGCCTCACCCCGTACCCGGGCGAGATGCTCAAGTTCGGTCGCCAGCGTCTGCGCAATGACGATGGCCAGTGGCGCGACACCAACATCGAAGCGCTGAACTGGACCTTCGACACCACCCTGTTGCGCGCCAACGCCGGTGTCGCCGAACGCTTCAGCGAATACCGTACCGACCTCAAAGAGCTGGCGCCGAAAGACAAGGATCGCCTGCACGCCTACGCCGATGCGGCCTATCAGTGGACGCCGGGCAACTGGGTCGGCATTCGTGGTCACCACACCCACGATGACGGCAAACTCGATTACGCCGAGCCGGGTGTGCCGCGCGACTCGCTGGACAAGACCGAAAATGGCGACATCAGCTGGATCGGCCTGACCGCCGACAGCGACGCCTACAACTGGCGCAACACCAACACCGTCAACTACTGGGGCAGCATCACCGGCATGAGCGGTGACCGCGACACGGTCAACGCGCTGAACGCCGATGGCTCGCGCCCGGCGCAAGCCAAGCGCAGCGATGACGTCAACGGCTGGGCCACCGACATCGGTGTGCGTCTGCGCCTCGATCCGCAATGGCAAGTCGGCGGTGCCTATGCCCGCGCCAGCGCTGATTACGAACAGAACGGTCTGGAGAGCAACCGCTCCAACTACACCGGTACCCGCTCGCGGGTGCACCGTTTCGGCGAAGCCTTCCGTGGCGAAATGAACAACATGCAAACCGCGACCCTGTTCGGTTCGTGGATGGTCAACGACGAGTACGACGCCAGCCTGATCTACCACAAGTTCTGGCGCGTCGACGGCAATAAGCCGGTGGGCAGCAACGGCATCAACGCGGTGGAAAACAACACCGACGACGCCACCGGCGCGATCCTTTCCAGCACCTCGCTGCCGCTTGAAGACGGCAACAAGGATCTCGGTCAGGAGATGGACCTGGTCGTCACCAAGTACTTCAAGCAAGGCCTGTTGCCGGCGGCGTTGAGCCAGTCGATCGACGAGCCTTCGGCCCTCGTGCGTTTCCGTGGCGGTGTGTTCAAACCGGGCGATGCCTACGGCAAGCAGGTTGATTCGTACATGCACCGCGCGTTCATCGACGTGATCTGGCGCTTCTGATGCAAACCGCCAAGGGAGTGCCCGACATGATCAGCACCAGGACAGGCTCACTCAGCCTGCTGGCCGGCGCGATGCTGCTGGCCAGCGCCAGCGCCTTCGCGACTGTGGAGCCGGTTAAGCCGGTGACCACCGCCAAAGAGCTGCAGCAAGCCAAGACCTACACCGTCAGCAGCGCGCCGACCGAAGCGCTGAACCTGGCCGCGCCGAAACTGCCGGACATTTCCGGCTACACCGCCGAAGCCGCTGCGGCGAAAATCGTCCGCAGCAAAGCAGGCAAAATCAGCGTGCGCCGGATGATGCAGGAAGACGCGCTGAAGGACTTCATCGGCGGCGACAACAAGATGGCCGAGTGGGTAGTGCGTCAGCACGGCATCCCGCAAGCGATCTTCGTCGACGACGGCTACATGAACCTCAAGGATCTGGCGCAGAAACTGCCCAAGCAGTATTTCAGCGAGACCTCGCCGGGCGTGTACCTGTCGAAGCTGCCGATCGTGGTTGGTCGTAAAGGCATCCTCGAAATCGACGGTCAGACCCAGGAACTGCGCCTGTCGCAAGAAGCCGGTGCGTTCATGGTCAACGACGGTCAGTTGTTCGTGCGTGACACCAAAGTCACCGGCTGGCGCGAAAAAGAAAACGGCCCGGCGACCTTCCGTTCGCCGAAGGAATTCCGACCGTTCCTGCTCGCCTGGGGTGGCACCGAGACCTACATCGTCAACAGCAAAATGGCCAGTTTTGGCTATGCCAATAGTAAGTCGTACGGGGTAAGTATTTCCCAGTACACGCCGAACATGGCCAAGGTGCTCAAGCGCCCTGAACCGACTGGCTGGATCGTCGGCTCCGAGTTCTCCGACATGTGGTACGGCTTCTACTGCTACGAGACCCGCGACTTCGTGGTCAAGGGCAACACCTACAAAGACAACATCGTTTACGGCATCGACCCGCACGACCGTTCCCACGGTCTGATCATTGCCGAGAACACCGTTTACGGTACGAAGAAGAAGCACGGGATCATTATTTCCCGTGAGGTCAACGACAGCTTCATCTTCAACAACAAGAGCTTCGACAACCACCTCTCGGGCCTGGTGATCGACCGTAACAGCGTCAACAACATCATTGCCTACAACGAGATCTACAAGAACCACACCGACGGCATCACGCTCTACGAGTCTGCCGACAACCTGCTGTGGGGCAACAAGGTCATCAGCAACAAGCGCCACGGCATCCGCATTCGTAACAGCGTGAACATCCGCCTCTACGAAAACGTCGCCATGGCCAACGGTCTGACCGGCGTCTACGGCCACATCAAAGACCTCACCGACACCGACCGAGACATCAAGCTCGACCCGTTCGATGCGCAAGTGTCGCTGATCGTCGTTGGCGGTGAGCTGGCGGCCAATGGCAGCGGCCCGCTGTCAATCGATTCGCCCTTGAGCGTCGAGCTGTATCGCGTGTCGATGCTGGCGCCGACCAAATCCAGCGGCATCAGCTTCAACGGCATCCTCGGCGAGCGCCAGGATGAAATTCTCGACCTGCTGGTGCGCCAGCAGAAAGCCGTGCTGATCGACCCTGTCGAACGCCAGACCGAAATGCAGGACTGAGGATAATTTTATGCACCCACACTTGATCAAATTACTCAGCCTGTCGGCCCTGACCGTGGGCATTCTCGCGGCCAGCAACGGCGCCCGCGCCGATGAAGGCGCCGCTGCGACACCGCCGAAGTTCAGCGCCGAACCGTGCTGCAACCTGTGCCCGGCTGCACACGACGCGAAGAACTACACCACGCGTTATCAGCAGAACTTCACCACCCTGGTGCAGGCGCAAGGCGACTGGTTGTTCCGCACTCAGGAAGACCTGCGAACCGAGTTCAACACCACCCCGGCCGGCTACAAGCGCCTGCAACAACTGCACGATGCGTTCAAAGCCAAAGGCGTCGAACTGGTGATCGTTTACCAGCCGACCCGTGGCCTGGTGAACCGCAACAAGCTCAACCCGCAGGAAAAAGCCGCGTTCGATTACGAGAAAGCGCTGGGCAACTACAAGACCATGCTCGGCCGTTTCGCCAAGATGGGTTACGTGGTGCCGGACCTGTCGCCGCTGACCAACGAATCGCTGCCGGACACCCTGCCCGCCCACGATTTCTACTTCCGTGGCGACCAGCACTGGACACCATACGGAGCGCAGCGTACGGCGAAAATCGTCGCCGAGAAGGTCAAGCAGATCCCGGCCTTCGCCGACATTCCCAAGCGTGAATTCGAAACCAAGCGCTCCGGGCGCATGGGCAAGACCGGCACCCTGCACAACATGGCTGGGCAACTGTGCGGCACCAGTTACGCGATCCAGTACATGGATCAATTCACCACCGAGCCTAAGGGCGAGGCCGGTGACGGCGATCTGTTCGGTGATTCCGGCAACCCGCAAATCACCCTCGTCGGTACTTCGCACAGCGGCAAGAACTACAACTTCGCCGGTTTCCTCGAAGAAGCCATCGGCGCCGACATTCTCAACGTCGCGTTCCCCGGCGGTGGCCTGGAAGGTTCGATGTTGCAGTACCTCGGTAGCGACGAATTCCAGAAGACTCCACCGAAGATTCTGATCTGGGAATTCTCGCCGCTGTACCGCCTCGACCAGGAAACCATCTATCGCCAGATGATGTCTCTTCTCGACAACGGTTGCGAAGGCAAAGACGCGCAAATGTCCGCGAGCACCACGCTCAAGCCGGGCAGCAAACAAGAACTGCTGGTCAACAGCAAGAACCTGAACCTGCAGAACAGCAGCCATCAGGTCGACATCCGCTTCGCCGACCCTTCGGTGAAAACCCTGCAAGCCACCCTCTGGTACATGAACGGTCGCCACGAGGACATCAAGATCGAGAAACCGGAAACCTCCGACACCGACGGTCGTTTCGCCTTTGAGCTGCGCACGGACGAAGACTGGGCCTCGCAAAACCTGCTGGCGGTCGAAGTCCAGGGCCCGGAAGCGGGCACCGCGCCACAGAAAGTCGAAGCGAAAATCTGCAAACGCAACGTATTCCCGGGCGCTGGGCAACAAACCGCTCAGGTCGGGCAATGAGGTCTGCTATGCGAAACTCGAAACTGAAAACTCTTTTAGCGCCGACGCTGCTCGGGCTGGCGATCTTCGCCGGCACCGCGCAGGCCGCCGCGCCACTGCGTCCACCTCAGGGCTATTTCGCGCCTGTGGATAAATTCAAGACCGGTGACAAAAGCGAAGGCTGCGACGCGATGCCGACGCCGTACACCGGGCCGCTGCAATTTCGCAGCAAATACGAAGGTTCGGACAAGGCCCGCGCGACACTGAACGTGCAGTCGGAAAAAGCCTTTCGCGACACCACCAAAGACATCACCACGCTGGAACGCGGCACCGCCAAACGGGTGATGCAGTTCATGCGCGACGGTCGTCCGGAACAGCTCGAATGCACGCTGAACTGGCTGGCTACTTGGGCTCGGGCGGATGCCCTGATGTCGAAAGACTTCAACCACACCGGCAAGTCGATGCGCAAATGGGCGCTGGGCAGCATGGCCTCTTCGTACATCCGCCTGAAGTTCTCCGACTCGCACCCGCTGGCCCAGCATCAGCAGGAAGCACAGTTGATCGAGGCGTGGTTCAGCAAAATGGCCGATCAGGTGGTCAGCGACTGGGACAACCTGCCGCTGGAAAAAACCAACAATCATTCCTACTGGGCTGCATGGTCGGTGATGGCGACGTCGGTCGCGACCAACCGCCGCGACCTGTTTGACTGGGCGGTGAAGGAATACAAGGTTGGCGTCAATCAAGTCGATGCCGACGGCTTCCTGCCGAACGAACTCAAGCGCCAGCAACGCGCCCTCGCCTATCACAACTACGCCCTGCCGCCGCTGGCGATGATCGCCAGTTTCGCCCAGGTCAACGGTGTTGATTTGCGCCAGGAAAACAACGGTGCGCTGAAGCGTCTGGGTGATCGGGTGTTGTCGGGGGTGAAAGACCCGGACGAATTCGAGAAGAAGAACGGCAAAGAGCAGGACATGACCGACCTGAAAGAGGACATGAAATTCGCCTGGCTCGAACCGTTCTGCACGCTCTACACCTGCCCGCCGGATGTCATCGAGAAGAAGCACGGCATGCAGCCGTTCAAGACTTTCCGCCTGGGTGGCGACCTGACCAAGGTCTACGACCCGTCGCATGAGAAGGGCAATAAAGGCTCTTGAAAGGCGAAAAGCAAAAGCCCCTCACCCTAACCCTCTCCCGGAGGGAGAGGGGACTGACCGAGGTGGCTGTACGAGTTACGCCGAAATGAAATATCGAGTTGATCTCAGATGTTGAAAAACAACCGAGATCAGGCTGCAAGGAAATACCGAGTCGATCTCAGGCGTTGAAAAACAACCGAGATCAGGCTGCACAGAAATATCGGGTCGATCTCAGGCGTTGAAAAACAATCGAGATCAGGCTGCACAGAAATATCGAGTCGATCTCCTTTTCTGAAAACCATGGAGATCAGGCTCCCTCTCCCTCCGGGAGAGGGCGGGGGGTGAGGGCAGGTTTTCAAGGCCCGGCACAACCCTGACAGAAACACCGTTTCACCCCTCCACTACCACGGGGGGTTTGGGGGGGCTTTGGCCCTTGACTGTTGGTTCAAACATGGAGAGATCGGGATGGTATTTTCATCCAACGTGTTCCTGTTTCTGTTCTTGCCGATCTTTCTCGGCTTGTACTACTTGAGCGGGCAACGCTATCGCAACCTGCTGCTGCTGATCGCCAGCTACGTGTTCTACGCCTGGTGGCGTGTGGACTTCCTCGCGCTGTTCGCCGCCGTTACGCTGTGGAACTACTGGATCGGCCTCAAAGTTGGTGCCGCCGGCGTGCGAACCAAACCGGCGCAGCGCTGGCTGTTGTTCGGTGTCGCAGTCGATTTGTGCATCCTCGGCTACTTCAAGTACGCCAACTTCGGCGTCGACAGCATCAACGCGATGATGACGTCGGTCGGTCTTGAGCCGTTCATCCTCACCCACGTGCTGCTGCCGATCGGGATCTCGTTCTACATCTTCGAATCGATCAGCTACATCATCGACGTGTATCGCGGCGACACCCCGGCCACACGCAACCTGATCGACTTTGCTGCATTCGTGGCGATCTTCCCGCACTTGATTGCCGGCCCGGTGCTGCGTTTCCGCGACCTCGCCGATCAGTTCAACAATCGCACGCACACCCTCGACAAGTTCTCCGAGGGCTGCACGCGGTTCATGCAGGGTTTCATCAAGAAGGTCTTTATCGCGGACACCCTCGCGGTGGTCGCCGACCATTGCTTCGCCCTGCAAAACCCGACCACCGGCGATGCCTGGCTCGGCGCACTGGCTTACACCGCGCAACTGTATTTCGACTTCTCCGGTTACAGCGACATGGCGATTGGTCTGGGCCTGATGATGGGTTTCCGTTTCATGGAAAACTTCAAGCAGCCGTACATCAGCCAGTCGATCACCGAGTTCTGGCGTCGCTGGCACATCAGCCTGTCGACCTGGCTGCGTGACTACCTCTACATCACCCTCGGCGGTAACCGTAAAGGCACGCTGATGACCTATCGCAACCTGTTCCTGACCATGCTCCTCGGTGGTCTGTGGCACGGCGCGAACATCACTTACATCGTCTGGGGCGCCTGGCACGGCATGTGGCTGGCAATTGAAAAAGCGCTGGGCCTGAACACCTCGCCGCGCAGCCTCAACCCGATCCGCTGGGCGCTGACCTTCCTGCTCGTGGTCATGGGCTGGGTGATCTTCCGCGCCGAGAACCTGCACGTTGCCGGGCGCATGTACGGCGCGATGTTCAGCTTCGGCGACTGGTCGCTGTCGGAACTCAATCAGGCCAGCCTCACCGGCCTGCAAGTGGCGACTTTGGTGGTGGCGTACGTGACATTGGCGTTCTTCGGCCTGCGTGATCTGTACACCAACCAGCCGCCGGCCAAGAGCAAACCTGAAGTCAACGTCGAGGCCAACGGCCCTGCCACCGCGACCCCGGGAATGATCAAAGCCGCACCCGGCGAAAACCCGGCGAGCATCCACGAGCCTGGCTACACCGTCGGCGTCGAAGCTCAGGTGCAACCGGCCTACTGGAGCGCGGACTGGTCGCGCTATGTGATGCGCGGCTTGATCCTGCTGCTGTTCATCGCCTCGATTCTCAAACTCTCGGCGCAAAGCTTCTCGCCGTTCCTTTACTTCCAGTTCTGAGGGATCTGACATGACCCGCTCATTACGCATCTTCTACATCGCCCTGTTCCTGGTGACCCTGTTGGTCTTGGGTCTGTGGTCGGTTCGCAGCTTCTTCGGCTTCAGCACCAATGCCGATGCAACGGTGCTCAACGGCCGCTGGAGCAAGGCTGTGGAAACCCATTACGACGATGAATTCCCGATCAAGCGTTTGGGCACCAACCTCTGGGCCGCGCTGGATTTCAAACTGTTCAACGAAGGTCGTCCGGGCGTGGTGCTCGGTCGCGATCAGTGGTTGTACAGCGATGAGGAATTCAACCCGATCGTCAACGAAGAGCTGAACCTGCAAGGCAACTACGCGCTGGTCGAAGGCGTGCGCCAGACCCTGAAAGACAAAGGCGTGAAACTGGTGATGGCGATCGTGCCGGCCAAGGTTCGCCTGTACCCGGAGCATCTGGGTGAAGTGAAACCGGCGAGCATTCACGAAAACCTTTATCAGGATTTCCACCAGCGCGTCGCGGCCGACAAGATCCTCGCCCCTGACCTGCTCAAGCCATTGCAACAGGCCAAGCAGAACGGTCAGCAAGTGTTCCTGCGCACCGACACCCACTGGACGCCGGAAGGCGCCGAGATTGCGGCGAACACCCTGGCGAAAACCATCGCCGACAAGTTCCCGCTCAGCGGCGAGCCGCAGCGCTTCGTCACTACGCCAGCGGAAAAAGTCACGCACAAGGGCGATCTGCGTTTGTTCCTGCCGCTCGATCCGCTGTTTGAAAACCTGATGCCGGCGCAAGAGCCGCTGCAAAAGCGCAACACCGTCGCGGCTGGCGATCAGCCTGCCGGTGACGACGCGCTGTTCGCCAGCAATGAAGTGCCGGTGGCACTGGTTGGCACCAGCTACAGCGCCAACCCGAACTGGAACTTCGTCGGTGCACTGAAACAAGCGCTGCACAGCGACGTGGTGAGCTACGCCGAAGACGGCCACGGCCCGATCCTGCCGATGCTCAGCTACCTGAAAAGCGATGACTTCAAGAACAGCCCGCCACAGGTGCTGATCTGGGAGTTTCCTGAACGTTATCTGCCTGTGAACAACGAAATCGGCGACGCCGACCCGCAGTGGGTCGCAGAGCTTAAACAAGCCGGCGCGCGCCAACAAAACGTAGCCATCAACACTAAATCCGAGACGCCCGATCGGGCGCAAAACTGAAAGAGAGGTACACCATGACTTTCACTACTACTCCTCGTCGTCTCGCTAAAAGCTTCGCACTGGTTGCTGGCCTCAGCGTGCTTTCCGTCCCTGCCTTCGCCGGTGGCGACGCCGCACTGTACGGCCCGACCGCACCGAAAGGCTCGACCTTTGTGCGTATCTACAACGCTAGCAACGCTGAAGTCAGCGCCACCGTCGGCAGCACTAACCTGAGCGACGTTGCGCCGCTGGCCAGCAGCGACTTCAGCTTCATGCCGGGCGGTGACTACAGCGCCAAGGTCGGCAGCCAGACCCTGCCGGTGAAATTGGCCGGTGATCACTACTACACCCTGGTCAACAACGCTTCCGGCGCGCCGCAACTGATCGAAGAACCGCCGTTCAAGAACAAGCAGAAATCCCTGGTGCGCGTGCAGAACCTCAGCGACAAGCCGCTGACCCTGAAAACCGCCGACGGCAAGACCGACGTCGTGCCAAACGTAGCGGCCAAGGGCCGTGGCGAGCGTGAAATCAACCCGGTGAAAGTCAGCCTGGCGCTGTACGAAGGCGACAAGAAAGTCGGCGACGTGAAACCGGTTGCCCTGGAGCGCGGTGAAGCAGCAGTGCTGTACGTCACCGGTTCGGGCAGCAGCCTGTCGCCAGTCTGGGTGAAACGCCCGGTGTCGACGCGCTAATCAATTTTCCGAACTGACCCGGCTCCCACAGGGACCGAGGTGAGAGTTCGGGTACGAGACAAAAACAAGAGTGAAACGACACAGCGTTCGTGCCTCTAACCAATCGATTTTATGGAGTAAACAATATGATTCCGGTGATCTTGTCAGGTGGTAGCGGTTCGCGTCTCTGGCCGCTTTCGCGTAAGCAGTTCCCTAAGCAATTCCTCGCCCTGACTGGCGAACACACATTGTTCCAGCAGACCCTCGAGCGCCTGGTGTTCGAAGGCATGGACACCCCGATCGTGGTCTGCAACAAGGATCACCGCTTTATCGTCAACGAACAGTTGGCCAACCGCAAACTGGAATGCCAGCGCATCCTGATGGAACCGTTCGGCCGCAACACTGCGCCGGCCGTGGCCCTGACCGCGATGATGCTGGTCAATGAAGGTCGTGACGAACTGATGCTGGTGCTGCCGGCCGACCACGTTCTCGAAGATCAGAAAGCGCTGCAACGCGCCCTCGCCCTGGCCACCGTCGCCGCCGAAAATGGCGAAATGGTGCTGTTCGGTGTGCCGGCGACCAAACCGGAAACCGGTTACGGCTACATCAAATCCACCGCTGACTCGCTGTTGCCCGAAGGCGTCAGTCGCGTCTCGCACTTCGTCGAAAAACCGGATGTAAAACGCGCCACCGAATACGTTGAATCCGGCGGTTACTACTGGAACAGCGGCATGTTCCTGTTCCGCGCCAGCCGCTTCCTCGAAGAGCTGAAAAAGCATGATCCGGACATCTACGACACCTGCCTGCTGACCCTTGAGCGCAGCGAACAGGACGCCGACACCGTCACGCTGGACGAAGCCACCTTCGCTTGCTGCCCGGACAACTCCATCGACTACTCCGTGATGGAAAAAACCCAACGCGCCTGCGTGGTGCCGCTGACTGCCGGCTGGAGCGATGTCGGTTGCTGGTCGTCGCTGTGGGAAGTCAACGAGAAAGACGCCAACGGCAACGTGACCAAAGGCGATGTGGTGATCCAGGACAGCAAGAACTGCATGATCCACGGCAACGGCAAGCTCGTGTCGGTGATCGGTCTGGAAAATATTGTGGTGGTCGAAACCAAGGACGCCATGATGATCGCCCACAAGGACAAGGTCCAAGGCGTCAAGCAGATGGTCAACACCCTCAACGAACAGGGTCGCAGCGAAACCCAGAACCACTGCGAGGTCTACCGTCCGTGGGGCTCGTACGACTCGGTGGACATGGGCGGCCGCTTCCAGGTCAAGCACATCTCGGTCAAACCAGGTGCCTGCCTGTCGTTGCAGATGCACCACCACCGCGCCGAACACTGGATCGTGGTCAGCGGCACTGCCGAAGTGACCTGCGATGAAAACGTGTTCCTGCTCTGCGAAAACCAGTCGACCTACATCCCGATCGCCTCGGTGCATCGCCTGCGCAACCCGGGCAAGATCCCGCTGGAAATCATCGAAGTTCAGTCGGGTTCGTACTTGGGTGAAGACGATATCGAACGCTTCGAAGATATCTACGGCCGTTCCACCCCGATCGAACGCGGCGTGTCGGTGAAAACCATCGCGCAGTAACGTCCGTTAAAAAAGAAGCCCCCGTCCAGCCCGTTGCGTCCCCTATCCGCAGTGGGTTGGGCGGGGGCTTTTTTACTTAACCGTAATGTGAGCCTCGACGCGGACGATCAAGATATTCGTCATCGTTTACTGAATCATCGTTCGCATGAACGATCTGTAGCGGTGGCGGCTTGAAGGCGACGGCCAATAACTGTTGTGCCCATTCACTTGGCGCCGCCGACGCCTCTGAAAACAGCGATTGCTGAGGCAAAGTGAATGTTTGCTGGAATGATTGAAAAGATATCTGCGCATTATCCCCCGGGACGTTCATCGCCACATTGGCCGGCGTATTCAACATCCTGTACTGCACACGCGTCTGCGCTTCCGAGATTTCCATGACGTTACCCATCGCGGTACTGGCTGCACCGAGTAATTGGGCCGCGGGATGGGCTGCATGCATCAACAGTTGTCCACCGGTCTTGAAGGTCTTCGCCACAGCATCGCGCCTGCCGGCAAGAACCTGCGGGTCTTCGGTCGGACTGTTGAAGGCAACCGACATCGGGCCCATTATCCGACTGGTGTTCTGCTCCCCGATAATCTTGCTCATGCCCGCAGAGAGCAGCTCACCGGAGTGATAAAGAATGGGCCCTGATGGCGATGCGGTCTGTGTTCTGACCGCCGCCCTCACATGGGCTTCATGGGTATTGAGCAGAGAGTCGCTTTTGGCTCCCAGCTTTGCCAATTCATCGGGAATGGCCTTACGGTAGGCCTGTACTTTGGGGTCATTACTGGCTTCAAAATAGTTGCGCACCGGCTGCATTCCCGCAGCTTGCAGCGGATTGACCAGTTTTTGCTCGGCAAGCTCGTGATAAACCCGATCACCGTTTTTGTTGCCTGGCTTGCGCCCGTCCCTGTCGGTATACACGATGGGGTTGTTGCGCATTGCCCGATAACGGTTATGCCCGTCTATGGCACCGGCAGGATCAGGATTCAACCAGCGTTGCAACCACGGCATGTAATAACGAAAACCATAGTAGTACAGACCCGTTGCATCACGCTCTTTGCCCGAGTAACGCACGGTTTTGTAACTGATGTCGCTTTCCTCACTCCACGCGGTCGCCCCGAATGGATAAAAATGCTCGCGGCTGATCAGTTGCGCATCTGCCGTCAGCTCCAGACTGATCGATCCCAGATGATCATTGAAACTGTAGCGATACTGATCGTTAACGCCTGCCGGCGGCGGACTCTCCCAGTGCAGAACACGAACACTGTTCAGGGCGCTCTGCACCGTGATGACTTGCAGCACCTCGCCGGTGCCGTTGTCGGTGCGCAATTCCATTTCCGGGAGGTAGCGTACCTGCGTAACGACAGCACGAACCCTGGTCTGCAGCGACCGAATCTTGCGTACACGCTGACCAGCGCCGTCGTAGAGATAGACTTCGTGATCATCCGCAGCGTAATCGCGTTGCACCGCCACGACCGCATCCACTTGATTGCGCAGATTCCACTGCAACTGCCGGCCTTGATCCAGCAGCAGCAAGTTACCGCGAGCGTCGAACGCTGCGGCGATCTCTGCCTCGTCGGGGGGCACGCCATTGCGCCAGGGCAGGCAGCGATTGCTGTAGCGGGCAGCCTGCAGATCATGACCTGGACTCTGTGCGCCGACGTGGGTCAGCTTGAGTAGATTGCCGCCAGCGTCATAACCATAGGTTTGCAAATAGTTGGCGATCGCTGTCGGGTCGCCATCGCCCGTCCTCGCCTCCCATCCGCTGGCCTCACGCAACCGGTAGAGGCTGTCGTATTTGAAGCGGCTGATCGGTTCGATGCGCTGGTTGGCGAAGTAGCGCACGGGCAACGCCTTGTCTTCGATGCTCAGCACATTGCCTGTCCGGTCGTATTGGTACAGCAGATGCTGCAAGACCACACCCTGACCGGTTTCGGCGTGACGCATCATCAGACGCCCATCCTCTTCACGGTAGGTCAGCGTTGTCAGCACGCCATTGCCTGCCAGTTCCTGCGTGACCAGCCCTTCTGCGTTGTAGTGAATATCGCTGACCACCGCCCGCCGCTCAGTCTGATGGCTCAACTGCAGATGGCGGGCGCGCAAGCCTCCATTGAGGGTCAGCTCACTGACGTGCCGGTTACCCTTCGCATCGATCTGCTCGAGCACCGCCCCGAGGGGCCCGAAACGCCAATGGGTCATTGCGCCCTCACCGGGTTCGAGCAAACGCTGGCGCTCATCGATTGGCTCAGGCCAATCCGGGGAGACGGGTTCAAGGGTGAAATGCCGGGTACTTTCAACGTTCTCCCCAGTGATCGCGAAGACCTCGAACAGCACGCTTCCCGCCGGGTCTTCGTGACGAATCAGTTGGCCAAGCTGATTACGCGCTTGATCGGCATCACCCGGCTGACCATATCCAAAACGCTCGGCGCAACGGCGTGGTTGCAGCTCGCCAGCTTCGAACACCGCCGTCGGCCGCAGTAACAGGTCATGCTCAATGTCCCGGCGGGTACCTCGGCTGTCCCAATCCATCAATGTCTCTGAGCCCGGACCGAACAGACTGAGCTGCATCCCGGCGTCGACGCTGTTCGAACGCAGAACCTGCCCGTTCAACAAGTAAACGGTGCTCAGGTTGGCCGGCGCGAGCGGATCATCGCTTTGCAGCGCCCACAATCGCGGGTCCCACTGCGTCACCGCGCGACCCGCCGCGTCGTGGGCCGTGCGATGGATGCACGGTTCAGGTGCTTGATTAACGTCGCAACGCCAGTAATCGACCCTGCGAACGGCCAGCCCGCGTGGGTCGTTCACTGCCAGCACCGGTGTTTTGCTGAACATGTCCATGTAGCTCCCCGCACGATAACCGCGTTCTCTGCGCCTGCAATGATCTGAGCAGACGCTTGGCGATGTGCCTACTGTCAGAAATTACAGTTCCGACCAACGGTTAAATCCCGTGCGCAACGAATGTCCATTGCGCTGGGCCTTCGGTAGGATGGTGCGCACGAACTCACGGAGCGTTCCCACATGTTCATCGGCATTCTGCTGGTCATCACCTGGTTGATCCTGTTGTTGCGCTACCCGGCCAAAGCCTTGCCGGTTTCAGTGGCGGCGGCGATTGGCCTGGGCTTCGTGGCCATGTGGGTGGTGTGGCTGGACAACCGCGAGATCAAGCAACTGGCGCGCCTTGAGATGCGCATCAGCTATGCACCGCAGCAATGCCCGGCCGATCGTCCGCTGCAACTGAAAATGAAAAACGGCAACGACGTTCCCCTGACCGAACTGCGCTGGCGCATCGCCGCCTATGCGCCGGGCGACACGGTGAATCTGGCCGACAACCAGTACACCGCCCCGCGCTATCGCGGCCCCGGCGAATTGCAGGCCGGCGGCGAATGGGAAGATTGTCTGCCGATGCCGCCGCTGCGCCCCGGTTATCGCCCGCAAACCCTGGAGTTTCGCGCCGAGCGATTGCAGGGTAGTTTCTCCGACTGATCTCCTCCCTCAACTTTTCTGCACAAGGAATGCGCCATGCCCGTTGCGTTGATTACCGGTTGTTCCAGCGGCATCGGCCGCGCCCTCGCCGATGCGTTCAAAGCCGCTGGTTTCGAAGTCTGGGCCAGTGCGCGCAAGGCTGAGGATGTTGCTGCGCTGACGAGTGCCGGATTCACCGCCGTGCAACTGGACGTCAATGACAGCGCGGCGCTGGAGCAACTCGGCGAGCGGATCAACCAGCAACACGGCGGCCTCGACGTGCTGATCAACAACGCCGGGTATGGCGCAATGGGGCCGCTGCTCGACGGCGGTGTCCCGGCGATGCAACGGCAGTTCGAGACCAACGTGTTTTCGATTGTCGGCGTCACCCGCGCGTTGTTTCCGGTACTGCGCCGGGCCAAGGGTCTGGTGGTGAATATCGGCAGTGTGTCCGGTGTGCTGGTCACGCCGTTTGCCGGCGCTTACTGCGCCTCGAAAGCAGCCGTGCACGCGTTGAGTGATGCACTGCGTATGGAACTGGCGCCGTTCGGCATTCGCGTGATGGAAGTTCAACCGGGGGCGATTCAATCGAGTTTCGCCAAAAACGCCGGGCATGAAGCCGAGCAGTTGATCAATGAACAATCACCGTGGTTTCCACTGCGTGAAGGCATCCGGGCACGGGCCAAGGCATCGCAGGACAAGCCGACGCCGGCCAGTGAGTTTGCGGCGGTATTGCTCAAGGCAGTGCAACAGAGCAAACCGCCGCGGTTGATCCGCATTGGTAATGGCAGCCGGGCGTTGCCGTTGTTGGCGACGTTGTTGCCCAAGGGCTTGCTCGAATCGACGTTGATGAAGCGGTTCGGATTGCGCGCAAAGCTCTGAGACCGGGTTGACGTTTTCGCGAGCAGGCTCGCTCCCACATTGGATCTCTGTCATGCCGAAGATCTCCTGTGGGAGCGAGCTTGCTCGCGAAGAGGCCAGATCAGCCAACACTCAGCCCCAGCCCTTCATGAAATCAATGAACGCCCGCACTTTCAGCGGCAAGTGGCGGGTGTCCGGGTACAGCGCATACACCCCTTGCGGCGCAAACCGGTAATCCACCAACAAACGCTGTAACCGCCCCGCATCAAGATCGTCCTGAATCAGCCATTGCGGCAGAATCGCCACGCCTTGCCCGGTCAATGCAAACGCCCGCAGCGTCGCCGAGTTGTCCGCGACGATGGCGGTGGTTCCCGGTTTTGGCTGGTAGAAATGCTCTGCACCGGCCGGATCAGTCACGGTCATTTCCGGCACCCGTCCATGCCCTAACGTCGGCATCGACTCCAGCGTGGCCAGCGTGACCACCGGCGCGAAGCGCTCGACCAACCCCGGCGCCGCCACGGCAAATATTTCGAACGTCGACAACTGCACCGCACGCAGATTGGAGTCGTGCATGCGCCCCAGCCGAATCGCCAGGTCAAAGCGCTCGGAAATCAGATCGGCATGGGTCGAAGACGTCGACAAATGAATGTTCAACTGCGGTTGCTGCTGGCGAAACACCTCAAGCGCCGGCACCACCTGAGCCAAGGCAAACTCGACCGTCGTGGTGATACGCAGTGTGCCCTTGAGCTGTGCATGCTCGGAACGCGCCTCTTCGATCGCCAGCCGCGCCTCATCCAGTGTGCGCAAACAGCGTCGATAAAAGCGCTCACCGGCATCGGTCAGCGCCAGTTGCCGGGTGTTGCGCGTGAGCAAGGTCACACCCAGTTCTTCCTCCAGGCGCTTGAGGTTGAAGCTGACCACCGCGCGCGTCTGCCCTAGCGTATCTGCAGCAGCGGTCAAGGAACCTGCTTCGACCACGGCTTTGAAGGTGTCAAAACGATCCAGGCTGACCATATCCACGGCGCTCTTTGTCAAAATAATTTTGACAAACTAGCAGGCAAACCAGCGTTTTCCTATGACCAGAAGATCCCTACCCTGTACGTCTCATCACAGGGAAGCTGCCATGGCTTATCGCTCGAAAGTCGCGCTGGTGTATTTGTTGGGCTTTGCGCTCGACCTGCTGAACATGTTCGTCGCCAGCATCGCTTACCCGGACATTGCTCAACAATTGCACGCCTCGGTGACGCAACTGGCGTGGATCAGCAACGCCTACATGCTCGGCCTGACGCTGATCATTCCGCTGAGCGTGTGGCTGGCGACTCGAGTTGGCGAGCGGCGTCTGATTCTTGCTTCGCTGTTGTTGTTCGGGATTGGCTCGGCACTGGTGGCGCAGGCGGGATCGATTGAAAGCCTGATTGCCTGGCGATTGTTGCAAGGGCTCGGTGGCGGACTGCTGCTGCCGGTTGGGCAGGCCCTGGCGTATCGACAGTTTCCGGCGACGCAACGCGCACACTTCACCGGTGTGGTTTTGCTGGTGGCGCTGCTGGTGCCGGCACTGTCGCCGGCGGCCGGTGGACTGATCGTTCAGGCGTTGTCCTGGCGCTGGATTTTTTACCTGAATCTGCCGCTGACACTGCTCGCATTCGGGCTCGGCCTGCTCTGGTTGAAAGCCGATCAACCGTTGACTGAACGCCCGACGCTGGACGCGCGCGGCCTGCTGCTGGCAGCCTCGGCGCTCAGTTTACTGTTGATCGCCATCAGTCTGTTGAGCGACGCCGACACCCGTAACCTCGGCATCGCTAGCCTGCTGCTGAGCCTTCTGACCCTGTGCATTTACCTGCGCGATGGCTGGCGCAAACCCGGCGCGATCCTCGACCTGCAACTGATCAAGCACCCGTCGTTGCGTCTGGCGATGTTGATCTACCTGTGCGTGCCGGGGGTGTTCACCGGCACCCACATGATTGCTGTGTTGTACCTGCACAACCTCGGCGTCGGCGCGGCGCAAACCGGCGCATTGATGCTGCCATGGGCCGTCGGTTCGGGCGTGGCGATCATGCTCGGTAAACGCAGCTTCAACCGCATCGGCCCCAAGCCATTGCTCAGCGTCGGCATGCTCCTGCAATGCGTCGGCATCGTTTTGCTGATGCGCATCGAACAACCGGCAAGCACACCGCTGATCATCGCCTACGCCTTGATGGGCCTGGGCGGCAGCCTGTGCAGCGTCACCGCGCAGACCTTGGCCTTCGTCGGCATTGCGCCAGAAAAAATGGGCCACTCCAGTGCCCTGTGGAACATCAATCGCCAACTCGGTTTCTGCCTCGCGGCGGCGCTGCTCAGTTCACTGCTGGGCGCGTTGGGTGGTGACGGTTTCAGTGCCTGCTTTATCGCCGCTGCGCTGCTGACCCTGTTGCCGATGGTTGCCGTCCTGCGTTTCGACTCGACCCACGTGCTCGCACTATTGAACCCACCTGCCCTTGAGGAAAAAACTGCATGAATGACGCCACGCCCTACCTGGACGAAGTGATCCAGGCGCACGAAGCCATCGAACGATGGTTTGCCGTAGAAGAAGATGACGCCGCGCTGCAGCGATTGCTGGCGCGTTTTTCACCGCGTTTCTCCATGGTGACGCCGTTGGGCCGAGCGCTGGATATCGATGCCTTGCGCCTGCTGTTCCAAGCCGCAGGCGGGCAAAAGAAAGGTTTCAGAATCCAGCTCAGTGAGTTACGCGTGATTGCCCTGCATCAGCGCGGCGCGACCGTGAGTTACCGCGAGCAGCAGAGCGATGCGAGCGGTGTGCACACGGATCGGCGCTCGACGGTGGTGTTTGAAAAACTCGAATCCGGGCGAGTGTTCTGGCTGCATTTGCAGGAGACGTTTTGCGCCGAGTGATTGCTCGTTATCAGTCTGGAAATACCGAGTCGCCCCCATTCGCGAGCAGGCTCGCTCCCACATTTGAAATGCATGACCTCTGTGGGAGCGAGCCTGCTCGCGAAAGGAGCGACACGGTCTGTCAGTTGTCCACAGCGCTCTGATTCACCACCACCGTGCACGTAATCCCCGCCGCCAGCAGCACGCCCTCCGGCACTTCATCAATGTGAATCCGCACCGGCACCCGCTGCGCCAGCCGCACCCAGTTGAACGTCGGGTTCACATCGGCAATCAGCTCGCGGCTTTCCGGGTTGTCGCGGTCATAAATGCCGCGCGAGATGCTCTCCACGTGGCCCTTCAAGACTTCGCCGCTCATCAACTGCATGTCGGCTTTGTCACCGACTTTGACATGGGGCAGTTTGGTCTCTTCGAAGAAGCCATAAACCCAGAACGAGTTCATGTCGACCACGGCCATTTTCGCCTCGCCGATGCGCGCGTAGTCACCGCGATGCACGTTCAGGTTGGTCACGTAACCGTCGACCGCCGCGCGCACTTCGGTGCGTTTGAGGTTGAGTTCGGCGGCTTCCAGTTGCGCCTGAGCGTGTTGGTAATCGGCGAGTGCGGCGTCGGCGATGTTGCTGGCGTCGTCGCGGTTTTCCTTGGAGATCACCAGGTTGTCCAGATCGGCGCGGCGATGGGCGTTGACCTTGCGCATCTCCCACGTCGACTTGCGCGAGGCGACCAGCGACTGCGCCTGTTTCACCGCGATGCGGTAATGCTCAGGGTCGATCTGCATCAGCAAATCACCCTTCTTCACCAGTTGGTTGTCGCGCACCGGCACGTCGATCACTTCACCGGTAACATCGGCGGCAACGTTGATAATGTCGGCACGCACGCGACCGTCTCGGGTCCACGGCGTGTTCATGTAGTGCTCCCACAATGTGCGGCCGATCCACAACGCCAGGGCCAGCACCAGCAGGGTCGCGAGCAGGCTGAAAAACTTTTTCATCAGATCGTTCTCAACGGTAGACAGTCAGCGCCATGGCGCCGAACAGACAGGTAAACAGACTCAGACGCAACAGCGCCGGGTGCCAGAAGAAGCGGTACAGATCGAACCCGGACAAAAACCGGTCTACCGCCCAGGCCAATGCCGCAGCGATGAAAAACATCAGGGTCATGGTCGGCATGTACACGCCGTGGAAGGCGATTTCACGAGGCATGGGCAAGTCCTTCGGGCTTGGCGATGGCGTAGGCAGCAAGCGGTGATTGCGGGTCGAGCAGCGAAGTGCGGATGAAGTGCAGATAGCTCTTCACCCGGCGCAAGGCCGAGGTATCGAAGTGCGGCGCGAACGGCTCATCGGTGGCCGCGACACGACTGATCGCATGATCGACCGCGACCAGTGCGCGTTCGAGATTGCTGGCGTTCGGCTGCAGAAACAGCCGCACCAGCGCGCGGCCCATCACGCGGATCGCCTGGCGCCACGGCTGCGATTCGGCATACGCCGGGTGCACCGGCAAAATCGCCTGCTCCTTGCGCAACTCGATGATCGCGTGGCCGACTTCCAGTACCACGAACATCCAGCGCAGCAGGTGCTTTTGCACCTTCGGCTGCCCGGCCGCAAGACCGTAGGCCTGATGCAGCAAATCGCGGGTACGGCTCTCGAAACTCGAAGCGAGGCCTTTGAGCTTGCCGCTGATCGCGTAGACCACTTGCCCGCGCAGATCCTGCTCCAGACGTTTCCACAACCAGCGGCTGTTCGGCGGCAGAATAATCGCCCCTGCAGCGGCACAGACCAGCATGCCCATGACCATGGCGATGTAGTCGTTGATAAAGGTGTAAGGGTTGTAGATGGTCAGGTTGTCCGGCACCGAACCGGTACTGAAGAAGATCAGCAACCCGAGGCCGACACCGGCGTATTGCGGCCGCGAGGTGAGGAACGAGCCGAGGACGATCACCGGCGCGAGCATCACGCACAGCAGCGGGAAACCATCGATCCACGGGAAAATGAAAAACATCTCGACGAAGCCGATCAGGGCACCGAGGAAGGTACCGCAAGCCATTTGGAATGCCATGCGTTTCGGGTTCGGCGTGGCCGCCGAGAGGCCCACGGTGGCGGCAGCGATCAGCGTCATCGTCGCGCCGCTTGGCCAAGCAGTGGCGACCCAATAACTGCCCAGCACGATAAGGATGAACGAGGCGCGTATGCCTGATGCAGCGGCGGCCCACCAATTGGTTTGCGGGGTGAACGGTTCGTCCCAGCGCTCGCGTTCGTGGCGGTGATCGGCCAAGGATGCGTGGGTCTGTGCATAACTGTGCAGATCGTCAACGAAGCGATAAAGCAGTTCGTAAGCGGTGTGGAAATCCAGTTGTTCGGCTTCGCTCGGCTCGGTGTCCTGAAAGATCGCGCGCAGGCTGCGCACACGAGCCGGCAGGCCTTCCTTGTAACTCGCCAATGCGGTCGCCAAACGGGCGGCATCGGGGCTGGTCAGGGCGCGGCCACTGAAGCCGTCGAGCACTTCGGCGAGATCCTGCAGGCCCGGTCTGATCGCGGCGACAACGTGTTCTTCGCCATTGCCGCGCAAGCGTTCAAGCAACTGGTGCAAGGCGTTGAAGCGCGTAGTGATGCCCATGAACTCGCTGTTCAAGCGGCTCAGGCGACCGTTGCGCCGACGCATGTGCGGGTCTTCGAACACGGTGACGCTGCGCAGCCCTTCCAGCCCCACGGCCTCAGCAATGAAGCGCACGTTGCTCGCCTCGAAAGACTCGGCTTTGCTGCGTCCTCGCAGGCCATCGGTGACGAACAGCGCAAACACGCCGAATCGCTGATACAAGGCGTTGCGCATGGCGGCGCTGGCGGTTTGCGGCAGGATCGCGGCGCTGATCAGGGTCGAGCAGAGAATCCCCAGCGAGATCTCCAGCACTCGCCACACCGCCGCCATGAATGCGCCGTCCGGGTGCGCCAGCGCCGGCAGCCCGACCATCGCGGCGGTATAGCCTGCGAGGACAAAACCGTAAGCACGGAAGTTGCGGCAACGCGCGGCTCCGGCCGAGCAGATGCCGACCCAGATCGCCAACGAGCCGAGGAACAATTCGGTGTTCTGCGCGAACAATGCGATCAGCGTGACCATCATCGCCGACCCCGCGAGGGTGCCGAGGAAGCGATAGAAACTCTTGGCAAACACCTGGCCACTCTGCGGCTGCATGACGATGAACACGGTGATCATCGCCGTGCGCGGTTGCGGCAGTTCCAGACGCATGGCCAGCCACAGCGTGAGGAATGCGGCGATCAACACCTTGACGATGTAGACCCAGGTCACGCCATCGCTGCGCGCCCAGTCGAAGAAACCACGGCGCCATTCCAGGGCGTAGAGCCAGCGCAGCGGTGCGGGCAAGGGAGTCATTTAATTGTGCTCAAAGAGATTCGGTCTGGCCGCAGAACCTGTGGGAGCGAGCCTGCTCGCGAATGCGTTTTCATATTCAACGTTGATGTCGACTGATAAACCGCTTTCGCGAGCAGGCTCGCTCCCACATTGGGTTGTGTGTTCAACGCAGGAGAACCGGGGTTTTCGGGGCCTGGGTTTTCTCGGCAGTCGGTACATCGTTGCCGGCACCGAGGCCACCGCCCAGCGCAGTCACCAATTCGGCATGCGCACTTAGCCGCGCCGCCTGCACCTGCTGCTGCACCTGCTGCTGTTTGAACAGCAACGTCTGCGCATTGAGCACGTTGAGGTAATCGGTGAGGCCGCGCTGATACGCGATCATCGCGATGTCGTAGGTCTTCTGCGCCGTGGCCACCGACTCGGCGGCAAAACCCTGCTGCTTGTCCATCGACTCACGGCGGATCAACTGGTCGGAGATGTTCTTCAGCGCATTCACCAGCGTCTGGTTGTAATGCGCCACGGCAATGTCATAACCGGCGGAAGCCTCGCCCAATTCGGAGCGCAAACGCCCTCCGTCAAAGATCGGCAGCGAGATCGCCGGGCCGACGTTGTAGTTGAGTTTCTTGCCGGTCAAAAACTCCAGCGCGCCACCGCCGGTGGCCATGTAACCAAGGCTGCCGACCAGATCGACGTTGGGGTAAAACCCGGCATGCGCGACATCGATACCGCGCGCCTGCGCCGCCACTTGCCAGCGACTGGCGACCACGTCCGGACGCTGGCCGAGCAGTTCGGCGGGCAATGCCGACGGCAATTTCAGCGCAGCAGCGAGCGACAGTGTCGGACGCTGCAACTGTGCACCCTCGCCCGGCCCTTTGCCGGCGAGTGCGGCAATCTGGTTGCGGCTCAGGGCGATTTCTTCGTCCAGCGCATCGATCTGGCGGTGGGTTTCCGGCAACGGCGTTTCGGCCTGGCTGACTTCGAAATGTGTGCCGATCCCACCATTCAGACGTTTTTGCGCCAGATCGAGAATCTGCTGTTGCTGCTTGAGCGTCGCCGCGACGATGTCGCGCTGGGCGTAATGCAGCGACAGTTCGATGTAGGCGCGAACGATGTTGTTCTGCAATTCAAGCTGCGCCAATCGCGCCTCGGCCGCGCTCATGTGCGCAAGATCCACAGCCCGCTCACTGGCATTGCTTTCACGGCCCCAGAGGTCGAGGGCGTAACTGAAGCCCAGCGCCGCGTTATTATCCCAAGTGGTGGTGTTGGCCAGCTCGCCCGGGCCGTAGAACTGATCGGTCGGCCAGTTGTGCCGCTTCAGTGTCGACTCGCCATTGATCTGCAATGACTCGGCCGCCTCGGCGACACCGGCCATGGCTTTGGCCTGGCGCACCCGTGCAGCGGCCATGGCCATGGTCGGGCTGCCTTGCACGGCGAGGTCGATCCAGCGGTTGAGTTGCGGGTCGCCGTAGGCTTGCCACCATTGCGCGGTGGGCCAGTTAGCGTCACGGGCGGCGTGGGCGATGGCGTCATCGGTGGCCAGTGAATTGGCCTCCAACGCCTTGCCCTGTGGGGCGATTCCGTCCGTTGAGATGCAGCCGCCAAGACCCAAGGTAAAAGCCAGAACACTGAGCGGCAAAAGCGCTCTGTTGATGCGACGCGGCACAGCTGCGAATTCCTGAGAAGAGGATAAGGCGGGTGGTGTTTTCTGTAGGAGCTGCCGCAGGCTGCGATCTGTTGATCTTGATTCCCTTAAAACAAAATCGAAAAATCGCAGCCTGTGGCAGCGCCTGCATTGGATCGGCGCAATTCTAGGGGGCGCTCTGAACGGCGATAAGCTGGGATTTCTGTGAATCTTTGTTACGGTTAACGAGATAATCCTTAAGTCTGGGTCTCAGCCCCCGAAACTTCGTGTCACAATTTGCCATCTCCCTTGAGAGCACCCCATGGACACTTTGCAAAACATGCGCGCCTTCAGTTGTGTCGCCGAAGCCGGCAGCTTCACTGCCGCCGCCGTGCAACTCGACACCACCACCGCCAACGTCTCGCGCGCGGTCTCCAACCTGGAAGCCCACCTGCAAACCCGCTTGCTCAACCGCACCACGCGGCGCATTGCCCTGACCGAAGCGGGCAAACGCTACCTGCTGCGCTGCGAGCAGATCCTTGCCTACGTAGAAGAGGCCGAAGCCGAAGCCAGCGACGCCCACGCGCGCCCGGCCGGGCAACTGAAAGTGCACACCATGACCGGCATCGGTCAGCACTTCGTAATCGACGCCATCGCCCGCTACCGCAAAACCCACCCCGACGTCACCTTCGATCTGACCCTGGCCAACCGCGTGCCAGACCTGCTCGACGAGGGCTACGACGTGTCCATCGTGCTCGCCAGCGAACTGCCCGACTCGGGTTTTGTTTCGCAACGGCTGGGCATCACCTACAGCATCGTCTGCGCCTCGCCGGCGTATGTGAAAGCCAACGGTGCCGCGCAAAAGCCCAGCGACCTGCTCAACCACGCCTGCCTGCGCCTGGTCAGCCCGGTGATCCCCCTGGAAAAATGGGCCTTCGACGGCCCGGAAGGCCAGGAAATGGTCACCATCAACAGCTCGCCGTTTCTGGTGAACTCCGCCGACGCGATGAAAACTGCGATCACCAGTGGCATGGGCGTGGGCGTGTTGCCGGTGTATGCGGCGATCGAAGGTTTGCGCAACGGCACACTGGTGCGAGTGATGCCGAACTACCGCTCGCAAGAACTGAACCTGTATGCGATCTACCCGTCGCGGCAATATCTGGATGCGAAGATCAAGACGTGGGTTGAGTATTTGCGTGGATCGTTGCCGGAAATCCTCGCCGCACACCAGGCCGAATTGGCCGCCTACGAACTGAGCGGCAGCCTCGCCGGCGCGCGTGTCGCCAACTAAATGTAGCGTTCTGCCGACGTTACTGAACCGGGGCAATTGGCGTTGGCAGTCCCTCTGACGTTCAATTCTCCTCTACTGTCAACTGTCAACTCTGACAGTTGACAGTGCTCCCCCCCACTCCTAGCTTGAAAACGTCGCCAGACCTTGTCTGGTTCACGGAATAGTCAACGCCAAGGAGTTCATCATGTTCACCAGGCATCAGTTTCCCATTATCAAAACCTCTCCCAGCATCGGTCGTATGACGGCCCGCATATCGGGTGATCTGGACTTCACCTCGCAAAACTCAGGCTTCGCCTACGACCACTACACCACCGACAACAAACTGCACTTGTCTTTAAACACGGTACAGCTCACTACCGATGCAAATAGAAACGAAATCGAGCGCGGCATTGAAATAGTGTTCCCACCCGACATCTCGAGCGGCACGTATAACTTCGAAGATAAAAAGGTCTGTGCGACTTTTTGGAAGATATGGCAAGTGGAGACCCATATCCGTTTTGAAACATACAGCGCTGATATGGGTTCCATCACCTTGAGCTTTGATCATGATCAAGAGCTGTACAAGGGGAGCTTTCAGTTCAAATCTGCTGGCGCTGAAGGTAAGGAACTGGAAGTCAAAGATGGCACGTTCTCGATCAAAGGGCGGGACAGTATTTCGCTCTGAATCTGCATTGGCCTGTGGCAGAAGAGTCAAAGCAGACCCTCTTCGCTGCGCAGACTTTTGGCTGCCGCTTTTGGCCCACGGCTCTCTTCATCGCCCCAACTGTGTCCTGAACAAACCGCCTCTCCTGCAGGAGCTGCCGCGGGCTGCGATCTTTTGATCTTGATGTTTAAAAATCAACAGATCGCGGCCTACGGCAGAGCCTACAGAAACGGCGATTTCGCGGATGTTTCCGACAGGTTTTGACGGTTGTCCGTCGGAAGTGCGGTGGCTAGGATTTGGGTGTCGCTGACGCATCAGCGACCGGGTCTGGAAAACCCGATTTCAACTACCAAAGCTCATGGCATACTGCGGCGCTTTTTAGCTCGCAATGTTATGGCGGCTGTGCGCGGGAGGCCCTTGGGCCTGCCGGTTTTGGTGAGTTGACCGGTTTTTCCAGTCCGCGCACAGCTGCCACCCTTTCGCCTGGAAAACGAAAAGTGGCAGCTTCAACTCAAGTATGTTTCCTATGTTCAAACCAACACCTAATCCACCTGAAACCGACGACACCACCCCTTACGAATTCCCCGGCTCAAAGAAATTCCACGAAGCCGCCGAACGCGCCCTCGACCACTACCTCAAACCCAACGCCCTCACCCTGCGCTTCCACAAACCCAGCACCATGTTCCAGGTCGCCCCAGAGCAGGACAGCGAAAGCCTGCTGGTTCACGCCTGCGAATCACTGGCCCAGGCCAGCCTGATGACCAGCGACATCGCCGCCTACATCGACCTGCCGCAACGGCGGACGATTCTGGCGATTCAGCAGATCATCATGCTCGCCGAACTGGCAGTGAACCGCGTGCTGGATAACCACGAAATCCCGAAATCCCCGGCACACAACTAAAAGCCCCTCACCCTAACCCTCTCCCAAAGGGAGAGGGGACTGACCGAGGTGTTTGGGCGAGTTACACCGACGTGAAATACCGAGTCGAACTCAAACTCTGAAAGGCTCAGAAATCGGCTCCCTCTCCCTTGAATGATGCCGGATGACGGCCTGACACAATTAAGCATTGTCCAATGGCCGCAAACCTGAAGTGGGCAATCAAGTTCCAAAAATCATCTTCCGATTAATTTTTAATAGCCAATCGATATAGGAGACCTGTCAGATCTGACAGTGCCCATTTTATCGCTTTAGCCGAACAATGGATGTCGTCACACCAACCTAGCCTTGAAGGAGCAAGACATGTCCATTAAAGATTTGGAACTCGACAAACTTAAGAAATCAGGTGAAGGCACTGTAATTGCCAAACTAAACAAAGACTATGTCACCGACAAGTTCGAAGGAAAACCCGACCATTTTATTACCGATAACAAGATAGTCGCGCTAAAAGCAACTTACCAAAAATCCTCTACCACCTCATTCACTATCAACCTCACTTTTGACGCAAATATTAAGCTTGGGAGGAATGAATTCAGCACGGAGCACTTTCCCTCTCCATTCAGATTTTCATATACGTCAGGCTCACATACAAAAGGCTATACAAGCGCAAAAAATGCAGGGTTTATTGTTGTAGAAGAGTTCAACATTGCCAAAGGCATTTTCAAGGCAGCCTTCAACTTCAGTTTTGTAGATTTCGACACAAATGAGCTGCATCAAGTTCATGATGGTCAGATTGATGTCGAAGGACTTGAAACTATCGAGGTGTAAAGGTAGGTCGCAAAGTCTGACCCAAGTGCAGGCACAAGCAGGTATCAGCCAATGTTGATACCGCTTCCCCAAAGCCACCGTGTTTCAGATCTCCCCCGAACAGGACAGCGAAAGCCTGCTGGTCCACGCCTGCGAATCACTGGCACAAGCCAGCCTGATGACCAGCGACATCGCAGCCTACATCGACCTGCCGCAACGACGGACGATTCTGGCGATTCAGCAGATCATCATGCTCGCCGAACTGGCCGTGAACCGCGTGCTGGATAACCACGAAATCCCCCAATCCCCGGCACACAACTAAAAGCCCCTCACCTAGCCCTCTCCCAAAGGGAGAGGGGACTGACGGTGGTGTCGCGGAGAGTTACGCCGACGTGAAATACCGAGTCGAACTCAGATTTTGAATCAGATCAAAAGCCCCTCACCCTAACCCTCTCCCGGAGGGAGAGGGGACTGACCGAGTTGGTTGGGAGAGCTACGCCGACGTGCAATACCGCGTTGAACTCAGACTTTGAAAAACACACAAATCGGCCCCCTCTCCCTCGGGAGAGGGCTGGGGTGAGGGGCAGCAACAACGCAATCAAAAGCCGAACTCCCGTGCTCTTCACCACTCAATAGGCCGAGTGTCAGCTCGCCTGCTCTTGATCTTGATCCTCGGGCGACGTCGGAAGGCTGAGTGGAGGGATTGATCCGGGCGTGGGAGCGCAGCGACCGTTTGGCGAAGCCAAACACAGCGAGAGGAGGTGCAGCGAAGCAAACCGTAGGCGCTGCGCCCGGATCGATCCCAGAGCGAAGGAACCCCGAGCCCCAGCGAGCGGGCCGCACGTAGGAGCAAGCCTTTTTGGTTACTTTTTCGGCGTCTGGAAAAAGTGACCCGCCGTCAGGGCGGAACCCTAAGCCGCCATCACCCAAAAAACGGATATACACCCAAAACCCCAAGAACATGGTCGGCCCAAAGGCCGCCAAGACACCCCAAAACAAAAATGTTAGCTTGCTAGGTATCAAGCCCGAACAAGAGCCAAAAACGATGAAAAAAACTGTCCTGGCCTTCAGCCGCATCACCCCGCCCATGATCGAACGCCTGCAACAAGAATTCGACGTCATCGTCCCCAACCCAAAAGCCGGCGACATCAACGCCCAATTCAACGAAGCCCTGCCCCACGCTCACGGCCTCATCGGCGTCGGCCGCAAACTCGGCCAGGCCCAACTCGAAACCGCCACAAAACTCGAAGTGGTCTCAAGCGTCTCCGTCGGCTACGACAACTACGACCTCGCCTATTTCAACCAACGCGGGATCATGCTCACCAACACCCCGGATGTGCTCACCGAAAGCACCGCCGACCTCGCCTTCGCCCTGATCATGAGCAGCGCCCGCCGCGTCGCCGAACTCGACGCCTGGACCAAGGCCGGCCAATGGCAAGCCAGCGTCGGCGCGCCACTGTTCGGCTGTGACGTGCACGGTAAAACCCTCGGCATCGTCGGCATGGGCAACATCGGCGCTGCCGTCGCTCGTCGTGGCCACTTCGGTTTCAACATGCCGATTATCTACAGTGGCAACAGCCGCAAAACCGAACTCGAAGAACAACTCGGCGCGCAATTTCGCAGCCTCGATCAACTGCTCGCCGAAGCCGATTTCGTCTGCCTGGTCGTGCCACTCAGCGACAAGACCCGCCACCTGATCAGCCACCGCGAACTGGCCCTGATGAAGCCAAATGCAATCCTCGTCAACATCTCTCGCGGTCCGGTAGTCGATGAACCGGCCCTGATCGAAGCCCTGCAAAACAAGCGCATTCGTGGCGCCGGCCTTGATGTGTATGAAAAAGAACCCCTGGCCGAGTCGCCGCTGTTCCAGCTCAGCAATGCCGTGACTCTGCCGCACATCGGCTCCGCGACGAATGAAACCCGAGAAGCCATGGCCAATCGTGCACTGGCCAACCTGCGCAGCGCCCTGCTCGGCGAACGCCCGCAGGATCTGGTCAACCCGCAAGTCTGGCGCGGATAAAAAATACGGGCAAGTGCGCTATCGCACTTGCCCGTTAGTTATGCCTTACACAACTTGAAATTGAACAAAAAAGCCAATTAAACAACAGCATTATAAGCTCTGCCTGCCTGTCGAATAATCGACAAACGCTATGGAGAGCCAATACCTTGAACACCCTGACAACCGACAAACTCATTCGTTACAGCAAAGTCTTATTGATGGCTTACATCAGCTTCTTTGGCGTGCTGGTGATGATCCACAACTTTACCGACTACAATTCAAACTACACCTATGTGGCTCATATCCTGAGTATGGACACCACCACCGCCAGTGAATCCATCAAGTACCGGGCCATTGAATCACCGATGATCCATCACCGGATCTACTGGTTCATCATCACCCTTGAAGTTACATACACAGTGTTGTGCCTGATCGGTACCTATCAGCTGTATCGCAATATCAACGCCTCCGCAGAAGCATTTCACGAGGCGAAGAAGTTTTCGATCATGGGCATACTGGCGGCAATCTTCATTTATTACGTCTGCCTGCAAACCGTAGGTGTGGAGTGGTTTGACATGGACACTTCGCAATCATGGAATGCCAAGGACTGGGCGCGACATATTGTTGATTTCATCTTCCCGGTGATGATTTACATCACCTTGAAAGTCGAGCGCTGAAGTTCAGCGCTCGTTTATTTCAAGCCAACTTTCCCTGTACCGGCGCCACCATCGTTTTCGGCTTACGAAACACCAGTACATTGCCCAGCATCACTAACACCAGTCCGACCAGTGCCGGCGCTGTCCACTGATAACCTTCAGCAAATGCCGAGACGTTCAGCGCCACCACCGGAAACAGCACAGTGCAGTAAGCCGCGCGCTCCGGGCCCATGCGCCCGACCAGCGTCAGATACGCGGTGAAGCCGATGACCGAACCGGGGATCACCAGATACAGCAGCGCGCCGACATAACGCGGGCTCCAATCCATGTCGAACGGAATGCCCTTGACCAGGCACCACACCGACAGCATCGCCGCACCATAGGCCATGCCCCAGGCGTTGGTGGTCAGCGGCTTGAGACCAGCCTTCTGCTGCAGACTCGAAAGCATGTTGCCCGCCGAGA
The DNA here is from genome assembly GCF_000783395.1 of Pseudomonas chlororaphis. GTDB lineage: Bacteria > Pseudomonadota > Gammaproteobacteria > Pseudomonadales > Pseudomonadaceae > Aquipseudomonas > Aquipseudomonas chlororaphis_H. Next base: position 264,624 of record NZ_JSFK01000001.1, on the reverse strand, counting down.
AACACAACGTCCCGCACAGTGCCAGACCAAGCCCCAGCAAGGTTTGCGGGCTGGCCTGATGCCCAGCCAGTTCCGGCCAGAACAGCATGCCCAGGCCAAACAGGCCCAATGCACCACCCATCAGCACATTGCGCGCGATGCGCTGGCCGAAGAACACCCGCGCATTCAGCGCGTTCCACAGCGTTGCGGTCGAAAATACTACCGCGACCAGTCCACTGGGGATCCATTGACTGGCGGTCAGGAAGCACATGAAGTTGACGCAGAACAGACACAAACCCTGAGCCACGCAGATCAAGTGCCCGCGACGGTTCATCGGTTGCAGGCGACGGCTGAGCAGCAACAGCGCAAACAGCACCAGCGCGGCGAGGCCGAAGCGATAGACGATCGACACCGGAATCGCCACCACGCCCAGTTGCCATTTCAAGGCAATCCAAGTGGTGCCCCAGATCAGCACGGTCAGCAAGTACAACGACAGGTTCATGGCAGACACTCCTCGATAGGCCTTGAGTGTCTGCCCTGGCCCGGTGTGTGCGCTTGCAGAATCTTGCGCTTTTGTCTGGCGGCAGGCTGGCAGCGCGGTGTCTACGGAGTAGGATGCAAGGCGTTGAAGAGAACCGACCATGGCCGCCATCGATACCCTGCAAGTCTTTCAAGCCTTGAACAGCTCGCCGAACGCACGCCTTGTGCACAGCGCCGAGCTCGGTGACGGCTTGTCTGCCGCTTTGTGGACTAACCACCACGATGCGCAGGATTACGAAGCGCCGAGCCACCATACTTTGTCCTGCTACATTGCCGGTGGCACCGGCACATTCCGGCGCGATCAACCCGGTCAAAAAGGCGGGCCGGACAAGCTGTGCATCCTGCCGGCCGATCATGAATCGGGCTGGGTGATCAACGGCGATATCCGTCTCGCGCACCTGTATTTCAGCGCCGAACAATTTGCCCTCGGTTGTGTGACGCTGCTGGATCGCGAACCCCGAGAGATGCAATTGCGCGAGCAGACTTTTCTGGAAGATCCACAACAGGCTCAACGCTTCCGGCAGCTGCTGACGCTGAATTGGGAGGAGCCTGCTGAACGTCTGCTGACCAACAGCCTCGCCCATGAATTGATCAGCCACACTTTGCTCAGCCAGGTCGGCGCGCGTCAGGGTTTGCGTTTGAAGGGCGGACTGGCGCCTCACCAGCGCCGACAACTGGTGGAGTTCATCGATAACCAGTTGGCCGAACCGATCAGTCTGGGACAACTGGCCGGGTTGTGTGCGCTGTCGGAATACCACTTTGCGCGGATGTTTTGCACGAGTTTCGGCCTGCCACCACATCAATATGTGCTGGCGCGCCGTTTAAGTCGGGCGCGGGAATTGTTGCGCGGGACGGCGTTGTCGTTGGGCGAGATTGCGCTGGCGTGCGGGTTTGCCAGCGCCAGTCATTTCACTAATCGGTTCAAGCAGGTTTTGGGTGGAACGCCTGGCGCGTATCGTCAGGCGTTTTTGCGTTAGTCACGTCTTAGTTACGGGTATTGCTCCCATTGCCCCAGTTCAAATGAGTCTACGACAACTGCTCTAAAATCAATTTTGAAGTAGATCGAAACGCGCGCAATGCGAGCCGTCTTCATATCCTGTAACGGCACTTTGTAGTCAACCCACCCTGAACGTCCTTCAATACGCTTCAATAAATTTCCGGAAGGCTCATAAAACTCAAAATGAGATATCGCTTGAAAACGAAACGGGCTGACAAAGAAACGTAACCAGTGAACATTTTCGGGCTTTAAAATGATGCGAAGCTCGCCGGAGCCATTTTCGGAAAAATGATCGCCGTCACAAGCGATTGCATTCCCTTCGAGCTGACCCTCGCAATATTCGTCCTGATTGTATTCTTCAACGTCATAGACGACCAAACTAAAATTGTATGGACCGTCATGATTATGAGCTTCCATCCGAAAAAACTCGGCTTCCAGAAAACTCAAGCCCACAGGTTTAAAAACATTGAAATCTTCTTTACCAAGCAATTTTATAAAGTGACTCTTAGGCTCTTTCTTAATAGTTGACATTGATTGACTCCTGGAGGAACGATTAACCCGCCTCGAGAGTAAACAACAATTACGATACGCTAGCACCTGTCATATCTGACAGGTGCTTATATCAATTTTTTATGGATGGCATGCTCGCATAGAATTAAAGCTCTCAGCCTTCGGAAGTTTTTGCATTTGCAACATAATCCCGTTCAGGTGCATCAATCTTTTTTATTTTCGAATCAAAACTCCAGGGTACTGGACAACAAAACCTGCCGCGAATCCCCCATCGACACAAAGAACCGGCTCGCCGCCGAGGTGTAATACGTGCGGTCAAACAGGTTCTTCACATTGAGCTGAAACTTGACCTTCTGCCCTTCAACCCGGGTGTCGTACGTGGCAAATGCATCGGCCACGGTGTAGCTCGGCAAGTCAAAATCATTGACTGCGTTACCCGCACGTTCCCCGACATATCGCGCACCGGCACCAACGCGCAACTGATCGCCGCCGATCACGCTGCCGAAGTCATACACCGCCGACAACGAGCCGGAATTCTTTGCCACGTTTTGCAGACGCTTGCCTTTGTAATCCGGGTCTTCGGTCACTTCGGCATCGGTGTAAGCGTAGCTGCCGATCATGCTCCAGCGGTCAGTCAGTTGGCCGGTCAGGTCCATTTCCAGACCGCGCGAGCGCACCTCACCGGCGGCGCTGTAAATCGTCGTCGGGCCTTCGGAATTGGCCACCAGCACGTTGCGTTTCTTGATGTCGAACAATGCGATATTGCCGGTGACACGCCCCGGCATATCGAGCCGCGCGCCCAGTTCCCACGACTTGGCTTCTTCCGGTGCAATGCTGCCGTCAAGCACGGTGCTGCTGCCACTCAGCGGGGCGATGGTGGAGTTGGGCTTGAACGATTCGGTGTAGCTGCCGTAGAACGACAAGGCGTCGGTGTAGCGATACACCAGACCGGCGCGCGGCACCCACTTCTGCCCGTTGCTGTCGGTGTTGGCCTTGAACGGCACGCCTTTGCCGGCGTACTGGTCGTACTCCTGAAAGCGTCCGCCAGCGACCAGAATCCACTGGTCGTTGAGGTGAATCGAGTCCTGCATGAACACCGAATCGCTGCGCAGTTCATCGGTCTGCGCGCTGTCGGAAGCGCTAACGGTCGTGCCGGCGACTTCGCGGCCATACACCGGATTGAGGTAGCTGAACGTGGTCAGGCTTTTCTGCCGGATCAAGTCCTCGCGGTAGATCTTGCGGTACTCGTCATCGACGCCGAACACCAGATCATGCTGCATGCCCAGCACGTTGACTTTGCCTTCAAGACTGGCGGTGGTGAAACGGTCGGTGCTGATCGCGTTCTGGGTACCGTCCATGCTGCGGGTCAGCGTGCCTTTTTTGGTGTCGATGGCGGTCACGCGAACCTGGCTGGCGTCGTAGGTTTCGCGGTTCCAGCTGTAGCCGAAGTGCGCTTTCCAGTCGTCGTTGAGGTCGTGGTCGGCTTCAAAGTGGTACAGATCCGAGCGGCCTTCCATGTTGTTGAACGGTTCGTCCAGACGCTCCTTGCGCGAGATATCCAGCGGGTGATTGGTGCGCGGATCGATCAGCGTGCCACGGTCGAACGGCGTGAGAAATTCACGGTGTTCGTAGGCAAACAGCAGCTTGGTGCTTTCACCGAACCAGGCCAGCGACGGCGCGATCAGGGTTTCACGGTGGGTGCCGAAGTTGCGCCAGTAATCTTCGTCTTCGTGGTCGAGCACCATGCGATAGGCCAGCCCGGAATCGCCCAACGGGCCGGTGCTGTCAAGGGTGCCGCCGCTGCCGTTCTTGCCGTCACCGTAGGTCGAACCGCGCAAGGTCAGGGCATTGTATTGCGTCAGTTCAGGTTTCTTGCTGACCAGGTTGACCACGCCGCCCGGGTCTTGAATGCCATACAGCAACGAGGCCGGGCCTTTAAGCACTTCGACGCGATCCACCGTGGCGTTCATGCCGCGCCCCTGCACGATCGGCATGCCGTCGCGCATGATCGAGCCGTTACGGTTGTCACCGAAACCGCGGGTCATCACCGAATCCTGAGTGCTGCCCAAGGTGTTGCCCTGGGTGATGCCGCTGACATTGGCCAGCGCGTCATCCAGATTGCGCGGCGCCTGATCGCGGATGACTTGCGCCGGGATGACGTTGACGGTCTGCGGGATTTCCTGCAACGACGCCGAAGAGCGCATCACCGAACTGGTTTCCGGCGGCTGGTAGCTCATCGACTCGTCACGCATCGAAGTGATGGTCGTGGCGCCGAGGTTCAACGCGCCTTCGGTGGGTTTCGGCTCCAGCGCCAGCGTGTGGCTGTCGGTGCGGCGGAAGTTCAGGCCAGAGCCGCTGAGCAAGCGTTGCAGTGCCTGTTCGGCACTCATCTGGCCATTGACGGCCGGCGCGGTGAGGCCGTACGGCGCTTCGTCGGTGTAGACCACGCTCTGCCCGGTGACGCGGCTGAAGTCGCTCAGGGCTTGCGGCAGCGGTTTGGCGGCCAGGGAAAAATTGAACTGTTTTTGCGCCTGGCTGCTGACGTTTTCAGCGGCCAGCGCCACGCTCAGCGGCAACAGTGCCAGCGCCGAAAAACTCAATGCCGAAACACCTAACCACTGTTTGACCGAACCGGATTTTGCCCTGGACTTCATGACTCAATGACCTGTGTAGAACCGCAACGGATGCGAATGACTCGCAGTTTCAGTCACTACACGGATGGGGCTCGGGTTTACCTCACCACAAATCTGAAAATATTTTTGGAGGTGTGTTGTTTCGGCCGACGCCTTCGCGAGCAGGCTCGCTGCCACATTTTGGAATGCGTTCCCTGTGGGAGCGAGCCTGCTCGCGAAGAGGCCATAAGCCTCAACGCAAAATAATCAGATGCCCCAACACCTGATGCTGCTCAAACCCCATCACTCCTTGCAGGGAACTGAGCACCGCCTGCGGATCCTTGCTCGGAAAACTGCCACTGACCTTGCGCGCCGCCAGTTCATCGTTGAGCAATACAATCCGCCCCGGGTAATAGCGCCGCAGATCCTCCACCACATCGCCCAGCGTCGACTTGTAGTAAGTCAGCCAGCCCTGACGCCAGGCCAATTGCGCTTCGCTGTCCACGGCATGCAGTTTTTCCGTCGCACCGTCACCGTAAGCAACCTGCTGGCCGGCTGTGAGAATCTGCTGTTCGCCACCACGCTCCGCCGTCACCCCGACGCGTCCGGACAACACCGTCACCTGCGCGCCATACGGTTGCAGTCGCACTTCGAATTGCGTCCCGAGCACGCGTGCTTCGCCCTGCTCCGCCGCAACCACAAACGGCTCGCCGGTGTGCGTAACCGTGAAAAACCCGGCACCACGACGCAGCTGAACATGCCGCTCGCCCCGACTAAAATCCACGGCAATCGCACTGTCGCCATCCAAGGTCACTTGCGATTGATCAGCCAAGGTCACGGTGCGTATTTCACCCGGCGCTGAAACGTAATCCGCGCCCAGATCATCGATCCAGCGCTGCGGCTGCCACCCGGTGCCGAGGCTGACCATCAACAACAGACACGCCGCCATCGCCAACGCGCCCGACCAACGTAAAACCTGCGGGCGACGCGGGCGATCCATCGCATCGAGATAACCCTGCAACGCCAAAGCTTCTTCATCGGCCAGCGTGCGCGCCGGGCCTTCGCTCAATTCCCAGAGCACTTGCGCCTGCGCATAAGCCTCAGCATGCGCCGGATCGGCACGCAGCCATTGGCTGAAGGTCAGTTGATCACCCGCGCTCGGCCGGTCATGCAACAGGCTCAGCCAGGCAAATGCGGCCTGCTCTTGCGCGGGCGTCGGGGTGGTGGAATCGGATGGCTTCACGGTGCTTTCCCTGGCAGGCGTGGCGCGGGTTCGCGCAGGCTGGCCTTGCAGGCCTCGAGGGCGCGCATCATATGTTTTTCCACGGCACTTTGGGACAGGCCCATGGCTTTGGCGATTTCCGCGTACTTGCGGCCGTGGATGCGATTGAGCAAAAAGATTTGCCGGGTGCGCTCGGGCAAGGCGCGCAACGCCGCTTCGACATGTTTCAGATCATTGCCCGCTTCCAGCGCTGCTTGTGGTTCGCTGCCGTGGCTGTGCGGCTCGTCCGGTTGCCAGCCTTCGTTGACCCGCGTGCGCGTGCCTTCGCTGCGCAGATGGTCGATGGCGATGTTGCCGGCGCAGCGTAAAAGATAGGTGCTGAGTTCTTCGACCTGCACCAGCGGTCGCCGCCAGAAACGCAGAAACAGATCCTGGACCAGATCCGCCGCCGTCGCCCGACAACCGACGCGACGGTTCACCAGCGCTTCCATTTGCGAACGCTGGGACAGGAACACCTGCAGAAAATGCGCACGCGCCCCGCGCGGCTCGTCGTCGCGGGATTCCGGCGGCAGATCGATCAGCACGTCAGCACTGCGCCCATGCGGCGACCGGGCTGGCCAACAGGCTGACCCCGGCCAGCGCCAAAGCCAGACGCGGGCGATACGGCAGCAGCAATACCAACACCAGGGCGCTGAGCATCAGTACGGCGAACCAGTCGACCAGACCGAAGCTCCAGCCGTTCGCCGAGACGGCGGCCCACAGCGACAGACTCAGCAGTAACCAACCGGCCAAGGTCAGACCCTGACGGCAACGCCTGGACGGTTTGTGGCCGAGCAATTCATCGTGGTGACGAGGCATCGACAGGCACAACGCGGTGAATCCGGCGTAGGTGAGCAACAGGGCCAGCAGCATCAGTTTGTCCCTTGCTCAAGAATGATCGGCAGGGTCTTTTCGCGTGGTGTTTTTTTCACCCTGACGGTGCTGCCGGCGCGCCGCATTTTCCACGCGGCCCAAGCCAGAAACAGACCTGTGGCGAGGCAGCTCAAATCAAAACCAACCAACGCCCAGTCACCCTGCATCAACGCGACGCCGAGATTCCAAGGGGTGGTCAGCGCATTGATCAGCGGCACCGCGACAAACAGCGCAGCACCGAAAACAAGCTGTTCAACCCAGGCCTTGCGCCCCGGTCGCAACATCGCGTGCAGCACGCTCAAGCCCCAGGCCATGAAGAACGCGTTCACCTCCCAATCTGCGCGCCCGGCGAGACTCACCGGCAACAGACGATTGGCCAGAAAGAACACCGCGACCGCCGACACCAGCCCGGCCATGCTGGCGATATTCAGCACTTCCACCAGCCATAACTCGAACGGCATAACGCCGCTCTTGGCGTGTTTGAGCTGACGCTTGCCGAGCCAGATCACCAGCCCGGTGCCGATCATCGCCGTGCCGGCCAGCCCGCAGATGAAATACAGCCAGCGCAACAACGGCCCGGCGAAGTGACCCATGTGCAAACCATAGAACGCGCCCCCCACTGCCATCGCCAGCGGCTGCTCCGGTGTGCTGCCGAGCATCTGCCCGCTCACACCGTTAAAGGTCACGGCGCGGCCGAAATCATGCACCACACGGTCACCAGCACGGGACAGCACCACCGTCGCATTGGCATCGCCCGGGTTGCTCACCGACAGACGCGCCGTGTGGCCGCCCGACCATTGCTCGCTGGCCTTGCTCAACAGCGGCGCCATGGCCGCCAACGGTGCCTCGATGTTGGCGCTTTCCGGGGTCTTCGATGCCGGGAAAACTTCGTCATAGAACGTGCGCACGTCATTGCCGTAAGAAGCGACGATGCTCGCCGGCATGACCATCGACATGAAAATCACCAGGCTGCTGTAGGTGATCATCAAGTGAAACGGCAGCACCAGCACACCCACCGCGTTATGCCCGTCGAGCCAGGAGCGCTGGCCCTTGCGCGGGCGGAAGGTGAAGAAGTCCTTGAAGATTTTCTTGTGGGTGATGATTCCGGTGATCAACGCGACAAACATCACCATCGCAGCAATGGTCGATAGCCAGCGGCCCCACGGGTAAGGCATTTGCAGCTGGAAGTGGAAACGGTAGAAGAACTCACCGCCCATGCTGTCGCGGCCCTGCACTTCGGCACCGGTTTGCGCATCGAGGGTTTTCGATTCAAAGCGCCCGCGCTCGCCGGGATTGGCCGGCGCTTGTTGCCAACGCACGGTGAGGCCCGGGTCGCGGGCATCAGGCAAATCGATCAGCCAGCGTGAGGCGCCCGCAGCGTGTTGCTGCAAATAGTTCTGGGCCAGCGTCAGGCTGGTCTCGGCATTCACCGAATGCGCGGGGATTTCCGGCTGCATCCAGTGGCTGATCTCATCCTTGAAATAGGCCAGCGTCCCGGTCAGAAAAATCGCGAACAGCAACCAGCCGAACAGCAGCCCGGCCCAGGTGTGCAGCCAGGCCATCGCCTGACGAAAGCCCTCTTTCATGCCAGGCCCAAGCCGCGCGCCGCGCCGGAAATGGTCGCCAGAATCACACTCGGCACCAGCAAACCGACCCAGGCCGACCACGCCGTGCGGCAGGCAAAACACCAGAGCACGGCCACCAGATAGACCAGAAACGAGATGGTCATGCCGGTCACCACCGCTTCGGCGCGGTTCAACGGCAACCACAGCGTCAGCGTGACACTGGCCAGCGCCGCGACCAGATAGCCGCCAAACACCGCGGCCAGCACCCGTGAGGTGACAGCCAGACGATAGGACATGGGAAGTGTGGCGAGTTTGCCTTTCATGTTTCGACCCTGAAACGAAAAACGTTCGGCCGACAAGCCGAACCCAAGGCGAGCAATATTAATGATAAATATTCTCATACGCAAAAGCATCTGATTGCCGGCTGAGCGTTTCGCCCCCTACAATGCGAACAGTTCTTGTTCTCTAACGTACTCTCTACCGCGTCAAGAAAGCGCCCGGAGTCCACCGTTGTCGTCCGCCCATCCCGTCGAATCGCTCTATCAGGCTCATCACAGCTGGCTGACTGGCTGGCTGCGACGCAAACTCGGCTGCCCGGACAGCGCGGCGGATCTGGCCCAGGACACCTTCATCAAGGTGCTGACCGCCCGCGAATCGCCGGTGATCATCGAGCCGCGTGCATTCCTGACGACGTTGGCCAAGCGGGTTCTGTTCAATCATTACCGCCGTCAGGATCTGGAACGCGCTTACCTCGATACCCTGGCGCAGATGCCGGAAATGGTCGCGCCGTCGGAAGAAGACAAAGCGATCATCCTGCAAACCCTGATGGAACTGGATGAGTTGCTCGACGGTTTGCCGCGCCAGGTCAAATGCGCCTTTTTGCTGGCGCAGGTCGATGGCCTGACGTATCCACAGATTGCCGCCGAACTGGGCATTTCCGTGGCCACGGTCAAACGCCATCTGAACAAAGCGGCGATGCGCTGCTACTTCGCCCTATGAACCGCGCGCCGGATTTCTCCTCCCAAGTGGCTGAACAGGCCGTGTATTGGTTGATGGAAATGCAGCAAGGCACGCTCTCCCCGCGCCAGCAACACGCCTGGCAACAATGGTTGGATGCGCACAGTGAACACCGGCGGGCGTGGGAGCATATTCAGCGGGTCAACCAGAGGTTGCGCGGCGTGTCTTCGCCGCTGGCACACGCGGCGTTGAACGGGCCTAAGTCGGGCAGCCGGCGTCAGGCGCTGAAGCTGCTGCTGATTCTCGGCGCCGGCTCGGCTGTCACCTGGGGCATGCGCGAGCACAATCCGCTACCGTCGCTGCTTGCCGACTACCGCAGCCCGCTGGGTCAGCGACGCAAAATCTCGTTGGGCGGCGGCGATCAGTTGCAACTCAATACGGCCAGTGCGGTAGATGTGGACTCTTCGGCACGACTGATCCGTTTGCTCGAAGGCGAAATTCTCCTGACGATCGCGCAACCCTTTGAAGTGCACACGGCTCAGGGCCTTTTGAAAACTCAAGGGGCTCGCCTCAATGTGCGCCAGTTTGCCGATCGCACGCAGATTGCCTTGTTCGAAGGTCGCGTCGAACTGAGCAGCAATGGACGCGCGCCGATGCTGCTGCCGCTCGCGCGTCAGTTGAGTTTCACCTCGACGTCCGTCAGCGCAGCCAAACCGCTGGACGCCAACAGCGGCGCCTGGGCCGACGGCATGCTGGTGGCCGCGCATATGCGCCTGGGCGACTTCCTCGATGAGCTCGGCCGCTATCGTCGCGGCCAACTCAATTGCGCCAAGAACGTCGCCGACCTGCTGATCTCCGGGACTTATCCACTGGACGACAGCGAGCGGATTCTCGATCTGCTGGAAATCAGTTTGCCGGTGAAGGTGAAGCGCTTTACCCGCTACTGGGTGAGCGTCGAAGCGCGGGTTTAAAGCAGCAGAATCAAAAGATCGTCCGATCCTTTGATCTTGAAAAATAAATGAGCCGTTTTTCAGATCTGGCGTGACAGAGAAGGAAAGCCCCCTTGATTCAACCTTCTCAGGATCATCCACCATGCACCCCACTCGCCTCACGCCACTGGCCCGCAGCCTGCGCAATCTTGTCCTCGGCGCCAGTCTGAGTTTCAGCGCCCTGCCCGCCGCAGTGGCTGCCGATGCCAAGGCTTATCACATCGCGCCGTCGTCGCTGGAGAACGCCCTCAACCAGTTTGGTCGTGAAGCAGGCGTGTTGATTTCATTTGGTTCGCAAGTCACCAGCGGTGTGCAAAGTCGAGGTCTGGAGGGCAGTTACACCGCAGAGCAAGGTTTGAATGCATTGCTTGAAGGCACCGGCCTGCAAGCTCGCGCCGAAGGCAACAATGCGTTCAGTCTGCAACCGGTGGCGGATGCCGCGCTGGAACTGGACACGTCGAAAGTCGTCGGCGACTGGCTGGGTGACGCCGCACAAATCAACGTGTTCGAACATCCCGGTGCTCGCGACGTGATCCGCCGCGAAGAGTTCGAACGCCAGGGCGCGACTCAGGCACGAGATGTGCTCAACCGCATCCCCGGCGTCAATGCCCCGGAAAACAACGGCACGGGCAGCCATGACATGGCGCTGAACTTCGGCATCCGTGGTTTGAACCCACGACTGGCCGCGCGCTCGACGGTATTGATGGACGGCATTCCGGTGCCGTTTGCGCCTTACGGTCAACCACAACTGTCGTTCGCGCCGATCAGCATGGGCAACATGGATGCCGTGGATGTGGTGCGTGGCGGTGGCGCCGTGCGTTACGGCCCGCAGAACGTCGGTGGCGTGGTCAACTTCGTGACCCGGGCAATCCCCGACGAGCCAACGGTCAAGGGCGGCTTCCAGACGGAAACCAGCCCATCGTCGAGCCATGACGGTTTCAAGACCAGCGCCAACCTGCTGGCCGGTGGCACCAACGCCAATGGTCTCGGCGGCGCGTTGCTCTACTCCGGGACGCGCGGCGGCGACTGGCGTGAACACAGCGACACCGAGATTGACGACCTGATCCTCAAGGGCCAATACCAGCTCGACGAGGCCAACAGTTTCAACGCCATGGCCCAGTATTACGAAGGCAAGGCCGACATGCCCGGCGGTCTGAACGTTGCCGACTACGACGCTGATCCGTACCAGTCGACGCGGCCGAAAGACCAGTTCTGGGGCCGTCGCACGATGTTTAATTTCGGCTATCGCTACCAGGAAGATCGCCGCGAATTCACCGCCAACACCTTCTTCACCAAGACCCTGCGCAGCGGTTATCTCGATCAGGGCACCTTCCTCTCGCTGTCACCGCGCGAGTATTGGGTGCGAGGTCTGGAAACCCGTTTCGCCCAAGGCTTCGACCTCGGCCCGACCAGCCATGAAGTCGGCGTCGGCTACCGTTATATCAACGAGGCCGGCCACGAACTGCGCTATCGCACGCCGATCAGCAGCAACGAATACCCGACCACCGCCAGCCGCAACGACCGCGATACCCGTGGCGGCACCGAAGCCAATGCGTTCTTCGTCGACGATCGCATCGACATCGGCAAATGGACGATCACCCCGGGCGTGCGCTACGAGATGATCGAATCGCAGCAGACCAACAACCTGACCAACGTCAAATACAAGGGCGACTACAACACCGCGTTGCCGGCGCTGAACGTGCTCTATCACCTGACCGAGAGCTGGAACCTGTACGCCAACACCGAAGGCTCGTTCGGCAGCGTGCAATACAGCCAGATGCCCAACCGTGTAACCAGCGGTGAAGTGAAACCGGAGAAGGCGCGCACCTGGGAACTCGGCACTCGCTATGACAATGGCGCATTGCGCGCGGAGATCGGCGCGTTCCTGATCAACTTCGACAACCAGTACGAAAGCAACCAGACCAACGACTCGGTGATCGCCCGTGGTGAAACCCGTCATCAGGGTATCGAGACCAGCATCAACTACGCACTGGATGACTTGAACCCGGCGCTCGCCGGTTTCGATGTCTACGCCAGCTACGCCTACGTTGACGCGACCATTCGCGAAGACGGACCGAACAAAGGCAATCGCGTGCCGTTCTCCTCGAAGCACAAAGGCACGATTGGCGTCGGTTACACCGAAGGCCCATGGAAGTTGAATCTGGATAGCAGCTTCCAGAGCGATCAGTTCGCCGACAACGCCAACACCTCCAAAGAAAGTGCCGATGGCAGTACCGGGAAGATCCCGGGTTACATGCTGTTCAGCAGCCGCGCCGGGTATGACTTCGGCCCGCAGTTGTCGAATCTGAATGTGGCGGTGGGGGTGAAGAATATCTTCAACACGCAGTACTTCACTCGGTCGTTTGATGACAACAACAAGGGCAAGTATGTGGGTGAGCCGCGGACGGTTTATGTGCAGACTTCTGTAGCGTTCTGAGGATTGAGAAGCCCCTCACCCTAGCCCTCTCCCTGAGGGAGAGGGGACTGATTGGGGGATGCTTGCGAGGTATGCCGACCTGAAACCGCTTTGCTGAATCCATAATCGACTCGGATTTTCAGGTCGATGTAGCCCGCAAGACACCTCGGTCGGCCCCCTCTCCCTCCGGGAGAGGGCTGGGGTGAGGGTTCTCGGCTACAGTGAAATATCCAACCCACTTCACAAGGATCGTGAAGCATGCAAACTCGCCCTACCCTCGCCCAATTCGCCCGCCAGTTACGCGTTAACCAGACCGACTGCGAATACCTGCTCTGGCAAAAAGTCCGCTCTCGCCAAATCGCCAATCTGAAATTTCGTCGGCAGTTTCCGTGTCCGCCTTACGTGCTGGATTTTTACTGTGCGGAGCTGAAATTGGCGATTGAGCTGGACGGTGGGCAGCATTTTGAAACAGCGGGATTGATTCATGACCAGCGCCGGACACGCTATCTGAACCAAAAGGGCATTGAAGTCGTGCGTTTCACTAATCTGGAGGTGATGCAGCAGATGGACGATGTGCTAGAGCAGATCATAAGAATTGCGGCGAATCAAAAAATGCCCTCACCCTAACCCTCTCCCAAAGGGAGAGGGGACTGATTGTGGGATGCTTCAGAAATACACCGACCTGAAATTATTGGGCTGAATCCATAACCGACTCGGTCATCGCTCTCCCGGAGAGAGGAGGAACTGATTGGGAGATGCTTGCGAGGCACGCCGACCTGATTCTGCTTTGCCGAATCCATAATCGACTCGGTCTTTCAGGTCGATGTACTCCGCAATACGACTCGGTCGGCCCCCTCTCCCTCCGGGAGAGGGCTGGGGTGAGGGGCCGCGATCTTGTGCCCTGCGCAAAAATTGCCACAAACAAAAACGGGCCTGCATTCGCAGGCCCGTTCACATTGGGTGGCTTATAAAATCAGCGCATCAACTGTTGATCGCTGCCTGTTCGTTCTCAAGAAATTCTTCCTCCAGCAGAGCATCATTCGCCTTGCTGAATGGCACCACAGCGGCACGTGGCTTACCTCGCAGTTTGCCGAAAAGGTGTTCCAGTGCGTGCTCGAGTTTTTCGGCAGCGCCGTCGATTGCCTGTTCCAGCGAATCGGCTTTATGGGTCACGGAAATCGGTTGATGGCCTTTTGGCCGCGCTTCCAGCTGGCAGCGCAAGTCATGGGGACCTGGTTTGTCACCGTTCTCGTCGCTCAGATGGACTTCGACACGGGTCAGGTCTTCTTCATAACGGTCGAGCGTGCTCTCAATGGTTGTACGTACCCACTCCTCCAGTCGTTTACTGCCTTGAACATGGTTATCGCTGTTGACTTGGATTTGCATAGTTCATCCCTTATTTCAGCTAGCTCGTCAGAGGCCTTGAGTTGAATTTCCTGACCTCCTGGTTACAACAATCGGCCCGACTGCCGAACATTTCAACCCCTGAAAAAAGATAAATATTCATTCGCAAAAAAAGCCGGACAACCGAGCAAAGCACTGGTAAGGTCGGGAGTTGGGTCGCCTCGCAACCCAGCAAAATTCGCTCACAATTGCCCGTCATTCAACGGGTGCAAGCTGCGAAAAATCCCCGCTTCCTCCACCAGCCAGTCATGCACCGCACGCACGCCCGGATGGCTCAGCGCCCCCGGCGCATATAGCAACACATAGCGTTTGTGATTGGGCACCGACAGGCCGAACGGCACAATCAACGTCCCCCGCTCCAGCTCATCGTTGAGCAACGTACGACGGGCAATCGCCACGCCCATGCCGGCAATCGCCGCTTCGATGGTCAGGTGATTGCGATTGAAGGTATGCCCACGCCGTACGTCGGCGCCTTCAAAGCCGATCGCGTTCAAATAGAATTCCCACTCCGCGTATTCATAACTGCCGCGCCACGCAGTGATGTCGTGCAGCAACGGAAAATGCACCAGATCCGCCGGCCCGTGCAGCGGCGGTCGCCCGCGCAGCAAACTCGGCGCGCACACCGGGAAAATCTGCTCGTCGAGCAAGGCTGTGGATAACAATCCCGGATAACTGCCGTCGTTCAGATCAATGGCCAGGTCGAAGTCGCCCTCGTGCAACGGCACGCTGCTGTCCTCGGCGACCAGACGCAGCTGAATGTCCGGATAGCGCTGTTGCAGGCGTGGCAAACGCGGTGTCAGCCATTTGCTGAGGAACGACGGAATCGAACGCACACGCAAAATCCCGCTGATCATTCCGGCATCCAGTCGACGCAATTCGGCATCGATGCTGCCGTACGCTTCGTTAACGGTAATCGCCAGCCGCTGCCCCTCCGCGCTCAACTCGACACCGCGCGCGCGCCGATGAAACAGACGAAACCCGAGGCGATCTTCCAATTGCCGAATCTGCTGACTGACCGCCCCCGGGGTGATGTGCAGTTCTTCGGCGCAACGGGTGAACGACAGGTGCCGCGCGGCACAGGAAAACACCTGCAGCCAGACATAGGTCTGGGCGTGCAATTGACGACTCATCGTTTAGTCCTGCTAAAGGCTTACTTAGGAAGTTTCGTTAGTCACGTAGGACCGAGGTAGGCAGTATCGCCGACATTGCGCTTGTCCTACAAAAAATGGCAGCGATTCCTACTCCATTGCTTGTAAGGGTTTAGCATGGCTATCAGTGTTTTCGATCTATTCAAAGTCGGCATCGGCCCGTCCAGCTCCCACACTGTCGGCCCGATGCGGGCGGCAGCGACCTTCGCTCAGGCGCTGATCGATCAGTGTTTGTTGAACGACGTACGCCGTGTGGAAATCCGTTTATACGGATCCCTGTCGGCCACTGGCGTCGGTCACGCCACCGACCGCGCCACGGTGATGGGCCTGATGGGTGAATGGCCAGACAGTATCGATCCGTCGACCATCGATCCCCGCATCCAGCAACTGCGTGAGACAGGCCAACTGTCCCTCGCCGGTCAGAGAGAAATTGCCTTCGACTGGCAGCGCGATCTCCTGCTGCTCGACGAGAGCCTGCCCTACCACCCCAACGCCATGTCGCTGACAGCCTTTGGCGAAACCGCCGAGCTATTCGAGCAGACGTACTACTCGGTTGGCGGCGGTTTCATCATCGAAGCGGCCGAAGCCGAGTCCGGCGTAGCCCCGGCCGGTGACGTGGTGTTGCCGTACGATTTCTCCAGCGCCGCCGAACTGCTGTCGCTGTGCAAACAGCACAACCTGCGCGTGTCCGAACTGATGATGGCCAACGAGCGCGCCTGGCGTAGCGACGCCGAAATCCGTCAGGGTCTGCTGCACATCTGGTCGGTGATGCGTGAGTGCGTCGAACAAGGCCTGCGCCATGAAGGCATCCTGCCCGGCGGTCTGAATGTGCCACGCCGCGCCGCGAAATTGCATCGCAGCCTGCTGGAAATCGGCAAGCCCAACGTGATCAGTTCGACGCTGTCGGCAATGGAATGGGTCAACCTGTTCGCCCTCGCCGTCAACGAAGAGAATGCTGCAGGCGGGCGCATGGTCACCGCGCCGACCAACGGTGCAGCCGGGATCATCCCGGCGGTTCTGCACTACTACATGAAGTTCAATCCCGACGCGTCCGACGATGACGTGGTCGCTTTCTTTCTCGGTGCGGCCGCCGTCGGCATTCTGTGTAAGAAAAATGCCTCGATCTCCGGCGCCGAAGTCGGCTGCCAGGGTGAAGTCGGTTCGGCCTGCGCAATGGCGGCTGCTGGCTTGGCCGATGTGCTCGGCGCCACCCCGGAGCAATTGGAAAACGCCGCCGAAATCGGCCTGGAACACAACCTTGGCCTGACCTGCGATCCGGTCGGCGGTCTGGTGCAAGTGCCGTGCATCGAGCGCAACGCCATCGCCGCCGTGAAAGCGATCAACGCCACGCAAATGGCCCTGCGCGGCGACGGCAACCATTTCATTTCCCTCGACCGGGTGATCCGCACCATGCGCGATACCGGCGCCGACATGCATGACAAATACAAAGAGACTTCACGGGGCGGCCTGGCTGTGAACTGGGTGGAGTGCTGACGCGCATTCCCTGACCGCCCCGGCAGACCGCACAGAGCGGTCTGCCAACCGTGAGCCCGAGCAAAAATAATAACGAGGCGATACCGATGACCGATGTACGTACACCTGCTGCCGAAAATCCCGCTGTAGACCGCACACGCAATCAAGAAACAGCCCACAAGGGCTGGAGCAAATTCGACACCACTTGGATGCTTGGCCTGTACGGCACGGCCATCGGTGCCGGGACATTGTTCCTGCCGATCAACGCCGGTGTCGGTGGTTTCTGGCCGTTGCTGATTCTGGCCGTGCTGGCCTTCCCGATGACATTTTTTGCCCACCGTGGCTTGACCCGTTTCGTATTGTCCGGACGTTCCGGGGACATTACCGAAGTGGTTGAAGAACACTTTGGTATCGGCGCCGGCAAGCTGATCACGCTGTTGTATTTCTTCGCGATCTTCCCGATCCTGCTGGTGTACAGCGTGGCGCTGACTAACACCCTGAGCAGCTTCCTCGAACACCAATTGCACATCGCTCCGCCGCCTCGGGCGATCCTTTCGCTGGCGTTGATTCTGGGTTTGATGGCCATCGTCCGTTGCGGTCAGAGCGTCATCGTCAAAGCCATGAGCGTGTTGGTGTATCCATTCGTCGCCGCGTTGCTGCTGCTCGCGGTCAGCCTGATTCCGAACTGGAACGGCGCTTTTTTCGCCAGTGCTCAAGAAGCCATGCCGATGTCGGTTTTTCTCAAGACGCTGTGGCTGGCGATCCCGGTGATGGTGTTCTCGTTCAACCATTCGCCGATCATCTCTGCGTTCGCGGTTGATCAGAAACAACGCTACGGCGAGCAGGCCGAACGCAAGAGCAGCGGCATCCTCGCCATGGCCCACGGCATGATGGTGGTGACGGTGATGTTCTTCTGCTTCAGTTGCGTGCTGGCGTTGTCGCCGGCGGATCTGGCAGCGGCCAAGGCGCAGAACATTTCGATCCTGTCGTACCTGGCCAACCACTTCCAGACCCCGGTCATCGCCTACGCCGCGCCGTTGATTGCGCTGGTGGCGATCACCAAATCCTTCCTCGGCCACTACATCGGTGCCAGCGAAGGCTTTCAGGGCATGATCGTGAAAAGCCTGCGCAGTCGTGGCCGAGTGATGTCGGCGAGCTGGCTGAATCGCACAACCGCCGTGTTCATGATTCTCAGCTGCTGGGCCGTGGCAACGTTCAACCCGAGCATCCTCGGGATGATCGAGGCTTTCGGTGGGCCAGTGATTGCCTGCCTGCTGTTCCTGATGCCGATGTACGCCATCCGTCGCGTGCCGGCCTTGCGCCAGTATTCGGGCCAGGTGTCCAACGTGTTTGTGGTGTTGATCGGCCTGGTTGCACTGTCAGCGATCATCTACTCGGTTCTGCCCTGAAAACGCGCCATTAAAAAAGGCGAGCCAAGCGGCTCGCCTTTTTTATGCCCGTGTTCATTGTTCGACAATTTTCCCGGCACAGCCCTTGCTACATACCTGCAGGGGCTGCCGCAGGCTGCGATCTTTTGATCTTCGTGACCGACATCAAAACATTGAAGAGCAAAAGATCGCAGCCTCGTTTCACTCGACAGCTCCTACATGAAGCAACAACACAGACCACGGAATGGCCAGTGATCCGGTTTGGCGAACCAACCCGATCACGGCCGGTCAACAACTGCACGTTCAATCAGGCGGTGACGCATCATGGACAACCCATTTCAGATCATTACCGATGCCTTCGCGCCGGACTATCAGATCAACCTGAGCATTCAGGGCCTGGACGGCAGCATCATGCTGACCCTGTCCAACAGCGGCCGGATCGTGGCCAAACGCATGATCAGTGCCGAACAACGCAATGACCCCGCGCGCCTCAAGCGCCTGGTGCAAAGCATTCAATTCGGCATCGCTATCGAACAGGGCCACAGCGCCATGGCGATCCTCGAAGCCATGACCAGCGGCAGCGGGATAATCCCGCCACCGCCACGTGTCAGCGGGCAGCCAGGGCAAGCGGCCGGGCTTTAAAGCTCGCCCTTCTCGACTTCAGGATGCTCGCTGGAACCGGCACCGAGTTTGCGCTGCGGTTTCTCGATCTTCACCGAAGGAAATTGTGACGAGGCGTAACGCACCACCAGAATCGAGAACGCCAGCAGCAGAATCCCGCCGCACAGGTAGATAATGCCCATGTCCGGCGGGTTGTGATGCGAGACGTTGGAGATCAGCAGACGGGTCAACGCGGTGATCGCTACGTAGATCAGGAAGCGCACCGGCATGTGGTTGGTCTTGAAGTAAATCCCGACCATCGCCCCCAATTCGAGATAGATGAACAGCAGAAGAATGTCATCGATCTTGATGTGGCCTTCCTCGAGCATCCCGAGAAATTCCATCACCGCCGCCCACGCCGTCACTGCACCGATGGCGAACAGCGCCAGATAGTGGAAGGTTTCGACGAACAGGTTGCCCAGGGACTCGGCCAGTTGATGCACGTTCTGCCGCAGTTTCTCGGCCCAGTTTATTTTCACGATGATGTTCCTTAGCTCGAATGCGAGCGGATGATGCGTGTTGGACGTGACGGTTTTCTGCACGTTATGGTTTTCATGCAGAAAAGAGGCCACGCCATCATGGCGAGCCGCCGCCAAACCCGCGCCGTGGCGTTTGGTCGCACCACCTCCGCGATTGTGGGAGCGAGCCTGCTCGCGAATGCAGCAACACGATCTCCTGACAAACCCGAAATCCGGTCTACATTGAAAAGCCACTACCCATGGCGCAGGGATTCGCTTATCCTTTTCGCTGTATATGGATACAGTAGTCGTCAAGACAACTTAATGTGAAGGCATGTGAGGTGGTGAATGGCCGTCGAAGTGGTATACCGCAGCAGCCGAGATCTGGAGCGCTTGTTCATGGATAAAGCCGAAGCTGACCGTCATGACAAAATGCTCGAACTGGCCGAATATCTGGCCGATGTGCTGCAAAAAGCCGTTCCGTCCCTGACTGAGCAGCAAGTGGAAGAAGCCGGGATCTACATGGCGAAGAATCGCGATGTATTCGCCCGGGCGTTCAAGAGCCAGCCGGATGCACTGTCCGAGCTGCTCAATGCACCGGCCGAGCCTGTCGAGAACGCTGAAGTGGTGGAATCGGTTGAAGCGCCGGCCAAGCCTGCCAAAGCGGTAAAAGCTGCGAAGTAATCAGCGCGCCCTTAAAAGATCGCAGCCTTCGGCAGCTCCTACATTTGGAATGCATATTTCCTGTAGGAGCTGCCGAAGGCTGCGATCTTTTGCTTTTTCAGCGATACAAAACTTTCTCCGCCAGCTCATCTGCCACACGCGCCGGCGAACGTTTTTCCGCCTGCGCATGGGCAAAAACTTCAGTCAGCCGTGAACTGATCTTCGACAGATGCGCAGTAATCGTCGGCAATTCCTCGCCACGGTGTTTCAGCGAGACGTAGATCAAACCACCGGCATTGATCACATAATCCGGCGCATACAGAATCCCGCGCCGTTCCAGTTGATCGGCGACATCCAGATGCGTCAGTTGATTGTTCGCCGAACCCGCCACCGCCGAGCAACGCAGTTGCGTGACGCTGTGGCTGTTCAGCACACCGCCCAGACCGCACGGTGCAAGGATGTCGCACGGGGTGCTGAGTAACGCGTCGTTGGCGATCGGATGGGCGTTGAGTTGCTCCATCGCCAGTTGCACCTTGCCGTGGTCGATATCGCTGACCAGCAGTTCAGCCCCGGCGGCGTGCAGTTGCTCGGCCAGGGCAAAACCGACATTGCCCAAGCCCTGAATGGCGATGCGCAAGCCTTCGAGATTATCGCTGCCCAGCCGGGCCATCGCCGTTGCGCGAATGCCGGCAAACACGCCCATGGCAGCATGCGGTGCCGGGTCGCCGGCTGACGTGGTGCTGGTGACATGCTGGGTCTGTTGGGCGATGCAATCCATGTCCGCGACCGAGGTGCCGCTGTCGATGGCGGTGATGTAGCGGCCATCGAGCTGATCGATGCAGCGGCCGAAGGCTTCGAACAGCGCACCACGACTTTCCACATGAACCGGACGCACGATCACCGCGACGCCACCGCCCTGAGCCAGCCCTGCCAGCGCGGCTTTGTAGCTCATGCCCTGAGCGAGGCGAATGGCATCTTCGACGGCGGATTCGTCATTGGGATAGGCAAGATAACGACATCCGCCCAAGGCTGGCCCGAGGCGACTGTTATGGATGGCAATGACCGCCTTCAACCCGGTGACCGGATCAACGCTAAGGTGCAGCGATTCCAGGCGAGTGCTTTGCATGAGCGCAAACATCGTTGGGCTCCCGAATCACTTCTTGTAGAACGCCAGTATAGGCCTGCGCCCGAAAATTGCTGGAGCGCACCGGAATAAGCGCCCGCGCAGACAGCGGCTTTGCGGCATAACCCGACACCGGTGCTGCGAGGCACTGGACGAATGACACGGACCGGGCTAAAACGAGGCATTCCCCGGAGATTTCGATGAGTGCGCGTCAACGTTTTTTCGAATGCCTGCACCGTTCACCGCCCGCGCTGTTCGAAGCCGCGCTGTGGATGGCGGCCGAGCACGAAAAAGCGGTCGATCCCGACGCGCTGCTGCACGAATTCAAAGAACTGCAACAGCGGGTCAGTTACGGCTTGCCGATGCTGCCGGTCAGTGAGCTGGCGCAACCTTTGTTACGCCGCATGACCGATCTGGGTTTTGCACAGGACGATTTTCTGCCACTGCGTCCGCAGGCTGCGCTGCTGCACAAAGTGTTGCAGACCCGGCGCGGCCAGCCGCTGGCATTGGCGCTGATTGCCCTGGAGTTGGCGCGAGGGCTGGAGATCCCGCTGGTCGGAGTCAACTTCCCCGGGCACTTCCTGCTGCGGGTGCCCGGCGCCGATCACTTGCTGGATCCCTGCGGTGGCCGGCGCTTGTATCCCAATGACTGTCGCGAACTGTTGCAGCGCCAATACGGGCCGAACATGAAGCTCAATGCTGAGCATCTGCTGACCGCTACGCCCCAGCAAATGCTCCAGCGCCTGTCACGCAACTTGCGTCAGTTGTACCTGACGCATGATGATTTCATTGCCGCGCTGATCGACGCCGAACGCGTACTCGAACTGGGTGACGCCGGAGCCGCCGATTATCTGGCCCGCGCCAGCCTGTACCAGCGGCTCGACTGCCCGAACGCCGAGCGCTTCGACCTGGAACATGCGCTGCTGCTCAGCGACGACCCGATTCAACGCCTGCGCCTGACCGAGCGCCTCGGGCACCTGCCGCCCAATTCAGTCGTCCACTGAATACCTTGTAGGAACCAGCCTGCTAGCGAACCAGGCGGCTCGGTCTTTCAGTTAAACCGCATTATCGTTCTTCGCTAGCAGGCTAGCTCCCACAGGAGATTGCGCTGTGTCTGCGGGCGAACGCACCTGAATGATCAGCAGCGCGGCAATCACTGCCGGGATCGCGCAGAAGAAGAAAATCTGTGCCACCGGAATGTGCATCGCCAGCAGCAGGCTGCCAAACAGCGGCCCGAGAATCGAACCAAAACGCCCCACACCCAACGCCCAACCCGTGCCAGTCGCGCGGACATGCGCCGGGTAGAAATTACTGGCAAACGCATTCAGCGTCAGTTGCCCGCCGATGATGCAGAACCCGGCGGCGAACACGCAGGCCACCAGATAACGCGGATTGTCGTGATTGAGCCCAAGCAGAATCGTGCACAACGCCGCCCCTGCCAACACCGCCGACAGCAAACGAACCTTGCGTTTCAAACGGTCGGCAAACCAGGCCATGCAGATCGCGCCGAGGGTGCCGGCGAACAGGAACATCGACGTCACCAGATTGGCTTCGTTGAGTTTCAGGCCACTTTCCAGGAGCAGGGTCGGCAGCCAGCTGATCATGAAATACAACAGAATCAGGCTGACGAAAAACGTCGCCCAGATCAGCAAGGTCGGCCGTGCGTAGCCATTGCGGAACAGCTCGACCACGGTCAGTTTGCTGCCCTGCTCGCGTTCGTTCTGTTCGACGCTGGCAACGGGCGGCTGCCAATCCGGCAGCATGCGCGCGGTGACTTTGCGCAGTCGCGCATACGGCGGTGCATCACGCAGCAGACGCGGCAGCGATTCCGGCAGCATCCACCAGAGAAACGGAAACAACAGCAACGGTGTAACGCCACCTGCGAGGAACACCGCTTGCCAGCCGAATTGGTCGATGAACCCGGCGGCGACGAAACCACCCGCCGCGCCACCGAACGAGAAGCCACAGGCCGCCAGCGTCACCATCAAAGTGCGCAGACGCGGGGGTGAGTATTCCGACATCAACGCCATGGCACTGGGCATCGCTCCGCCCATGCCGATGCCGCAGATGAAGCGCGCGATCATCAGTGTGTTCAGCGAGTCGGCGAAGACCATCAGCACCGTCAGCGTGGCGTAGATCAGTACGCAGGCGAGCAGAATCCGGCGCACGCCAAAGCGATCAGCCAGCGGCGTGACAACCAGGGAACCGAGGGTGAGGCCAAGCAGGTTGGCACTGAACACAGGCCCGAACGCAGACTTTTCCAGGCCCCAGTCCTGTGCCAGCGCGGGCACCACGTAACCGAGCACCTGGGCGTCGTAGCCGTCGGTGACCAGCAGCAAAGCGAGCAGGATCAAGAGCATCCACTGATAGCGGGACACAGGACGGACGTCGAGTGCCGCCCGGAAGCTGGCAATCTGGTTGTGCATCGCAAGGTACCTGTTTTGTTTTTATGATTTTTTGCTGTGGCAACCGGATCGTTCCCACGCTCCGCGTGGGAATGCCGCCGGGCACGCTCTGCGTCCACTGTGACGCAGAGCGTCACGGGATGCGTTCCCACGCAGAGCGTGGGAACGATCAGTTACGGTGTATCTGGTTGATTGGCCGGATGCGCCTTGATGAACGCCGGATGTTCAACTGCCAGCGCGGCAACGCGGCGGACTTTCGGGTAGGCATCCAACGAGACATTGAACCGCTCTGCCGCATACAACTGCGGTACCAGGTAAACATCTGCGACGCACGGCCACTCGCCAAAACAGAAACCCTCATCGCCAATCAGTTGCTCCACCGTCGCCAGCCCTTGGCCGATCCAGTGACTGATCCACTCCACCACCTGCGGCTCGTCCTGCCCCAGCTGGCGCAGACGATTGAGCACGCTGACGTTGTGCAGCGGATGCACGTCGCAACCGATCACCGCCGCCACACCCCGCACCTGCGCACGGGCGAGCAGATCCTCAGGCAGCAACGGCACCTGTGGATAACGTTCTTCCAGGTACTCGATGATGGCCGGCGACTGAATCAGCAAACCGCCTTCGTCAGTGCGCAAGGCCGGCACCCGGCCCTGCGGGTTGATCGCCAGATACGCCGCTTGCCGATGCTCGCCGCCCGGCGGTGCAATCAGGTTGACCGGCAGCGCCTGGTAGTCCAACCCCTTGAGCGCCAGCGCGATCCGCACCCGGTACGACGAGGTGGAACGGTAATAGGTATAGAGATCCATAAGCCGCTCCTGTCAGCGCGCCGCCAGCACTTTGCCGCGGCACTCGCCGAAGCCGATCGAAGCAAAACCATCACGAGCACAACGCGCGCGCAGGATGATTTCGTCGCCGTCCTCAAGGAATTTACGCACTTCGCCAGAGGCCAGTTCGATCGGCTTTTTGCCGCCCTCGGTGATTTCCAGCAGGCTGCCGAACTGACCGCTCTCAGGACCAGACAAGGTGCCCGAACCGAACAGGTCACCAGCCTGCAACTGGCAACCGTTGACACTGTGGTGCGCGACCATTTGCGCGACAGTCCAGTACATGTAGCGGGTGTTGCTCAGGGTCAGACGATGAGCCGGCAGGTTCTGCTCGCGCATGGCTTCGGTGAGCAGCAGCACTTCCAGTTCGATGTCGAAGGCGCCGCCGTCCTGATCGCGTTTGTCGAACAGGTACGGCAGCGGCTGCGGATCACCTTCAGGACGCTTTGGTTGCGCGGTGCGGAACGGCTCCAAGGCTTCAGCAGTTACAACCCATGGCGACACGCTGGTGATGAAACTCTTCGACAGGAACGGACCCAGCGGCTGGTATTCCCACGCCTGGATATCGCGCGCCGACCAGTCGTTAAGCAGGCAGAAACCGGCGATGTGATCAGCGGCGTCACCGATGGCGATCGAATCGCCCATCTCGTTGCCCTGGCCGATCCAGATACCCAGTTCCAGCTCATAGTCCAGGCGCGCGCACGGGCCGAACACAGGCTCGGTCTGACCGGCCGGTAGCGTCTGGCCTTTCGGACGGCGCACGTCGGTGCCGGAGGCACGCACGGTGGAGGCGCGACCGTGATAACCGATCGGCACATGCTTGTAGTTCGGCAGCAGCGGGTTATCCGGACGGAACAGTTTGCCGACGTTTTGCGCATGTTCGATGCCGACGTAGAAATCGGTGTAGTCGCTGATGCGTGCTGGCAGATGCAGTTGGCAATCAGCGGCCAGTGGCAGCAGTTTCGCGCCTTGGGCTTCGATGTTGCCACGGTGAGTGCTGCCTTCGCTGAACAGTTCCAGCAGACGCGAACGCAGAGCCACACGTGCTTCGCGACCGAGTTCGAAGAACGCGTTCAACTGGCCGCCGTGCATGGCTTCGACCGCACTGCGCGCAACACCGTCGAACAACCCGGCCTCCAGCGCCACTTGCAGATCGAAGATGTGTTCGCCAATCGCCACGCCAGCACGCGGTGCCGAATCGGTGATGCTGAATACGCCGAGCGGCAGGTTCTGCAACGGGAAATCAGCATGGCCGTTGGCCGAGGCGACCCAACTGCGGGTGATGGAATTCTGCGTCATGGTTATCTCCGGGTCGGGTCGAACGTGGCGGGCAGCGTGGCCCAGCAAGCGTCGTAATTGGATTGCAGTTGCGGGCAGTCGAGGGCGAAGCGGCTTGGGCGCAGCACCTGACTGGTCTCAAACATGAAGGCCATGGTGTTGTCGATTTTTGCCGGTTTGAGTTCGGCATTGATCGCTTTGGTGCAGGTCTCGCCGTCCGGACCGTGGGCGCTCATGCAGCTGTGCAGCGACGCACCGCCGGGCACAAAACCTTCGGCCTTGGCGTCGTATTCGCCCTGGATCAGCCCCATGAATTCGTTCATCAGGTTGCGGTGAAACCACGGCGGACGGAAGGTGTTTTCGGCGACCATCCAGCGCGGCGGGAAGATCACGAAATCGAGATTGGCCAGACCGTGCACGCTGGTCGGCGAGGTCAGCACGGTGAAGATCGACGGATCCGGGTGATCGAAACTCACCGTACCGATGGTATTGAAACGGCGCAGATCGTATTTGTACGGCACGTTGTTACCGTGCCAGGCCACCACGTTAAGCGGCGAGTGATTGAGTTCGGTGGCCCACAATTGGCCGAGGAACTTCTGCACCAGCGTGGTCGGTTGCTGCAGGTTTTCGTAAGCAGCGACCGGGGTCAGGAAGTCGCGCGGATTGGCCAGACCGTTACTGCCGATCGGCCCCAGATCCGGCAGGCGCAACGGCGCGCCATGGTTCTCGGCGACGTAGCCGCGTGCTTGCGGGTCGAGCAATTCGATACGGAATTTGAGGCCGCGCGGCAGCACGGCGATTTCCAGCGGCGCCACTTCCAGTACACCCAGTTCAGTGGCGATGCGCAGACGGCCGAGTTGCGGCACCAGCAGCAGTTCGCCGTCGGCGTTGAAGAATACGCGCTCCATCGAACGGTTGGCGGCATAGTTGTAAATGCTGATACCGGACGGCTTTTCGGCGGCGGAGTTAGCCACCATGCTCACCAGGCCGTCGATGAAATCAGTCGGCTCGGCCGGGATCTCCAGCGGATTCCAGCGCAGGCGATTGGGCGTTACTTCACCCAACGGGCCACCGGCCAGTTGCCGCTCCAGTTTGACAAAGGCCGGGTGATTGGCCGACGGCTGAATGCGGTACATCCAGGTGCGCCGCGCTTCACTGCGAGTCATGGTGAACGCGGTGCCGGAAAACAATTCGGTATAGAGGCCGTAAGGAGCTTTTTGCGGGGAATTCTGGCCGACGGGCAGCGCGCCGGGCAACGCTTCAGAGCTGAATTCGTTGCCGAAACCGGACTGATACGCCAGCGCCTGAGCGGTTGAATCGAGGTTCATGGAGCCTCCTGAACAGGGAGTCGGCAGTGGCCCATCGCTCTGGCTCAGAGGTTTCGGCACGCCGGGGTTGTTATTGTCGTAATTCGATTACGCATAACGTAATTTGCTCGCTATCCAGCGTCAAGCTATAAAGACGCCCATTCGTTTCGGAACCCGGCCGCACCATGGAAAAAACCAGCGACAGCAACGGCAAACAGAAAGTCCGCTCCGCCGAAGTCGGCACCGACATCCTCAAGGCCCTGGCCGAGTTGTCGCCGTCCACTTCGTTGTCGCGCCTGGCCGAACACGTGCAAATGCCGGCGAGCAAGGTTCATCGCTATCTACAGGCGTTGATCGCCTCGGGATTCGCCGAACAGAACACCGCGACCAACCATTACGGCCTCGGCCGTGAAGCGTTGCGCGTGGGCCTGGCCGCCCTCAACAGTATGGACGTGCTGAAAGTCGCCGCCCTGCCGTTGGCCGAACTGCGCGACGAACTCAACGAAACCTGCTTTTTGGCGGTGTGGGGCAATCAGGGCGCAACCGTGGTGCATATCGAACCGGCGGTGCGCGCGGTGACGGTGGTGACGCAACTGGGTTCAGTGCTGCCACTGCTCAGCTCGTCGACGGGGCTGGTGTTCAGCGCCTACCTGCCGCCTCGGGAGACCGATGAATTGCGCGATCAGGAAATCGCCGCTGCCGATCATCCACTGAAGGATGAAAAGACTTACGCAACGCTGTGCGATCAGATCCGCGAACGCGGCCTGCATCATGTGCATGGTCTGCTGATGCCGGGTGTCGACGCGTTATCCGCCCCGGTATTCAACGCCGTCGGACAAGTCGCCGCCGTGCTGACCATCGTTGGCCCAACCTCGCTGTTCCACGCCGACGAAAACGGCCCGGCGGCGCAGCGATTGCTGGCGGCGACGCGGGCCGTGAGTTGGCGGATGGGTTATGAACGATAAACGCTATACGCATTGAGCGAGTAGCGAGTGCTCAACAACGGTCAATGAACCGTTGTTTTACTCAGTCCGGAACCGACACCTTCCATCAATGTCTTGAAGAACCCGACCAGCATCTCTTTCGACTCCTCCTGGCCGGTGTAATAAGTGACAAGTTCCGCGACCGTCCGCGCGTCCTCGAACAAACTTAGAAAAGACCGTTGTGCCTGGGTAATTTCCTTGACGGGGTTACCCGCCGCTGCGGCCTTGCCCAACGTCAACAGCCCGGTCAGCGCTTCCTGAACATGCCCCAGCGCAGCACGGTAGTCCCCTCGCTTGTCCGACTGTGAGGCGTCGTAGATGCTTTTCATCAACTGCACAGCCACCACGACCGTGCCCACGGGAGGCAACAGCAGGCTCACGATGTTCGCGGCCTTCAACAGGTTGTCGTAAACAAGACCGGCGATTATTTCATTGAGACCGGTGGTGCGTTCGTCGATATCACTCAATACACGGCGCACTCGCTCGTCATGGAAAGTGAACAGATCAGGCAATAACGAACGCTGCTGCGTGCGAATGACCGGTTTGGTATCGACGGTTGCAACCAGCTTGTCGAAATAGTCGTTGATCACCTTTTGGTCGACCAGCAGTATCCGCTGGCTGTAGTAGGTCCTGAACGGGCCGTATCGAAAACGAATCGAAGAAATGAACTCAGCGATTGGCCGGAAGCTGACACGATCCGGCGCGTCAGGCGTATAGAGCAAATCAAGCAACCCTGAAGACATCTTCAATCGGAAAATATAAACGCCGCCAACCGTGCGGTCCCCGGCAGCCGTCAAACCCAGCGCGCCGATATTGAATTTATACAGCCCGACACTGCCTTCTGATGCGTTATCCACAATTGACTGATTACCGCCACTTTCTTTCAGATTATCGATAATCCGTTGGATCGCGGAGAAAGACTCCGTTGATAGTCGGCCATTGGTGAAGTCGGCAAAAGCATTGCAGTACATTTCACTGCGGATTCTTCGGCCGTGTACCGCGCGTTTGAAGGCGTAGTCAGGATGAGCCTTGTTTTGATATTGCGCTTTCAACATCGCGGCATATTTGTCGCCGGGACGGAAAGTTTTCGACAGCGAGGACAAGTCTCGGATATCCAGTTTTTCAACGTCGGGATGGCCATTCACCAAATAGTATTTTGGGCTGAATTTCGTTGCGTAGGCCGGATGTACCGCTTCAAAGGCGAGTCCTTCGAGCAGAACGTCGGTAACGCTCTTACGAAACTCTTCGGTTTGAACAATGATCTGGTCTGGATTGACCGAAACTTTGCTTCCACGAGTACGCAAAATGTCCTCTATCTGAGCTTTCACCGAGTCATAAGTGAACTGCTCGAATGTCGGAAAACCATTGTCTCGCGCATCAACTGTAGTTAGTGCCTTGAGCTCGGTTGTCAAACGCGAATAGCGCTTGCGGCCTTCGACGCCCAGCGCCCGATAACCTACCGGAGCAATAGCCTTGTGCAGGGCAACTTCGGCTCGGTACGCGATATTTACGTAGTCCGCCAACGGTGCCTTGAGATTCAGGCCGAAATCGACTGGCCGGCCATCGAGCGTGTAGCGGTAGTTGAGCTGTGCTGGATCGCTGCCGAGCAACTTGCCTGCTTCGTGCAGGTAGTCTGGATGGATCAGCAATGCAGCGTATTCACGATCTGCAGACAATGCCGTCTCCAGCCAGCGGTTCGCCGCGTAAACATCGGAAAATTTCAGCAGTTCAAATTCACCACGAGGCGTTTTGACCAACATCAGCGACGGCACGTATTCCCTGGCCGAAATAATCAGGACATCTTTTAACGCGGGTACTTGAGCACTGATTCTCAATCCCTGAATAGTCACCGAAGGGTCATTGGCCATGGCTCGCGAGATGATATTCGCATCGGTGGAATCCAGCTTCCCAGAGTGGCGAGCAACAAAAACTGCAAACTCCATCTGGCTGAAGAGGTAGTTGCGATAAGCTTCCTGGTAATCGACCGAGGGCGTGGATGCAAGGCCGCCAGCAAATTCCAGTCGCAGGTTACGACTCTCCAACCACTGTTCGAGGGCCGCCTTCGTAAACCGGCTTCCGTCGGGAGCGCCGATGATAGTCAGGGAGGCCTTATAACCATTGTCATGTAGACCGAAGACAATAAATTCCGTCAGCGTCCGGGTTTCTTCCTGTTCGATGGTACGTCCGGCAATTTGCAGAGTGTACGAGCTATGGACACTTATAGTTTCTGGATCAAGGTGTTCCCCGAGCGTCCTGTCCGCCCATTCGGCGAACGTACGCACCACATAATCCTTAAACGAAAAGTGCGCATCGAAGACGGTTGAATAAGCAGCCTGGTATTCATCCCTGGATTCTTCAAGCTCCTTGTATCGCTGTTGAATATCGCGACCGGCGGCATGGAGCCAAAGCGGCCATTCGGTGCGTTTCAACGCGGCCCAAAGCAGATAGAAGCGAGTGTTGATACCGTAGCGCAGCACGTGCAAGCCTTGACTCTCCTGCAGCACGGAGGTGAGAGGTCTTTCCAGTTTTTCCCGGCCACCGAGCAAGGATGACACGCTTTCCAGCTGGCCCTTGAGGTGAGTCTCTACGCAGAAGGCGTGAGGACTTTGTGTGCCTTTCAGGTATCGGATCTGGTCGCTACCCAAAGACAGCCGCTGCTGTAGTTTGCTGTGCAGCTCGGTATTTTTTTCAAAGAACTCAAAGCCGTTTTTCGGCGTGTGCATGAGGTAAGAGGTCGACCCGTTGCCCAGTTGCATTTCTGCCTCCGGACGCTCGGCGTTGTCCAGAACAAAACAGGGCTGGAGCGAAAGAAGGTAATCCTGCGCCGGTTGCAACTTCACTTCGAACACTGCGCGACCGGCATCTGCGTCGAGCAGATGGGCGAATCGCTCACCCAACCGGGCATCGAAATTGTTGGCCATGACCGACAGGGACAGCTCTGCACTCGTGACCACGGCGTACGCTTCGATGAAAGCCTGCTTGTTCGACAGTGGTGCAGTGTCCGGGCGAATGGTTTTCGCTGGCGCCGCCCAGAACTTTGCGATCTCGGTTCGCAACGTTTTTTCCAGCCCGGCAGCTACAGCAGCGATCAGATCTTCGACAATAAGCGTATTCAGAACATTGACTTTGAATTGCTCACTGAACGTGTCCGGCAGAAAAAAAACCCCATCGCCGCCCACTATGTAAGCGGGGCTGACGTTATTATTCAGACAATGAACAGTGACGTCCCAAAGACTGCCCGAAGGTCGTTTTTCATTGGCAGGAAAAGCAGGATCCGTATTGACATAGACTTTGTCGATATCGACTGCCTTACCCAAACGCTTTAATTCACTTTCAAGCATGTTGCGAAGAATATCCAGCACGCTCGGCATCGCGTCGATGATCTTGAACAGATCAGCCTTTGCCTGGCTTGCCTTTCCCCATTCTTCAGCCCAGGTAACTTGCGCACCCAACGAACCACGCATCAGACTTTTAAATAACTTAACCACAACACTTCCTTACTTGACTATCCAGAACTGCGAGTACAGCCCTGTAGATATCCGCAAGGTAGTTTCTTTTCCAATCAACATGAAGCCGGAACAATTTACAAAACATGCCAGCAAACAACTACAAACATTTGCACCCACAGAAATCCATAATATTAATCCAGTATCCCCATCAACTTTGCTTTCGCTACAGCCTGAGTTCTGCGCTCTACACCTAATTTCCCATTAATTCGCCTCGCATGTGTTTTTACTGTATGCAACGAAATAAAAAGTTGTTCGGCAACTTGCTGATTCGAAGCACCTTGAGCAATCAACATCAGCACCTCGCGCTCACGTCGACTGAGGACCGGAACAAGATCACGGTTGTCGCTTTGCCCGGCAGGAAGCTGTTTCTCAAACACTGGCCCTCGGCGTAAATCCCACTCCCGCATGGCTTGCTGCAATTGGCAGCGCTCCACCAGCATTCCGGCTCGCTGGAAGGCTCGCTGCGCCGCCACCGTGTCACCGTTCGATTCGGCCAATTGGGCGAAGGCCAGCAGCAACTCCGTTTCCGCCGTCAACATGCCTTTGGCCTGGGCCTGATTCAACAGTCGTTCAATGACTGGCAGACAGTTTTCATCCGGATTCAATTGCGCGTGCGCGCAGGCCAGCAGGTATTCAATGCGGATAATCAGCTCGAACGTCGCGGGCGGCGCCTGGAGTGCAGAGGGTCCACGGTAATGCCTTAACAGCCGGCCCAACGCCTCTTGCACCAATTGCGGTCGGCCCTGCTGCAACCAGAACTGGCTACTGACCTGAAGCACGACACCGCGATAGACCGTATCGGGAATCTGCCGCTGCTGCATGACCCTTTCGGCCTCGCGCAGGCGTTCGAAAGCGCAGGCATAATCGCCTCTATTGCCGGCCAGTTGAGCCTGCCCGAGGTAGCCAAACAAAACCCGCTTGTCTTCACTGCGCAAGCAATCTTCAAGGCCTTGGCTGAAGAGATCCGCAGCCTGCTCTTCAAGACCCATGCACAGCGCCAGCCGTCCTCGTCGCAGGGCAATACGGCCCAGCAGTGGCGTGGGCACCAGGGTGCGCTCGCGCAACAAATGCTCAATGTCCACCAGCAGACTTTCGGCACGCACGGGTGCTCCTCGCTGCTCGAGCCATTGCGCATGATCAAGTTCAAGCAACCCTTCGAACAACAGTGACCCATGCGCGCGCGCCAGACACAGCGCCTCGCGGTTGAGGGCATGGGCCTGATCGAGTTCACCGCACAGTAACGCCTGCTGCGTCAGTCCCGACAGACACATCAAACGGACCTGCCAGGCATCGTCAGTCAGCGCTGACAATGCCTCCTGAAAACAGGCGCGCGCCGGCGCCATTTGCCCTTGCAGGTGGCAGAGCCAACCTTGTTGCGCCTGCCAGCATGCCAGCAGTTGCTGCTCCAGGTGCCTCGTCGGCTGCGGCATGAAGCGGACGAGATGGGCCATGCATTGCGCGGCCTGTTCGAATCGGCCAGCGAACAGTAATGCCCCCGTGACCAGCCCGATCAATTGCGGTGTCATCAAGGTAAGCTCGCGGCTTTGCTGCTCATGCAAGCGCAACAGCAGGACGACCGTCCGATCTTCCAGCAAGTTCTCGAAGCTCAAATGCTGCAACAGGCTCACGGCCGCTTCGTGTTCTTCGGCCAACAACGCTTGCTCGAATGCTGCTCGCCAATCCTGCGCCGCAGTGAACCACTGACAGGCGCGCCGGTGCCACGAACGCGCACACGGCCAATGCGACGTTTGCATGATTCGCGACAGCGGGCGGAAGACCTGCAGCCAATCAGCGGACTCTTGCCATGGCTCGATAAAGCAGCCCAGCATTTGCAGATCATGCAGCACCTGTGCGCCCTCACCGGGGCCAAACAAATGTTCGCATAATGGCGCGTTGAACCGTGGCAGGTGGGCCAAAACCCGCCATGCCTCGTCCTGCTCTGGCGTCAGGTTGCTGAAGAGTTCGTGTTGCAGATAATCGAGCAGGGTGTCGACACGCTGTTGCGGCTGCAGGTTTTGCGACCAGTCGCACTTTTGCAGGAGCGCCATGCGGGCACCCGCGCACCAGCCGCCGGTGCGCTGGATGATACGGGCGGCGACACGGTTCGCCTGGTCTGGCGGCAAATGACGCAACACCGGTACAACCTCATCGTGGGTCAGCGCCAGGCTGGCGCGCTCGGATTCGTAGAGTTCGTCATCGAGCAACAGGCGCGGCCAGTTGCATTGCGGCCGGCGCCGAGTGCTGATCCACCAGGTAAGCGCCGGGCTGCTGACCGCCAGCAAACGATCCAGGAGAGCATCCAGTGCCGGATCCGGTAGACGACTGTAATCGTCGATAAACAGCGAAGTCGGCCTGGACCAACGGGCCAGCTCCGTCATCAGTTGCGTAACGTCAAGGCCTTCGACCAGCCCGAGCGCCCGAGTCAGATGCCGGCAAAATTCCTCGCGGCTGAGCGCTGCTCCCGCCAGCGGCAGCCAAATCGTCTCGCAGTCTGCACGCACCTGCAGAAGACATTCGGTGAGCAATGCGGTTTTGCCACTGCCAGCGGGTGCGCACAACAGCCTGACCCGCGCGTTCGATGCCAGCAGAGGTGCACTCAAGCGACTGCGAAGCTGATGGTGTGAAGAAAGTCTGGGCAAAAATCCGGGGCGATCCAGACAAGCAGTCATGGCGGTCATCGGGTGAGCCTTTTTATCGTTGTGCCCTTACCCTAGCCCTCTCCCATGGACTTGTTGACGAGTATTCAGCGCGCTGATTGACGCCCATAAAAAAGGCGACCGAGCGGTCGCCTTTTACCTTGCCCTTGTATCAAAACCGTTACCGCACGCCCTCTGCGCGCAAGGCCGATGGCGTGTAGTCGGCAGCCTTGGCTTCGAAGCCGAACTCGAAACTGTGCTTCTCTTCGTTCTTCATCCCCAGGGCAATGTATCGACCCGCGATGATGTCGTAGAGCGCTTCGAGGGTGTACGCCTGCGCCTGGTGATCGTAGTAGTACTGAGCATGACCTTCGGCAACGCGCCACAGTTGTCCGCGACCGTCGTAGTGGTCCGCCAGCGCCACCTGCCAGCTGTCTTCATCGATGTACATGTGACGCTTGGCGTAGATGTGCCGCTCATTCGGTTTGACCGTGCCGATCACTTCCCAAACCCGGTGCAGTTCGTAACGGGTCAGGTCCTGATTGATGTGTCCGGCCTTGACGATGTCGTCGTATTTGAGCTTCGGCGAGTCGAGTTTGTAGCTGTTGTACGGGATGTACATTTCCTTTTTGCCGACCAGTTTCCAGTCGTAGCGATCCGGAGCGCCGGAGAACATGTCGAAGTTATCCGACGTGCGCAGGCCATCGGCAGCGGTGCCCGGGCCGTCATACGCGACTTGCGGCGCACGACGCACCCGACGCTGCCCGGCGTTGTAGATCCACGCCAGACGCGGCTCCTTCACTTGATCGAGGGTTTCGTGCACCAGCAACACGTTACCGGCCAGACGCGCTGGCGCAGTCACCGACTGCTTGAAGAAGGTCAGCACGTTGGCAGCTTTTTCCGGGTCGAGATCTTTCATCAGTTGCGGCACGGCGATCTCTTCTTCGAAGCGGATCGGCGTGTAGCTGCCGTTGGTCTGCGGGGTGACTTGGGTGATGATGCGTTTGACGTTGCCACCGTGATAACGGGTGATGTGGTTCCACAGCACTTCAACGCCGTTTTTCGGAATCGGAAAAGCGTAGTAGCGATTGCCGGTGAAATTGGCCAGGCCGTTACCGTCGTTGATGGTGGTCACGTTGAGCGCACTGCGCTTGGCCGACTCGTAGATTTCCGCTGGTGCGGCGACCGTGCGGTGGGTCGGGTAGACCGGGATCTTGTAAGTCTCCGGGTAGCGTTTAAACATCGCCACCTGACCGTCTGAGAGCTTGTCCTTGTACTTGTCGACGTTGGCCGCGGTGATGGTAAACAGCGGTTTTTCATTGGCGAACGGGTCGGCGAGAAAACCTTTGCTGTCCACCGCCCCGGCATTTTTCGGTATGCCGCCAGTCCACGCCGGAATCGAACCGTCAGCGTTGCCAGCCTTCTCGGCACCCAGCGGGGTCAGGCTGGTGCCGAGCTTGTTGGCCTCGTCTGGCGACACCGCTGCCATCACATTGGCTGCCAGCAGACTCAGGGCCAGCACACCACATTGCAGAATCATTTTGCGCATTGCTTTCATCCTTCTCGGGCAGATCAGAAGTTCACGCCGAAGCTCAGTGCGACGAAGTCACGGTCTTCTAGGACGTTGTAGTCGCCACCGAAAAAGTCGGTGTAACTGAGGCTCGCGGTGTAGGTGTTGCGGTAGTCGGCATCGACGCCGACGCTGATCGCTTTCGCGCCTTCGTTGAACAGCCCGTTGGGACCATAACCGGCGACGTCATGCGACCACGACAGGTTGGGCTTGAGGTTGATCCCGCCGATCACGTTGGCGTAATCGAGGATCGCCCGGGCGCGGTAGCCCCAAGAGGTCGAGGTGACGAAACCGTCGGTGTCGCCGCCGAAACCGTACTGTCCGTAAACCGAGTCGCGGCCATAACGCAGCTTGTCGCGCGACTCCAGTCCGCCGACCCGCACCACCGCCGCTTCACCGACCAGAGTCAAACGCTGAGCGCCCCAGACCTGATCGAAGAAGTGCGTGAGGGTGCTCTGGATTTGCGTAACTTCTTTGCGCCGATAGCCTTTGTTGTCCGCACCCGGTGACGTCGTAAGTGGCGAAGCAGCGCCGCCGGCAATCGGGTTGAGCAGCGCCAGCGTCAGGTCGTTGGTATTGACCTGCACCGGAGCGTTCGGTCGGTAGCTGATCTCACCGGTCCACGCGGTCCCGGTGGGCAATGTGGTGGAAAAACTCGCGCCGTAGAGACGAATGTCTTCCGGATACTCGAGGTAGTACCCGCCGCGCCCGAGCATCACGCTCTGCGCCAGACCGGAACCACTGCCGGGTGCCAGGCCATTGGCGATCCCGACCATGCCCGGCAATGCCGCCAGCGTCGACAGACCGGCCGTGGTGGTGCCGACGGTCGGCGTACGGCTGTGGTAGTTCATGAAGTAGAGACCGTATTCAGTGTCGTCACCGAGCCAGCGCAACGCCGTACCCCACTGCCCGGAATCGCGCGCATCACGGTCGCCACCACGCGGGATCACCACGCCTTCGCGAGTCACCTGAATGCCTTGGCCAAAGGCCTGAGTCAGCGGGACAAACGGTGCGATCGCCGGGTTGCCGACGGTGTAGCCGTTGTTGCAGCCGTCCGCTGCCACATCGACGCCGAAGAAAGTGCCGCAGTTGTCGAGAACGGTCTGGTCCCATTCCAGTTGATAGAAGCCTTCAACGGTCAGTTGATCGGTCAGGCCTTGCGAACCAAACAGCATGTTGACCGGAATCAGGCCTTCCTTGATCTCCGCTCCGGGGCGACGAAA
Organism: Pseudomonas chlororaphis; assembly: GCF_000783395.1. GTDB lineage: Bacteria > Pseudomonadota > Gammaproteobacteria > Pseudomonadales > Pseudomonadaceae > Aquipseudomonas > Aquipseudomonas chlororaphis_H. The sequence continues at coordinate 227,870 of NZ_JSFK01000001.1, read as the reverse complement.
CGCCGACACGTCGATCGGGTTGATGCTGTTGATCGAGTTGCCGATAAACGTACTTTCGCCCCAGCTCACCACTTGTTTGCCCGCGCGCACGGTGCCCGGCAGATCGGCGATGGAATAGTTGTGATAGACGAACGCATCGAGAATTTGTGCGCCGGAAGATTTCGCCCCTTCCTTGCGCCCGCTGTCGCTGATCGGCTTGAACTCGCGGTCCTCGTCCTTCAGCTCAAAGTCGTACCAGTACTTGCCACGCACGAAGACACCGGTGTCGCCGTACTTCAGTTCGAGGTCGTGAATGCCTTTGAAGATCTTCGAGAAGGTCTCACCCTTCTTGAAATTCAAACGCCCGTCATCACCGGTCGAAGACTGCCCAGTACCACCATTGACCGTGCCGACCAGCGACTTGTCGGCATCGCGCATGCCCCAGCTCGCACCGATCGACAGCGACGAATCGAAGGTGCCCTCGATTTCGCCAATGTTGAACGCAACTGCTTGCGCTTGGGCGCAGCAACCCAGAGCCACCGCGGCTGCCAGCGCCTGCGGTGTGAAGATGGCGCGCATTGTTGTTTTTGTCATGCGTCTTCCCCGGTGAGTGACAGAAGGCCCCACCCTACTGCCGGGCAACCGCGTCGATAAGCGCACCAAGGAGGTATTCGCGTTGTCGCTCGAAAGGATGAATGGCCTTGCGGGGCGGGGCTTTGCGCCGTTCATGGATCGGCTGGATGGAGGATCATCAGTGCAGCGCATGGTGCACATCGGATCACGGGACTGTTGCATGCCCCGCAACAGTGCATGTCCGGAATCGGTATTTTTCCTACGCGTTCAAGACCTTATTCTGAACGCGCTTTCACGGGACACGCCGCAAAGCACGAAGCACTGGCCTTTGAGCAACTCAGGCCATTGCTGACAGATTTCAGATAAATCGAAGACTTCGGTTTATCGCCCCGGTGTTCACTGACGTTGATTTGTAGCTCCTTGATCCAACGTCTTACCTTGGCCGCTGCGTTTGCAGCGGCCTTTTTTATGGCTGTTGAAAAGTCCCCCCTCACCCTGCAATCAACTTCCTAGAACAGCGTCGGACGTTTCCTGGTGTTTAGAAGATTTCTCCGCGCTTTGTTATTAATCGGCGAAACCCCTCTCAAAACAACGCCCTGTTACTGACGGGCTTCTCGGATTTTGCAACAGCAAGTCTGTTGTAACTTGAAACACCTCAACCCTTCGCTGGCGACACGGACGTCACCAACCGGCCGTGCTGACTTGCCAGCGATTTATCACGCACATTCAAAAGGACATGAATATGCAAAAGCCTCCACCCTTTGTGTTAACCGAAGCTGTTCATACGACAGCAACAGCGCCTCCAAACACAACGTTAATCAGGGGAACCGCTACCAACCTCCCCAACAGCGGCACGTTTGGTATTCCCAACAATGTGGGAGCAATTTCCCGGGCATTTACTGCTCACAGCGTGAAAACTGCTCACGAATTTCAAACCCATGTTGAACAACTACCCCAAACAATTGAACAGGAGCTGGCTGCAATACGTCTGGAAGGGTCCAGTCATCCGCTACCTCCTGCTGAAACCGTCACCCGAGAATTGGGAGTACGCCATACGCTAATTCTTAGAAAAACCGCTCAACACCGACAAAAAACTCTAAATTCCAATCAATTTTTCGGAGCTTCCCCGCTCAATAAAAGCTTTCACGATTTTTTTCAAAGAGCACAACGCATCGATAGCTCGGTCCATCCGCAAGGAGTGGCTATGCAGGCTTGGGGCGCTTCATACCGAGCGGCTCACGAAGCGAATTTGCTTTCGCAGTCAATTCAGATACTCAACCAACAGCAGGTCGAAGTGCACAAGTGGCTGGCTTTGGTGCAAACCAATGATCAAGCGCATGCAGCAGCGGCAGAAGCTCAGCGACTGGCTGACGAACGAGCGCGGATCGCGGCCGAACAACAACAACAACAACAACATCAGAGAGACATTGCCGAAGCTGCACGTGCGGAGCAGGTACGACTAGCTGAAATGGCTGAGAGTCAGCGCTTGGCTCAAGAACGTGCTCGTATCTCATCCGAGCAACATTTGAAGGAACTCGCTGGCGCCGCGCAGCGCGAACATGGACATCACTGGGCACGGAAAAAAGCACGGATCGCAGCATTGGCAAAGTCTCGGCGCTCAGCGGCCGAACAGGCTCGGATAGCTGTCGATGCTGCAGCAAAACAAACGGGCGCAGAACGTGCACGGTTTGAAGCAAAAGCAGAAACATTACGCCGTACTGAGGCCGCAAGAGTACTTGATGAAAAAGCGCACCGTACCCAAAAGAAAGAGCAGTGGCGCCTGCGCGAAAGAGCGTTGCGCGCAGAGGAGGCGTTGTATCGCGCATACGCTGCAAAAGCGCGCCGCGAGAGGATATTGCAAGGCGTTTTAGAGGCTCAGGAAAAAAACCGCCAACAAGCATTGCTGGATGCTCAGACTGAGCCCGCGCGACGAGTAGAGAATGCTCGCTTGAGAGCCCAGTGGCAGGCGCAAACAGAGGAACGCTGGAAAAATCCTATATTTGCCAACGTGGGCTCAACGGCCGCGTTTGGCCCGACGTTCGCCGGAACACTCGGCGCTTTAGGCAGCAACCCTACGACCGCTCTGGCACTCAAGACCGCCCTTCGCTCAGCGGTATCCATTGCCGTCGCAACGATTTCGACCGCCGCTGCCCCCGTCCTCGTGGGCTTCGCGGCTCTGCTGGTTCCCTCAGAGCTGGGGAATGGTGACCTTTACTCCGCAAGCGTTCCACTGTCAGACCTTGCGCCCGTTCTGGAAGCAGATCTGTATGAGTTGGCAGCCGCCGAGGCTGAAGTCGATCTGCCAGTCAGACTCGGCTCCAGAGCCGTAGGAAACCGCGTAGAAATTGCCGTCGTCACCACTGATGGCGTAACAGTCCCCAGCAATGTGCCGGTGAGACTTGCCCGTTTCGACGCTCGGAAAAATGTTTACGTTTCCACGGCAACGGACCCCGGCTCCAGAGGCCCTGTCGTCACCTGGACACCACTGGTTGAACCGCAGAATCCCTCAACCGATTTCCCGTTGGTAGACACTGATTTACCGTTTTATGACGGTGCCGAGGTAAGACCAGATAGCGGACGGATTGATCCCCATCCGCAGTTGGATCTATACGGGTTTGGCGGATGGATCACAGTCTTTCCAATCGAATCCGGAATACCACCGGTCTTCACGATGTTTCGGGATCGACGGCAAGATCCCGGCGTTGCGAGCGGGATGGGGCAGCCGGTTTCAGGTAGGTGGTTAGGAGCAGCTGCCACGGCGGAAGGCGCGCCGATTCCTGAGCAGATTGCGGATAAACTTCGGGGGAGGGAATTTTCGAGCTTTAAAGCGTTTCGAAGAGCGTTCTGGAAAGCGGTAGCAGGTGATGAGGATTTATTTCAGCTATTCAACCGCGTTGATCAGACAAGCCTACGCCGAGGATTGTCACCAAAGCCTCATCAATCCGAGCACGTCGGTCAACGGCGAAAATACGAACTGCATCATGTAGAGCCTATTGAGCTTGGCGGAGCGGTTTACGAAATGGACAACCTGAAAATACTTACTCCTAAGCGACACATTAAGATCCATCACCCAAAAAAGGCGCAGGGGAATGAATAAAAATCTTAAAGCAAGATTTGAAGACTACACCGAGCGCGAATATATAGAGCTCATAAATTCCTTATTCGAAGGTGACTACTCATCTGAGTACGAACATGATCGTATTTTTGAAACGATCATCAGCACTTCCGAGCATCCAAATGCTTCTGATGTCTTATGCCATCCGGAAGAAGGCGTTGAGGACAGTCCGATAGGCGTGATCGGCATTTTCAAGGAATGGCGAGCAGCCAACGGAAAAGCCGGATTCAAAATCGAAGAGTAAAAAAGCGAGCAGGCATTCATGCCTGCTCGCTTTTCTTTGCTGTTACAACGAATACTTCTGCAAATTCGCCATCATTTCCTTCAGCGCCTCGATATTGTCCTTCGGATGCGCCGCCCCTTCGAAATCACAAATCTGCTGCCAGTGCGCCGCGACATCTTCCGGCGAGAAACCCGCCCGTGGATCAAACCCGGCGCCGAGGCTGCGCTCCCAACGCACCTTGCCCATCCAGCCACCACCGACCTCGAACAACCCGGAAGTCTCCTGGCATTGTTCGCTGGCCAGATACACCACCAGCGGACTGACCAGCTCCGGCTTCAATTGCTCGAATACTTGCGGTGGGATCAAGCCTTCGGTCATGCGCGTGCCGCCGGTTGGCGCGATGGCATTGACGAGGATGTTGTTCTTGCGACCTTCGATGGCCAGAGTGCGGGTCAAACCGTAAAGACCCAGTTTGGCCATGCCGTAGTTGGACTGGCCGAAGTTGCCGTAGATGCCAGAGGTCGAGGCGGTGAAGATTACCCGACCGTAGTTTTGCTCACGCAGGTGTGGCCACGCGGCGCGGGTGACTTTGTAGGCGCCTTCGACGTGGACGCGGTAAACCAGGTCCCAGTCGGCGTCGTCCATTTTGTGGAAGGTCTTGTCGCGCAGGATGCCGGCGTTGTTGACAACGACGTCGACACGGCCGAAGACGTCGAGGGCGTTCTGCACCAGTTTGTCGCCGTCGGTGACCGAGTCGTGGTTGGCTTCGGCGATACCGCCGGCCGCGCGAATTTCCGCTACCACGCGATCGGCGGCGGAGGCGTTGGCGCCTTCGCCCTGAGCCGAGCCGCCGAGATCGTTGACCAGCACTTTCGCACCTTGTTTGGCGAACAGCAGAGCGTGCGCCCGTCCGAGGCCGCCACCGGCTCCGGTGACGATGACGACTTTATCTTCGAAACGCACAGACTCATTCATCGCAGCAACTCCAGCAGGCCAGTAGTGATCCCGAGTGTCAGGCACAGGGCTTTGAGTCACAACGAACACGGCTGAGGCTGAATGGTGCGCGATAAGGTTGGGGGATGATGAGGGCGTCAAAGAAACAAAAGATCAAAAGATCGCAGCCTGCGGCAGCTCCTACATTGGATTTGTGTAGGAGCTGCCGAAGGCTGCGATCTTTTGATCTTCAGGAGCAGGCGACTTTGCGCGGCGGCAATACAAACCGCTCACGAAACTCCAGGTAATGCTTGAGCACCTGCACGGGCGCCTCGGTCTGTGGATAGTGGCCGATGCCCGGCAACAGCACTGTGTCTGCATCGGCGATCAATTCGCGGTAGCGCTCGACCATGTGCGCCCCGGAAATCGGATCGACTTCACCATCGATCACCCGTAACGGGATTTCGCCGCGCTGCATCGCCGTCACCCAGCGATCCCGCTGCACCCGGCGTTCGGGAATGTAGCTGATCAACTTGTGCATGATCCGTGGCCCTCGATTGCTGTCGACCAGGCTCCAGAAGTCGTCCAGTTCGCTTTCGCTCGGCCGGGTTTGCGGGCCGAAGATCTGCCGGAAGCTTTTCACCAGAGCATCACGAGTAAACGCACGACCGATCATCCAGCCCAACGGGCTGAGCAGCAGTTTCTGCATCAGCACAGGACGATGAGTTTCCGGGAACAATCCGCCATTGAGAAACACGCAACTGGCGAGCTCGATCTTGTCTTCGTAATGGCGGGCGAGCAGTTCCTGGGCAACGCTGTCACCGTAATCATGCGCCAGCACATGCACCGGTTGTTCGACCTGTAGATGCGCGAGCAAGGCCTGTTGCAGATCAGCTTGTTCCAGCAGGCTGTACGTGTGATTGAGCGGTTTCGCCGAATCGCCAAAACCGAGCATGTCACAGGCAATCACGCGATAACGCTGGGCCAGTGGTTGCCACAGGTAATGCCAGTCCCAACTGGCGGTCGGGAAACCATGGATCAGCAACAGCGGCTCACCCTGCCCCGCCGCCCAGTAACGGATCGGCTGGCCACGAAAGACAAACGTCTGGCTGCGTTTACGCCAGACACACAGAGGAATCTCGGCAAGAGGCATTAGAGTTTATATCCGGGGTCTTGTTTATCGAGTTTGCGCAGCAACGCCGGCCAGGCCAGCGCACCACCCATGCCTTGAGCACTTTTGGTGACGCCGGCGATCATCGCTTTGGCGCCCGCCAGAATTTGCGGTTCGATGGCGATGAGTTCAGCACCACCGGTTTGCGCCATGACCTGAATGTCGCAGGCGCGCTGGAAGGTGAACATCATCAGAAACGTGTCGGCGATGGTGCCGCCACAGGTCAGCAGACCGTGGTTGTGCAGCATCAGGAAATTGCTCTCGCCAAGGTCGGCCTGCAGGCGCGACTTCTCTTCGTGGTTCAGCGCCACGCCTTCGTAACCGTGATAGGCCAAGCTCGAGAGCACGAACAGCGACTGCTGACTGATCGGTAACACGCCCTGCTTTTGCGCCGACACCGCGACACCGGAAGCGGTGTGGGTATGCAGCACGCAAACCACATCGTGCCGCACTTCGTGCACGGCGCTGTGGATGGTGTAGCCGGCGGGGTTGATCTCGTAGGGGCTGTCCATGAGTTTGTTGCCGGACTGATCGACTTTCACCAGGCTCGACGCGGTGATCTCATGGAACATCAGACCAAACGGGTTGATCAGGAAATCTTCGGTGCCCGGCACCTTGGCCGAGATATGGGTGAAGATCAGATCGTCCCAGCCATGCAGCGCGACCAGACGATAACAAGCGGCGAGATCGACTCGGGTCTGCCATTCCGCAGCACTGACCTGGTCTTTGACATTAAGGGACGATTGGACGGGGGCTACGCTCACTGTATGCACCTCTGCGTTCTTATTGTTCTGCACGTACGAGCAGTCTAGTCAGGCGCAGAGGATCGCGTAGTTGCATTGGCAGCCAGCTTGATGACTGACCGAGTCAGCGATGCAAACAGTCTGGATCCATGTCAAAGCAACGACGCCAACAAAGGCGCGGCATACAGATTGAGCAACCCGGTCAAGACCATCACCAGCCCGGCGACTGAGCCTTCTTCCCCGCCCACTTCATGGGCCCGACTGACCCCGGCGCCATGCGCGCCAACCCCGAACAACGCGCCACGGGCCAAGGCACTGCGCAACGGCAACCACTTCAACAACACGCCGCCGAGCATCGCGCCGAACACACCGGTGAACATCACGAACACGGCGGTCAACTCCGGTACACCGCCGAGATTTTGCGCCAGCGGCATGGCGAATGGCGTGGTGATCGAGCGCGGCACCAGTGACATCGTCACGGAGCTGTCGAGCGCCAGCGCCCTGGCCAATCCGAAGGAAGTACCAATCGATGCTGCACTGCCGGCAATCATCCCCAGCAGGAGTGCCGACCAGTGCCGCATCAGCAAACGGCGTTGCTGCCAGATCGGCACGGCAAAAGCCACGGTGACCGGGCCGAGCACCAGCATCAGCCAGTGGGTGTTGCTGGAATATTCGGCATAGGCGGTGTGCAGGGGCACGGCGAGCGCCAGCAGCAACGCCGGCACCAGAATCAGGGGAGACAAGACGTAGCGCCCGGTGCGCCGATACAACCAGCGGCTGAACAGATACGCCAACAGGGTGAAGGCCAGCCAGAACATTGGCATCCATTCAAGCTTCATGGGACCGCCTCATGCGCACGGCCAGTTCTACGGTGAAAGCTGTCACCAGCATCACCATCAAGGTGCTGGCGGCGATCACCAACAGAATCCGCCAGCCGTCATTGCGCAACAGCGCGCCATAGTCGAGCAGACTCATCAGCGCCGGAATGAAGAACAACAACATCTCGGCCATCAGCAATCCCGCGCCCAATTGCAGGGCTGCCGGTTTGACCCAGCCAAAGGCAAATGCCAGCAGCAACAGCGCCATACCGATGACGCCGCCGGGGATTGGCCAGGCTAGCCATGCGGCGAGTTGGCAGCCGACCAAGTAGAGACCGAGTAACACGGCGAGTTCGACGAAGAGACGGGAAAGATGTTTGAAGCGGACGGCGTTCATGAGGTTGGCTCCTTGCAGAAGCCTATTTTACGAAATGACCTGCCATCCCCGAAGCGAATTGTTAGACTCAAAGCCATTCCAAAATGGAATCAGGCCATGGAATTCAAACAGCTGCGCAGTTTTGTCGAAGTCATGCATCAGGGCGGTTTCACCCAGGCCGCAAAAACCCTGCACATCAGTCAATCAGCGGTCAGCAAACAGATCGCGCAACTGGAGCAGAGTCTTGGCACCCCCTTGCTCGAACGGCTCGGCTCGCAATTGCGCCTGACCGCCGCGGGCAGCGTGGTGCTGCAACGGGCCGAGGGCATGCTGCGCTTGCGTAACGAATTGCTCGCGGAACTGGACGACCTCAGTCATATGGCACGTGGAGAGCTGCGCCTCGGCCTGCCATTACTCGGCAGCGACGCGCTATTCGCCGAATTGTTTGCTGAATACCGGCGGCGCTATCCGAATATCAGCATCCAGTTGCTCGAAGGCGGCAGCCGCAACATCGAGCAGGCTGTGCTGAGCGGTGAGCTGGAGTTGGGCGGCAGTCTGTTGCCAAAGGACCCGCAATTCGACTGTCAGCCGTTTTGCGATGAGCCACTCGACGCCCTGCTGCCGGTGGATCATCCACTGGCCGAGCGGGGTGAGATCGGTCTGGAGGAATTGGCCGAGACGCCCTTTCTGCTCTATCAGCGCAGCTTCGTGCTCAACGACCGCTTGCTGCAGGCATGCCAGCAATTGGGCTTCACGCCGAAGGAAGGCGGACGCAGCGGTCAGGCCGATTTTCTTGCGGCGCTGGTCGCCGCCGGACAAGGCGTGGTGCTGTTGCCCAGCGTGGTCGCACGCGGACTGGTGCGGCCAGGCGTGGTTCGCCTGACCTTGCGCGCGCCGGATTATCTGCGTTGGGATATCGCCTTCATCTGGCGGCGCGGCGCCTATCTGTCGAAAGCGGCGCAGGCATGGCTGGCGCTGTTGCGCGAGCGCGGAATCAGCCCTTGAGCGTGTCGATCAACCGCGCCAGCCAAGGCTCGGCGTCGGTTTCCGGGGTGACGCTTTCGCTGGCGTCGATACGCAGCATCTCTTGCACTTCGCGCACGCCGAGTTCGCCAAACAGCTCACGCATTTGCTCGCCACCGCCGCAGAAGGTGTCGCCATAACTGGCGTCGCCCAAGGCAATCACTGCGCCCGGCAAACCGAGCAATGCCGCTGGCAACTGGTCGCGAATCGCCGAATACAGCGGCTGCAGGTTATCGGGCAATTCGCCCATGCCAGTGGTCGAGGTCACTGCGAGCAATGCTTCGGGGCCGAACGCCTGAATGTCGGCGAGGCTGGCGCGCGAGTTGTAGAAGGTTTCAAAGCCAGCGGCTTTCAACAGGTTCTGGGCATGACGGGCGACTTCTTCGGCGGTGCCGTAGACCGAACCGGAGAGGATGGCGACTTTCATCAATCTGATCCTGAAACTGAAAAAAATGAGCGGCGATAGTAACAGCCTCGGACGCAAAGCTGCGATTGGATCTCAATTGGCGGTAATGGCCAGTAGACAGCGCTTACGGTTCTTCTAGAATGCGTGCCACTGACAACTCTGAAAGGATTCAAAGATGATCAATGCCAGTCTGCTGCAAATGGTGATCAATGCGTCGAACGACGGGATCGTGGTCGCCGAAAAGGAAGGTGAGCAGGACAATATCCTGATCTATGTGAACCCGGCCTTTGAACGACTGACCGGCTACACCAGTGAGGAAATCCTCTATCAGGACTGCCGCTTTCTTCAGGCCGGTGATCGTGACCAGGAGAGTCTGGAGCTGATTCGCGATGTATTGCGCAACAACGGGTCGTGCCGGGAAATCCTGCGCAACTACCGCAAGGACGGCACGCCGTTCTGGAATGAGCTGTCGCTTTCCACGGTAAAAAACGCCGATGACGGGCAGACTTATTTCGTTGGTGTGCAGAAGGATGTCACCGTTCAGGTCAAGGCTCAGCAGCGCGTGGCACAGCTGGAAGCACAAGTCGCAGCCCTTGAAGCAGAACTGGCTGCACTGAAAGCGACAAACGGTCAAAACAAAATCGCGAACTAAGTGTCATTAACTACAATCACCAATGACTTTGTATCTATATCTTTCGAGTTAGCCATGCAGCGCGACGCCCTCCTCACTCAGGATGAGCTGGATTTCATCCAGACCATGCAGCACAACCCGCAACTGAACGTGCGGGATGCGACGTCGAGTCTGCTGGTCAACGGCGGTTCGCAGATCCGTGATTTGCTCACGCGCCTGGCCGCTCACGAGCAGGTGACCATTCAGGCCAATTTCGAAAATCAGCAGATGACTTTTCCGTTGCATCTGGTGGAAGACGAGTTTCACGCATTGCATCTGCGCCTCGGCGTGCCGAGCATTTATGAAGACGGCCCGATGGTGCGGCCTTGGCGGTTGACTCTCGAAGAGCCGGTTGCCCTGGAGAACGCCAAAGGTCAGCCGGGCACGCTGTGGGTCCACGAGGTTTCGCACAAAGGTGTGTTGCTGGAAGTACGCAACAAGACCAAACCACCCAAGCATTTCGCGTTGTGGTTCAGCCCTTCGGGTTACGAGCGGATTTCATTGCGGGGCAATTTCGAACGGGAAACCGAGAGCGGTTTCTACGCCTACGAACTGAGCCAGACCGACACCGACGAAACCGAACGTCTGCGCCAGTTCATCCTGCAGCAACATCGCCTCACGCATCCTGCCCTTCACACCTGAGTTTCAGGTATCCAGATTGCCGGCCAGAAACTGCAGCATGCGCTGACGCATGTTCGCCCCTTCATTGCCCAGACAGGCAACAGAGGATCCAGCCAGACTGTCCTGCGCCAGATCTGAAGCATCGCCCGCCAGCATCAACTGACAATCAAGGCTCAACGCCAGCCGGTTCAAACGTCGAGGCAATTCGGCGCTGGGCGCGTGATTGGAAAAAAGCACGAGTGCATCAGGTTTGATCTTTTCGCACACCAGCGTCAGTTCATCGAACGGCTGACCTGTCGTCAGCACCCGAACACCGGAATTGCTGTCGCTGAGAAACAACGCCGCCACCAGCAATTCCAGCTCCCGACACTGCCCGGCCAGCGCGCTGACGATCACCCGGCGCGGTTGTGTCCCACGCAGCATGACGATCCGCTGCAACACCCGCGCGCGCAGGAATCCATCGAAGAACAGCCATTCGCTGGTTTGCCCGAACGCCTCCTGGCGCTGCAACAATTGCAGCCACAGCGGCATGAGGATGTCCTGAAACACCACCGGCAATGAGTAAGAAGAGAAAATCTGCCCATAGACGCGGTCCAGTTGCTGATCATCGAAGGCGCTGACCGCCTGCTGAATCTGTTCCTGCCACTGCAGGTAATCAGCCTGCACCAGATCATCGGGGATGATGTGCGCCAGCACTTTCATCGGTTCGGTTTTGGCGAGGATCTTGCCGACTTTGCTCACGGCGACACCACGATCAATCCAGTCAACAATGCTGCGCACCCGCTCGATATCGGTCATCGAATAGAGCCGATGCCCACTTTCGGTGCGTGTCGGCTGAATCAAACCGTAGCGCCGCTCCCAGGCGCGCAAGGTCACCGGGTTTACACCGGTGAGGCGCGCAACCTCGCGGATCGGGAACAGATCGGCGCGCTCAAGCGCGACAGATGCCTCCAAAGCAGGGTTTGCGTCGGTGATCACAGGCATATGGCGCTCAACTTCCATGTCGGTTCAATTGGATCCCATTCTAACGCTTATGCCCCGATCGGTTTCAAGTGATGAAATGCGACGAAAGTCGCTGGTTTAATCGTGAAAAACCGGAATAATCCTTGCTTGTTGAATAACGCAGGCCTCTACCCCGGCCCTGCGTCAGGCGAAATTCCTACCCGGAGTGACGCAATCGAAATACGGAGATACAAAATGTCTACTTCCCCCGTCACGCTGATGGTTGCCCGTCGCGTCGCTGATGGCCGCTATCAGGACTTGATCGCCTGGCTGCGCGAAGGCGAACAACTGGCCACAGATTTCCCCGGTTACCTGGGTTCTGGCGTACTCGCACCGCCACCCGGCGATAACGAATTCCAGATCATTTTCCGCTTTGTCGATGAGCAGACGTTGCATGCGTGGGAGCATTCGGTTTCACGCACCGCGTGGTTGAGCCGTGGCAGTGATCTGTTCGCCCACCCGAAAGAGCATCGGGTCAGTGGAATCGAAGGCTGGTTCGGTGCGGCCGGTCAGCGTCCACCGCGCTGGAAGCAGGCCGTCGCGATCTGGCTGGCGTTTTTTCCGGTGTCACTGTTGTTCAACTTTGTCCTCGGCCCGTTGCTCGCTGACATGAGTTTGTTGCCGCGCGTATTGATCAGCACGGCGTGCCTGACGCCGCTGATGGTTTACTTCTTTATTCCGCTGTCGACGCGCTTGCTGGCGAACTGGCTGAACAGCACACCGGTGCGCCTGCCTGTTTCGGCGACACCTCAGAAACATTAAAGATCGCAGCCTCGTTGCACTCGACAGCTCCTACAGGACTGAACACAGACCAGGGTAGGAGCTGCCGCAGGCTGCGATCTTTTCAGGCTCGTCGCTGTTATAGTTTTTGCTCCCACCGCGATGCGAGCCGTTCATGCCTGAATCCTCTGCCCCGATCCTCATCACCGGTGCCGGCCAGCGTGTCGGTCTGCATTGCGCGCAGCGGTTGCTCGAAGACGGCCATCGCGTCATCTTCACTTACCGCAGCGAACGCCCCGGCGTACAGACACTACGCGATCTGGGCGCCACTGGCCTGTTCGCCGACTTCTCCAGCGAAGCCGGGATTCTCGTCTTCATCGAAGCACTGAAAACCCACACCGAGAGCCTGCGCGCCATCGTGCACAACGCTTCCGAATGGCTGGCCGAAACTCCGGGCAGCGAGGCCGAAGCCTTCACGCGCATGTTCAATCTGCACATGCTCGCGCCATACCTGATCAACCTGCACTGCAGTGAATTGCTGAAGCGCTCGACGCCCGCCGACATCATCCATATCAGCGACGATGTCACCCGCAAAGGCAGCAGCAAGCACATCGGTTATTGCGCCAGCAAGGCCGGGCTCGACAGCCTGACCCTGTCCTTCGCCGCCCGCTATGCGCCGGCCATCAAGGTCAACGGCATCGCGCCAGCCCTGCTATTGTTCAATCCCGACGACGACGCGGCGTACCGCGCCAAGGCCCTGGCCAAATCCGCGCTGGGCATCGAGCCCGGCAGCGAAGTGATCTATCAGAGCCTGCGCTATCTGCTCGACAACCCTTATGTCACCGGTACGACCCTGACCGTCAACGGCGGAAGGCACGTCAAATAACACCTGCCTGCGAGGCTGCCCATGAGCCGCTCACTGCCCGAGAACTACCGCGAAATCCTCATCGGCCTCGGTGAAGATCCCGACCGCGAAGGACTGCTCGATACGCCAGTGCGCGCGGCCAAGGCCATGCAATACCTGTGTCACGGTTACGAACAGAGCGTCGATGACATTGTTAACGGCGCGCTGTTTGCCTCGGACAGCGACGAGATGATCATCGTCGCCGACATCGAACTGTACTCATTGTGCGAACATCACCTGCTGCCCTTCATCGGCAAGGCCCATGTGGCTTATATTCCGACAGGCAAGGTATTGGGACTGTCGAAAATTGCGCGCTTGGTGGACATGTTCGCCCGGCGCCTGCAGATTCAGGAAAACCTCACCCGACAAATCGCCGATGCAGTGCAACAGGTCACCGATGCTGCCGGCGTCGCCGTGGTCATCGAGGCCAGACACATGTGCATGATGATGCGCGGTGTCGAAAAACAGAATTCGACCATGAACACCTCGGTCATGCTCGGCGCCTTTCGCGAGTCGAGCAACACCCGTCAGGAGTTCCTGCAATTGATTGGACGGAGCAAATAAATGTCACAACTGCAACCGGGAATGGCGCGCATCCGGGTCAAGGATCTGCGCTTGCGCACCTTTATCGGGATCAACGAGGACGAAATCCTCAACAAACAGGATGTGCTGATCAACCTGACCATTCTGTATGCCGCGCAGGAAGCGGTGCGTGACAACGACATCGACCACGCGCTGAATTACCGCACCATCACCAAAGCGATCATCGCGCACGTCGAGGGTAACCGCTTTGCCCTGCTCGAACGCCTGACTCAGGAATTGCTCGATCTGGTCATGAGTAACAGTTCGGTGCTGTACGCCGAAGTCGAAGTCGACAAGCCGCATGCGCTGCGTTTTGCCGAATCGGTGTCAATCACGCTTGCAGCGAGCCGCTAGCTTCAAGCTTCAAGCTTCAAGCGGCAAGCTGTAAACTTCGCGTCACCGCCACCCATCTTGCAGCTTGAAGCTCGTCGCTTGAAGCTGTCTCGCAGAGACTCCCATGACCGAGCAACAACGCCTCGAACTCGAAGCCGCCGCCTTCCGCCGGCTGGTCGCCCACCTGGACAGCCGCAAGGATGTGCAGAACATCGACCTGATGAACCTCGCCGGGTTCTGCCGCAACTGCCTGTCGAAGTGGTACAAGGCCGAAGCCGACGAGCGCCAGATCGAGGTCAGCCTCGACGACGCCCGTGAAGTGGTTTACGGCATGCCTTACGCCGAGTGGAAAGCCCAATTTCAGCAAGAAGCCAACGCCGAACAACAAGCGGCGTTCGCCAAAGGAAAACCCCATGAGTGATCTGAACACCCTGCGCGCCAGCCTCAACAGCGGCGAACACGCTTTCGCCGACACCCTGGCATTCATTGCCGCCGGTTATGACTACCAGCCGCAAGCCTTCAACAACGGTGGCGTGGAAAACGCCGCCGGGCAGAACGAAGGTTCGTGCAAGACCCTGGGTCTGGCGCTGCTGGAGGGACTGAGCGATGAAGAAGCGCTGCTGGCGTTCGGCGAGCATTACCGTTCGGTGGTAGCGACGCCTGAGGGCAGTGATCACGGTAATATCCGGGCGTTGATCAAGCACGGTCTGGCCGGCGTGAAGTTCACCATCCAGCCCCTGACCCGCCGCTGATTCCATAGCCAACCACAATCCCCTGTGGGAGCGAGCCTGCTCGCGAATACGGACTGACATTCAACATTGATGTCGATTGATATACCGCTTTCGCGAGCAGGCTCGCTCCCACATTCGATGTGTGGTGGCTGTGAATAACGGGCACAAAAAAACCGGCCAATCTGGCCGGTTTTTTTATGCCTGCGATCTTAGAACGAAGCGTTCTGCAGACCGTCCAGGTAACGCTCGGTGTCCAGTGCCGCCATGCAGCCGGCGCCGGCCGAGGTGATCGCCTGACGGTAAACGTGGTCAGCCACGTCACCGGCAGCGAAGATGCCTTCAACGCTGGTCGCAGTCGCATTGCCTTCACGGCCGCCGTGCACCACCAGATAACCGTCTTTCAGGGTCAGCTGGCCTTCGAACAGCGAGGTGTTCGGAGTGTGGCCGATGGCGATGAACACGCCGTCGACGGTGATTTCGTCGAAGCTGCCATCGTTGTTCTTCAGACGCGCACCGGTCACGCCCATGTTGTCGCCCAGGACTTCGTCGAGGTTGGCGTTCAACTTGAGGATGATCTTGCCCTCGGCGACGCGAGCGTTGAGCTTGTCGATCAGGATTTTCTCGGCGCGGAAGGTTTCGCGACGATGGATCAGGGTCACGGTGCTGGCGATATTGGCCAGGTACAGCGCCTCTTCCACAGCAGTGTTGCCGCCGCCAACCACAGCGACTGGCTTGTTGCGGTAGAAGAAACCGTCGCAGGTCGCGCAGGCCGAAACGCCTTTGCCCATGAACGCTTCTTCCGACGGCAGGCCCAGGTAGCGCGCGCTGGCGCCGGTGGCGATGATCAGGGCGTCGCAGGTGTAAGTCGCGCTGTCACCGGTCAGGGTGTAAGGCTTGGCGGCGAAGTCGACGGCGTTGATGTGATCGAAAACGATCTCGGTTTCAAAACGCTCGGCGTGCTCGCGCATACGCTCCATCAGTGCAGGACCGGTCAGGCCATGGACGTCGCCCGGCCAGTTGTCGACTTCGGTGGTGGTGGTCAGTTGACCGCCAGCCTGCATGCCGGTGATCAGCAGTGGCTTGAGGTTGGCGCGGGCCGCGTATACCGCAGCGCTGTAACCGGCAGGGCCGGAACCGAGAATAATCACTCGCGAATGACGGACTTCAGACATGACCTGCTCCTGTTGACCGGGCCGAAAAACAGGCCCGGATCGCCGGACTGCCGGCGGGAATAAAAAAGGACCGTGGAAAACCTTGGGGAAGGCTTGAGCTCGACAGTCCTGTAAAAAGTTGGGTGCAGCGTATCGAGGGGGGCAAGATTAAGGAAATACGGTTTAACAATCCAGCTCATAGGTGGTCTCTATGCCGACACACTGACGAGATGGACGTCTTTGTTACAGTGAATGTCGATCGCTCTACCGCGCTTTCGCCGCCGTGGCAAAGCCGGTAAGGTCGGCGCGTTTTCCCTTGCTCGGAGCACCTTATGCCCGCCCCCGTTCTGTCCGGCCCGCAATACCTGCGCGAAGGCCTCAAACTGGTTCTCAGCCCTGGCTTGCGCCTGTTCGTGTTGTTGCCGCTGGCGATCAACCTGGTGCTGTTCGTCGGATTGATCTATCTGGCCGGCCACCAGTTCAGTCTGTGGGTCGATACGCTGATGCCGTCGCTGCCGGAGTGGCTGAGTTTTCTCAGCTACGTACTCTGGCCGCTGTTTGTGGTGCTGGTGGCATTGATGGTGTTTTTCACCTTCACCATGCTGGCCAACGTGATCGCCGCACCGTTCAACGGCTTCCTCGCGGAAAAAGTCGAAGTGGTGGTGCGCGGCACCGATGACTTCCCGGCGTTCAGCTGGGGCGAATTGATCGCGATGGTCCCACGCACCCTCGCCCGGGAAATGCGCAAACTCGGCTACTTTCTGCCCCGCGCCATCGGCCTGTTCATTCTCTCGTTCATCCCGGTGGTGAACATCATCGCCGCACCGCTGTGGTTGTTGTTCGGCGTGTGGATGATGGCGATCCAGTACATCGACTACCCGGCGGACAACCACAAACTCGGCTGGAACGAGATGCTCGCCTGGCTGCGCCAGAAGCGCTGGCAGAGCATGAGTTTTGGCGGGATCGTCTATCTGGTGCTGCTGATCCCGGTGGTCAACATCCTGATGATGCCGGCCGCGGTGGCCGGGGCGACGTTGTTCTGGGTGCGTGAGCGCGGTGCCGAAAATCTCGTCACTCAGCGCTGAGCCCCCAGCCATAGCGCGTCACAAATCCATCATCCGAACGTCACAAGCACGACATGGCCTCAGCCGACACTGAGGCCATGACGACAGCTCTAAACATCACCCTGATCAGCGAAACCTTCCCACCGGAAATCAACGGCGTGGCCAATACCCTTGGCCGCTTGTGCGATGGACTGCGCGCGCGCGGGCATCAGGTTGAACTGGTACGCCCGCGTCAGCCCGGTGATCCGCAGCGCAGTGAAGATCAGTCGCTGTTGCTGTGTCGGGGCTGGCCGTTGCCGGGGTATCCGGGGCTGCAATGGGGTCAGTCGTCGATGCACAAACTGCTGCGACGCTGGAAACGTCAGCGTCCCGATGTGCTGTACATCGCCACGGAAGGCCCGCTCGGGTTATCGGCCCTGCGTGCGGCCCGGCGTCTGGGCATTTCGGTGGTCAGCGGCTTTCACACCAACTTTCAGCAATACACCAGTCAGTACGGTCTCGGCCTGCTGACACGGATGCTGACGCATTATTTGCGCTGGTTTCACAATCGCTCGGCGCTGACGTTGGTGCCGAGCGTCAGCCAGCGGCTGGAGCTGGAGCGGCGGCATTTCGAGCGGTTGGCGTTGTTGTCGCGAGGTGTGGACAGCCAGTTGTTTCATCCGAGCAAACGCCTGAACGCCTTGCGTGAGCAATGGGGACTGAGCGAGCGCGACGTTGCCGTGATTCACGTAGGACGTTTGGCTCCGGAGAAAAACCTGGGCCTGCTCAAGCGCAGCTTTGCAACCCTGCGCGAGACTTATCCACAGCGTAATCTGAAACTGATCGTGGTCGGTGACGGGCCGCAACGGCTCGCGCTGGAAAAGGAATTGCCCGGGGCGATTTTCTGCGGCGCGCAGCGCGGTGAGGCGTTGGCGGCGCACTACGCGTCAGGCGATGTATTTCTGTTTCCGAGCCTGACCGAAACCTTCGGCAATGTCGTGCTCGAAGCTTTGGCGTCGGGCCTCGGTGTGGTGGCTTACGATCAAGCGGCAGCGGCGCAGCATATTCGCCATGGCTACAACGGCGTGCTGGCGATGCCGGGTGATGAGCAGGCCTTTTGCGAGGCGGCGGCGTGGTTGCTGGAAGAGGACGAGACGTTGCGTTGCGTGCGCTTGAATGCGCGGCAGCATGCGAGTCGCCAGGGCTGGCCGGCGGTTATCGAGCAGTTTGAAAAGCATTTGCGCGGGGCTTGTGTAGGCGAGCAGGTTGTCCCGAATGCGCAGACACTTCCCTGAATTATTGTTGCGTTTGAAACCGCCATCGCTGGCAAGCCAGCTCCCACAGGGATTTCCAGTGCCCATAGGTCGTGTGAACACCCATAAAACCTGTGGGAGCTGGCTTGCCAGCGATAGCGTCAGTAAGGGCACCGCTTAAACCAGCGTCATCAACGCCTCGCGGCTGAACGGCGGAATATCCTGCTCACGCCCTTCGCGGACTTTCTGCGCCCAGTCCGGATCGACCAGTAGCGCACGCCCTACCGCCACCAGATCGAACTCCTCTTTGTTCAAACGCTCCAGCAGGTTCTCCAGACTGGCCGGTTGCGCGACCTTGTCGGTGTTGACCATGAACTGCAGGAACTCGCCGTCCAGGCCAACGCTGCCAACAGTGATGGTCGGCTTGCCGGTGAGCTTGCGCGTCCAGCCTGCCAGGTTCAGCTCGGAACCATCGAACTCCGGCTCCCAGAAACGCCGCGTCGAGCAGTGGAAAATATCCACGCCAGCGTCGGACAGCGGCTTGAGAAACTCACCCAACGCTTCCGGGGTTTGCACCAGACGCGCGGTGTAATCCTGCTGCTTCCATTGCGAGAAACGGAAGATGATCGGGAAGCCTTCGCCGACCGCTGTACGCACGGCTTGAATCAGTTCGATGGCGAAGCGCGAACGGTTGGCCAGGCTGCCGCCGTATTCGTCGGTGCGCTGGTTGCTGCCCTCCCAGAAGAACTGGTCGATCAGATAACCGTGGGCGCCGTGGATTTCCACGCCGTCCATGCCGATGCTTTGTGCATCCTTGGCAGCCTGGGCGAAGGCTGCGATCACGTCCTGGATGTCTTGCTTGGTCATGCCGTGCACCACGACCTGACCGTCCTTGAGTTTTTCCGACGGGCCGTAAGCCGGCACGCTGGCATCCGGCTCGGTGCCGATGCGGCGTACGCTGCCCACGTGCCACAGTTGCGGAACGATCTTGCCGCCTTCGGCGTGAACCGCATCAACGACTTTCTTCCAGCCGGCCAATGGCGCGTCACCAAAGAATTGCGGCACGTTCGGGTAGCCGTTGGAGGCAATGTGGCCGACGGTGGTGCCTTCGGTGATGATCAGGCCGACACCGGCCGCCGCGCGACGACGGTAGTACTCGATGACTTTCGAATTAGGCACGCCGCCCGGGGAGAACGAGCGAGTCATCGGCGCCATGACCACGCGGGTCGGCAGTTCGAGGCCACCGAGGTGGAACGGTTTGAACAAGGCTTGAACGGGCATCGAGAGGCTCCACAGAGATGACTTTATGACGGCGATAATATGGAGAGTCGAAGCCGTTGAACAGCATTATTGATCTCGGTGATTAAGGATTAAAAGACGCAAAGCAAAAGATCGCAGCCTTCGGCAGCTCTTACATGATCGGATGCGATTGGAACAAAAAAATCGCAGCCCCGACAATCCCGTGTAGGAGCTGCCGAAGGCTGCGATCTTTTGATCTTGCTGTTTCAGCCCAGCGCTTTTTCAATCGCATGCACAATGGTCGGATCATCCGGCGCCGTGCGCGGCGAAAACCGGGCCAGCACCCGACCGTCCTTGCCGAGCAGAAACTTCTCGAAATTCCAGGTGATGTCACCGGGAAACTCCGCGCCCTCGCCCGCCAGCAGACGGTAGAGTTGATGCCGCTCGTGACCGTTGACTTCGAGCTTGCTCGACAACGGGAATGTCACGCCATAGTTGAGGCTGCAGAAATCCTTAATTTCCTGTTCGGTACCTGGTTCCTGACCGGCAAACTGGTTGCACGGCAGGCCCAGCACACTGAAGCCTTTGCTTTTGTACTGTTGATAGAGGTTTTCCAGCGCCGCGTACTGAGGGGTCAAGCCGCACTTGGAGGCGACGTTGACCACCAGCACGACTTGGCCCTTGAACGGGGCCAGCGGTAGCTCCTGACCATCCAGGGCTGTCAACTTAAGGTCGTGAAAAGCACTCATGACGAACTCCAAGATTCCCGTGTTCTACTCGAAACAGCCACTTGGCGAGGTTACCAAGGACAGCCGCGGACTAAAAAGGCGCCCGCAGGCGCCTCTCCAGTACTCGAAGCTTAGCGCAGAAAATCAGTGGTGATGGCCACCTTCGCCATGGACGTGGCCATGAGCGATTTCTTCCTGGCTGGCGTCACGGATGTCAACGATCTTCACTTTGAAGTTCAGGCGCTGACCGGCCAGTGGGTGGTTGCCGTCGACTGTTACGTCGTCGCCGTCGAGGTCACGGATGGTGACGATTTGCATCTGGCCGTCCGGCGCCGAAGCGTGGAACTGCATGCCGACTTCCAGCTCGTCAACGCCTTCGAACATGCTGCGGCTCAGGGTGCTGACCAGCTCGGCGGCGTATTCGCCGTAAGCGTCTTCCGGTTCAACGGAAACTTCCAGCTCGTCACCAACAGCTTTGCCTTCCAGAGCTTTTTCCAGGCCCGGGATGATGTTGCCTGCGCCTTGCAGGTAGACCAGCGGAGCGCCGCCGGCGGAGCTGTCGATGACCTCACCAGCGTCGTTGGTCAGGGTATAGTCGATGGAGACAGCCTTATTGGCGGCGATCAGCATGGGGCGAGACCTTTTGCATAAGAATATAGAAAGGCCAAGTTTAGCGAAGCAATCGCGCGAAAGCGAACACAACCCGGACAAACGGGTTTCGACGATCACCGGCTTCCATCAGGACGAAGAAGGTCATTGGGTCGCCGAGCTTTCCTGTGGCCACACCCAGCACCTGCGCCATCAACCGCCATGGCAATCACGCGCCTGGGTGCTCGACGCGGCGCAACGTATTGAAAAAATAGGCCAACCCTTTGCCTGCGGTTGGTGCGCACAAGGCTCGGTTAGCGATAACCTTGGCGACTGAATTTCGGCAGATTGTCAGTAAAAGATGATCGCCATTGCCATGCACCCTTAGAGAATTCGCATGCAAACTTTTTTTATCGCCCCCACCGATTTTGGCGTGGGTCTGACCTCCATCAGCCTCGGGCTGGTGCGCACGCTTGAGCGAGCCGGGCTGAAAGTCGGTTTCTTCAAACCGATTGCCCAGCCGCACCCGGGCGACACCGGCCCTGAGCGTTCCACCGAACTGGTGGCGCGCACCCACGGCCTGAAACCGCCGCAACCACTGGGCCTTGCCCACGTTGAGCGGATGCTCGGCGACGGTCAGCTCGATGAACTGCTCGAAGAAATCATCACCCTCTATCAGCAAGCCGCCATCGGCAAAGACGTACTGGTCGTCGAAGGCATGGTGCCGACCCGCAGCGCCAGCTACGCCGCGCGAGTCAATCTGCACCTGGCCAAGAGTCTCGATGCCGAGGTGATTCTGGTCTCCGCGCCGGAAAACGAAGTGCTCGCCGAGCTCTCCGGCCGTGTCGAGTTGCAGGCGCAACTGTTCGGCGGCCCGAAAGACCCGAAGGTGCTCGGCGTGATCCTCAACAAGGTCAAGACCGAAGAAAGCATGGACGCCTTCGCCGCGCGTCTGAAGGAACATTCGCCGTTGCTGCGCAGCGGCGATTTCCGTTTGCTCGGCTGCATTCCTTATCAGCCGGAACTCAACGCACCACGCACCCGCGACGTCGCCGACCTGATGGGCGCGCAAGTGCTCAACGCCGGTGACTACGAAACCCGCCGGATGACCAAAATCATCATCTGTGCGCGGACCATGCGCAACACCGTCGAACTGCTCAAGCCCGGTGTGCTGGTGGTGACCCCGGGCGATCGCGACGACATCATCCTCGCCGTCAGCCTTGCAGCGATCAACGGCGTGCCGCTGGCCGGTTTGCTGCTGACCAGCGACACCCTGCCCGACCCGCGCATCATGGACTTGTGCCGTGGCGCATTGCAGGCCGGTTTGCCAGTGCTGTCGGTGAGCACCGGCTCCTACGACACCGCCAACCTGCTCAATGGTCTGAACAAGGAAATCCCGATCGACGACCGCGAGCGTGCGGAAATCATCACCGACTTCGTCGCCAGCCACCTCGACGCCAAGTGGCTGCACCAGCGCTGTGGCACGCCACGGGAAATGCGCCTGTCGCCGGCAGTATTCCGCTATCAGTTGATTCAGCGCGCGCAGGCAGCGAACAAGCGCATCGTCCTGCCCGAAGGCAGCGAGCCGTTCACCGTGCAAGCGGCCGCGATCTGTCAGGAACGCGGGATTGCCCGTTGTGTGTTGCTGGCCAAACCGGAAGACGTCGAAGCGGTCGCTCGCGCTCAAGGCATCGTGTTGCCGCCGGGGCTGGAAATTCTCGATCCGGATCTGATCCGCGAGCGCTACGTCGAACCGATGGTCGCCCTGCGCAAGACCAAAAGCCTCAACGCGCCAATGGCCGAGCAACAACTGGAAGACACCGTGGTGATCGGCACCATGATGCTCGCACTGGATGAAGTCGACGGCCTGGTATCGGGCGTGATCAACACCACCGCCAATACCATCCGCCCGGCCCTGCAGCTGATCAAGACTGCACCGGGCTGCACGCTGGTGTCGTCGGTGTTCTTCATGCTCTTCCCGGAGGAAGTGCTCGTGTATGGCGACTGCGTGATGAACCCGCACCCGAGCGCTACGGAACTGGCCGAGATCGCGTTGCAAAGCGCCGACTCGGCCGCTGCATTCGGCATCACCCCGCGCGTGGCGATGATCAGTTACTCCAGCGGCGAATCGGCCACCGGCGAAGAAGTCGAGAAAGTCCGCGAGGCCACCCTCCTCGCCCACGAACAACAGCACTCGCTGCTGATCGACGGCCCGCTGCAATACGACGCTGCGGCCAACGCTGAGGTTGCCCGGCAACTGGCGCCGAACAGTCAGGTGGCCGGTCGCGCCACCGTGTTTGTGTTCCCGGATCTGAACACCGGCAACACCACCCACAAAGCTGTGCAGCGCAGCGCCGATTGCGTCAGCCTCGGCCCGATGCTGCAAGGCCTGCGCAAACCGGTGAATGACTTGCCGCGCGGCGCGCAGGTCGATGACATCGTCTACACCATCGCCCTCACCGCGATTCAAGCCGCCAACCGACCTATGGATGTGTAAATGCTGGATCTTCTACCTGCACCGCTGCGCGGCGTGATCGCCTCGCTACTGTTGGCACTCAACACGATTCTGCTGTGCTCGTTTCTGTTCTGCGTGGCGCTGATCAAAGTGCTGCCGTTCGACCTCGCCCGACGCGCCTCGCTGTGGCTGATGAGCCACACCCACGAAGCGTGGATCAGCAACAACAAGGGCTGGATGAATCTGGTACGGCGCACCCGCTGGCACATCAGCGGTCTGCAAGGACTCGACTATCAGCACTCATATCTGATCACCAGCAACCACCAGAGCTGGGTCGACATTCTGGTGCTGCAATACGTGCTAAATCGCCGCATTCAGCCGCTGAAGTTCTTCCTCAAGCAGGAGCTGATCTGGGTGCCGGTGATTGGTCTGGCCTGGTGGGCGCTGGGCTTTCCGTTCATGAAGCGTTACTCCAAGGCGTACCTGGCCAAGCACCCGGAGAAGAAAGGCAAAGACCTGGAAACCACGCGCAAGACGTGTGCGAAGTTTCGCAATAACCCGGTGGGGATTTTCAACTTCGTCGAGGGCACGCGGTTTACCGACGGCAAGCATGCGCAGCAGCAGTCGCCGTTCAAATACCTGCTCAAGCCCAAGGCTGGCGGGATTGCGTTTGTGCTGGATGCAATGGGTGAGCAGCTGGAGTCGATCGTCAACGTGACGATTCACTACCCGGCCGGGCGTCCGGGGTTCTGGGATTTGCTCTGCGGCAATGTGCGCGATGTGGTGGTGCATTTTGAAGAGCTGAAAATTCCGCAGCAGTTCATTGGCAAGAACTACGATCAGGACGGCGAGTATCGATTGCAGTTTCAGGGCTGGATCAATCAGCTGTGGCTGGACAAGGATGCGTTGCTCGAACAGATGCACCGCGAATATCCAGCGAAGTCTTGAGGCGTCTGTTCCGGCCTCATCGCTGGCAAGCCAGCTCCCACAGGTTTCTCTGCGTTACACAATATTTGTGTGCGCTGAAAATCCCTGTGGGAGCTGGCTTGCCAGCGATAGCAATCTCAAGGCAACAAAAAACCCGCCGATGATCTCTCATCAGCGGGTTTTGTTTTTCAGGCTAACGCTTAAATCGCGCCACGTTTGCGCAGCAGATCCAGCACTTGCTTGACGCTGTCTTCCAGACTCAGCGTCTGCGTGTCGATCACCAGATCGGCATTCAGCGGCACGTCGTACGGGAAGGATTCGCCCGGGATGTTGTCGCCAGCGGCGGCATACAGACCTTGCGGATCACGCTCGGCGCAAACAGCAGGCGAGGCCTGCACATAGACCGTCAGCAGACGATCCTTGCCGATAAGTTCCCTGGCCTGCTCACGCCCTTCAGCACTCGGCGCGACGAACGCGGCCAGAGTCAGCAGACCGGCTTCGTTGAACTGACGCGCCACGTGAGCGGCACGACGCCAGTTCTCGGTACGCCCGGCGCGATCCTGTGGCAGACCTTTGTTGAGGTCGTGACGCAGGTTCTGGCCATCCAGCACAAACACCGCACGGCCCATGTCGAACAGCTTGCGCTCGACCGCATAGGCCAGTGTGCTCTTGCCCGCGCCCGACAGACCGCTGAACAGCACGGTGGCCGGTTGCTGGCCGAAACGCTGAGCACGTTCTTCAGTAGCCACGTGCGCCAGTTTGCCGTGGTGCGTGGCTGTGCCATGGGTCACTGGCTGCGCGACGATCATGCCGGCGCCAACGGTGCCGTTGGTCAAACGGTCAATGACGATGAACGCGCCGGTGGTGCGGTTGCTCTCGTAACCGTCGAGGGCGATCGGCGCGTCGAGCGCGATCTTCACCTTGCCGATTTCGTTGAGCTGCAACGCGCTCGCCGGGCCTTCTTCGAGGGTGTTGACGTCGACCTTGTTGACGATGCTGGCAATCGAGCCCGGCACGTAACTGGTGGCGCGTTTGATGTCGTATTTCTTGCCCGGCAGCATCGGCTCTTCAGCCATCCACACCAGCATCGCTTCGAAGCTGTCGGTAACCGGCGGCACGTTGTCGGCATGCACCAACAAGTCGCCACGGGAGATATCGATTTCGTCTTCCATGGTCAGCGTTACGGCCTGACCTGGACCGGCGTGTTCCAGCTCACCTTCGAAAGTGACGATGGACTTCACGCGGCTGCTCTTGCCCGACGGCAGCACCACGACTTCGTCGCCCTTGTGCACGATGCCGCTGGCCAGGGTGCCGGCGAAACCACGGAAGTTCAGGTTCGGACGGTTGACGTACTGCACCGGGAAACGCAGATCGGTGAAGTTGCGATCACCCGCGACTTCCACGGTCTCGAGGATTTCCATCAGCGACTGGCCGGTGTACCAAGGCGAGCGCTCGGACTTGTTCACCACGTTGTCGCCTTTGAGGGCAGACATCGGCACGAAGTGCATGCTGGTCGGCTTCATCTTCAAGCCTTCGGCGAACTTCAGGTAGTCAGCCTTGATCGACTCGAACACGCCTTCATCGAAGTCTTTCAGGTCCATCTTGTTGATGGCGACGACGATGTGTTTGATCCCCAAAAGGGAGGCGATGAAGCTGTGGCGACGGGTCTGGGTCTGCACGCCGTAACGGGCGTCGACAAGGATGATCGCCAGGTCGCAGGTGGACGCACCGGTGGCCATGTTGCGGGTGTACTGCTCATGGCCGGGAGTGTCGGCGATGATGAATTTGCGCTTGGCGGTGGAGAAATAGCGGTAGGCGACATCGATGGTGATGCCCTGCTCACGCTCGGCCTGCAGGCCGTCGACCAGCAACGCCAGGTCGATGTCGTCACCGGTGGTGCCGACTTTTTTCGAGTCGCGGGTGATCGCTTCGAGGTGATCTTCGTAGATCATTTTCGAGTCGTGCAGCAGGCGCCCGATCAGGGTGCTCTTGCCGTCGTCGACGTTACCGCAAGTCAAAAAGCGCAGCAGTTCTTTACGTTCGTGCTGGCCCAGGTAGGCGAGGATGTCCTCGCTGATCAAATCAGATACGTGCGACATGACAACCCCTTAGAAATAACCCTGACGTTTTTTGTCTTCCATCGAGCCGGCACCATCGTGGTCGATGACACGGCCCTGGCGCTCGGAAGTTCGCGTCAGGAGCATTTCCTGGATGATGTCTGTCAGCGTTTCGGCTTCGGACTCCACGGCGCCCGTCAACGGGTAGCAGCCAAGGGTGCGGAAACGCACTTTCTTTTTGACGATCCGCGCTTTGTCTTCATCGGACAGGTGCTCGAGGATGCGCTCGTCGTCGATCATGATCAGCGTGCCGTTCTTCTCGATCACTTCGCGTTCGGCGGCGAAGTACAGCGGCACAATCGGAATGCCTTCGAGGTAGATGTACTGCCAGATGTCCAGTTCGGTCCAGTTCGACAACGGGAATACGCGGATGGATTCGCCCTTGTTGACCTTGCCGTTGTAGACGTTCCACAGCTCTGGACGCTGGTTTTTCGGGTCCCAGCGGTGCTTGCTGTCGCGGAACGAGTACACGCGCTCTTTGGCACGGGATTTCTCTTCATCGCGACGGGCGCCGCCGAATGCAGCGTCGAAACCATGCTTGTCGAGTGCCTGTTTCAGGCCTTCGGTTTTCATGATGTCGGTGTGCTTGGCGCTGCCGTGGGTGAACGGGTTGATGTTCTGCGCCACGCCATCGGGGTTGATGTGGGTGATCAGGTCCAGGCCCAGTTCTTCGACCATCTTGTCGCGGAACTTGTACATCTCCTGGAATTTCCAGCGGGTGTCGACGTGCATCACCGGAAACGGCAGCTTGCCCGGGAAGAACGCCTTGCGTGCCAGGTGCAGCATCACGGCGGAGTCTTTACCGATGGAGTACAGCATCACCGGGTTGTCGAACTCGGCGGCCACCTCGCGGATGATGTGGATGCTTTCCGCCTCCAGCTGTTTCAGATGCGTCAGTTTGTCGACCATGGCTACTCACGAAAACTTTCTTATGAACGGCCAGCGGGCCGTGTTCGAGCGGGGAATCCTAGCACAGCGACCTCTTCTAATCAGGACGCCAACTAGATCGAAAGGGCATATGAATATGCCCTCCAGTTCGGCCGAGCAGTTCCCTTGTGGGAGCGAGCCTGCTCGCGAAAGCAGTGTGTCAGGCACCTTTGTATTAGCAGTCTGACGTCTTCGCGAGCAGGCTCGCTCCCACAGGGATTTGCGGTGGAGTCAGATCGGGTTGGGGCAGTCGATGAAGATGTGTTCGACGGCAAAGCGTTTTGCCAAGTAGTCGCCCAATGCCTGCACGCCGTAGCGTTCGGTGGCGTGGTGGCCGGCGGCGATGAAGCTGATGTCGTTCTCACGGGCGCTGTGGAAGGTCTGCTCGGACGCTTCACCGCTCAGGTACAGATCAACGCCCGCCGCGACGGCCTGATCGATATAGCCCTGACCGCCGCCGGTGCACCAGCCAACCCGACGGATCATCGGATTACCTTCAATCAGCAACGGTTCGCGGCCCATGACTTCTTGCACCTTGCGGGCGAAATCGCGTGCTGTCATCGGCTCTTTCAAAGACCCGACCAGACCAACGATTTTAAGATTATCCGGATCCAGCGGGCCCTCAACAGTGATATCCAGTTGACGCGCCAGTTGCACGTTATTGCCAACATCAGGATGCAGATCCAGCGGCAAATGGTAAGCGAGCAGACTGATGTCGTGCTTGAGCAAGGTCTTCAATCGGCGCTGCTTCATGCCGGTGATGCACGGGTTTTCGCCCTTCCAGAAATAACCGTGGTGCACCAGCACCAGGTCGGCCTCTGCCTCGACGGCGGCATCGAGCAGCGCCTGACTGGCCGTGACGCCGCTGACGATGCGCATCACTTGCGGACGGCCCTCGACCTGCAATCCATTCGGGCAATAATCGGCAATTTTTGCACTGCCAAGGTAACGGTCGGCTTCTTCGACGAGGGTGCTGAGGGCAACGGCCATGAAAGACTCCTAAATATCCCGTTCAGAGGCACGCGCGGCCTCGTATAATGCGCGACATTATGGGCGGTCTGACCCCGCCTGCAACTTTTCCAGGACGTGCTTAATGCTCAAGGCGCTGCGTTTTTTCGGCTGGCCGCTGTTGGCCGGTGTGCTTATCGCTCTGTTGATTATTCAGCGTTACCCGCAGTGGGTAGGGTTGCCGAGCCTCGACGTCAACCTGCAACAGGCCCCGCAAACCACCAGCGTGCAGCAGGGGCCGGTGTCCTATGCGGACGCGGTGACCATTGCCGCGCCTTCGGTGGTCAACCTCTACACCACCAAAGTCATCAACAAACCGGCGCATCCGCTGTTTGAAGATCCGCAGTTCCGCCGCTTCTTCGGTGACAACTCGCCGAAGCAGAAACGCATGGAATCGAGCCTCGGCTCCGGCGTGATCATGAGCCCGGAAGGCTACATTCTGACCAACAACCACGTAACCAGCGGCGCGGATCAGATTGTCGTGGCGTTGAAGGATGGCCGCGAAACCCTCGCCCGCGTCATCGGCAGCGACCCGGAAACCGACCTCGCGGTGTTGAAGATTGATCTGAAAACCCTGCCAGCGATCACCGTTGGCCGCTCGGACAACATTCGCATCGGCGACGTCGCACTGGCCATCGGCAACCCGTTTGGCGTCGGCCAGACCGTGACCATGGGCATCATCAGCGCCACCGGGCGTAATCAGTTGGGCCTGAACAACTACGAAGACTTTATCCAGACCGACGCGGCGATCAACCCGGGCAACTCCGGCGGTGCGCTGGTCGATGCCAACGGCAATCTGACTGGCATCAACACGGCGATCTTCTCCAAGTCCGGCGGCTCGCAGGGCATCGGTTTTGCCATTCCGGTGAAACTGGCGATGGAAGTGATGAAGTCGATCATCGAACACGGTCAGGTGATTCGTGGCTGGCTGGGCATTGAAGTGCAGCCGCTGACCCAGGAACTGGCTGAGTCGTTTGGTCTGTCCGGGCGTCCGGGAATTGTCGTTGCGGGGATCTTCCGCGATGGCCCGGCACAGAAGGCAGGCCTGCAATTGGGCGACGTGATTCTGAGCATTGATGGCGAGCCTGCGGGCGATGGCCGTCGTTCAATGAATCAGGTTGCACGGATCAAACCGACGGACAAAGTGACGATTCAGGTGATGCGCAACGGCAAAGAGCTGA
The DNA here is from genome assembly GCF_000783395.1 of Pseudomonas chlororaphis. Lineage (GTDB taxonomy): Bacteria > Pseudomonadota > Gammaproteobacteria > Pseudomonadales > Pseudomonadaceae > Aquipseudomonas > Aquipseudomonas chlororaphis_H. Next base: position 198,330 of record NZ_JSFK01000001.1, on the reverse strand, counting down.
AGCTCACGGCTGAAATCGGCCTGCGCCCACCACCGGCGCCGGTGAAAGAAAAAGAAGAATAAAACTTTTTTCGCGCCAAGCGCGCGAATAAAAGAAATTCTCAACAGGCATGTTATATTGTTTCAATTCTAAGAATTGGAACAACATAACATGTCGTCTCGAACAAAGGCCTCCCTGCTCGGCCTGAGCCTCGGTTTGCTGGTCGATCCAGCCTTCGCCGAAGAACCCAAACCCCTCGAACTCGACGCCATCAGCGTCGTTTCCGACTATGAATCCCCGACCGGTCCGGTCAAAGGCTATCGCGCCACACGCTCATCCAGCGCAACCAAAACCGACACCGCGATCCGCGATATCCCGCAGGCGATCAGCGTAGTGCCCGCCAGCGTGCTCAAGGATCTGGGCAGCACCAGCGTCGAGCGAGCACTGGATTTCGCCGGCGGCGTATCCAAGCAAAACAACTTCGGCGGCCTGACGCTGTACGAATACAGCGTGCGCGGCTTCAGCACCTCGGAGTTCTACAAGGACGGTTTCAGCGCCAATCGCGGCTATCCGAGCACGCCGGATGCAGCCAACATCGAGCGCATCGAAGTGCTTAAAGGCCCCGCTGCCAGCCTGTACGGCCGCGGCGATCCCGGCGGCACAGTGAACATCGTCACCAAGAAACCGCAGCCCGAAGCCTTCACCACGTTGCAAACCAGCGCCGGCAGTTGGGATCGCTATCGCACCGCGCTGGACGTCAACACGCCACTCGATGAACAAGGTGATGTGCTCTCGCGGATCAACCTCGCGGTCGAAGACAACAACAGTTTTCGCGACCACGTTGACAGCAAACGTGTGTTCGTCGCGCCGTCGATCAGTTGGCAATTGAACCCGGACACTTCGCTGTTGGTGGAAAGCGAAATCGTCCGTCACAGCTCCACGTTCGATCGCGGCATCGTCGCCCCCAACAATAAATGGAGCGGCGTGTCGCGCTCGACCTTCCTCGGCGAACCCAACGACGGCAACATCGACAACCACAACAATCTGCTCCAGGCGACCCTCGAACATCATCTCAATGACAGCTGGAAGCTGCGCCTGGCCAGCCATTACAAGGAAGGCAAACTCTGGGGCGACGCCTCGGAACAACGAGCGCTGAACGCCGACGGGCACACGGTCAACCGACGCTATCGCGAACGCGATACCAGTTGGCACGACAGCATTACCCAACTCGAACTGCGTGGCCTGTTCGACCTCGGCCCGTGGCAACACGAACTACTGATCGGCACCGAGTACGAAAACTTCCGCAAGAACGAACGCGTCACCACGATTGCCGGCGGACCGTACGCCATCGACATCTATAAGCCGATCTACGGTCAGCCGAAACCCAACGGCGCACGCTCGGGCACTGACTTCTTCGAACAGGTCGAAAGTCATGCGCTGAACCTGCAGGATCAGATCGTCTTCACCGACAAACTGCGCGGGATGATCGGTGCGCGCTTCGAGCATTTCGATCAGCACATCGATGATCACAGCCGGCAAGCCACCAGCAACCAACGCCACGACGCTCTGACTCAACGCGCCGGCCTGCTCTATCAACTGACGCCAGACACCGGCCTGTTCGCCAACGCCTCGACCTCATTCAAACCGAACAATGGCCTCGACGCCTCCGGCAAATCCTTCGCCCCGGAAGAAGGCGTCGGCTACGAAGTCGGGATCAAGAACGAACTGTTCGACGAGCGCCTGAGCAGCACCCTCGCCTTCTTCCACATCGACAAGGAAAACGTCCTCGCCCTCGACCCGGCCAGCGACACCAGCCGTGCGATGGGCAAGGCTCGCAGTCGTGGTTTCGATTGGCAGGTCAGCGGGCAAGTCACCGATGCGGTGCGAGTCATCGGCGCCCTCGCCTACATCGACGCCGAAGTGACCAAGGGCGACGCGGTGATTCCCGCCGGCAGCCGCATCCTCGGCGTGGCCAAACGCAGCGGCAGTTTGCTCGGGGTTTATGAGTTTCAGGATGGGCGTTTGCGTGGTTCGGACGTCGGCGCTGCGTTCACTTATGTCGGCGACCGCTCCGGAGAATCCGGCAGCGACTTCGAATTACCGGCCTACCAGACCGTCGACCTGCTCGCGCATTACAAGGCCAGCGACAGCGTCACCGTCGGCCTGAACCTCAATAACGTCTTCGACGAAAAGTATTACGAGCGCTCCTACAGCAACTACTGGGTCAACCCCGGTGAGCCGCGCAATTTCACCGTCAGCCTGACACTCAACCTGTAAAAGGACGTCACCATGCTATACGGCAAAACCTTTGTACTCATCGCTGCGCTGTTCGCAGGCGAAGTCTCGGCTCATGGCCTGTGGACCGAGCAACGGCGCGGCAATATCGAAGTGGTCTACGGCCATGGCGCTGAAGACAACGCGTTCAAGGCGCAGAAGATCAGCGGTGCCTGGGCCTACGACGTTGCCGGCAAGATGATTCCGGTCAGCGTTGAGCGCCTGGCGGATCACGCACGTTTGAAACCGCTGAAGTCGCCTGCGGTGATGGCCGTGGCACTGAACAATGGCATGTGGTCGCAGACGGCTGACAAGAAATGGATCAACGAAGGTCGCAGCAAGGTGCCGGGCGCTGTCGAGGCCACCGAGACGTTCAAGTACAGCCTGGCGATTTATCAGCCGGGGGCGAAGTTGCCGAAGCTTGATCAGATCAAATTGCTGATTGTGCCGGAGGTTGATCCGCTGACCGTGGGACCGGGAAAATCGTTGCCAGTGCGGGTGTTGCTCGATGGCAAACCGGCGGCGGGAGTGAAGTTGGTTGGCGATTATCGCAGCGCGCCGAACACGTTGAGCACCGAGACTGACAAGGACGGTCGGGCGCAGGTGCTGGTGAGGAATGAAGGGTTGAATGTGATTGCGGCGCAGGTTGAGGTGCCGGTTAATGGCAGTGCGGATGTGGATAGTCGTGGGTTGTTTAGCTCACTGACGTTCCTCGGCGAACCACATCACGAGTAAAAGCGCACCCTCACCCCAGCCCTCTCCCAGAGGGAGAGGGAGCCGACCGAGTTGTCTTGCGAAGTACGTCGACCTGAAAGACCGAGTCGATTATGGATTCGGTACAGCACTTTCACGTCGACGAAGCTCTGCAATATCCCCCAATCAGTCCCCTCTCCCTCCGGGAGAGGGTTAGGCGGGCGGCGTTCCGATGAGGGGCTTTTGCTTTTAGAGGTCGCCCAGGCCGTCAATCAGCGCCTGATTCTGCTCCGGCGTGCCAATCGAAATCCGCAGGAACTGCGCAATCCGCTCCTGCTTGAAGTGCCGCACAATCACGCCCTGCTCGCGCAACTTCGCCGCCAGCCCTGCCGCATCATGCTGCGGATGCCGGGCGAAAATGAAGTTCGCCGCCGACGGCAGCACTTCAAACCCCTTGGCCTGCAACTGTGCAATCACCCACTCACGGCTCTCGATCACCAGACGGCAGGTCTTGTCGAAATACTCGCGATCTTCGAACGCCGCTGCCGCACCGACAATCGCCAGACGATCCAGTGGATAGGAGTTGAAGCTGTTCTTGATCCGCTCCAGCGCCTCGATCAGATCGGGATGGCCGACCGCAAAACCAACGCGCAAACCAGCCAGCGAACGCGACTTGGACAACGTCTGCGTCACCAGCAGGTTCGGATAACGGTCCACCAGACTGATCGCCGTTTCGCCGCCGAAGTCGATGTACGCCTCATCCACAACCACTACCGAATCCGGGCTGGCCTTGAGGATCTGTTCAACCGCGTCCAACGCCAGCAGGCAACCGGTTGGCGCATTCGGATTCGGGAAAATGATCCCGCCGTTCGGCTTGGCGTAGTCGGCCGGGTCGATCTGGAACTGCGCGTCCAGCGGCACCGCATCGAACTTGATGCCGTACAAACCGCAGTAAACCGGATAGAAGCTGTAGCTGATGTCCGGGAACAACAACGGCTGATCGTGTTGCAGCAAACCGTGGAAAATGTGCGCGAGCACTTCATCCGAACCGTTGCCGAGGAACACCTGATTGCTCTGCACGCCGTAATACCGGGCCACGGCAGTTTTCAGCAGATCGCTGTTCGGGTCCGGGTACAGACGCAGGTTGTCATTCAGTTCGGTCTGCATCGCTGCCAAGGCTTTTGGCGACGGGCCGTACGGGTTTTCATTGGTGTTGAGCTTGACCAGTTTGGTCAGCTTCGGTTGTTCGCCCGGCACGTAGGGCACCAGATCCTTGACGAACGGGCTCCAGAATTTGCTCATGTTCAGTTCCCCTTCGATTCGTCTTTGATGCGGTATTCGGCGCTGCGTGCGTGCGCGCTCAACGATTCGCCACGGGCCAGCACGGATGCAGTTTTACCCAACTCGGAAGCACCGGCCTCGGAGCAAAAAATGATCGACGAACGTTTCTGGAAGTCGTACACGCCCAGCGGCGAAGAGAAGCGCGCCGTGCCCGAGGTCGGCAGCACGTGGTTCGGGCCTGCGCAGTAATCGCCCAGGGCTTCGGAGGTGTGACGGCCCATGAAGATCGCGCCGGCGTGGCGGATCTGCGGCAGCCAGGCTTGCGGGTCAGCCACCGACAACTCCAAGTGTTCCGGGGCGATGCGGTTGGCGACTTCGATCGCTTGCGCCATGTCCTTCACGTGAATCAGCGCACCACGGCCATTGATCGAGGTTTCGATGATGGTCGCGCGATCCATGGTCGGCAGCAGTTTGTCGATGCTGGCGGCGACCCTGTCGAGGAACTCGGCATCCGGGCTGACCAGAATCGCCTGGGCGTCTTCGTCGTGCTCGGCTTGCGAGAACAGGTCCATGGCGATCCAGTCCGGATCGGTCTGGCCGTCGCACACCACGAGGATTTCCGAAGGGCCGGCGATCATGTCGATACCAACCTGACCGAACACGTGACGCTTGGCGGTGGCGACATAGATGTTGCCCGGACCAACCACTTTGTCGACTTTCGGCACGCTTTCGGTGCCGTAAGCCAAGGCAGCGACAGCTTGTGCGCCACCGATGGTGAACACCCGGTCGACGCCAGCGATGCATGCGGCCGCCAGCACCAGCTCATTGATTTCACCGCGTGGTGTCGGCACGACCATGACCACTTCGGTCACGCCGGCGACCTTGGCCGGAATCGCGTTCATCAATACCGACGACGGATACGACGCCTTGCCGCCCGGCACGTACAAACCGGCGCGATCCAGCGGCGTGACCTTCTGGCCCAGCACAGTGCCGTCAGCTTCGGTGTAGCTCCACGAATCCTGCTTCTGTTTTTCGTGGTAGCTGCGCACGCGAGCGGCGGCTTTCTCCAACGCTTCGCGCTGTGCCACGGTGATGCGGGTCAGAGCCAGTTCCAGGCGCTCGCGCGGCAGGATCAGATCAGCCATCGAGGCGACTTCGAGACCGTCGAATTTCTGGGTGAACTCGACCAGCGCCGCGTCACCGCGCTCGCGTACAGCCTTGATGATGTCCAGCACGCGCTGATTGACCGAGTCGTCAGACACACTTTCCCAGCTCAGCAGATGATCCAGATGATGCGCGAAATCCGGGTCAGCAGCGTTGAGTCGGCGAATTGCAGTCGGTGCGGTCATAGCGAGAGCCTCATAGGAATGGCAAAAAACTCAGGCGCCCGAAACTATCATTCGATCCGCTTGGGCACCTGAGAATTCTGGCTATGAGGCGGATAGACGGCGCGACCTGGGGCCGCGCAGGTAAATCAGCCGCGGTGTCGCGATTCCACTGCGTTGCGCAGGGTATCGATCAACGCCTGGATTCGGGCGTGTTGCATTTTCATCGAAGCCTTGTTGACCACCAGGCGCGAGCTGATCGTAGCGATCAGTTCCTGAGGTTCCAGGCCGTTGGCGCGCAGGGTGTTGCCGGTGTCGACCACGTCGATGATCTTGTCGGCGAGACCGATCAGCGGTGCAAGCTCCATCGAGCCGTACAGCTTGATGATGTCGACCTGACGGCCCTGTTCAGCGTAGTAACGCTTGGCAACGTTGACGAACTTGGTCGCCACGCGCAGACGGCCCTTGGGCTCAGGCGCGCCGATCTTGCCGGCGGTCATCAGCTTGCACTGGGCGATCTGCAGATCCAGTGGCTCGTACAGGCCCTGGCCGGTGTATTCCATCAGCACGTCTTTACCGGCAACGCCGAGGTCAGCCGCGCCATGCTCGACGTAAGTCGGCACATCGGTGGCACGCACGATCAACAGACGAACGTCGTCCTGCGTCGTGGGAATGATCAGCTTGCGGCTCTTGTCCGGATTCTCGGTCGGCACGATGCCCGCTTCGGCTAGAAGCGGCAGGGTGTCGTCAAGGATGCGGCCCTTGGACAGTGCGATGGTCAACATGGGAAACGTCAGTCCTTATCAAGGTACTCATGTCCGGTCGCAATCGGCGCCGGACACACATCGAGCCGGAAACCGGCTCGACTCTTAAAATCAGTGGACACGTCCCTGTGTCCCAATGCAGCAATCAGCCCGGAACGCGACGGATCTTGGCGCCCAGCATCTGCAGTTTTTCTTCGATGCACTCGTAACCACGGTCAATGTGGTAGATGCGGTCGATCAGCGTGTCGCCTTCGGCAACCAGTGCCGAGATCACCAGGCTGGCCGAAGCCCGCAGGTCGGTGGCCATGACTGGCGCGCCCTTGAGGACTTCAGTCCCGGTAACGATGGCAGTGTTGCCTTCGACCTGGATCTTGGCGCCCATGCGGTGCAGTTCGTACACGTGCATGAAACGGTTTTCGAAGATCGTCTCGATCACCGCACCAGTGCCTTCGGCAATGGCGTTGAGCGAGATGAACTGCGCTTGCATGTCAGTCGGGAATGCAGGGTACGGCGCGGTGCGCACGTTGACCGCTTTCGGACGCTTGCCGTGCATGTTCAGCTCGATCCAGTCTTCACCGCAGGTGATTTCTGCACCGGCTTCACGGAGTTTTTCCAGAACGGCTTCAAGGATGGTCGGATCAGTGTCCTTGACCTTGACGCGACCACCGGTAACGGCAGCGGCAACCAGGTAGGTGCCGGTTTCGATACGGTCAGGCATGACCTTATAGAAAGCCGAACCCAGACGCTCGACGCCATCGATGGTGATGGTGTCGGTGCCAGCACCGGAAACCTTGGCGCCCATGGCGTTGAGGAAGTTCGCCAGGTCAACCACTTCTGGTTCACGGGCGGCGTTCTGCAACACGCTGCGGCCCTTGGCCAGAGCAGCGGCCATCATGATGTTCTCGGTACCGGTCACACTGACGGTATCGAAGAAGAAGTGCGCACCGCGCAGGCCGCCTTCAGGCGCCTTGGCCTTGATGTAGCCGCCTTCGACGTCGATGACCGCGCCCATGGCTTCGAGGCCACGGATGTGCAGGTCGACCGGACGCGAACCGATGGCGCAACCGCCAGGCAGTGCCACTTCGGCTTCACCGAAACGGGCAACCATCGGACCCAGTACCAGGATCGACGCACGCATGGTTTTCACCAGTTCGTACGGCGCGATCAGGGTCTTGATGGTGCGCGGGTCGATTTCGACGCTGAGCTTCTCGTCGATCACCGGCTCGATGCCCATGCGACCGAACAGCTCGATCATGGTGGTGATGTCGTGCAGGTGCGGCAGGTTGCCAACGGTCACCGGGCCATCGCACAGCAGGGTGGCAGCCAGGATCGGCAGGGCAGAGTTCTTTGCCCCGGAAATGCGGATCTCGCCATCAAGACGAGCGCCACCAGTAATAATCAATTTATCCATAAGAATCTCGACGCCCTTAGGCTCAGGTGCGCTCGGCCCAGGCCGCGCTGCTGAAAAATTTCATAGTGACCGCATGGATGCTGCCATCGGTGATCCATGGGTTCAAATGGGCATAGACCTGCTGCTGACGCTTCACCGGGCTCAACGCCGCCAGTTCATCGCTAATCACGTTCAGCTGGAAATTGCAGCCTTCGCCCTCGACTTCTACCAACGTTCCGGGCAGCTTTCCTTCAAGGAAGCTCTTCACTTCTACGGCCTGCATGCTCAACCTCAATCGGCGCCCTGTGCGCACGGGTCGGACATCATACAAAAAAGCCCCGCGCCTGCGAACCCCGCATGGCAGGACTCTGACGGGGGGCTTCTTTATAGATGTGGGTTCAGGGGTGCGCCAACAGTTCGGTCAATTCGCTGACCTGAGCAATTTCGCGCATGTCTTCGGGCATCGCACGGATGCTGACAGCCTTGCCGGCCGCGTTGGCATCGCGCATGAAGCACAGCAGCAACGACAAGCCGACGCTGCTGGACTTCTTCACCGCCGAGCAGTCGATCACCAGCGAAGAGGCTTTGCTGGACTTGATCAACGCCTGACCTTGCTTGCGCAGGTCTGCGCCGGTGCGATAGTCCAGCACCCCGCTAAGCAGAAGCTCGTCGACATCACTCATACGAACTGCGGCCTCACTCATTGTGCTGGATTCTTTTCAGTGGCTTCCTTGGCCTTGGCCACTTCACCGGCCCAACCATTGATGGTCTTGTCCAGATCGTTGCCATTGCGCTGCATCGCGTCGGCGAACTGATCACGGAACAGTTTGCCGATGTTGATGCCGTTGATGATCACATTGCGCAGTTTCCACTCGCCGTTGATCTTCTCCAGCGTGTACTGCACGGGATAGATCGCGCCGCTGCTGCCCTTGACGGTCATGTTGACGCTGGTGCGATCGCCTGATTCGTCCTTGGCAGGGTCAACGGTGATGCCCTGGTTGTTGTACTCGAGCAAGGCGTTGCCGTAGAACTGGAACAGGCCTTTTTTGAAGTTCTCCTGGAAAGTCTGCATCTGCGCCGGCGTGGCCTTGCGCGAATACTTGACCGTCATGATGCTCTTGGAGATGCCCTCGGCGTCCACTACTGGCCCGACGATGGTGTTGAGCGCCGCGTAGAAATCAGTCGGATCCTGCTTGTATTTCTCTTTGTTGGCAGCCAGGTCGGCCAGCAACCGGGTGGTTGTGTCCTGAACCAGATCATGTGCCGAAGTCGCAGCAGCCACGGCGTTACCCATCAACGGCAAGGCCGCCAGCAGCACCAACAGGCTGCGTCGCAAGATAGAGATCATTCAAAAGCTCCTCATTTGGCGTCTTTGCTAACGGTATTGAGCAGGAATTTACCGATAAGGTCTTCCAGTACCAGTGACGACTGCGTGTCGTGAATGGTTCCACCATCCTTCAGCGGCTTGTCTTCACCACCTACGCTGATACCGATGTACTTCTCGCCCAGCAGACCAGCGGTCAGGATAGACGCTGTGGAGTCGGTCGGCAGGTTGTCGACCTTTTTATCCACTTGCAGGGTTACCCGACCGGTGAAGCTGTCGCGATCCAGATCGATTGCCGTGACCTTGCCGATAGTCACACCGGCCATGGTCACTTTGGCTCTGACCGTCAAACCGGCGATATTGTCAAAGTAGGCATACAGTTTATAGGTGTCGGTGGTCGACGTCGGAGACAGACCACTGACCCGCAAAGCAAGCAGCAACAAAGCCAGGATCCCTGCCAGCAGGAACAGGCCGACACCGATTTCCAGGGTGCGGTTTTGCATCAGAAATCTCCAAACATCAAAGCGGTCAGAATAAAGTCCAGGCCGAGCACTGCCAGCGAGGCAAACACCACGGTCTTGGTGGTGGCACGACTGATCCCCTCGGAAGTGGGCTCACAGTCATAGCCTTGGAATACGGCGATCCAGGTCACTACAAAGGCGAAAACAATACTTTTGATCACGCCATTGAGCACGTCACTGGTGAAGTTCACGCTGTTCTGCATGTTCGCCCAATAAGAGCCTTCATACACACCCAGCCAGTCGACAGCCACCCACGAACCACCCCAGATGCCCACCACGCTGAAAATCATCGCCAGCACCGGCAGGGAAATGAAGCCGGCCCACAGGCGCGGGGCAATAATGTATTTGAGCGGATCGACGCCGATCATTTCCAGGCTGGAAAGCTGTTCGGTGGACTTCATGTTGCCGATCTCTGCGGTCAGCGCCGACCCGGCACGACCGGCAAACAACAGTGCAGTCACCACCGGCCCCAGCTCACGCAACAGGGTCAGCGCAACCATCTGCCCCACCGCCTGCTCCGAACCGTAGCTCGACAGGATGCTGAAGCCCTGCAGCGCCAGCACCATGCCGATGAAAATCCCGGAAACGACGATGATCACCAGCGACATGACGCCGACCGAGTGCAACTGTTTGACCAGCAGACTGAAACCGCCGCTGATCCCGCCACGCCCCAGCAAGGCATGAAACAGGAACAGCGTTGCACGACCGAACACCGCAACGGCGTCGATCGCCGCCTCGCCGAACCGGCGCACGCGTTCTATTAATGAAATTCTGCGCATCAGCGCTTCCCCAGAAGATCTGCGCGGTAATCCGTCGCTGGAAAATGGTACGGCACCGGGCCATCGGGATCGCCGGTCATGAACTGACGGATCCGCGGCTCGTCCGAGTTCATCAACTCGTCCGGCGTACCCTGCCCCAGCACCTGACCATCACCGACCACATAGATGTAGTCGGCGATGCTCGCGGTTTCAGCCAGATCGTGGGACACCACGATACTGGTGATCCCCAGCGCATCATTGAGCAGACGGATCAGACGGACCAGCACACCCATGGCGATCGGATCCTGCCCGACGAACGGTTCGTCGTACATGAGAATCTGCGGATCGAGCGCAATCGCCCGCGCCAGTGCGACGCGGCGCTTCATGCCACCGGACAGCTCATCCGGCATCAACTCGATGGCACCGCGCAGACCGACCGCCTGCAACTTGAGCAGGACGATGTCGCGGATCATTTCTTCCGGCAAATCGGTATGAACACGCAGGGGGAAAGCCACGTTCTCGAACACATCGAGATCGGTGAACAGCGCGCCGCTCTGAAACAGCACACCCATGTGCTTTCGCGCATCGAACAGATCGCTGCGCGAAAGCGCAGGCAGATTCTGGCCGTTGACCCAGACTTCGCCGCTGGCAGGACGCAATTGTGCGCCCATCAATCGCAGCAGCGTGGTCTTGCCACACCCGGAAGGCCCCATGATGCCGGTGACCTTGCCGCGCGGTATGCGAATATCGACGTTATTGAAAATGCTGCGCGCACCGCGCTTGAAGGAGACTCCCTTCAGCTCGACCGCGTAGGCGTTATCGGCACTCATCTAAACTCCTTGCGATGCAGCCTCTCACTCGGACGCCTGTCTTTACTTGAAAAGTACGTACATCCCGGGCAGGCCGAACTGGCGGCGAACTATATCACTGCAAAGGCTACGCGCCCAAGGCTTGTACCAGCCTGAGTTCGGCGATATGACAGGTGCGCAGGGTCTTTTCCCGGGTTTTGGTAACGAGGAATGACAAAGCACGACGAACTAGCGTGAGGCTTTGCAACATAACCGCTATAATCGCCGCCTTTTCATCGGGCTATACGATTTCTGACATGAGCCAATCCAGCGACCTGATTCAATCGGCACAACGCACCATCCAACTCGAAGTGGAAGCCGTACAAGGCTTGTTGCCCCATATCGACGCCGATTTCGTACGCGCTTGCGAGATGATTCTGGCCAGTAAAGGCCGTGTAGTCGTGGTCGGCATGGGCAAATCCGGGCACATCGGCAACAAGATTGCCGCGACCCTGGCCAGCACCGGCACCCCGGCATTTTTTGTCCACCCGGCCGAAGCCAGCCATGGCGACATGGGCATGATCACTCGCGATGATGTGATCCTTGCCCTGTCGAACTCCGGCTCGACCAACGAAATCGTCACCTTGCTGCCGCTGATCAAACGTCTGGGCATCCAGTTGATCAGCGTCACCGGTAACCCGCAGTCGCCACTGGCCAAGGCTGCCGAGGTCAATCTCAACGTTCACGTCGAGCATGAAGCCTGCCCGTTGAACCTGGCGCCGACTTCCTCGACCACCGCGGCACTGGTCATGGGTGACGCGCTGGCCGTGGCACTGCTGGAAGCACGCGGCTTCACCGCAGAAGATTTCGCCTTTTCTCACCCGGGCGGCGCTTTGGGCCGTCGTCTGTTGCTGAAAGTGGAAAACGTCATGCACGCGGGCCAGGAGTTGCCGCAAGTACAACGCGGTACGCTGCTCAAGGATGCGCTGATGGAAATGACCCGCAAGGGTCTGGGCATGACCGTGATCCTTGAAGCCGATGGCAAACTCGCCGGGATCTTCACTGACGGCGACTTGCGCCGTACGCTGGATCGCAGCATCGACATTCGCAGCGCCACCATCGACCAGGTAATGACGGCCCACGGCAAGACTGCACGGCCGGAAATGCTGGCCGCCGAAGCCCTGAAAATCATGGAAGATCACCGAATCAACGCGTTGGTAGTCGTAGACGAGGAAGATCGCCCGGTCGGCGCCTTCAACCTCTCCGATCTGCTGCGCGCAGGAGTCATGTAATGAGCAACGATCTGCTGCAACGCGGCAAAGCGGTCAAACTGGCGGTTTTCGACGTCGACGGTGTCCTTACCGACGGGCGCCTGTACTTTCTTGAAGACGGTAGCGAATTCAAGACCTTCAACACCCTCGACGGTCAGGGCATCAAGATGCTGATGAACGCCGGTGTGCAGACCGCCATCATCAGTGGCCGCAAAACGCCCGTGGTGGAACGCCGCGCCAAAAACCTGGGCATCCCGCACCTGTTTCAGGGACGCGAAGACAAATTGGTCGTTCTCGACGGCCTGCTGGAGCAACTGGGCCTAAGCTATGAACAGGTCGCCTATCTCGGTGACGACCTGCCTGACCTGCCGGTGATTCGCCGCGTAGGCTTGGGCATGGCCGTGGCCAACGCTGCCGACTTCGTCCGCGAACACGCCCATGGCGTTACCCGCGCCCGAGGTGGCGAAGGCGCCGCCCGCGAATTCTGTGAATTGATCCTGCGCGCCCAGGGCCGCCTCGATGCGGCCAACGCCGCGTACCTGTGAGCCAAGCCATGTTCAGCAAAAAATTTCGTAACTTCCTGCTGTTTGGCTGCATCGCTGCGATTTTCGCAGCGGTCGGCTACTGGAATATCAGCCCGGAACGTTTTCTCGACAAGCCACCGGTCACCTCGGTGGAAACGCCTATCGACTGGTATGCAACCAACACGCATACCCTGCAATACCTGCCGGATGGCAAGGTGCAGTATGAAATGACGTCCGAAAAAGCCGAGCACGTGAAGGCAACCGATGTCACGCTCGTGACCAAACCCGACCTGAACATGTATCGCGGAACGGAATTTCCGTGGCACGTGACCAGTGAGCGCGGCGAAGTGAACTCAGGCGGCACCGAGGTCGAACTGATCGATTCGGTACGTGTTGCGCGCACCGATGAAAAGAAGCGTGACATCCTGATCACTTCCACTCGCATGACCGTGTTCCCGCAGCAGGAATATGCGCAGACCGAGCAACCCGTTAGAATCGACGGCGCTGGCGGTGTATCGACTGGCGTTGGAATGAAAGCGTACCTGAAGGAAAGCAGGATACACCTGCTATCGAACGTAAGAGGACAGTATGAGGCTCGTTAAAACCCTCCCTATTTTGCTCAGTCTGGGCGCAGCACTGGGAAGCGTGAGCGCCTGGGCTCTGCCGAACGATCAGCAGCAACCTATCCGCATTCAGGCCGACGACGCCCAACTGGATGACAAGAACGGCATCGCTACCTATAAGGGTGATGTGATCATCACCCAGGGCTCGATGATCGTTAAAGGCAACACCGTCACCATGACTCGCGCACCGAATGGCGATATCGACGTAGTGACCTCCGTGGGCAACCTGGCTTACTTCGAGCAGTTGCAAACCCAGGGCGACACCAAACCGGTTCAAGGCTACGGCGTGACGATTCAATACCACGCCCAGCAAAACCGCGTCGTACTGATCGACAAGGCCAAGGTCGTCGACAAAGACGGCAACGTCACTCAGGGCGAGAAAATCGTCTACGACACCGTGAAGAAACTGGCCAGCGCCGGTCGCGCTACCGGCAGCAAGGTCACCGAGGCGCGTCCGCGCATCGACATGGTGATCCAGCCGAAGAAGAAAACCGACGAGAAAACCCAGTAATGGCAACTCTGAAAGCTCAGCACCTGGCCAAGGCCTATAAAAGCCGCCAGGTCGTGCGTGACGTCAGCCTGTCGATCGACAGCGGCCAGATCGTCGGTCTGCTCGGCCCGAACGGTGCCGGCAAGACCACGTGCTTCTACATGATCGTCGGCCTGGTACAGGCCGATCAGGGCCGCGTACTGATCGATGATCTGGATGTCAGCCACCAGCCAATGCACGGCCGTGCAAAGGCCGGGATCGGCTATCTGCCGCAAGAAGCGTCGATCTTCCGCAAACTGTCGGTGGCCGACAACATCATGGCCATCCTCGAGACCCGTCAGGAGCTCGACAAGGCCGGTCGCCGCAAAGAGCTGGAAAGCCTGCTGCAGGAATTCCACATCAGCCACATCCGCGACAACCTCGGTATGAGCCTGTCCGGTGGTGAACGCCGCCGGGTGGAAATCGCTCGCGCGCTGGCAACGGCACCGAAATTCATCCTGCTCGACGAACCGTTCGCCGGTGTCGACCCGATTTCGGTCGGCGACATCAAGCAGATCATCCACCACCTCAAGGCCAAGGGTATCGGTGTGTTGATCACCGACCACAACGTTCGAGAGACACTGGACATCTGCGAAACCGCTTACATCGTCAACGATGGTCAACTGATCGCTGAAGGCGACGCAGAAACCATCCTGGCCAACGATCTGGTCAAGGAAGTGTATCTGGGCCACGAGTTCCGCCTGTAAGCGTAACAGTGCCCAGTGCGCCGCCGGGGCGCTGTATCGATTCAAGCAGGAATTAATACGCTTTAATTGTTACAGCGCTCTAGGCAAACACTTCAGTTTCAGGCATATAATTTGCTTAAGTTTGGCGCTTCGGCGCCCTGTAGTGGATGGCGCATAGCGCCGGCGAATAAGGTGTTAAGCCCCTGCCATGAAACCATCGCTAGTCTTGAGAATGGGCCAGCAGCTGACGATGACACCGCAGCTGCAACAGGCCATCCGCCTGCTCCAATTGTCGACCCTGGATCTGCAACAGGAAATCCAGGAGGCTCTGGAATCCAATCCGATGCTCGAACGCCAGGAAGAAGGCGACGACTTCGACAATTCCGACCCCATGGCCGACAACGCCGAACAAAAGCCCAATACCGAAATCCAGGAACCCTCCTATCAGGAAACCGCACCCACGGTGGACAACCTTGAGGAAGGTGACTGGAGCGAGCGTATCCCCAACGAACTTCCCGTCGATACCGCTTGGGAAGACGTTTACCAGACCAGCGCCAGCAGCCTGCCCAGCAGCGATGATGACGAATGGGACTTCACTACTCGCACCTCCGCCGGCGAGAGCCTGCAAAGCCACCTGCTGTGGCAACTGAACCTCGCACCGATGTCCGACACCGATCGCCTGATCGCCGTGACCCTGATCGATTGCATCAACAATCAGGGTTACCTGGACGAAACCCTCGAAGAGATCCTTGAGGCATTCGACCCGGAACTGGATATCGAACTGGACGAAATCGAAGCCGTCCTGCACCGCATCCAGCAGTTTGAACCGGCCGGCATCGGCGCGCGCAACCTCGGCGAGTGCCTGCTGCTGCAATTACGCCAACTGCCAGCCAAGACGCCTTGGCTGGCTGAAGCGAAACGCTTGGTCAGCGATTACATCGATCTGCTCGGCAGCCGCGACTACAGCCAGTTGATGCGGCGCATGAAGCTCAAGGAAGACGAACTGCGTCAGGTCATCGAACTGGTGCAAAGCCTCAATCCGCGTCCGGGCTCCCAGATCGAGTCCACTGAAGCCGAATACGTCGTCCCTGACGTGATCGTGCGCAAGGACAACGAGCGCTGGCTGGTCGAGCTCAATCAGGAATCGGTGCCGCGCCTGCGCGTCAACGCCCAGTACGCCGGTTTCGTCCGTCGCGCCGACACCAGCGCCGACAACACTTTCATGCGCAATCAGTTGCAGGAAGCTCGCTGGTTCATCAAGAGCCTGCAAAGCCGCAACGAAACCCTGATGAAAGTTGCCACCCAGATCGTCGAGCATCAACGCGGTTTTCTGGAGTACGGCGACGAAGCCATGAAGCCGCTGGTCCTGCACGACATCGCCGAAGCGGTCGGCATGCACGAATCAACGATTTCAAGGGTGACCACACAGAAATTCATGCATACCCCGCGCGGTATTTATGAGTTGAAATACTTTTTCTCCAGCCACGTCAGCACCTCCGAAGGCGGCGAATGCTCGTCCACAGCGATCCGCGCGATCATCAAAAAACTGGTTGCAGCGGAAAATCAGAAAAAGCCGTTGAGTGACAGCAAGATCGCTGGTTTACTGGAGGCACAAGGCATTCAGGTGGCTCGCCGCACCGTCGCCAAGTACCGCGAATCCTTAGGGATCGCGCCTTCGAGCGAACGCAAGCGGTTGATGTAAGCCACGTTACAGCGTTCCAGTGGCAGGCTATCCAGCCTGCCGCTTTATGCACTGGCAACGAAGGAGAAGCTGTATGCAAGTCAACATCAGTGGACACCAACTGGAAGTGACCCAACCTCTGCGTTCCTATATCGAGGAAAAACTCCAAAGACTGGAGCGCCATTTCGACAAGATCACCAACGTGCAAGTCACGATGTGCGTCGAAAAGCTGAAGCAGAAAATCGAAGCCACCTTGCATATCCCCGGCAGCGAAGTGGTCGCCAACGCAGAAGATACTGATATGTATGCTGCGATCGACTCACTGACCGACAAGCTGGATCGCCAACTCAAAAAGCATAAGGAAAAGACCCAGAGCCTCCTCCAGGGCGCTACCGGTCGATAACCCCCCCACCCCATGATCCGACTTGAAAACATCCTGACCCCCGGCCGTTCCCTCGTGAACGTGCCGGGCGGCAGTAAAAAGAAAGCCCTCGAACAAATTGCCAACCTGATCGCCCGCGAAGTGCCGGATCTGGAGATGCAAGATGTCTTCGAGGCGTTGATTGCCCGTGAAAAACTCGGCTCCACCGGTTTTGGTAACGGCATCGCCATTCCTCACTGCCGTCTCAAGGGTTGCCAGTCGCCTATCAGCGCCTTGATGCACCTTGAAGCGCCAATCGATTTCGACGCCATCGATGGCGCCCCGGTTGACCTGCTGTTCGTATTGCTGGTCCCGGAAGCCGCTACCGATGCGCACCTGGAGTTGCTGCGTCAGATCGCCAGCATGCTCGATCGCAAGGACGTGCGCGATAAACTGCGCAGCGCTGCGAGCAACGAAGCCTTGTATCAGGTTGTCCTGGACGAGCAGAACGGGCACTAATCATGCGCTTGATCATCGTCAGTGGCCGCTCCGGCTCGGGTAAAAGTACCGCACTGGATGTCCTTGAGGACAACGGTTACTACTGCATCGACAACCTGCCGGCAGGCTTGCTGCCGGAACTGGCCGAACGTGCGCTGATTCACACTGAGCTGGCGCAGCCGCTGGTGGCCGTATCGATCGATGCGCGCAACCTGCCGAGTCATCTGACGCGCTTTCCCGAACTGCTTGAAGATGTCCGGGCCAAGCACATCCAGTGCGATGTGCTGTATCTGGATGCCGACGAAGAAACCCTGCTCAAGCGTTTTTCCGAGACTCGCCGTCGCCATCCGCTGAGCAACGCCAACCGCTCACTGGCCGAGGCGATCCAGGATGAAACCGCCCTGCTCGGCCCGATCGCCGACCTCGCCGATCTGAAAATCAACACCACCAACCTCAACCTGTATCAATTGCGCGACTCCATCAAGCTGCGCCTGCTGAATCAGCCGGAGCCGGGCACGGCATTTCTGGTCGAGTCATTTGGCTTCAAGCGCGGCATGCCGGTAGACGCCGATCTGGTCTTCGATGTGCGCTGCCTGCCCAATCCGTACTGGAAGCCGGAACTGCGTGCGCAATCGGGTCTTGATGCGCCGGTGGCCGAATACTTGGCGGCACAGCCGGAGGTCGAAGAAATGTTCCAGGACATTTTCACCTACCTGCACAAGTGGCTGCCGCGCTTTGCCGCCAGCAACCGTGCCTACGTCACCATTGCCATTGGCTGCACCGGCGGGCATCACCGCTCCGTCTACCTGACCGAACGCCTGGGTCAGGCCCTGCAGAAAACCCTGAAGAACGTCCAGGTTCGCCACCGCGACCTCACTTAAAGGATTCACACCGCGATGCCTGCTCTGGAAATCGAAATCATCAACAAACTGGGCCTGCATGCCCGCGCATCGGCCAAGTTCGTCGGGGTTGCTGGCGAGTTCAAGAATTGTACTATCAGAGTCGGGCGCACTCCCGAATCCATGGTCGACGGAAAAAGCATCATGGCCATGATGATGCTAGCTGCCGGCAAGGGTACGGTCATCCAACTGAGTACCGAGGGTGAACAGGCTGATGAAGCCTTGCAGGCATTGGTTGATCTGATCAACGACTACTTCGGCGAAGGTGGTTGAAAACCTGAGGCAAAAAATCGCAGCCCGCGACGCACAAATCTTCCCCGTAAGAGCTGCCGAAGGCTGCGATCTGTTGATCTACTTCAACCCAACGCCGTATCCATCACCATCATCAGACAAAACCCGATCAACAGACCAAGACTGGCCAGTTTTTCATGACCATTGCGTCGCGACTCGGGAATCACTTCGTGGGTCACCACCAGCAACATCGCCCCCGCCGCCAGTGCCAGACCTAACGGCAACAACACCTGCGCCAGACTGACCAGCCACGCGCACAACAGCGCAAACACCGGCTCGACCAGACCTGACGCCGCGCCGATCAGAAACGCCTTGACCCGCGACATCCCCGCCCCGGCCAACACCAGCGCAATCACCAGACCTTCCGGCACATCCTGCAAGGCGATGCCCATGGCCAGACTGTCCGCATCAGGCATGCCGCCGCCAGCAGAAACGCCAACGGCCATGCCTTCAGGAATGTTATGGGCAATGATGGCGAACACGAACAGCCAGATCCGCGGCGGTATCACCGGATGCTCGACGGTGCCGACGAGCATTTCCGGGGACGCGCCCGACACCTTGCGATCAACCAGATACAGGCCAAACGCACCGAGCATGATGCCGAAGCAGATCAGGCCACTGGCACCCCATGGAGTCAGGCCGAGGCTTTCGGCGGCAGCGATGCCCGGCACGATCAGCGAAAACGCCGTCGCCGCCAGCATCACCCCGGCGCCAAAACCCAGCAGCGTATCGCTGAGTGCCTGGGGCATGCGCCGAATCACCAGCACCGGCACAGCGCCAAGTGCCGTGCCAAGGGCGCAAATCGCACCGCCCTGCAATGCCCGCGACAGCCTCGGCTCGAGATTCAGCCATTCCAGCCCGTGGGTGACCAACAAGGTCATGCCCGCCAATAGCAATAGCGATCCCACTGCGTAACGAAACATACGCCCACTTCCGATCGCCAGTGTTTCAGTGCCCATAGTCAGCCTTGGATTGTTTTTATAGAAGACTTAAACCAGCGCGGCCTGATAGCGCGCAGCCACTTCAGGCCAGTTGATCACGTTGTAGAACGCGTTGATGTATTCCGGGCGACGGTTCTGATAGCGCAGGTAATAGGCGTGCTCCCAGACATCGAGACCGAGGATCGGCGTGTTGCCGTTCATCAACGGACTGTCCTGGTTGCCGCTGCTTTCCACGATCAGTTTTTTCTCCGGGGTCACGCTGAGCCAGGCCCAGCCGCTGCCGAATCGGGTCAGTGCGGCTTTGGTGAAGGCTTCCTTGAAACTGTCGAGGCCGCCCAGATGTTCATCGATGGCCTTGGCCAGCGCGCCATCCGGCTTGCCGCCACCGTTGGGCACCATCACTTCCCAGAACAGCGAATGGTTGGCGTGACCGCCGCCCTGATTGATCACCGCCGCGCGGAGTTTTTCCGGCAGATCCTTAACACTGGCGACCAGTTTTTCTACCGTCCACTCAGCGTATTCAGTGCCTTCTACCGCTGCGTTGAGGTTGTTGATGTAGGTCTGGTGATGCTTGGTGTAGTGAATCTCCATGGTTTGCGCATCGATATGCGGTTCCAGGGCGTCGTAGGCGTAAGGCAAGGCAGGCAAGGTAAAAGCCATTTCAATGGACTCCATGGTGATGTGGGGCAGGCGCGCGGCGCGCATTGCCGGTATCCGGGTGCAGCAGACGCTGGGTGCGCGGGTATTCGCCGTGCTCACTGATGAAATTCAGCAGTTCGACGTAGGTCTTGCTGCTTTGGCGCAGCGCCGCTTCACGCAATGCCAGGCGCTGGCGTTCGTCCTGCATGGTCTGCAACAGCCGTTGATGAATGGCGCAGAGGTATTCGGCGCTCTCCTCCGGCTGATTCAGGCGCAAGTGCAGATCTGCCAGGTTGTGGTGGGAGATCACGCAAGCCGCCACCGCTTCGTCAGCATCTGCCCAGCGTTCGAACAACACTTGCGCCAGGGCCAGGGCTTGCAGGTAAGCCTCACGGGCGTCGATCAGCTCGCCCAGCATGAAGCAGCGATTAGCCCGTTCGATCGTGCGTTTCCAGTGCTCCATGGTGAGCCTCCAAAGCGGTTGCGGGGTTTACACGCCGCCGGCGGTGAGTTTCTCGGGATTGAGCAACTCTTCCAGTTGGCTGCGCGACAGGTCGGTGTGTTCCATGGCGACGTCGATCACCGCGCGGCCTTCCTTGTAGGCCTGCTTGGCGATCTCGGCGGCTTTCTGGTAACCGATGATCGGGTTGAGCGCGGTCACCAGAATCGGGTTGCGCGAAAGCGCTTCTTTCAAGCGCGATTCGTTGACCTTGAAGCTGGCGATGGCTTTGTCACCGAGCAGGCGGCTGGAGTTGGCCAGCAGTTCGATGCTGCTCAACAGGTTCTGCGCGATGATCGGCAGCATCACGTTGAGTTCGAAATTGCCCGACTGACCGGCGATGGTGATCACCGAATCGTTGCCGATCACTTGCGCGGCAACCATGGCGGTGGCTTCCGGAATCACCGGATTGACTTTGCCCGGCATGATCGACGAGCCCGTTTGCAGGGCTTCGAGTTCGATTTCGCCGAGACCGGCGAGCGGGCCGGAGTTCATCCAGCGCAGGTCGTTGGCGATTTTCATCAGCGACACAGCGGTGGCCTTGAGCTGGCCGGAGACGGCGACGGCGGTGTCCTGCGAGCCGATCAAAGCAAACAGATCCTTGCCCTGAGTGAATTGCACGTCGGTCAACTGGCTCAACTGACGGCTGAATCGTGCGGCGAATTCAGGATGCGCGTTGATCCCGGTGCCGACCGCCGTGCCGCCCTGCGCCAGCGATTGCAGACTTGGCAGCAAGTCTTGCAGGTGACCGATGTTGGCCTTGAGCTGCTGCGCCCAGCCATTGAGTACCTGGCTCATGCGCACCGGCATCGCATCCATCAAATGCGTGCGGCCGGTTTTGACGTGGTGATGCACCTGCCCGGCTTTTTGCTCGATGACTTGCACCAGGTGCAGCAGCGCCGGCAGCAGTTTTTCGTGCAGGGCCAGCGCAGCGCTGACGTGGATGGTGGTCGGGATGATGTCGTTGCTGCTCTGGCCGCAGTTGACGTGATCGTTGGCGTTGACCGGTACGCCGAGCAAACGGCTGGCCAGGGTGGCAATCACTTCGTTGGCGTTCATATTGGAGCTGGTGCCGGAGCCGGTCTGGAAAATGTCCACCGGGAAATGCTGCATGAAATCGCCTTCGAGCAAACCTTGCGCGGCGTCGCTGATGGCTTTGCCCTGAGCGGCAGTGATCTGGTTGAGTTCGACGTTGGCGCGGGCGGCGGCGGCTTTGGCGAGTATCAGCGCGCGGATGAATTGCGTCGGCATCGGTTTGCCGCTGATCGGGAAGTTATCCACTGCGCGCTGGGTTTGCGCGCCGTAGAGAGCGTCCACTGGCACCTGCAGTTCGCCCATGCTGTCGCGCTCAATACGAGTCTTGGTCATCTGAAAATCCTTGCACCAGTTCAATAAGAGGAATCGAGGGAAGCAGATCGCAAGTGGCGAGCTGCCAGGTGTAGCGTTGCCAGCGCTTGAGCCGGCATTTGCACAGGGACAGGCGCTCCATTTCACGCAACGGGCGCCAGGCTTGATCGAGGCAGAGGCTGCGCCAGTGCCACGGCAAGGCGATGTCGGTGGCGGTGTCGAGCAGCAAATGGAAAGAGGTTTCGGCGACCATCCAGGCCGAGGTCGCGGTGCAACAAGACAGATACCGGCCTTCGGCCAGGTAATGTTCGATCAGGCGCGGTTCGTCAGGATCCATCGCGCAGCGGATCTGGCGACTCATCCAGCGCCAGCTTTCGAGGTAAGGCTGCTCGTGCAAGGCAGAACTCATGATCCGGGGCTCATCCGATAATGAGATTTATTATTAGATGATAATGAGAACCAAAACAAGAGCGCCTGGTTACACAAACTTCATTGTGGAAGCGAGCCTGCTCGCGAAGGCGTCGCGTCATTCACCATGACGGTCGGCAGTTAAATCGCTTTCGCAAGCAGGCTCGCTCCCACATGGGTTTCGTGGGGAGCCAATAAAAAAGGCGCGCTACCCGATGGGGGTGGCGCGCCTTTTGTGTGACGGTTGAGGCTTAGCTGCCCGCTACTGTCATCCGTTCGATCAACACCGAACCCGTGCGAATGTTGCTGCGCAACTCCAGATCATTACCCACCGCGACAATCTGCTTAAACATGTCACGCATGTTGCCGGCGATCGTCACTTCCTGCACCGCGAACTGGATTTCACCGTTCTCGACCCAGAATCCCGCCGCCCCGCGCGAATAGTCGCCGGTAACCATGTTCAAGCCATGGCCCATCAATTCGGTGACCAGCAAGCCACGGCCCATGCGTTTCAACAGCGCCGCCTGGTCTTCGTCGCCGTGGGTGACGAACAGGTTATGCACGCCACCCGCGTTAGCGGTGCTTGGCATTCCCAGCTTGCGGCCGGAGTAGGTACCGAGAATATACGAGACCAATTCGCCCTTTTCGACGAACGGTTTGGCATACGTCGCCAGACCATCACCGTCGTACGAAGCACTGCCCATTGCGCGCATTAGATGCGGACGCTCGTCAATGGTCAGCCATTCCGGGAACAGCTTCTGCCCCAGCGTGCCCTCAAGGAACGACGATTTGCGATACAGGCTGCCACCGGATACCGCCGAGAGGAAACTGCCAAACAGACCACCCGCCAGCTCTGCGGAAAACAGTACCGGCACTTCACAGGTCGGCACCGGCCGCGCGCCCAGACGACTTGCGGCCCGTTGCGCAGCACGCTGACCGATGCTCACCGGATCGGCGAGCAATTCGCCCTGACGGCTCACGTCGTACCAGTAGTCGCGCTGCATCTGGCCATCAGCCTCGGCAATCATCACGCAGCTCAGGCTGTGCCGGGTCGAGGCGTAACCGCCGATAAAACCGTGGCTATTGCCGTAAACGCGGCAGCCCTGATGGGTGCTGAGGGTGGTGCCATCGGCATTCTTGATCCGCGCATCGGCGTCGAATGCTGCTGCTTCGCAGAGCAAAGCCTTCTCGATGGCCTGCTCCGGGGTGATGTCCCATTCGTGGAACAGATCGAAATCCTGCTGCTCGCGGGCCATCAGCGCAGCATCTGCCAGGCCCGAGGCCTCGTCTTCCGAGGTGTGTTTGGCAATCGCCAGTGCGGCGGCGACGGTCTCGCGAATGGCGTCCGGTCCGGTGGCGGAGGTGCTGGCCGAGCCTTTGCGCTGGCCCACATACAGCGTGATGCCAAAACCCTGATCACGGTTGAATTCGACCGTTTCGACTTCGCGCTGGCGCACCGACGTCGACAGGCCCTGCTCCAGCGACACCGCTACTTCGCAGGCGCTGGCGCCCTGACGCTTGGCTTCGGCGATGATCTGCTCGACCTGTTCCTGCAGTGCCGGCAATGCCTGCGGGCCGACGCTTTGAACTGCACTCATGCTCATCTCCACTCAAATTCTGCTTTCGGCTGGGGTCATCGAGCGACCGGGCCGGACAAGCGGCCCCCGACTGGTTATCATGGCGGCGTTTCTTTGCGGACTGCCACCATGGTTGATTCTTACGACGACTCCCTCGATACGGGAGAAAAAAGCAAATCTCAGGTCAAACGCGAGCTGCATGCTCTGGTTGACCTTGGCGAGCGCCTGACAACACTCAAGCCTGACTTGATCGCAAAACTGCCACTGACCGACGCGATGCGCCGGGCTTTGGCCGATGCGCCCAAGCACACCGCGAACATCGCGCGTAAACGGCATTTGCAGTTCATCGGCAAACTGATGCGCGATCAGGACACTGACGCGATTCTGACCTTGCT
The DNA here is from genome assembly GCF_000783395.1 of Pseudomonas chlororaphis. Classification (GTDB taxonomy): domain Bacteria; phylum Pseudomonadota; class Gammaproteobacteria; order Pseudomonadales; family Pseudomonadaceae; genus Aquipseudomonas; species Aquipseudomonas chlororaphis_H. The sequence goes on along the minus strand of NZ_JSFK01000001.1, from coordinate 174,064 downwards.
CGATCAACTCGATGCCTCGACTCGTCAGTACAACGAGCGTTTCCACAATCTCGAACGCTGGCGTGATCGCCTGATCGCGGGCGACGATGCCGTGCTGGAAAAATTCGTCGTCGAGTACCCGGACGCCGATCGCCAGCAATTGCGTTCCCTGATCCGTCAGGCTCAGCACGAGGTTGCGCAAAACAAACCTCCTGCTTCCAGCCGCAAGATCTTCAAGTACATCCGTGAGCTGGACGAGACTCAACGCGGTCTGCGTTGATATTCGCCACCGGGTGGCCGCCCTGCGCGCCACCCGAAGCTCCACCTCTTCTTATGCGCCCGTGCCACCCACGGTGATCGCATCGATTTTCAGCGTCGGCTGACCCACGCCTACCGGCACCGATTGCCCATCCTTGCCGCACGTGCCCACACCGCTGTCCAGCGCCAGATCGTTACCGACCATCGACACCCGGCTCATCGCCTCGGGGCCGTTGCCGATCAACGTCGCGCCTTTGACTGGCGCGGTGATCTTGCCGTCTTCGATCAGGTACGCCTCGCTGGTGGAGAACACGAACTTGCCGCTGGTGATATCGACCTGACCGCCGCCGAGGTTGGCACAGTAAATGCCCTTCTTCACGGAGGCGATGATTTCCGCCGGATCACTTTCGCCGCCGAGCATGTAGGTGTTGGTCATGCGCGGCATCGGCAGATGCGCATAGGACTCACGACGCCCGTTACCGGTGCGGGCCACGCCCATCAGGCGCGCGTTGAGCTTGTCCTGCATGTAGCCTTTGAGTACGCCATTTTCGATCAGCGTGGTGCACTCGGTCGGCGTGCCTTCGTCGTCGACGCTCAGCGAACCGCGACGGCCGCTCAAGGTGCCGTCATCGACGATGGTGCACAGCTTGGAAGCAACCATTTCCCCCATGCGACCGCTGTAGGCCGAACTGCCCTTGCGGTTGAAATCGCCTTCCAGACCGTGGCCGACCGCTTCGTGCAACAGCACGCCAGACCAGCCCGAACCCAACACCACTGGCAGAGTACCGGCCGGCGCGGGGATCGCTTCCAGATTCACCAGCGCCTGACGCAGCGCCTCACGGGCATAGCCCATGGCGCGGTCTTCGGCGAGGAAATAACGGTAGTCGGTACGCCCGCCGCCGCCATGCCCGCCGCGCTCGCGACGGCCATTCTGCTCAACGATCACACTGACGTTGAAGCGCACCAGCGGGCGCACATCCGCCGCCAGCCCGCCGTCGGTGGACGCCACCAGAATGCGCTCCCAAACCCCGGCCATGCTCACGCTGACCTGCTGGATACGCGGATCGAGCGCGCGGGTGGCGACGTCGATGCGTTTGAGCAGCTCGACTTTCTCGGCGCGGCTCAGCACTTCCAGCGGGTTGTCCGGCGCATACAGTTGCGCGACATCCTGCGTGGTGAACGCCTGCACCGTGCCGTTCTGCCCGGCCCGGGAGATCGAACGCGCGGCACGGGCCGCTGCGCCGAGCGCCTCTAGGGTGATCGCGTTGCTGTAGGCAAAACCGGTTTTCTCACCGGACTGCGCGCGCACGCCAACACCCTGGTCGAGGTTGAAGCTGCCTTCCTTGACGATGCCGTCTTCCAGCGCCCAGGACTCGGATATCTGACCCTGGAAATACAGGTCGGCGGCATCGATGCCGGGTCCGGCCAGATCACCGAGCACGCTTTGCAGGCTCTCGATCGTCACGCCGCCGGGCGCCAACAGGTGATCACTGACTGAGGACAACAACTCGCTCATAGGTTTACGCCTTAAATTCGTGTTCTGAAGCAGGCCGCTGTGCGCCCTGCGAGAAAAACCGCCGATGACTCGTCACCGGCATTCGCGCCCTGATGGACGCTTGTTCATTGCTATCGCGCTCGGCAAGCAACACCGCTTCGCCTTGATCCTGACTCGCCAGCACGCGACCCCACGGGTCGATAATCGCCGCATGGCCGAAGGTTTCTCGCGGCCCCGGATGGGTTCCGCCTTGCGCTGCGGCCAGCACATAACATTGTGTCTCGATGGCCCGCGCGCGAATCAGCACATCCCAATGCGCTGCGCCGGTCACCGCAGTAAACGCCGACGGTGCGGTAATCAATTCAGCACCGGCGGCACGCAATTCGCTGTACAGCTCGGGAAAGCGCAAGTCGTAACACACGCTCAGACCGAGTCGGCCCACCGGCGTATCGGCAACCACGACGCCACTGCCATAAGCATAGTCATCGGATTCACGGTAACGGCCGCGATTGTCCGACACATCGACATCGAACAGATGCAACTTGTCATAGCGAGCAACGATTTCGCCATGATCATCGAACAGCAGCGAGCAGGCATTGGCCTTGGCCGTCGGCTGATCCACCGGCGGCAGCGGCAAGGTGCCAGCCACTATCCATAACTTGAGGTCGCGGGCGGTCTCTTTCAACCATGGCAGGATCGGTCCTTCGCCCAATGCTTCGGCGCGGCCGATATCAGCGATGTCACGACGGCCCATGGCGGCGAAGTTTTCCGGCAGCACCGCCAGCTTCGCGCCACCGGCCGCTGCCTGCTCGAGCAGGCGCCGGGCCTGAGCCAGATTGGCCAGCACGTCGCTCTGGCTGACCATTTGAATCACCGCTAAAGACATGGCGAACTCCGCAAGAGGTATGCGGCCATGCTACTCCATCGGTTCAGGGACTGGCTGTTCAAAAAGGCTTGTCGAAGGTGATTTTCGGCTCTTTCCATGGGCCTTTGACGGTGTATTTCACACTGGCAAAGCGCGCCACGCGGTCACCGATCAGCTTGTCGATCAGGAACAACGCGCCACCAACCGCCGGTGCGCCGACGATCAGCGCGGCGATCGGCAGGTTGTTGGTCACCGGCAACGTCACCAGCAGCTTGGCGTCGACCTTGTCACCGACCAGATCCAGCGTACCGTCCAGCTCAAGGTTACTCGAAGGGCCAGTCAGGCGAATCGGCTCGCGGGTGACATACACACCATTGTTTGCCACCAGCAGACCCTTGACCCGGTCGTAACTCAAGCCTTTGCCGAACAGATCAGAGAAGTCCAGACGCAAACGCCGGCCGATAGAGTTGAAGTTGAGCAGGCCAAACACTCGCAACGCCTGTGCGCCACCCTCCACCTCAACAAACTGGCCTTTGTTCAGCGACGCATCGAGCGTGCCGGAGAAGCGCTTGGTTGCCAGCCATGCCGGCGAGCCCGGCCAGCGCCCGTCGACGTCCATGTGAAATTCTTCGCTGGTCACGCTTGGTGCAAACCCCCACCCCTTGAGGACATCGGCGAGGTTCTTGCCACCAATGCGTCCTTTGAACCAGCTGTTGGTCGCACCCGGCGTGCCTTCCCAACCGCCATTACCCTGCAACAGGATGCCTTTGAGGCCCATGTCGAGGTTGTTCAGAGCGATACCTTTGACAGTCGGCCGTACCTTCAACGACCAGCCGCCGACCAGATCCGGTCCCAGAAACAGCTGATTGACGGTGATATCCAGTGCCGGAATTTTCGTCGGGTCGACCGATACCAAAGGGTCCGGCGAATTCTCGTCAGCCTGCACCGTCGGGTCAGGTGCCGGCAGTTTCACGTATTGCAGATTGACCGCAATCGGTACGCCCTTGGCGTCCGGCAGGCTCGCCGAGCCTTTGGCCTGCTGGCTGTCGAGGGTCAGATTCCACGCGCCCGGCTTGCGATTGACCTGAACCGACGCCTGATCCAGCGTGGTCCCGAATGCCGTGAGCTTACCGATCTTGAAATCAGCGCTGTTGAGCAATTGCTTGGCGCTGCCGCCCGGATCCTGTCCAGCGTACTTGTCGACCAGATCCTGCCACGGCGCGACGTCCAGTTCCGAGAGCACCCCGCGAATCCGCAGGCCTTTGGCGCCCGGCAGCACCGCTTCGCCGGCACCGAGGAACAACTCGCCACGGCCATCGGCAAAATTGCTCGGCGGCGCGGCAAAAGTGAAATTGGCCAGTTGGTCGTAATTGACCCAGTAACGCCGCTCCTGCCCCTGCAAGGTCATGCGGAACACGGTATCGCGCCCGACATCCGCCGCCATGCCGAACGGCGCGGGCAAGTCCACCGCGACACCTTTCATGCTGGAACTGACCATCAACTGGCTGTCGGCGCCGTCCAGATTCAATTGAAATTGATAGGGAATGGTCCCGGAGACCGGCAATGGTTGTGTCACGCCCAGCCAGTCGGTGAGTTTCTTGACCTCGACCTGCCCGGATGCCGCGACCCGGGTCTTGAGTTTGCCAGGGCTGCCATCGGCGAAAATCTGCGCCTTGACCGGTTTGTCGAATGCGCGTGCGGCGATGTTCTGCCCGCTGAGCCCTTTGGCACTGTCAAAACGGAAATCGCCTTTGAGCTGAGTCAACTCCAGTTTCGGCTCAGCCAGCTTCAGCCGCGCATTGGCAGTTTTGAAATCGACGAGGATTTTCGGCTGGTCGCCACCCTTGTCCAATGGGATATCGAGCTTGAGCTTGCCTTGCAAATCCCCCGCACCCTCCCAACCGGCGAAGGTTTCACCGGTGCCGATCGGAGCGTCCTGCAGAATTTTCAGGCCATCACCGAGGCCGCCGGCAAACCCGCCGTCGAGATACATGTGCGTGTGTTGCCCGGCCGCTACGTGAGGAATATTGACGAAGACATCGCTGATCTGAGTGTCGAGCAATTGGCCCTTGTCAGCCCAGATCCGCACGCCACTGTCTTCGATGAACACATCGCCACTGACCTTGCTCACGTGCGGCCAGCCTGGCTGAAAGGCCAGTTCAGCGTCGTGCACCTTAAAGAACAGACTGATGCTGCGATCGGCCTCACCGGCATTCTTGCTCAGCGAGCCCTGATACTGGAAGAATCCCTGGTCGACCGCACCTTTGAGGATTGCCGTACGCAGCCACTCGTCGAGTGCCGGACTCAAGACTTCGGGCAGGTATTTGGCCGTATAGCGACCATCGCCCTCGACCAGACCGACGCGCAGGTCCATGTAATCTTCCTGGCTATGGTCGAAATGCAGGCGAATCAGGAAATCGCCGGCAATCTTGCCCTCCTCGCCAAGCACCTTCAGGTATGGAGCGATCAGGGTGAAGCCGTCTTTATCGAGCTTCCAGGTCAGGCGTGCGTTGGCCTGAATGTACTGCCATGGCTTGGCGAAAATCGGATCCAGGTGCAGGACAAAATCCTTGCTGTCCATGCGCAACTCGCCACCGTCGAGGTTGCCGCTAAGGCTGCCGCTGACGTTTCGAGCCGCCGGTGCGCCGTGATAAGCGTCGAAACCGACGTTATCCAGATTGGTGGCAAAACTGAATTTGTTGCCGTCGGTGGCGTTGGGGCGAAAATCCAGTAACACATTGCGCAGACCACCGGTGACCTTCAGATGATCGACGGCCGTGGCGAAACCCTGCGGCAGCGGCCCCAAGGCGTTCAATAGTGGAGTGATCGGGGTCAGATCGAGACGATCCGCCTGCAAGTGCCAGAGTTCTTCGACCTTGTCGGTCGCGCGTGTCTGTTTCAGCTGTACATGCGATTCCCAACGGTTTTCGCCGAAATTCATCGCCAGTGAATCGAGGGTAATGGTCGCACCCTCATCAGTGTTCTCGTAGTAGGCGTTAAGCGCCAGATTATTGATCTGGATCGGCTTGCGATCGGCATAGGCGCCGGTCAGTTGCGGAGCATTCAAGCGTAACGCGGCACTCTCCAGCGTGCCCTTGGCCCAATTCACCCAGAGTTCGCCGCCGGCCTTGATCTCGGAAAAATTCCATTGTTGGGTAAGACGCTCTGGCAGCCACTTCGACCAGTCGCTTTGCGGCAGGCTGGCATAACCGTCCACCACACTGTCCTGCCATTGCTCCGGGCGAATTCGCGTACGCAGACTCAACGCAACAGGTTGGCCATCGGGCAAGGTCAAACGCGCATCGAGCCGCTGACGGCTGGCGCCGGTTTTCAGATTTAGGCCGACATAGGTGAGCGTCAGCGGCGCGTGATCCTGCGGCTGCAAGGTCACCTGACTGTCGAGCACCGACAGTTGTTGAATCATCTGCGAGCGATTGAACAGTTGCTGCGGATCGAGCGGCTGATCGTCTTGCACCGGCAGACCTTCCAGTGCCCAAGTGCCGTCCTCGGCTTCCTTGAGGCTGATTTTCAGGCCGTTGAGTTCAAGGTGGGCAATGCGCACTTCGCGAGCCAACAGACTGGCCCAGAGATCCGGCACCGCTCGCACGCGGTCCAGACGCAACGCATTGGCACCAGCCCCGACCATAACGTCATGAGCCAGCAGGATCGGCGCAAAACCGCTCCAGTTGCCTTCAAGTTCGCCGATCTGTAAGGGCATACCAAGGGCGGCGCTGGCCTTGTCTTCGATGTCGGCGCGGTATTCAGCCACCAGCGGGGTCAGTTCGCGGCCGAGACTGACATATAACGCCATCAACACCAGAACCAACGCGCACAGGCCCAGCCCCCAACGGGTGAGTGCGGCCAGAATGCGTGTCAGACGCTCCATGTCAGATGGCTCCCATGGCAAAAATACTGCGAAAAGCTGAGGCCAGCCGCGGTGGAATAAAAGTGACGCAGGGGATCAGAGCAACACCACGTCATATTGTTCCTGGGAATACATGGTTTCCACCTGGAAGCGTATGGTGCGCCCGATAAACCCTTCAAGCTCGGCGACGTTACCGGATTCTTCGTCGAGCAAGCGGTCGACCACTTTCTGGTTCGCCAGTACCCGGTAACCCTCGGCCTGATAGGCCCGCGCTTCACGGAGGATCTCGCGAAAAATCTCGTAACAGATGGTTTCCGCGGTTTTCAGTTTGCCGCGGCCCTGGCAGCTGCTGCACGGTTCGCACAGCACTTGCTCGAGACTTTCTCGGGTACGCTTGCGGGTCATCTGCACCAGGCCCAACTCGGTGATGCCGATGATGTTGGTCTTGGCGTGATCGCGCTCCAGCTGTTTTTCCAGAGTGCGCAGCACTTGGCGCTGATGCTCTTCATCTTCCATGTCGATAAAATCGATGATGATGATCCCGCCCAGATTGCGCAGGCGCATCTGCCGGGCAATCGCCGTGGCCGCTTCGAGATTGGTCTTGAAGATGGTTTCTTCGAGATTGCGATGCCCGACGAAGGCTCCAGTGTTCACATCAATGGTGGTCATGGCTTCCGCCGGATCCACCACCAGATAACCGCCGGACTTCAGCGGTACCTTGCGCTCGAGAGCTTTCTGGATTTCGTCTTCGACGCCGTACAGGTCGAAAATCGGCCGCTCACCCGGGTAATGCTCCAGACGATCGGCGATTTCCGGCATCAGTTCGGCGACGAACTGCGTAGTTTTCTGAAAGGTTTCCCGGGAATCGATACGAATCTTCTCGATCTTCGGATTGACCAGATCACGCAGCGTACGCAACGCCAGACCGAGGTCTTCGTAAATCACGCTCGGCGCGGAGATGGTTTTGATCTGTTCGTTGATCTGGTCCCACAGGCGCCGCAGGTAACGGATGTCCATGAGGATTTCATCGGCGCCAGCGCCTTCGGCGGCGGTGCGCAGAATGAAACCGCCGGCCTCCTTGATCCCCTCTTTGGCCACGCAATCGCTGACCACTTGCTTGAGGCGTTCGCGCTCGGCTTCGTCTTCGATTTTCAGCGAGATGCCAACGTGGGCGGTGCGCGGCATGTACACCAGATAGCGCGACGGAATCGACAGCTGCGTGGTCAACCGCGCGCCTTTGGAACCGATAGGATCCTTGGTGACTTGCACGACAAGGCTTTGGCCTTCGTGCACCAGCGCGCTGATGCTTTCCACCGCTGGGCCTTCACGCAGAGAAATTTCGGCAGCATGAATGAATGCCGCGCGGTCCAGGCCGATGTCGACGAATGCCGCCTGCATACCCGGCAGCACCCGGACGATCTTGCCTTTATAGATGTTGCCGACGATCCCGCGTTTTTGCGTGCGCTCAACGTGGACTTCTTGCAGCACACCGTTTTCGACCACCGCCACGCGCGACTCCATCGGCGTGATGTTGATCAGAATCTCTTCACTCATGGCAGGATCTCGTTCAGGCGTGTTCACGATAATGGCCGCATCTGGATTCGTACGACGCTTATTGCGCGTTCAGGTTTTGCCAACAGGGTATGCCGAAATGGCCTAACAGTTCTGCGGTTTCGCAAACTGGCAGCCCGACCACCGCCGAATAGCTGCCATTGAGCCCGGCGACAAACACCGCACCGAGTCCTTGAATGCCATAACCGCCGGCCTTGTCCCGCGGCTCGCCGCTGGCCCAATAGGCAGCAGCTTCTTCACCGCTGATCGGACGGAACCGCACCAGACTGCGCACCACCCGCGACTCGCAGCGCTCGCCCTCGAGCACGGCGATGGCGGTCAGCACTTCATGCTCCTTGCCAGACAACATCATCAGCATGGCGCATGCATCGGCTTCGTCCACCGGTTTGCCAAGAATTTTGCCGTCCAGCACCACAGCGGTATCGGCACCCAGCACGCAGAATGGCTGCGCGGACACGAGCGTGCGACGCCCGGCCTCGGCTTTGCCACACGCCAGCCGTTCGACATAGGCCGAGGGCGATTCTTCGGGTAATGGGGTTTCGTCGATATCCGCACTGATGGCGGAGAACGGAATGCCGATCTGCGAGAGCAATTCACGGCGACGCGGCGATCCGGAGGCGAGGTAAAGCGGCTTCATCAAAACATCTCCCTGTTCAGTGCCCAGCTTCACCGGCTCAATTGATTTTGTAGCGTCGGCGCAATCCGCGTAGGGCGAAACTGATCCACGGCCAGAGCAAGGCGCTGACCAGTGCCGGCAGGACCAACGCCAGTGTGGGCTGACGGTTGCCAGTCAAGGCACTGAGCCATAGCTGCGCGAGTTGCGCGAGGCCGAAGATCACCAGGATTACCAGGCACTGCTGCCACATTGGAAACATGCGCAGGCGCTGTTGCAATGACAGCACGAGGAAAGTGATCAACGTGAGGATCAGCGCGTTCTGCCCGAACAGATCACCTTTGAGCACGTCCTCGGCCAGCCCCAGACAGAACGCCGTGACCATGCCGACGGTGTGCGGCATGTACAAAGCCCAGAATGCGAGCAACAAGGCGAGCCACAGGGGACGCAGGATTTCCATGAATTGCGGCAACGGTGACACGCTGAGCAACAAGCCGACGATGAAGGTCAGCCAGACGATCCAGCCATTCCGCGATGCGGTAGCTCCGACCATTATTCTTGTCTCCCGGTTGTGGCCGGCGCCGTAGCAGGCGGCTTGGCGGGTGGTTTGCCGGTGGCTGGTGCAGAGGCCGGAGGCTTGGTCGCCGCCGGAGCAGTTGCTGGCGGCTTGCTCGCACCCGGTTTGACCGGCGGCGCGGCGGGCACTGCAGCGGCAGGTGTCTGCTCGGCAGTTGGCGTTGCAGCCGGCGCCGGCATGACCAGCGGTCGCGAAACGTTGACCGGCTGCATCGGGCCGCCGCCATGTGCGTCGAGATGTTCCTGAGCTATCGCCGCATCGTTGGCGCGTTCTTCGGCGGTGCGATTGTCACTGAACACCAGCAACAGGTAGCGGCTACGGTTGAGCGCGGCAGTCGGTACCGCTCTAACGATCGCGAACGGCTGGCCGGAATCGTGGATCACTTCCTTCACCGTGGCCACCGGATAACCGGCCGGGAAACGCTGGCCAAGACCGGAGCTGACCAGCAGGTCGCCTTCTTTGATATCAGCCGTGTCGGCAACGTGACGCAGTTCCAGACGCTCCGGGTTACCGGTGCCGCTGGCAATCGCGCGCAGACCGTTACGGTTCACCTGTACAGGAATGCTGTGGGTGGTGTCGGTCAACAACAATACACGGGAAGTGTAAGGCATCAACTCGACCACTTGCCCCATCAGGCCGCGTGCATCGAGCACCGGCTGCCCCAGTACCACGCCGTCGCGCTCACCTTTATTGATGATGATGCGATGAGTGAAGGGGTTGGGGTCCATGCCGATCAACTCGGCCACTTCGACCTTCTCATTGACCAGCGCAGAGGAATTGAGCAACTCGCGCAGCCGAACGTTCTGCTCGGTCAGTGCGGCAAGCTTTTGCATGCGCCCCTGATACAGCAGGTTTTCGGTCTTGAGTTTTTCGTTTTCGGCGACCAGTTCGGTGCGACTGCCGAACTGACTGGCAATCCCTTCCCACAGCCGTCCGGGCAGGTCGGTAATCCAGTAGGCGTCCATCAACACCAGCGACGCTTGTTTGCGCGCGGGCTTGAGCAGATCGAAGCGGGCATCGACCACCATCAGCGCGACCGACAGCACGGCCAGCACCAACAGGCGCACACCCAACGAAGGGCCTTTGGCGAAAAGCGGTTTAATAAGCCGCTCCTCCCAGGCAAATGTTCTGTTTATTCATACGGCATCAAACCGGCCTGGATGAAGACTGACAGAAGATAAACGCCAACAGGCAGCACTGCAAAGTGCTGCCTGCGCGCTCACCCACGTATTGCACCCGGCGACTTATTCGCTGGAGAGCAGGTCCATGGTGTGCTTATCCATCATTTCCAATGCACGGCCACCGCCGCGAGCAACACAGGTCAGCGGATCTTCGGCAACGATGACTGGCAGACCGGTTTCCTGGGCCAGCAACTTGTCGAGGTCACGCAACAGCGCGCCACCACCGGTCAGCACCAGGCCACGCTCGGCGATGTCGGAAGCCAGCTCCGGCGGCGATTGCTCCAGGGCACTTTTCACAGCCTGAACGATAGTGGCCAGAGACTCTTGCAGAGCTTCCAGCACTTCGTTGGAGTTCAGGGTGAATGCGCGTGGAACGCCTTCGGCCAGGTTGCGACCGCGAACGTCGACTTCGCGAACTTCGCCGCCCGGGTAGGCCGTGCCGATTTCCTGTTTGATGCGCTCAGCGGTGGACTCACCGATCAGGCTGCCGTAGTTACGACGCACGTAGGTGATGATCGCTTCGTCGAAGCGGTCGCCGCCAACACGCACGGATTCGGCATAGACCACACCGTTCAGGGAGATCAGCGCGATTTCGGTAGTACCACCACCGATATCCACGACCATCGAGCCGCGCGCTTCTTCTACCGGCAGGCCGGCACCGATCGCAGCAGCCATTGGCTCTTCGATCAGGAACACTTCACGGGCACCGGCACCGAGGGCCGATTCACGGATGGCACGACGCTCAACCTGGGTGGATTTGCATGGAACGCAGATCAGCACACGAGGGCTAGGCTGCAGGAAGCTGTTTTCGTGAACTTTGTTAATAAAGTACTGCAGCATCTTTTCGCAGACGCTGAAGTCGGCGATCACGCCGTCCTTCATCGGACGAATGGCAGCAATGTTGCCCGGCGTACGGCCGAGCATGCGCTTGGCTTCGGTGCCGACAGCAACGACACTTTTCTGGTTACCGTGTGTCCGAATGGCCACAACCGATGGCTCATTCAGGACGATACCGCGCTCGCGCACGTAAATAAGGGTGTTGGCAGTGCCCAGGTCAATGGAAAGATCGCTGGAAAACATGCCACGCAGTTTCTTGAACATGGGAAAGGGACCCTAGGCAACGCGTGGGTAAAAAAGTGCGGCAAACTCTAACAACGACAGGGATTTTGGGCAAGGCGCCAATATGTTAAATTGGCCGCTTTTCTGTGCACCAAGCCCCACAATCGCGGCCTTATGACCGTAGAAGTGCGGTAGTGTTCCGACAATCTAACACACGGACGCCGTCCGTTCTGTTTTCCACAGGAGAATCCCGATGGCGCTAGAACGCTCCGACGTGGAAAAAATCGCTCATCTGGCCTGCCTTGGCCTCAATGATGCCGATCTTCCACACATTACTTCCGCCCTCAACAGCATTCTCGGTCTGGTCGACGAAATGCAGGCTGTTAATACCGACGGAATCGAGCCTCTGGCCCACCCGCTGGAAGCCAGTCAGCGCCTGCGCGCCGACGTTGTGACCGAAACCAATCACCGCGAGGCCTACCAGTCCATCGCACCAGCGGTCGAAAACGGCCTGTATCTGGTTCCGAAAGTCATCGACTAAAGGGAAAGAGCCTGCAATGCATCAAATGACTCTGGCCGAGATCGCCCGCGGTCTCGCCGATAAAAAGTTTTCCTCCGAAGAGCTGACCAAAGTCCTGCTGGCGCGCATCACCCAGCTTGATCCGCAGCTCAACAGTTTCATCAGCCTCACCGAAGAGCTGGCCCTCGAGCAGGCGAAAGCCGCCGATGCCCGCCGCGCCAACGGTGAGAGCGGCGCCCTGCTCGGCGCGCCGATCGCTCACAAAGACCTGTTCTGCACTCAGGGCATACGCACCAGCTGCGGCTCGAAGATGCTCGACAACTTCAAAGCCCCGTACGACGCAACCGTGGTCGCGAAACTGGCGGCTGCCGGTGCCGTGACCCTGGGCAAGACCAACATGGACGAATTCGCCATGGGTTCGGCCAACGAGTCGAGCTGGTACGGCGCGGTGAAAAACCCGTGGAACCTGGAACACGTGCCTGGCGGTTCGTCCGGCGGTTCGGCGGCGGCGGTTGCCGCTCGTCTGTTACCAGCGGCGACGGCCACCGACACCGGCGGTTCGATTCGTCAGCCGGCGGCATTCACCAACCTCACCGGCCTGAAACCGACCTACGGTCGCGTTTCGCGCTGGGGCATGATCGCTTACGCCTCCAGTCTCGATCAGGGCGGCCCGTTGGCGCGCACGGCCGAAGACTGCGCAATTTTGTTGCAAGGCATGGCTGGATTCGATCAGAACGACTCCACCAGCATCGATGAGCCAGTGCCGGATTACTCCGCAAGCCTGGGCGATTCGCTGCAAGGTCTGCGCATCGGTGTGCCGAAGGAATACTTCAGCGCCGGTCTCGACCCGCGCATCGCCGAGCTGATCCAGAACAGCATTAAAGAGCTGCAGAAGCTCGGTGCGGTGATCAAGGAAATCAGCCTGCCGAACATGCAGCACGCGATTCCTGCGTACTACGTGATCGCGCCAGCAGAAGCTTCTTCGAACCTGTCGCGTTTCGACGGCGTGCGTTTCGGCCATCGCTGCGAGCAACCGAAAGACCTGATCGACCTGTACAAGCGCTCCCGTGGCGAAGGCTTCGGCCCGGAAGTCCAGCGCCGGATCATGGTCGGTGCGTATGCGCTGTCCGCCGGTTACTACGACGCCTACTACCTGAAAGCGCAGAAGATCCGTCGCCTGGTGAAGAACGATTTCATGGCTGCCTTTAATGAAGTCGACATCATCCTCGGCCCGACCACGCCGAACCCGGCCTGGAAACTCGGCGCCAAGAACAGCGACCCGGTCGCTGCCTATCTGGAAGACGTCTACACCATCACCGCCAACCTCGCGGGCCTGCCGGGCCTGTCGATGCCGGCCGGTTTTGTCAACGGTCTGCCGGTGGGCGTGCAGTTGCTCGCGCCGTATTTCCAGGAAGGTCGCCTGTTGAACGTTGCCCACCAGTATCAGCTCAACACTGACTGGCACACCCGCACCCCAACCGGCTTCTGAGGAGACACACATGCAATGGGAAGTCGTGATCGGGCTGGAGATTCACACTCAGCTCACTACCCGGTCGAAAATCTTTTCCGGTAGTTCCACCACATTCGGTTCCGAGCCGAATACTCAGGCCAGCCTGATCGACCTGGGCATGCCCGGCGTTCTGCCTGTGCTGAACCAGGAAGCCGTGCGTATGGCAGTGATGTTCGGTCTGGCGATTGACGCCGAGATCGGTCAGCACAACGTGTTCGCCCGTAAAAACTACTTCTACCCGGACCTGCCGAAGGGCTACCAGATCAGCCAGATGGAATTGCCGATCGTCGGTAAGGGCCACCTGGACATCGCCCTCGAAGACGGCACGGTCAAACGTGTCGGCATCACCCGCGCGCACCTGGAAGAAGACGCCGGCAAGAGCCTGCACGAAGAATTCAACGGCGCCACTGGCATCGACCTGAACCGTGCCGGCACGCCGCTGCTGGAAATCGTTTCCGAGCCGGACATGCGCAGCGCCAAGGAAGCCGTGGCTTACGTCAAGGCGATCCACGCGCTGGTACGTTATCTGGGTATTTGCGACGGCAACATGGCCGAAGGCTCGCTGCGTTGCGACTGCAACGTGTCGATCCGTCCGAAAGGCCAGGTTGAATTCGGCACGCGTTGCGAGATCAAGAACGTCAACTCGTTCCGCTTCATCGAGAAGGCGATCAACTCCGAGATCCAGCGTCAGATCGAGCTGATCGAAGACGGCGGCAAAGTGATCCAGCAGACCCGTCTGTATGATCCGAACAAGGACGAGACCCGTCCGATGCGTTCGAAAGAGGAAGCCAACGATTACCGTTACTTCCCCGATCCGGATCTGCTGCCGGTGGTCATCGAAGAGTCGTTCCTTGGCGAGGTGCGCGCCACCCTGCCGGAACTGCCACCGCAAAAACGCGAGCGCTTCCAGAGCCAGTTCGGTCTGTCGGCGTACGACGCCAACGTGCTGGCCACCAGCCGTGAGCAAGCGGACTACTTCGAGAAAGTCGCAGCCATCGGCGGCGACGCCAAACTGGCGGCGAACTGGGTGATGGTCGAGTTGGGCAGCCTGCTCAACAAGCAAGGCGTGGACATCGACGAGTCTCCGGTTTCGGCTGAACTGTTGGGCGGCATGCTGCAGCGCATCAAGGACAACACCATCTCAGGCAAGATTGCCAAAGTGGTGTTCGAAGCGATGGCCAACGGCGAAGGCAGCGCGGACGAGATCATCGAAAAACGCGGTCTGAAGCAAGTCACCGACAGCGGCGCGATCTCGGCGGTGCTGGACGAAATGCTCGCGGCCAACGCCGAGCAGGTTGAACAATATCGTGCGGCGGATGAAGCCAAGCGCGGCAAGATGTTCGGCTTCTTTGTCGGTCAGGCGATGAAAGCGTCGAAAGGCAAAGCCAACCCGCAGCAAGTGAACGAACTGCTGAAAAGCAAGCTCGAAGGCTGATTCCGGCCCCGCGCTCGGGGATCGTTCCCACGCTCTGCGTGGGAATGCCGCCCCGGACGCTCCGCGTCCATTGCGGTGTGACGCAGAGCGTCACGGGATGCATTCCCACGCTGGAGCGTGGGAACGATCACTTTGGAGTATCTGAATGAAACGTCTGCTCGGCGCCTGCGCCCTGCTCTCCTTGCTGGCCGGTTGCGCCAGCACCGACACCATCGACCCGCACGGTTACGACCAGACCGGCGTCGCCTCCTATTACGGTGCCAAGCACCACGGTAAACGCACCGCCAGTGGCGAGCCGTTCAACCAGAATTCCCTGACCGCCGCCCATCGCCAGTTACCCTTCGGCACACGGGTGAAGGTCACCAACCTGAAAAACGATGAGTCCGTCGTAGTTCGCATCAACGACCGTGGCCCGCACACGCGCGGGCGCCTGATCGACGTCTCCCGCGAGGCCGCCGAACAGCTCGGCATGCTGCGCAGCGGCACCGCACGGGTTCGCGTGCAGGCCCTCGACTGATGGAGCGCTGACCATTTTCGGACTAGCCGACTTACCCCTGCTCAGCGTGATCGAACTGCTCGCCGGCCTGTGCCTGCTGATCTTCGGCGCCGAACTGATGGTGCGTGCGGCGGTGCGTCTGGCAGCGCGCCTGCATGTGCGGCCGCTGATCATCGGCCTGACCATCGTTGCCCTCGGCAGCAGTGCGCCGCAAATGGCCGTCAGCCTGCAAGCAGCACTGGCGCACAACCCCGACATCGCGGTCGGCAGCGTGGTCGGCAGCAGCATCTTCAACATCCTCGTCACCCTCGGCTTGTCAGCGCTGATCATTCCTCTGCGTGTCTCGCGGCAACTGGTGCGGCTGGATATTCCGCTGATGATCGGCGCCAGCCTGCTGGTGTTTGTATTGGCCTGGAATGAAGAGATCGGGCGCTTCGACGGCATCCTGTTGTTGGCCGCATTGGCGCTGTATCTCGGCTTGCTATTGCGCCAGTCACGGCACTCGACGCGACCGCATACGGAGCGCGTTGAAACACCCCAAGCCTCGTGGATCGGCAGTTCGCTGATGATCATCGTCGGTTTGGCGATGCTGGTATTTGCCGGGCACCTTTTGCTCGGAGCTGCCGTGGTGGTGGCAACTGATCTTGGATTTTCCGAGCGTGTCATTGGCCTGACCGTTGTCGCTGTCGGCACCTCGCTGCCGGAACTGGCGACCTCGCTGATCGCCGCACTGCGCGGGCAACGGGATATTGCCGTCGGCAACGTGATCGGTGCCAACCTGTTCAACCTGCTCGGCGTGCTCGGCCTCACGGCGTTGATCGCGCCGACGCCGCTGTCGGTGTCGCCGAACGCACTGGATTTCGACCTGCCAGTGATGCTTGGCGTCGCCGCGTTGTGCCTGCCGGTGTTCTATTCCGGCTACCGCGTGACCCGCGCGGAAGGTTTGCTGTTGCTCGGTTTGTATTTGGCATACGGGCTGCACGTGGTGTCGTTCACCACCGGCATGCCACTGGCCGGCAAGCTTGAGCGGCTGATGCTGTTTTATGTCCTGCCGACGCTGTTGACGTTTCTGCTGTTCACGTCGATCCGCGCTTGGCGCCGCCAACACCACAAGAGGGATATGCCATGACCGAATCGAAGAAGTCCGGGGTTGAAGTCCGCCGCCAGGT
This sequence comes from Pseudomonas chlororaphis, assembly GCF_000783395.1. Taxonomy (GTDB): domain Bacteria; phylum Pseudomonadota; class Gammaproteobacteria; order Pseudomonadales; family Pseudomonadaceae; genus Aquipseudomonas; species Aquipseudomonas chlororaphis_H. Next base: position 157,470 of record NZ_JSFK01000001.1, on the reverse strand, counting down.
AATGGGCGATGCGTTTGTTGATCGCGCTTTGGGCAATGCCACCGAGTTCACTCAACCCTTGCAGGATTTCGTCAATGAACATGCCTGGGGTGGCGTGTGGAATCGTGAAGGTCTGCCGTTGAAGACTCGCAGCCTGATTACTCTTGCAGCGCTGACCGCATTGAAGTGCCCACAAGAGTTGAAAGGCCATGTGCGCGGTGCGCTGAACAATGGCTGCACCGTGGACGAGATTCGTGAGGCGTTGCTGCATTGCGCGGTGTATGCCGGCGTGCCGGCGGCGATCGATGCGTTTCGCGCGGCGCAGGAAGTGATCGATACCTACCAGAAGCCTGAGTGATTGAACTGACGCCTTCGCGAGCAAGCTCGCTCCCACATTGGAATGCATTTCAAATGTGGGAGCGAGCTTGCTCGCGAAGAGGCCCGGGAGAGCAACCCAAGATTCAGGCTAGATCCACCCACCCCACTGCAAAACAAAGATCCCGACATTGGTGGTAATCGCCGCCATCAACGTGGTCATCACGATAATCGCCGCCGCCAGTTCATGATTGCCCTGCGCCGCGCGGGCCATGACGAAACTTGCCGCCGCCGTCGGGCTGCCAAAATACAGAAACAGAATCCCCAGTTCCGCGCCGCGAAAGCCCCACAACCAAGCCCCCAGCGTCGCCAGCACAGGCAAACCGATCATCTTCACCAGACTGGAGCTGAGCGCCATGCTGCCGCTCTTGCGCAACGCTGCCAGTGACAGCGTGCCGCCAATGCAGATCAGCGCCAGCGGTAATGTGGTCTGCGCCAGATACTGACCGGACGTCTCCAGCCACCCCGGCAAACCAATCTTGAAATAGGCAAACGGCGCCGCTGCGATCACGCTGATGATCAGCGGATTGCTGAACACGCTTTTGCAGATGCTCCACGGATCAGACTTGATCACCGGGCTGTACACCGCCAGCACGATGGTCGACAGCGTGTTGTAGAACAGGATCACCAGCGCCGCGAGAATCGCCCCGAGGGAAATCCCGTAATCGCCGTACATGCTCGCCGCCAGCGCCAGACCGATCACACCGTTATTGCCGCGAAACGCGCCTTGGGTGTAAATGCCGCGATCTTCACGCGGGCATTTGAAAATCGCCCATCCCCAAGCCACGGCAAAGCTCACCAGCGTGGCGAGGGAGAAGTAGATCAGCAGGGACGGTTGCAGTGCGGCGTGCAGGTCGGCATGCAGAATGCCGAGGAACAGCAACGCCGGCATGGTGACGTTGAACACCAGCGACGAGGCCGTGTGGATGAAGTTGTCGTTGATCCAGTCGATGCGTTTGAGCAGCACACCGAGAAACAGCATGGCAAACACCGGCGCGGTGATGTTCAGGGTTTCGAGGAAGATTGCCAGCATGCCGGGGAGCCTTGGGTGAGCGTCGTTAGGGGCCAATGATAAAGCAAAAGCCCCTCACCCTAACCCTCTCCCCGAGGGAGAGGGGACCGATCGCGGGATATTGCAGAAATCCATCGACCTGAAATGACTTCGCTGAATCCATAATCAACTCGGTATTTCAGGTCGATGTATAGCGCCAGACAACTCGGTCGGCCCCCTCTCCCTCCGGGAGAGGGCTGGGGTGAGGGCAAGCCGATCACACATCAAGTAATCGGTGCCGGATTGAACAACGTAATGTCGTTATGCAGCTTGTGCTTCTCCGCCCACGTCTGCTGCTTGCCGCTGGCAACATCCAGGTAATAGTGAAACAACTCCCAACCCAACTCCTGGATGGTCGCGCGCCCGGTAGCAATGCGCCCGGCGTCGATATCGATCAGATCCGGCCAGCGCTGCGCCAGCTCCGTGCGCGTCGAGACCTTCACCACCGGCGCCATCGCCAAACCGTACGGCGTACCCCGCCCGGTAGTGAACACATGCAGATTCATCCCCGCCGCCAATTGCAACGTCCCGCAGACAAAATCACTCGCCGGGGTCGCACAGAAAATCAGCCCCTTCTGCTTGAAGCGTTCGCCCGGGCCGAGCACGCCGTTGATCGCGCTGCTGCCGGATTTGACGATCGAACCCAGCGACTTCTCGACAATGTTCGACAGTCCGCCCTTCTTGTTGCCCGGCGTGGTGTTGGCGCTGCGATCCGCTTCACCCTTGGCCAGGTATCGGTCGTACCAGTCCATCTCACGCACCAATTCCTCGGCAACGGTTTTGCTTTCGGCCCGTGAAGTCAGCAAATAAATCGCATCACGCACTTCGGTGACTTCGGAAAACATCACCGTCGCCCCTGCACGCAACAACAAGTCCGAGGCATAACCCAGCGCCGGGTTGGCGGTGATCCCGGAGAACGCATCGCTGCCGCCGCACTGCATGCCGAGAATCAGCTCGGATGCCGGCACGGTCTCGCGGCGGCGCTGGTCGAGTTTCTTCAGACGGACTTCAGCCAGTTCCATGATCTGCTCGATCATCTCGGTGAAACCGTGACTGGAATCCTGCAAGCGATACAGCCACGGATCGCTGAGATCCACCGAAGCATCGTCCTCGTGCATGACCTGCCCGGCCTGCAATTTCTCGCAGCCGAGGCTGATCACCAACGCCTCACCACCGAGATTCGGGTTGCGCGCCAGATTGCGCACGGTACGAATCGGGATGTAGGCGTCGGTGGCGGTAATCGCCACACCGCAGCCATAGCTATGAGTCAGCGCCACCACGTCATCGACGTGCGGGTACTTCGGCAGCAGTTCTTCCTTGATGCGTTTTACCGCGTGATCAAGCACGCCGGTGACGCACTGCACCGTGGTGGTGATACCGAGAATATTGCGCGTGCCGACGGTACCGTCAGCGTTGCGATAACCCTCGAAGGTGAAGCCTTCCAGCGGTGCCTGCGCGTCCGGCACGTCGGTGGACAGCGGCAAGCTGTCCAGCGGCGGCGCAGTCGGCATGCGCAGTTGATCTTCCTTGACCCAACTGCCACGGCGAATCGGCTGCAATGCGTAGCCAATCACCTGACCGTAGCGAATCACCTCGCCGCCCTCGGGAATGTCTTCCAGAGTGACCTTGTGGCTCTGCGGCACAAATTCCAGCGTCACCAGGCCATCGGCAAATTCAGTGCCGGCCGGGGCGCCCTGGTCGTTGACCACGACCACCACATTGTCCCGCTCGTGCAGGCGGATGTGGCGCGGCGAGTCGGAATGTTCAATCAACTGCATGACGCCGCTCCTCAGGAATGCGCTTGGGACAATTTACCGCTGGCTTCAACACCGCCATTGGTTGGTGGCTCTTTGAGTACCACACGTTTGATCGGGCCAACGATGACCAGATAGCTGAACACCGCGACCAGTGCGTTGGCACCGACGAACACCAGCGCCCATTTGAACGAACCGGTGGAGCTGATGATGTAGCCAATCACGATCGGCGTGGTGATCGAAGCGATGTTGCCGAAAGTGTTGAACAGGCCACCGCTCAGACCGGCGATCTGTTTTGGCGAGGTGTCGGAAACCACCGCCCAACCCAGTGCGCCAACGCCTTTGCCAAAGAAGGCCAGGGCCATGAAGCCAACCACCATCCATTCCACTTCAACATAGTTGCAGGCAACGATGCTGCTGGAAACCAGCAGGCCGGCAATGATCGGCGCTTTGCGCGCGAAGGTCAGCGAGTGGCCTTTGCGCAGCAGGTAGTCGGAAATCACCCCGCCAAGTACGCCGCCGATAAAGCCGCAGATTGCCGGCAACGAGGCGATGAAACCAGCTTTGAGAATGGTCATGCCACGCTCTTGCACCAGATACACCGGGAACCAGGTCAGGAAGAAATAGGTGATGCCGTTGATGCAGTACTGGCCCAGATACACGCCGAGCATCATGCGGTTGGTCAGGAGCTGACGGATGTAATCCCACTTCGGACCGTCGGACTTTTTGCCCTTCTGATCCATGTCGACCATGCCGCCGTTTTCAGCGATGTGTTTGAACTCGGCTTCGTTGATACGCGGGTGTTCACGCGGGCTGTAGATCACTTTCAGCCAGACCAGCGAGAAGATGATCCCGAGAATCCCCATGACGATAAACACGTGCTCCCAGCCAAAGGAGTAAACGATCCAGCCCATCAGCGGTGCGAACAACACGGTGGCAAAGTATTGCGCCGAGTTGAAGATCGCCGAAGCGGTGCCGCGTTCAGCGGTCGGGAACCATGCGGCGACGATACGCGCGTTGCCGGGGAACGAAGGCGCTTCAGCCAGACCGACGAGGAAGCGCAGCATGAACAGCGCAACGATGGCCGTGGACATGCCGAATTCACCGACAAAGCCTTGCAGCACGGTGAACAGCGACCAGGTGAAAATGCTCAGGGCATAGACTTTTTTCGAGCCGAAGCGATCGAGCAGCCAGCCACCGGGAATTTGCCCGGCCACGTAGGCCCAACCGAATGCGGAGAAGATGTAGCCGAGGGTGACTGCGTCGATGCCCAGATCTTTTTGCAGGCTGGAGCCGGCAATGGCGATCGTGGCACGGTCGGCGTAGTTGATCGTGGTCACCAGAAACAGCATGAGCAGGATCAAATAGCGGACGTGAGTCGGCTTGGACGATTGCATGTAGATGTACTCCCACTGATTATTTTTATGCGGGTAAAACATTCTTTGGTCTTGTGCCGCGCAGGGCCTCAGGCGAAGGCCCGGCCCGGGTGCAGCGGGTTACGATCCGATGTAGGCAGTTTTTACAACCGTGTAAAACTCTTGCGCATAGCGGCCTTGCTCACGTGATCCATAGGATGAACCTTTACGGCCACCGAACGGAACGTGGTAATCGACGCCAGCGGTCGGCAGATTGACCATCACCATCCCGGCTTGCGAATGACGTTTGAAGTGGTTGGCGTACTTCAGCGAGGTGGTCGCAATGCCCGCCGACAGGCCGAACTCGGTGTCGTTGGCCATCGCCAGCGCCGCGTCGTAATCGGCCACGCGAACGATGTTGGCCACCGGGCCGAAGATCTCTTCACGGCTGATGCGCATCGACGCTTCACTGTCGGCAAACAGCGTTGGCGCGAGGAAGTAGCCTTCGGTGTCGCAGGTCACCAGACCGCCACCGCTGACCAGACGCGCACCTTCGGACTGACCGATGTCGATGTACTTCATGTCCTGCTCAAGCTGCGCTTGCGAAACTACCGGACCGATGTCGGTGCCGGATTTCAGCGCGTGGCCGACCTTGATCGACTTCATGCGCTCGGCCATCGCTTCAACGAACTTGTCGTGAATCCCGGCAGTGACGATCAAGCGGCTCGACGCGGTGCAACGCTGGCCGGTGGAGTAGAACGCGCTCTGCACCGACAGCTCGACCGCTTGTTTGAGGTCGGCGTCGTCGAGAATGATCTGCGGGTTCTTGCCGCCCATTTCCAACTGGACTTTGGCCTGGCGCGACACACAGTTGACCGCGATCTGACGACCCACACCGACCGAACCGGTGAAGCTGATGCCATCGACTTTCGGGCTCTGCACCAGTGCATCACCGACTACGCGACCGCTGCCCATCACCAGGTTGAACACACCGGCCGGGAAGCCTGCGCGGGAGATGATTTCCGCCAGAGCCCAAGCGCAGCCCGGAACCAGATCGGCCGGTTTCAACACCACGCAGTTGCCGTAGGCCAGCGCCGGGGCGATTTTCCACGCAGGAATCGCGATCGGGAAGTTCCACGGGGTGATCAGACCGACCACACCCAGCGCTTCGCGAGTCACTTCAACATTGACGCCCGGGCGCACTGACGGCACGTAGTCGCCGGACAGACGCAGGCATTCACCGGCGAAGAACTTGAAGATGTTGCCGGCGCGGGTCACTTCGCCGATGGCTTCGGGCAGGGTCTTGCCCTCTTCCCGGGCCAGCAGGGTGCCGAGCTCTTCGCGACGAGCCAGAATCTCAGTTCCGACTTTATCCAGCGAATCGTGACGGGCCTGGATACCCGAAGTCGAATAGGCCGGGAACGCGGCGCGCGCGGCGTCGATGGCGGCGTGAACCTGAGTCAGGTCAGCCTTGGCGTAATCGCCGATGGTGTCGCTGAGTTCGGACGGGTTGATGTTGGCCGAGTAATCGGCACCGGCAACCCATTCGCCGTTGATGTAGTTGTCGTAGCGTTTTGCATTTGTCACAGGGGCAGCCCTCAAAACTAAAAGCCTTTACGCAAAAAGCCGCTGATTACTCAGCGGCCGCGTTTTTGTCGGGTGTTACTGCGCACCTTGCTTGTCGATCAGCGCAGCGAGCATTTCGTACTCTTCGCCAGTCAGATCGGTCAGCGGCGCCCGCACCGGGCCTGCGTCATAGCCGGCGATTTTCGCGCCGGCCTTGACGATGCTCACGGCGTAACCGGCCTTGCGGTTGCGGATGTCGAGGTACGGCAGGAAGAAATCGTCGATGATCTTGCCGACGGTGGCGTGATCTTCACGAGCGATCGCGTGGTAGAAGTCCATCGCGGTTTTCGGGATGAAGTTGAACACCGCCGAGGAGTAGACCGGCACGCCCAAAGCCTTGTAGGCAGCGGCGTAGACTTCGGCGGTCGGCAGACCACCCAGGTAGCTGAAGCGATCACCGAGGCGGCGGCGGATCGACACCATCAACTCGATATCGCCCAGACCATCCTTGTAGCCGATCAGGTTCGGGCAGCGCTCGGCCAGACGTTCCAGCAGCGGCGCGGTCAGGCGGCAAACGTTGCGGTTGTAAACGACTACGCCGATGTTGACCGATTTACACACGGCTTCAACGTGGGCGGCAACGCCGTCCTGGCTCGCTTCAGTCAGGTAGTGCGGCAGCAGCAACAGACCTTTGGCGCCCAGACGCTCGGCTTCTTGAGCGTATTCGATGGCCTGACGGGTCGAACCACCGACACCGGCGAGGATCGGCACGCTGGTTTCGCAAGTGTCGACGGCAGTCTTGATGATTTCCGAGTATTCGCTGGCGGCCAGGGAGAAAAACTCACCGGTGCCGCCAGCGGCGAACAAGGCTGAAGCGCCATACGGAGCCAGCCATTCCAGGCGTTTGATGTAGCCCGCGCGGTTGAAATCGCCCTGCGCGTTGAAATCGGTCACCGGGAAAGACAGCAGGCCGGCAGAGAGGATGGACTTCAGTTCTTGTGGATTCATTATTCGAACACCCTGGTAGCAACGTTTTTTGTGATTGGTCCGTTCAGCCTTCGCTGAAGTTGTAGGTCATCGTACAACTTAAATAATAACCGTCAACTGCATTTCATCGTTGTGGGTGTTTTTTTGTCGGACAAAGCTGTTTAAGGCTTGGCAGGAATCGTCGCAAAAGCCCGTGTTTGAAGGGTTCCAGCGCGGAAATGTCTGGTCAAGATTCGTTTACTGAACGCTGGAGAAACGCCGGGTAAGGTGCGACGACTGCCACGAAGGATCGTGGCGGACCTTCGAAGGAAACCGAAATGTTCGTGAATTATGCTGCACCAACCCTCGCGCAAATCGCCTCTTCTGCCTCTGACACCCTCACCCTGCAGCTATCCGTGCTACCCGATGTATTGATCGTACAGGTCCCGGATTCCAGCGATTTTACGGCGAACTGGAGTGTTTATCCGATTCTCGGCAACGATCCTGAAGAACCGGAGTGGATTGGTGAAGAAGTGGACACCGGCACCTGGGACGATGCCGAGGACGAGATGGAGAAGCTGACGGGGATCGAGTTGCAGATACCTAAAGAGGCGCTGCGGCCGTACCTGAACAGGGAGGTTGAACTGCGCTACAAGTTCTGTGATGAGTCGAGTATGGAGCCGTTTTCGGGAATGTTGAGGTTGCGGATTAAGGCTTGATAATGAATTTTCGCTTGACCAGTTCACGGTCCCTGGCGCTTGCGCTTCGGATGATGACCGTTCGTCGGGACTGGTATTTCTTACAGGTGCGTAAGAATGGGGATCCCTGAGTTAATGAAGTCAGGAGATAACAAACCGACTCCGATCGTAGTGTGTCATCACTACGCGATTGCAAAGGTTTGATTGGTTATAAAAGGAATTTCAATCATGAATGTTCAAGTAAAAGCACTCGCTGCCCCCCTCCTCCGCGAAGCCATCGTTCACAACGGAAAGCTCATACTTTTCGTGCACAACCTGGCTGATCCTGCCCACGGCGAAGTCCAGTCATATCTAAATGCTAGCAAGGGAGACAATATTACATTCAAGGTCAGTACTTCCACAGGGAATGAATACAGCCAGGAACTTCCCGTCGAGTCACCCGCCGATGCTCCATTTGAATTCAAGATCCCGAAAAAGACATTTGAAGAAAAGTTCGTAAAGGGTGCCACCGCTAAATTGAGTTATAGAGTGCAGACCTCGTCAGGTAATACGGCTCAGTCTGCAGAGCTGCTGGTTTACCTCGAACACTAATAAATACTAACCCTGCGCCTGTGCCTCTTCATGGGCCTGGCGCAGTCTTTCACGGCTGTTGGTCAGGTGCAGACGCATCGCCGCACGCGCCGCATCGGAATCCTGACGGGCAATCGCGTCGTAGATTTCTTCGTGTTCACGGCTCAGGCGACCCATGTAGTGCTGTTGATCATCATGTGCCAGGCGCGCCGAGTTCAGCCGCGTACGCGGAATGATGCTGGTGCCCAGGTGGGTCATGATGTCGGTGAAGTAGCGATTGCCGGTGGACAGGGCGATTTCCAGGTGGAAAGCAAAGTCTGAAGCCACAGCATCGCTGGCATGGGCAGCGCTTTCGTTGAGCGCATCGAGGGCGGCACGCATGGTCGCCAGTTGCTCGGCGCTGCGACGTTGCGCGGCAAGGCCGGCAGATTCCACTTCCAGGCTAATGCGTAGTTCGAGAATGGCCAGCACATCACGCAGGGTGACGACGGTGGCCGGGTCGATGCGAAAACCACTCGGGCTTGGCGTGTCGAGTACGAAGGTGCCGATGCCGTGGCGGGTTTCAACCTGCCCTGCAGCCTGCAAACGGGAAATTGCCTCGCGCACCACGGTGCGGCTGACGCCATGGGCTTCCATGATCGCCGACTCGGTAGGCAGTTTGTCACCGCGCTTGAGCAGGCCATCGCGGATCTGCTCGCTCAGCACCGTCACCAGTTCCTGGGCCAGACTGCGGCGCTTGCGCGGGAGACGCGGGGTTTCGATCAGGTTTTCCATGGTGTGCATCTTGTCTCGAAAATTCGGCTTGGAGGAATGATAGCTCAAGCGGGTTGTACGATCACTTTCCATTTCCATACAAAACCTGTGGGAGCTGGCTTGCCAGCGATGAGGCCGTACCTGTCGATGAAGATGTTGACTGAACCAACGCCATCGCTGGCAAGCCAGCTCCCACATGGGATGTGTGTTGATCAGGCAGTCACGGTCTGTTCAACCAAATGCCCGCTGTCGATCCGCACATGCCGTGGATGGAAGCGTTTCAAACTGCTGCGATGGCCGACGCTGACAATGCTCAGCCCCGGTATCTGATCAATCAGCGCCTGATACAGCGTCGCTTCGTCTTCCTCGTCCATCGCCGAAGTGGCTTCGTCCATGTACAGCCATTGCGGCGCGTAAAGCAGTGCGCGAGCGAAGGCCAATCGTTGCTGCTCGCCCGGCGAGAGCATGCGCTGCCAGTGATTGGCCTCGTCCAGCCGCGCCACCAGGTGCGGCAAGCGGCAGATTTCCAGCACTTGTGCATAACGTTCCGGCGCGTAGGTGTCGCCCGGTTGTGGATAACTCAATGCCTCGCGCAGAGTGCCAATCGGCAGATACGGCTTTTGCGGCAGGAACAGATAGCGCGCCGCCGGCAATCGGATGTTGCCGTGCCCTGCCGGCCACAAATGTCCCATCGCCCGCAACAGCGTCGACTTGCCGCTGCCGGAACGCCCACTGAGCATCACCCGCTCACCCGGCTCCACAGTCATGTCGGCATTGGTCAACAAATGACGACCATCGGCCAGATCCAGACCGAGGTTGTGCACCTTGAGTTCGCTGCCCTGATTCTGCACATCGATGGCCGGAATGCGCTCTTCGTTGTCGGTCATGGCCTGGCGGAAACTCAGCAGACGATCACAGGTGGCGCGCCAGGACGCGAGGCTCTGGTACGCACTGATGAACCAGCTGAAACTCTCTTGGACGTTGCCGAATGCCGAGCTGATCTGCATCAGCTCACCCAGCTCGATCTTGCCGGCGAGGTAACGCGGCGAAGCCACGATGAAAGGAAAGATGATCGCTGCCTGGCTGTAACCGGCGGTGAAGAATGTCAGGCGCTTGGACACTTTCATAATGTCCCAGAAGTTGTGCCAGACATTGCCGAAGCGAGCGCTCAGACGACGATTTTCGTTCGGCTCACCGTTGTACAACGCAATACTTTCGGCATTCTCGCGAATCCGCACCATGGAAAAACGCAGGTCAGCTTCGAAACGTTGTTGTTGATTGTTCAGACCGATCAAGCGACGACCAATCAAATGCGTCAGCCAACTGCCCACCACCGCATAAACCAGCACACACCAGAACATGTAGCCGGGAATGGTGATGCCATAAAGTTCGATGCTGCCCGACACGCCCCAGAGAATGATCGAGAATGACACCAGACTGACGATATTGCGCAGCAGCCCGATACCCAGTTCGAGGGTGTTGGAGGTGAAGTTGTTGAGGTCTTCGGAAATGCGCTGGTCCGGGTTATCGGTGTAACCGCCCTGCTCCAGCTGGTAGTAATTCTTGTCGGCAAGCCAACGCGAGAAATGCTTTTCGGTGAGCCAGGCCCGCCAGCGAATCGTCAGCATCTGAGTCAGATAGAGCCTGTACACGGCACCGACAATTGCCACCGCCGCAATGCCGCAGAAATACAGAATCAAGCGCCAGAACGCCGCTTCATCCTTCTTTTGCAGGGCGTTGTAAAAATCCTTGTACCAGGTGTTGAACCACACCGAGATGCCCACGCTGAGCAACGACAGCGCGATCACCGCAATCAATAGCGTCCAGGCCTTGCCCTTCTCTTCGCTGCGCCAATAAGGCGTGATGATCGCCCACACCTTGCGAAAAAACTGCCCGCGCACAGCATCGTTGACCGCGGAATATTCAGCGTTCTGATTCATGGAAAAGGCTCGATATAGAAAAGAACAGACACGCACCGATCATAGTAGATCGGTGCGTTATATCGCGAGGGCTGGCGATAGTCGTTCAGCGCAGGTTCAGCGACGAACCGGGCGCTTCTGCAGTTTGCGCTGCAGAGTGCGGCGGTGCATGCCCAGGGCGCGGGCAGTGGCGGAAATGTTGCCTTCATGCTCGGTGAGCACGCGCTGGATGTGTTCCCACTGCAGGCGGTCGACCGACATCGGGTTTTCCGGCACCAGACTGTCGAGGTCGGCGTGCTCGGACAGCAATGCGGCCAGCACATCGTCGGCGTCGGCCGGTTTGCACAGGTAGTTGCAGGCGCCGCGCTTGATCGCTTCGACTGCGGTAGCAATGCTCGAATAACCGGTAAGGATCACCACGCGCATTTCCGGGTCCAGCTCCAGCAGCTTGGGCAGCAGCACCAGACCGGAATCGCCGTCCATTTTCAGGTCGAGCGCGGCGTAATCAGGCAGATCGGCCTGGGCGATGGTCAGGCCTTCTTCGGCCGAACCGGCAGTGCTGACGCGAAAGCCACGACGAGCCATGGCACGGGCCATTACTCGGGTGAACGTTGCGTCGTCGTCGACCAGCAGCAAATGCGGCAGTTCTTCGCCTTCGACTTGGATTTCGTCACTCATGTTGGTCTCCTCGGGCGCCGTGGGGCAGGCGCAGCTCGGTGAGCGTGCCGCCTTCCTCATGACTATAGAGTTTCACTGAGCCGCCGGCGCGTGTCACGCTGGCCTTGCTCAAAAACAGGCCCAGGCCGAAACCTTTGCCCTTGGTGGTAAAAAACGGTTTGCCGATCTGTTCGGCGATGGCCAGCGGCACACCGGCGCCGTGGTCACGAATGCTGATGGTCACCGTTTCCGCGTCCCAGTCCAGGGTTACCTTGAGGTTTTCCGGACAGGCATCGGCGGCGTTGTTGAGCAGATTCAACAGCGCCTGCGTCAGGTCCGGCGGCGGCGCCATGCGCGGCACCGTGCCCTGGCCGAGCCGATGGAAACGGTAACTGGCTTCCGGACGCATCAGGTGCCAGCGGTTCAGCGCTTCGTCGAGCCAGTCGGTGACGTCCTGCATCTCGACCGCCAGACGCCGGTTGGCCTCGGCGGCGCGCACCAGTTGCTGCAAGGTTTCCTTGCAGAGCTTGACCTGATCCTGCAGCACTTTCAGATCGTCCTGCAGCATCGGGTCGGGATGATCCTGCTGCATTTCCTTGAGCAACACGCTCATGGTCGCCAGCGGTGTGCCGAGTTCATGGGCGGCGCCAGCGGCCTGGGTAGCAACGGCGAGCAATTGTTGATCCCGCAGGCCTTCTTCACGACGGATCGCGCGCAGCTCCTCCTGACGACGCAGCTCTTCAGCCATGCGTGCCGCGAAGAAGGTGATCACCGCCGCCGCCAGTGCGAAGCTCAGCCACATGCCGTAGATCTGCAGGTTCTCGCGAGCGACCGGCAAGGTTTCCAGCGGATAGAAACGCGTCAGCATCACGGTGTACAACGCCAGCGCGATACCGGAGAGAATCACCGAATAGCGCCACGGCAGCGTCACCGCAGCGATGGTCAGCGGCACCAGATAATAGGAAACAAACGGGTTGGTCGAACCGCCGGAGAAATACAGCAGCGCACTGTGGATCACCAGATCGCAGGCCAGTTGCAGGGCATATTCGAGTTCGGTCACTGGCCACGAAGTACGCAAACGCACAGCAGTGAACACGCAGAGCAGCGTCGAGCAGCCGAGGGTCATCGCCAGTTGCACCCATGGCAACGGCAACAATTGCAGCCAGTAGGCCAAGCCAACGGAGCCAGCCTGCGCGGCGAGCACCAGAGTGCGGATGAAAGTCAGTCGCCAGAGGTTCTGGCGAGTGGCGGAAGTCAGTTGTACGGGGGCGAGCATGAGCTCTCCTGATGAGCGCTCCAGGCGGATCGCACGGAGTATAACCAAGCCGTGGCCTTGAGAGGCGAAAGTGCGGCAAACGACCACATGGCAAAAACATTATCGGTGGCTATAAGGACGCCTTCGCGAGCAGGCTCGCTCCCACCTTTGAAATGCATTTCCCTGTGGGAGCGAGCCTGCTCGCGAAGGGCTGCGCAGCAGCCCCGGCCATCTGTATAGAAGTTGTAACTGGGCGAACCGGATCACAGAAGCTAGAGTCTGATGGTTTCACGCAGGCCCCCGAACCATCACCTGCGCCCTCATCAAGGAGCTTTCATGCACACATTTCGCCGCAGCGCCGCCCTTCTCGCCCTGACCGTCGGCAGCATCGCCAGCCTTCCGGCCCTGGCCGCCGATGAGCTGCACTACAACCAGATTTCCCTGCGCGCCGAAGTCAGCACGGAAGTCGCCCGCGACCTGATGATCGTCACCCTCTACACCGAAGAGCAAAACACCGACCCGGCCAAACTCGCCGCCGACGTCAGCACCACCATGAACAAGGCCCTGGCTCAGGCCAAGCAAGTCAAAGACATCACCCTGCGCCAAGGCAGCCGCAACAGCTACCCGATCTACGACACCAAAGGCCAGAAGATCACCGGCTGGCGTGAACGCGCCGAACTGCGCCTGGAAAGCTCTGACTTCGCCGCCCTGTCCAAACTCACTGGCGAACTGCTCGGCGACCTGAAAATGGGCGGCATGGACTTCGCCATCGCCGACCCGACCCGCAAATCCAGTGAAGACCAGTTGCTCAAAGAAGCCGTGACCGCCTTCAAGGCCCGCGCCCAACTGGCCACCGATGCACTGGGCGGCAAGGGTTACAAAATCGTCAACCTGAACCTCAACAGCAACGGTTATCCACAACCGTACCTGCGCGCACCGATGATGATGAAAGCGGCGGCAATGGATTCGGCGCCGGTGACACCTGAAGTTGAAGCAGGCACCAGCCAGGTCAGCATGACGGCTGATGGCTCGATTGAAGTGTTGATGCAGTGATTTGATCTGGGCTGAATGAAAAACCGCCGATCGGTGAATGATCGGCGGTTTTTTTGTGCCTGGGATTTGCTGTGGATGAACCACCCTCTTCGCGAGCAAGCTCGCTCCCACAGTTTGAAATGCATTCCACCTGTGGGAGCGAGCTTGCTCGCGAAGAACGATAACGCGGTGGATCAGACTGATTATGTCTGCGGATCAACCCGATCCAGCGCCCGGTTCACCGCCAGTTCGGCCAGCATGATGATCTGCTGAATCGCCAGCGCCGTATTCCGCTCGGGCCGGCCCAACTGATCGGCAAAGTTACCGGTTAACGTGTTCGCCGACGCCAGGGATTCACAGGCATGCGCCAGCAGACTTTCGGTGTCGATGTTTGGCTGGATCAGGAACATCGTGCTGGGTTGCCGGGGTTTTAGGGGGTCGGGGCTGAGGTAGAAATCCAGGGCGCGCTTAATGGCTTCGCGGGTTTTGATTTGGTCGTCGGCGCGGATGGCGTCTTCGAGTGGGGATGTGGGATCGATAGGTGGATCGGGGACAATTTTATCTTTCATGAAAATCTGCTCGTCATTCGAGCCGCCCTTGGCCATTTCTCACGTGGCAAAGGGTGGCAGCTATGTGCGGAGTGAGAAACCGGTGAGCAGAAAACCGGCCAGACCGAAGTCTGCCCGCACACAGCCGCCATAAGGCATTGCGACGGCTAATAAACCGGCCGCAATTATGGTCTTACTGGTGCTAGTTTCAAGCTCGGCGGGTTCTCACACCCGATCACTGAACATTCAGCGACACCCAGAGCCTAGAGAGCGCACGTCCGACGGACAACCTGAAAAACTTGTGGGAAGGTTCTGGTTATCTGACACAGATTTAAACAGCCAAAAGCCAACCCTCACCCTAGCCCTCTCCCAGAGGGAGAGGGGACTGACCGAGGTATTTTGGAAAGCTACGCCGACCTGAAATACCGAGTCGAACTCAGATTCTGAAACAGATCAAAAGCCCCTCACCCTAGCCCTCTCCCGGAGGGAGAGGGGACTGACCGAGGTATTTTGGAAAGCTACGCCGACCTGAAATACCGAGTCGAACTCGGATTATGAAACAGATCAAAAGCCCCTCACCCTAGCCCTCTCCCAAAGGGAGAGGGGACTGACCGAGGTGTTTGGGCGAGCTACGCCGACGTGAAATACCGAGTCGAACTCAGATTTTGAAATGCCCAAAAATCGGCTCCCTCTCCCTCGGGAGAGGGCTGGGGTGAGGGGCAAATCCAACTCAAAACTAAAGCAGACACCCGCTTTTCACCACTCAATAGGCCGAGTGTCAGCTCGCCTGCTTTTGATCTTGATCCACGGGCGACGTCGGAAGGCTGAGTGGAGGGATTGATCCGGGGGTGGGAGCGCAGCGACCGTTTGGCGCAGCCAAACACAGCGGGAGTAGGTGCAGCGAAGCAAACCGGAGACGCTGCGCCCGGATCGATCCCGGAGCGAAGGAACCCCGAGCCCCAGCGAGCGGGCCGCACGTAGGAGCAAGCCTTTTTGGGTACTTTTTCGGCGTCTGGAAAAAGTGCCTCGCCGTCAGGGCGAAACCCTAAGCAGCCGTTACCGCAGCAACGGATATGCCCCCAACAAAAGCACCCACATATACCGAGATAGACACTCCAACAGGAAAAACGATATTTCCGAACACCCCCAAATCCCCGCTAACCTCAACCAACAACCACATCCTATTTGCCCGGGGACTCCATGCCAAGATCCACCCTGAAACCGCTCCTGATCTCCCTGGCCCTGGCCACAACCGCCCCGCTAGCCAACGCCGCCACAACCCTGGTCTACTGCTCCGAAGCCAGCCCCGCAGGCTTCGACCCCAGCCAATACACCAGCGGCACCGACTTCGACGCCTCCGCCGAAACCGTCTTCAACCGCCTCACCCAATTCAAACGCGGCGGCACCGACATCGAACCCGGCCTGGCAACAAAATGGGACATCTCCGCGGATGGCCTGCAATACACCTTCCACCTGCGCCAAAACGTAAAATTCCACACCACCGACTACTTCAAACCCACCCGCGACTTCAACGCCGACGACGTGGTTTTCACCTTCCAGCGCCTGCTCGACCCAGACAACGCCTTCCGCAAGGCCTACCCCGCCGAGTCCCCCTACTTCACCGACATGGGCCTCAACACCACAATCAAATCGGTAGAAAAACTCGACGAGCAAACCGTGCGCTTCAACCTCAACAACGTCGACGCCGCCTTCGTGCAAAACCTCGCCATGAGCTTCGCCTCGGTGCAATCAGCCGAATACGCCAACCAACTGTTGAAGGAAGGCAAAGCCGCTGACCTCAACCAGAAACCCATCGGCACCGGCCCATTCGTCTTCAAGCGCTACCAGAAGGATTCACAAATCCGCTACGCCGCCAACACGGCCTACTGGAAACCCGAAGACGTCAAAATCGATAACCTGATTTTTTCGATCACCCCCGACGCCGCCGTGCGCCTGCAAAAACTCAAGGCCGGCGAATGCCAGGTCAGCGGCTACCCACGCCCGGCCGACATCGAAGTGATGGAAAAAGACCCGAACCTGCGCGTGCTCAAACAAGCCGGTTTCAACCTCGGCTTCCTCGCCTACAACACCACCCATGCGCCTCTCGACCAGCTCAAAGTGCGGCAGGCGCTGGACATGGCTATCGACAAACCGGCGATCATCAAAGCCGTCTACCAAAGCGCCGGCCAGTTGGCCCAAAACGCTTTACCGCCGGCGCAATGGTCGTATGACCCGAACATCAAGGACGCGCCCTACGACCCGGTAAAAGCACGGGTGCTACTGAAAGAAGCAGGGGTTGCGCCGGGTACAACCATCAACCTTTGGGCGATGACAGTGCAGCGCGCTTCAAACCCGAATGCGCGGATGTCGGCGCAGATGATCCAGCAGGATTGGGAGAAAATCGGCATCAAGGCCAACATCGTCAGCTACGAATGGGGCGAGTACATCAAACGCGCAAAAAATGGCGAACACGACGCCATGATCTATGGTTGGACAGGTGACAACGGTGACCCGGACAACTGGCTTGGCGTGCTCTACAGCTGCGCGGCGGTAAAAGGCAGCAACTACGCCAAATGGTGCGATCCGGCTTACGACAAACTGGTGCAACAGGCCAAGTTATCCACGGACAAAGAGCAACGGGTAAAACTGTATCAACAGGCGCAACTGATCCTTAAACAGCAAGTGCCGATCACCCCGATTGCCAACTCCACGGTGTTCCAGCCGCTGCGCAAGGAAGTCACCGACTTCCGGATCAGCCCGTTCGGTCTGACCCCCTTCTATGGCGTGGGTATAAATAAGTAACACCAAGCCCCAAGGCGGCGCGCACAACGTGACCAATGCACCGTTTTGGGGCTCCATTTGCACCGTAAAAACCACTCGCAAACGGTCAAATGCGTCAGAAGTTATACAGATGCGACATTAAGGTACGTTCGTGCCACGCTTTGAGGCCGGCAGTCACTCTGGATCTTGCAATGGGTATGGCCCCTGCATAAGTATCCGCAGGCACGACTCACGAGGTCGTACCTCACAACTAAAAAATGACAACAAATCATGAGGCCAACATGCTTAAACACGCGGTCATTCCGTTTTTAGTCGGCGCAGGCTTGTTAGCCTCCGCACCTTTCGCATCCGCTGCGACTAACCTGGTGTTCTGCTCCGAAGGCAGCCCGGCCGGTTTCGACCCAGGCCAGTACACCACCGGAACCGACTTCGACGCCTCAGCCGAAACCATGTTCAACCGTCTGACCCAGTTCGAGCGCGGCGGCACCGCCGTGATTCCTGGTCTGGCGACCAAGTGGGACATTTCCGATGATGGCCTGACTTACACCTTCCACCTGCGTGAGGGCGTCAAGTTCCACACCACCCCGTATTTCAAGCCGACTCGTGAGTTCAACGCCGACGACGTGCTGTTCACCTTCAATCGCATGATTAACAAGGATGACCCGTTCCGTAAGGCGTACCCGACCGAATTCCCGTACTTCACCGACATGGGGATGGACACCAACATCACCAAGATCGATAAAGTCGACGACCACACCGTCAAGTTCACGTTGAAAGAAGTTGATGCCGCGTTCATCCAGAACATGGCCATGAGCTTCGCATCGGTGCAGTCCGCCGAGTACGCAGCGCAGCTGCTGAAAGAAGGCAAAGCCGCCGACATCAACCAGAAGCCGATCGGCACTGGTCCGTTCGTGTTCAAGAGCTACCAGAAAGATTCCAACATCCGCTACACCGGGAACAAGGACTACTGGAAGCCTGAAGATGTGAAGATCGACAACCTGATCTTCGCCATCACCACCGACCCGTCGGTACGTATTCAGAAGCTGAAAAAGAACGAGTGCCAGGTCACCCTGTTCCCGCGTCCGGCCGACCTGAAAGCGCTGAAAGAAGACAAATCCCTGAAGATGCCTGACCAGGCGGGCTTCAACCTGGGCTACATCGCCTACAACGTGATGGACAAGGTCAAGGGCAGCAACGAAGCCAACCCGCTGGCTGACCTGCGTGTACGTCAGGCGCTGGACATGGCCGTGAACAAGCCGCAGATCATCGACTCGGTTTATCAGGGCGCAGGCCAACTGGCCGTCAACGCCATGCCGCCGACCCAGTGGTCTTACGACACCACCATCAAGGATGCCAAGTACGATCCTGAGAAAGCCAAACAGCTGCTCAAGGAAGCCGGCGTCAAGGAAGGTACCGAGATCGTGCTGTGGGCGATGCCGGTGCAGCGTCCATACAACCCGAACGCCAAACTGATGGCTGAAATGCTCCAGTCCGACTGGGCCAAGATCGGCTTGAAAGTGAAGATCACCAGCTACGAGTGGGGCGAGTACATCAAGCGCTCCAAAGGTGGCGAGAACCAGGCCATGATCATTGGCTGGAGCGGTGACAATGGTGATCCGGACAACTGGCTGAACGTGCTGTTCGGGTGCGACTCGCTCAGCGGCAACAACTTCTCCAAGTGGTGCGACAAGAAGTTCGACGGCCTCGTCAAAGAAGCCAAGCGCACAACCGACCAAGGTAAGCGCACCGAACTGTACAAAGAGGCACAACACGTCCTCAAAGATGCAGTCCCTATGACACCTATCGCTCACTCGACGGTGTACCAACCCATGCGCGCCAACGTGCAGGACTTCAAGATCAGCCCATTCGGCTTGAACTCCTTCTACGGCGTCAGCGTCAGCAAATAAGGCACTGCAACGGCGACGTTTTTGACGTCGCCGTTGTTTTACCTGCCGGGAAGTTAGGAAATTGCCTACAGCCAATTCCACTGCGGATTACCGCAGAGGTATAGGACGTGTCGCCTTTTCCTACGAGCTTTAAGGCATTTACGCATTTACTGCCAGGACCGCGGCCCCTACCGTCGGGTACTGACCAGTTTCTGCGTGGGCCACCGGTTTGCCGTACGTACTGGATTGAGCTCAATGCTGCCAAAACGTCTCCGGATGAGACGACGGCACATTGAACAACACTAAAAAAGAGGGAGCGTCATGCGCCATACCTTGATTTTTTCCGCATTGCTGGGCGCCGGCCTGATGGCCGCCTCGTCCGCCAGCTTCGCCGCCAGCAAAAGCCTGGTGTTCTGCTCTGAAGGCAGCCCGGCGGGTTTTGATACCGCGCAGTACACGACGGCCACCGATAACGACGCTGCCGAACCGCTGTACAACCGCTTGGTCGAGTTCGAAAAAGGCGCGACCAATGTCGTACCTGGCTTGGCAACCCAGTGGGATATTTCCGAGGATGGTCTCAAGTACACCTTTCACCTGCGCGAAGGTGTGAAGTTTCATACAACGCCATACTTCAAGCCGACCCGCGACTTAAACGCCGACGACGTGCTGTTCACGTTTAATCGCATGCTCGATGCACAGCAACCTTTCCGTAAGGCTTATCCCACCGAATTCCCGTACTTCAACGGGATGAGCCTGAACAAGAACATCGCCAAGGTCGAGAAGACCGGGCCGCTGACCGTGGAGTTCACGCTCAACAGCGTCGACGCCGCGTTCATTCAGAACATCGCCATGAGCTTCGCCGCCATCCTGTCCGCCGAATACGCCGACAAATTGCTGGCCGAAGGCAAGCCGAGCGACATCAACCAGAAACCGATCGGCACCGGGCCGTTCGTGTTCAAGAGTTATCAGAAAGACTCGAACATCCGTTACACCGGTAATAAACATTACTGGGATCCGAGCCGGGTCAAACTCGACAACCTGATCTTCGCGATCAACACCGACGCCTCGGTACGCGTGCAGAAGCTCAAGGCCGGCGAATGCCAGATCACCCTGCATCCGCGCCCTGCCGATGTTGAAGCGCTGAAGGCCGATCCGAAACTGCAACTGATCTCCAAGCCGGGTTTCAACCTCGGCTACATCGCCTACAACGTCCGCCACAAGCCATTCGACCAGCTCGAAGTGCGTCAGGCGCTGGACATGGCGGTGAATAAACAAGGGATTCTCAACGCTGTTTATCAAGGCGCCGGCCAACTGGCCGTCAACGCCATGCCACCGACCCAGTGGTCCTACGACGACAGCATCAAAGACGCCGCCTACAACCCGGAAAAAGCCAAAGAGCTGCTCAAGGCTGCCGGCGTCAAAGAAGGCACCGAGATCACCCTGTGGGCGATGCCGGTGCAGCGTCCATACAACCCGAACGCCAAACTGATGGCCGAAATGCTTCAGGCGGACTGGGCCAAGATCGGTCTGAAAGTGAAGATCGTCAGCTACGAATGGGGCGAGTACATCAAGCGCACCAAAAATGGCGAGCATGACATCAGCCTGATCGGCTGGACCGGTGACAATGGCGATCCGGACAACTGGCTCGGCACGCTGTACAGCTGCGATGCCATCGGCGGCAACAACTACTCCATGTGGTGCGACCCGGCTTACGACAAGCTGATCAAACAGGCCAAGGTCGTCACCGACCGCGACCAGCGCACCGTGCTCTACAAACAGGCCCAGCAATTGCTTAAACAGCAAGTGCCGATCACGCCTGTCGCCCACTCGACGGTCAACCAACCGTTAAGCGCCAGGATCGAGGGCTTCAAAGTCAGCCCGTTCGGTCGCAACGTGTTCTCGGGTGTCGGTATCGACTAAACCAGATGATTAGCCGCAATGCTGGGGGGCGCTGTCTAGCCCCTCACGCAAGCGCTTTGCCGAAATTCGCCAATCCGGCATTTGGCAAACGTTTGCGATGTGTGAATGAGTTCTAAACCAATAACCGGCATACCAAAAAAGCCGGCATAAAAAGAAAGTAAAGGAGCTTCACCCATGAAACTGAGCAGCACCGCGATACTGGCCCTGGCCATCAGCAGCATCACCGCCACGGCGTACGCAGAACCTGCAAGTCAGGAGTTCGTCCCTACCACATTGGCCGGCAGTAGCGCCCAAAGCGAGGCCAAAGGCTTTATCGATGGACAAAGCCTGGGCGGCACAACCCGTAACTGGTACGCCAATGAACTGCGTCGTCGTGACGACAGTTTCAGTTACGTGAAAAACAGCGACAAAGACACCTCGCCAGTGGTCAGAACAAAGACCCCGCGTCGTATCAACTGGGTTCAGGGCACCATCGTCAACTACACCTCGGGCTTCACCCAAGGCACCGTTGGCGTGAGCACCGAAGTTGCCGCTTACAACGCCATCGTTCTCGACCGTGACCGCAAGGATATTGCTGGCGGCTCCAACCGCACCCTCGCCCATTCCGACGGTGATGCGGTCGACCAGTGGAGCAAACTGGGTCTGGCCAACGTCAAGTTCCGCGTGTCCAACACCACGTTGACCGCAGGTCGCCAGAACTTCAGCACGCCGATTGTCGATGTTATCGGCAACCGTCCGCTGCCTTCGAGCTTTGAAGGGATCAGTCTGCATAGCGAAGAGCTGAACAACCTGTCGTTCGACCTCGCCGGTTTCGACCGCGTCTCGCCACGTACCGAGCAGAGCCTGTCGAAATTCCGTTCCGAATACGGCGCCAACGGCGAAGAAACCGACAAGGTCTACACCGCGGGCGTGAACTATCAGCCGCTCAAAAGCCTGAAAACCAGCCTGTACGTCGCCAACGTCGAAGACTTCTGGAACCAGTACTACTTCGGCGGAACCCACGAATTGGGTGACAGCCAGGTATTGAGCCTGACCACCGGCCTGAACTACTACAAGACCGTCGACGAAGGCAAAAAGTTGATGGGCAACATCGACAACGATACCTACTCGCTGTCCTTGGGACTGACCCACCAGGCCCACAGCCTGACCTTCTCGTATCAGCAAGTGAACGGTAACGAGTACTTCGACTACCTGCACGAAACCAACGGCATCTACCTGGCCAACTCCCTGCTGTCGGACTTCAACGGCCCGAACGAGAAATCCTTCCAGATCGCCTACGGCATCAACATGGCCGAGTACGGCGTGCCAGGCCTGAAGTTCAACATCTACCAGGCTCGCGGCTGGGGCATCGACGGTACTCACTACCGTGGCACCGCTTACACCATTCCAGATGACAAGCGCGGCGATCTGAGTCTGATGGACGGCGAATCCCACTACGAATACGGCATCGGTGCTTCCTACGCCGTGCAGAGCGGTCCGCTCAAAGCCACCGCGATTCGCGCGACGTACACCACGCACCGCGCCAGCGAGCATCAGGCTGACGGCAACATCAACGAGTTCCGTCTCGTGACCACGATTCCATTCAACATCCTGTAAAAAACGCCAGCCGACGGCTGACTCATGATGAGTCGGCCGTTCGGCTTTTTGTCTTCAACCGATTGCAGAGGGTTATCGATGAAAATGCTTCCCCTACGTGCGGCCATCGCGGCTGCGTTGCTGAGTGTCGCTGTCGGCGTCTCGGCCAAACCCTTGGTGGTCTGCACCGAAGCCAGTCCGGAAGGCTTCGATATGGTCCAGTACACAACTGCAGTCACGGCGGACGCTGTGGCCGAAACCATCTTCAACCGCCTGGCTGACTTCAAGCCCGGCACCACTGAAGTGATCCCGGCACTCGCCGAGTCCTGGGACATCAGCGAAGACGGCCTGACCTACACGTTCCACCTGCGCAAAGGCGTCAAGTTTCACACCACCGA
Source organism: Pseudomonas chlororaphis (assembly GCF_000783395.1). Taxonomy (GTDB): domain Bacteria; phylum Pseudomonadota; class Gammaproteobacteria; order Pseudomonadales; family Pseudomonadaceae; genus Aquipseudomonas; species Aquipseudomonas chlororaphis_H. The sequence continues at coordinate 134,432 of NZ_JSFK01000001.1, read as the reverse complement.
ATATTTCAAGCCGACCCGCGACATGAACGCCGACGACGTGGTCTGGAGCTTCCAGCGTCAGCTGGACCCGAATCACCCATGGCACAAACTGTCGAGCGTGGGCTTCCCGTACTTTGAAAGCATGGGCTTCAAGGAACTGCTGAAGAATGTCGAGAAAGTCGACGACAACACGGTCAAGTTCACCCTGACCCGCCGCGAAGCGCCGTTCCTGGCCGACATCGCGATGGCGTTCTCCTCGATCTACCCGGCCGAATACGCCGATCAGTTGCTCAAGGCCAACAAGACCGGCGACCTCAACAACAAGCCGATCGGCACCGGCCCGTTCATCTTCCAGCGCTACGCCAAGGATGCGCAGGTGCGCTTCAAGGCCAACCCGGAGTATTTCCGTGGCAAGCCGCCAGCCGATGCGTTGATCCTGGCGATCGCCACCGACAACAACGTGCGCCTGCAGAAGCTCAAGGCCAACGAATGCCAGATCGCGCTGTATCCAAAACCGGATGACATCCCGAGCATCAAGAAAGACGACAAGCTCAAGGTCGATGAACTGAACGCGATGACCGTTTCGTACATCGCCATGAACACCCAGCACAAATACATGAGCGACGTGCGCGTGCGTAAGGCGATCGATATCGCCTTCGACAAAGCCGCTTACGTCAACGCGCTGTTTGGCCCGGGCAATGCGACCGTCGCGGTCAACCCGTACCCGGACACGCTGCTGGGCTACAACCACGACCTGAAGAACCCGCCACGCGACCTCGACAAGGCCCGCGCCCTGCTCAAGGAAGCCGGGGTACCGGAAGGCACCGTGTTTACCCTGTTTACCCGCAACGGCGGTGGCCCGACCAACCCCAACCCGATGCTCGGCGCGCAGATGATGCAAGCTGACCTGGCGAAAGTCGGGATCAAGATCGACATCCGCGTGATGGAATGGGGCGAAATGCTCAAACGCGCCAAGGCCGGTGAGCACGACATGGTGTCGGCCGGATGGGCGGGCGACAACGGCGACCCGGATAACTTCCTGACGCCTATGCTCAGTTGCGAAGCTGCCAAGAACGGCGAAAACTACGCACGCTGGTGCAACGAGAAATTCCAGGCACTGCTCGACGAAGCACGGGCTAAAGTAGATCCGGCCGAACGCGCGAAACTCTACGAGCAGGCTCAGGTCCTGTTTAATCAGGATCAACCGTGGATCAGCATGGCCCACACCCGGATGTTTACTGCAATGCGTAACAACGTAGAGGGCTATCACATCAGCCCTCTCACTACTAATAACTTCGCCACCACCCAGGTGAAGTAGATAAGAAACTCCCGGTGTCCCTGACCCCAGGGACGCCGGGCACGCCTAACCGGCTGATGAGGTACCACACACGATGTTTAGTTTTATTGCCCGCCGACTGGGGTTGTTGATCCCCACGTTTTTCGGCATCACCTTGCTGACTTTCGCGTTGATTCGCATGATTCCGGGCGACCCCGTGGAAGTGATGATGGGCGAACGTCGGGTCGACCCCGAAATGCACGCTCAGGCAATGGAACGCCTAGGTCTGAACAAGCCACTGTATGCCCAATACCTGGACTACATCGGCAAACTGGCTCAAGGCGATCTCGGCGAATCCCTGCGTACGCGTGAAAGCGTATGGACCGAGTTCACCTCTCTCTTCCCGGCGACCTTGGAACTGTCCATGGCCGCCCTGCTGTTCGCCGGCATTCTGGGCCTTCTGGCCGGGGTGATCGCGGCACTCAAGCGAGGATCGCTGTTCGACCACGGGGTGATGGGCATCTCCCTCGCGGGCTATTCGATGCCGATCTTCTGGTGGGGCCTGATCCTGATCATGTTCTTCTCGGTGAGCCTGGGCTGGACCCCGGTTTCCGGGCGAATCGACCTGCTCTACGACATCGAGCCGCGCACCGGCTTCATGTTGATCGACACGCTGCTGGCCGATGACGTCGGTGCGTTCTTCGATGCCCTGCATCACCTGATCCTGCCGGCCATCGTCCTCGGCACCATTCCGCTGGCAGTGATCGCGCGGATGACCCGCTCGTCGATGCTCGAAGTGCTGCGCGAAGACTACATCCGCACCGCCAAGGCCAAAGGCCTGTCGCCGTCGCGCGTGGTGTTCGTGCACGGTCTGCGTAACGCGCTGATTCCGGTACTGACCGTGGTCGGCCTGCAAGTCGGCACCCTGCTGGCCGGTGCAGTTCTGACCGAAACCATTTTCTCCTGGCCCGGCATCGGCAAATGGCTGATCGAAGCCATCGGCGCCCGGGACTACCCGGTTGTGCAAAACGGCATCCTGTTAATCGCCTGCCTGGTGATTCTGGTCAACTTCGTAGTGGACATCCTCTACGGCTTTGCCAACCCACGCATCCGTCATCAGCGCTGAGGTCAATAACCATGAGCACTCCAACATCCTCAGTAGCCACCGCCGCCAACGCGGATCAAAGTCTGCTGTACCCGTCACCGTACAAAGAATTCTGGCAAGCCTTCTCGAAGAACAAGGGCGCAGTTGCCGGCCTCATGTTCATGCTGCTGATCATCTTCTGCGCGCTGTTCGCGCCGTGGGTCGCGCCGCACAACCCGAGCGAGCAATACCGTGACTTCCTGCTGACGCCACCGGCGTGGCTGGAAGGCGGGCAAATCCAGTTCCTGCTCGGCACCGATGAACTGGGGCGTGACCTGCTGTCGCGTCTGATCCAGGGTTCGCGCCTGTCGCTGCTGATCGGCTTGTCGTCGGTGGTGATGTCGCTGATTCCGGGGATCCTCCTCGGTCTGTTCGCCGGGTTCTTCCCGAAGATGATCGGCCCGACCATCATGCGTCTGATGGACATCATGCTGGCCCTGCCGTCGCTGCTGCTGGCTGTGGCGATCGTCGCCATCCTCGGCCCTGGCCTGATCAACACCGTGATCGCCATTGCTGTGGTGTCCTTGCCGTCCTACGTGCGTCTGACCCGAGCCGCCGTGATGGGCGAACTGAACCGCGACTACGTGACCGCCGCGCGCCTGGCCGGTGCCGGTCTGCCGCGTCTGATGTTCATCACCGTGCTGCCGAACTGCATGGCGCCGCTGATCGTTCAGGCAACTTTGAGCTTCTCCTCGGCGATTCTCGATGCCGCTGCGTTGGGCTTCCTCGGCCTTGGCGTACAACCGCCAACCCCTGAGTGGGGCACCATGCTGGCCTCGGCCCGCGACTACATCGAACGCGCCTGGTGGGTGGTGAGCCTGCCTGGTTTGACCATTTTGCTCAGCGTGCTGGCAATCAACTTGATGGGCGACGGTCTGCGCGATGCGCTGGACCCGAAACTCAAGAACGCCGCCTGAGGAGATTCCCATGTCACTGCTAGAAATCAAGAATCTCAACGTTCGCTTCGGCGACAAGACAGCTACGCCGGTGGTCGACGGCCTCGACCTGAAAGTCGACAAGGGCGAAGTGCTGGCCATCGTCGGCGAATCGGGCTCGGGTAAATCCGTGACCATGATGGCGCTGATGGGCCTGATCGAGCATCCCGGCATCGTCACCGCCGACTCGCTCAGCTTTGACGGCAAAGACATGCTCAAGCTGAGCAACCGTCAGCGTCGGCAGATCGTTGGCAAAGACCTGTCGATGGTCTTTCAGGACCCGATGACCGCGCTGAACCCGAGCTACACCGTCGGTTTCCAGATCGAAGAAGTGCTGCGCCTGCACCTGAAAATGTCTGGCAAGCAAGCGCGCAAACGGGCGATCGAACTGCTGGAAAAAGTTGAAATCCCGGGCGCCGCCAGCCGCATGGACGCCTACCCGCACCAACTCTCCGGCGGTATGAGCCAGCGCGTCGCAATCGCCATGGCGATTGCCGGCGAGCCGAAACTGCTGATCGCCGACGAGCCGACCACTGCACTCGACGTAACCATTCAGGCACAGATCATGGATCTGCTGCTGGCGTTGCAGAAAGAACAGAACATGGGCCTGGTGCTGATCACTCACGACCTCGCGGTCGTGGCGGAAACCGCCCAGCGCGTCTGCGTAATGTACGCAGGCCAGGCCGTTGAAGTCGGTCAGGTGCCGCAACTGTTCGACGTTCCGGCACACCCCTACAGCGAAGCGCTGCTCAAGGCGATTCCCGAGCACAGCCTCGGCGCCGCACGCCTGTCGACCCTGCCGGGCATCGTCCCGGGCCGCTACGACCGTCCGCAGGGTTGCCTGCTGTCACCGCGCTGCCCGTACGTGCAGGACAGCTGCCGCACGCAGCGTCCAGGCCTTGATCCGAAAAGCCACAGCCTCGCCCGCTGCTTCTTCCCGCTGAACCAGGAGGTGGCGTAATGGCCGTCGTACTTACCGCCCGCGACCTGACCCGTCACTACGAAGTTTCCCGTGGCCTGTTCAAGGGCCACGCGACCGTGCGCGCACTGAACGGTGTGTCGTTCGAACTCGAAGCCGGCAAGACCCTCGCTGTTGTAGGCGAATCGGGCTGCGGCAAATCCACCCTCGCCCGCGCTTTGACGCTGATTGAAGATCCGTCGTCCGGATCCTTGAAAATCGCCGGCCAGGAAGTCGCCGGCGCCGACAAGGCCCAGCGCAAGCAACTGCGCAAAGACGTGCAGATGGTCTTTCAGAGTCCGTACGCGTCGTTGAACCCACGGCAGAAAGTCGGTGATCAGCTCGGCGAACCGCTGCTGATCAACACCAACCTCTCCGCCGCCGAGCGTCGCGAAAAAGTCCAGGCGATGATGAAGCAGGTCGGCTTGCGTCCTGAGCATTATCAGCGCTATCCGCACATGTTCTCCGGCGGTCAGCGCCAGCGTATCGCCCTGGCCCGGGCGATGATGCTGCAACCGAAAGTGCTGGTGGCGGATGAACCGACCTCGGCACTGGACGTGTCGATTCAGGCGCAGGTACTGAACCTGTTCATGGATCTGCAGCAGGAGTTCAATACCGCGTACGTGTTCATCTCGCACAACCTCGCGGTGGTGCAACACGTAGCCGATGACGTGATGGTGATGTACCTCGGTCGCCCGGTGGAACTGGGTCCGAAGAACGACATCTACGAGCGTCCGCTGCACCCGTATACCCAGGCGCTGCTGTCGGCAACCCCGACCATTCACCCGGACCCGAACAAGCCGAAAATCAAGATCGTCGGCGAACTGCCCAACCCGCTGAACCCGCCACCGGGCTGTGCTTTCCACAAGCGCTGCCCGTATGCGACCGAGCGTTGCAGCACTGAAGAGCCAGCGTTGCGCCAGCTCGACAGCCGGCAGGTGGCTTGCCACTACGCCGAGCAATTCCTCGACGGCGCGGCGTAATTAGCGCCCCGAAAAAATGTGGGAGCGAGCCTGCTCGCGAAAGCGGTGTATCAGTCACCGTTAATGTTGACTGAAACCACGCCTTCGCGAGCAGGCTCGCTCCCACAGGGTGATGTGAATTATTCCTGAGTTAACCAAACCCCTCCCACCTCGATTGCGCATCAGTCGAGGCAGAAGGGGTTTTCTTTTGCCTGCGATTTACGTCTGGCTATCGCCTTCGTCATCCGGATCATCAGAGTCCGGCTCATCGGTCGTCGAGTCGTCATCATCGGCACTGCCACCCTGCCCCTGATCGCCCGGCTCGGATTCCGACTTGGCGAGCATCAAGCCGCTGTGCCCGACCTGCCCGTTGAAGGCCTGAGAATCGTGATCCTCGCACTCGGCCCAGGCCGTTGCGGTGCCGAGGGACAGCATGACCATCACTTTCAACAGCAATAAAACCCGTAGCAACCTGCTTTTCATAGCCGACTCCATCCATTTTCAGGTGAGACATTCGTGCCTGACTGGCGCTGTGTGAAATCTAGTTCCGATCCATCGGGTTCACCAGATAGGACGCCAACGGGCAGGCAGAAATGCCCTTCGCCGACAGACGGGTTTCGAATAATCTCTATCGCTGGATCAGCTAAGCGGGCGGGTGGCTTGCCATGTCAAGGGAATCGACATCAGCACCAGGACGGTGCTGGCCAGCCAGACACTGTGGCCACCGAAATTGCCGTACAACTGACCGCTTAGCACCGGCGACAATAATGCGCTGGCACTCCAGCTCATAAAGAAAAGACCGAAGTACTGACCGCTTTTGCCACTCTGGGCAAACTGCATCGCCAGCACATTCAGCGGCGGCATGAACAACGCCTCGCCCAACGTCCAGATCAGCGTCGACAGACAGACGAAAGCCAGCCCGGAACCGAACGGCAACATGCCCAGCCCGCACGCCAGCAGCAAACTACCCGCGAGCATCTGCCGACGCGTGCCCCAACGCTCGCCCCAGTGCGACAGCGGAATCTGCAGGGCGATCACCAGCAACGCATTGAGCCCGAACTGCCAGCCGATCGCCTCGGTGCTCAACTGATAGTAATCACGCAGATAGTTGCCCAGCGTGCTGTAGACCGTATCAAACGCGATGCCAAGCACGGCCGTCGCCGCCAGCAACCAGAGGAATGGTTTGTCGAGATACGGCACACCCGATCCACCGGCAGCAGTCGTGGAGGACTCTTCAATGATCAACACCGGCCGCTGCCACGTGGTGCGGACAAACCACAGCAACGCTAGCAACGTCATCGCCGCACTGCCGAAAAATACCCAACGAAAATCCGTCTGCGCCAAAACCCCGCCCGCCACCCCGGCAGCGGCCATGCCGAGATTGCGCGCAACCCGACTCAATGCCTGCGCACGCGAGCGCTGCGCCACCTCGCAATATTCCATGATCAGCCGCTGATGCAGCGTACGAATAGCTCCATCGATGGTTCCGCTGAGCAATAGCAATACAGCGAGCAACGGCACCTGCGTGACGAGTCCCAGCAGGATCAGCACCCACACCGAAATAAAGAACAACGCCGCCGTCAGCCGCGCCGTGCGCACATGATCACTGAGCCAGCCACCGAGCATCGAACCGACCAGCAAACCCGCACCGTACGCCGACAACAGCCAGCCGACGGTCTCGATCGCCAGCCCCAGCTCCTGACGCAGGTACAGCGCCATGAACAGCTTGACCATGCTGCTCAGGCGATTGATGAACAACAGCGTCGCGAGCACCCAGGCCATCACGCCGAAATAGCCGTCCAGTCGTAGCAGGTGAGTCAGGCGACTCGTCATTCAATTGATCCTTGAAGGCTGCGTGAGCTTCGAACCCTAGCCGTCAGGAGGTCATTCGTCACGAGTGAAATACACGCTCCGAGTTTGCCTACCGAAGGTCAGGAAAGTGCTTACATGAAAGCTCGCGTGTTTTTTGTCTACTGCGCGTAGCATCTGAATTGAATCGGCAAGATTGCTCGAAGCCAGGCGGACTGAATTTCACAGCGCGAGTGCCGTCAAGAATTGCAGCGCTTTTAGTCCATATTTTTGAAAACCCATTTTCAAGGCTGCAAACAGAGTGCGGAAACCATCCCGCCATAACCTAAAGAAATATTTGCGTTAGCACCGAATTAATCCTGCAATACAAAAAAAATTTGCTTTCCTCTCAAAATCATCAAAACTACAAAACAACAATACAAAGAATATTTTTCCTTTGGCGCTAAATTTAGCAATAAAGAAAAGGAATGTTTGCATTATGCGCATACAACGTAAAAGCGACGATGCTATCTCAGCTCAGCTGGGTGAAGCGTTACGCGAACGCCGCGTACGCAAAGACATCACACAAGATCAGCTGGCAGCACAGGTCGGCGTCAGCACCCCAACGATTCAAAAGCTGGAAAAAGGACGAGGCACCCTGCAGCTCCTGATCGCCGTGCTCCGGGAACTTGATTCTCTCGACCTGATTTCTGGATTGATCGAGCCGCCCCGTGCGAGCCCGATTGCTGCGGCTCAGACAGGCAAAACGGGGCGCGTTCGTGCGCTGGGAGTCGTTCGAACGAGTGATGGTCGAATTCGCGCTTATCAAAGCACTCCATTGGAAACGGGCCAGAAAAGCAAAGGCAATGACCAGGGCGCAGCCAAACCACTACTGATTCCAAGGAAGAAATGAATTGCCAATAACTGCAGAGGTCTGGATGTGGGATGTCAGGGTCGGGGCCGTGCTTTGGGATGAAAGTCAGGCCCCGGCGACTGGAACATTTGAGTTTGATCCAGCGTTCACTGAAATCGGGCTTGAAATTGCGCCTCTGACCATGCGAGCCGTCACTGGTGAAATCTACGCCTTCCCTTCGCTGAACGATCAAGCCTTCAAGTCTCTCCCACCATGTCTTTCGGACTCGCTGCCGGATGACTTCGGTAACGCGGTGATCGATGCCTGGCTAGCTAAAGAAGGGCGTGACCCCAGAAGCTTCTCTCCTGTCGAGAGATTGCTCTATATCGGCGCCCGAGGCATGGGCGCGCTGGAGTTCCGTCCAGCCGTGGACAAGGTCAAAACCAAGATCGAAAAACTGGAACTGGAGTCTTTGGTAGAACTTGCCGGACAAATTCTAAACCAGCGCCAGCAACAGTTCTCCGGGCTGCAATTGGGTCATGACAGTAGAAAGGATGAGGAAGCTCTCAAGCATATGTTTCAGGTCGGCTCATCCGCTGGCGGGCAGCGACCCAAGGCAATCATTGCAATCAACGAGAAGACCGGTGAGCTCTGCTCAGGACAAATCACAGCGCCGGAGGGCTACAGCTATTGGCTGTTCAAGTTTGACGTGCCTAAAGGAGCTGAATCGCTAGGTGACCCCGCAGGCTTCGGCCGAGTGGAGTTCGCCTATCATCTGATGACCTTGGCCTCGGGCATCACCATGACTGAGTGCCGCTTGCACATTGATGGCCCTCGCGCACATTTCATGACACGCCGGTTCGACCGAATGGATGATGGTGACAAGATTCATGTGCAAACATTGTGCGCCATGGACATTGCTGACTACACCAAACCTGGTGCGTACTCCTATGAACAAGCGCTGTTGGTAGCAAGGGACCTCGGCTTGCCCAGGGAGGACCACGTTGAGCTCTTTCGGCGCGCGGTGTTCAACGTTATTGCGCGCAATCAAGATGATCACACTCGCAATATTGCTTTTCAGGTATGGCGTGACGGGGTTTGGCGGCTTACTCCGGCGTATGACATGTGCTGGGCTTATCGCGTCGACTCTCCGTGGGTATCCAGCCACCAGATGACAATCAACGGAAAAAGGGATGATTTCATTGTTGATGACCTTCTAGCGCTGGCTAGACAGATACCCAGGTTGCAGGGAAAGAAAATCATCAGCGAAGTAGCAGCCGCAGTTAGCCGCTGGCGAGAGTTCGCAAGCACTGCCGGCATTGAAAATGAAGCCCTGATTGAACAAATCGAGAGCACTCACAGACTCTATCTTGCCGAGGATCTGTAAAACTCAAGTCGGAAAACGATCAAGGCCCTGCAAGCAACGCTTGCAGGGCCTTTCGAGACCATTTGGAAGAATCCCGCTGCTTACGCAACGGAATCATCCATACCATGGCTCAGCTTAATGATGCTCACGCGTCGCCCGGAATTTCACATCCGGCCAACGCTCTTCCATCAACGCCAGGTTAACCCGCGTCGGCGCCAGATAGGTCAGGTGCCCACCGCCATCAACCGCCAGGTTCTCCACAGCCTTGTTGGAAAACTCCTCAAGCTTCTTCTTGTCGCTGCACTCGATCCAGCGAGCGGAATACACGGTAATCGGCTCATACGAGCACTCAACCTTGTATTCCTCCTTCAAACGGCTGGCGACCACATCAAACTGCAGCACACCCACGGCGCCAAGAATGATGTCGTTGCTGCGCTCCGGGAAGAACACCTGCGTTGCACCTTCTTCGGCCAGTTGCTGGAGACCCTGACGCAACTGCTTGGACTTCAGTGGATCACGCAGACGCACACGACGGAACAACTCCGGCGCAAAGTGCGGGATACCGGTAAAGCCCAGTGTTTCACCTTCACTGAAGGTGTCGCCAATCTGGATAGTGCCGTGGTTGTGCAGACCGATGATGTCGCCGGCAAAAGCTTCTTCAAGCTGCTCACGCTCGGAGGAGAAGAACGTCAGGGCGTCGCCGATACGCACGTCCTTTCCGGTGCGCACGTGGCGCATCTTCATGCCTTTCTCGTACTTGCCGGAGCAGATACGCATGAAGGCGATGCGGTCGCGGTGCTTCGGGTCCATGTTTGCCTGGATCTTGAAGATGAAGCCCGAGAACTTCTCTTCGACCGGCTCAACGGTACGCTCGTTAGCGACACGGGCCAGCGGGCGCGGTGCCCAATCAACGACGGCGTCGAGTACGTGGTCAACACCAAAGTTGCCCAAAGCAGTACCGAAGAACACCGGGGTCAGCTGACCGTCGAGGAATTCCTGCTGGTTGAATTCGTGGCAGGCGCCCTGAACCAGTTCCAGTTGCTCGATGAAACGCTCGTACTCGTCGCCCAGATGCGCGCGAGCTTCGTCGGAGTCGAGCTTCTCGATGATCTTGGTTTCGGTGCGTTCGTGACCGTGACCGGCGGTGTAGACAATGATGTAGTCGTCAGCCAGGTGGTACACGCCCTTGAAGTCACGGTAGCAACCGATCGGCCAGGTGATCGGTGCGGCCTTGATCTTCAGAACGGCTTCGATCTCGTCGAGCAGTTCGATCGGGTCGCGAATGTCACGGTCGAGTTTGTTGATGAAGCTGACGATCGGCGTGTCACGCAGACGGCAGACGTCCATCAGCGCAATGGTCCGTGGCTCTACACCTTTACCGCCGTCGAGGACCATCAATGCCGAGTCCACCGCTGTCAGGGTGCGGTAGGTGTCTTCGGAGAAGTCTTCGTGGCCCGGGGTGTCGAGCAGGTTGATCATGTGTTCGCGATACGGGAACTGCATGACCGAGGTGGTAATGGAAATACCCCGTTGCTTCTCCATCTCCATCCAGTCGGATGTCGCATGGCGATCGGATTTACGGGATTTCACCGTACCGGCCACTGCAATCGCCTTGCCCATCAACAGGAGCTTTTCGGTGATCGTGGTTTTACCGGCATCGGGGTGGGAAATAATGGCGAAAGTGCGGCGTTTCGCGACTTCGGCGGCCTGGTTGGTCATGGGAAATCGCCTGGCGGTGATTCAAAAAAGGGCCGCGATTATAGCCCAACTCGATGCAATAACCGAACCGTTGAGCACATTAAGGGTGGCCAAATGCTGCCGCAGATGGGAACCTTTTAAAGCACGGAGACGTCCATCCCCTGTTACGAATTTTCGTCAGGGGCTGAAAAATCAGCAAGTTAGCCTGACGAGGCTGCGCTCATGGCTCGCTTTCAGACCGCTTTTTGCCGGTGCTGAGGGAGCTGCTTCTCGCGAACGTTTATTCCCGGCAGCCATGTATGGCATGCCACACGGGAGGGCGTTCGCCGACTACAAAAAAAGGAGTCCGCCTGTGGCTATCCGCTATGGCAAAGGGCTGATGGGAGGTGCGGTGGTGATCGCGCTCCTGGCCCTGCTGGTCCACTGGATCGGCATCAACACGATCGAACACTACCGCGACGATTTGTTGTTTTACCTGCAAGCTCATCTGATTCTCGTCCTCGCTTCAATGCTGGCCGCCCTTGTCGTGGGCATCCCCGCCGGCATCTTCCTCAGTCGCCCGACCATGGTCGGACGCGCCGAACGCTTCATGCAAATCTTCAATATCGGTAACACCGTGCCTCCGCTGGCCGTGCTTGCGATTGCCCTGGGCGTCCTCGGCATCGGCAGTGGCCCGGCGATCTTCGCTTTATTCCTCGCTTCGTTGCTGCCGATTGTGCGCAACACCTACGAAGGCCTGAAAAACGTCCAGGGCTCGCTGAAAGAAGCGGCCGTCGGCATCGGCATGACCCCACGCCAAGTACTGTGGAAAGTCGAATTGCCCAACGCTGTGCCGATCATCGTCGGTGGTGTGCGCGTGGCTTTGGCGATCAACGTCGGCACCGCGCCGCTGGCCTTCCTGATCGGTGCCAACAGCCTCGGCAGTCTGATCTTCCCTGGCATCGCCCTGAACAATCAGCCGCAACTGCTGCTCGGCGCCGCGTGCACCGCGCTGCTGGCCTTGCTGCTCGATGGCGTCGTCACCCTCGCCAGCCGCCTCTGGCTGGAACGCGGTTTGCGCCCGTCTTAAGGCTTTGTGAAGGAATACCTATGAAACGATTGAGCTTGATTCTGGGCTGTATCCTGCTGTTCGCAGGCGTCGCCCAAGCCGCTGAAAAACCGGTTATCCGCCTCGGCGCACGAGTATTTACCGAGCAGACCCTGCTCGCGGAAATCACCGCGCAATACCTGCGCAGCAAAGGCTACGACGCGCAGATCACCGGTGGTCTGGGCAGCAACCTCGCCCGCAGCGCCCACGAAAGCGGACAACTGGACATGCTCTGGGAATACACCGGCGTGTCGCTGGTGGCCTACAACCATGTCACTGAAAAACTCGACAGCGCCCAGTCCTACGCCCGAGTGAAAGAACTCGACGCGAAAAAAGGCCTGGTCTGGCTAACCCCGTCGAAGTTCAGCAACACCTATGCCCTCGCGCTGCCGAAAAAAGTCGCCGAGGAGTACCCGCAGATCAACAACATCAGTCAGTTGAATGAAGTGCTGCGCGCCGAGGCCAAGACCAATCATCTGGTGGCGTTGGACACCGAGTTCGCCAACCGCTCCGACGGTCTGATCGGCATGGTTGATCTCTACGGCATGAACCTGACCCGCAAGAACATCCGCCAGATGGACGCGGGCCTGGTTTACACCGCGTTGCGCAACGGCCAGGTGTTTGCCGGTCTGGTCTACACCACCGACGGTCGCTTGAACGCCTTCGGCCTGAAACTGCTGGAAGACGACAAGCACTACTTCCCCGACTACACCGCCGCGCCGGTGGTGCGTCAGGCCTACCTCGACGCGCACCCGCAATTGGCCGAGCAACTCAAACCACTGGCCGAACTGTTCGACGACGAAACCATGCGCCAGCTCAACGCGCGGGTCGACGTCGATCACGAAAGCCCTTCGAAAGTGGCCGCCGATTTCCTGCGCCAGCACCCACTTAACTAAGGAGGAAAAGTCATGGAATTTCTGAACGCCTTTTCCCACCTCGACTGGCAGCAGGTGATGCACCTGACCTGGCAGCACATCACCCTCGTCGGCATCGCCGTGACCCTGGCGATTGTCGTTGGCGTGCCGTTGGGCATTCTGATGACGCGGTTTCCGACTCTCGCCGGTCCATTGCAAGCCAGCGCCACGGTGCTGCTGACCGTGCCGTCGATTGCCCTGTTCGGCCTGCTGCTGCCGTTCTACTCCAAGTTCGGCCAGGGCCTTGGCCCGCTGCCGGCGATCACTGCGGTGTTCCTTTATTCGCTGCTGCCGATCATGCGCAACACCTACCTCGCCCTCACCGGCGTAGAACCGGGCATCCGTGAAGCCGCACGCGGCATCGGCATGACCTTCGGCCAGCGCCTGCGCATGGTCGAGTTGCCGATTGCCGTGCCAGTGATTCTCGCCGGTGTGCGCACCGCGGTGGTGATGAACATCGGCGTAATGACCATCGCCGCCACCATCGGCGCCGGTGGCCTCGGTGTGTTGATCCTCGCCTCCATTAGCCGCAGTGACATGTCGATGCTCATCGTCGGCGCGCTGCTGGTCAGTCTCCTGGCCATTTTCGCTGACCTGTTTCTCCAATGGCTGCAACGCTCGTTGACTCCAAAAGGACTGCTCAAATGATCGAACTTCAAAACCTCAGCAAAACTTTCCAAAGCAACGGCAAAGACGTCAAAGCCGTGGACTCGGTGAGCCTGACCGTCAATGAAGGCGAAATCTGTGTGTTCCTCGGGCCATCGGGTTGCGGCAAAAGCACCACGCTGAAGATGATCAACCGCCTGATCAAACCGACTTCGGGCAAGATCCTCATCAACGGCGAAGACACCACCGATCTCGACGAAGTGACCCTGCGCCGTAACATCGGTTACGTGATCCAGCAGATCGGCCTGTTCCCGAACATGACCATCGAAGAGAACATCGTCGTCGTGCCGAAACTGCTCGGCTGGGACAAACAGAAATGCCACGACCGCGCCCGCGAATTGATGAGCATGATCAAGCTTGAGCCCAAGCAGTATCTGCATCGTTATCCGCGCGAGTTGTCCGGTGGCCAGCAACAGCGCATCGGCGTGATCCGCGCACTGGCGGCGGATGCGCCGCTGCTGTTGATGGACGAGCCGTTCGGTGCCGTCGACCCGATCAACCGCGAGATGATCCAGAACGAATTCTTCGAGATGCAGCGCGCGCTGAACAAGACCGTGATCATGGTCAGCCACGACATCGACGAAGCGATCAAACTCGGCGACAAGATCGCGATCTTCCGTGCCGGCAAACTGCTGCAGATCGATCATCCGGACACGCTGTTGGCACACCCGGCAGACGACTTTGTCAGCAACTTTGTGGGTCAGGACAGCACGCTCAAGCGCCTGCTGCTGGTCAAAGCAGAAGACGCGGCGGACAACGCGCCGTCGGTGAGCCCGGAAACGCCGGTGGCCGATGCGCTGGAATTGATGGACGAGCATGACCGTCGCTACGTGGTGGTCACCTGTGCCGAGAACAAGGCGCTGGGTTATGTGCGTCGTCGCGACCTGCACCGCCAGACCGGCACTTGCGCGCAGTTCCTCCGTGAGTTCAACGCCACGGCGGCGTACGACGAACATTTGCGCATCCTGCTGTCGCGCATGTACGAGTTCAATCGCTCGTGGTTGCCGGTGATGGATGCCGAGCGGGTGTTCCTCGGTGAGGTCACGCAGGAGTCGATTGCGGCGTATCTGAGTTCGGGTCGTTCGCGCGGGATGAAGACCAGTATCGTCTCGCCGGCGGAGGCGGTGGCGTAACCACTTGAAATGGGGCTGCCACAGCAGCCCCTGATCATCTGCAATGAGTTGAATTGATCGGAACACATACAAGCCGATAGCATCGTGGTTTGCGGATAATGACGTCCGCGCGAACCGATCAAGGACCCTTGCATGATCGATCAAATTGCAGCCCTGAACTCGCTACGTAAAGATCTGCCAGATGCCATTGGCTGGACAACGATGGGGCCTTGTCTGTATCACGCTCCAGCAGAGATGGTGACTGGGGAAACTCGTTACACCCGCACGCAAATCGCACTTTATAACGAGTCGGATTCAACCTTGGCCGACGTTAAATTGCTGTACCGGGGAAACTTCAAATTCGTCCCGCTTATCACGTACTCCCGACACGAAGCAGCCGTGAAATGGGAACACAATGCGGCGGACAAGGAATTGGTGCTCAAACAGGTTCCGCCCAATGAAGAAGTCGATATCTCGATCTACAACCCACGGGATTTCGAGGTTGTGCAGGTTCTGGTGAATGGAAGGAAAATCACCGATTTCATGACTCGCAGAGCCTTGGCCAAGGCGTATCCCACTCCACTGCGCTGGCGGATCGCACTCCCCGTGCTAGGCATTCTTGCCCTCGGCGCGCTGTCGTACACCAGTTGGCAGACCTACTCGATGGTCAAGAGCAACATGGATTACGAGCGTGATTACTCGCTTCTCTCTACGGTGCCCAACGGCTTTTCCGGTTGCCATCCCTATGTTTTTGACAACCCCCCAAACGATTCCAGCGAGAAACAACTCGAGCGTCTCTTGAAACAGCAAAACCAGTGGATGGATTTCATTCTGGCGATGAACAAAGTTTCATTACCTGGAGAATTACACCTTAAGGATCGGGTGGTGCTGTGCAAGTCGATCGAGAAATCCTGAATCAAATGGGCCGGTCACCGGTTTGTCGGTGATAGGTGCGGCAAGTTTGCAGCGATGGTCTGCGATACCCCATGCGGGACTTAACGCTCGCGAGCTTGCGCCGTGAATTTTCATCGTTTCATGTCTGGAAAGAAAAATGAACACCAGCGCTGGGCACCCGCTGGCTGATTTCCCCCTTGAGACAACTCAAATTACGCCATTGAGACTGTCTTTGCGGCGAACGTCGGGGATGTCGAGCCTATTGAAGTTAACTGGAATTTAGCGGAGATCGGCAGCGAACGTGCAGGCATTTTTAACACTGAAAAAATCGACGGGAACATCTGCCCGTCATCTCGGTCGGCTACAAAGAGAGATGAATGCGACGTACGTCAGAAGCGTGCAAAAACGCGACATTTTTAGTTGATCTCAGGCCCCTCACGCCCTAAAGTTCGCGCCGAACGTCCATGCTGGAAACGATCCATCCGGCTCAAGTACTGACGACGAGACAGCAAGGCCAAGGGTAAAACCACCCATGGCCTTTTTGCTTTCGGCGACATGCCTTGGGAAGTAGGCGAACCAAAGTGGGGATACGGAGGGCGTTCATTTGCACCCATTGATTAACTTAGTTTGCCAGTAGGAGTTCCCAGCATGTCGATCCAGGTCGAAGACTATTTCGCGCGCGCTACATTCGACAAAATGAAGGCGTTCGCCGACAAACAGGAAACCCCGTTCGTGGTGATCGACACCGCGATGATCGCCCAGGCCTACGATGACCTGCGCGCCGGTTTCGAATTCGCCAAGGTCTACTACGCGGTCAAGGCCAACCCGGCCGTCGAGATCATCGACCTGCTCAAAGAGAAAGGTTCGAGCTTCGACATCGCCTCTATCTATGAGCTGGACAAGGTGATGGATCGTGGCGTCAGCCCGGACCGCATCAGCTACGGCAACACCATCAAGAAATCCAAGGACATCCGCTACTTCTACGAGAAGGGCGTGCGTCTGTTCTCCACCGACTCCGAAGCCGACCTGCGCAACATCGCCAAGGCTGCACCGGGTTCGAAAGTCTATGTGCGCATCCTCACCGAAGGCTCGACCACGGCTGACTGGCCTTTGTCGCGCAAATTCGGCTGCCAGACCGACATGGCCATGGACCTGCTGATCCTCGCTCGCGACCTCGGCCTGGTGCCTTACGGCATCTCCTTCCACGTCGGTTCGCAACAGCGCGACATCAGCGTCTGGGACGCGGCGATTGCCAAGGTCAAAGTGATCTTCGAGCGCTTGAAAGAAGAAGACGGCATTCACCTGAAGCTGATCAACATGGGCGGTGGCTTCCCGGCCAACTACATCACCCGCACCAACAGCCTGGAAACCTACGCCGAGGAAATCATCCGCTTCCTGAAGGAAGACTTCGGTGATGATCTGCCGGAAATCATTCTGGAGCCAGGCCGTTCGTTGATCGCCAACGCCGGTATTCTGGTCAGCGAAGTGGTGCTGGTTGCACGCAAGTCGCGCACCGCGGTTGAACGTTGGGTTTATACCGATGTGGGCAAGTTCTCCGGCCTGATCGAAACCATGGACGAAGCGATCAAGTTCCCGATCTGGACCGAGAAGAAAGGCGAGATGGAAGAAGTCGTCATCGCCGGACCGACTTGCGATAGCGCCGACATCATGTACGAGAACTACAAGTACGGCCTGCCGCTGAACCTGGCGATCGGTGATCGTCTGTACTGGCTGTCGACCGGTGCGTACACCACCAGTTACAGCGCGGTTGAGTTCAATGGCTTTCCGCCGTTGAAATCGTTTTACGTGTAAGAGCAGCTGCGAGTTTCAAGCGGCTAGCTGCAATTGAAAAGCCCATGACGTGTCATGGGCTTTTTTGTGTCTGGCTTTGAGATTTGTGGTGTGCTTTCGATCTATCCCCCTCACCCCAGCCCTCTCCCCCAAGGGGGCGAGGGGGAAAGGGAGCAGATCGGGGGCCTTTCAAAAGCTGAGTTCGACCGGATATCTCAGGTCGGTGTATCCGGAACATCCAACTCGGTCAGTCCCCTCTCCCTCTGGGAGAGGGTTAGGGTGAGGGCTCTTGGCACCGAAGCGCATACCGCTCAGCCAACGCCTGAATCTTCGGATCTACAGCACTCGCCAGCGTCTGACTCGCCACCCGCAGAAAATTCAGATTGCCGCCGGCCAATGCTTTCTCAAGCCAAACAACCGCTTCATCAATCCGCCCCTCATCCGCTAAAACTGCAGCGAAACTGAACTGCCCACGAAAATCCCCACCCTCAGCCGAACGCCGATACCAATCGCGCGCCGCAACCGGATCCGCCGGGCACACCTGCCCTTCTTCCAGATACCGCCCCAGCAGATTCATCGATTTCGCATGGCCCAGTTCAGCCGCGCGTCGATAAAGCGCCAACGCCTGCAGATGATCCACCGCCACCCCGCGTCCGGTCGCCAGCAGATTGGCGAGGTTGTACATCGCCCAATCCAGTCCGGCCTCCGCTGCGATCCGGTAATGCTGCGCAGCAACCGACGCATCCGCAGCAATCCCCCAACCATGCTCATGACAACGCCCGAGCATGTTGCGCGCCATCAGATGCCCGCGCCCGGCGGCGATGCCGAACCAGCGCAGCGCCAGCGCTTGATCCTGGGCGATGCCCTGGCCATCGAGAAGAATCTGCCCAAGCAACGCCTGCGCTTCAACTTCGCCCTCACCCGCCGCCAGCAAAATCGCTTGCGCGGCACGCGCCGGACTTTCGCCGAGCATGGCGCTGAGTTGTTCGCCGTTGAGGACTTCCTCGCGACGCAGCAGGAAACTCATACCTCGACCCAGCGCCGCAGCAGGTTGTGATACGTACCGGTGAGGCGGATCAGCGATGGGTGATCAGGCAGGTCTTGAGTCAGTTGCTGAATCGCCCCGTCCATCTCGAACAACAGCGCGCGCTGGCTATCTTCACGCACCAGGCTTTGGGTCCAGAAGAACGATGCATAGCGAGCACCCCGCGTGACCGCATTGACCTTGTGCAGGCTGGTGCCGGGGTACAAGACCATGTCGCCGGCCGGCAACTTCACCTGTTGCGTGCCGTAGGTGTCCTGGATTTCCAGTTCGCCGCCGTCGTAATCCTCAGGCTCGCTGAAAAACAGCGTCGCCGACAGATCGGTGCGCACCCGCTCGATACTGCCCTTGGGCTGGCGCACGGCATTGTCGATGTGGAAATCGAAACTGCCGCCAGCCGTGTAACAGTTCACTAACGGCGGGAAGACTTTGTGCGGCAGCGCGGCGGACATGAACAGTGGGTTTTTCCACAACCGTTCCAGCATCGCTGCGCCGATTTCCTTGGCCAGCGGATGGCCTTCGGGCAGTTGCAGATTGTGCTTTGCCTTGGCCGATTGAAAGCCGGCGGTGATCTTGCCATCGGCCCAATCGGCCTGCTCCAGCGCCTCGCGAATACGCTGCACTTCGTCTTTTGCGAACAGACCGGGGATGTGCAGCAGCATGGCGATGTCACCTGATGGCAAAGAGGCGGCAATGGTATTGATTCTTATTGACTCTGTAAAACCCGAGAGACGAATGAACTGGCAAAAACCGTAAGGTTAAATTGTAAAGAATGTAAATTCAGTGCGAATAACAATGTTTCGCAATTGATACGAATACTTGTTTAACCTATATTCCGCCGCCTCAAATCCTTGGGGAGGGGAATAAAAATGGCACGTCAACACGCACAATTACCGGTCAGTTCACCACGTCTGCTCGCCTCTGCAATCGGTGTGGCAATCACCGCCGGCTCCGCTGGCCAGATGGTGTTTGCCGCGGAAAAGACCGACAGCAAAGCCTCCGGCAATGCCATCGCACTGGACGCTACCGCCATCACCGGTGAAGCACAGGACCCGACGTCCTACCAGGTGGAAAAAGCCTCCTCGCCCAAGTACACCGCGCCGCTGGTCGATACACCGCGCTCGGTCACCGTTATTCCGCAACAAGTACTCAAAGACACCGGCGCCCTGAACATGCAGGACGCGCTGCGCACCGTGCCGGGCATCACCTTCGGCGCCGGTGAAGGCGGCAACCCACAGGGTGACCGTCCGTTCATCCGCGGTTTCGACGCGCAGGGCGACACCTACCTCGACGGCGTGCGCGACACCGGCTCGCAAAGCCGCGAAATCTTCGCCGTGGAAAACATTGAAGTCAGCAAGGGCCCGAACTCCGCCATCGGTGGTCGTGGCGCAGCGGGCGGCAGCATCAACCTGGTGAGCAAGAAAGCCCACCTGGGCAACTCGTTCGACGGTGGTTTCACCTGGGGTTCCGACCAGACCCAGCGTTACACCCTCGACGGCAACTACCAGTTCAGCGACACCGCTGCTGGCCGTCTGAACCTGATGAGCCATGAGAGCAACGTCGCCGGTCGCGACAAAGTCGATTACGACCGCTGGGGCATCGCGCCGTCTCTGGCGTTTGGCCTGGGCACCGACACCCGCGTCAACCTCGACTACTACCATCTCGAAAGCAACGACACCCCGGATTCGGGCGTGCCGTACACACTGTCCAGCCCACGCACCAAATCCAGCCCGGACAAACCGTACTCCGGTGGCGATCACAGCAATTTCTACGGTCTGGATCGCGATTTCCGCAAGGGCCGCACCGACACCGCGACCTTCGCTATCGAGCACGATCTGAGCGACTCGCTGACGATCAAGAACACCCTGCGCCATGGCACCAGCATGCAGGATTACATCCTGACCCAGCCGGACGACAGCAAGGGCAACGTCAACAACGGTAGCCTCTGGCGTCGTGCCAATACTCGGGTGAGCAATACCGAGACCACCACCAACCAGACTGACCTGTTCGGCAACTTCTACGTCGCCGGCTTCAAGAACAGCTTCTCCACCGGTGTCGAATACACCCGTGAGGAAAGCCAAAAGTCTTCGTACAACGTCAACACCGACACCACGCCGCGCACCACTAATGTGGCCGCGAGCAGCAACTGCACGCCGTCGATGATCGGCGCGTCGAGTAACTACAACTGCACCTCGCTGTCGAACCCGAACCCGAACGACCCGTGGAACGGCGCAATCTCGCGCAACTACGCCGGCACCGATACCCAGGCCAACACCTACGCGCTGTATGTGTTCGATACGCTGGAGCTGAACGAGCAGTGGCTGGTGAACATGGGGCTGCGTTACGACCACTTCGACACTGACTACAAGACCTACAACGCTGCCGGCACCACCACGTCCAAGGGTGATGACACCAGCGAGTTCGTCACCGGTCAGTTCGGCGTCGTCTACAAGCCGGCGGAAAACGGCAGCATCTACGCCTCCTACGCCACCTCGGCCACGCCGCCGGGCAACACCTTGGGCGAAGGTCAGGAAGGCAACCCGTTGGGCGGCACCCCGGATCGCAGCGGCAACCTGCTGAGCAGCGACATGGAGCCGGAAACCACCAAGAACTACGAAATCGGCACCAAATGGGACCTGCTCAACGATCGCCTGTCGCTGACCGCTGACATCTTCCGCACCGAGAAAGAAAACGCTCGTGTGCAAGTCGACACCACCTCGTACGAAAACGCCGGCAAGACCCGCGTGCAAGGTGTCGAGCTGTCGGCCAGCGGCAAGATCACCGACAAGTGGCAAGTGTTCGCCGGTTACGCGTTCATGGACAGCGAACAAGTCGATGGCGGTCCACTGGGCCGGGCCAACGATGGCAACGAGCTGCCTAACACGCCGAAAAACAGCGCCAGCCTGTGGACCACTTATCAGGTCACGCCGAAGCTGACGATCGGTGGCGGCGCGTTCTACGTCGACGACGTGTACGGCAGCGTGGCCAACACCACCATGGTCGATTCGTATGTTCGCTACGACGCGATGGCGGCTTACAAGCTGACCAAGAACGTCGACCTGCAACTCAACGTGCAGAACCTGACCAACGAAACCTACTACGACAAAGCCTTCTCGACCCACTTCGCCAACCAGGCGGCGGGCCGTACGGCACTGTTGAGCACCAACTTCCACTTCTGACCGATGTGGAAACCTGTGGGAGCGAGCCTGCTCGCGAAAGCGCTGGGTCAGTCAAGTAGAGGCTGACTGACACGACGCCTTCGCGAGCAGGCTCGCTCCCACAAGGTATGCGCCGCAAGGCTTGGCCCCGTTCATTCAATTGAACGGGGCTTTTGTGCGTAAGAAAGAACGCTTCTCGATAACCCACGGCATAATGCGCGCCGTGAAGACAATTTCCGAATGGACGGCGAGTGACGTGTTGAAGAAAACCCTGTTCCAGTTGCACTGGTTTTTTGGCATCACCGCAGGCCTGGTGCTGGCGTTGATGGGCATCACCGGCGCGGCCTATTCGTTTCAGGACGAGATCCTGCGGGCGCTGAATCCCTCCGTCCTGCAGGTGGAAAAGCAGGTGGCCGGCGTGCTGCCGCCCGTCGAACTGGTCGAGCGTATCGAAGCCACGTCGGGCAAAAAGGTTTCGATGCTCTGGGTCGAAACCGACAGCGGCAACGCGGCGAAAGTCTTCTTCACCCCGCCCAAGGGTGAACGTCGCGGCGAGATGCGCTATTTCGATCCGTACTCCGCCAAGTTCATGGGCGATGCCGTCGGCCAGGACTTCTTCGGCCTGATGCTGCAACTGCACCGCTTCCTCGCCATGGGCGATACCGGCCGCAACATCACCGGCGCCTGCACGCTGATTCTGTTGTTCTTCTGCCTCTCCGGCCTGTACCTGCGCTGGCCACGTCAGTGGAACAGCTGGCGCGTGTGGCTGACGCTGGACTGGAAGAAAAAAGGTCGCGCCTTCAACTGGGATCTGCACTCGGTGGCCGGCACGTGGTGTCTGCTGGTCTATCTGCTGCTGGCGTTGACCGGGTTGTCTTGGTCGTATGAGTGGTACAACAAAGGCCTGACCAAATTGCTCTCCGACGCGCCGCAAAACGAGCGCGTGCGCGGTGGTCGCGGCCCAGCGCCGGAAGGCCCGGCACCGACCGCCGATTACGCAGCGATGTGGAGCAGCATCTACAGCGCTGCCGGCCCGGGTCTGGCCGCCTACAACATCCGTATGCCGGCCGTCGCGGGCCAACCGGCGACCGTGTTCTACCTGCTCGACAACTCGCCGCATGACCGGGCGCTGAACCAGATCACCCTCGACCCGGCCACCGGCATCGTCAAACGCGTCAATCGTTACGCCGACAAGAGCTTCAAGGCGCAATTGCTCACCAGTATTTACGCGCTGCACGTCGGCAGTTATTTCGGTCTGGCCGGGCGGATCATCATCACCCTCGCGGCGGTGTGCATGCCGTTGTTCTTCATCACCGGCTGGCTGCTATACCTCGATCGTCGACGCAAGAAAAAGCAGATCAAGGATGCGCGCAAAGGTCTCGCTCAACCGGCGGGCGATGCGTCGGCATGGCTGATCGGTTTCGCCAGCCAGAGCGGGTTTGCCGAGCAACTGGCGTGGCAGACCGCCGGGCAATTGCAGGCAGCCGGATTGCCGGTGAAGGTGCAGCCGCTGGCCAATGTCAGCGAGCAGGATTTGCGTGAATCGAACAACGCGCTGTTTGTGGTCAGCACGTTTGGCGACGGCGAAGCGCCGGACAGCGCGCGCGGATTCGAGCGCAAAGTGCTCGGCAAGGCGGCAACGCTCGATAGCCTGAATTACTCGGTGCTCGGCCTCGGTGATCGTCAATACCAGCACTTCTGCGGCTTCGCCAAACGCCTGCATCAGTGGCTGAGCGAGCACGGCGGCAAGACACTGTTTGCGCCAGTGGAAGTCGACAGCGGTGATCCGTATGCCCTGCGTCACTGGCAGACTCAATTGGGCCTGCTCACCGGACAAGCGCCGGTCGACACCTGGCAAACGCCGAGTTACGACAACTGGACGCTGGTACGCCGCGAACTGATGAACCCGGACAGCAGCGGTTCGCCGGTTTACTTGCTGGGCCTGAGCGCACCGAACACCAGCAGCTGGCTGGCCGGTGATCTGGTCGAAGTGCTGCCACGCAACTGCCCGTGGGCCATCGAACACTTCCTCGA
Organism: Pseudomonas chlororaphis; assembly: GCF_000783395.1. GTDB lineage: Bacteria > Pseudomonadota > Gammaproteobacteria > Pseudomonadales > Pseudomonadaceae > Aquipseudomonas > Aquipseudomonas chlororaphis_H. The sequence goes on along the minus strand of NZ_JSFK01000001.1, from coordinate 110,775 downwards.
CGGCCTCGGCATTCGTGGCGAGACCACGGTGAAAATCAACGGTCTCGACGAGCCGCTGGAAGTCGCGCTGGCGTCGCGGCAATTGCCCGAGCACCGCGCCCATCTGGTCGGTTTGCATGCGCAATCGCTGGTCGATGCGATGGTGCCGCTGGCCATGCGCGAATACTCGATCGCCTCGATTGCCGCCGACGGTGTGCTGGAGCTGATCGTGCGTCAGGAACAGCATGCGGACGGCAGCCTCGGCATCGGCTCTGGTTGGCTGACCGAGCATGCGCCGGTGGGCGGCAGCATCAGTTTGCGGGTGCGCCGCAACAGTGGTTTCCATCTGCCGAACGAACCAGTGCCGATGATTCTTTTGGGCAACGGCACCGGCATCGCAGGACTGCGCAGCTTGCTAAAGGCGCGGATTGCCGACGGTCAGCAGCGCCAGTGGTTGCTGTTTGGCGAACGCAATCGTGAACACGATTTCCTCTGCCGTGCGGAGCTGGAAGAGTGGTTGATCAATGGCGATCTTGAGCGGCTGGATCTGGCGTTTTCGCGGGATCAGGCGGAGAAGGTTTATGTGCAGGATCGTTTGCGTGAGTCGGCGGTTGAGCTGAAGAAATGGCTGGCCGAAGGTGCCGTCATCTACATCTGCGGCAGCCTTCAGGGCATGGCCTCAGGCGTGGATCAGGTACTCAACGACATTCTCGGTGCCGCTGAAGTCGAACGCCTGATCGAGCAGGGCCGCTACCGGCGTGATGTCTATTAAAAGCCCCTCACCCTAACCCTCTCCCGGAGGGAGAGGGGACTGATTGGGGGATGCTTGAGAAGTACGCCGACCTGCGACTGCTTTACCGAATCCATAATCGACTCGATCTCTCAGGTCGATGTATGACGCAAGACAACTCGGTCAGCCCCCTCTCCCTCCGGGAGAGGGCTGGGGTGAGGGTCAGCCTTTGATCTTTAAGCGGGCTGCAACTTCTTCTCAAAAACCGCCACCCCATTCAAATCCCGCAACACCACACTCATCTCCCCACTCCCCCCTTCAATATTCACCTCGCCAAAAAACTGAAACCCGGCAAACGGCGAAGTGTTCTGCGCCGGCGGTGCCTTCTCGAACACCACCTCCGGGCCAAAGGTTTTATCCAGCGGGTTGGGCCCAAAGCTCCCGGCATTCAGCGGCCCCGCGACAAACTCCCAGAACGGTTCGAAATCCTGAAACGCCGCGCGATCCGGGTGATAGTGATGGGCCGCGCAGTAATGCACGTCCGCCGTCAGAAAGACAAAATTGCGCACCTGCTGCGCGCGCAGGAATCCGAGTAATTCGGCGATTTCCACTTCGCGCCCCTGCGCCGGTCCCGGGTCACCGTTGGCCACCGCTTCCCAACGCGCGACACCCGGACTGACCTCACCATCCGGCACGCCAAGGCCGATCGGCATGTCAGCGGCGATGACCTTCCACTGAGCTTTGGATTTCTTCAAACCGCGTTTGAGCCAGTCCAGTTGCTCACGCCCGAGAAACGGTTTCGCCGCGCCGAGGTTGTCGTCATTGGCGCCGCGATAACTGCGCATGTCGAGCACGAACACATCGAGCATTGGCCCATAACTCAACTTGCGATAAATCCGCCCGCCGCCGTCGGCAGCCTGCAAACGCATCGGCGAATATTCCAACCACGCCTTGCGTGCGCGCCCGACCAGGGTGTGGATATCTTTCTCCTGATAACGCTCGTCGAGTTGCTTGCCCGGTGACCAGTTGTTGACCACTTCATGGTCGTCCCACTGCCAGATCTGCGGCACTTCGGCGTTGAAGCGGCGGATGTTTTCGTCCATCAGGTTATAGCGGTAATTGCCGCGATAGTCGTCGAGGGTCTGCGCGACTTTGCTCTTGGCTTCAGTGGTGAGGTTGCGCCACACCCGACCGTTTTCGGTGGTCAGTTGAGCGGGCACCGGGCCGTCGGCATAGATGGTGTCACCGCTGTGGATAAAGAAGTCCGGCAAACGCAGGCGCATCGCTTCGTAGATGCGCATGCCGCCGATGTCCGGGTTGATGCCGAAGCCCTGGCCGACGGTGTCGCCGCTCCAGACGAAACGAATATTGCGCCGCGCCGTCGGAGCGCTGCGCAGGTGACCCAGCCACGGTTCGCTGGCGACGCCGGTGCGGGCGTCCTTGAAATACACGCGGTAGAAAATCGCCTGATCGGCCGGCAGTCCGGTGAGTTCAACGCGGGCGGTGAAGTCGCTGCGGGCATCGGCGAGCGCCGAAACCAGCCGGCGTGGATGGCGAAACTGGCTGCGGGTGTCCCACTCGACCACCATATGCGCCGGGCGATCGCTGCGGCTCCAGATCATCGCGCGGTCGCCTTGCAGGTCGCCGGACTGCACGCCATCGGTCAACTGCGGACGATCCTTGACCGACGCAATCACCGCCGGCGCCAGGCTTGGCATCAGCAGACCGGCGCCAACGACTTGCATGACACGTCGGCGACCGGGGTTGAAATCGCTCATGGTGTTCTCCCTGAAAAAAGGAAAACTTAAGCACGCCTATATGAACTCGCCATGACACCACCAACCATTGTGGGAGCGAGCCTGCTCGCGAAAGCGGTGTGCCAGTCAACATACATGTCGCTGGCAGATTGCATTCGCGAGCAGGCTCGCTCCCACAGGGGATTTGTGTTGTCAGTCAGGACTTGGCGGGTTCCAGCGCCAGCTCGACGGCTTCCGGGCGTTTGACCGTCGCGTAGACAACGGCGGTCAAAAGGCTCCCCGCGACAATCGCCAGCAAATACAGCAACGCATGATTGATCGCATTCGGAATCGCCAACACAAACAAGCCACCGTGCGGCGCCATCAGTTTGCAGCCGAAATACATCGACAGAGCACCGGTCAGCGCACCGCCGGCAATGCTCGCCGGGATCACCCGCAACGGGTCTTTCGCGGCAAACGGAATCGCCCCTTCGGAAATAAAGCACAGGCCCAGCACCAGCGCCGCTTTCCCTGCTTCGCGCTCAGTCTGGGCGAACTTGCGCCGCGCAATAAACGTGGCGATACCAAGCCCGATTGGCGGCACCATGCCCGCGGCCATGGTCGCGGCCATCGGCGCATAACTCTGCGACGCCAGCAGCCCTACCGAGAACGCATACGCGGCTTTGTTGATCGGCCCGCCGAGGTCGACGCACATCATGCCGCCGAGCAACACACCGAGCAGAATCGCGTTGGTGGTGCCCATGCTGTCGAGGAAATGCGTGAGCGCGCCGAGCATGCCGGCGACCGGTTTGCCGACCACGTAGATCATCACCAGACCGGTAAACAGGCTGGCGAACAACGGGATGATCAGAATTGGTTTCAGCGCCTCAAGACTTTGCGGCAAGGCGACGTAACGGCTGATCGCCTTCGCCGCGTAACCGGCGATAAAACCGGCGACGATGCCGCCGATAAACCCGGCGCCCAGCGTGCTCGCCAGCAAACCACCAATCATCCCCGGCGCCAGGCCAGGACGGTCAGCAATCGAATAAGCGATGTAACCCGCCAGCAGCGGCACCATCAACTTGAACGCGGTCTCGCCGCCGATCTGCATCAATGCCGCCGCGAGCGTGCCCTCTTCCTTGAACGCGGTAATACCGAACACGAACGACAGCGCGATCATCAAACCGCCCGCCACGACCATCGGCAGCATGAACGACACGCCGGTCAGCAGGTGTTTGTAGATGCCGGTTTTCTCTTGCTTGGCTGGTGCTTTGCCGTCAGCCGCCGCGCTTTCCAGCGCACCTTCGGCCAAGGCTTTTTTCAGCGTGGCTTCGGACTGCTTCAAGGCGATCCCGGTGCCGCAACGATAGATTTTCTTGCCGGCGAAACGCTCAGTAGCGACTTCAATGTCCGCCGCCAGCAACACCACGTCAGCCTCGGCAATCGCCGCTGCGCTCAACGGGGTTTTCGCGCCCACCGAGCCTTGGGTTTCGACCTGCAGTTCGTACCCCAGACGCTTGGCGGTTTGCTGCAAGGCTTCGGCGGCCATGAAGGTATGGGCGACACCGGTTGGGCACGCGGTAATCGCGACGATGCGTGGCGCGCGCGCTGCATCGGCAATTGGCGCAGCCGCGCTGGCAACGTAGACCTCAGCCTCTTCTGCGCCACGACGTAGCACCGCTTCAACATCCTGCAACGCCTGCGCCGGGGCAATCTGGAAAACCCGTTTACCGACAAAACGCGTCATGTCGATCGCGCCTGTGGCGACCAGCAAAACCCACTCCGCCGCGGCAATGGTCGCCGCCGACAACTCGCGTTCCGGGTGCGCCGCATCGATCACTTCAACGCTGGTGCTCCAACCCTGACGCTGCGCCGCCGCATCGAGCAAACGCGCGCACAGCACACTGGTGACCATGCCGTTCGGGCAAGCCGTAACAATGGCTAATTTCATGACAAACCCTCTTATTGTTCTGTCAGGGGACGCACGCGCACGCCCTGTTCGAGCTGCGCCAGTTGCGCAGCATCGTTGATGCCGAATCCGATCTGGGTCACCGCCATCGCTGCAATCGCGGTGGCCGTGCGCAGGGTCTGCTCGGGCGTGTCGGCGCTGAGCAGACCGTGAAGCATGCCGGCCAGCAATGAATCACCGGCACCGACCGTGCTGGCGACGCTGACCTTCGGCGGCGTCGCGTGCAGTGCCGAACCGACGCTGAACCAGTTCACACCATCAGCACCGTGAGAAATCACCACGTGCTCGATGCCTTGCGCATGCAAACGCGCCGCTGCTTGCGCTTCCGCCGTGTGAGAAACCACGTCGCAACCGAGGGCGTCGGCGAGTTCTTCGGTGTTCGGTTTGATCAACCATGGACTGGCTTTCAAAGCTTCGCGCAATGCTTCGCCGCTGGAGTCGAGAGCGACTTTCAGACCGAGCTGATTGAGCCGTTCGATCAACTCGCGCAACCACTGCGCGGTGACGCCACGGGGCAAACTGCCGGCGACCACCACCGCATCGTGACCCGGTGCAATCTGCACCAGACGATCCAGCAACGCCTGCTGCGCGGCGGCATCGACCACCGGCCCCGGGCCGTTGATGTCGGTGATGCGCCCACTCTGCTCCGCCACTTTGATATTGCTGCGCGTCTCGCCCGGAACGCGGATGAATGCGTCGACAAAACCACGCTTGGCGAACAGGGTTTCGAACGCTTGCAGATTGTCTTCGCCGAGAAAGCCGCTGACCGTCAGTTGATGACCAAGGTCGGCGAGCACCTGGGCGACGTTCACCCCTTTGCCGGCGGCGTGGGTGTGCATCTCGTCGCTGCGATTGACCTGACCAGCCTCCAGACGTGGCAGTTCGACGGTAAGGTCGAGCGCCGGGTTGAGGGTCAGGGTAAGAATCTTGGCCATTACAGGGCCTCCACTAATGCGCGCACTTCGTTCGCGCTGCCCACGGCCAGGGCCTGTTGAGCAAGGGTTTGCGCCTGAGTCAGGCTGAGTTCGCGGATGCGCGCTTTCACTTCAGCAATGCTGCGCCCGGACACGCTGAGCTCATCGACCCCGAGGCCAACCAGCACCGGCACCGCCAGCGGATCTGCCGCCAGCTCACCGCAAACGCCGACCCATTTGCCGTGGGCATGGGCCGCGCGCACGGTGATGTCGATCAGTTGCAGCACCGCCGGGTGCAAGCCGTCAGCCTGCGCCGACAACGTCGGGTGACCACGGTCGATGGCCAGGGTGTATTGGGTCAGGTCGTTGGTGCCGACGCTGAAGAAATCGACTTCCTTGGCCAATACCGGCGCGAGTAACGCGGCGGACGGCACTTCGATCATGATCCCCAGTTGCAGATCGGCGACCGGGATTTCCAGGCGCAGACGCTCGGTCATATCGCGGGCCTGACGCCATTCTTCGACGCTGCCGACCATCGGGAACATGATCCGCAACGGACGGTTGTCCGCCGAACGCAACAAGGCGCGCAGTTGCGCTTCCATGATCTGCGGACGCTGCAAGGTCAGGCGAATGCCGCGCACGCCGAGGAACGGGTTTTCCTCTTTGGCGATCGGCCAATACGGCAGCGGTTTGTCGCCGCCGACATCCAGCGTACGTACCACCAATGGCCGGCCGGCGAGGCCATCGAGGACGCGGCGGTACTCAGCTTCTTGCGTGGCCTCATCCGGCGCTTGCGGATGGGCCATGAAAATCAGTTCGGTACGCAGCAGACCGATGCCTTCGGCGCCCTGCTCCACCGCACTGATCACGCCAGCGCTTTCGCCGATGTTGGCGAACACTTCGACGGCGTGACCGTCGGTGGTGTGTGCCGGTTGATGGCGTTGTTCGGCGGCAATCTTCAGGCGTTGCTCACGGCTATCGCGTTCTTCGGTGGCGCGTTGCAGGGTCGCCGCATCGGCATCGACGTGCAGGCGACCGCGCTGGCCATCGAGCAGCAACGGCGTGCCCGGCGCCAGCAGCAAAACTGCCGCACCAGCGCCGACCAGCGCCGGAATGCCGAGGGCTCGCGCAACGATTGCACTGTGCGCGGTAGCGCCGCCGCGTGCGGTGAGAATCCCCGCGACGCGCGCCGGGTCCAGCCGCGCGACGTCGGACGGGCCGACTTCGTCCATCACCAGAATGTACGGTTGTTCAGGCTCGCTCGCGGACTGCACGCCACACAGTTGCGCCAGCACGCGGCGGCCGATGTCACGCAGATCCGCCGCACGCTCGGCGAGCAATGCGTCCTGCAGCGACTCCTGTTGTTTGGCTGCTGCTTCGATCACCGCCATCCATGCCGCTTCGGCGCTTTCGCCTTGCTTGAGGCGGGTGTCGACTTCGTCGGTCAGTTCCGGGTCGTCGAGCATTTCCTGATGGGTGATGAAGATCTCGCGGATGGCTTTGGCTTTGCTGCGCTCGATCAGGCCTTGGATGTCGCTGCGCACGTCGCTGAGCGCTTGCTTGAGACGTTCGCGCTCGACGGCGGCGGACTCGCCGCGCAAGGGGTAATCGATGGTTTGCTGAACTTGAATATGCGCAGGCCCGATGGCGATGCCGGGTGCTGCCGGGATCGCCTGCAACTGAGCGCCGGACGCCGGAGCGATCAGCACTTCGGCGATGTCGGCAATGACCTCGCGCTGTTGACTCACCGCTGGCAGCGGCTCGACTTCTTCGCCGAGGCCTTCTTCGATGGCGGCCAGGAGTGCCGGCAAAGCGTCAGCGGCAATGCTCGGCTCGGCGATCAACTCCAGCACCTGACCACGACGGGCGCCAAGGCTAAGCAGTTTGCTCAAACTCTTCACCGACACGGCGCTGTCCTGGCCGTCGACGATGCGCACGCGAATCTCGCCATCAAAACTCTTCGCCAGTTGCGCGAGGATCTTCGCCGGGCGCGCGTGCAAACCGTGGGCGTTGGCCAGGGCAATACGCGCGCTCGGCCAATCGGCGGGCAATTCACCGCCGAGCACTTCGAGAACTTTGCGACTGCTGGTAGCGCGGCCCAGTTCATGGCCACGACCTTCGATCAGCAACGCACACAGACGTTCGAGCAGCGCTTGGTGCGCTTCGCCAAGGCTGGCCAGGCAAAACAGACCGCTCAGCGGCTGGCCAAGGTAACGCATCGGTTTGTCCGGGGTGACAAACGCCAGCCCCGGACGCTTCACGGTTTGCTCACTGTGCAGCCACCACAAGCCGTCGCCCAGCGGCAGTGCTTCAACTTGTTGCAGCACCGCCGAGAAACCGTTGCTCACACAATCAGCCTGGCGCAGCAGACGCGCACCACGCCAGACCAGTTCTTCAAAATCGTCGGCCGAGACGCCGAGGCCGATCATCTGCGCATCCAGCGCCAGCTCTTGCGGCGCACCTTGCAGCAGTTTCAACAGCGCTTCGGGGGAGCTGGCACGGCGCAGGGCCTGGCCCAGATCGGTCTCGCCGAGGGCACGGGTCAACAGTTGCAGCAGACGCAGGTGTTCGTCGGATTTGGCGGCGATGCCAATCGCCAGATAAACGATCTGGCCATCGCCCCAATCCACACCTTCCGGGAACTGCATCAGGCGCACGCCAGTGGCGAACACCTGATCGCGGGTTTCCGGGGTGCCGTGGGGAATGGCAATACCTTGACCGAGAAAGGTCGAGCCCTGGGCTTCCCGTGCTTGCAATCCAGCGAGGTAACCGTCGGCAACCAGACCATCGGCCACCAGGTGATTGGCGAGCAGTTGCAAGGCAGCGGGTTTATCCACAGCCGATTGGCCCATGGATATCTGCTCTATAGTGAGCTCGAGCATGCGATCTCCTTTTTGGCGCTTCATGAGTGCCAGGTATTGTTTTGGATGGTTTGCAGCTTAGGCGCTTTACCGCTTTGCTTTTCAGCGGCAGTTTTGGCGGTTTCACGGCAGAACCGGCCAAAGACGTCTAAAACGTAGAAAATACGCTTGCTGAAACGTTTAATCTAGATTGATCGGCACGTTACTCGATAATGTCCCATCCTTGAAGTCCAACTTGTCGGATGCGCTGCGACAATAGTCGCCTGCCCTAATCGGGTAGGATTGGCGAAAATGTCGCGGCAAGCTCGAATAAACAAGGAAATCCCGGGTTGAAACTCAGTGATATCGCGCGGTTGGCCGGAGTGTCCGTGACCACCGCCAGCTACGTCATCAACGGCAAGGCCGAACAGCAACGCATCAGCAACGCCACCGTCGAGCGAGTGCGGGCGGTGGTCGATCTGCACGGCTTTACGCCAAACCCTCAAGCGGCCGGGCTGCGCAGTCGGCACACGCGCACGCTGGGCTTTATTCTGCCGGATCTGGAAAACCCCAGTTACGCGCGGATCGCCAAACTGCTTGAGCAAGGTGCGCGGGCGCGCGGCTATCAATTGCTGATCGCCAGTTCCGACGATGCGCCAGACAGCGAGCGGCAATTGCTGCAATTGTTCCGTGCAAGACGTTGCGATGCGCTGATCGTTGCCAGTTGCCTGCCGGCCGGTGACGACAGCTATCGGCAGTTGCAGGCCAAAGGTCTGCCGATCATCGCCATCGACCGGGTCATGGAGCCTGAGCACTTCTGCTCGGTAATCAGTGACGACCGCGAAGCCAGCCTGCACCTGACCCAGAGCCTGCTTGATCCGCAACCGAAGCAGATCGTACTGCTCGGCGCCCGTCCGGAACTGAGCATAAGCCAGGAACGTGCGGCCGGTTTCAAAGAGGCGCTGGTCGACTTCAAAGGCGAAGTGCTGGTCGAGCATGCGGAATCCTTCAGCCGTGAATGCGGCAAGCAATTGATGGAAGAACTCCTGCAACGTCTGGGGCATTTGCCCGATGCGTTGGTGACCACGTCCTACGTGCTGCTGCAGGGCGTGTTCGATGCGTTGCATGACTTCCCGCTGAAATCGCGGCCACTGCGCCTCGGCACCTTCGGCGATACGCAGTTGCTGGACTTCCTGCCGTTGCCGGTCAACGCCATGGCCCAGCAACACCAGTTGATCGCCGACAAGGCGCTGGAACTGGCGCTGGCCGTCGTCGAGCAGTCGGAGTACAAGCCTGGCGTGCAGGCCATTGCGCGGACCTTCAAGCAGCGTATTCACCGGGACTGAGCCGTGGAGCTGATCGACAGCCACACCCACCTCGACTTCCCCGACTTCGACGCCGACCGCTCGGCGTTGCTCGCCGAAAGCCGCGCCCTCGGGGTGCGGCGGATGGTGGTGTTGGGTGTCCATGAGGGTAATTGGCAACGGGTGTGGGATCTGGTGCAGAGCGATGCGGATTTATACGCGGCATTCGGTCTGCACCCGGTGTATCTCGATCAGCATCGACCCGAAGATTTGTCGACACTCGGTGATTGGCTGACCCGGCTGCGTGGTCATCGGCAGTTGTGTGCGGTGGGCGAGATCGGTCTGGATTACTTCATCGAAACCCTCGACCGCGAGCGGCAACAGGCGCTGTTCGAAGCGCAACTGCAATTGGCTGCGGACTTCGAATTACCAGCGCTGATCCATGTGCGCCGCAGCCACGCGGCAGTGATCGCGACGCTTAAACGCTTCAAGCTCAAACGTGCGGGGATTATCCACGCCTTTGCCGGCAGCCGTGAAGAAGCGCGGGAGTACATCAAACTCGGTTTCAAGCTGGGACTGGGCGGCGCGCCGACCTGGCCGCAGGCGTTGCGCATGCATCGGGTGCTGGCGGAACTGCCGCTGGAGTCGATCGTGCTGGAAACCGATTCCCCGGACATGGCACCTGCGATGTTTCCCGGCCAGCGCAACAGTCCTGCGCACTTGCCGGCGATCTGCGAGGCGCTGGCCGAGTTGATGAAAATCAGCCCGCAACAACTGGCCAGCGCCAGCACCGCCAACAGCTGCGAAGTCTTCGGCTGGTAATAAATCTCTTGTAGGAGCTGTCGAGTGAAACGAGGCTGCGATCTTTTGATCTTTAAAATCAAGATCAAAAGATCGCAGCGTGCCGCAGCTCCTACAGGGTTTTGTGCTCAGACGCGGAAGGCGCTGATCAGTTGTTTCAGTTCCACGACCTGAGCTGACAGCGCCCGGCTGGCATCTTCAGTCTGGTGCGCACCCTGCGCTGTGCGTTCGCCGGCACGGTTGATCTCGACGATGTTCTGGTCGATGTCGTGGGCCACCGCCGTTTGCTGCTCCACCGCAGCGGCGATCTGCTGGTTCTGATCGACGATCATGCCCACCGCACCAAGGATATTTTCCAGCGCCTGCTGAACCTTCTCCGACTGCCCGACCGTGCCGTTGGCCATCTGATGGCTGATGCCCATGGCTTTCACGGCCGCCCCGACGCCGCCGTGCAGCTTGGCGATCATCTGTTCGATTTCTTCAGTTGATTGCTGGGTGCGTTTGGCCAAGGTGCGTACTTCATCGGCCACCACAGCAAAACCACGCCCCTGCTCACCAGCGCGAGCTGCTTCGATCGCGGCGTTGAGCGCCAGCAGGTTGGTTTGTTCGGCGATGCTCTTGATTACTTCCAGAACACGACTGATCGCCTGGCTGTCGCTGGCCAACTGGTTGATCACCAGCACCGACTGATCGATCTCGCTGGCCAGCGCGGCGATGCTGCCCTGTTGTGATTCGACCAGACCACGACCACTGATGGTCTCGTCATTGACGCTGTGGGCACTGCTCACCGCTGCGGCGGCACTGCGCGCCACTTCCAGTGAGGTCGCCGACATCTGGTTCATCGCCGTCGCCACTTGCTCGATCTGCGTGCGTTGCCCGGCGACCGCCTGATTGCTCTGCGCGGAGACGTGTTCAACCTGCCCGGCCTGACGCTCGACCTCGCCGACGGTCTGCCCCACGCGCTCGATCAAGTCATGAATCTTGCGCACCGTGCCATTGAACACCTCGCCCAACTCACCCAGTTCATCGCGACTGCTGGCCTTGAAGTTGACCGTCATATCGCCGGCCGCGACCTTGTCCATCATCGCGCCCAAGCGTTTCAGCGTGGTGCGGGTCGAGGCGTAGAAACCACCGTAGAGATAGAAAATCAGCACAAACACCACCGACAGCGCCACCGCCTGCAAGACCATGTGTGTGCGGTTTTGCGCCAGACGCTGCTGCAATTGGGTGTCGAGGAATTTCAGCGTGGCTTCGTTGAGCTGGTAAGTCCGGTCGATCAGCCCGGTGACCTGATCGTAAAACGCCTGCCACGGTGCATCGAGGGTGTCGGCCATCACCACCTGCTCTTCGAACAGTTCGCTGGCCTGTTTCAGTGAGGCCTTGCTGCTGTCGGCCGCCGCGCTGAGGTTTTCCCGCGCGGCTTTGCTGGAGCTGAGGGCGTCCTGCAGCTTCAGGCCGTATTCGGCCTGGAGTTTTTCGATCTGCACCATCAGCTCATCGAAACGGGTGCTCGAAGAACTGTTGAGAAACCCCTGGCCCAATGAATACGAGCCCATGGCCCGGCCTTCGCCGAGGGTTTGCGTGACGGTCGGCGTGATCAGGGTGATCAGCTCGCTGAGCTGACGAATGTCGCTCTGATTATCGCGGCTGAGTCCGGCCTGACTGCTGATGATCTGGCTGAAAATCTGCGCACTGGCCAACAATTTGCCGATCAACGCGCTTTTGCTCTGCAGCGAGTTTTCCACTTGCTGGGCCTTGAACGCGGCGATCATCTCATCGCGTTTGCCGTCGAACACCTGAATCTGCTCGGGATCGTCGGTCATCGCCGTCAGCCCCTGCAAGCGCGTCAAAAGCGCTTGCTCGAGGGTGGTGATCTGCGCCTCGACATTGCCGGCCTTGCCGGACTGGCCGAGGGTGACGTTGATCTGCACCAGATTGTTGAGAGTTTCCAGATCCCGGCGCAGGGCCAGGCTGCTGCCCAGCAGATCGAGGCTTTGCAGTTCGACGCGGGTGCCTTGGAATTCGCGATAGGAATCGCGCACCAGATAGAAATTGGTCACCAGCATCGGCACCAGGAACAGCACGCTGATCAGGCTGAACTTCATGCCGAAGCTCAGACGGTTCATCAGCGAGACGGCGGGATAGAGCAAGCTCTTCACTGGAAGTCTCCCTTGGTTTTTCTTGTTTTTATTGGCAGGCGCGAGACGACAGCAGATAGCCACTATCGGGCGCCATCTCTGTATAGCTCAAATCGAAGGGAGGTTTTGTAACTTAAGGTTAACGACATCGCAGCCCGCGACACACAGATCTCCTCGTAGGACCTGCCGCAGGCTGCGATCTTTTGATCTTTCTATGAGTCAGTGAACCAGAACCGTCCACAAGGCGAACCCGGCATACCACAGCACCGCCGCACGCAGCAGCAGTTCCCATAGGCAATCGAGGGTGTTGATGCCGTCCGGTCCGACCACGGGAGGTGGAATCTCGCCCGCCGCCAGACCGACCCGGTTGATCAGTTGCGCCGCACTGATGTTCCAGTTGAGCAACTCATGCAGCATCACCCGACTGACCGCGACAAAGTTGCCGACCAGCGCCAGACTCGCCGCCAGCAAGCGTACCGGCAACCAGTCAAAGGCATGCCGCAGTTGCGCGGCGCGCTCGACCAGCGCCGGGTTCTGCCCGTGCTCCTGCGCCAGTGCCAACAAGCGATACGCCAACGCCGCCACCGGGCCGAGCACGAAATACCAGAAGATCACCGCAAAAAAGCTCTGATAGGCCTGCCACAGCAGATGCCCCTGCACCCGCTCGAGCAACTGCTCGCCGCTGTCGGCGCAGATATCCAGATCACGCTTGGCCACATGCGCTGCGGCTTGCAGGTCCTCACGGCGCCAGGCATCACGAAATGGCCCGAGACCGCCGAGCAAGTCGCCGCGCCCCAGACTGTAAATCACCACCAGCAAATGCACCGGCAACGCCAGCAAGCCGTAGGCCACCGGTTCCAGCACCACTAGCAACAGCGCCAGCAACGCCACCGGAAACAGCACCAGAATCGTCAGCACCAGCCAGGGCTGTTTGGCCAGCCGCGCGCTGGTCTCGAGTTTGTTCAGTTCGCGGATCCATCCGCCATCGCGTTGAACCCGATGACGCAGGGCCGAAAACTTCTCGATCCACAGCGCCAGCAGTAACACCAGAAAACTCATTGTCCTTCCTCTTGTGCCAGGGCTGCGCGGTAACGCGCCCAGTCGAATGCCGGGCCAGGATCGGTCTTACGCCCGGGTGCTATGTCGCTGTGCCCGCAAATACGGGCGCCGGTGATAGCCGGAAATGCTACTTGCAACTGACGGGTCAGCGCCGTCAACGCCTGATACTGCGCGTCGGTGAACGGCAGATCATCGGTGCCTTCAAGCTCGATGCCCACGGAAAAATCGTTACAGGTTTCCCGGCCTTCGAACATCGACACGCCGGCATGCCACGCCCGCTCAAGACAGGAGACAAACTGGGTGACCTTGCCGTCACGTTCGATCAGAAAATGCGCGGAAACGCGCAGGTCAGCAATACCTGCAAAATAGGGATGTTCAGTGACATCCAGACGATTCTGGAAAAATTCCTGCACCTTGCCCGTGGCGAACTGCGCTGGCGGCAGGCTGATGTTGTGGATGACCAACAGGGAAATTTCGCCCGCCGGGCGTTCATTGAAGTTGGGCGATGGGCACACCTGCACCCCGTGACACCACCCGCTAGCGGGATCCAACTGCATACCGATTCCTTCAACGCCGACTGTGTTGGCGCCCAGTATGCCGTGATCGGCCCCCGGCGCGCGATCACTTGCCGCGATTGAGTCGCCGCAGATTACCCAGCACCGACTCCAGCGCCCGGTCGAACAGCAAGGTGTCGTCCAGCGCACGCACCGCACCGCGCTCGAATTCCACGGCCAGGGCGATGCGGCTGCGCTCTAGCACTTTCATGCCGGTGCGATCGACAAATACATATTTGCCGGTGGCTTCGATGATCGCCGCCAGCTTGCAGCGCAGGCTGTTTTCATCGTCTTCCTGAAACGCCACCCAACTGCCCAGTCGCAGTTGCTCGACCTGACGCAAGCCCGCGGTGTCGTGAGGCAAGCGTACCGAGGTCAGCGCCATGCTGCTGTCCTCGGCGGTTTGCAGCATGATCTGCTGCGACACCTCGATCATCGGCGCGGCCGAATCCGCCTCGACGGAACGCTCCAGCACCCGCACATGCAAGGCTTCCAGCTCACTGAAAAACTCGCTGGTGGCGAACGGATCGAACGCCGAACTGCTCAGGCCATCCCGCAGCGACTTGAGCAATCCCGGCACCAGTGCCAGCAAGCGCAGACTGGACTCAGTGTCTGCATGACGCTGCACACTCCAGATCAATTGCTCCATGGTGTGCACGTCGGCCTGCCATTCAGCTGACTGATCGCCATGCTTGAGGCAGGTCAGCAGGAGTACTTTGCTCCAGGCGTCCTGAACGAAGGTGACCACCGAGGGCGGTAGGGTTTTGCCCAGCAGCGCTTGATTCAGCGCCCGCTCGACCCGAAGCCTTGCCAGTTCGGTCTTCGCTCGCCCCTCTTCGGCGTCACGCAACCGTTGCTCTAGCAACTCACTGCGTCGGCGTTCGTCGCTGGTGAACGCGAGGAAATCGGCCAGTAACTCTGAAAAAATCGCCGGATCATCGACAAAGTCAGTCAGCAGACGCTGCACCACTTGCTCGATGCGCAGGTACAAGCTGTCGCGCGCCTCACCGTCGCAATCGCCCCAGCCCATGGCCGCCTCGGCAATTTCGTTGAGCAGGCGCCGCGCCGGATGGGTGCTGCGGCTGAAGAAACTCTTGTCGAGCACCGCGACCTTGAGCATCGGAATCTGCAACCGGGCGATCAAGGCTTTGAGCGAGTCCGGCACATTGCGGTCTTCAAGAATGCAGTCGAAGACCATGGCGATCAGGTTGATCACGTCTTCGTCCGCATCGCCGACGATCCGCGATTTGCCACTTCTGACGCTGACCCGGGTCAGCAGTTGTTCGAGCTGATTGCGCAGATCGAAGTCATCCTGAGCCGCCAGCGCCGGCACGTACTGTTGCAAGTGCGAGAGCAGGCGCAACAGGTCGCGAGTGGAAATCGGCTGCGCCGCAGCGCTGGACTCCAGCGTCGGTGCGACGCTGCCGCGCACATGCAAAAGCAACTCCTGCAATGCGGCGAAAACTTCCTGTACACCTTCGTCGACCGGCGCCGGGTCGTCGCCTTCCTCGCGGTCGACATCGGCTACCGCACGATCAATCGCACGACGGGCCGGGGCTGCTTTCAATTCCGGCAATACACCGGTGGCTAGCAGCAATTGATTGGCTTCGGCGTAGAGTTGTTCGGTGTCGGCCAGAACATAGCGCTCGAACAGCTTGAGCAGGATCAGCTTGACCTTGATCTCCACGCCCAGGTTGCGCCCGGCCTGAAGGAAAAACTCGCAGAGCAGCGCCGGGCCGAGCGGGTTGTGCTGATCATTGAGGGTATTGCCAAGCAACGCGTTGAGCCGCGCGGTCAGTTGATCGAGGGCGAAGCCGTTACGCTTGAGCACGCGACCGACCATCGTCTCGACCGCGACACTGCGTTCCATGTCGTCGCTACGCGGGGCAAGTTCGTCGTATATCAGGGCGTGCGGTAGCGTGTTGTGCGTGGGATCGTATTGAGTCAGGCCGACGAAGGCGTCGAAAAACTGCTCGAGAAAGCCGCGTTCGATGTTTTTACGCTTGAGGCGCAGGTCGCGCATGGCTTCGAAAAAGATGTTCTGCTCGATGTCGTTGCGCGCCCGGTCGGCCATTTCAAACAACGTGTCGTCGGCGTTATCGAACAGCTCCTGCAAGCCGTGGCGCAGTTGCTGGGCCGCCTTGTCGCGAACCTGAAGCAGAATCACAGGCAGGCGGGCGAGCGGCGAGTGATTCGCCTGATCGGCAGTGCCTTTGTGCAAAGGCACCACTTTCCCGTCGTTGTGCATCCAAGCCTCCTGAAACGGTGATTCGTTCGGTCAAGCCAACCCGGATCCCTGTGGGAGCGAGCCTGCTCGCGATGGCGGTGTGTCAGCCGCAGCAATGTCACTGAAAGAATGCATTCGCGAGCAGGCTCGCTCCCGCAAGTTCAATCAGGACGTCAAAGCTATGACGTCAAATGCAAGGCGAATTATCTTTCATAACTTGCACCCGGCGCCATAGCCGTCAGGGTTTCCCCTATACCGCCCCTTTCAGTGACCACGTCTGGCCGGGTTTGCTCAAAGAAAATCGACCGGATGCAGGCAAGCACGCAAGTTCTCGCCTTGGGTTGGCTCGCGCCATGCCCCTATAATCGAACCACTTTGTTTGTGGAGCCCGTTATGCCGAATCTACGTCTCGCCGATTTGACCGCCGAAATCGAAGCCAACGTGCGCCGTGCGTTGCTCGAAGACATCGGCAGCGGCGACATCACCGCGCAACTGATCCCGGCCGAACGCCTGGCCAAAGCCACCATCATCACGCGCGACGCCGCCGTCATCTGCGGCACGGCGTGGGTCGATGCCGTGTTTCGTCAACTGGATCCACGGGTGGCTGTGCATTGGCAAGTCGTCGATGGCGAGCGGGTAAAACCCAATCAGCCGCTGTTTCACCTTGAAGGCCCGGCGCGTTCGCTGCTCACCGGGGAACGCAGTGCGCTGAACTTCCTGCAATTGCTCTCCGGCGTGGCTACGCGCGCGCAGTACCTTGCCGACTTCGTCGGCACCACTCAGGTCAAACTGCTCGACACCCGCAAAACCCTGCCGGGCCTGCGTCTGGCACAGAAATACGCGGTGACCTGCGGCGGCTGCCACAACCATCGCATCGGTCTGTACGACGCGTTCCTGATCAAGGAAAACCACATCGCTGCCAGCGGTGGCATTCCACAAGCCATTGCCGCTGCGCACAAGATAGCGCCGGGCAAACCGGTGGAAATCGAAGTGGAAAGTCTGGATGAACTGAAGGAAGCCCTGGCCGCCGGCGCCGATATCATCATGCTCGACGAACTGAGCCTGGACGACATGCGCGAAGCCGTGCGCCTGAACGGCGGCAAGGCGAAGCTGGAAGCGAGCGGCGGTATCAACGAAAGCACGTTGCTGCCGATTGCCGAGACCGGGGTGGACTACATCTCGATCGGTGCGATGACCAAGGATGTCAAAGCGGTGGATCTGTCGATGCGCCTCAGTCTCTGAAGACTGCACGCAATAAAAAACGCCAGCCCGGTTGAGGCTGGCGTTTTTGTTTCAGACCACCAGATTGTTCATCTCGCAGTACTCATCCCACTCGACACCCAACACTTCGGCCGCCTCTTTATGCAGAACGAGGCGCTGCGCCTCGAACTCCTCCGGCGTGCTCGTGTACTTGAGCGTCAGTTCCCATGGCTGCAAGCCCTGGGCTTCGGCCTCGTCTTCGAAGGCCCACTGGATCTGATCTTTTTGATCATCGGGACTCAGGTCCTTGATCTCTTCTTTGAGGTCCGGAACGTCCAGAATGTACTTTTCCAGCGCTTGTTCGTGACGTTGCTCTTGAGTTAATTCGGTCATGGCGTTCTCGTTGATCATAGGAATGGAGGATGGATCTGGATCATCAAGGATCTCTCTGACGCGGATTGTCCGGCCTTCGGAACCATTCGGGATCATCTGAAAACTGCTGGGCGATGCTCATGCAGGCACCGAATATAGGACGTTTGCATGACGAATTACACGGCTCTTTACATCTCTCCCACAAAAACCTGACCTGCGGAACATAAATCCGCATGACAAGTAGGGGGGAGATGAAGAAGTTGGTGCCCGAGACAGGAATCGAACCTGCGACCTTCGCGTTACGAGTGCGCTGCTCTACCGGCTGAGCTACACGGGCGGTGGGCTAAACCTAGCACCGGTCTTGAAGTCCGGCAACTTCACAGAATGTCCCGATATTTCGCAGACAAAAAAATGCCCCACCGTTTTCACGGCGGGGCATTTTTATTGCGCTAACGCTTTGGGCTGATTAAACGCCCGAAGCCTTGGCAGCTGCCACGTCTTTGATCGACAGCTTGATACGGCCGCGGTTGTCCACGTCCAGTACCAGTACTTCAACTTCCTGGCCTTCTTTCAGGATGTCGGTCACTTTCTCTACGCGAGCGTCGCTCAGCATCGAGATGTGCACCAGACCGTCCTTGCCAGGCAGGATGTTGACGAATGCGCCGAAGTCGACGATGCGCTCAACCTTGCCGACGTAAATCTTGCCGATCTCGGCTTCAGCGGTGATGCCCAGAACGCGCTGACGTGCAGCTTCAGCAGCTTCCTTGGTTTCGCCGAAGATCTTGATCGAACCGTCGTCTTCGATGTCGATCGAAGCCTTGGTTTCTTCGCAGATCGCACGGATGGTCGCGCCACCTTTACCGATAACGTCACGGATCTTGTCGGTGTCGATCTTCATCGCGATCATGGTCGGAGCGTTGGCCGACAGTTCGGTACGCGACTGGCCGATGATCTGGTTCATCTGACCGAGGATGTTCAGGCGCGCTTCCAGGGCTTGGCCCAGAGCGATCTCCATGATTTCTTCGGTGATGCCTTTGATCTTGATGTCCATCTGCAGCGCAGTAACGCCTTTGGCGGTACCGGCTACTTTGAAGTCCATGTCGCCCAGGTGGTCTTCGTCACCAAGGATGTCGGTCAGGACGGCGAATTTCTCGCCTTCTTTAACCAGACCCATGGCGATACCGGCAACCGGCGCCTTCATCGGCACACCAGCGTCCATCAGGGCCAGGGAGGCGCCGCAAACGGAAGCCATCGAGCTCGAACCGTTGGATTCGGTGATTTCCGAAACCACACGGATGGTGTACGGGAACACGTCAGCAGCTGGCAGCATCGCCGAAACCGAACGACGGGCCAGACGGCCGTGACCGATTTCACGACGACCAGCGCCACCCATGCGACCACACTCGCCCACCGAGAACGGAGGGAAGTTGTAGTGCAGCATGAACGGGTCTTTTTTCTCGCCTTCCAGGGTGTCCAGCAGCTGTGCGTCACGGGCGGTGCCCAGTGTTGCAACGACCAGAGCCTGGGTTTCACCACGGGTGAACAGCGCCGAACCGTGAGTCTTCGGCAGAACGCCGACTTCGATGTTCAGCGGACGTACGGTTTTGGTGTCGCGGCCGTCGATACGTGGCTTGCCGTTTACGATGTTTTCGCGAACGGTGCGATATTCGATTTCGCCGAAAGCGGCTTTGACTTCGCTGGACGAAGGCTGGCCTTCTTCACCGGACAGCTTGGCAACGACTTGATCCTTCAGCTCGCCCAGACGCGCATAACGGTCGGCCTTGACGGTGATGGTGTAAGCCTGGGAGATCGCTTCGCCGAACTCGGCACGGATAGCGCCCAGCAGTTCGGTGGCTTCTGGCGCCGGAGCCCAGGTCCAGGTTGGCTTGGCAGCTTCAGCAGCCAGTTCTTTAACCGCGTTGATCACAACCTGGAACTCGTCGTGAGCAAACAGTACCGCGCCCAGCATCTGGTCTTCGGTCAGCTCTTTGGCTTCCGATTCAACCATCAGTACGGCGTCGGAAGTACCGGCAACAACCATGTCCAGACTCGAAGCAGCTTGCTGCTCGTAAGTCGGGTTCAGCAGGTAGCCGGTGCTTTCGTGGAAAGCTACGCGAGCGGCGCCGATCGGGCCGTCGAACGGAATGCCCGAGATGGCCAGGGCAGCCGAGGTACCGATCATCGCAGCGATGTCCGGATCGGTCTTTTTGCTGGTGGAAACGACGGTGCAGACAACCTGCACTTCGTTCATGAAACCTTCAGGGAACAGCGGACGGATCGGACGGTCGATCAGTCGGGAAGTCAGGGTTTCTTTCTCGGAAGGACGGCCTTCACGCTTGAAGAAACCGCCAGGGATCTTACCGGCAGCGTAAGTCTTTTCCTGGTAGTGAACGGACAGAGGGAAGAAGCCCTTGCCTGGATCGGCTTGTTTTGCACCGACTACAGTCACCAATACGCTGACGTCGTCGTCAACGGTGACCAATACTGCGCCGGAGGCCTGACGGGCGATACGGCCAGTCTCGAGGGTAACGGTCGATTGACCGAACTGGAATTTTTTGATTACCGGGTTCACGGTGTCCTACCTTCTTTGTGGCTCTTGGGGGAACTGGTTTCTTGCGAATTCTTGGGCAATGTCGGGAATCGGCCCAACGCCTGTCCAGGGTAAAACGTGTATCCAGATAAAACTTGAGGCTGGGAGCCTGCAAGCCGTCGGCGGTAAACCGCAGACGTCCGACAGACAACCAACCTCATAGCGCAATCGCTGATTAGCGACGCAGACCCAGGCGACCGATCAGAGTCTGATAACGACCCAGATCCTTGCCTTTCAGGTAGTCCAGCAGCTTGCGACGCTGGTTTACCATGCGGATCAGACCACGACGGGAGTGGTGATCTTTACCGTTGGCCTTGAAGTGACCTTGCAGCTTGTTGATGTTGTGGGTCAGCAGTGCAACTTGCACTTCTGGCGAACCAGTGTCACCAACAGCTTGCTGGTAGTCAGCAACGATTTGAGCTTTTTCTTGAACGTCGAGAGCCATGAGGCAATCCTTTTATCAGGAAACTGTTTCAGGGAAACAGCTTCAACAGGCCAGGGACAAATCCCTGTATCTATAAATGAGTAGTGACCGTGCCTGTTAACAGCCACCCTCGCCAGCCTGCTTTGACACAGACCGGTTTCGGTCATTCCGACCGAATCAGTCGACGCGGCGCGATGCGCCCGTCTTCGCTCACTTCACCGATACCGATGAAGCGACCATTGTGATCCTGTACCCGCACCATGCCGAACTTCGGAGCATCCGGGGCACGCACCGGCTGGCCGTTGAGCCAGTAGAAAGCGCTCGCTTCCGAGAAGTGCAGCAGCGGCCAATCCTGCAGGCCGCTGTCCGATGGCATCAGGAAGCGATCAACCGCTTCGTTGCCGCCTTCGGCATGTACCGCTTCCAGCTCTTCGAGGGTAACCGTCTGCGCCAGAGTGAAAGGCCCGGCCTGGGTACGGCGCAGTTCTGCGACGTACGCACCACAACCGAGTTGCTCACCGATATCCTCCACCAGGGTGCGAATATAGGTGCCCTTGCTGCAATCCACCGCAAGACGCGCAGTATCGCCTTCGAAGGCCAGTAATTCCAAGCGCGCAATAGTAACAGAACGCGGTTCGCGCTCCACTACTTCGCCTGCACGCGCCAACTTGTACAGCGGCTGGCCATCACGCTTGAGCGCCGAGTACATCGGCGGTATCTGACTGATTTGCCCACGAAATTTCGGCAATGCTGCCTCGATATCGGTGCGACCAACGGTCACCGGACGCTCCTGCAAAACTTCACCTTCGGCATCCGCCGTGGTGGTGGTCTTGCCCAGCTGCGCCAGGGTTTCATAAGCCTTGTCGGAATCGAGCAGGTACTGCGAGAACTTGGTGGCCTCACCAAAGCACAACGGCAAGACACCGGTGGCCAATGGATCGAGGCTGCCGGTGTGACCGGCCTTCTCGGCATTGAGCAACCAGCGAACCTTCTGCAACGCGGCGTTGGAAGTGAACCCCAACGGCTTGTCGAGCAAGATGATACCGCTGACGTTACGACGGATACGTTTGACCTGAGCCACCGAGTTACTCCTTGGTGTCTTCAGGTTCAGCAGCGACCGGATGCTGATTGTCTTCAGCAACCGCACGCTCGATCAGGGCCGACAAGTGCGCACCACGAACGACGGATTCGTCGTAGTGGAAGTGCAATTGCGGCACGCTGCGCAGCTTCATTTCACGGGCCAGTTGCATACGCAGGAAACCTGCGGCGGAATTGAGCACCTTGATGCTTTGCGCGATGTCTTCGGCGTTGTCCTGGCCCATCACGGTGATGAAGATCTTCGCGTGCCCGACGTCACGGCTGACTTCTACTGCGGTAATGGTGACCAGGCCGACGCGCGGGTCTTTGACTTCGCGACGGATCAGTTGAGCCAGCTCGCGCTGCATCTGATCGCCGATACGTTGGGTACGGCTGTATTCTTTTGCCATGATTTTGTTACCTGTTACTGCCCCGCGGCGAAACCCGCAAGGTCTGAAAGCGGCAAACGCCCGGCCTGACAAAAGCCAGACCGGGCGTTGCGTTTAGAGTCCGAGTGATGCGCCACACTGTTGAGTGCGGCAGCCCATCACGGCTCCTGAAGTGCGCGAGTTAGAGGCTGCGAGCAACCTGGACCTTCTCGAAGACTTCGATCTTGTCGCCGACTTTGACGTCGTTGTAGCTCTTCACGCCGATACCGCATTCCATGCCGGCACGTACTTCGGAAGCGTCATCCTTGAAGCGGCGCAGGGATTCCAGCTCGCCTTCGAAGATAACGATGTCTTCACGCAGTACGCGGATCGGACGGTTACGGTGCACAACACCTTCGATCACCATGCAGCCTGCGATCGCGCCAAACTTCGGCGAACGGAACACGTCACGCACTTCGGCCACACCCAGGATGTTCTCGCGAACATCGCTGCCGAGCATGCCGGTCAGGGCTTTCTTGACGTCTTCGATGATGTCGTAGATCACGTTGTAGTAACGCATGTCCAGACCTTCCTGCTCGACGATCTTCCGTGCGCCAGCATCGGCACGCACGTTGAAGCCGAACAGTACAGCGTTGGAAGCCAGTGCCAGGTTAGCGTCGGATTCGGTGATACCACCGACACCGCCGCCCACTACGCGCACTTGTACTTCGTCGTTGCCCAGGCCATTCAAGGCACCGTTCAACGCTTCCAGCGAACCACGGACGTCGGATTTGAGGACGATGTTGAGCGTCTTCTTCTCGGCCTGACCCATGTTTTCGAAGATGTTTTCCAGCTTGCCAGCATGAGCGCGAGCCAATTTGACTTCGCGGAACTTGCCTTGACGGAACAGAGCCACTTCACGGGCTTTCTTCTCGTCGGCAACCACGCTCATCTCGTCGCCAGCGTCCGGAGTACCGTCCAGGCCGAGGATCTCGACAGGGATGGAAGGACCGGCTTCTTTGATTGGCTTGCCGTTCTCGTCGAGCATGGCGCGTACGCGGCCATAGTTCGAACCGACCAGGACCATGTCGCCTTGGCGCAGGGTACCGTCTTGAACCAGAACGGTTGCAACCGGGCCACGACCTTTGTCGAGACGCGATTCAACCACAACGCCACGGCCAGGAGCCGATGGAGTTGCTTTCAGTTCGAGAACTTCAGCTTGCAGCAGAACGGCTTCAAGCAGCTCGTCGACGCCAGTACCGACTTTCGCCGAGACCGGTACGAACGGCGTATCACCGCCCCACTCTTCGGAAGTTACGCCGTGAACCGACAGTTCGCTACGGATACGATCGAGATCGGCGCCCGGCTTGTCGATCTTGTTCACTGCAACAACCAGTGGAACGCCAGCCGCTACAGCGTGCTGAACAGCTTCAATGGTCTGCGGCATCACGCCGTCGTCCGCTGCAACCACCAGGATCACGATGTCAGTCGCCTTGGCACCACGAGCACGCATTGCGGTAAACGCGGCGTGACCCGGGGTGTCGAGGAAGGTGACCATGCCGCGTTCGGTTTCAACGTGGTATGCACCGATGTGCTGGGTGATACCGCCGGCTTCGCCAGCAGCTACCTTGGCACGACGGATGTAGTCGAGCAGGGAAGTTTTACCGTGGTCAACGTGGCCCATTACGGTCACGACTGGCGCACGGGAGAACGACTCACCTTCAAACTTCAGGGACTCGGCCAGGGAATCTTCCAGAGCGGTGTCGCTGACCAAGGTCACTTTGTGGCCCAGTTCTTCGGCTACCAGTTGAGCAGTTTCCTGATCAAGTACCTGGTTGATGGTCGCTGGAGTGCCCAGTTTGAACATGAACTTGATGATTTCAGCAGCCTTGACCGACATCTGATTGGCGAGGTCGCCAACAGTGATGGTCTCGCCGATCTGCACATCACGCACGACAGGGCCGGTTGGGCTCTGGAAACCGTGGGCGTTACGCTTCTTCAGCTTGGCCTTGCCGCGACCACCGCGACGGAAGCCATCGCTTTCTTCGTCGGTAGTGCGTGGCGCCACACGTGGAGCCGGCGCTTTTTCTTTGACCGAGGCGCGATGCGGAGCGTTTTTGCGCTCGCCATCACCACCACCGCTGCGACGATTGTTGTCGTCGGCACGTGGCTTGTCCGGACGGCGCTGTTCGTTCTGCTTGTTGCGAACGTCAGCAGACGGAGCTGGAGCAGCGGCAACCACCGGCGCGCTTTCGCGAACAGGTTCGGCAGCTGCAGCCGGCGCCGCAACGGCGTCGCTGGTAGCGGTCTGCGCAGCAGCTGGCTGGCGGCGCGCTTCTTCTTCGGCGCGCTGCTTGGCTTCTTCTTCAGCCTTCTGACGAGCAGCATTTTCTACTGCGCGACGCTCATCCAGTTCACGCTTGCGTTCGGCTTCGATTTCTTCCGGGCTACGCTGTACGAAAACTTTCTTTTTGCGAACTTCTACGCTGATGCTTTTGCTACCAGCCACACGCAGGGTGCTGGTGGTTTTACGCTGCAGCGTGATCTTGCGTGGTTCTTCCACTTTCGCCTTGTGGCTGCTTTTCAAGTGAGTCAGCAGGGACTGCTTCTCACTGTCAGTCACATTTTCTTCGGCGGCGGTGTGCGGCAGACCTGCCTCACGCATCTGCTGCAACAGGCGCTCTACCGGTGTTTTGACCTCATCGGCCAGTTGTTTCACCGTGACTTGCGTCATGCACTTCTCTCCTCAGGCCGCGCCTAATTACTCGAACCAGTGGGCTCGGGCGGCCATGATCAACTTGCCGGCACGATCATCGTCAATGCCGTCGATGTCGAGCAGGTCGTCAATAGACTGCTCGGCCAGGTCTTCGCGGGTAATTACGCCGCGCACCGCCAGTTCCATCGCCAAATCCTTGTCCATGCCCTCAAGCGAGAGCAGGTCTTCGGCCGGATGGGCGTCTGCCAGCTTTTCCTCAGTAGCGATGGCTTTGGTCAACAAACGATCCTTGGCACGAGCGCGAAGCTCGTTGACGGTATCTTCGTCAAAGCCGTCGATGTTGAGCATTTCTTCCAACGGTACGTAGGCAATCTCTTCCAGGCTGGTGAAGCCTTCATCTACCAGCACCTGTGCAAGGTCTTCGTCGACTTCCAGCTCGTCGATGAAGTTGCGCAGGATGTCGCCGGTTTCTGCTTGCTGCTTAGCCTGGATGTCCGATTCGGTCATCACGTTCAGGGTCCAGCCAGTCAACTGGCTCGCCAGACGCACGTTCTGACCACCACGACCGATGGCCTGAGCCAGATTGTCTGCGCCAACGGCGATGTCCATTGCGTGGGCATCTTCGTCAACGATAATTGCCGCAACCTCAGCCGGGGACATGGCGTTGATCACGAACTGAGCCGGGTTGTCGTCCCACAGGACGATATCAACACGCTCACCGCCCAACTCACCCGACACTGCCTGGACGCGCGAACCGCGCATACCAATGCAAGCGCCTTGCGGGTCGATGCGTTTGTCCTTCGAGCGGACGGCGATCTTGGCGCGCGAACCCGGATCGCGGGACGCAGCCATTACTTCGATCAGGCCTTCGGCAATTTCCGGCACTTCGATGCGGAACAGCTCGATCAGCATTTCCGGCGCGGTACGCGACAGGATCAGCTGCGGGCCGCGGTTCTCGGTGCGGATTTCCTTGAGCAGCGCACGCAGACGCACGCCGACACGGAAAGTTTCGCGCGAAATGATGTCTTCACGGGCCAGCAACGCTTCAGCGTTGTTACCCAGATCGACGATCACGTTGTCGCGGGTGACTTTTTTCACGGTGCCGGAGATGATTTCTCCCAGGCGCTCGCGATAAGCGTCGACCACTTGAGCGCGCTCGGCTTCGCGAACTTTCTGCACAATGACTTGCTTTGCAGTCTGCGCAGCGATACGGCCGAACTCGATGGATTCGATCTTTTCTTCAACGACGTCGCCAACCTTGGCACCTGGATGCGTTTCGGCAACCTTGGTTGGCCAGGTTTCGATGGCCGGATCGTCGAGATCATTCTCTTCGACAACCGTCCAGCGACGGAAAGTTTCGTAAGAACCGGTGTGGCGGTTAATTTCCACACGCAGGTCAACTTCGTCTTCAAAACGCTTTTTGGTAGCAGTGGCCAGAGCCAGCTCCAGCGCTTCAAAAATTACGCTTGCCGGTACGCCCTTTTCATTGGATACCGACTCAACAACCAGCAGTACTTCTTTGCTCATCGTACGCCTCGCCTTTCGCAAGCCATTGGATCCGCGGGATCCGCGTCTCAGTCAAAACTGGGAATAATGTTGGCCTTGTCGATCATATCGATCGGCAACAGGAACTCATGGTCTTCTACCTGCACCACGACGTCCTGCTCTTCTACACCGCGCAGAAGGCCCTGAAAGTTGCGTCGCCCTTCGAAAGGCGAACGCAGCTTGATCTTCACTTGTTCACCGGCAAACTTTGCAAACTGCTCAAGAGTGAACAGTGGGCGCTCCATGCCAGGCGAGGAAACTTCGAGGGTGTATTCAACGGAGATCGGATCTTCAACATCCAGTACACCGCTGATCTGACGGCTGACAATGGCGCAATCGTCCACCAGCACGCCGCCCTCTTTATCGATATAAACGCGCAACATCGAGTGACGACCCTGAGCCGAAAACTCGATACCCCAGCATTCATAGCCCAGGGCCACGACCACCGGGGCCAGCAAGGCCTGCAACTCTTCTAGCTTGCTCGACACCTGAACCCCCTAGTGCATGATATGTGCATGCTTTGCAAAATAAAAAAATGGGCATAACGCCCATCCTTGAAACGCCGTCGAACAGCGGCGTTGAAAGTGTCCAGCTAACAAAAAGCCCCTTAAAAGGGGCTCCTTAAACTGGTTGCGGGGGCCGGATTTGAACCGACGACCTTCGGGTTATGAGCCCGACGAGCTACCAGACTGCTCCACCCCGCGACAAAGCTGGGGCGGAAGTATACGACCGATCCCTTATAGGGTCAATGTAACCTTCCACCTGCAAGAAAGCCCGCAACAGCGGGCTCTCCTGACTAATTGGTACCGAGAAGGGGACTCGAACCCCTACACCCTATGGGCACAACCACCTCAAGGTTGCGTGTCTACCAATTCCACCACCTCGGCAAAACTACGTTTGAAACCCTTCTTACTTCTGCTCTTGAGCTGGAGGTACGTCAGTCGCTGGAGTAGCCGACTTTTGCTCTTGAAGCACCGGGACATCATCAGAAGCCGGTTGTTGTTGCTTAGGTACTTCCAACACTGCTGGATCTGGCAATCCTGCTTGAGTCAGCTGATGAGCCTTCTCTTTAGCAAAGTAACCTAACCCCAAGCTGGTTATGAAGAAACCGGCGGCAAGTATAGCAGTAAACTTACTAAGAAAGGTAGAGGAACCTTGGCTTCCGAACACAGTATTTGAAGCACCTGCTCCGAAAGACGCGCCAGCGTCCGCACCCTTACCCTGCTGCAGCAAAACCAGAGCAACTACGCCCAATGCACCCAGCAGATGAAAAACGACTACGACTGTTTCCAGCATTTTTTCAGTTTCCCGCGGCGCGACAGATCGCACCGAACTCATCTGCATTCAGGGAAGCTCCACCAATGAGCCCCCCATCGATATCCGGCATGCCGAACAGTTCGACCGCATTGGCCGCCTTCACGCTGCCGCCGTATAGAAGCCGCACACCTCGTGCGACTTCAGAATTCTCTGCCGCCAGCTGCTCGCGAATGGCTTTATGCACATCCTGAGCTTGCTGCGGCGTTGCAGTCAGTCCGGTACCAATGGCCCAGACCGGCTCGTAAGCAATGACTGCCTTGGCAAAGGCACCTACACCCAGCTCCTCGATGATGCTGCCCAGCTGACGCCCGACAACCTCAAGAGTCTTTCCTGCTTCGCGCTGCTCCAGGGTCTCCCCTATACACAACACCGGAATCAAGCCACATGCCTGTGCCGCTGCGAACTTGCGATTCAGCATTCCGTCTCGCTCGCCCATTATCTGGCGGCGTTCGGAGTGCCCGACAAGCACCAGGGAACAACCTGCATCCACCAACTGACTCGGAGCAATTTCACCGGTCAATGCACCTTGCATGGATTCCACCGCAGAATTCTGCGCACCGACCGAAATCGATTTGCCTTTCAAGCCATCAATCACTTGATTGATATACAAGCAAGGCGGGAATACCGCGACATCAACACCGCTTGGCAAGGCCAGATGACGAAGGCCGTTGATCAGCTCAGCGACGCTGGCGCGGGTACCGTGCATCTTCCAGTTACCAGCTACCATAGGGCGACGCATGCTGTACCTCGTCGGTCAAAGTGGGCGCAGATGTTACCCAACACAATCATGGCTTGCAAGCCGTATCAGGCAGAAACTTCAGTTACCAGTTTTGCCAGCTCTTCGGCGTAGTTGCGAACCTGGGTTTCGTCCTCGCCTTCGACCATTACGCGCACCAGAGGCTCTGTCCCGGACTTGCGCAAAAGCACACGCCCGCGCCCCGCCATGGCCTGGGTTACACGCGCACTGGCTTCCTTGACAGCCGGGTGTTCCAGCGGACTTTCGCCACCGCCGAAACGCACATTGATCAGTACCTGAGGGCACTTGCGCAATGCCTGACGCGTTTGCGCCAAACCTTCATTACGAGCCTTCAGCGCCATCAGCACCTGCAACGCGGCGATGATCGCATCACCGGTCGTGGTGTGATTGAAGCAAACGATATGCCCAGAATTCTCGCCGCCGACCAGCCAATTGCGCTCAAGCAACTCAGCGATCACGTAGCGGTCGCCGACATTGGCCCGAATGAATGGAATTGAAAGATCGGCCAGAGCCAACTCCAATCCCAGGTTACTCATCAGGGTACCAACGACGCCGCCCTGCAATTTGCCACGCTCATGCAGATCACGGGCGATGATGAACAACAATTCGTCGCCATCAACGATGGCGCCAGTGTGGTCGACCATCAAAACCCGATCGCCATCACCATCGAAAGCAATACCCAAGTCCGCATGTTCGGCCAGCACCGCTGCCTGCAACTGCCCCATATGGGTCGAGCCACAATTTTCGTTGATATTCAGGCCATTTGGCTGCGCCGAGAGCACCACCACTTCTGCACCCAACTCACGGAAAACGCTCGGAGCAACCTTGTAGGTCGCACCATGTGCACAGTCGATGACAATCTTGAGCCCGGAAAAACTGGTACCCGTTGGCACGCTGCTTTTGCAGAATTCGATGTAACGCCCTGACGCATCGTTGATTCGCGATACTTTGCCGATCTTGCTCGACTCGACAACGGTCATCGGGGTGTCCAGCAACTCTTCAATCATCAATTCCAGTTCATCCGGCAGCTTGGTGCCTTTACCGGAGAAGAACTTGATGCCGTTATCGTCATGCGGATTGTGTGAAGCACTGATCACGATACCGGCCTCAGCCTGGAATGTGCGCGACAGGTAGGCGATGGCCGGCGTCGGCATCGGGCCTAGCAGCATCACATCAGCGCCCGCCGATGTCAGGCCAGCCTCAAGCGCCGATTCGAACATATAACCGGAAATCCGTGTGT
Source organism: Pseudomonas chlororaphis (assembly GCF_000783395.1). GTDB lineage: Bacteria > Pseudomonadota > Gammaproteobacteria > Pseudomonadales > Pseudomonadaceae > Aquipseudomonas > Aquipseudomonas chlororaphis_H. The sequence continues at coordinate 80,918 of NZ_JSFK01000001.1, read as the reverse complement.
CCTTGCCGACCAGCACCTTGCAGGTGCCCATCTTGCGAAACGCCATGCCGGCAGCCCAGCCGAGCTTGAGCATGAAGTCAGGAGTAATCGGGTATTCACCGACTCGACCACGAATGCCGTCAGTACCAAAGTATTTCTTGCTCATAAGTGCTCCATCATTCTTATTCGGCTGATTCCACGGCCGCGATCATCCGCACCACATCTACCGTTTCCGCAACATCATGGACGCGCAATATACGCGCACCTTTCACCGACGCCAGAGCCGCCAGCGCAAGTCCGCCATGCAGCCGCTCGCCGACAGGACGATTCAAAGCATGCCCGATCATGCTCTTTCGAGAAACACCGACAAGCAGAGGCCTGCCCAACGCATGCAGGGCTTCCATGTGCTTGAACAAGCTTAGATTGTGCTGCAATGTTTTGGCGAAACCGAAACCCGGATCGAGGATGATCCGCTCGGCAGGAATACCTGCCGCCGCACACTGCGCCATGCGCTCAGCGAGAAACTCGCCGACTTCGCGCGTGACATCCTGATACTGCGGATTGTCCTGCATGTCACCGGGCTCACCGAGCATATGCATGAGGCACACCGGCAAACCGGTAGCCGCCGCCGCATCCAGCGCACCATCGCGCTGCAGCGAGCGCACGTCGTTGATCAGCCCGGCACCTAACCGCGCAGTTTCGCGCATCACGGCCGGTGTAGACGTATCCACCGAGATGATCACATCAAGCTCGCGATTGATCAGCTCGACGATCGGCGCCACACGCTCAAGCTCCTCAAGCGGAGAGACAGTTCGCGCGCCGGGACGCGTGGATTCGCCACCGACATCAATCAGCGTCGCACCGGCAGCAACCATGGCTGCAGCGTGGCGCAAGGCCGCGTCTAGCTGGCTGTATTGGCCGCCGTCGGAGAAAGAATCAGGGGTTACATTGAGAATGCCCATGACATGCGTCTGGGCCAAATCAAGAACCCGGTTGCCGCAAGGCAACCGGGTCAGGGACTGTACAGAAGTCATTTCAAACCTTAAACGTCAGCAGCCGGGCCGCCAATCGGTGTTTCCGGACGCTCGTCGCGCACCACTGGAGGAGGCGGTGTACCGGTGCCACCCGACCAGTCACGAGGCTCGCGAGGTGTACGACCGGCCATGATGTCGTCGATCTGTTCAGCATCGATCGTTTCGTACTTCATCAGCGCATCAGCCATGGCATCGAGCTTGTCACGGTTATCCGTGAGGATCTGCTTGGCCGTGCCATAGCACTGGTCAATGATGCTGCGCACTTCGGAGTCGATCAGCTTGGCTGTCTCACCGGAGAAGCTGGCAGCCTGACCGCCACCGCCGCGACCGAGGAACACTTCACCCTCTTCTTCGGCATACATCAATGGACCGAGTTTTTCCGACAGACCCCACTTGGTCACCATGTTCCGCGCAATCTGGCTGGCACGCATGATGTCGTTGGAAGCACCGGTGGTGACTCCGTCGAAGCCCAAGGTCATCTCTTCAGCGATACGGCCGCCGTACAGCGAGCAGATCTGGCTGATCAGCGCGCGCTTGGACAGGCTGTAGCGATCTTCTTCCGGCAGGAACATGGTTACACCCAGCGCACGACCGCGCGGAATGATCGACACCTTGTACACCGGATCATGCTCAGGCACGACGCGACCGACAATGGCGTGGCCAGCTTCGTGATAAGCGGTGTTCTGCTTTTCTTTCTCGGACATGACCATCGATTTGCGCTCGGCGCCCATCATGATCTTGTCTTTTGCCAGCTCGAACTCTTTCATTTCGACGATGCGCTTGCCGCTACGTGCAGCGAACAAAGACGCCTCGTTGACCAGGTTAGCCAGGTCAGCACCGGAGAAGCCCGGAGTACCTCGCGCGATAACGGCCGGAGCGACGTCGTCACCCATTGGCACTTTGCGCATGTGTACTTTGAGGATTTGCTCGCGACCACGGATATCCGGCAAACCAACCACGACCTGACGGTCGAAACGGCCCGGACGCAGCAGCGCAGGGTCGAGTACGTCTGGACGGTTGGTTGCAGCGATAACAATGATGCCGTCGTTCATCTCAAAGCCGTCCATCTCAACCAGCAACTGGTTAAGAGTCTGCTCGCGCTCGTCGTGACCGCCACCCATGCCGGCGCCACGATGGCGACCGACGGCGTCGATTTCGTCGATGAAGATAATGCACGGAGCGTGCTTCTTGGCCTGCTCGAACATGTCACGAACACGGCTGGCACCGACACCAACGAACATTTCGACGAAGTCAGAACCGGAAATAGTGAAGAACGGCACCTTGGCTTCGCCGGCAATCGCCTTGGCCAGCAAGGTTTTACCGGTACCCGGAGGACCGACCATCAGCACGCCGCGCGGAATACGACCGCCCAGGCGCTGGAACTTGCCCGGATCACGGAGGAATTCCACCAGCTCGCCGACTTCTTCCTTGGCTTCGTCGCAACCGGCAACGTCAGCCAAGGTGGTTTTCACCTGATCTTCGGAGAGCAGGCGCGCCTTGCTCTTGCCGAAGCTCATCGGCCCGCCCTTGCCACCGGCACCGCCCTGCATCTGGCGCATGAAGAACATGAACACCGCGATGATTACCAGGATCGGGAAGCTGGCCACCAGCAACTGGGTCCAGATACTTTGCTGTTCAGGCTGCTTGCCTTCAACCACAACGTGGTTGTCGACCAGATCGCCGATCAGGCCATTGTCCTGAATTGCCGGACGAATGGTCTTGAAGCTGTCGCCATCATTGCGTTTGCCGGTGATTACATAGCCATCAACCGCTACGCGCTCGACCTTGCCATCCTTGACCTGCTGGATGAAGTCGGAATAGTTGAGGGTCTGCGGCTCGTTAGGGCTGGAGAAGTTGTTCATCACCGTCACCAGGACAGCCGCGATGATCAACCACAGGATCAGATTCTTTGCCATATCGTTCAATTAACTACCCTCTGAAGCAAGCTCCGCTACTGGCGCGCGCTTCGCATGATATTCACCGGCCTAACTTACTACATTACCTACGGCTCTGGCAGGCGCCGTCTGTAACCCTTTGTGAAACACTTTCTACACAATATTCGTTAATGCTCGCCGGGCGAAATACTAAAAACCTATCACCCCGCACAAAAACCTCATTTTACTCACTACGCCCGCGATAACCCCAAGCCAGCATGTATTGCTCGCGAGAGCTGCCACGAGAGGAGTCCGGCTTGATCATCTGGATCTTGTCGAACTTCTTGCGGGCATCCTTCAGGTAGACATCAAACCCTTCACCCTGAAAAATCTTGATCACGAAATTGCCACCCGGCTTGAGAATACGCTCCGCCAGATCAAGTGCCAGCTCGCAAAGGAACATAGCCTTCGGCATATCCACTTCAGGCGTACCACTCATATTGGGGGCCATATCGGAAATCACAAGGTCCACCTGCGAATTACCGACGGCTTCCAGGATCTGCGCGAGCACGGAGTCCTCAGTGAAGTCCCCCTGAATGAAGGTCACGTCAGGGATGCTGTCCATTTCCAGAATGTCCGAAGCGATCAAACGCCCCTGACCGCCAATCAGACGGCTGGTGACCTGCGACCAGCCCCCGGGCGCCGCGCCCAGGTCGACAACGCTCATGCCAGGACGGATCAGCTTGTATTTCTCCTGGACTTCCAGAAGTTTGTAACTCGCACGCGAGCGGTAGCCATCCTTCTGCGCTTGTTTCACATAGGGATCGTTGACATGTCTTTTCAGCCAACCAAGGCTTGTCTTGGAACGCGCCATTGGGCACCTCGTTGATAAGGGTCGTGATTAATTGGGCGGATCCACGAGCCCTCGGGTAAAATGGCCGCCATTTTACAGAATCCAGACGAAAGGGTCAGATTATGCCGCTCACTCCAGAGCAGAAGAAACAGTACAAATCCATTGGCCACCACCTCAAACCAGTTTTGACGGTAGCTGACAACGGTTTGACTGAAGGTGTTTTAGCCGAACTTGAACGCGCCCTGGCGGATCATGAGCTGATCAAAATCAAGCTCAACATCCTCGATCGCGAGTCGCGCTTGGCGCACATTGCAGAACTGTGCAAGGTTGGCAAAGCGGATCTGGTACAGGTCATCGGCAAGATGGCACTGGTCTACCGCAAGAACTTCAGCGTCAACAAGCAGCTGTCGAACGTTCATCGCTTCAAGTGATGACAAGGGTCAAGGGTGTGCTTCGCGCACCCTGCCACTCCATCCCGGCACCGGCTGCATCACCAGCACCAGCCCGGAAAAGCCCAGAACCAGATAACTGAATACCTGCCAGCGCTGCGCATCCGGCCAGCCGACACGTACTGCGACAAACATCGCACACGCATACAACGCCATCAGCAGCACCTGCCCGCGAAAATCCCGCCATAGACTGGCGAGGCCTTCGGCCTGTACCAGCACCAAAGCCTGAAAAATAACGCATGCGGCGGCAAACCCCACCACCAACATTTCAAATGCACTGGCGACTTCATCGATCAGCAGTGGCGCCAGGCCAATCTTGCCCAGCGCCGGCTGCAAACCGAGATGAATCAGCCATAGACCGCCGACCCAAAGCATCTGAGTCAGTTGCCAAAGCATGGCGCCCGCGTGCAGCGGGCGCCCTTTTTCAGATGTGACGGACTTCGACAATCTCGTACTCGATAACGCCACTCGGCGTTTTCACGGCGACCACATCGCCCTCTTCCTTGCCGATCAAGGCACGGGCCAAAGGCGAGCCGACCGAAATCTTGCCGAGTTTGAAGTCAGCCTCATCCTCACCCACGATGTGGTAAGTGACGCTTTCATCGGTCTCGACGTTGGCGATTTCGACGGTCGTGCCGAAAATCACCTTGCCAGTGTGCGGGATGGTCGTGACATCGATAATGACCTGATTCTGAATCCGGCCTTCGATGTCGCGAATCCGCGCCTCGACCATGCCCTGCTGTTCGCGGGCGGCATGGTATTCAGCGTTTTCCTTCAAGTCACCCAACTCGCGGGCCGTACCGATGTCCTGGCTGAGCTTCGGACGGACGACCTTGGTCAGGTGAGCGTGTTCTTCTTCCAGGGCTTTAGCGCCCTGGACGGTCATTGGGTATTTGATCATGCCTTCAATCCTGCGTGTAGATCCTGCAAGCGACGCACGGTCTTTTCCGGACCGAACTTCAGCGCTTCACAGATAGCTTCGCCAGCAGCAATGGTGGTGGTGCAGTAAATCTTGTGCTGCAAGGCATTACGACGAATGGAGTACGAATCAGCGATCGACTGACGACCTTCGGTGGTGTTGATGATCAAGGTGACTTCGTCATTCTTGATCATGTCGACCACGTGCGGACGACCCTCGGTCACCTTGTTCACACGGCGCACTTTCAGGCCTGCGGCTTCGATCAGCTTGGCAGTGCCGGCAGTAGCAACCACTTCGAAACCCAAGTTGATCAGATCGCGGGCCACGCCTGCAACCAGCGGCTTGTCGTCGTCACGCACGCTGATGAACGCGGTACCGCCAGTCGGCAGCACTTCGCTGGCGCCCATCTGGGCCTTGGCGAATGCTTCACCGAAGGTGTCGCCGACGCCCATCACTTCACCGGTCGACTTCATCTCTGGGCCGAGGATCGGGTCAACGCCAGGGAATTTGGCGAACGGGAAGACCGCCTCTTTCACGCTGTAGAAGTTCGGGATGATTTCTTTGGTGAAGCCGATTTCTTTCAGGGTCTTACCGGCCATTACGCGGGCAGCGATCATGGCCAGGGAAACACCGATGCACTTCGATACGAACGGTACGGTACGGGAAGCGCGCGGGTTGACTTCGATGACATAGATGTCTTCGCCCTGCAGCGCCAGTTGCACGTTCATCAGGCCGACAACGCCCAGTTCCAGGGCCATTTTCTTGACCTGTTCGCGCATCTCGTCCTGGATATGCGCAGGCAGCGAGTACGGCGGCAGCGAGCAAGCGGAGTCACCGGAGTGAACGCCAGCCTGTTCGATGTGCTGCATGATCGCGCCGATCACCACGTCTTTACCGTCGCAGACCGCATCCACGTCCATCTCGATGGCGCAGTTGAGGAAGTGATCGAGCAGCACTGGGCTGTCGTTGGACACTTGCACCGCGTCACGCAGGTAACGCTTGAGTTCGTCTTCCTTGTAAACGATCTCCATCGCGCGGCCGCCCAGTACATAGGACGGGCGCACCACCAGCGGATAACCGATTTTCGCGGCAGCACGAACAGCTTCGTCTTCGCTACGCACGGTGGCGTTTGGCGGCTGACGCAGGTTCAGACGCTCAACCATTTGCTGGAAGCGCTCACGGTCTTCCGCACGGTCGATGGCGTCAGGGCTGGTGCCGATGATCGGCACGCCAGCGGCTTCCAGGGCACGCGCCAGTTTCAGCGGGGTCTGGCCGCCGTACTGGACGATCACGCCTTTTGGCTTCTCGACGCGGCAGATTTCCAGCACGTCTTCCAGAGTTACCGGCTCGAAGTACAGACGATCGGAGGTGTCATAGTCGGTGGAAACGGTTTCCGGGTTGCAGTTGACCATGATGGTTTCGTAGCCGTCTTCGCGCAGAGCGAGGGCAGCGTGAACGCAGCAGTAGTCAAACTCGATGCCCTGGCCGATACGGTTCGGACCGCCACCCAGAATCATGATCTTGTCACGACCCGACGGCGCGGCTTCACACTCTTCCTCGTACGTCGAATAGAGGTAAGCGGTGTCAGTGGCGAACTCGGCGGCGCAGGTGTCAACGCGCTTGTAGACCGGGAACACTTCCAGCTTCTGACGGTGCGTACGCAGGTTCTTCTCGGTCACGCCCAGCAGCTTGGCCAGACGCTGATCGGAGAAGCCTTTGCGCTTGAGCTTGAACATCAGGTCGCGGTCGATAGCGGACAGACCGAGGGTCTTGACCTTCTCTTCTTCCTTGATCAGATCTTCGATCTGCACCAGGAACCACGGATCGATCATGTTCATGCCGAAGATGTCTTCGACCGACAGGCCAGCGCGGAAAGCGTCCGCCACGTACCAGATACGCTCGGCGCCCGGCACGGTCAGTTCGCGCTTGAGCACGCTCATGCTTTCCGGGTTGCTCAGGTCGAGCTTCTCGTCCAGACCGCAAACGCCCACTTCCAGACCGCGCAGGGCTTTCTGCAGGGATTCCTGGAAGGTCCGGCCGATGGCCATGACTTCACCAACCGACTTCATTTGCGTGGTCAGGCGCGCGTCGGCCTTGGCGAATTTCTCGAAGGCGAAACGTGGCAGCTTGGTGACGACGTAGTCGATCGACGGCTCGAAGGACGCCGGGGTCTTGCCGCCGGTGATGTCGTTCGACAGTTCGTCGAGGGTGTAACCCACAGCCAGTTTGGCCGCGACTTTGGCGATCGGGAAACCAGTGGCTTTCGAAGCCAGTGCCGAGGAACGCGATACACGCGGGTTCATTTCGATCACGACCATGCGGCCAGTGTTCGGGCAGATACCGAATTGAACGTTGGAACCGCCCGTCTCGACGCCGATCTCGCGCAGTACCGCCAGGGAGGCGTTACGCAGTATCTGGTATTCCTTGTCGGTCAGGGTTTGCGCAGGAGCCACGGTGATCGAGTCACCTGTGTGCACGCCCATCGGGTCGAAGTTTTCGATCGAGCAGACGATGATGCAGTTGTCCTTTTTGTCACGGACAACTTCCATTTCATATTCTTTCCAGCCGATCAGCGATTCGTCGATCAGCAGCTCTTTGGTCGGCGACAGGTCCAGACCACGGGCGCAGATTTCTTCGAACTCTTCACGGTTGTACGCGATACCGCCACCGGTGCCGCCCATGGTGAAGGACGGACGAATGATGCACGGGAAGCCGAGGGTTTCGAGAACCGCGTTGGCCTCTTCCATGCTGTGCGCGATACCGGAACGCGGGCACGCCAAACCGATGGATTTCATCGCCTTGTCGAAGCGCGAACGGTCTTCAGCCTTGTCGATGGTGTCAGCGTTGGCGCCGATCATTTCTACGCCGAACTTTTCCAGAACGCCTTCGCGTTCCAGGTCCAGGGCGCAGTTCAGAGCAGTCTGGCCGCCCATGGTTGGCAGCACCGCGTCCGGACGCTCTTTTTCGATGATCTTGGCAACGGTCTGCCACTTGATCGGCTCGATGTAAGTAGCGTCGGCCATGTCCGGGTCGGTCATGATGGTGGCCGGGTTGGAGTTCACCAGGATGACGCGGTAACCCTCTTCGCGCAGGGCTTTGCAGGCCTGGGCGCCGGAGTAGTCGAACTCGCAAGCCTGGCCGATAACGATCGGGCCAGCGCCGAGAATCAGGATGCTTTTAATGTCTGTACGTTTTGGCATGGGTTTGTCACTCAAATCCGCAGGTCAGTCGGCAAGCCGTCTTGATCGATTTCTGAAGTCCCGAGGGGGCCACCGCTGTCGGGGCCGCCCTCGAGAGGCTTCTCTCTACAGTCTCAAGGCGAACGCTTAGCGTCGCTTGGCCATCTCGTTGATGAAGCGGTCGAACAGTGGCGCGACATCGTTCGGGCCCGGGCTCGCTTCAGGGTGGCCCTGGAAGCTGAACGCGCTCTTGTCGGTGCGCTCGATGCCTTGCAGGGTGCCGTCGAACAGCGATTTGTGGATCGCACGCACGTTGGCTGGCAGGGTTTCTTCGTCTACCGCGAAACCGTGGTTCTGGCTGGTGATCATCACGACGCCAGTGTCCAGATCCTGCACCGGGTGGTTGGCACCGTGGTGGCCGTGGCCCATTTTCAGGGTCTTGGCGCCGGAGGCCAGTGCCAGCAGTTGGTGACCGAGGCAGATGCCGAATACCGGAATTTCGGTTTCCAGCACTTCCTTGATCGCCTTGATCGCGTAGTCGCATGGCTCCGGATCACCAGGGCCGTTGGACAGGAATACGCCGTCCGGCTTCAGTGCCAGCACATCGGCAGCTGGAGTCTGGGCAGGCACCACGGTGACGCGGCAGCCGCGCTCGACCAGCATGCGCAGGATGTTGACCTTGACGCCGTAGTCGTAGGCAACCACGTGGTAAGGCAGCTCGGAGGCTTCGATGGTCGCGTGGCTGTCGGTCTTCAGATCCCAGACAGTCGAGCGCCATTCGTATTGGGTCTTGGTGCTGACGACTTTCGCCAGATCCATGCCCTTCAGGCCCGGGAAGCCTTGCGCCGCGGCGATTGCCGCTTCTTCGGAGATGTTGTCGCCGGCCATGATGCAGCCGTTCTGTGCGCCTTTTTCACGCAGGATGCGGGTCAGGCGGCGGGTGTCGATACCGGCGATGGCCACAACGTTGTTGGCTTTCAGGTAGTCGGACAGGGACATCGTGTTACGCCAGTTGCTCGCTACCAGCGGCAGGTCACGGATGACCAGGCCAGCGGACCAGACGCGGTCGGACTCAGCATCTTCCGGCGTGGTGCCGGTGTTGCCGATGTGCGGGTAAGTCAGGGTAACGATCTGTTGGGCGTAGGAAGGATCGGTAAGGATTTCCTGATAGCCGGTCATTGCGGTGTTGAACACCACCTCACCAACGGTTTGACCGTCGGCACCAATGGCTTCGCCGCGAAAAATGCTGCCATCAGCAAGGGCAAGTATGGCTGGCTTAGTCAAGAAGACCTCCCGTAAATAACGCATGAAAGGGCGATCGCAGGTTGTAAAAAAGCGGAGTGACGTATGGACACGTCACCCCGCTTCTTCACTGAATTATTCTGCGCGCTTTTAGTGGACACACTAAAGCTGTAGCTTACAGAAAAAGGCTTTTTTGGTCCACCGCTAAAGAGCCTAAAAGGCCGGAGAATGCGACAGGTCGTCGCCGAGCGGAGAAAAACCAGCGCAAACAGGGCGTTTGCGCCGGGTTCAGCAATGAATCAACGCAGGTCGAGCACGTCTTGCATGTCGTACAGACCCGGTTCGCGACCGTCCAGCCACAACGCGGCACGCACCGCGCCCTTGGCGAACGTCATGCGACTCGAAGCCTTGTGCGTGATCTCCAGACGCTCACCTTCGCAGGCAAACAGCACGGTGTGATCACCCACCACATCACCGCCGCGCACGGTGGCAAAACCGATGGTTTCACGCTCACGAGCGCCGGTATGCCCCTCGCGACCGTAGACCGCGACTTTCTGCAAATCACGATCGAGCGCACTGGCGATCACTTCACCCATGCGCAACGCCGTACCCGACGGCGCATCGATCTTGTGACGGTGATGAGCTTCGATGATTTCGATATCCGCATCATCACCCAGCACGCGCGCCGCCATATCCAGCAGTTTCAGCGACAGATTGACGCCGACACTGAAATTGGCCGCAAACACGATCGGAATATCCTTGCCCGCCTCGACCAGCAACTGCTTCTGCGCCGCGTCCAGCCCGGTGGTGCCGATGACCATGGCCTTGCCGGCCTTGCGGCAGAACGCGAGGTTTTTCAGCATCACTTCCGGCAGCGTGAAGTCGATCAATACGTCGAACTCTTCAGCCACGGCTTCGATGTGACCGGACAGCGGCACACCAATACGACCCAGCGACGCCAGCTCACCGGCATCGACGCCGATCAGCGTGCTGCCAGGACGAACCACAGCGGCGGTCAAACCAGTCAACGGCGCGCGCTGCTGCACGGCCTCGACCAGAATCTTACCCATGCGCCCAGCAGCGCCCATCACAGCTATACGTCGCATGCCGACTCCTTACAGATCGCCGAAGAAGCGCTTCACACCGTCGAACCAACCGGTGGTTTTCGGCGAGTGGCTATTGTCGTCGGCCAGCGAGCTGCGGAATTCTTCCAGCAGTTCTCGCTGACGACGGTTCAGGTTCACCGGAGTCTCGACCGCCACACGGCACATCAAGTCGCCCGCACCACCGCCACGCACCGGCGCCACGCCTTTACCGCGCACACGGAACTGCTTGCCAGTCTGGGTGCCTTCAGGGATTTTCAGTTTGACGCGACCGTCGAGGGTCGGAATTTCCAGCTCGCCGCCCAGCGCCGCATCGACGAAGCTGATTGGCACTTCGCAGAACAGATGCTTGCCATCGCGCTGGAAAATGTCGTGCTCGCGGACATTGATGACCACATACAGGTCGCCCGTCGGACCGCCCTGCGTACCCGCCTCGCCTTCGCCGGACAGACGAATGCGGTCGCCGGTATCGACACCGGCCGGCACTTTGACCGACAGGGTTTTGTACTCTTCAACGCGACCGTCACCGTGGCAGGAGTCGCACGGATCGGAAATGATCTTGCCCTGGCCATGGCAACGCGGGCAGGTTTGCTGCACCGAGAAGAAGCCCTGCTGCATGCGCACCTGACCGATACCACCGCAGGTCGGGCACGTCGATGGCGACGAGCCTTTCTTCGCGCCGGAACCATCGCACGGCTTGCAGTTGACCAGTGTCGGAACGCGGATATTCACCGACGTGCCGCGCACCGCTTCTTCCAGATTCAACTCCAGGGTGTAGCGCAAGTCGCTGCCACGCTGAGCGCCGCCACGGGAACCGCCGCGACCGCCACCGAAGAAATCACTGAAGACATCACCAAAGATGTCCGAGAAGTTCTGACCGCCGAAACCGGCACCACCGCCGCCCATGCTCGGGTCGACGCCGGCATGGCCGTACTGATCGTACGCCGCACGCTTGCTTGAGTCGGACAGCACTTCGTAGGCCTCGTTGGCCTCTTTGAACAGTTCTTCCGACGCTTTGTCATCGGGATTACGGTCCGGGTGGTGCTTCATCGCCAGACGACGGTAAGCCTTCTTCAGGTCCGCATCGCTTGAGCCGCGCTCAACACCCAACACTTCGTAATAGTCACGCTTTGCCATAAGTCTTCTGCACTCTTGAGGACGTTCGGCAAACCCCTCCTGAGGATGGCCAAACTCGTTGAGCCCCAATACAGGCCCGGACCCAACTCACGTCAATTCAACGATCCTGGTCTTTGTTTCTTGCGGTACTTGCGGCGCGAAAAGCAGGAGCATTCCCGGCCATACCGCCAACACGCGAGGCTTGTCGCATGCTGTAAAAATTCGCGTATTCCAGATACGCCAACGCGGGAGCTAGCTCCCGCGCGGCGACATCCTACCAGTCACTGCCTAAAGGCAGTCAACCGGCCGACCAACAACTTACTTGTGGTCTTTGACTTCTTCGAACTCTGCATCGACAACGTCGTCAGCCTTCTCAGCCGATTCGCCTTGCGGGGCTGCGCCATCAGCTGGCTGAGCCTGTTCGGCATACATCTTCTGAGCAACCGGAGCGGAGACTTTCGACAGCTCTTCAACCTTGGCTTCGATAGCGGCCTTGTCGTCGCCTTTGACAGCAGCTTCCAGAGCAACCACAGCAGCTTCGATCGCAGTCTTCTCTTCGGCGGTGACTTTGTCGCCCGCGTCAGCAATCATTTTGCGCGTCGAGTGAACCAGTGCGTCACCCTGGTTACGGGCAGCGGCCAGCTCTTCGAACTTGCGGTCTTCCTCAGCGTTAGCTTCGGCGTCACGCACCATGCGCTCGATTTCTTCGTCGGACAGACCGGAGTTGGCCTTGATCACGATCGACTGAGTCTTGCCGGTGGCCTTGTCTTTCGCGCCAACGTGCAGAATGCCGTTAGCGTCGATGTCGAAGGTCACTTCGATCTGCGGCACACCACGTGGAGCTGGTGGAATGTCGGCCAGGTCGAACTTGCCCAGGGACTTGTTCTGAGTGGCTTGCTTGCGCTCGCCCTGCAGCACGTGAATGGTCACAGCGCCCTGGTTGTCGTCGGCAGTCGAGAACACTTGCGATTTCTTGGTAGGAATCGTGGTGTTTTTCTCGATCAGCGCGGTCATCACGCCACCCATGGTTTCGATACCCAGAGTCAGCGGGCTGACGTCGAGCAGCAGAACGTCTTTAACGTCACCAGCCAGAACAGCGCCCTGAATCGCAGCACCCATGGCAACAGCTTCGTCCGGGTTAACGTCTTTGCGAGCTTCTTTACCGAAGAAATCAGTTACCAGCTTCTGCACCAGCGGCATACGAGTCTGACCACCGACCAGGATCACGTCGTTGATCGCGCCAACGTCCAGACCTGCGTCTTTCATGGCGATGCGGCAAGGTTCGATGGTGCGCTGAACCAGATCTTCAACCAGTGCTTCGAGCTTGGCACGCGAGATTTTCACGTTCAGGTGCTTAGGACCGGTCGCGTCTGCAGTGATGTACGGCAGGTTGACGTCGGTCGACTGAGCGGACGACAGCTCGATCTTGGCTTTCTCAGCGGCTTCTTTCAGGCGCTGCATGGCCAGCGGATCACCTTTAAGGTTCATGCCGCTTTCTTTCTTGAATTCGTCAACGAGGTAGTCGATCAGACGAATGTCAAAGTCTTCACCGCCGAGGAACGTGTCACCGTTGGTGGCCAGTACTTCGAACTGGTGCTCGCCATCAACTTCAGCGATCTCGATCACGGAAACGTCGAAAGTACCGCCACCCAGGTCATAAACGATCACTGTGTGATCGCCCTTGGCCTTGTCCATGCCGTAAGCCAGAGCGGCTGCGGTTGGTTCGTTGATGATACGTTTTACGTCCAGACCGGCGATGCGGCCGGCGTCTTTGGTCGCCTGACGCTGGCTGTCGTTGAAGTAGGCCGGAACGGTGATCACCGCTTCGGTCACGGTCTCGCCGAGATAGTCTTCGGCGGTCTTCTTCATCTTTTTCAGGATTTCAGCCGAGATTTGTGGCGGTGCCATTTTCTGGCCGTTCACTTCAACCCAGGCGTCGTTGTTGTCAGCCTTGACGATCTTGTAAGGGACCATCTGGATGTCTTTCTGCACAACTTCTTCGTCGAAACGACGACCGATCAGACGCTTTACCGCGTACAGAGTGTTGTGCGGGTTGGTTACAGCCTGACGCTTGGCCGACTGACCTACCAGGATTTCGCCATCGTTGGCGTAAGCGATGATCGACGGCGTGGTACGCGCGCCTTCAGCGTTTTCGATAACTTTTGCTTTGCCGTTTTCCAGCACGGAGACGCAGGAGTTGGTAGTCCCCAGGTCGATACCGATAATTTTGCCCATGTTAACTCTCCCGAAACTTTGGATTTTTTTGCCGCAGCAGTGGTGGCTGACTGCGGTAATACTTAAACGCTTGACTTCTAAATGGGGGCCTTGCGGCTAATTTCAAGCCTTCTCGTCAATCGAAGGCGAAATTGGCGCAGGCGCCTTGCTGACCACAACCATGGCCGGACGCAGCAGGCGACCGTTGAGCTGGTAGCCCTTCTGGAACACCTTCAGAACGCTGTTCGGTTCTACGTCGGCGCTTTCCTGCATGGCCATCGCCTGATGCTGAACGGCGTTGAACGGTTCGCCATGCGGATCGATCGCTTCCAGCTGATAACGCTTGAGGGTGTCGTGGAACATTTTCAGCGTCAGCTCGATACCTTCGCGCATCGGGCGGATGCTTTCGTCGTCCGGGTTCGACAGCTCGAGGCCGCGCTCCAGGCTATCGACGATCGGCAGCAGGTCGCCGGCAAATTTTTCGAGGGCAAACTTGTGCGCCTTCTCGACGTCCTGTTCGGCACGGCGACGGACGTTCTGCAGATCGGCAGCAACACGCAGAGATTGATCCTGCGCGGCGGCCAATTGCTCTTCGAGCACTTGTACACGGGTCGCCAGGTCATCACCCGAACCTTCGGGCGCCTGATTGGCTTCTGGGTTTTGCGTATCTACTGTCTGTTCGTCAGCCATAGAATTCTCCTTTCAATTTCGTCCGCGAGCCTGACTCGCGCTTCTGCCCCGATATATGGGGCCGCAAAATCAGGCTTCAAGGGCCTTCAAGCATTAACCCTACAAAAAAGTGTCGAATCTTCATTCCTCAATGCGCTAAGCAGATTTGACCTTCAAGCAAATCGAGCTAAGGGCGGGCATTGTCAGCCTGAAACAAAACACTGTATAAATAACCAGACCTAAAGCTTGGGAGCGGCCTTTATGCTGGTGCACCTGTCCGTACATAACTACGCCATCGTTGAACATCTCGATCTCGAACTCGATCGCGGGATGAGCGTGATCACGGGTGAAACCGGCGCTGGCAAGTCGATCATGCTCGACGCGCTGGGCCTGACCCTCGGCGATCGCGCCGACAGCGGCGTGGTGCGCCCCGACGCCGACAAGGCCGATATCCTCGCGACCTTCGATCTGGCGGACATCCCTGAAGCCAGCGCCTGGCTGGCCGAGCGCGATCTGGAGACTGATGGCCCGTGCATTCTGCGTCGGGTGATCACCTCGGAAGGTCGTTCGCGCGGCTATATCAACGGCACCCCTTGCCCACTCGGTGACCTCAAGTCGCTGGGCGAATTGTTGATCGATATCCACAGCCAGCATGAACACCAGTCCCTGCTGAAGACCGATACCCATCGTCGCCTGCTGGACGAGTACGCCGGCGCTACTGATCTGGCTCGCCAGGTTCAACTCGCCGCCCAGCGCTGGCGGCAGACTCGCCAGGAACTGGAGCGCCTCTCCAATTCCGGCGACGAACAACGCGCGCGCCATCAATTGCTCAGCTATCAACTCGAAGAGCTGGAAAACCTCGGCCTCGGTGATAACGAGCTGGAGCAACTGGAGCAGGAACACAAAAACCTGACCAACGCCGAGACGCTGCTGGGCATTTGCCGGCAAGTGGTCGAGCAATGCAGCGAGAGCGATTCCGGCAATGTATTGAATGCGCTGACCGCCAGCCTCAATCGTCTGTCGAGCGTGAATAACTCGGTCGGCGCACTGGGCGAAGCCAGCAGCCTGCTGACCAGTGCGCAGATCCAGGTCGAGGAGGCCGTTGGCGAACTCAATCGTTTCCTCGATAACTTCGATGCCGATCCGGCACGCCTGCAATATCTGGAAGAACGGCTCGACGCGATCTACACCCTGGCGCGCAAGCACCGGATCCAGCCGACCGAAGTGGGTGAGATGCAACAGAAGTTGCTGGATGAAATCGAAACCCTCAACGCCAATGACGAATCCATCGAGCGCCTCGGTGAAGAGCTGGCCTCCTATGCCCGCCACTATCAAGAGAGGGCACGGGAACTGAGCGATTTGCGGCATCAGGCTGCCGGCAGTCTCGCCAGCGCGGTTGAGCAGGAGATTCAGCGACTGGGTATGCCTGGCGGCCGATTCACTATCGAATTGAAGGCCAATAGCAGCGATGAGTTACTGCCTAACGGGCTGGAACAGGTCGAATTGCTGGTCAGCGCCAACCCGGGCCAGCCGCTGAAGGCACTGGCAAAAGTCGCTTCCGGCGGTGAGCTGTCGCGGATCAGCCTGGCGATTCAGGTGATCACCGCACAGACCTCCCGCGTTCCGACACTGGTGTTCGACGAAGTGGACGTCGGCATCGGCGGCCCGACGGCTGAAATTGTCGGCCAACTGTTGCGCCGTCTCGGGGATCGCGGCCAGGTACTGACCGTGACGCACTTGCCGCAAGTGGCAGCGCAGGGCCATCAGCATCTGTTCGTGCACAAGGTGCGTGGTGAAGAGGCGACTCACACTGCCGTCTCCAAATTGAGCAAGAACGACCGCATAGAAGAAGTGGCGCGCATGCTCGGCGGCATTGATCTGACTAAAGAGTCCCTGGCTCACGCGAAAAAAATGGTCGTCACCGCCAAGGTTTAGGAACGACAGAAAGCACGAAGGCGACCCTTGGGTCGCCTTCGTTCGTTTCGCGAATGTGAAATTCGCGCGACATGCTTACTTTTTCTTGCGGATGTACAGCACCAGATTGTGATCCACCAACTCGACACCGTGCTCCTCGGCAATTGCCTTCTGGAGCTTTTCGATTTCCGGGCTGACGAATTCGACAACCTCACCGGTTTCCACGTTAACCATGTGGTCGTGGTGACCACTGTCGGCCAACTCAAAAACCGCGTGGCCGCCGTCGAAGTTGTGACGGACCACGAGGCCAGCCGCTTCGAACTGGGTCAGAACACGGTAAACCGTGGCCAGACCGACGTCCTCGCCAGCTTCCATCAACGCCTTGTAGACGTCCTCGGCGCTCATGTGACGCTGCTCTGTAGAGTCGAGCATTTGCAGGATCTTGACCCGTGGCAGGGTCACTTTAAGGCCGGCTTTGCGTAGTTCGCTATTTTCAACCATGGTCAGCTTTCTCGCGATGCTGCTTCGCAGCTTCTCTTAATGCGGGTATGATCGGCGTTTACGTTGTCCCAGCCAAGATAGTGGAAGTCGCCCACCGATGCAAAACACCAAGCTCTTGCTAACCAGTTTCACCTTTGTGGGACTGCTCGCACTCGCCGGTTGTTCATTCCCCGGGGTTTACAAAATCGACATCCAGCAGGGCAATGTCGTCACGCAGGACATGATAGACCAGTTACGCCCGGGAATGACCCGGCCGCAAGTACGGTTTATCATGGGTAACCCTCTGCTTGTCGACACGTTCCATGCCGATCGCTGGGATTATCTGTACAGCCTGCAACCGGGTGGCGGTGAACGCCAACAGGAACGCATCAGCGTTATTTTCAACTCAAACGACCAGCTTGTCAGCCTGTCCGGTGACTTTATGCCGGGCGTAAGCCGTGACGAAGCCATTCTCGGCAAGGACAGTGGCACTACGGTGACCGCTCCTGCTGAAAACGCCGAGAAGCCAAAACCGGAAAAACCGGTGAAGCCAGGTTCCTTGCTGGATCAGATCCAGAAGGACGTCGATGGTGTGGAAACCGTTCCGGTTCCGACACCTGAGCCGCTGGACACCTCGCCGCAATAATTTGCGACGCAATAAAAAACCCGGAAATTCCGGGTTTTTTATTGTCTGCGATTTGGTTTTTACGCGTTTCGGGCCTTGGCTTCGGCAGCCTTGGCCGCACGCAGACGGCGAACCTCTTTTGGATCGGCGAGCAACGGGCGGTAAATCTCGATGCGCTCGCCCGCCTGAATCACCCGCGAATCCGGGTCAGCCACCACTTTGCCGAAGATGCCCAGCGGGCACTCCGTCAGATTCAGCTCAGGGAACTCGCTAGCGATACCCGACGCAAGCACCGCAGCCCGCACCGTTGCGCCCTCATTTACGCTAACCGAGCGCAAAACCTGACGATCCACGGCCGCGTACACCACCTCTATCTCGATCACAGTCTTAACCATGCATCTGCTTGGCGCGCTGGCAGAACGCGTCCACCAGCGTATTGGCGGCCTGATTGAACAGCGGCCCCAACGTCGCACGCACCAGCGGCCCGGCATAGTCGAACGACAGATCCAGACTGATCTTGCACGCCTTCTCATTCAACACCTTGAACACCCAGACGCCGTGCAACTGATTGAACGGACCTTCTTCCAGGTTCATCTCAATCGACTGCCCCGGCACCAGCGTATTGCGCGTCACAAAATGCTGACTGAGACCGCCCTTGGCCACTCCCACACTGGCGCGCATGTGCTCCGGCGAACTTTCCAGCACTTCAGCGGACGAGCACCACGGCAGAAATTCCGGGTAGCGCGCCACGTCGTTGACCAGGTCGTAGAGAAATTGCGCCGGGTACGGCAGCAGCGCCGATCGTTGAATATGTGTCGTCATGTGAGCGTTACTTCCAGAGCTGAGCGGCAAACACTACAAGAATGCCGATGGGCGCCACGTAGCGCATCAAAAACAAAGACAGGGCGAAAAGTGCCGGGTTGCGGATCGACAACTCGTCGCGTACCGCTTCACGCCCCATCACCCATCCGGCAAACAGCACAAAACACAGGCCACCGAGCGGCAACATGATCCGCGAGGTGAAGAAATCGATCACGCCAAAGAAGTCCAGACCGCTCTGCGCACCCCATTGGTAGAGATGGAACATCCCGCCTTCGTTCACGAAAAATTTGGCTTCCTTCCAGATATTGAAGGAGAACACCGTGCCCAGACCGACGAACCAGCAGATGAACGCCAGCCAGAAAGTCACCCAGGCGCGGCTGACTTTCGTGCGCTCAACCAGATAGGCAACCATCGGTTCCAGAAGCGAGATCGCCGAACTCCATGCCGCAATCGCCACCAGCACAAAGAACACCACGCCCATCAATTGACCGAAAGCCACATTACCAAAGGCAAATGGCAGACTGACGAACATCAGTCCAGGCCCCTCGCTAGGATTCAGGCCTCCGGCAAACACAATCGGGAACAGGGCCAGACCGGCGATCAGCGAAACAAACGTGTCGAGCAGTGCCACGCCGACGACCGTGCCGGACAACGACGAACTCTTCGGCATGTAAGCGCCGTAAATCATGATCGAGCCAACACCGACGCTCAGCGAGAAGAACGCATGCCCCATCGCCGGCAACAAACCGTCGAGGACTTTTTCCGGGTGGAAGTCGAACATGAAATGCACGCCTTCCATGAAATGCCCAGTGGTCATGCTGTAACCCAGCAATACCAGGATCATCACGAACAGCAGCGGCATCATGATGCGCAGGCTGCGCTCAAGCCCGGCGACCACGCCCTTGGCGATGACGAAGGCCGACAGCAGCATGAAAATCGTGTGCCAAAGTGTCAGGCGCCATGGATTGGAGATGACATTGCCGAAATAAGCGCCGACCTGGTCGGCCGTGGCGCCCTGGAAATCGCCACGACCCATGTCGACGATGTAGTCCAGCGACCAGCCGCCGACCACACTATAGAAAGACAAAATCAGCAACGCCGTGATCATCCCGGCAAACGCCCCCCACGACCACTTGCCCGAGTGCCCGGCTTCCAGCGCCAGCACCTTCAAGGCGTTCGCCGGACTTTGCCGGGCACGTCGGCCGATCAGGGTTTCAGCGAGCATGACCGGGATGCCGATCAGCGCGATGCACGCCAGAAACATCAGCACAAAGGCGCCGCCGCCGTAGACCCCGACCATGTAGGGGAACTTCCAGATACTACCCAGTCCCACGGCCGAACCGGTCGCGGCGAGTATGAATACCCAGCGGCTAGCCCAACTGCCGTGGACAGAAACCTTGTCTGTCGACATCGTTTATCACGCCCAAGCGTTAGAAAATGAGGCCGCATTGTCCGGGATTCACTCAACCTGCTCAAGCACGCAGCATCACCGTAGCCGACAGCCGTTTATCTCCATATAATGCCGCCCCTATGGCTAAACAGAAGAAACACCCAACAGGGACCATCGCGCAGAACAAAAAGGCGCGACACGATTACTTCATCGAACACAAGTTCGAGGCTGGTCTGGTCCTGGCCGGCTGGGAAGTAAAAAGTCTGCGGGCAAGCAAGCTACAGCTGGTCGACAGCTATGTCCTGCTCAAGGATGGCGAAGCGTGGTTGCTCGGCAGCCACATCACGCCTCTGATGACCGCAAGCACCCACGTCATCGCCGACCCGGTGCGCACACGCAAATTGCTGCTCAACCGCCGCGAGCTGGAAAAACTCGCCGCTGCTGTACAGCAAAAGGGTTATGCCTGCGTCTGCCTGTCCTGGTACTGGAGCAAGCACATGGTCAAGTGCGAGATCGCTCTGGGCAAGGGCAAGAAGGAATACGACAAGCGTGACACCGAGCGCGAGCGCGATGCCGGTCGTGAACTGCAGCGCGCGGTGCGCAACAAGGGCAAGGAAGACTAGTCTTCCCCCCGAAAGCAAAGATCGCAGCCTGCGACAGCTCCTACAGGGAAATACATATTCCAGTGTAGGAGCTGCCGCAGGCTGCGATCTTTTGCTTTAAAGAATCACATCCCCTTGCGCCGCTCCGCCCGAGCCATGCGCTGAACCTCCTGCCGCACCTCTTCCAGCACTTCCTGCACATACAAAATATGTCGGCTGGAAACCTCACGCGCCTGTTCCGCACGACCTTCGATAATCGCCAGATACAATTCCCGATGCTGAGTGATCAGCATGTCGCGGGTTTCCGTGCGCTGCTTGTACATGCCGCCGATGTTGGTGACCACGTTGCGCTTGAGCAGATCGAACAAGCCGCGAATAGTGTGCAGCAACACAGCGTTATGGCTGGCCTCGGCAATCGCCAGATGAAATTTCGCATCCGCCGCGCCCTCTTCCGCCCGGCTGACTTCATCGTGGCGCGAATAGCAGTCCTGCAGCTCTTCGAACGCTGCGGTCAACCGCTCGCGATCGACATCAGTCGCGCGTAATGCGGCGTAATAGGCGCACGATGCCTCCAGAGTGTGCCGAAATTCCAGTAGATCGCGTTGTGCCTCGGGGTTGCTTTCAAGCAGCTGCAACAGCGGATCACTGAACGTCGAGCCCAGACTCTCCACCACATAATTGCCGCCGCCCTGGCGACTGACCAGCAGACCTTTGGCTGCCAGTTTCTGAATCGCTTCACGCAGCGACGGCCGTGATACGCCAAATTGTTCGGCCAGCGTGCGCTCCGCCGGAAGCCGTTCGCCGGACTTCAGCGTGCCCTCAAGGATCATCCCCTCAAGTCGCTCGACAATATCGTCAGACAAACGGCGCTGACGTATCTGATCAAACCCCATAACTCATTTCTCCACGATCCCGACCGCTCGCCGGGCTCTCTATTCTGGCCTATCGGCGCCTTCTCGACACCTACCAGACGCCAGTTGCCGAAACCGGATCAGATGCGATCTGCACCGCCTGTTCGACAAAAGTTTTAGGGCGGCAAATTGACACACCGCCATCAAGGCTTTTACCCTAGCCAACAGCGATTGTAAATTGGTCTTACCAATTATCCAAGAACGCTGACAGTGCCTGACCAACAACAATTAGGGGCCACCCCATATGCAAACCTGGCAACAGCTCTACAGCCCGCTCGGCAGTCTCGGCGTGTCCGCACTCGCGGCCGTCATCCCCATCGTTTTCTTCTTTCTCGCGTTGGCGGTGTTCCGCCTCAAGGGCCATGTGGCCGGGAGCATCACTCTCGCGCTGTCGATTGCCGTGGCGATCTTCGCGTTCCAGATGCCGGTCGACATGGCCTTCGCCGCCGCCGGTTATGGTTTCGCCTACGGTCTGTGGCCGATTGCCTGGATCATTGTCGCAGCGGTATTCCTCTACAAACTGACGGTCAAAAGTGGTCAGTTCGAGGTCATTCGCAGTTCGGTGCTATCGATTACTGACGACCAGCGCCTGCAAGTGCTGCTGATCGGTTTTTGCTTCGGTGCGTTCCTGGAGGGTGCCGCCGGTTTCGGCGCACCCGTGGCGATTACTGCCGCACTCCTCGTCGGCCTGGGTTTCAACCCGCTGTACGCCGCCGGCCTGTGCCTGATTGCCAACACCGCGCCGGTTGCGTTCGGTGCTCTGGGGATTCCGATCATTGTTGCCGGCCAAGTCACCGGCATCGACGCGTTCAAAATCGGCGCCATGACCGGTCGCCAACTGCCGCTGCTGTCGCTGTTCGTGCCGTTCTGGCTGGTGTTCATGATGGACGGCCTACGCGGTGTGCGTGAAACCTGGCCGGCTGCACTGGTTGCAGGCTTGAGCTTCGCCATCACCCAATACTTCACCTCGAACTTCATCGGTCCAGAGTTGCCAGACATCACCTCGGCGCTGGCCAGCCTGATCTCGCTGACTCTGTTCCTGAAAGTCTGGCAGCCGAAACGCGCCGCCGGCCAACACATCGCCGGTGCCGTGTCAGCTTCGGTGGTGACCGCCAGCGTCGGCGGTTTCGGCCAGAAACGCACCACCGTGGCTTCGCCTTACAGCCTCGGGGAAATTTTCAAAGCCTGGTCGCCGTTCCTGATCCTCACCGTGCTGGTGACCATCTGGACCCTCAAGCCTTTCAAAGCGATGTTCGCCGCTGGCGGCTCGATGTACAGCTGGGTGTTCAACTTCGCGATTCCGCACCTTGATCAACTGGTGATCAAGACCGCACCGATCGTGGCCGCTCCGACCGCCATTCCAGCAGTGTTCAAACTCGACCCGATTTCCGCGACCGGCACGGCGATTTTCTTCTCCGCGCTGATCTCGATGCTGGTACTGAAGATCAATTTCAAAACTGGTCTGACCACTTTGAAAGAGACCTTCTACGAACTGCGCTGGCCAATTCTGTCGATCGGTATGGTGCTGGCGTTCGCCTTCGTCACCAACTACTCGGGCATGTCTTCGACCATGGCTCTAGTACTCGCCGGTACGGGCGCAGCGTTCCCGTTCTTCTCGCCATTCCTCGGCTGGCTCGGCGTGTTCCTCACTGGCTCGGATACTTCGTCCAACGCCCTGTTCAGTTCGCTGCAAGCAACCACCGCCCACCAGATCGGCGTCAACGACACCCTGCTGGTCGCGGCGAACACCAGCGGCGGCGTAACCGGCAAAATGATCTCGCCACAATCGATCGCAGTGGCCTGCGCCGCGACCGGATTGGTAGGCAAGGAATCGGATCTGTTCCGCTTCACCCTCAAGCACAGCCTATTCTTTGCAACGATTGTCGGTCTGATCACCTTGGCCCAGGCCTACTGGCTCACCGGCATGCTGGTGCACTAAACCAATAAGAAACCTACAAGACGTCTACAAGAAGCATGGAAAAAACCGACGCCGGTTCGTGATGTCGGCGTCAGCAATTCACAACCCGGTCTGTAAGGCTGCTGAAAGCAACGCTCTCTATATTCAGCAGCCTCAGCGGACGGATAACCGGGACCACCCGGAGACACGCCTGATGAGCGAGCTTTTTTATAACGCTGTGCCGAACGCGACCCGCGTGGCACCGCCGCTGCCCGAACCTCGGCAATACCCCAGCGAGAAACCGTCGCGGGTCTACCTGTTCGGCACGTGCGTGGTCGACCTGTTCTACCCCGAAGCCGGGATGGACGCGATCCACTTGCTGGAGCGTGAAGGGATCCGGGTCGAGTATCCGCAAGGGCAGAGTTGCTGCGGCCAGCCGGCCTACACCTCGGGTTACACCGAGCAGGCACGGACGGTAGCGCGCTCGCAACTGGCGCTGTTTGCCGGGGATTATCCGGTGGTGGTGCCTTCGGGTTCCTGCGCCGGCATGCTGCGCGAGCATTACGCCGACTTGTTCAAGGATGAGCCGGAAACGCTGAAACAGGTTCAGGCCCTCGCGGCCCGCACCTATGAACTGGCCGAGTTTCTGCTGTTCGTCTGCAAAGTGCAGCTCAAGGACAGCGGCGCACCGGTCAAAGTCGCGCTGCACACTTCGTGTTCGGCACGCCGCGAAATGAATACCCACCTGCACGGCCGCGAGCTGTTGGCGCAGTTGAGCAATGTGGAACGGGTCAACCATGACCACGAAAGCGAATGCTGTGGCTTCGGCGGAACATTCAGCGTCCGTATGCCAGACATTTCCGGCGCGATGGTGGCTGACAAGACCAAAGCGCTGAAGGATTCCGGCGCGCATCAGGTGCTGAGCGCCGACTGTGGCTGTTTGATGAACATCAACGGCGCATTGGAGAAACAAAAAGAAACGCTGCGCGGGCAACATCTCGCCAGCTTCTTGTGGCAACGAACCGGAGGTGCGCAATGAGCACTTCCGCGATTATTCCTACGGTCGCCGTAGAAGAAGATTTCCGCACCCGGGCACACAATGCCTTGGGCGATCAGCAGCTACGGAACAACTTCCGCACTGCCATGGATTCACTGATGGTCAAGCGGGCAGCCGCTTTCAGTGATGCCCACGAAAGAGAACATTTGCGCGCACTGGGCAACTCGATCAAAGCCCGCGCGCTGTCCAAGCTGCCCGACCTGCTCGAGCAACTGGAACAGAACCTGACCCGCAACGGTGTGACAGTGCACTGGGCGGAAACGGTGGACGAGGCCAATGGCATCGTCTTATCGATCATCCGCGCTCACGAGGCGCGGCAAGTGATCAAGGGCAAATCGATGGTCAGCGAAGAGATGGAGATGAACCATTTCCTCGAGGCTCGGGACATTGAATGTCTGGAGTCCGATATGGGGGAATACATCGTCCAGCTCGACCACGAGAAGCCTTCACACATCATTATGCCGGCGATCCACAAGAATGCCGGTCAGGTCGCGTCCTTGTTCCACGACAAACTTGGCGTGGAATACACCAAGGACGTTGACCAACTCATTCAGATCGGTCGCAGAGTCCTGCGGCAGAAATTCTTCGAAGCGGACATCGGCGTCTCCGGCGTCAACTTCGCCGTCGCCGAAACCGGCACCCTGCTGCTGGTGGAAAACGAAGGCAACGGGCGCATGACCACCACCGTGCCGCCGGTGCACATCGCCGTCACCGGCATCGAAAAAGTCGTGGAAAACCTGCGTGACGTGGTGCCGCTGTTGTCATTGCTGACGCGTTCGGCGCTGGGCATTCCGATCACCACTTACGTCAACATGATCTCCGGGCCGCGCAAGGCACACGAACTCGACGGCCCGCAGGAAGTGCATCTGGTGCTGCTCGACAACGGACGCAGCCAAGCCTTTGCCGAC
The DNA here is from genome assembly GCF_000783395.1 of Pseudomonas chlororaphis. Lineage (GTDB taxonomy): Bacteria > Pseudomonadota > Gammaproteobacteria > Pseudomonadales > Pseudomonadaceae > Aquipseudomonas > Aquipseudomonas chlororaphis_H. The sequence continues at coordinate 55,681 of NZ_JSFK01000001.1, read as the reverse complement.
AGTGAACTGCGTCAGACCTTGAACTGCATCCGCTGCGGCGCCTGCATGAATCACTGCCCGGTCTACACCCGCGTCGGCGGCCACACGTATGGCGAGGTGTATCCGGGGCCGATCGGCAAAATCATCACCCCGCACATGGTCGGCCTTGCGAAAGTCCCGGATCACCCGAGCGCTTCGTCGCTGTGCGGTGCCTGTGGTGAAGTTTGCCCGGTAAAAATTCCGATCCCGGCGATCCTGCGACGCCTGCGCGAAGAAAACGTCAAAGCCCCGGACAGCCCGAATCAAGTGATGCGCGGTCAGGGCAGCAAGTATTCGCGCAAGGAACGTTTCATCTGGAACGCCTGGGCCAGGCTCAACAGTTCGCCAATCTTGTATCGATTGTTCGGCTTCTTCGCCACGCGCCTGCGTGCATTGACGCCGAATAACGTCGGCCCGTGGACGCAAAATCACAGTGCGCCGAAACCCGCCGCGCGCTCACTGCACGACATGGCCCGCGAGCATCTGGCCAAACAGGGAGACCGCTGATGAGCGCCAAGCAAAATATCCTCGGCAAGCTGCGGAAAAGTCTGACTGGTACCACGCCGATTGCCGACAACTTCGATGTCGATCTGGTGACGCAGCCCTACACCTACAGCGCCGAACAACGCATCCCGCAACTGCGCAAATTGATGGAAGCAGTGCACACCGAGATTCACATGACCTCGGGCGAAGAGTGGCCGGCGCTGCTTGCGCAATTGTTGCGTGATCGTCAGTTGCCGAGTTTGTTGATCGCGCCAACTACAGTCCATGGGCAGAAAATCACACAGCACTGGGCGAACAATCCTGACCTGCCGACGCTGAAGTCCTACGACAAGCCAATGGAAGAGTGGAAAGCCGAGCTGTTCAACGACACCCCGGCCAGCCTCACCGGCACCCTCGGTGCGATCGCCGCCACTGGCAGTCTGATTTTGTGGCCGACTCGGGAAGAACCACGGTTGATGAGCCTGGTGCCGCCGGTGCATTTCGCTCTGCTCAAGGCCAGTGAAATCCGCGACAACTTCTATCAGGTGCAGCAGGAATTCGAATGGGCGCAAGGCATGCCGACCAACGCGCTGCTGGTGTCCGGCCCGTCGAAAACCGCTGACATCGAGCAGGTCTTGGCTTACGGCGCCCACGGCCCGAAAGACCTCGTAGTTCTGATCCTGGAGGACCAATGACGCTTCCAGCGAATTTCTTGCGTGATGCGCAACAACTGATACCAGCGGAGCGCCGCTTTGATGATCCGTTATCGACTCTGGCCTTCGGCACCGATGCCAGTTTTTATCGACTGATTCCGCAGCTGGTAATCCGCGTCGAGTCCGAAGACGAAGTCGTGGGCGTGTTGAAACTTGCTCAACGCGACCATGTCCCGGTGACCTTCCGCGCTGCCGGCACCAGCCTTTCCGGTCAGGCGATCAGCGATTCCGTTTTGATCGTGCTTGGGGATAACTGGAACGCGCGCGAGATTCGTGGCCAAGGCACGCAAATCCGCCTGCAACCGGGAGTGATCGGCGCACAGGCCAACACGTGGCTGGCGCCGTTCGGGCGCAAGATCGGCCCGGATCCGGCGTCGATCAACGCCTGCAAAATTGGCGGCATTGTTGCCAACAATGCCAGCGGTATGTGCTGCGGTACTGCGCAAAATACCTATCACACGCTGGCCGGAATTCGTCTGGTACTGGCCGATGGCACACGCCTGGATACCGAAGACGCTGCAAGTGTCGCGGCATTCCGCGTAAGCCACGGTGATCTGCTTGAGCGCTTGGCGACGTTAGGCCGCGAGACCCGAGCCAATGCCGAACTGGCTGCACGAATCCGCCACAAGTACCGTCTGAAAAATACCACCGGCCTGTCACTGAATGCCCTGGTGGATTTCGATGAGCCTGTGGATATCTTGAGCCACTTGCTGGTCGGCTCAGAAGGCACCCTCGGCTTCATCAGCGCGGTGACTTACGACACCGTGATCGATCACCCTAACAAGGCCTCGGCGCTGATCGTCTTCCCGGATGTGGAAACCTGCTGCAACGCGGTCACCGTGCTGAAAAGCCAACCGGTATCCGCCGTAGAACTGCTGGATCGCCGCAGTTTGCGTTCGGTGCAGGAAAAACCGGGCATGCCTGCTTTCGTACAGCAGCTGTCGAACAATGCCTGCGCGTTGCTCATCGAATCCCGCGCCGCGTCTTCTACTTTGTTGCAGGAACAACTGGCGCAAATCATGGCGTCGCTCAGTAGCTTCCCGGTGGAAAAGCAGGTCGATTTCACCGAAGACCCTGTGGAAAATGCCAAGCTCTGGGCCATCCGCAAGGACACCTTCCCCGCCGTCGGCGCCGTGCGCAAAACCGGCACCACGGTGATCATCGAAGACGTGACTTTCCCCGTCGAACAACTGGCCATTGGCGTGAACCGCTTGATCGAGTTGTTCGATAAACATGCCTACGACGAAGCGATCCTTTTCGGACACGCGCTGGAAGGCAATCTGCACTTCGTCTTCACCCAAGGCTTCAACAACCCGGAAGAAGTCGCACGCTATCAAGCGTTCATGGACGACGTCGCGCAACTGGTCGCGGTGGAATTCGGTGGCTCGCTGAAAGCAGAACACGGCACCGGCCGCAACATGGCGCCGTTCGTGGAACTGGAATGGGGCAGCGACGCCTATCAACTGATGTGGCAGCTCAAACGTCTGCTCGACCCGAACGGGATTCTCAACCCGGACGTGGTGCTCAGCGAAGATCCACAGATCCATCTCAAACACTTGAAACCGCTGCCAGCGGCCGACGAGATTGTGGATAAGTGCATCGAATGCGGTTTCTGCGAACCGGTCTGCCCGTCGAAAGGACTGACCTTGAGTCCGCGTCAGCGCATCGTGATCTGGCGTGATATTCAGGCGAAGAAACGCGCTGGCGTCGACACCACCGAACTGGAAAAAGCCTACGAGTACCAAGGCATCGAAACCTGTGCCGCCACCGGTCTGTGCGCGCAACGCTGTCCTGTAGGCATCAATACCGGTGAGCTGGTGAAAAAGCTTCGTGGCAGGCACGCAACGCATCAGAAAACCGCCGACTGGATCGAAGGAAATTTCGCCAAGACCCTGCAAGGCGCACGCTTCACTCTGCACGTGGCCAACGGTGCGCGGATGATGCTCGGCGCACCGCGTCTGGCGAAACTTTCAGCAACGATTACGCGACTGTCCAAAGGCCAAGTGCCGTTGTGGACGAATGCGATGCCGCAACCGGAGAAGGCCATTCGCTTCAGCCCCAGCGTCTCGGACGAACGTCCACGTGTGGTCTATCTGGCCGCGTGTGTGTCGCGAGTCATGGGCCCGGCGGCGGGCGATAAAGAGCAGATGTCGCTGTACGACAAAACCCGTGCTTTGCTGGAAAAGGCCGGTTACCAAGTGGTCTTCCCGGACAATCAGGACAACCTCTGCTGCGGTCAGCCTTTCGCCTCTAAGGGCTACGCCGAACAAGCCGAACACAAGCGTCAGGAGCTGATCAGCGCACTGCTGCATGCCAGTCGCGGCGGTCTCGATCCGATCTATTGCGACACCAGTCCGTGCACGTTGCGTCTGGTTCAGGACGTAGGAGAAACCCGTCTGGATCTGTACGACCCGGTGCGCTTTATCCGTACGCATCTCATTGATCGACTCGACTTCACCCCGCAAGACGCGCCGATTGCTGTGCACGTGACCTGCAGCACTCAGCACCTTGGCGAAAGTCAGGCGTTGATCGATCTGGCGCGCAAGTGCAGCAACAACGTGGTGATCCCGGAAGGCATTCATTGCTGTGGATTTGCCGGTGACAAGGGCTTCACCACGCCGGAGCTGAACAGCCACTCGCTGCGCACGCTCAAGGATGCGGTGCAGCACTGCAGCGAGGGGATTTCCACCAGCCGCACCTGTGAGATCGGCCTGACGCAACATGGCGGAATCGACTACCACGGGCTGGTCTATCTGGTGGACCGTGTGACCCGGGCGAAGGCCTGCTGAAGAAAAATAGAACCCTTGAGTTCGACTGTAGTCCACAGATTAACCCCGCCTGATCGGGGTTTTTCTTCCATACGGTTGCCCGTCCTGACGGCCAGCGCAGTCTGGACCCACTCGGTTCAAGGAGATACACATGAAACGTTCTGTACTGTTAGGTCTGTTCGTTACTGCATCGATGATGGCGTCCACTTCTTTTGCTGACGGCAAGCCTGCCGATCTGTGTGATGCCAATATCCAAGAGATCACCAATCTCAAGGCTGGGCTGGCAGCTTCGCCAGAAAAGATCCAGATTGCTGAAACCAGTTTGAGCAAGGCCCAGGCGCTCAAAGCCCAAGGCAGAATCGACGACTGTGTTGCAGAAACCTCGAAAACCAAACTGGATCTACAGAAAGCCAGCGGCACCAACAATTGATCAAACCCCAAGGCTAACCTTCGGGTTGGCCTTGGGGGCCGATTGGCGTACACTGCACACGCTTGTTGCTCAAACAGATGTACTGAGCAATGAGTTCGGGGCCGTTTAGGATTCGACGCCGGTTGCGAAACTTTAGGTGCATGCCGACTTGGTAACAGAAGTCGTAAATCCACTGTTGCAACTACTTATAGTTGCCAATGACGACCAATACGGTGTTGCTCTCGCTGCTTAATTGCAGCTGACAATGCTCCTGGTACCTTCGGGTCCAGCAATCATCAGGGGATGTCTGTAAACCCAAAATGATTGTCATATAGAACAGAATCGCCGTGCAGTACGTTGTGGACGAAGCGGCTAAAACTTACACAACTCGCCCAAAGCACCCTGCCCTTCGGGTCGCTGAGGGTTAACTTAATAGAAACGGCTACGCATGTAGTACCGACAGCGGAGTACTGGCGGACGGGGGTTCAAATCCCCCCGGCTCCACCAACTCTCAACGACAAAGCCCGCCAAGTGCGGGCTTTGTCGCATCTGGCCGCCCTGTCCAGCTCCTTCCGAAAACCAACCCCGCCCACACACCTCAATGCCCATGCCGATGATGCACATCCGGAAAATGCGCATGCCGGTGACGCATCGGCGTATGCACATGCGAATGACTGTGCGGCTCCGCTCCATCCCATTCAAACCCATGCGTATGCTGGTGATGCTCATCGTGTATGTGGCGATGTTCATGCTCGAGCCGTTCGTGCTGATGCTCATGAATATGGTTCTCCATCAAGTGAATCCATACCCCCACGGCCATCAACCCTGCAGCGAGCAGGAACATCAGCGATACCGACTCGCCCAGCAGCAGAATCGAGATCGCTGCGCCCAGAAACGGTGCGGTGGAAAAGTACGCGCCCGTGCGCGCACTGCCCAGCCCGCGCAAGGCGAGGACGAACATCACCAGGCTGACGCCGTAACCGAGAAACCCGACCAGCAGGATGGGCACCAGCGAGGTGGCTGCGGGCAGTTGTTTGCCGATTAACAAGGCCAGGCCGCAGTTGACCACTCCCGCCACAAGACCTTTGCTGCCCGCGATAAACAGTGCATCCGAGGCAGAGACCTTACGCGTCAGGTTGTTGTCGATGGCCCAGCAAAAGCAGGCGAAGGCGACGGCGAGCGGCCCTGTCCAGTCCTGCGCCGACACGGCCTCTTGTGGCCATGACAACACGACACCGCCGGCCACGATGGCGAGCATGCCGATCACGATTCGCCGATCGGCATTTTCCTTGAACACGACCCACGCCAACAGTGCCGTGAGCACTGATTCCAGATTGAGCATCAGTGACGCGCTCGCGCCGGATGTTCTGGTCAAACCGAACATCAATGCCACTGGCGCCAGTACACCGCCGAAGCCGATGGCTCCGATCAGCCACGGCCATTCACCGGTGGCGAGTCCGGAGCGCTGCCAGCCTCGATCGCGGGCAAAACGCAGGACGGTCAAACCCAGCCCGCTGCCCAGATAGAGCAACCCGGCCAATAGAATCGGTGAAATCTGTACCCCCAACAGCTTGGCGAGTGGCGTACTGGCGCCAAACAATGCTGCCGCAACCAAAGCGTAGAGAACGCTCACATTCATGACGGAATCACTCACTCGGGCTGATGAGATATTGGCAACAATCATGGCAAAACTCAGGTGAGAATTATGTGAACCGCTCCCTGAAGGACCCCCTCTCCTTCAAGCACACACGCCCCTCCAGCAACATTTGATCCGCGCACGGCGATGCAGCCTCTACGTTGCGAACATCGAGATGGGGATTGTCACCGGACTCAAGCCAGCGGATAAACCCCGGAAGCGCTTCTACACTCACAGCGTCCTAGCGTCAGACCGAGCCCCCATGACCGCACTCAAAGATCGCATGCAACAAGGCAAAGACGCCCGCAAGCAGTGCTCGCGCAGCGCTCAGGCATCCACCGGCAAGATGAACCGTGACCCGATTCCGTTGATCAAGGCCTCCAGCCAGGGCCGCGTCGAGGCGCTGGTCGAACTGCGTTACGGGCGCATGCTGGTGTCGCCGTTCACGTTCTTTCGCGGCAATGCCTTGTTGCAGGCGCACGATTTGTCGGGCACGGCGAACATGGGCCTGAACTTGCCCATCTGTGGTGACTGCCATCTGATGAATTTCGGGGGGTTCGCCACGCCTGAGCGTAATTTGCTGTTCAGCGTCAACGATTTCGACGAAGCGCATCCCGGACCGTGGGAGTGGGATCTCAAGCGTCTCGCGGCGAGTTTCGTGGTGGCCGCCCGTGACTTGCGCCACGGCGAATCGGTCGAGGAACAGGTGTGCCGTGAAATGGTCGGCGCCTATCAGACGACGTTGCTGGAATGCGCCGAACAGAGTTCGCTGGAAAACTGGTACGAGTCCATCAGCTACAACGATCTGCTTGCGCAGGCGCGCAAAAGTACCCTCGAACATGTGGAGCGCGCCATCGAAAAGGCTGAGCGGCGCACCCACGCCGAGCTGCTGCCCAAAATCAGTGAGCGCGATGCCAGTGGTCGTCTGATTATTCGCGATGACCTGCCGGAAATTTTCCACCTGCACAAAAACACGACGCTGCTGGACGCCGACGATGACTGGCTGCGGTTGTCGGACTGGCGCCCGCTCTACGACGCGTTCATGCGTGATTATCGAAACACTCTGCAACCCGACCGTCGCGAGTTGCTCTCACGGTTTCACGCCCAGGACCTGGCCTTCAAAGTGGTCGGCGTCGGCAGTGTCGGTACACGCTGTCTGGTGGCGCTGTTGACCGACGATCAGGAATTTCCGTTGTTCCTGCAGTTCAAGGAAGCGCGACGTTCCGTGCTCGCCGATTACGTCAAAATCAAATCGCGCACGCGCCACGAAGGCCAACGTGTGGTCGAGGGGCAGCGGTTGATGCAGGCCGCCAGCGATCTGTTTCTCGGCTGGACCACCGGTCCCAGCGGTCGGCACTTCTATGTCCGGCAACTGCGCGACATGAAAATCTCCGCTGAGCTTGAGACCTTCGATGCCGAAACCTTCGCCGCCTATGGACGTGTTTGCGGCCGAGCCCTCGCCCGGGCACATGCCAAGGCATCCGGCCTCGCGGCGCAAATCAGCGGTTACATTGGCAAAGGCGATGCGCTGGCCGATGCGCTGCTGAAATACGCGCAAAGTTACACCGCGCAAAACGAACGCGACTTCGAGCGTTTCCAAGTGGCTTGTCGCAAGGGCCGTTTGCGCGCCCGGTCAGAAGCTGATTTTGCGGCTGACCACATGCCTTGAGCCGGGCGCACCGGCATCGAGCTTCCGACCTACTGCGGCCGTTTAACCATCCACGTTTTTAGGACTGGGTCTATTGCTTGCCCGGATACTATTTCAGCCGGAGTTTGACTGAAGGTCATACCGTTCCCGCAGAACGCCGTGAACACTTCGCGATTGAAGTTGTAGAGGTCAACACTCGTTACCGTCTCACAAGCGTCGCTTGCTACCACTTTTCTAGCGAGCTTGATTCTCGACGACTGATAAGTGTCATAGCGTTCCTTGTAATAGGCTTTGGACCGGGCAGCCGAGGCACCGGGATTAAGGACATCGTCGGCGATCCTGCCGTCGAGGGGACCTGCTGTGAAGCTTGAATAGGGCCGGATATCGTCGACATCAACGGTATAAACGCGCGCATCGCCCCTTTGCATGTTGAGCATGACCACTTTCAAGGGGACTTCTTCTGGATAAACCTTGTAGACAACAACCAGAGGCGCCAATAGAAGACTGGATGAGTAGTGACCTGTATAGATGAACTTTTCGTCTTTTTTCAGGCGGAACCGCTGAACTATCGAGTCGATTCGATCAAGCCGCTTTTGCGCCTCCACATCGCTCTGCGCAACAGCGACGGGCTTCAGATTTTTCAAATCCTCAGGAATGGGCATGACCTGGATCTGGACATCTGCCTGCGCGCCAAAAGCTAACGCAGCCAGGAACAGGGGGATAACGTGATTCAGCATACCTTCTACTCCTTGTAGAAAAAGCTTCCCGATTTATCGACGTGTGTTTGCTTTAAAGGGAGGCACTGCACCGTGTGTCAGAGAAGCCCGCCATGGTTTCCGTTGAACATAATGACCGCCCGAGAGCACGGCGACACCCGTTTTTTTTATTCGCGGTTCGCCCTCGTTCCCACATCGAACGTCCTAGGAAAATTCCCGCAACACGCGTCGACTTTGATGAACTGGTGAACACCTCCTCAGGGCGTTACGCTCCACGACCACTGCCAACCAGCGGACGGTTTGGCAGCCGCAACTGCAGTGAATGTTCACTCCACGGAGCTACGTCATGAAAAAGACCCCACAACTTTCGCTGGTTGGCTCGGCACCTTCCGACGCGCCCGCTTGCAGCACCCAACCTCAGTCGAATACCACCACACGCACCGAGGCGCCCCGTCGGCGTCGCAGCATCCCGCTCAATCAACTCATCAGGGTGCGCGACGATGTCGACACCCTGACCCTGCTCACCCACGCCAGCGAGATCCTCGATTCCCTCGCGGCCATCAGCGCAAACTTTGCCGATGAGTTCGACGGCTCGAAACGCCATGTGGCGGTGGCCATGAAGCAATTGAGCGCACTGGCCGAGATCCTGATTTGTCGGGCACGGGACAATCTTGATCCGCAGAAACCACAGAACACTACCGGGCCTGAAACCCGCCATTGACGGGAAAAACCCCGGCGCTCGGTTGTGCATCGAACTGCATTGGGGCCGCCCATCGAGATGAATTTTTCTTCACTGCAGCTGCGCGGCCAACCCTTGTACAGTCCGCTCGCTCATTCAAGAAACTACGGTTCGCCCGCGCTCCTGCGGGCTTTTTTTTGCCTGAAACAAAGTCCTGTCTTCGCCACGACTTGCCGTAACCACGATGATTGCGCGACTCTGCCTGCAGATCCCACAAGCCGGAGCGCCCGATGCCGCTGTTGACCCTGCCCTGCCAACGCCTGACGCTCGCGATACTTGCACCGGAGCAGGCCGAGCTTGAAAGCGAGTTCTACCGACGCAACCAGCGCCACCTCGCGCCCTGGTCACCGATCCGCACCACTGAATATTTTTCCACCGAGCAGATTCGCCGGCGCCTTGAAATACAGGCCAGCGCATTCGAAGCCGGGCTGGCCATGCATTTCGCGCTGTTGACGCCGGATGGCCAGCAGATGATCGGCGCGTGCAATTTCAGCGGCATCATTCGCGGAGCGTTTCAGGCGTGTTATCTGGGTTATCACATTGACGAGTCCCAGCAGGGGCAAGGCTTGATGCACGAGGCGCTGGAGGCTGGCATCGGCTACATGTTCGACAGCCAGAATCTGCATCGGATCATGGCCAACTACATTCCCGGCAACGAGCGCAGTGAGCGCTTGCTTGAGCGGTTGGGCTTCGAGCGCGAGGGTTACGCCAAGGCGTATCTGAACATTGCCGGGCGCTGGCAGGATCACGTGCTGACGGCGCTGGTCAATCCGCTGTTCGAAACGCCGGAGAAGCGTTGGTCGCGACAATTGGCCTAGCTTCACAATTTGTTCAGGATTGCCGACGTATGCTCAGGCCTCCCGCCCCTTCCGGTTGCCTGAACCCCATGTCGCGTGCCGTCACTTCGCTGTTTCTGCTTGCCGCCCTGCTGTTTTTCTTCGCGTTGGGCGGCCATCAATTGCAAGGCTCCACCGAGGCCCGCGTGGCTGGCATCGCCATGGAGATGCATCTGGACGACGACTGGGTGACACCTCGTCTGTTCGGTGAACCGTTTCTGGAAAAACCACCGTTAAGCCTGTGGCTGGATGCTGGCGCCATGCGCGTGTTCGGCGTTTCACCGTGGGCTGTGCGGCTGGCGTCGGCGGTTGCCGGGTTGCTCAGTGTGATGCTGCTATACGGCATGTTGCGGCGTTTCGAGCGGCCGAAAATGATTGCCTGGACCGCAGGCATTCTGCTCGCGACCATGGCCAGTTACTGGAGCAACGTGCGCGGCGTCGGTGAGGACGCGTTGCTCGCCCTCGGCGTGACCACCGCGCTGCTGGCCTTTTTCCAGGCACAACGGGCGTCGACCGCGGGCAACTCGCTGTTGTTTGTCGTTGGGATCGCCATCGCTACATTGAGCAAGGGTGTGCTGGGGCTGGCCATGCCGGGCGTGGTGATTTTCACCTATCTGCTGGCTGACAACCTGATGGACAAACGGCTGAAAATCGCTGACTGGTTGCGACCGGGTCTACTGACCCTGGTCGGTTTGATTCCGCTGCTGATCTGGCTCGTCATCCTCTTCCAGCACGGCGGCGCACAAGCGGTCAAAGAAGTGCTGCTGACCAACAGCGTCGGGCGCTTCAGCGGTTCGTTCGTCGAGGCAGGGCACTATGAACCGTTCTATTACTACCTCGCCAAGCTGCCGGAAGCCTTTCTGCCATGGAATATTCTGGTGTACCTGGGGCTCTGGCATTTCCGCAAACAATTGAAGGCCAACCGTTACTTGCTGTTTTTCAGCCTGTGGATCGTGGCGCAGTTCATCATGCTGACGTTGGCGTCGAGCAAGCGCACGGTGTATCTGATGTCGATGACACCGGCCGCGGCGGTGATCGCGGCGGAGTATGCGGGCGCGCTGTTCGAGCGATTGAAGCAGTATGAATCCGGCAATGGATTCGTAGGCCGAATCGCCCGTCACCGTCAGACATTGGCAGTAACTGTGCTTACGCTGGTGATCGGCAGTTACCTCGCCGCCGCGCAATGGGCACTTCCCCACGCCGACAAAAAGCTTTCATTCCTGCCATTGAGCGCAGAAATTCAGACACTGCAAACAGCCGGGCATCAAGTCGCGCTGTTTCAGGCCAACGAGCGGGTCGGTGGCGCTACGGTCTTCTATACCCAGCAAGTACTCAAAGGCCTGGATACCAAAGTGCAGTTGCGAGATTTCCTCGCGGCCTCGCCATCCCATGTCGTGGTGATGGCCGGCGACAGCGAACCCGCGCCCCCCCTGAAAGTGCTCAAAACCATGCTGGTCGGGCGTCAGGCGTATTACTTCGTCGGCTATTGAGACCTGCGCAGGCCCATAAAAAAAACCGCCGTGACGGCGGGTTTTCATTTCATCCGAACGGGTTCAGAGAGAGACCTCAGGCTGAGCACCGAAAGCTTTCTGCTCACGCTTGCCCAGCACCGGCACATCCAGCCGCGCGCGTCCGTAGAAGGCCAACGCCGTCAGTAAACACGCCAGCCAGACAAAGATTCCGGCCCAGAACGTGTGGGACATGTAATGCCAGCCCTGCAGGACGCGGGTGGTGCCGTAAACCAATCCCAGCAGCAGCGAGCCCCACAAGATGGCACTGGAAAAGCGCCATTGATAGCGCCGCGCCACGAAATACAGCGCCAGCATGGTGAAGCCGCCCGACGCATGACCACCCGGCCAACAACGGCCACTCCCGGCTTCATGGAAAAGTTGAAAATTGCTGTACCACTCAATGTGAGCCATTTTCCCGCCGTACAGCGTGGTCTCGATCGGGCAGTAAACGCTGGTGTGGGATTTGAGGAAATGAATCACACCGGTGCAGACCGCAAATGCGACCACCACAAACAGAAAATCCCTACGGTGATCAGCGGCAAATCGCAACACTGGCGCGACTTTACTGCGCTCAAGCATTGCGCCGAAGCGCGGACGTTTCTGCGGATTGACCAACGGCCAGACCACCGATAGCAGCGCGCCGATCAGGGCGATTTCTGCCGTCCAGTTGGGAATGATCCGCGCCCATTTATGCGTGAGCTTTTCGAAGAAGTGGATTTTGTCGAGCGGGAAGGTCTGCGTCAGCGGGTCGAACAGCAGGTTGCTGAAGGCGATGTCGATTTTGGTCATGTCGAACATTAGGAACACCAGCGCCGCACAGACCAGCGGAATACCAAAGTTGTAAGCGTAGAAGCGTGATTTCATCGGGTATTCACCGTGCGCCAGTCGGAGGCTTCAATGAAGCCGAGCATCTTGGGAGCCGCCGGACTGGCAGCGGAAACAAATAATGACGAGCCGTAACCCATGTCCGAGGCTGGCACTTTGAGGTCTTTCTCGATTTGCGCCATGCATTCGCTGTGGGTCACCAGGACCAGATTGCGACCGGGCACCTTGTGGGCCAGCGCATCCTGCAACATGCGGCCCCGGCAGTTGATCAACCACTCGTCACCGCTGGCGGCATGGTTGAACATGTAACCGGCGGTCTGCACCGTGCGCATCGACGGGCTGTTATAGATGTCGGCGTTGTTCAGGCCCAGTTGTTCGAACTGTGCACCGACCGCCACCGCGACACTGCGCGAGCGATCGGTGATGCCGTCATTGCCACTCAGGCACGCGGCTTTGGAGTGATCGCAACGCTCAACGTGCCGCACCAAGACGATCATGTCTCCCTTGGCCCATCCCGCGGCCAATGCTTGCGCACCGGCGACATTGCCGTGGGCCAGGTCCGGCACCGCCGCCGGCGCCAGTAACCACAGGGTCAGGGGGATCACCAACACCGATGCCGCCAACACCACCCAAGTGTTGCGAAAACGCGCCAAAAAGCTCAGATCGATCGAGCGTTTGACGCCGAACAGACTCAGTCTCAATTCCACAAAAACCGCCTCGCCACTCTGCATCACGGGTTCATTCGATGCGGCGAAGGTACAGAGGCGGGCGTGGGCAGCCAGTGAAACCCATGTGAAAAAAGTCTTGGGATCCGATGTTACAAATTCCGTAGGACAAAATCCTTTCAGCTCTGGGAAATGCGGCCGATACAAACCTGCTAACACCCTTGCTGGCTCAAAAAAACAACAATCTTCCAGCCTAACTGACGACAAGAAACCCAACGTTTCTGGAGGATTTTTGATGAATAGCTGGTTCGGTAACATCAGCGTGAACATGAAACTGGGCCTGGGCTTCGGCTTGGTGCTGGCCCTGACCTGCGTGCTGGCCCTGACAGGCTGGACCAGCCTCGGTGGCCTGATCGACCGCAGCAACTGGATGAGCGACATCACCCAGCTCAATGCCGGTCTGACCAAACTGCGCGTGGTGCGCCTGCAATACATGCTGACCAATGGCGATGAAACCGCCGCGCAGAATGTGCAGACCACCCTCGAAAGCTTCGCCGCGCAGCAACAGAAGCTGATCAACAGCTTCAAGAGCCCGGAAAACGTCAAACTGCTCAAGGAGCAGGCAGCGACCATCGCTGAATACCAGACGTCGCTGAACAAAATGCGCAACGCGTATCGCACCGGCAACAGCGCCCGCGACAGCATGAGCGTGAGTGCCGAGACCGCGTACAACCAGATCGAATCGATCAGCAAACGCGTGCAGCAGATGGACATGAGCGAACAGCGCTTCGAACAGTTCCAGGCGATCACCGCCGCCAAGGAAGCGTTCATCCTCGCGCGTTACGAAGTGCGCGGCTACACCGCCACCACCAACGCCGAAACCGAGCAGAAAGCCATCGGCCAGATTGACGCCGCCATTGCCAGCCTCAAGCAACTGAACGTGCATTTTGCTGACTCGCAGCAAGACGCCCTGCGTCAGCTGGAAACCGCACTGGTCAACTATCGCAGCGCGTTGATGGCGTACAAAAATGCCAACACCGACGCCGTGCAGGCCCGTAAGGAAATGACTGATCAGGGCGCCGCCATCGTCACTACGAGCGAGCAGCTGTATCAGATCCAACTCGACCGTCGCGACATCGAAAGTGCCCAGGCCCGCACCTTCCAGTTGATCAGCACCCTGCTGGCATTGCTGGTTGGCGTGATTGCTGCGGTGATCATCACCCGTCAGATCACCCGTCCGCTGCAAGAAACCCTGGCTGTGGTCGAGCGCATCGCCAGCGGCGACCTGACCCAGAACGTCACCGTCACCCGCCGCGACGAACTCGGCGTGCTGCAACAAGGCATCGCTCGCATGGGCGTAACCTTGCGCGACTTGATCAGCGGCATCCGCGACGGCGTCACCCAGATCGCCAGCGCCGCCGAAGAATTGTCCGCCGTTACCGAGCAGACCAGCGCCGGTGTGAACAGCCAGAAGGTCGAAACCGATCAGGTTGCCACCGCGATGCACGAGATGACTGCCACCGTGCAGGAAGTCGCGCGCAACGCCGAAGAAGCCTCGCAAGCTGCTGCCGCCGCTGACGGTGAAGCCCGTGAAGGCGACAAAGTGGTCAACGAAGCCATCGCGCAGATCGAACGTCTGGCCAGCGAAGTGGTGCGTTCCACCGAAGCCATGAGCGTGCTGCAACAGGAAAGCGACAAGATCGGCAGCGTCATGGACGTGATCAAGGCTGTTGCCGAACAGACCAACCTGCTGGCCCTCAACGCTGCAATTGAAGCCGCGCGTGCAGGTGAAGCCGGTCGTGGGTTTGCCGTGGTCGCCGACGAGGTTCGTGGCCTGGCTCAGCGTACGCAGAAATCCACCGAAGAAATCGAAGGCCTGGTCGCCGGTCTGCAGAACGGCACACAGCAGGTTTCGGCGGTAATGAGCAACAGTCGCGCCCTGACCGACAGCAGCGTCGCCCTGACGCGCAAGGCCGGCGCGTCACTGGAAAACATCACCCGTACGGTGTCGAACATCCAGTCGATGAACCAGCAGATCGCCGCCGCTGCTGAACAACAGAGCGCCGTGGCCGAAGAGATCAGCCGCAGCATCATCAACGTACGCGACGTGTCGGAACAGACCGCAGCGGCGAGTGATGAGACGGCAGCGTCGAGCGTTGAACTGGCGCGTTTGGGTGGTCAGTTGCAGCAGATGGTCAGCCACTTCCGCGTTTGATCTTCTTATAGCGCTGAAGCCAAAAACCAATCGCGGGCAAGCCCGCTCCCACAGGGTTTTGAGTCGTTCACAGATGTTGTGTTCGACTCATGACGTGTGGGAGCGGGCTTGTCCGCGATTGCGTCAGGCCTTTCACCGCTTCACGTCAAACCACACCGTGCATAAAAAACTCGACCGGCACTTTAAAGAACTCGGCGAATCCCTTTATCTGTGCAACGGTCATTTTTCGCTTGTTATTCAATATCTCTGAAACAGCACTCTGAGTTGCGATCTCAGACAAGTCCTTCTGTTTGACGCCTCTTTCCGACAGCAGAAACGCCAGCGCTTCAGATTGGGACGAATAAGCAATCAACACCGTTTCATTCTCGTACTCATAAACCCGATCAGCCACAAACTCCGCAAATCGTGCCGCAGCATGATCCTCGGTGTTTGCGTGTGAATAAAGCTCATCAATCAGGGCCATTCGCACTTGCAAGTCAGCGTCGTTTTTTATCGGGTTCGCTAGACCGTCAAGAACGGAAAAATCATCAACAGTGAAGGAGTCCAACCTGCTGGCTTCAACCTTTTTACGCTTCATGCGACCACCTTTTTCTTATGATTTTGTTAACTATGAAGTGACTCAGCTCTGCCAAGGATTAATCACCTCGACACCACTGAACTGAAAATCCTTCACGTTACGGGTGGCTATGGGAACACCACGCGTTCGGCAGATAGCAGCAATTTGCGCATCAGCCATCGAAGCCGCGCGGCCCTTTGACTCGCACTCAGCGACCAGCGTTGCGTATTCGACAGCGGCATGAGCATCGAACGGAAAAATGCGCCCGGCGAAGTCCTCTTCGAACATCGCCATGGCATGAGCCTCAAGTTTCTGTTTGCGCTTACCGGAAGGCAGCCGTGCGATGCCATGGAGGATTTCTGCCACGGTCACGGCACTCACAGCCAGTTCCATCGCAGGCTGTGCATCAACCCAGGCGAGCACCCGGGTCTCAGGCTCGATTCGCATGAACTCTGATAGAACGTTGGTATCAAGCACTATCATTCAGAGAAATCCACCGCAGTGGCTTTCTCTGAACGCTCCGGCAAATCGAGGTCTATTCCGCCGACAGCACTGAATCTGTTGCGGATTCGGCTGCCGAGACCACCGGCACGGTCAACCGTCGTCAGAGCCCTGCCTAAAATGAGTCGAGCTTCTTCCTCCATGGAATGCCCATTGTGAGCCGCGGTGATGCGCAGCTGTTCCTTGAGCTTTTCATCAAGGTTTCGAATTGTAATGCTGGCCACGACGCCCCCTGCAATCAATGAAATCACTGATTGCAGGCTAGCACATCTTCAACTATCAAAACTCGGCGACTTTACGAACGGTATCCCGCTTAACGAGTGCCACGCTGCCGCAACGCCGACGGCATGAAATACGCATCCTCCGGCACCGGCTGCGCGAAATCGACAGTCTCCGCTTCTTCGTTATCAAGGTTCTGCACGTAGTAACGCCGTGCCTGCAAATCATGGAAAACATCCAGCGCACTCCACGTCGTCGGCAGGTCGTAGAAGTTTTTCAGGTAGGCCATCGACACCCGCCACAACTCCCCTCGCCCATCGTATTGATCGACCAGTGCCGCGCCCCAGCTGTCTTCATCGAGAAACAGCACACGCTTGGAATAGATATGCCGCGAACCCGGTTTCAGGTTGCCTTCCACCACCCACACGCGGTGCAGCTCGTAGCGGGTGTATTGCGGGTTGAGGTGGCCGGGGGTGAGCAGTTGCGCGTATTTCACGTCGGGGCTGCCGACTTTGTAGTTGTTGTAGGGGATGTAGATTTCCTGTTTGCCCTTGAGCTTCCACTCGTAGCGGTCCGGCGAGCCGTTGAACAGGTCGGTGTCGTCGGCGGTGCGCAGGCCATCGGAGGATGCGATTGGCGTGTCGTAGGCGAGGTTCGGTGCGCGGCGCACGCGGCGTTGGCCGGCGTCGTAGATCCAGGCTTGGCGTGCATCCTTGAGTTGATCGAGGGTTTCGTGCACGAGTGCGGCGCCACCGGCCAGTCGCGCCGGGCTTTTCACGAAGGCGAGGTAGTAGAACAGGATGTTCTTCAGGTCGGCGAACTGGCCGTTCGGGCGGTAGTAGTTGAACAGTGCTTCCTGCTGCGAGGTCACCAGCGCGAAGCTGCCGTTGCGCTGGACCGGCGCTTCGGAGGCGCGGCGCACGACGTAGATGCCGCGATAGCGGGTGATGTGGTTCCACAGCACTTCAACGCCGTCCTTTGGCACCGGGAATGGCACGCCACCGTAGGCATCGGAGAAGCCGCTGCCGCCTTCGAGCAATTTTGCTGAGGTGGCGTTTTTCAGGGTGTTGTCGTACAGCCATTGCGGCGCTGAGCCGGAGCGGCGGGACGGGTAGACCGGCATCTGAAAGGTGTCGGGATAGCTGTTGAACAGGGCGATCTGGCCGGGGCTGAGGTGGGCCTTGTACTGGTCGAGGTTGGCTTTGGTGATGGTGAACAGCGGTTTGTCGGCCGCGTAGGGATCGGGGTGATGCTGGCCGGGTTTGTAGCCGGCAGGCACCTGGGTGATGCCGCCGGTCCACGCAGGGATGGTGCCGGCTGAGTTACCCGCGCGCTCGGCGCCCATGGGGGTCAGCGTGGTTTTCAGTTGTTCGGCTTGTTGTGGGGTGATGGCGGCCAATGCGGTGCCGGCGGCAAGGCCTAAAACAAGCCCTAGCGAAGCTTTGGTCAATCTTGAAGTGTGAACCATGATCTTCTCCAAAGTACAAAAACCTGTGGGAGCTGCGGTGCGACGACTCGACTTGCCAGCGATTGCGGTGGGTCAGCCACCATTGATGTCGAATGTGCTGCCGTCATCGCGGGCAAGTCGAGTCGTCGCACCGCAGCTCCCACAGGGGGACGGGGTGCCGCAAGTTTTGTTCTGGGCAATCAAAGGAAATACTTGAGGTTGAACCCGACGTTATCGCGGTCGCGGATGCCGTTGTTCTGCCCGCCGCCGTAGAACTCGGTGTATTGCAGTTCGGCTTCGAGCTTGTTCTGGTAGTTGGCCTTGATTCCCAGCGTGTAGGCCTTGCGACCTTCGATGGTGTTGCCGGCCTGATAGCTGTTGCCCTCGAAATCGTCCTTGTAGACGATGTAGGGCGAGACGTTGACCCCGGCGTACACGTCGTTCCAGGTGCCGTTGAGCATCGCCGTGTAACTGTAGGAATCACGGTTGACCTGATCGTCGCGATCACCGCCCGACACATAGGAATAGTTACCGGTGCCGGCGTAGAAGCGACGGCTGCCGTCATACGCGGTGTACTGCAGACTGCTGCCGCGCAGGTGTTCGGAGGCCAGTTCGAAGATGCCGAACAGCGAGTCGAACGAAGCCGTCGGCCCGAAGTTGTAGATGGTGCCCAGCGAGGTGTTGAACGCTTCCACACGCTCGGCGTTGTTGATCTGACTATCGAGCGTGACCATCTGCCCGCCGACGTTGATCGACTTGCCGGTCACCGCTGCCGCAGCACCGTTGGCCAGGTCGCCGATCAAATCGTTAGTGGCCGCGACGCCGATCGGCAGGTTCGGCCGATAAGCGATTTCACCGAACACCGACGCCTCACCCAACGTGGTGTTGAAGCTGAAGCCGTACATGCGAATATCTTCGGCGTAACGCCGATGCGCCTGGATATTGCCCATCACATCCGCCGTGGCCAGACCGTTGGCCAGCGCCCCGGCCTGACTGCCGGCAACACCGGACAACAGGTTGGTCAGCGCATCCATGTCGATGCCTTTGTAGCCGCCCAGGTCCGCCGCGATGGTCGGCTCCTTGGCGTGGTAGTTGACCATGTACAAACCGAACTCGGTGCTATTGAGCTGTTCGGCGATGTAGCGAAAAGCAAAGCCGAACTGGCCATCGTTGCGCGCGTTGTAGTCCTTGCCGATGCTCGCCACTTTCAGCGTATTGCCATACGCCGGCGTCACGCCGTTGGCGTACAGGCCAGTGGTTTGCAGGGCGGAGCTCAGTAACGGGTTATTGCCCAACGCGCTGTACAAACCGATGACGTTGCCAAACCCCGGAACCGGCGTGTCGAGCGCTGTGCCGCTGAAGTTGTTGTAACCGGTGTTGCCACCGTCAGCGAACAAGTCGGTTTGCGAGTAGAAGGTGCCGACCGGATCGATGCGGGTTTCCTTCCAGTTGGTCTGGTAGAAACTCTCCATGGTCAGTGAGTCGGTCAGGCCGATGTTGAAGCTCAGCGCCTCGACCGGCACCAGCACTTCCTTCACTTCCGCGCCAGGCAAGCGGTACTTGGCGGCGTCCACCGGGTTGGTGGTGTTGATCCCGCCGCGATAGAAAATCCCCTCGCCCCAGTTGAACACTTGACGACCAACACGCGCAGTCACCGGCATCTGCGCAACGTCCCAACTGCCATGCACGTAGGCGTCGAGCATCTCGATGCGGCTGCCGGCGATGTCGCGGGTCTGACCGGTGAAATGATCGTCCTGCGGGTAGCTCTGGCTCGGTTGCGACGGGCTGTTGTTGTCGTAGTAGTCGTTGCGCTTGTCCATCAGTTGCGTGTCGTAGAACGCGGTGCCGCGCACAAACAAACCGTAATTCTGATAGTTGGCTTCAAGCTCGGAGGTGATCTTGTACACCTCGGAAACCAGCCCGGTGTCGAAGTTGCGATTGCCGTCGTTGGTGTTGACGTCATCGTTAGTCTTGTCGCGGCCCTGCACCCGCCACAAACGACCGTAAGACAAGGTCGTGTCGAGGGAGCCGGTGACCTGCTTGTCCATCAGGCTGAACTCCACCGCGTGCGCCGCATCGACTGCACACAACTGCAGCAGCCCTGCCAGGCCGACACCGGGGAGCGCGGCGCCCGTCAGGCGCAATCGAGAGTTGATCATGTGTTCCTCCTTCCCTGTTTTTTATTGTTTTGTTGTCCTGCCGCGATGGCTAGGGCGCCAATCCCGCGCTGACGTAGATTCGGCTGTGCGAGCCGAAATGCCCCAGTAACTTGAACAGTTGCTGGTTGAGTGCCGGATGGTCGAAATCTTCTCGATGCAGCTGATTACCGCTGCTGAAATCACCGGTAGTCGGTGCTGTCTCAAGCCACTGCCCGATGGCCTCGTCGAACGCTGCGG
Organism: Pseudomonas chlororaphis; assembly: GCF_000783395.1. Classification (GTDB taxonomy): domain Bacteria; phylum Pseudomonadota; class Gammaproteobacteria; order Pseudomonadales; family Pseudomonadaceae; genus Aquipseudomonas; species Aquipseudomonas chlororaphis_H. The sequence goes on along the minus strand of NZ_JSFK01000001.1, from coordinate 35,380 downwards.
AATCGTTGACCGACTCGGCACTGACCACTTCGCGCAGGTAGTCGACCGAGTACGGCGGGTAGCTTTTGTCCTGAGCCATATCGGTGTAAGCCGCGAGCATCGGATGCGGCTGACCGGCACGCAGCAAGCGGCGCAGCCAGGTTGACTGGTACTTCTCCACTTCCATATGCCGGGTAGCGACGCGCTCGATGGAGGCTTGTTTGTCCTCAGCGAAACCGGCGATGGCCTTGCCTTCCAGCAACAGAAGACTGGCGAGGTCGACACCCGGCAATGGCTTGGCGTGATAGGGCTGGGTCAGATCCTGAATGTGGTGCAGGCCCCAGCCGAGAAAGCGATAACCCCAATACGGATGACCGCTGGCAAACGCCAATCGCGCCAGGCCCATATATTGATAGGCGCGCCAGTCCGGCCAACTGCGCTCTAGGAAACCGGCAGCGGCATACACCACCGCGCTTTCATGGAAGAAGCCCATGTGGAACGGCGCCTGCGAGCTGTACTGGAAACGCGCATCGCCGAACGGTTGCAGGCCGAAACCGTAGAGCGCGCCGACGTTGCCAGGGTTGTCGCTGAACAGATTGATGTCGTGGCCGTAATCCGGCTCGTCGGCGGCGCTGGCGAGCACGGCCAGCGGTGCGACTTTTTCATGATCCGTGACCACGATGAAACGCTGGCGATTCCATGGCGAAAGGGTCTGCTCGACCATGACTTGATTGGCCTGCAGATGCTCGCGTTCGGGCAAGTCTTTGCCGGGCAATGGCTGGATGACCATTGCCAGGTAAATCTCGGGATTGATGCGCAGCGCCGAGAGGAAATCGTGGCGCAGATTGTCACTGGGTACCGCTGGCAATTTCAGGTTGTCGGGGCGTGGCGGGTACTGAGCGAAGTGCTCGCGGGCGAAGTTTTCCTGCTGCTCCAACAGCGCCAGCACGGCCGGGTATTGCTCGTTGAGAAACTGCTCCAGTGGCTCGACTTCAACCGGTGGCGCATCGCGCAACGCCGGCAGCTCCTGCAACGCCAGATAGCTGCCGACCGTATGGTTCGACCAGCCCCAGGCGCTCGGGGCGGTTGCACAAAGCAGCAACAGGAGGAAGGTCAGCTTCATTGCTTTTCGTTCTTATTGGCGGTGCCGTGGGGGATGAGCCTAACAACCGACCCCGCCGCTGACACTGTCCGATCTCACCAGAAAAGTTCTCCGATGGCGCCACATCGAATCGCAATACGCTCCCTGTAGGAGCTGCCGAAGGCTGCGATCTTTTGACGTTGATCTTAAAAAACAAGATCAAAAGATCGCAGCCTTCGGCAGCTCCTACAGGGGATTGATGGTGTTCTTTCAGGCGGGGTAACCGGTGATTTTGCGGATGCTCTGGTACAGCGGTTTGAGTTGGCGGTACATGCGCAGGTAGACGTCTTTGTACAGTTGCTCGTAGATTTTTTGTGCCTCGGGTTGGGGGTGGAAGACCGCGCCCACCCGAGTCATCGCCGCGATCGCCGAGGGAAAATCGGCATGCAACCCCAGCCCCACCGCACAACAAATCGCCGCGCCCAGACCCGACGCCTCATACACATGCGGACGCTCCGCCGGCAGGCCGAAAATGTTCGCTGTCAGCTGCATCGCCGCATCACTCTGCGAACCACCACCGGCAACGCGCAAACGCTTGACCGAGACCTTCGAACGCCGCTCGATATTCTCCAAGCCCTGGCGCAACGCATACGCCAGCCCTTCCAGAATCGCCCGGTAAATATGCGCACGGGTGTGCACATCACCGAAGCCGATCATCGCGCCTTTCGCCTCGACACCCGGCTCACGAATCCCCGGTGACCAGTACGGTTGCAGCATCAAACCCATCGACCCCGGCGGCACCGCATCAACCAGTGCATCGAACAACTGCTCCGGCTCAATGCCCTGCTCTTTCGCCTGCTGCATCTCGCGCAGACCGAACTCGTTCTTGAACCAGCTGACCATCCAGTAACCGCGATAAATCATCACCTCGCAGTTGTACTGATCCGGCACTGCCGAGGGATACGGCGGGATCAACGGGACGATTTCCAGATAGCGCGAGCGGGTGCTGGTGATCGTCGCCGTAGTGCCGTAGGACAGGCACACCGTGTTCGCATCGACCACGCCGGCACCGACCACTTCACAAGCCTTGTCAGCGCCCGCCGCAATCAGCGGCAAGCCTTCAGGAATGCCGGTGTGGCGAGCGGCTTCAGCGGTGATGTAGCCAAGGGTTTCAGCGGGTTTGTGCAGGGTCGGCAATTGCTCGGGACGCACCGCCAGCGCCCGCCATTTCCAGTCACTCGGCGCGGCCCATTTCAGGCGTTTGAAGTCGAACGGCAGATAGCCGACGCAGCAACCCACCGAGTCAACAAAGCGTCCGCACAGTCGATGCGTGAGAAACCCCGATAGCAGTAAAAACTTGTCGGTCGCCGCCCACACGTCAGGCTGATATTTTGCTATCCAGTTAGCCTCAGCCTGGGCGCGAAAATAATCCACCGAGCCCTGCGCGCCGACCAGTTTGAACAGCCAGCCCCACGCTCCTTTGATCCCGCCCTCGACCTCGCTCTGACGCTGATCGAGCCACAGAATCGCCGGACGCAATGGCTTGCCCTCAGCATCGACGTTGATCACCGTGCCGCGCTGCGTGGTCAGGGAAACGCCGGCAATCTGCGAACGATCGATGCCGGTCTGCGCCCAGACTTGCTGGCACGCCTCCCCCAATTTTGCCCAGTAATAATCAGGATCCTGCTCGGCCCAACCCGGCTGCGTCGAGTAATACGCCTGCAATTCGACCTTGCCTTTGCCGAGCAGATTGCCCTGCAGATCGAAGAGCAGCGCGCGCACGCTCTGGGTGCCGTTGTCGATGGCCAGCAGGTAACGCTTGTTCGGGTGGTTATCCATGGAGCTCTCTTCAAGGGGCATCAAGGCGTGGCATCCGGCAAACCGTGATGGCGTTGCCACAACGCCCGATAACGCTGAATTTCTTGCTGCCAGTGTTCGTCGCTCCAGGCCAGTCGCGGCTGGCAGAGTTGGCGGATGGCGGTGAAATATTCTTCGCCACCGCGCGGCAACAGCAGGCCCAGACGCGTGCGGCGCAGGAGCAGATCGTCAAGGTGCAGAACCATTTCCGAGTCGCAGGCGAAAGCCAGTTCGGCCCACAACGTGTCCGTAGCGCCGACCGTGGCGTGACCGATCTCCGTGAGCAGTTGCGCCAGCATTGACAGGTCGCGCCCATGCCGTCCGGCGAGACGTCGCCATTGATGGCTGCTCAGCGCCGGGATCGGCAACTCAGGCACAGCAGCAAACACTGGCGCGGCGTCATCGACAAAGGTGCGACCCAGCATGCTCGCGCAGGCCTTGAGCACTTCGATGGCTTGCGGGCGAAACGTGGTCAGTTTGCCGCCGGCCAGGGTCACGCAACCGGGCTCCTGCCACAGCACATGTTCACGGGTTTCGTTCGACGGTTTGTCTTGATGTGCACCTTCGCTGCCCACGACCGGACGCACGCCCGACCAGGTCGACAGCACATCATTAGCCGTCACAACTGCGCCGGGAAACTGTTGCGTGCAGGCCGCCAGCAGATAGTCGAGTTCCTCGCCGCTGATGCTCGCACTCTGATCCAGATCGTCGCGATGATCGAGGTCGGTAGTGCCGACCACCGTGGCGCCTTCCCACGGGAAAACGAACACTGGACGCCGATCACGCTCATGCAGAAAAGTGAATGCCTGCGCCACCGGCAAACGCCAACCCGGCAGCAATAAATGACTGCCACGCAATGGGCGTAATTGCCGTGGTGCCTCAGTCGGCCGCAAACGCTCAGCCCAGGCGCCAGTCGCCACAGCGAGCACACCGCAGCGCAATTGCAGGGTAGCGCCGCCCTCGCAATTTTCGATTTGAACGCCGCACACCCGCCCGTGTTCACGCAACAGATGTTCGACGCGAACGCCATTGACCACGACAGCGCCATCGGCCCGCGCCTCGCTCAACACGCGCATCACCAGCCGCGCATCATCGGTCAGCGCATCGACAAAACAGGTGCCGCCGAGCAAGTCATTTTCCTTCACGCCCGGCGCCAGATATCGAAGCTGTTGCGCATAATGAAAACGATGGCTGCGCCGTCCCGCCAAGGCGTCGTAAACGCTCAGCAAACCACCCATCACCCGAGGCCCGGGAAAGCCACCGCGATAGTGCGGCATCAGGAAACTCATCGGCTCGACCAGCCCCGGCGCTTCGTCGAGCAAGCGCTGACGTTCGCGCACCGAATCACGGGTCAGGCGCCATTGCCCTTTGGCGATGTAACGCAAACCGCCATGAACCATTTTCGAAGATCGACTGGACGTGCCCCAGGCAAAATCGCGCTGCTCCAGCAACAGACAGCGCCAACCTCGACGCGCGGCTTCCCGCAGAATGCCGGCGCCGCTGATACCGCCGCCGATGACGATCAGATCCCAGGTTTCCTCGGCCAGCGTCGGCAGAATCTGCTGGCGCCACGCGGCGTTCCACTCCTGACTCATGGCCGTCACTCCGGCAGCAGCGTGCCGGGATTGAGGCGCCCGGCCGGATCGAAGTGCTTGCTCAGCGCCTGCAACGCATCCATCGCCAATGCGCCCTTCTCGCGCAGCAGGTACGGCGCGTGATCCTTGCCGACACCGTGTTGGTGACTGATGGTGCCGTGGTTGTCGACGATGGTCTGGCTGGCCGCATGTTTGAGCGCTTTCCAGCGCGCCAGCGTCGCGGGGTAATCCGCCGCCGGGCGAAACACGTAGGTGGTGTAGATGCTCGAACCTTCGCCGTAAACGTGGGACAGGTGGGTGAACACGTGCACGCGCTCGCCTTCGGCGGCCAAGGCCTCGCGCAGGCTGTTTTCAACGAGGTTGAGCAGGTGGTCGACATTGCTCCAGTCGGTGGCGGTTTCGAGGGTGTCGACTACGTAACCGGCGTTCCAAAGGTTCTCGCGCAGGTAGGGGAAGCGGAAGCGGTTCTGCGCCCATTTCTTGCCGAGCAAGGTACCGGTGAACACGCCGCCGAACGCCTTCAGATGCTGCCGCGCCTGCGTCAGCGACAATGCGTTTTGCCGGCGATTGCCGGTGACGCCGAAGGTCAGCAGGCATTTGCCCTCTGCCGCCCCCCTTAGCTTCAGGTACTTTTCCAGCCAGGCGATTTGTTGCGGATGACCGGCCAGCGCCAGTTGCGTTTCGGTTTCCACGGCGTTGGACAGGCGCAGCATCGACAGCGGTACGCGTGCCTGGGCCAATTGGCGGATCGCCCTTAGCGCTTGCGGCCAGTCGGGTAGAAACACGCCGTAGAAACGCTCATCAGCAGGCAATGCGCTGATCCGCACCTTGACCTCGGAAATGATCCCGAAACGGCCCTCGCAACCGAGCACCACTTCGCGCAGATCGGGCCCGGCGGCAGAGGCCGGGAAGGTAGGAATTTGCATCGGCCCGGCAAAGGTTTCCAACGTTCCGCCAGCAAATAACTGCTCAATCCGGCCATAGCGCAACGACTGCTGACCGCTCGAACGGCTGGCCACCCAACCGCCCAGCGTCGACAGCTCCCAGGACTGCGGAAAATGCCCCAGCGTGTAGCCCCGCGCACGCAACTGACTTTCCACCTGCGGGCCACTCGCACCGGGACCAAACGTCGCCAGCAGGCTTTGTTCGTCGAGGTCGATCAGGCGATTCATCCGCGCTAGCGACACCGTCACCACTGGCCGCGCCGAATCCGGCGGATTGATGTGGCCGGCCACCGATGTGCCGCCGCCATAGGGAATCAGGCACAAGTCCTGTTCATGGGCGAGCGCCAGCAATTGGCGAATGTGCTCAGCAGTCTCGGGAAACGCCACCGCATCGGGATAATTACCCAGCGCACCTTCGCGCAACGCCAGCCAATCCGGCAGGCTCTGGCCCCGGGCATGCAGTAAACGGTCATGGGCATCGACGCTGTACAAGCTGTGCGCCGGCAATCGCGAAGCCGGCACCCGGGCCAATGCGGATTCCAGCGTGGCATCGGGCAGCGCGCGCCCCTCGCCCAATCGTTCATGAAGAAACTCCGCGCCCTGGGCCGGCAGTTCGACCACCGTGCTTGCATCTCCCCAGCCGTTCCAGCGTCGCATGCGTGTGTCCTTCTAACCGTCGGATCAGTGATATTTCAGGCCTCCATACTAGCCAGCGGCCGCAAAGTGTCACGGTCGCATCCGGCCAGTTCGTGTAGCCAATTGAGTCAAACGTCGCGCAAGCGTCAGCCATTTACTTTAGTCGGGGTTTCAAATTACCTTTCAGGCTATTCGTCCGCCTCCGCCGCCGTTGATCAAAGGAATGGGATCATGCAATCGCTGGGCTTCACTTCAGTTCCGCCAATGCTCAAGTACCTGCGCCATGCCGAACAGCTGGGCATGGCCATCGAGCCGGCGTTGGCGGCAGCGGGTTTGCAGGCGCAGCAGTTGAGCGACAACACCCTGCGTTTGCCCGGTGAGGCGCATGAACGCTTGCTGGATTATTTCTGCGAACACTCGGGCGATCCGTTGTTCGGGCTTAACGCGGCGAATTTCGTCCTGCCCAATTCGTGGAGCGTGCTCGGTTACATCACCATGAACTGCGCGACGCTGGGCGATGCGATGAGCCGGATCATGCCGTTCGAAAAACTGGTCGGCGACATGGGCGTGAGTCGCGCCGAGGTGCAGGACGGCCATGTGCATCTGATCTGGACCTGCCGCTATCAGCGCCCACGGATTCGTCGACACTTGGTAGAAAACGTCCTCGGTTCGTGGCTGCACTACGCGCGCTGGATCGCCGACACGCAGATGTCGCCGGCCGGGGTCTGGCTGGAACATTCATGCCCGGCCGAGGCCACGCCGGCGCAGTACGAAGCGTTTTTCGATTGCCCGGTGTTGTTCGATCAGCCGTATTCGGCGCTGGTCGTGCCGCTGGCTTATTTGCAGTTGCCGTTGCGCCAGGCCGATGCGCAGTTGCTGCGGACGCTGGAAGAACATGCGCTGGGCTTGATGGCGACACTGGAGGATGCGTCGCTGGAACAGCAGGTGAAGAACATTCTGCGGCAGTTGCTCAAGGAAGGGTTGCCGCGAAAGGAGCAGGTCGCCGAGCAGCTCGCCGTTTCAGTGCGCACATTGCAGCGGCAGTTGCATCAGGCAGGGACGTCGTATCAGCAGATTCTCGATGATTTGCGTCAGGAACTGGCTGAGCATTATTTGCTCAACAGTACGCTGCCGATTCAGGACATTGCGCAGTATCTGGGGTTTACCGAACCGAGGTCGTTTCATCGCACGTTCAAGAGTCGACGCGGGATGCCACCGGGGGAGTTTCGGCAGATGCATCGGGGGTGAATGTTCCGGCCCCTTCGCTGGCAAGCCAGCTCCCACAGTGTCCGAGTCGTCCACAAAATCTATTACTTGCACATAAATCTATGGGAGCTGGCAAGCCGGCTCCCATAGTGCCCAAGTCGTCCACAAAATCCATGGCTTGCACATAAACCTGTGGGAGCTGGCTTGCCGGCGATGGCGTCAGTGGCAGCCAACAATTCCTACAGGCAAATCTTCGATACTTGAGCGCAATAAACATCCCGCACCACAGGTGTTTAAAGACACTCAGCGTTACGCGAAACCGCCCACAAATCCTTGCGCCGTAACCTACGCCTAAGCCAGAATCCGCCGGCTTGTGCGCCCTGAGCATGCTGCGTAACTTGATTGCGTCACTGATTCCCAGTGATCGGGTTTAGTAGCCCGGCGGTAATTCTGCTGGTCGTACATTCATCACAGGTACTCGCGTACCTGAGCTTGACGGTGGCTGTACGCAGGGCGCTTCGGCGCGCCGGCTTAGCTGAGTTCCCCGGTCTACTAACCTGCGTACAGCTGCCACCCTTTCGTTTAGTAGCCAAAGGGTTGCCGCTCAACAAAGGGAACACAGCTATGTTCAAGATAACGCCAAATCCGCCGGTCACCGACCCGGCCTCCCCCTACGAATCCCCCGACTCAAAGAAATTCCACGAAGCCGCCGAGCGCGCGCTCGACCACTATCTCGGTCCGACGAACGCCGACCTCATGGCCACGCCCTACTCCCCCAACACGCTGTACATGGCCAATCCCCAGGCCGACACCGAATCCCTGCTGGCCGACGCCAGCGAAACCCTCGGTTCGGCGACGGTCATGCTCAACAACCATGCCGCGCAGGTTGAAGGCACACACCGCAAGACACTGCAGGGTATTGCGCAAGTGGTGATGGTGGCGGAAATGGCCGTCAATCGCGTGCTGGACAGGTTAGTGCCGACCGAGTAACGAAAAAGCCCGCGATCCCAACTGTGATGGTTGAGTGGCGGGCTTCTTTTTGCGGTGTGCCATTTTCCCCTCACCCCAGCCCTCTCCCGGAGGGAGAGGGGGCCGAACGGGGGATATTTGTGAATGACATCGACCTGAAAGTGCTGCTTTGAATCCATAATCGCTGCAGATCTTTCAGGTCGATGGATAACTTCATACACCTCGGTCAGTCCCCTCTCCCTTCGGGAGAGGGTTAGGGTGAGGGGCTTTTCGCTTCAGAGACAGATCGCATTGGTAAACACCAACCGATTACCAAACGGATCAACGATGGTCATGTCCTGACTCCCCCAAGGCATCGCCTGAATACCCGGGTGCGAAAACTTGTAATCCTTGGCCTCCAACTGCTGCTGAAACGCCTCCAGCTCGTCCGTCTCGATACGCAGCGCCGAACCCGGGCACGCATCGCCATGATGCTCGGACAAATGCAACACACACTCGCCACGCGACACCTGCAGATACAACGGAAAATTCGCCTCGAAGCGATGCTGCCAGTCGATCTTGAAACCCAGAAAATCGACGTAGAACTCGACAGCTTTGGCTTCATCGAAGATCCGCAGGATCGGGGTGGTTTTGCCGAAGCTCATGGGGTGCTCCCTGACTGATTGGCCCCACAGTGTAGACGGGGTGGATGTCAGCAATTCGGCCTGTTGATGACTTTCTTTAGTCGCAATGTGCCATCACTGTGACGCAGTCCGCGAAACCTCAGTGAAAGTTATCGCGCAGATCACCCTGTCGAGCGAGAAAGCGCCCTTCCCTGCGACCATTCGCCTGCCCATCGCGATAACTCAATACACCGTTGATCCACACGCCATCGATGCCCTGCGCCGCACGTTGCGGGTCGTGGAAGTCGGCTACATCACGCACGGTCGCCGGATCGAACAACACCAGATCTGCCCAATAGCCTTCACGAATCTCGCCGCGCTCCTTCAAACCAAACCGCGCCGCCGACAGCCCAGTCATCTTGTGTACGGCGGTGTGCAGCGGAAACAGCCCGACATCACGACTGAAATGTCCCAATACCCGTGGGAAAGCGCCCCACAGACGCGGATGCGGGAACGGGTCCTCCGGCAGTCCGTCAGAACCGACCATCGACAACGGATGCGCGAGGATTCTTCGTACATCCGCCTCGTCCATGCCGTAGTACACCGCGCCGGCCGGTTGCAGGCGTTTCGCGGCGTCGAGCAGCGGCAGATTCCATTCAGCGGCGATATCGATCAGGTCGCGGCCGCTGACTTCCGGGTGCGGCGTCGACCAGGTGATGGTGATGCGATGCGCATCGGTGACTTGCTTCAAATCCAGCGTCGAAGAACTCGCCGCGTACGGGTAGCAATCGCAGCCGACCGGGTGGGTTTTCGCGGCCTCTTCCAATGATGCGAGCAGCTCGGGACTGCGCCCCCAGTTACCCACGCCGGCACATTTGAGGTGGGAAATGATCACTGGTGATTTGGCGTGACGACCGATCTGAAACGCCTCGTCCATCGCTTCCAGAACCGGTTCGAATTCGCTGCGCAAATGCGTGGTGTACACCGCGCCGAACGCGGTCAGTTCTTCGGTCAGTTGCTTCACTTCATCGGTGGAAGCGTTGAACGCGCTGGCGTAAGCCAGGCCTGTGGATAAACCCAACGCACCGGCCTCAAGGCTTTCGCGTAACTGCTCGCGCATCGCGGCGATTTCTTCCGGCGTCGCTGTGCGGAACAGGTCATCCAGATGATTGCTGCGCAGCGCCGTATGGCCAATCAGTGCCGCCACGTTCAGCGTGGTATTCGCCGCTTCCACCGCCGCACGGTAATCGCTGAAGCGTGGATAAACAAACGCCGCCGCGCTGCCGAGCAGGTTCATCGGATCCGGCGGATTGCCCTTCAACGTCACGGGCGAAGCGCTGATCCCGCAGTTACCGACAATCACCGTGGTCACGCCCTGGCTGAGCTTGGGCAGCATCTCTGGCTGACGAATCACCACGGTGTCGTCGTGGGTGTGCACATCGATGAAACCCGGCGCCAGCACGCGGCCAGCGGCGTCGATTTCTTCTGTCGCCGAGGCATCGTGCAAGTCGCCGATACGCTCGATGCGGCCCTCGCGAATCGCCACGTCGGCCTTGTAGCCGGGCATGTTGCTGCCATCGATGATCAGGGCGTTGCGAATCAGGGTGTCGTACAGCATGTCAGTCTCCCAGCGGCAGGTGATCGTCGCCGCCACGGTATTCGTCGAGGGCGAGTTTGATCCGCCGCAGACGTTCTTGATTGTCTTCAGGACTGGCCAGCGCCAGCTCGGTGGCGAGCACGTCGATGGCGAGCAGCATGCCGTAGCGCGCTGCCGTCGGTTTGTAGATGAACGAGGTTTCTGCGCCTTGCAGCGGCAGGACGATATCGGCCAGTTCTGCCAGTGGCGAGTCGGCGCGGGTGAGCGCCAGAATGCGCGCGCCGTAGTTGCGCGCCAGTTCGACAGTCTCAAGCAACTCCGGGGTGATGCCGGTCAGCGAACAGACGATGAGCACTTGCTCGGCGTTCAGGCTGGCGGCAGTGACGCGCATCATCACCGCGTCATGGCACACGGCAATCGGGTAGCCGAGGCGCGCCAGGCGTACCTGCAATTCATCGCTGCACAGGGTCGAGCAACCGCCCATGCCGAAAGCGTGAATCATCCGTGCCTGACCAAGCATTTTCACCGCATCGGCAAAGCACGATTCGTCAAATCCGGCCTGGTGCTGGCGCAGCGTGGTTTCGATATCACCGACGATCTGCCCATAGAATGCCGACTGCTCAGGCGTGCCCGCTGGGTCGAGAAAACGGCTGCCGACGCCGCTCGCCTGAGCCAGTTGCAGGCGCAGATCACGCAAGTCGCGGCAGCCTACGGTGCGGGCGAAACGCGACAGCGTGGCGGTACTGACTTCAGCGCGTTGCGCGAGGTCTTCGAGGCTGGCGCTCGCGGCAAAACCAACGTCATCGAGCATCAACCGAGCGATGCGGCCTTCGCCGGCGCTGAAGGAATCCTGGCGGGCGCGGATCTGATAGAGGATGTCCATGGGCGGCGGGCTCCGGTTACAGCAGGTAAGAAAGGCCGACGGTCAGGCCGAACGCGACTACCGAGATCAGCGTCTCGAGTACGGTCCAGGTCTTGAACGTCTGCGCGACCGTCATGTTGAAGTATTCCTTGATCAACCAGAAGCCGCCGTCATTGACGTGGGAAAAGATAACCGAGCCCGCGCCGGTCGCCAGCACCAACAGTTCAGGGTGTGGATAACCCAGACCAATGGCCACCGGCGCAACCACGCCGGACGCGGTGGTCATGGCCACGGTCGCGGAACCGGTGGCGACGCGCATCAACGCAGCGAACAGCCAGCCCATGATCAGCGGCGACAGGTGGAATTCATGAGCGAGGCCGACGATCTGATCGGTCACGCCAGCATCGACCAGAATGCGGTTCAAGCCACCACCGGCACCGACCAGCAAAGTGATGCTGGCAGTCGGCGCCAGACATTCGTTGGTGAACTTGAGGATCGATTCGCGGTTGAAACCCTGGGCGATGCCCAGCGTCCAGAAACTCAACAAGGTCGCCAGCAGCAGCGCAATCACCGAGTTGCCGATGAACAACAGGAACTGGTTGAAGCCACTGCCCGGCGTAGAAATCAGGTTGGCCCAGCCACCGATCAGCATCAACACCACCGGCAATAGAATGGTCGCCATGGTGATGCCGAAACCCGGCAGCTTGTCGCGCGGTTCGCGGTCGAGGAATTGTTTTTCCAAGGGGTTATCCGCCGGCAATTGAATGCGCGGCACGATGAATTTGGCGTACAACGGCCCGGCAATAATCGCGGTGGGAATGCCGATGGCGATCGCATACAGCAAAGTCTGTCCGACCGACGCCTGATAAGCCTGCACTGCCAACATCGCCGCCGGGTGCGGCGGCACCAGCGCATGCACCACCGACAGGCCGGCGACCATCGGCAAACCGACCATCAGAATCGACACGCCGACGCGGCGCGCCACGGTAAAGGCAATCGGCACCAGCAAGACGAAACCGACTTCGAAGAACAGCGGCAAACCGACCAGAAACGCGATGCAGACCATCGCCCAGTGCGCGTTCTTCTCGCCGAATTTATCGATCAGCGTGCGCGCCATCTGCTCGGCGCCGCCAGACTCAGCCATCATCTTGCCAAGCATCGTCCCCAGCGCCACCACCAGCGCAATATGCCCCAGCGTCTTGCCCACCCCGGCCTCATACGCCCCCACCACACCCGACGGCGGCATCCCCGCCACCAGCGCAAGACCAATGGAAATCAGGGTGATGACGATGAACGGGTTGAGCCGGTAACGGGCGATCAACACGATCAGCGCAATGATGGCGACGGCGGCATAGACCAGCAGCCAATAGCCGAAGGAAGGCGTCATGCGGTACTCCTCGAAAGGGTCACGTTCGAATGGGTTGTGAAACTCATAAATCATTTCGAGATCGAGATTTCAAACCGCATGAAAGTAATTTTCGTGGAGAGGCAAGACGTGTCGCTGATGGATATGTCTTGTCGTGATTAATGAAAATCGTAGGCCGGGATTTACATGGCTTTTCGGTGAACGAGAAACCAATGTGGAAGCGAGCCTGCTCGCGAAGGCAACTTCACATTCAACATCTTTGCCGACTGATCCAGCGCTTTCGCGAGCAAGCTCGCTCCCACAGTTTTGATCGCATTCCTCCAGACAGGATGCGCAAAACCTGTGGGAGCTGGCTTGCCAGCGATGATGGCTGCACATTCAACTTAAATGCTGACTGGCCGACCGCTATCGCTGGCAAGCCAGCTCCCACCGGTTCGGTGTCCAGCCATACGTTATATTTTTCAAATCCAGCCAAGCGCTATACTCGCCTGACAACCTCCGCGGAGTCCCTGCCATGAGCCCCACACCTCGCACCAAAAAAAAACTGACAACCGAAACGTTGATTCGCGCAGTTGCCAGCTCGACAGCCATCGAGACAGGTCAAAGCGTGGAGACCATTGAGCGCAAACTCAAACTGAGGTCCAGTAAGTTCCTGCACTTGTCCTTGGCCAAGTAGACCCGTCTCAAGTCGCAAAGCCCGAAACGAAAACGGCTGCACGATGGCAGCCGTTCTAAAGGGTGATCACAAAGCCCGGCGGGGCTCAAACTGCAATCACACCATTTCGTTACGAATCCATTCAACCACCGACGTGCGCTTCGGTGCCCAGCCCAGCAGTTCGCGGGCGTGTTTGCCACGCACTCGGCTGTTGGAGCCGAGGCCGTAGTTGGCCATTTCGTAGCCCCATTCGGCTTCAGCGTCTTTCAGCGGCCAGTCTTGCGGTTGACCCAGGTTCAGCGCTTCAGCCATGGCGGTGGTCATGTCGATGAACGATGCTTCGCCGCTTTCGACGAAGTAGAACGTGCCCGGGACGTTCTTGGTCAGCGCCAGCAAGTACAGGGCGACGACGTCTTCAATGTGCACGTTGGACCAGATGTTCTGGCCAGTGCCGACGTGGCGCACCACGCCGCTTTTGCGTGCTTGTTTGAGCAGTCGCGGCAATTGCACGCTGTCGCGATTGACGCCCAGGCTGTGGCCGTAGATCAGCGTGTTGCAGATGACGGCGGAATTCACGCCGTCCTTCGCCGCCGCGAGGATCAGGTTGTCGATGGCCACGCGGGCGGCCTTGTCGACGGTCGGCTTCGGCAGATTGTCTTCGTAGTAGATGACATCGCTGGATTTACCGCCCGAGGCATCACCGACGATGCTCGAACCGCTGGTGTGCAGGAAGACTTTGTTGGAACCGCGCAAGGCATCGAGCAAGGCTTCGACCGCGCCGCGATGATCGCTGCTGGCGGCGTTGATCACCGCGTCAGCGGCGCGGGCCTGTTCGGCGAGCAGTGCTTTGTCATCAAGAGTGCCGATGACCGGGGTGATGCCAAGCGCTTTCAACTCAGCAGCCTGCTCGGCGCTGCGCACCAGGCCTGTGACTTTATGCCCGGCCTTGACCAGACCGGTAGCGATCGAGCCGCCGATAAAACCGGCAGCGCCGGTGACGAATACGTTCATGGAGAAACTCCCTGCGTGAGTAAGTGATGGGACGAGTATCTGCCCGTGAGCCGGAGGGAAAAACCCGCTCTCGGCCAATTCACTCTTGCGCAGAGGTCACGAATCAGCCCTTGAAATCGGCGCTGGCGTAGGCGGCGAGTTTGCTCTGGATGAAATCGAGGAAGCATTGAATGCGCAGCGCCAGTTGCGAGTTACGGTAGTAAACGGCGTTGATCGGCTGGCGATAACCGCTGTTGAATTCGCCAAGCAATACTTTCAGGCGCCCGGCACGGATGTCGTCGATGGTCATGAAGTGCGACAGGCAGGCAATGCCCTGCCCTTCCAGCGCGAGATGGCGCACGGTCTCGCCGCTGGAGGCGCTGATCGCCGGGGTGATCGGCCAGCGGTCGCCGTGAACAAAGCGCAGTGGCCATTGGTTGAGACCTTCGTTCTGGGTGAAGCCGAGCAAGGTGTGTTCGCTCAAGTCTGCGACTTGCTGCGGCGCGCCGTGCTTTTCCAGATAGGCCGGGCTGGCGACGATCAGCAGCGGACTGCAACCGAGCGAACGTGCGTGCAGCGTCGAATCGGCGAGGGTGCCGATGCGGATGGCGATGTCGGTACTTTGTTCCAGCAGGTCAATGATCAGGTCATTGCTGTTCAGTTCTAGCTGAATGTCTGGGTAGAGCCGGCGGAATTCGTCGATGTACGGGACCACCGCGTGGAGCATGAATGGTGAAGCGGCGTTGATGCGCAAGCGCCCGGATGGGGTTTGCTGGCGCGAGGACAGGCGCTCTTCGAGTTGCTCCATCTGATCGAGAATCAGCTTGGCTTGCTCGAAGAAATACTTGCCCTCCTCGGTCAGATCCATGCGCCGCGTGGTGCGGTTGATCAGCGTGGTGTCGAGCTTGGCTTCCAGCTTCGACAACGTGCGGCTGACCGCCGACGGCGTTTGCCCGACCTGTTCGGCGGCGGCGGAAATCGAACCGCATTCGATCACGCAGACGAAAATCTGCAACTCATCGGATCTGGCTTTCACGGGTGTCCTCTTTTAAATCGCCAAGATCGCAGATGACTGCAACTCTCTGTAGGAGCTGCCGCAGGCTGCGATCTTTTGCTGTTACCACCGATAGTAGCCCGAAACCATTCAGCCCTTGAGACCAAACACCTCGGTCAAATGCTGCTCATACCGCGCCACATCAGCCTCGATGTTCGGGCGTTTCATCACGTCGACACAGAGGAACGTCGGCAAACCGGTCATGCCGAGAAACTCATTGGCCTTGTGAAACGGGAAGTACACCGCGTCGACGCCTTTGGCTTCAAAGAAATCAGTCGGGTCATCAAAGGCCTGCTGCGGTGCGTTCCAGGTCAGCGACAGCATGTATTGCTTGCCCTGAATCAGGCCACCGCTGCCGTACTTCTGCGACGCATCGGAACGGGTGCGGCCATCGCTGGCGTAGAGGCTGCCGTGGCCTTCGGTGAAAACTTCGTCGAGGTACTTTTTCACCGTCCATGGCGCGCCCATCCACCAGCCTGGCATCTGATAAATGATCACGTCGGCCCAGAGGAATTTGGCCACTTCTTCAGCGACGTCGTAACCCTCGTCGATGAACGTGGTTTTGACGTCAACGCCGCCGCGATCGAGCACGCTCAGCGCGGCTTCGTGCAGGGTGGCGTTGTAGCGACCGTCGGAGTGAGCGAATTTTTTACCGCCATTGAGCAACAGCACTTTTTTCATGAGAAAGCCTCGGCGCAGCCATTGGGCTGGATGGAGAAGGGAAACTGGAATGGCGGCAGATTAACGATCCGCCTCGCGCGGAATAAGCCGGTTTTGCGCAAAATACATTTGATCAAAAAGCACGAATCGAATACCGATTGTTGCCATAGCATTTGCGGCCATCGGAATTTGAGGAGTTGCTGCGATGAGTGAACGCCAGGGTTTTATCCTGCACGCCAAGACCCGCCCGGAAAAAGCCGAGGCCTTCGAAACGCTGTTTCGCGCCTATGTTGAGCCAAGCCGCGCGGAGCCGGGCTGCATCGAGTACCACATGCTGCGCGACAAGGAAGACCCGACGCTGTTTATCTTCTACGAGATCTGGGCGTCGCAAGCGCACCTGAATGTGCATTCGAATCTGCCGCACATGAAGGCGTTTTTTGAACGGCGCATGGATTATCTGGAGCGTGATTTTGATATCCGCCAGATCGAAATGCTCAGCGAAGCCTCGGCTAACCGCTGATCAACAAATGGGCGCCGAGCGCGCCCAGACCGATAAAGAACACCCGCTTGAACAGCACCGCGCTAATGCGTTCGCGCAGCCATTGTCCAAGCAACATACCGAGAATGGCCGGGATCAGCGCCAGCAGCGAAGCACCCAGTTCGCCGCCACCGAGGGCACCACGCCAGAGCAATCCAGCGGCCAGTGCCAACGTCGAAACGGTGAATGACAGGCCCAGCGCCTGCACCAGTTGATCGCGACTCAAGCCCAGCGCTTGCAGGTACGGCACCGCAGGAATCACGAAGACGCCGGTGGCCGAGGTGATGACACCCGTGAGCAAACCGCACGCCGGACCGAGCCAGCCTTCATGGCGCGGATTTATGCTCAGCGTTGGCAGAAACAAGCCACTCAACGCATAGAGCAACAGCGCCGCGCCCAACCCGCGCACCACCCAATGTCCGCCGGCCATGCCGATCGTTAACGTGCCGATTGCGGTGCCGAAGAAGATCATCAACAGCATCGGCCAGAGGCGTTTGATCAGCCCTTTCAAATGCCCGCCGAATGCCAGTTGCCAGACATTGGTCAGGGTCGCCGGGATGATCAGCAAAGCGGCTGCCTGCGACGGCGCCATAGCCAGACCGAGCAAGCCCATGGCGACGGTGGGCAGGCCGAGGCCGATCACGCCTTTGATCAGACCGGCAACAATGAAGGTCGCGATGACCAGCATAGACAGCGCCAGACCGAGGTGTTGGTAGAAATCTGTGAGTGTGTTCATGGCGCTACTCTGCGCCAGTCAGGGTTGGCTGAAAATCTGCCATATACTGAGGCTGCCTCTCTCCTGACAAGAGGCTGATATTTTTTTGAAGCTGTTGGCCTCATCGCTGGCAAGCCAGCGATGGGGCCAGCCCAGACACCACAAAAACCAGAGGCTGCCAATCATGCACTTCGACCTCACCGACCTGCGCCTCTACCTGCACATCCTCGACACCGGCAACATTACCGCCGGCGCCGCCCGCAGTCATTTATCCTTGGCCGCCGCCAGCGCCAGAATCCGTGCGATGGAAGCGTCGCTGGGCACCGGGTTTCTCGAGCGCGGCCGCCGTGGCGTCACGCCGACGCCGGCCGGTAAAGCGCTGGCCCAACACGCACGCATCCTCCTGCAGCAGGCCGAACGCCTGCAGCAGGATCTGGCCGACTATGCCCAAGGCGTCAAAGGTCAGGTGCGCTTGCTGTGCAACACCACGGCAATCACCGAATACCTGCCGGAAGTACTCGCGGACTTCCTGCACGATCATCCCAATCTCGACATCGATTTGCAGGAACTGCCCAGCGCGCGCATCACCCACGCCCTGCGCCAGGGTGCGGCGGATTTAGGGATTGTGTCCGACGCAGTGGACACCAGCGACCTGCAGACCCAGCCATTTCGCGACGATCCGCTGGTGCTGATTCTGCCTCTCGACCACACATTGTCTGACGCCACTGAGGTCAGTTTCAGCGACGCTTTGCACCATGACTTCGTAGGACTCAGCGCCGACAGCGCTCTGGCGATTTACCTGGAGGAACAAGCCCTGCACAGCGGCGCGCGAATGCAGGTACGTATCCGTGCCGACGGTTTCGATGGGGTAATGCGCATGGTCGGCCGTGGCGCCGGGCTGGCCATCGTGCCGCTGGCCGCCGTCGAACGCGCGGGGCAGCGCTCATTCAACAGCGTGACATTGAACGAACCCTGGGCGCGCCGCACCTTGATGCTGTGCGCCAAGGATTTCACCGCCCTGCCGGGTTACGCCAAAGCCCTGCTGCACGCCTTGACTCTCCCCTAAGGGGCAGACTTCATCCTTGGCTTTTCTTCAGCACGGACAACGACGATGGGCAAACGCATTCTGCTGATTCTCGGTCATCCATCCGGCACGAGTTTCTGCGCCGCACTGGCCGAGCGTTACGTCCAGTCAGCGATCGACGCCGGCCACGAAGTTCGTCAGTTACGCCTCGGCGAACTGGATTTTGACCCGGTGCTGCGCGAAGGTTACCAACAGATTCAGGTGCTGGAAGAGGCCTTGAGCGCGGCGCAGTCCGACATCCTTTGGGCCGAACATCTGACGCTGGTTTACCCGATCTGGTGGGGTGGGATTCCGGCGTTGCTCAAAGGTTTTTTTGATCGCGTGTTTCTACCGGGGTTTGCCTTCAAATACCGTAAAGGCAAAGCCTTCCCCGATAAGCTGCTCAAGGGTCGCACCGCGCATTTACTGGTGACCATGGACACGCCGCCCTGGTACTACCGCTGGTTTTATCGCATGCCCGGTCTGCATCAGGTACGCAAGACCACGCTGGAATTCTGCGGGATCAAACCGTTGCGCACCCTGACGTTTGGCCCGGTTCTTGGCTCAAGTGACCAGCAGCGAAATACCTGGCTACGGCAGGCACAGGCTATCGCCGCTCACTGACTCTGCTGATAATGCAGCGCGCTGTTTCCCATTGAAAAAGGACTTCTATGTACATCGGCCAAGCCGCGCAACGCTCCGGCACCACCATTAAAAGCATCCGTCATTACGAATCGATCGGCCTGCTGCCCAAGCCCCGGCGGCAGGGCAATTACCGCCTCTACGATCAGCAGACCGTCGAGTTGCTGGTGTTCATCAAATGCGCCAAAGACATGGGTTTTCGTCTCAAGGAATTGCAGGTGATTTTCGCCGACCATCAGGGTGAGGCAATGCCTTGGGCACGTGCGCAGCAGGCCATCGAGGCGAAGAAACGCGAAATCAGCAACACCCTGGCCGAACTCACCCGGCAATTCGCGCAACTGGAGGTATTCGAATCCAGCCTCGAACAGGCCCGAGCCGAATGCCCGCTGGAAAAACTCTGAGCCTGCGCGCGTTTCTGAGCAGTTCGATGTCGACCCCAGACAACTGAGCACTGACCGGGCGCTATAGGGTGCGAGTTCATTTCTCAAGCCCACTGCCCGGAGTCCTCATGACCGCGACCGCCCCTATCACTGTTCTGCGCGACACCCATCCGCTGCCGGTACTCGATGCCTGCAAATGGGAAAAACTTGAAGGCGACCCGCACACCGTCAACCTCAACGCCTACACCAGCGAAGACGGCAGCAAGATCATGGGCACATGGATCTGCACACCGGGCAAATGGCGCGTCGATTATGTGAAGTGGGAGTACTGCCATTTCCAGGAAGGCTACTGCGTGATCACCCCGGACGGCATGGCGCCGATCCACCTGCGTGCCGGCGATATCTTCGTGGTTGAGCCGGGCATGAAAGGTACGTGGGAAGTGGTTGAGACTGTGCGCAAATATTTCGTGTTTGCCTGATGCAAAAAGCCGGGAGATCACCCGACGTGATTTCCCGGCAAATGTCCCAGATTCACTCAAATCCCTGTGGGAGCTAGCCTGCTAGCGATTGCGGTGGATCTGGCACAGTCAGATTGACTGACACCCTGCCATCGCGAGTAGGCTCGCTCCCACAGTTTGTTCAGCGCTGTCCTTCTATTGCAGGCTTGCGATAGCTGTTGATGATCGCCGAGAAATCTTTCCCGCCGTCCCCGCGCTGACTCATCGCCTGATACAACTGCTGCGCCACCGCGCCGAGCACCACCGGCTGATGCGCCTGACGCGCCGCTTCGGTCGCCAGACCCAGATCCTTGAGCATCAGTTCGGCACCGAATCCACCGGTATAACCACGCGAGGCCGGCGCCGTTTCGACGATCCCCGGCCACGGGTTGTACATTTCCGAACTCCAGCAACGTCCGGTTGAGCTATTGATGATCCCGGCCAGCACCGTCGTGTCGATGCCCAGTGCATCGCCCAGCGCCATCGCCTCGCTGACGCCGACCATCGAGATCGCCAGCAGCAGGTTGTTGCAGATTTTGGCGATCTGCCCGGTGCCGACTTCACCGCAATGCACAATGTTGCGGCCCATTTGCGCCAGCACCGGTTGCAGGGTGGAGAACAGTTCAGGGGTGGCGCCAACCATAAAGGTCAGCGTGCCTGCCGTTGCACCGCCAGTGCCACCGGACACCGGCGCATCGGCCATGGCCACGCCTTGTTTCGCCGCAGCGGCAGCCACATCGCGAGCGGTCTGCGGATCAATGGTGCTGCAATCTACCGCTGGGACACCTTGGCGAATGCCAGCCAGCACACCGTCCTCACCGAGCCAGACACTGCGCACATGCACCGCGGCCGGCAGCATGGTGATCACCAGTTCGGCATCCTCGGCAGCCTCACGCGCCGAAGCACGAATGGTCCCGCCCAGTTGCTCCAGCTCCGCCAGCACGGTTTTGTTCAGGTCGACCAGGCTCAGCGAATGGCCGGCCTTGATCAGGTTGCGCGCCATCGGCGCGCCCATGTTGCCCAGACCGATAAATGCGATTTTCATGGCCATTCCTCAGCGCAGGTTGATGGTGGTGTTCACGCCGTCGTTGACGCTGTCGTCATCGAACCAGCGCGCCGTGACCGTTTTGGTCTGCGTGTAGAACTGCACCACTTGCTTGCCGTACGGGCCGAGGTCGCCGAGTTTCGAGCCGCGCGAACCGGTGAAGCTGAAGAATGGCACCGGCACTGGAATCGGGATGTTGATGCCGACCTGGCCGACGTCGATTTCAGTCTGGAATTTACGCGCTGCTGCGCCGCTCTGGGTGAACAGGCCGGTGCCGTTGCCGAACGGGTTGGCGTTGACCAGCGCAATCGCCTGATCAAGGGTGTCGACTTCCAGCACCACCAGCACCGGACCGAAGATTTCCTGGGTGTAGATCTGCATGTCGGTGGTCACGCCCGAGAACAGGGTCGGGCCGACAAAGTTGCCTTGCTCGTAACCTGGCACCTTGATGTCGCGACCGTCCAGCTCCAGCTTGGCGCCTTCCTTGATGCCGCTTTCGATCAGGTCGAGAATGCGTGCCTTGGCTTTTTTCGAGATCACCGGACCGACATCGGTGCCCGGCTCATTGCCGGCGTTGACGGTGAGTTTCTGTGCCAGCGCTTTCAGATCCGGCAACCATTGTTTCGCCGCGCCGACCAGCACCACCACCGAGGTGGCCATGCAACGTTGCCCGGCCGCACCGAAACCGGCGCCGACCAGCGCATTCAGTGCTTGCTCGCGATTGGCGTCGGCCAAGACCACAGCGTGGTTCTTCGCGCCCATCATCGATTGCACGCGCTTGCCGTGCTTGCCGGCCAGGTCGTAAACGTGAGTGCCAACCGCCGTCGAACCGACGAAGGACACCGCTTTGATGTCTTTGTGCGTGCACAGGCCATCGACCACGTCTTTACCGCCGTGCACCACGTTCAACACACCGGCCGGAACGCCGGCCTCGATTGCCAGTTCCACCAGCAACATGGTCGACAGCGGATCCTGTTCGGACGGTTTCAAGACAAAGGTGTTGCCGCAAGCGATGGCCATCGGGAACATCCACAGCGGAATCATCGCCGGGAAGTTGAACGGCGTGATGCCGGCGCACACGCCGATCGGCTGACGCAGGGTGTAAGTATCGACGCCGCCGGCGACGTTCTCGGCAAACTCGCCCATTTGCAGGCTGCCGATCGAGCAAGCGTGCTCGACCACTTCCAGACCACGGAAAATATCGCCCTCGGCGTCGGCAATGGTTTTGCCCTGCTCGGCGCTGAGCACCACGGCAATACGTTTGGAGTGTTCGCGGATCAACGCTTGCAGCTTGAGCATGATGCGCATCCGCGCGCCGATCGGGGTCAGTTTCCAGGTCTGGAAAGCGCGCTGAGCGGCGCTGACGGCGGCATCGACTTCAGCGGCTGTGGCGAACGGGACTTTCGCCAGCACTTGCTGGGTCGCCGGGTTGACGATGTCGTGCCATTCGGTGGTCTGCGACTCGACCCATTCGCCGTCGATCAGCAGTTTGACCTTCTGCAGCGTGGTGTCGTTGGGCGTAAGCGATGCGTTCATGCTGGTCTCCGAAACTTGTTTTTATCATAGGAGCCAAGGCGAAGGGTTCGCCTTGAGATGAGGCGTGTGTCACGAATTGGTTGTCGGACTGTTTTTGGAGTATAGATGTGCAAACTTCTAATAAGAACGCACATATAAGCCCGTCCATCATGCAAAAAAACATCACCTCTCTAGGTTCGCTGAACTGGGACGATCTCAAGTTTTTCCTCGAAGTCGCCCGCACCCGCAAGGCCAGCACTGCTGCCAAACGGCTGGCTGTCGACTACACCACGGTGTCGCGGCGGATCAGTTCGCTGGAAGCGGCACTCGGTACTTTGCTGTTCGAGAAGTCGCGGACCAGCGGCTTCGTCCTGACCACCGAAGGCCAGCGTTTGCTCGGTTATGCCGAGTCGATCGAAAGCACATTGCACATGGCCTGCGAGCAGGTGTCAGGCTCCGGCGTGGCGTTGTCCGGGCATGTGCGCATGGGTTGCACCGAAGGCTTCGGCAGCTTTTTCATCACCCCGCAACTGAGCCATTTCGTCGACGCCTACCCGGCCATCTCGGTGGACATCCTGCCGCTGCCGCACTTCATCAGTCTCTCCAAGCGCGAGGCCGACATCGTTATTGCGCTGGAACGGCCGGAGCATGGGCCGTACGTGTGCTGCAAACTCTGCGACTACCGTTTGCAGCTCTACGCGACCCAGGATTATCTGGACCAACACCCACCGATCCGCCGCCCGGCAGACTTGGGCAAGCATCAATTCATCAGTTATGTGGATGACCTGGCGTTCAGCTCGGAGCTGCTGTACCTGGCGAACGTGCTGCCCGGCGCCAGCGCCAACTTGCGCAGCACCAGCGTGATCGCGCAGTTCGTCGCGGCGCAGCAGGGGCGCTCGCTGGCGATATTGCCGTGCTTCCTCGCCGCGCAGGATCCGCGTCTGCTGCCGGTACTGCCGG
This sequence comes from Pseudomonas chlororaphis, assembly GCF_000783395.1. Taxonomy (GTDB): domain Bacteria; phylum Pseudomonadota; class Gammaproteobacteria; order Pseudomonadales; family Pseudomonadaceae; genus Aquipseudomonas; species Aquipseudomonas chlororaphis_H. The sequence goes on along the minus strand of NZ_JSFK01000001.1, from coordinate 11,972 downwards.
AGGAAATCGACATCACCCGGCAGTTCTGGATGTACTGCCGGGAGGATCTGCGCAAGTTGAAACGGATCACCCTGTTGTGGGATTACATCCGTGAGGTGACGGAGCGTAATCAGGGTCTGCTGATGGGGCAGACCGGCGACATGCAGTTCGCCGACTAGTCGGCGCTGACCACAATCGACACACGGCGGTTTTCCGTGCGACCGGCCGCCGTATCGTTGGACGCCACCGGCTCTTTGCTGCCCAGGCCCTGTAGCTGGATGTTTTCTTGCTTCATGCCAACCGTGCCCAGCACTTTGGCGACACTCTTGGCACGGCGCAGCGACAGTTGCTGGTTGTACGTCTCTTTGCCCGATGCGTCGGTGTGGCCATCGACCCGCACGCGCTCGATGCCGACACTCAGCAGGGCCTTACCGATGCGCTCGACGATCTCGGTGCTTTGCTGGTTCAGGCTTTCGACGTCGCTGCCAAACAGCACTTTGCCGGACAGGCCAAACTCCCAGCCCTCGTCGGTCAACTCAAAGCCCTGTTGTTTGAGCACGGCGACTTGCGCCGGGGTCAGGCCTTTTTGCGGGGCGGTCTGGCAACCGGTCAGGGCCAGTACGGCCATCAACAGCACAGCGTAAAAAGATCGAATGGACAGTGTGAACACGAGAATCAGCTCCTGGTTTGAACGGAATCGACCGGGTGCTCCGCCCCAGCCGTGAATTGAGCGCCGCGCGAAAGACGCTTGGCTTGATACATCGCCGCATCGGCGGCATCGAGCAAGGCCCCCGGCGTCATCCCATGATCGGGAAAAACCGCTATGCCGATACTGAGCGAGGTCACCACACTGGTGTCGCCCGGCAGCGCGATGGGCATGTCCATGCTGGCGAGGATCTTGTCGGCAATACGCTCGGCATCTTCGACCGTGTGCAGCGGCGTGAGCAGCACGGCGAACTCGTCACCGCCCAGCCGCGCCACCAGATCTTCTTCGCGCAACTGCGTACGAACGCGATTGGCCACCGCCACCAGCACCGCATCACCCGCCGCATGGCCGAAGTTGTCGTTGATGCCTTTGAAGCGGTCACTGTCGAGAAACAACACAGCAACACGCTCATCGTGTTTGCCGGCATTGCGCAACGCGCGGATCAAGCGCCCCTCGAAAAAGGCACGGTTCGGCAGCCCGGTCAGGCTGTCGTGGCTGGCCTGGTGAGCGAGGGTTTCGTTTTCGTTTTGCAGATGGGTTTGCCACGATTCCAGTTCATCGAGCAAGGCGTTGAAGTCATTGCCGAGGTTGTCGAGTTCGGCGATCTGCGCTGGCGGCACGCGACGGTCCAGTGCGCGCTCGCTACGGGCGGCGTGGGCCACATTGGCCAGACTGCGCAGAGGACCGGTGATCGCGCGTAACTGGCGACGCGCCAGGTAGAGCGCAACCCAGGCGCTGATCGCGGTGCAGAGGATGATCCCCGCCAGACCGCTGAGCAGAAAGCGCATAAGACTGCCGCCATGGCCAGTGAGCAGTACACGACCGATTTCACGGTCCTGATGCTCGATCGGCAGACTGACAGGCCTTTCCAGGACGGCGCGGGTGATCTGCATTTCCAGCTCAGAGAACAAACCGTTTTCCGGGCGTTGCCAATGCGCGAGCAGTTGTCCCTGACTGTCCAGCACCTGGGCATCAGCGACCTCTTCGGCGGAGGCAATCAGCGCCAGCGATTCGTTGGCGGCCGCCTTGTCGTTGAACACCACCGCAGCTTCCACGGTGTAGCTGATCGAACGGGCGATCAAGTGCAGGTTGTGATCGGCGTACACCCGTAAAGCCAGTACGCCGAGCAACGTCAGCGAAACGCTGGCCATCGCCACGCCCACCAGCGCGACCGTCAAATGCCCTCGGCCAATGACCGAGCCCAGCGTTGGGCGGCTATTCGATCTGAACAGGTTCATGGTGCCGCCGGTTTGCGACGCGACAATTGCAGCACGCTGGGGTGAATGCGCACGCCGCTGCGGGCAACGGAGTCGAGATTGACCTCGAAGGACACTTGCTCATCGCCAACGCGCAGACAGAACAGGCTGCCGACCGTGCATTGATCGCCACCTTCGCTGATGCTCAGTACCGGATGACCGATCAGCGAAGCGAACAAGCGAGTGCGTTCATCGGCGGTGAGTTTGCCGATGTACACCGCATCGCATTCGCTGACGATGGCCGGGTTGTCGGCCAGCAGGCGGCGTACGGTGACCGGTCGCCCCGTGGCTTGCGTGGTGCCTTTGACCAGGTCATCGGTGTATTCGGTGGGGCCGACGATGCATAGACGCAATTGCGCCGGCTCCACCGGCCAGCGCGCATAGCTGAGAATGCCAAGAACAACCTGAGTGACAGATTTGGCTCGTTGTTCGGCCATGCCCGTCGGCGCTTGCGGCTGCGCGACAGCCGCGCCCGTCAATATCCAGAGCAGAGCAACAAGCAACGCGTGCTTGCAGACAACTACGCGCTCTGTCGCCCAGACAGACACCTTCATGCAGGGATTCTCTTGGATCGTAGCGAAATGATGCCGCAACGATAGCACAGCAGTGAAACGCCAGCGAGACAGCGACCTCTGACCGGTTGGTCAGTAATCGCCGCCAATCGTCGGGATTTTCACCCCTGAGGCAATGCCCCCTCCTCCAGTTCCAGCATCAGCCCGCTCAGGCGTTTGACCTTGCGCTGCACCGCCTCCTCGAACACCCCCGAGCGGGATTCGATCAGGGTGAACCAATGCTTGGCGCGGGTGATGCCGGTGTAGATCAGTTCTTTGGTCAGCACCGGGTTCAAGGCATCGGGCAGAATCAGCGCCGTATGGGCAAACTCCGAGCCTTGGGATTTGTGCACCGTCATCGCGTAGACGGTTTCGACGTCGTTGAGGCGGCTCGGCAATACAAAGCGCACGCCGCCCTGACCGTCGTTGCGCGGGAAGGCCACGCGCAGCACCGGTTTGCCCGCGTCTGGCCCTTCACGCTCGGGCAGTTTGAGGGCGATACCGATATCACCGTTCATCAGGCCAAGACCGTAGTCATTGCGCGTCATCAGGACTGGCCGGCCTTCGTACCATTGCTGATCGTTTTCGATCAGTCGTGCTTTGAGCAGCGCGGCGGTGATGCGTTGATTCAGCCCCTCTACACCCCACGGCCCTTTGCGCACGGCACACAACAGTTGGAAGGTGTCGAACGCCTGCAGGACTTCGCGAGCCCAAATGATCCAGTCCGGATGTTCGAGAGGCCTGCCCGACGGTGGGCGCTGATTGCGCAGCACACTCAGATAATGACGGTAGCCCTGTGGGCCGTCGCCATGTCCCTCCAGCAACAGACGCTCAAGCTTGTGATCGTGTTCGCCCTTGAGCGGCAACGAATACACGTCGTCGTAGTGCCCGGTCGTGAGCAACTGCCGCGCTTCATCCGGCAACTGTTGGTTGACCCGACGCGCGAGCTGACCGATTCCACTCCCCTCGCCGAAGCGCCGTGAGTGGCGCAGCATCACCACTTGCTGAGCCAGCGGGTGAGAACCATCGGTGTCCTCATGCAAGCCGCTGTCCTGCAACGACTCACCGCTGACTGACTCCAGCCACTGCCGGGTCGGCGGGCTGTACCAGCCACCTTCGGCATCTCGGCACAAATCCCCCAGCACCGCGCCGGCCTCCACGGAAGCCAATTGATCCTTGTCGCCAAGCAATATCAGTCGAGCATGGGCGGGCAAGGCATCCAGCAGGTTGGCCATCATTTCCAGGTCGATCATCGAGGCCTCGTCGACCACCAGCACGTCCAGTGGCAGGCGGTTGCCGGCATGGTGACGGAAGTGGCGGGTGCCGGGACGACTGCCCAGCAGGCGATGCACGGTGGTGACGTCGCAAGGGATCTTCGCCCGCACCGCTTCGCTCACCTCCAGCGACTGCACTTGCTGGCTGATGGACTCGGTCAACCGCGCCGCAGCCTTGCCCGTCGGTGCCGCCAGACGAATCCGCAGCGGGTGACCGGTGGCTACTGCCGGTGCTTGAAGCAGGGCCAGCAAACGCACCACGGTGGTGGTTTTGCCAGTGCCCGGACCGCCGGTGACAATGCTGAAGGCGCCGCGAGTGGCGAGGGCGCAGGCGAGTTTCTGCCAGTCGATCACCTCACCCGTTTTCGCTGATCCGAACAGCTCACTCAGTCGCTGCGGCAGATCGTCCGGTGTCGGCTCAACCTGCTGCAGACGCTGACGCAACGCCGTATCAATCCGCCGTTCGTAGGCCCAGTAGCGTCGCAAGTACAGGCGCTTGCCCGACAACACCAGCGGGCGCTGCTGTGCCGAATCACTGCTATCCGCCGCCAGTGCGACCAGAGAACTGCTCGCGAGAACCTTGCACCAATGCGCACCATCCAGCGCCTCGAGCAATTGCGAAGGCAGCAGCAACACACCACCTTGCACATCCCCTTCGGGCGGCAGCGACAGAGCAAAGTCGGGAGCTTTCAGGGTTTCATAAAGATCGAGACAGACATGACCGTGGCCAAGTTGATGGCTGGTCAGGGCGGCCGCGAGCAGCACCAATGGATCCGTGTCGCGCTCAAGTTCGTGCAGGAACGCGACAAACGCCTTGTCCAGCGCACGCAGCCAGCCGCGCTCGACCCAACGAGTCAGCAATATCAACAGATCATCCGCGCTGGTCAGCGGCGACAGCCGCGACAGACTGTCGGCTGCCAGCGGTGTCGGTAGCAGATCGGCAAAGGTGCGGCTCATAGCAGGACTCCCTGTTCCCAGGCGGGTTCGGTCTTGGGTTCGGGTTTGCCCTGGAACATCCGGTCGAGACGTTCGATCAGCTCACGGGGCGGACGAACGAAATACACACCGCGACTGTCCGCGCGAGTACCGCGCAGGAACAGGTACAACGCGCCGCCAACATGCCGGTCGTAATCGTAATCAGGCAGCCGTGCCTTGAGCTGGCGATGCAACGCCAATAGGTACAACACGTATTGCAGGTCATAACGGTTGTCGAGGATCGACTGTTCCATGGCCTGCTCGGTGTAAGCCAGATCATCCACGCCGAGCCAGTTGGATTTGTAGTCGGCCACGTAGTAACGGCCATTGTGTTCGAAGGTCAGGTCGATAAAACCTTTGAACATGCCGTTGAGTTGCACCGGTTCTGCCGCCACACGAGCCACGCCCCTGTGAGTGTGCTGCCGCACCAGTTCGTCGAGTTTGAGGACATCGACTTTATGGCTGGCGAACCAGAACTCCATCTCGACCCGGTATTGCTTCAGTTGCTCAAAAACAACCGGCGGTTGCCCGCCAGCGATCGGCAATGGCGATGTGAGCAGATGCTGTAGCCAGTCACTCAGGGTGGTGATCCAGCCTTCCCAGCCACGCAGGTTGCAGCGCCGGGCAATTGCATCTTCCAGCGCCTCGCGGGGAACGGCAAAGCCGTCATCACCGGCCCATTCCAGCAAACCGTGGAGAAACGTTCCCGGATTGGGGCCGCGCGGGAAGCGGTGGATATCGGCGCCGCCGGCAATGATTTCTCGCGGGGCGTCGGGGTCCAGGCGTTCGTCATCAAACAGCTTTTGCGCTTGCGGGCTGTCAGGCGCTTCATCGCTGCCGACACTCAATACGTCGCTGATACGCAATGCGCTGTAGGAAGCAATCCACCAGTTTTCACTGGCTTTGCGCTTGGGCAACAGCGTGGCACTCAGCACGGCGTCATTGCGTGGCGGCTGGTAATGCTCGTCGGTAGGTTGTGGCATTTCATCGGTGTGGATGGCCGGGCAGTCTTGTTGCAGCTCTTGCAGCCAGCGTTTCAGTTCGCTGGACTCGCCCAGAGAAACGCCACCGCCGAGCAGATAGCCCAGCGCCGAAAGGTGCAGCACCGAGCTGTTGTTATTGCCCCGTTTGAGATCCGTCACGCCCAACCAGCAGGCGTGCTGCGCGCGGGTGAGGGCAACGTAGAGCAAGCGCAGGTCTTCGGCTAGACGCTCATCGTCCGCTTGCGCTATCAGCTCGGCAGTCGGCTTGAGACTTATCTGAGCTTTACCCGCGGTATCGTGGTAATGCAGCGGCAAACGGCTACCATCCACGGGTTTCGCCGAGCAAATGAACGGCAGGAACACCAGTGGGTACTCAAGGCCTTTTGACTTGTGAATGGTCACGACTTTGACCAGTTGTTCGTCACTTTCCAGACGCAGAATCTGCTCTTCGCCAGCCTGGCCAGACACTGCCAGCAACTCGGCGAGATGACGAATCAGCGCTTGCTCACCGTCCAGTTCCGCAGCCGCTTGCTGCATCAATTCCGACAGATGCAAAAGGTTGGTCAGTACGCGCTCGCCATCACTGCGTTGCATCAGGGTTTGTGGCAAGTGGAAGTCATGCAGCAGGCGGCGCAACATCGGCAGTACACCTTGTTTGCGCCATAGCTCGCGATAGCCACGGAACTGCATGACCCGGGTTTCCCACACCAGTTCGTCCTGGTTCAGACGTTCCAGCTCGGCCAATGGCAGGTTCAGAGTGATACAGGCCAGCGCGGCTTTCAGGGAACGTTCGACATCCGGCTCGGCACAGGCCTTGAGCCAGGACAACAGGTCGTGGGCTTCTTGCGCCGCGAATACCGAATCCTTGTCCGACAGGTACACGCTGCGCACGCCGCGGGCGGCGAGTTCACCACGTACTGCCTGGGCTTCTTTGCCGTCGCGCACGAGAATCGCAATATCGGACGGCCTCAAGCCTCTGAAGTCTTTACCGTCCTGAACGAACCCCGTGCTAGCGCTTTGCCCGCCATTGAGCAGCGCAGTGATTTCGCTGGCACATGCCGCTGCCAATTGCTGGCGATAGACCACCCCCGACAGTGGCTGATCGGAGGGTAAATGCCAGATATTCAAGGCCGCGACATCTTGTCCGGCGACCTGCAGGCGCTCATTACGGCCTTGAGATTCCACGGGCAGGAACGGCACCGGGTTGTCGCCGTTTTTCTCGCGGAACAAAAATGCTCCGCGTCCCTGCTCTCGGGACTCGGCGCGCTCGAATACATGATTGACCGCGTTGACCATGCCATGGCTGGAGCGGAAGTTGGTGCCCAGCGTATGCAGCCGGCCAGTAGTGGCCTGACGTGCGCGCAGGTAGGTGTAGATGTCTGCACCGCGAAAAGCGTAGATCGCCTGCTTCGGATCACCGATCAGAAACAGCCCGGTGTCAGGACTGTTTTCCTCAATGCGATAGATACTTTCAAAGATTCGGTACTGCACTGGGTCAGTGTCCTGAAACTCATCGATCAGCGCGACCGGGAACTGCTCTCGAATCAACGTCGCAAGACGTTCGCCCCCGTCGGATTGCAGAGCGGCATCCAGGCGCAACAGCATATCGTCGAAGCCCATCTCGGCGCGACGCCGCTTCTCTTCTTCAAAGCGTGTGCCTACCCATTTGGCGGCATGTTGCAGCACTGCAGCATCGGGGGTCGGCAATGCATCGAGACTCGACTTGAGGGCCGGCATGGCGTCCAGTCCCGGATGGCTCGGGGGCTGCCCCTTCCACGCCTCGGTCATGCCGTCGGGGGTCAGTCGGGTGAAACCGGTGCCGATATCCAGTTGCTCCTGGGACTCGTCTTCGGCCCATGCCTTGAGCTTTTCAAACCAGGGTTCGAAGTAACGCGCCTGCATCTTGCGCCCGTCGACAGATTTGCTCGCAACACCTTGATGGCAGATGGCGAGCAATTCGTCTGCCCACTGACGCCATGGCATTTTCAGTTCGATCAGCGCTGCACGGCGTTCTTGCAGACATTCATCAATCAGCTGCGCAGGCGCCTTGCCCTCGTCGCTGTCGCGCTCACTGGCGAACAGGCCACGCACGCGCGGCAACAAGGCCGCCGGCCCGCCCCAGTTGCTGCGCACCCAATTCAACGCATCGTCCTGCATCGGGTAACAGAACAGCCGCCAGTAATCGCGCAACACTTCACCGAGCAAGTCGCTGTGATCGGTTTCCAGGGATTGGGTGAACAAGCTGCCGCTATCGAACGCGTGCTCACGCAGCATGCGCTGACACCAGCTGTGGATGGTCGAAACGGCAGCCTCATCCATCCATTGCGCGGCGACATCCAGGCGGCTGGCACAGCCCGGCCATTGTTGAGGCTCGAATTGGTCACGCAATTCGCCGATCAATGCATCGGGTGCAGGCGTTTCGTCACGGAAGAATCGAGCGGCCTCAGCCAGACGCGTGCGTATGCGCTCACGCAGCTCCTTGGTCGCGGCATCGGTGAAGGTTACGACGAGAATCTGTGGCGGTAGCAGCTCACGACCGAACCTGCTCGACTCGTCACCATGCCCCAGGATGAGCCGCAAATACAAAGCAGAGATGGTGAAGGTCTTACCCGTACCGGCACTGGCTTCGATCAACTGGCTGCCACGCAAGGGGAATGCCAGAGCAAGCGGTGTCTTCGTGCTCATCAGCGTGCCCCTTCGCTGGACAGTGATCGCCATGGTGCCTCGAACAATGGGCGATACAAGGCGTCACACCAACCGGAGAACGTTTCGTCCTCAAGCAATGCATCGAAGTTGGCGTATTGGCGGGACAGTGCAGGACTCTCGCGGCGCTCGCCTTCGCTGGTCTGCCCGTCCCCATCATAGGCTTTGCGGGCGGCCGCTTCGGCCTTCAGCGGGTCGGTCTGAGAGAGCCACGCGAAAGCGGTTTTTACCGCGATCGGCAGTGGCTGTCGCATCCCGGCGTGCCAGGCGAGGAGCAAATCGCCGAGAAAACGTATCGCCCGATCTGGCTCCATCGGCTCAAGCAGCAACGTATCGTCGCTGGCCACCAGTGCGGTGCTCAGGGACAATCCGCTGGCGCAGGCCACCAGATGATTGACCCAAGGCTTGGTCAGGCGATGCCATTTGCGACTCTTGATCGAGCCAATGCTGTTGGGAATGGTCGTGACGGACAACAGGCCATCGTCGGCGCGTTGATGCAAACCGGCGAGCCAGCCTTCAAGGCGCACGCCGTGCAATTCAAGATTGACGGGGATCGCACTGCTCAATGGCTTTGGCCAGAGCGTGAGCAGTTGTTGATAACGCTGCAGCAAATCCGGCAGAGGCTCGATCAACTCCCGCTGCAGGCATTCGCCGAATCCAGCCATTGGCAACAGGCCGCTATTTTGCAGACGCCGGGCCTGGGCTGTCAGAGCCTGATCGATATTGTCCGGTTGCCTGAGAGCGGCTTCGAGCAGGCTGTCGCTCAGTGTGTAACGCTGCAATGCGTCCAGCACGAAGGGTTCTTCATCGGCCAGCGGCGCTTCGGCGGCCTCGAAATACACCTTGAGGCGCTGGGTGAAAAAATGCCGAACCGGGTTGCGCAAAAAGTCCTGCAACAACGCCAGGCTCAATGGTTCTTCTTGCACATAAGGGGTCAGCAACTGCCCTTCGTTTTGAGGCGACTGCTGTTGATGCAGAACCTGCCATTCGCTGGCATAGCTGAAGAGTTGATCGCCTTCATGAAAATAGCGCGCACTAAACGGTTGCAGTGGATGCTCCTGCGTCATGGCGCTCAACAGATCGCCGCTTTCATCGAGCAGTCGCCAACCGCTGGCGAGGTGATCGCGCAACTGGCCAATCAACACTGAAGCCGGTCGCTCACTGTTGTCGCGAATGCTACGGCCGACCCAACTGATGTAGAGCTGATAACGTGCCGACAGAAGCGCCTCGAGCAATAGATAACGGTCGTCTTCACGCCGCGAACGATCTCCCGGACGGTAATCGCTACCCATGAGATCAAAGTCCAAAGGAGGCTGCGCGCGGGGATAGTCGCCGTCGTTCATCCCCAGCAGACAGACCAGTTTGAATGGAATGGCGCGCATAGGCATCAGCGTACAAAAATTCACGGCACCGGCCAGGAAACGCTGAGACAAACGCCCCTGATCCAGCCCGGCGAGCCAGGCTTCGCGAACAACCGTCAGGGGAAGCTCATCCGAAAGACCTACCGCCTCACACGTTTCCAGCCAGGTTTCGCGAAGCTCTTCAAGCTGCGCCAATAAGTAATCGTCATGCTCGTTACTGGCTTTGAAGAACAGTTGCATCAGTGCCTGCAATCGATAGCCCCACTCGTTGGGTTGAGCGGGTTGGGTAAGCTGCTGGTGGGCAAGTTCCAAAGCATCGAGCAGAGCCACCAACGGCCCGATCAGGGCGGCGTCGAGCCCACCAATTTCATCATAGGGTTCGATCCCTTCACACGCGTTGGCGCTGCCTACGGCGTAGCCCAGAAGCATGCGGCGCAGACCGAAATGCCAGCTGTTTTGCTCGAGCTCGTCGGGCAGACCCAGGCCCGCGCGTTGCTCGGCATTCATGCCCCAACGCACGCCTGCGCCTTCTATCCAGCGGTGCAGTGTTGGCAGGTCGCGTTCCTCCACGCCAAAACGTGCGCGAAGTGCGGGAACGTCGAGCAGGTCGAGGATTTCACTGACCGGGAAACGACTGTCGGGAAGCTTGAGCAAGTGCTCGACCGCGATCAGCAGTGGATCACGACCACGCTGCCCCTGATCCGCCAGGGTGAAAGGGATGAACCGCGGATCATGGCGATCGAGCTGACCAAACACCGCACGAATATGCGGTGCATAGCTATCGACGTCAGGCACCATCACGATCACATCGCGAGGACGCAGATCCGGGTTGGCGCTGAAGCGCGCCAAGAGCTGGTCATGCAGTATTTCCACTTCACGCTGAGCGCTATGGGCAATGTGAAAACGGATCGAGTCATCACTTGCCAAATCGACAGCGGGCCAGTGTTCGCGAGTCTCGTTGAGTGGGCGCAGTTCGAGGATGTCGTCCTGGAGCTGATTGAGCAGGTTGTGTGGCGGGGTGTCGCTGAACAGGTCTATACGACCGTCGCGAAAAGCCGCCCGATAGCTGTTGGGATCGTCATAGCTGTCGAGCAGGTTTATGTAGTCCCGACCTTGTTTACCCCATGCAGCCAACAGTGGATGGGCGTGTTGATGCAGTGCATCAGGGTCCAGCACTGCGGGCATTCCGGTCTTGCGCGATTGTCGTTTGTACTGGTGCCGCAACAGATCCTTGTCGGCGACAATATCGGCCCAGTGATGACGGCACGGGTTGTGTACACACAGCAAGACCTGACTGAAACGCGCAAGCCCGGCCAGCGCCTCAAGCACTTGGGCTGGCAGCGAAGAAATCCCGAAAACGATCACTCGCGATGGCAATCCCGCAGGCGCTTCGGTGAGGTTGTTGATGCGCTCGATAAACCGCTGGTGAACGCCGGCACGACTCTGCGCCATCCCCTGTTCGCCGACGTCATCCAACAGCGCACGCCACAACTCTGCTTGCCAGCAACTGGTCGGGGGCAGAGGTTTTACCTCACCTCTGACATTGCGCAATTGATGCCGACCTTCTGCCCAGTCTTCAAGCCAGTCAGCCCGGTACACCTGATATTGGTCGAACAGATCCGCCAAGCGCTCGGACAATTGATATCGCTTGCGCAGGTCGGTGTCATGGGTGAGGAAGCGTTGTAGCGGCTCAAAATGCGCACGATCAATGACCTGGGGAAGCAGGCGCATGAGGCGCCAGGTCAACGGGGCTTTATCGAGCAGGGATTTCGGAGGAATTTCATCTCGGCCCAATACCATGCGGTACAGCTGCCACATGAAACTGCCCGGCAGTTGCACATCAATCGCTGCGGCAATACCACAACCGCCAAGGTCGTCTTCCTCAGGGTCTTCGGCCAAAGCCAATTTGAGCCATTGGGCAATGCCGTTGCTCTGTACAAGTGCAATTTCGTTTTCCAGGGGAGCCAGCGGATAGCGCCGCATGATGCTGATCACAAGGCTGCGCAGTTCGTCCAGGCTGTTGCTCTGGACGACCATGAATGCAGCGTTGAGGGACTGAGCGTCCGGCATAAAGGATTCCTTGGAAAGTGCGAAAGCCAGGGCAGAACCTTAGCATTGTCGGCAGGTTGTGACAGCCGGACGGCGTCCATGAATGCTGTACGAACTTTCCTGCGGGCAAAACAA